>NZ_BAAJYQ010000021.1:0-237742 GCF_057543815.1 Lacrimispora sp. YZC11 | reverse complement strand
GAACGGATGAAAATAGATATATAACAATGTGTGGTTTTGAGGGTATATGCCTCAGTAATCCTCGATAGCTCAGTCGGTAGAGCAAACGGCTGTTAACCGTTGGGTCGTAGGTTCAAGTCCTACTCGGGGAGTTCGTGATACTCAAGCGAGGACTATGAGGAGAACGAAATGTAAGTCCGGCCCCATGGTCAAGCGGTTAAGACATCGCCCTTTCACGGCGGTAACACGAGTTCGAATCTCGTTGGGGTCACTGGAGTTAGTATGTTCAGTTTTATAATTATGGCGACATAGCCAAGTGGTAAGGCGTGGGTCTGCAACACCCTGATCACCAGTTCAAATCTGGTTGTCGCCTCTCTTATGAAAGCCTCAGAAACCTGATTGAATAAGGGTTTCTGGGGTTTTTACTTTGTGTATTTGGTGTTTGCGCTTGTTTGCGTGGGTATTTTTGGTACATTTGAGGTCCGTCAATCCAGGATTGCCCTCATTTTTGATGCTGTTTCCTCCTGGGAAGTGATGTTGCGGAGGTAGTGGTGGGTCATGTTGAGGCTGGTGTGGCCCAGGAGCTTCTGGAGTTCGGTATCCTCCATTCCGTTCTTGTACATGATTGAGGCGGTGGAAAAGCGGAGCTTGTGGGAGGAACGGTATTCTATGCCGAGTTCCTCACAGCATTTCTTTAAGCGGCGGTTAAAGGTTACGGTTGCCAGAGGTTGGCCATCACGGATGAAGATATATTCGCTGTTTGGATTTAAAGTCTGGATACGTGCCAGAATTTCTTTAGCCTTCGGTGTCAATGGCATGTAACGTTTCCCCTCGCTTGCATGACCTTTTATATCTTCAATGATCTCATTTTTATCATCTACAAAGCGTTGAATATGTAGAAAATCTCCAGAAATATCATCCCATCTTAATACCTTTAATTCACCTATACGCAGTATTAAGTAGAAATCTAGCTTTATAGCCAGTGAGTAAAAATCATCTCCCAAATGATTTATGATTAGCAGACGTTCATCCTCAGTGTACGGGGTGATTTTGGTATTTTCTGCTTTATAGCTGAACTGTTTATTGTTGATGTCTCGAAGACAATTTCGTTCTATAATATCATTTTCCACTGCAAGGTACAGAATGCCATTCATAATGCTTTTTAGGTCATTAAAGCGTTTTCTTGTGATCTGACGGCCTTTTGTAATGTTCCTAAAATAGATAATCAGATCCTTTGCTGTCAACTCCTTTAGGGGGATTAATGTGATATCCTCATTTCTCAATAAAGAATTCCACATAAAGCGGTTTTCTTTAATTGTCTTTCTACTTACGCTTGTCTCCTTTTCTCTCCATTCTATCCAGGTTTCAAAATAAGTTTCCATGGTGGATGCGGTAGCGCCGAAGAATTGATCATACAGCTTGTCTATTAAACCCTCATAAGTACTGCTGCTTATGGGCTTTCTTTAGATGATAAAATACTTTCGTCCGTCATCAAGTCTGGTTTTGATTTTTGATAAATCACAAACTCTTTTTAACTGCTTTTCTTTTGATTTTATATTCATGATGATTATGCGTGCCGGTGGAATTATCTTAGCACTATGCTTGAAGATGCACAATCTGTTTTTTATTAGAAAAAATAAAAGTTCGCTAGAAAAAACGTAGGTAATCAGTAAAAAATCTTTACTCAATAACTGCTTGTTTTGTAAATTTCTTGCGATTTTAAACAGATTGTTTCTTATCTCATGGTAGGCGTAGCCGCAATTATTAATCAATGTAGAACTTAAAAGTCAATATTAAGAGCAAAAAGGTCGATATAAATGATTTTTTTTTGAGTGTAAAGTCTGATACTTTTCAATAGATTTCAGCATAGTACTGTGAATATTTCTATAATTTGCATGAATTTAATTGCCTTATTTGCTATATGGAACTATAATATATACAATATAATCGCAGAATGATCTTTTTAATAGACTATATATTATTAAAATAATAGCAAAAAATTAGAAATAATTCTAAGCCGGATTCAGGTCTTTGATCACGCGGCTATATATTGGGTGTCGTTATGTTTGGGTGTATTGTAGCGATACCCAAAAGAATAAAGATATTCTTTAATGCACAGAGATGTATTCAGCATTTATGTATGTTACATTGTTACATATTATAGCAATAATGTGAAGTTAATTATATATAATACACAATATTAAGCTTGGAGGATAAACAATGAATTTTTCAGAAAAAATAGAAGCGTTGCGCAGCAAAGCTCAAGAGACGCAAGCCGCTAACAAAATTATTGATATGCTGAAAGATATAGAGTCTAAAAATAATAACACTACTTCTTATCGTTGGATATGGGAGCTTATTCAGAATGCAAAAGATGTTGCTAACTCTAGCGAAACAGTTGACATCTTAATAGAGTTTGATGAAAAAGATAAGTTTCTTAAATTCAAGCATAATGGTAAACTTTTTTCAACTAAAAATATTATTTTTCTGATTGAACAAGTTTCCACAAAAGAACGTGGTAAAGTTGATTGTAATGTCAAAAAAACGACAGGGAAATTTGGTACAGGTTTTTTAACAACCCATTTATTATCAAAAAAAGTTAATGTATCGGGTTATTTGCAAGATGAGGAAGATAAACCCTACTCATTCAATATTGATATTGATCGCTCCAGTGATGAACAATCTGCAATTATAAGATCAATCGAAGATAGCTGTAATCAACTTGATAAGAATTCAGTGGAAGCGATTTACTCAATAAATGAAAAAGACTATAATACTTGTTTTACATATCACTTAGACCATAAAGGTATAAATACAGCTAAAAAAGGTCTTAATAATCTTATTGTTTCCTCACCATATGTATTTACTTTTGTACCTGAAATAAATTCAATCAAAATTTCTGCTAATTTGATTAATGGTGAGTATCAAAGAACGATAAAGCGAGTCGAAACAATAAACTCCTCTCACCTTGCTAATGCAAAAGTAATATGTATTAATGTAAACACAAATGGAAAGTCTGAACAACGATACATATTAACTCTAGCTGATTCTGATGGGTTAGATTTAGCTCTTGCGGTTGAGATTGGGCGTAATGGACATGAAAAATTTATTAAACTAGTTAATACAGAATTACCCAAGCTGTTTTGTGACTTTCCGCTTTTAGGGACAAATGATTTTTCTTTTCCAGTAGTTATAAATAGTGCTTCATTTAACCCAACTGAACCACGGGATGGGGTATATTTAACGCATGATGAACATGACATTGACGAAGTAAACGGTCGAACAGGAAACAAAGATATCAAAGAAAATAAAGCTATTATGATTAAGGCTGTAGAGTTATATAGTATATTATTAAACCATTTTTTATCCGAAAATTATAAAGGAATTTATAATATAACAAAAATATTAGAACCTCCTATTAAAGAGTGGCTTAGCGAAGTTTGGATGAGTAATAACATCACAGATAAACTTAAGTCAAATATAAATGAAATTAAACTAATTGATACTCATGATGGAACAAGAACAGCACTTAGAGATGACTGGGGTGAGCCCTGTCTTTTAATCCCCAACCATTCAGATTCCACTATTAGAAATACGCTTTGGAGCTTATCGAGCAGCCTAATCCCTGATATGATCACAATCCAAGCTGAATTAGAGTGTTGGTATAATTCATTGTGGGAAGAGTGTAGAAATTACAGTGTGGAAGACTTAATTAAGAGAGTAGAATCCTTTAAAAACCTAAAAGCTCTAAGTGAAAATATTAATGATGAAGTTGTAGTGTGGTTGACTCAATTTTATGATTTGATTTATTCAAAAGAGTATGGGTTTGCAAAAAAGTTAAATACAGAGCCACAAATTATTCCTAATCAAAAAGGAGATTTCTGCACGGTTAGTTCATTAAGTCTTGATTGTGGTATTGAAGAAAAATATAAGGATGTGGCATTAATATTAGGCATAGATTTAAAATCTAAACTAATTGATAATGCTTTTAAAGCCATATCATATCGTATGTTTATGAATAAATATAAATTTGAGGATATGGTTACAGATATTCAAAAGATATTAAAATTAGCACCTATAAATCTTGAAAATTTTTATAAAGACATTATTTGCTTAAAATGTAAAGAGCTAGAGAGGCAAAATACATTTTTAGGTTTACTAAAAGATATCTATCGTGAAGTTTCGTTGGCAACTTATAAAGTGAGTAACTTTTCAAATGAGCTCTTTGATTTAGCGTTAAATTTTTGGGTTGAAAAAGTATGTATTGATATGAGTAAATGCGGTTCGATTTTAGTGTTCACGGATATTTATAGTTTTGAAGATACTTCGAATTGTATTGAATGGTTAGTAAGATTTACAGATTATATAATAAAGTTTGATATGCAATCTATTTTCGACCGTTTTCCTTTACTACCTAATCAAAATGGAGATTTCAAAAAGGTTTCTGAGTTAAACTTGGATTCAGGCGAAATTGATGATGTTATAAAAGAGGTATGTAAGATAACTGGACATGATATAAAAGAAACCCTTCTTCTAAAAGATATTAATTACAAAATGCCAAGAAGCAGGACTATAACAAATGAACATATCTCTGGTAGGATAACGGATTATATTGAAGCACATAAAAACAATTTAGGCACTACTGTAGAAGAAAAAACAACATTTAGAAATTTTTATCTTTATATAAGCGAAAACCGATTAGCCAAGCATATAGAAACTGCTTTTAGTAAACTGTGTGCCAATTTGAATTGGTTATATAATGATGAAGATATTGCTGAAAACATGCGTATTGTTGAAGAATATAATGACATTCTATCAAGGTATGGCGTTTCCGGCGTGAGTCAGTTAGAAAGTATACTTTCTACGCTTAACTCAAAAGAAGAAACTTTTGAAAAAATCGAGATATCTAAAGAACTACTTGCACAATGGGGTATTACTACAGAGGAAGAGCTTCTTAAAGCTTTGTCGAAAAATGTCTTTGGTTCTGCTCAAATTCATCGTTCTATACAAAGTGCTGAGCTATTTGACTATGTCAAAACCATTCTGGATCGTGCAAAGAATAATATTATTGATTATTTATATAGTCATGATGACTATAAGTTTGACAAAGAAAATATTCAATTCATTGGCAACACTATTTTCAGAGTTTGCAAGTTAGGGTATGATATATATATTATTGCCAGACCATCTGATTTTGAACAAGTAATTCTTTACTATGATACTGAAATAGATTTGTTAGATTTTGATAAAGACTGTGAGTTATGGGTTGAAAATGGCGTTGACCCAATTCCCCAAAAAATTACTCTGGGCAAAATAATGAAGTTAACTGGTGTAAATAAAATTCCATTAAGGAGCCTACAGAATGATAATCGATAAAAATACAATCATTACGCTGTTAAGTACAACCTCTTCTAAAAACTTAGTCGGTGTAGGCATGGAACTAAAGCCTTATGAACTAGCTTTATATTTGCTTCGAGCACTTAACAATTCTGAGGAGTTTTGTTATGTTGTAATGGGTGTGACGAAGCTTATAGATAATTATGCAGTTGAAGGGGTAAGCCCCTCGATAATTCATAGTATTAAGGAACCTCTTAGAACTGCTCTAAACCTTCTATCTTTTGATGTTGAAGTTGAATATGGAAATATCCGCATTTATGACAACAACATCTTCGTTATTATGCTGAAAAATGGTGATAGACCCCTTTCTTTGGATTTTACTAAAGATTTTGATTCACAAGATGTTTTCATTAAGAATTTAGTCAGGGCTTGTCTAAATTTACAGGCAAGAAAACATTATTCAGATTCGAGCGAAGATCAGCGTAATGATTATATTGGCGATATACTTTGGGCTATAGGTTATAATGTGAAAGACCAGACCAGACGTGGAAGTTCTTCTACTGGAAAAGACGCTGGCGAAATAGATATTTTTGTTTCCAAAGATGGATTGCCTTTTACCGTAGTTGAGGCTATGAATCTTGATTACGTGAACACAACCTATATAAATACACATCTAGACAAGGTGTTTACTTATGACGGTGCGGGGAATAAATTCAACGTATGCTTGTCATATGTCAAAGTCGCAGACTTTGCCTCGTTTTGGGAAAAGTATTCTGTCCATGTATCGAATTACAGCTACCCTGCACCGATACTCTCATCGGTCACAAGCATTGATGATGAATATGGGTATTCTGAATTACGGATATTAAAAACAATTCATAGTCGTTCTGGCAGAACAGTTAATCTATATCATATTTGTGTTAGAATTCATTAAATTTACTAGAATGCTTGGACTTGTGAAAGACTCTATATCGAGCAATATGATTCTGTTGTGGTAGTTCAATATGGAAGCTACCGGTGTCTTACCGTGGGGTCGTATCTCTGACCATTGCCTGGGACTTTACCAAGGAGCTTACGCCAATTGTTACCGCGTGTCAGAAACAGGGAGCAAAAATAGCAATTCAGCTTAATCATGCTAGCCGCAAATGTGGAGCCCAGGAAAAAGCAATTACGCTCCTAGCACCATTCCATTTAATCAGGATTCTCCCATGCCCCATGAGATGACGGAAGCGTACGGTTAATGCATTCCGCAGCTCTGCTGCCCGGGCATCTGAAATCGGTTTTGATGCGATTGAAATTCATGGTGCCCATGGCTATCTGATCAGCGAGTTCCTGTCGCCATTGACCAACCATCGTACAGACGGTTACGGTGTATCAACGAAAAACAGAAGTCGTATACTAATTGAAATACTGAAGGCGGTACATGAGGTCTGGCCAGATGAAAAGCCGGTTTTATTGCGTGTATCTGCTGAAGATTATGAACCCGATGGTATGCATATGGAAGAAATGTCCGAAATTATTGAACTTGTGAAGCCCTATATTGACATGCTAGACGTGAGTAAAGGAGGAGTCGTGTCAACACCGCCGCCAAAAATCTATCCAGGTTATCAGGTGAAAATTGCCGAGTGGTTGAAACAGAAGACTGGGTTGCCTACGGTTGCCGTTGGTCTGATTACAGACCCCCATCAGGTGGAGGAAATCCTGGGCGGAGAACGGGCGGATCTGGTTCTGCGTGATCCTTACTGGGTGTTGCATACAGTTCGTGATCTGGATGTGGAATATCCGTGGCCGGAGCAGTATCAACGTGGTTTTCAGGCAAGAAAGTGATACATGAAACCAATTACGCGGCAGTTATCTTTGGTTATTTATTACATGAGTTTTAATTTCATTTGTATTTCTGCAATTATATACATCTGCTGAAAAATAATCAAAGGGTGGTATTTTATGACAATATTGGTTATATAATGGCCACATTCGACCCTAATCATGCACTTCAGATAGACGGAAGTAAAGGGTGGAGAGGACATTATGCTCCGCTGCAAAAACAAGGTGCTTGCTTTCCCGGCCTGGGAACAATTTATTGATGCAGTGGATCAGTCAAAATGTAATTGCAAAGATAGCTCTCAAAAGGGGAATGAAGTTATTGGTATTTGTATTGTAAACGGTGACGGAATACTGCAGGAATTTAAAAGGTCATATTACCGGCAGGGCTGGATATTTAAGAATCCCTATGCATTTAAAAATGAGCCCCAAAACCATGTTATGTTCCGGAAATGTCCAATTCCAATTACAACAGAGAAGATTTTCTGAATATGTGTAATAATCAGGCTGATATAGCTGAAATTGTATTTGAAGCAGTTGATTGGCAGCATCCGGAGACGTACTTGGATGAACAGTACGCCACGGGTGAAATGACAATCTGTGATGCTTGCAGAAAGATATTCCTTAGTTATGAGGTTGAGAATTGTCCGTATTGCGGAGTAAGTGGGGCTTGCTCAGTATAAAGTAGTTTTGGTTGGATTTTTAAGAACATAGCTCGGAGAAATTTCCCGGAAACGAATGTAGATTACAGAATGGTTAAAAGGTGCACCTTATTGGATATTGGATTCAGCATAAAAATTATGTCTGATAGGGTGCTTTTCACAAATTTTGGACATGGACAAAAAAGAATACTTTTACGGAAAGAGAGGATTTTTAATGGGACTAAAATATGGATTATTCCAGAGTGAACAGTATAGGGCAAAATCTGAACGGGTAATTAATTGAATTGAAAAAACATGCGGCTGTTGTGTTTGGGAAACTATAGTGTCCTCCATAAAAGAAAATTTTGCAAGATGGGTCTTATAGAATAAAGTGGCTGTGTGTTAATCAATGTCCCTATGGTTGAATATCATAGACATATTTGTAAAAGAGATTTATTTTTTGAAAAAGAAAATAGATAGGACCTATGACCAAAGGCTGCGGTTATGTTAATATAGCTATCTGGAGCTTTGTGGGCCTTTGGTAATACCGTTGAGAGTGTGGTGTTGATGTCGCGGGTAGACAAATAAAGTGCCGAGAAACGGCTTATATGAGGGATTTCTGGTATCGGACGGCTGATTGCCGGATGCCGGGAATCTCTTTTCTTTTATTTATTAACTATGCTTGGAAGTGGTATAGGGTTGTGTTGATAGGATTGTTTTTCGGTAGGTTGTGTTGACAGAACTGTTATTTTAGGGGTTGTGGCGACGCTATAGATATTTGGGTAGGGTGAGAATGTGAAATGGATATTAGACAGGTATTGGCATATATGTATGGAAAAGAGAATATGGGATAACGCATTCAGATAATGCATTCAGATAATGCATTATCCCACAATTGTGTTTACCGGTTATCAAAATCAAGTTCATAGTTACCAGCATTGGTTAGCGTCAAAGTGACATAATCTCTGCCATATTTTCTTAAGTCTTTATATGTAACAGTTGCGGTGCTTGGAAGCCCGAGTCGCTTTCTTAGATATACCCCTAGTTCTACACCGCCTGAGTCAGCTGTTAAGGCTTTTGGATATACTCTATATGGGGCTCCTGGTGATCGTTTGCTTGCTGATGGAACCTCGGGTCCACCTTGTTGGAAAACCATACGCATCAAGGTGCCATCGTCCCATGTGACATCTATAGGGCTTTGCATTCTTGTGATTTTTCCGCCAGTTCCAGAACCTACAGAACCATTAAACGGAATTAGGGAAGGATAATTTTGAATTTGAAATTTTCTGATTGGAATAACGGATTCCATCTCAGGAGCTTTTGAAGCATGAGGTCCATTTCCCCAATTAAGACCATCGACATCATGAACAACTGGTTTTCCTTTTTTCATGTAGTAAAGCGGAATTATTGCAGAAAAAGGATTTCCGGTGTATTTATCCCAACTTTTTGGAGCAGCTTTTGATCTGGCACTTGATACGGATAGAGCCTTAGAATTTGTTGTTGGAAGAATTATTGGATTATCAAAGTGTACAGATGCACTAGCGATATCGTTTGCATAACTGCCTAGAAAGGCTCTGTCAGATAAAGTATCAACAGGCATCAGTAATTCGCTATTTGGTGTTGCTGATAGTGCAGAACTTGAGCAGTTAGCAGAACCTACAAGTGCATTGATAATAGCACCACTATTTCTAAACAGATAGCATTTCGTATGTACATGATATGTTATTGGAATATTTATAGTGAGGTTCGAGTATGTTGCTTCCAATCGTTTGAAAGCAGCATAGTTAATGGCGCTTATGCTATTTTTTAAATACATGCCATAATAATATGTTGTTGGAATTCCTCTTTTTGCAATATTTTCTAATATATCAATAGAGAAATAACCACTAATTATTACTATTTCATCGCTTGCCGATACATTCGACATTACAAGCGAGTCTAAATTGTCTACCGAAATTGCCATAGTATACCTCCAATTGAATAGGATATACAAATTATATCATACAAAATCAGGAAAATATATAGATTGAGAAATATTTTATTTCTCCGTTGATAAAATTTGTTTCTCCCTTTATAATGGTATACGTTGAGTAAAATGCAAAGGAGGTTGGAAATGGAAGTGAATTATAACAAATTGTGGAAATTAATGATAGATAAAGGAATGTCCAATAAGAGTGACTTAAGAACTTTGACGGGCATTGGAACAAACACATTAGCGAAGCTTAGTAAAAATAAACAGGTAAGTATGGAAGTCCTTATGAAAATTTGCAACAAGCTTGATTGTGACATTTCAGATATTTGTGAGTTCACAAAAGAAGACTAAAGGAGATTGATAAGATGAACGCAATAGATTTATTTGCCGGGTGTGGTGGACTTTCAAAAGGATTTATGGATGCCGGGTTTAACATTATTGTTGGAGTTGATAATGACCAGGCAGCATTAAGTACATTTGCAAAGAATCATAATGGTGCTGTTGCTGTGAATGCTGATTTATCACAACAGGAGACAATTGACGAGATAAAGAAAATCGCAAAAGGTAGAGAAATTGATGTAATCATTGCAGGTCCGCCTTGTCAGGGATTTTCCCTTACTGGGCCACGTAATTTCGATGACAAAAGAAACAAATTATATTTGGCAGTTATTGAAATGGTAAAGCAGTATCAGCCAAAAGCATTTGTTATCGAGAATGTTCCTGGGATGGCAACGTTATATGAAGGACAGATTAAAGACGAAATCCTACGCCGTTTCAGAAAAATGGGATATAACATTGAATGTAGGATTTTGTGTGCAGCTGATTATGGTGTACCACAGATGCGAAAAAGACTTATTTTCATGGGGATTAGAAAAGATTTAGGCAAGCCAAAATTTCCAGATGCACAATTCACAGCAGATAATTATCGAACATGTAGGGATGCATTGAGTGATTTACCGTCTTTAGAGGCTGATTTGGGAGCAGAAGAAGCAAAATATATTAAGAAACCATTAACTGAGTATCAGAAGCTAATGCGAGGGAATTGTAAAGTACTTCATAACCATCTGGGAACAAACCATACGCAGATGGTAAAGGATACGATTGCACTTGTTCCAGAAGGCGGTAATTATAAAGACCTCCCAGAAGGTTGGGGTGAAAGTAGAAAGTTTCATGTGGCCTGGACTAGATATGATGGAAATAAGCCATCAAATACTATTGATACAGGACATAGAAATCACTTCCATTATCAATATAATAGAGTGCCTACAGTACGAGAAAGTGCAAGACTTCAATCTTTCCCAGATGATTTTGTGTTTACTGGAACTAAGACACAGCAGAGTAGACAGGTTGGAAATGCAGTACCACCTCTTCTTGGACAGGCATTGGGAAAAGCTGTATTAGAAATAATTCAGGAGAATGGAAACAATGAAAAATAAGAAAATTAAGTCCATAGATTTGTTTGCAGGATGTGGAGGATTGATGGATGGTTTTGAACAGTTTGGTCACTATGATACCATTGCAGCAGTCGAGTGGGAAAGAGCACCATGCAGAAATCTTGAAAAAAGATTAAGGGAAAAATGGAAGTATCAGGATGCTGATCAGAGAGTACTTCGCTTTGATATACAGAGAACGGAAGAATTGTTTTCAGGATGGAATGATGACCCAGATTACGGGGACTCAGTAGGTCTTGATAAACTTATAAATGAGGCGGGTGGCATTGATGTAATTATAGGTGGTCCTCCTTGTCAGGCATATTCTATCGCGGGGCGAGTAAGAGACCAAAATGGTATGAAAGATGATTATAGAAATTATCTTTTTGAAAGCTATATTAATGTATTGGAGAGATATAAACCCAAGGTGTTTGTATTTGAAAATGTGCCTGGGATATTAAGTGCAAAGCCGGGTGACCGTAATATCATAGAAATTATTCAAGAAAGTTTTGATAAAGCGGGATACTGCTTATTAGAAAATTTAAGTAAAGCAGTTATTGATTTTACGGAATATGGAGTTCCTCAAAACAGAAAAAGAATAATAATTTTTGGAGTAAGAAAAGAGTATTTTGGAGAGAATGCAGAGAAAATTGTTAACCAGTTTTATACAGAAGAACTTCCTAAGTACAAACAGAAGAAAAAAACTGTGTTTGAAGCCATTGGAGATTTACCTAAATTGTATCCTGTAGCAGATGATATAAGAATTAATGGTACTCGTACTCGACATTCATTACCAGAACCAGAAGTGGCAAATCATATTGCCAGGTGGCAAAGTGATAGAGATGTTGGAATATTCAAATTGTTAACTGAGGACATTGAGTCAGGAAAGTGTGAGTATACTTCTACCGATGCTCTGAAACAACTCTATACAGATGTAACGGGAAAAACATCTAATGTGCATAAATACCATGTGATTAGATGGGATGCACCAAGTAACCTTATTCCTGCACATCTATATAAGGATGGACTAAGGCATATTCATCCAGACTCAACGCAACAGAGGACCCTAACAGTAAGAGAAGCGGCTAGACTCCAGACGTTTCCGGATGATTACATTTTTAATGGCAGTAATATGGAACTTTACAAGATGATTGGTAACGCAGTTCCACCAAAGTTTGCAAATTGTTGTGCTAAAGCAGTATATGATGTTTTGCGAAAACACGATGGAGAATAATGAGGAGGTATTGGGATGGCATATACTACTCAGCAAGCTGTTGATACTTTAGATGGATATTTGGGTATTCAAGATGATAAAAAGGAATATATTGAGGATACTAAAAATAGAGGCTTTGTATTGACGCTTGTTTCTGGAGAAAAGATTGTGATTTTTGTTTATCCGCTTGTACATAAGCAGGATAATACAAAGAATTTTTTTGATACAAGAGATAGTGGTGCATATGAAAGAAGTGTGGCTTGGAAATATGCATTGAGAAATGGCTTAAAGTATTTTTGCTTTGGTGTAAATGATCAGGTGGATAAGTTTGATGACTGTGTTTTTAGCTTGGAATGCAATGAAACAATTATAGAAAAAATTTCCGGGACAAAAGACGGTGTGAGAAATGGAAAAGGCAACCAGATAATTATCCCTAATGATTATGTCCCAAAACGCAGATTTGAACGCATTAAAAATCGACTTGGGATATACATAGCGGCCATCAAAAAGGAGGGGTTATCCGACTACCTCAATTTTTTTGATAATAGACCTTATTTGTTTGAGGACAATATTGAAATAGATGAGGAAAATTTAGAAGAGCGTAATAAGCGATTATTTCGTTACTGGATGGGATTGCAGGTTAAGCCAGGAGGTGACTCTGATGCGGGTAATCCATATAGCAGCACATCAATTGACCAGTATGTAAGTAATGTTGCAAATACTCCTCTTTCAAGTGTGCCGAATAAGAGCGTTTTCTATACTACAAGCATTGGTGATGTTCAAGCTACGATAGAAGTGCTTGATAATTCTGAAAAGAAAAATAATACACAGAGAAGTGCTGTAAAAAAGTACATGGAATACCTTCAGACTATAGTCTCCCAAGAGGATTGTGAGGAAGTATACAATCACGGGTTGTTCGGCATTCACATAAAAGAAAAAAATGATGCCCTGTCAGAAGAGAATCCTCATGTCTGTATTGGGTGGTCATGTCTAGGTGATATTGCAAGTGTAGATAGCAGAGATGCGCTTGGTGTCTTATACGATGAACACATGGATAAAACCGGAATAGGCAGAGGGCAGGATATAGGCCAGATTTGGAGATTCCTGAATGATATAAAAGTTGGAGATTATATCATCTTTGCAGAAAACTCCGTATTCCACATTGGACGGATTGAGTCCGATTATTATTATGATGAAAATGAAAATCCGAATCAAAGTGATGATTACAAGAATACCAGAAAAGTAATATGGCTTAAGAAAAATATCAGCAGAAGTGTTCTCTCGTCAGACTTTCATAATTCCCTTAAGACAGCAATGTCAATATGGGCACTTAATGATTACAAGTCTGTAGTAGCGGATTTATTGCGAGGCACTTATCAGAAAGATGAAGATATAGCAGAGGTGGAAGAAGATATGGATTTAATATTTAATACAAAAATTCAAACTAAATATGAAAGAAATCGTATCGTATTCGGAGCACCTGGAACTGGTAAGAGTTACGGATTAAAAAGCGATTGTGAATACCTGATGGCAGAGACTGCAGGTTCTTATGAAAGAGTAACTTTTCATCCAGATTATTCTTATTCACAGTTTGTTGGTACGTATAAGCCTGTTATGGATGCAGACGGAAGAAGCATCCGATATGATTTTGTACCAGGACCATTCATGAGAGTATATGTGGAGGCATTGAAGAGCGGAAGAACCGAAGAACCACAGCCTCACCTTCTTTTGATTGAAGAGATTAACAGAGCAAAGGTGGCAGCGGTGTTTGGAGATGTGTTCCAGTTGCTTGACAGGGATGCAGATGGCGTGAGTGAATATGAAATTCAGGTATCTGAGGACATAAGAAGATATCTTGCATCAGAACTTGGTGGCACAGCCGAAAACTATAAGAGAATCAGGATACCAAACAATATGTTCATATGGGCTACTATGAACAGTGCGGACCAAGGAGTATTTCCTATGGATACGGCATTCAAGAGAAGATGGAACTTTGAGTATCTTGGAATCAATAAGAACGAGGAAGAAATTGCCGGAATTGGAAAGATTGCACTCGAAGGCTCAGAGAAAGAGATAGAATGGAATGTTCTGAGGAAAGCCATCAATGCCAAATTATCCTCTGCAGATTTCAAGATAAATGAAGACAAACTGATGGGTCCATTCTTCCTGTCAAAGAAGGTAATTGCATCAGATGAAAATGGAATGATTACTGATCAGGACAAGTTCATTGATGCCTTAAAGAGTAAGGTAATTATGTACTTATATGAGGATGCTGTAAAACAGGGCAAGCACAGATTCTTTGAGGGGTGCGACAATAGTAAATATTCATCCGTGTGTGAGTCATTTGATAAAATAGGAATAGGTATCTTCGGTGTAGGCTTCAGAGAAACATATTATGACAAACAAAGGAATGATGATTAATGAGAATAGTTTCTAAGTATGTAAGAGAGCAGAAACGCTATACGAAGAACGATTTAAAGATTCTATTTTCCTTTGATGAGGCAGGTGTCGAAAAATTCATAAAGAGCCTGAAAGCCTATGGCGTTCTAAAAAGTGTAAGTAATAACACAGAGCAGATGGAAATGTCCGATTTAATGGATGAAGACATCGAAATTACAGATGAAGCAGCAGAAAGTGGTGACTGTCTGTATGTGTTTACTTATGTGGGTATCATCTCATGTGGTAGCAGAATCATTAAAGTGTATCCGAAGTATCTGCTATCCAATAAGGATGAACCACTTGGAGAAATGAAGCAGGTGGTTAAGGTGCTAGAGCGGTATAGCTATTCTGAAAAACAGATAATCAATGTATTTAATGGAGATGGAGAGAATCGTAGTTTTAATATATTAGCGGTGATTCTATTCCTATTGAACGATTATTACGAATACGGCATTTACACAAATAGTGAAGATATTGTAGAAGTCAATGGAGAAGGAGAAATTCTGTGGGGTAAAACCATCGATGAAAGTTTTGCTCTGTTGGAAAATAATCGCCCGTATTACATAGAACTCTATACTGGCAAAACATTAGATGATGATATGGACTACTTCAAGCGGTTACATGAATGTGTTATTACTGAATGCTCGAATCAACTGCAAGATGCACAGTTAGACACGTTATTTGATTTGAACGCTATCGAATTATCAGAGGAGTCATTGATGGACTTCGGTGATAGAGATTATGTTCTTGAACGTATTCACAAGGAATTAAATATACAGTTTATTACCCACAGGCAGATTCTCTTGAAGACCCTCTATACCTATGTTTCCCAAGACAGAAAAATGCTTGAGGAGAATGATGGCATTAGTATGTTCGGAACAACTGCATATCATGCTGTGTGGGAAAAAGTATGTGCGGATGTATTTGATAATAAATTAAACACTTTTCTTGGGCAGCTTAAGATGTCAGTTCCGCTTGCAAGCGAATACCAAGAGGGAAAGAAGAAATCATTAATAGATATTATAGAAAAACCAATATGGGAAGGTACGGACACAACAGAGACAGCAGGAGATACTTTGATACCAGATTTAATCAGTATTTCTCATGTTGATGGTGTAGATTATTTTTATATTTTTGATGCAAAGTACTATAACATTCAATTGGAAAAAGGACGGTCATTACAAGGAAATCCAGGTGTCGGGGATGTGACCAAGCAGTATTTATATCAGCTTGCATACAAAGATTTCATTAAGGCACACAATATTGCATCAGTGAAGAATTGTTTCCTGATGCCGACAGAAAAAAGTGAGATTGTAAAAAAGGGAACGGCGAGGATGCCTATGCTTGAGGCTCTTGGTCTTGAAAATATTCAAATTAGATTAATGCCAGCTGCAAAAATGTATGACTGCTACCTTTCACAGACAAAGATTAATATTGGTTTATTGGAACTATAAAACGACTTACGGAGAAGAGAAACATTTCATGAAGACTAAAGTAAGTTAAAATGTATAAGATCGGGGGATTGCATATGGTTGACAACCACTCATTTACAGAATATGTTGGAAAAGCATTTGATAATCAATTTTGGGGAGCAACGGAGAATTTTCTAAAAGAAAATATGAATGCTTTGGATATTGATTATTATAGGATTCATAGACCAGGAGAATTCGAGATTCAGAATGTTCATGTGGAACACGTCTGGGTTGATGATTTGCCCGAAATGAAAATCCAATTTGATGTGGCACTGTCGGTAGATTTTGAAGTACAAGATGTAAACCATCGTTATGATGAAACTGAAGGAAAATCAGTATGGCTTGCCATCTATTTGAAGATGGATTCAATGGATACATCAATTTTAATAATAAAAATTGTTTAGCAATCAGTTTCATGAATTTTTTATTATGATAGGGATTATATTTAATAGTGATTTTTAAAAATAGCTCAAGATTTCGTTCGAAAATTAATCGCAGGAGGGAGATTTTTAAAGGGTTTATCCGATGCCAAGGGAGGCTACTAGCTTCTAGCCACATCATTATCACCGCTACAAGCGATAGCTCGAACATGACATGGAAATTTTTCTGGAGGACCTATCAGAGAGTTACCCGGTGTAGTTCCTTGCATGTTGTACTTTATCAGAGATATATTTTACGAATATTTGATTCTGGCAGGAGAATCTTTTTGTTTGCCCCCTGCTTGCGCAAACCCATCCCGGCACGCCAAACCCTCCTTTTTCCTACGTTTTTCAGGCGAACTCCAGTTCAAATCTGGTTGTCGCCTCTCTTATAAAAGCCTCAGAAACCCTGTAAATCAAGGTTCTGGGGTTTTTGCTTTGTGTCAATGATGATTCGTTCATTAATTACCCGTGCTGTAGATTTTTTAGCTTTTTGCCAGTTTGCCAGTTATTCTATTCGTAAGTGAGATGGACAAAACTGTTAAACTATAGTAAGATGTATGTATTTTCTATAAGAGATGGGAGGAATACCATGCAATATGGACCTGATCCTAATGCCGTATACCCGAATGAAGAAATCAAAAGTGTTTGCTATATTAAAAACGTGATTACCCGCCCTAATATTATTGTAGGCGACTATAGCTACTATGATGATGTAAATGGAGCTGAAGATTTCGAAAGACATGTCACCCACCATTATGAATTCTTAGGTGATAAGCTTATCATCGGCAAGTTTTGTGCTATAGCTAAGGGGATTGAATTCATAATGAATGGAGCAAATCATAGAATGAACAGTGTCACGACCTATCCCTTTAACATCATGGGACATGGGTGGGAAAAGTGTACTCCGTCCCTGGAGGATTTGCCGCTGAAGGGCGACACCGTTGTAGGGAATGATGTATGGATTGGACAGAATGTCACCGTTATGCCGGGAATTCATATTGGTGATGGTGCGATCATTGCGGCTAATTCTGTTGTAACAAAAGATGTGCCGGCTTACCACATTGCGGGAGGCAATCCCTGTAAAATTATTAAAAAGAGATTTGATGATAAGCTGATTGACTATCTTATTGATTTGAAGTGGTGGGACTGGACTGCGGAAAAAATCTTTAATAATCTTGAAGCCTTATGCGACGGTGATTTAAGCAAAATTATGACCATTCAGTAAGAGAGACGTATGTATAAAATGAAAGCAGACAAGGAGTATAACCACCTTGTCTGCTTTTTTAGGGTAATCTTGACTTCGTCAACACACTGTATGCAGTTCTTTTTCAACAATCGGCCGGTATAAATGTGCCATGATAAGGGACAATGTTGCAAAAAGCAGAAGAACAGAATACGGCAGAGTATAGTTTCCGAATCTGGTCTGCAACGCGCCGATCAGAGCTGGTACACTAGATAGTATCATGGTTCCTATATTTGTAACTGCAAAATTTTTAGAGAAATACTTATCTCCGAACAGCGCTCTCACAATGATGGGAGCCAGGCTGGAGCTTCCACCATAGCAGAACAGGGCCGCACCAGTGCCAGCGGTGAATAACAAAGGCTTTTTTAATAATAATGACAGTAAAATTGCCGCCATTGCCACAATTAATATAATTCCCAATTTCCTTAAAGCGGTCGCACCTCCCGTCCGGTCATAAGCAATTCCCCAGAAGATCCGCCCAATTCCATTGAAAAGGCATACAAAACTGACGATCAGGGTGCTTAGGGAGAGACTTTGATTTAGGTCCTCCTGAAGCGTCATTGCCGCATGATTGATGAGGGCCATGCCGACTCCACCAATGGCAATATATATTATGACGAATACGTAATATGATTTTGTTTTTAATATTCCTGATGGAGGAAGCTCTGTAACAGTGTTTATTTTTTTGTTTCCTTCAGGCAAATGGCTCATTTGATCATCAGTCGGTGTATGGATTACCACACTTCCGGTGAGAAGGACTATCCCTCCAAGGATTCCGAGGATTACAAATACGCCTTTCCAGCCTATGGTCGACAGGCCGATCCCGCAGATGGGGCCCAATACAGTTGTGCTCATAGCAAATCCCATGAGGAGTGCCCCGGTAGCCAGGCCTATTTTATCATGAAAATATAGAGGCAGAAGACTGATCATTATATTATATGAAATTCCAATGGACAGGCCGCAGCATATGCTGTATGTAAGATATAACTGCCACAGTCTGTCTGCCTGTGCGGAAGTATAGAAGCCTAAGGCAAACATAACTGCCGCGGTCCTTAGCAGGACCGCTGGCGGTATTTTTTGAACTAAAAAACCGGTTATCAGGGATCCGAGCGCAAAGAATATAAAGCATAGAGTGAATACAAAGGAAGTATCCGCTCTTGTAAGGCCCAGATCCTTTTCAATCGGTACCACAAATAAGGAAAATGCGTATCCAATTCCCATAAAAAGCAGGATGAGAACTGCTATCGCCAAATATCCCCATCGCTTCTTTAAAACATCCATAAATTTTACCTCGAATGTATTCTAAATGATATATTTTATTTAAATATCTTTGAAATATCGCTGAATTTATCCGCGTTCAATATCTGATCTACTGCCATCATGTCTTTTGTAATATTGGCAAGCTCATTAAATATCACCTTAAAGGATTCTTTTAATTTCACATCTATGGACAGCATCAGGATGATCTGGACCTTTTCTTCGTTATCCCAGATGACCGGATGCTTTAATGTCATCAGACCAATCCCCTGTTTTTTGACATGCCCTTCATAAGCATGAGGGATTGCAAAAGTATATCCGATAGATGTGGGTGCAAGGTCTTCTCTTACGAATACGGAGTCAATAAAACCTTCATCAACATAGCCCTCGTGGTACAGCCTTCCTCCCAAAAGGCGGATAGCTTCTTCTTTTGAACGGCAGTCGCATTTCAGAATCGATATTCTGGTATTCATTAGGTGAAACAGGTTGGCATATCTGCCGTTTGCCGCCTTTTCAGCTTTTATATGGCTGGGATTGATGGCGGCCTTGATTTTGCTTATGTCATTTTCATTTAACAAAGGAGAGACATTGATGACCTCAATGCCCTCACATTTTAACGGTACCGTAGAAATAACAAAATTTAGTCCATGGCTGTCTAAGATTTTTTCGGTTCTTGACACCGGAATGATCTTATCAATGATCATGTCAGGAAAAAATAATTTTAATTTTGCTACCACAAATTGGGAGGTGCCCATTCCGGTACCGCATATAATGGTCACCCTGGGCTGCTCTATTTTGCGTTGGGCTTTTTCTCTTTCAAGGCTGGCTCCGATATAAAGTGCAATATCGCATATTTCATTCTCCCCTAATTCGATATTGTACTCTGCATATAGCAGCCCTGCCATGTATGCCGCAACCTCGAATTCATATGCAAGCTCTTCCTTTATCATGCTTTTTAAAGGATTTTCCATATGAATTTTATTTTTCAGACGGTTAAACATGGCATTCAGATGAACGAAAAGCGCACTTTTAAACATGCTATCGGTGAGAAGATTCTCCTCATACATCTCGCCGACTTGCCCTACGATCCGCTCCCATGTATCAAGCGTCTGAGGAGAGGTCTCTCTCAGGCACAAAGGTTCCTGTGAATAGACCAAAGCCTCTCTTAATAATTTTGCGGCGGTCAGATTCATGTAAATATATGTTATATCCCCATTTGACAGTTCAACACCGAAAGTATCCAGTAATTTCCTGGCCATGAATTCACAGATCGTCCATTCATCTTTTTCCCTGTATTCCTGAAGCTTTTCCTCATCAATGAAACAGGTCTTCCTGCGGAACAGTCTTTTAACAATAATTGACAGGTTGGTCAGCATTTCGGAATAGGATGTATCGGTTAATACAAAACCAAATTTTTCTTCACTCTGCTGCAGGATTTCATTAATGCTCTTTAAATCAATTCCCTCAAAAAAGGGCTGAAGCTTTAAGGAAGCTTCATTTCCCTGAGCCACAATAATGGAGCGGATCACATTTGCCTTTGCTATCCTTAATCGGTTTTCTTCTCCGTGAATCCTGACCCCGTATTTCACTTTTTTCTCAAGCTCCAGGCCTTGCTTTTCAAGAAATATTTCCAGCTTTTTTATATCGTTGACAATAGTCCCCTTACTGACGTATAAGGAGTGGGATATAGATTCCATTGAAACGAAATCATCACTGTCAAGAAGCTGCAGTGCAATATAATATTTTCGTACCTCGGGAATAAAAGAAGACAGATTCCGCTGATTCAGCAGCAGATTGTCTAAAAATTTTCTTCCGTCTTCATCATAAGAAAGCCACAGACCTTTTCCAGCCTTTGCATGTATCATGCACCCTGTAGATTTTAATTCTTCTTTTATTTTCTTTACATCGGTTTTGACTGTACGTTGGCTGATATTCAGTGAATTTGCCAGTTCTGTTGTTGTTAATTCACCTTTACTTCTATATAGCAATTCGATTACTCTTTTTTCTCTTGGCAACAACATAGCGAAACCCCTTCTTCTGCTTTCTTTTGATTACGGTTATTACTCTATTATAGCGCCCTTCTGTATATGTCCGCCAGATCTTTTTTATCAAGGGAATGAAAAAGCCCAATCCGTCCTCCGCCTGTAGACGCCGCTTTTTCCGCCATTTCCTCAATCTGAGCCTCCGTTGGCACACAGCCTAACTCTGTAAGGGTCGTGGGCATTCCAATGGACTTACACCAGCGTTCCCATGCCTCTATTCCGGCAAGGGCTGTTTCTTCCGGATTGTCAAAATTTAATTCTACCCCAAACACTTTCACGGCAAACCGGGCAAACCGGGCAGGATTGCTTTTGTATACGGATTTTGCCCATGTGGCCCATGTGGCGGTAAGGCTTGCCCCGTGAGTGGCATCGAACATGGCACTCAGCTCATGTCCGATCTTATGGACCGGAAAATCATTGATACGCCCGGTACCGGTCAAACCGTTATGGGATAAGCTTCCTGCCCACATAAGATTGGCTCGGGCTTCATAATCCTGCGGATTTTTCAAGGCCTTCCCCACGGTATCCCTTACCGTTACAAGCAGCCCTTCCGATACCCGGTCAGATAATTCCACATCCTTTGCCTGGGTGAAATAGCGTTCCATGGTATGCATCATAATATCCGCACCACCGCTTGCCGTCTGATAATCAGGCAGCGTGTAAGTGAGCTCTGGATTCATGGCTGCAAACAGGGGCCTTGCACAGTCATGATTGTAAGAACGCTTTAATATGCCCCGGTCCTTTGTTTCTATGGTCACAACTGTTGAATTGCTGGTTTCTGAGCCTGTTGCCGCAATGGTTGTGATACAGCCCACCGGCGCGATCCTGGTTGTTGTAGTTTTGCCCACAAACAGATCCTCAAGGTCAAATTCATTTGCAAGACCATATGCAATGGCCTTGGAGGAATCGATGGCGCTTCCGCCTCCTACACCCAGGATAAAATCAATGCTTTCCTTTTTGCAGAGTGCGACGCCTTCCTTTACATGAGAGAGCCTTGGATTTGGAACAACACCGCCGAAATCAACATATTCAATTCCGGCAGTTTTAAGGCTCTCATGGATCCGGTCCAGGACACCGGTTTCACTTAAATAAGTACCGCCGAAATGGACCAGCACCTTTTTGAAACCTCGGGAAGCGATTTCCGCACCGACACGGGTCTCGGCACCTTTTCCGAAAATGACTTTGGTAGGATTATAAAATTCAAAATTTTCCATAGTTCAATCTCCCTTTTTATTATTTTATCTGTTGCTCATTCGATTATAAGTGCTTTCCTATAAAAATAATAATTATTAAATTGCACCATTATAGTGCGGGATATTATCCGAATAGTTAGGTAAGATTTAAAGTTTTCACTTATTTTTATGAAAAGGCCACAAATATATAAAATATCCACGTGAACACTGTTGGAGTAGGGGGTAGGTCAGGCCGTGAATAAGAATTACACTAATCTGGTGCAAAAAATTGATTTGTTAATAAGTCCTATCCTTGCTATGATTTATGCATGAATACGAAATAATTTAAGCTCACTGGAGGATATAGCATGGATTTAAGTAAAATGGTCGACCAAAGGCTGGTTCAATTTGATTTAGATGCGGATACGAAGGAGGAGGCTATCTTAAAAATAGCATCTCTGATGTATGATTCGGGCAAAGTGGCGGATAAGGACGCATATACACAGGGAGTCTTTGAAAGAGAAAAGGAATTCTCTACCGGGATTGGCATGCACGTTGCGATTCCGCACTGTAAAAGCAGCGTGGTTAAGGAAGCGGCATTCGCTTTGGTCAAGTTAAAAAAAGAGATCGACTGGGGTTCTTTCGATAATAAACCAGTAAAACTTGTTATCATGCTGGCAGCTCCGGATGACGGGGACAACATTCATTTGACAATGCTGTCTACACTGGCTAAGAATTTAATGGAGGATGAATTCCGGGCAGGTCTTCTGCAGTCAGAATCCATTGAAGATATAAAAAAAGTTTTAAAAGAGAAGGGGGTATAATTTATGTACATTGTATGCGTCACAGCTTGTCCGGTAGGAATTGCCCACACTTACATGGCAGCGACAAACCTTGAGAAGGCTTTCAAAAAAGCGGGGCATGAGGTAAAGGTTGAAACACAGGGAGCACAGGGACTTGAAAATGAGATTACGGAGGAGGATTTAAAAAGGGCAGATGCAGCCATTATTGCAAGTGATATCAGAATCAAAAATATAGAACGCTTTGATAATGTTCCCACCATGACGGTTGCTGTACAGGAAGCAGTAAAGGATCCGGAAGGCATAGTATCTGAATTAATGGAGGCATTGAGTTAATTATGGCTGAGATCAAGAGAAAAAATGCGAAAAAGAAAAGTACCGGAGCTTTTATAAAGGATTCCTTTATGACAGGTATTTCTTATATGATTCCGGTCATCGTTGGAGGGGGCGTTTTACAGGCGATTGCAAAGATGATGGGAGGCTACAATATTGGAGCAGATATGGCTACCATTGACTCTTTTGCAAAGGTAATTTATCTGATTGGATCCAGCTTATGGCAATTTACCGTACCAGCAGTAGCCGCATTTACCGCTTATGCCATGGCGGATAAGCCGGGGATCGCTCCCGGTCTTGCCATGGGAGCCCTTGCCAATTCCATAAACACCGGTTTTGTGGGTGGTTTGCTAGGCGGTATTCTGGCGGGATATGTGGTCCTTGCGATAAAAAAAATCAAGGTTCCAAAAAACCTGCAGGGAATTATGCCTATTCTGATCATTCCGGTATTTGCAACGCTGATTTGCGGGCTCATTATGTATTATATCCTTGGCCGCCCGATTAGCTGGGGGATGACGAGTTTGCAAAACTGGCTGATGAGCCTTAATAACGGTTCTAAATTTATATTGGGTGCAGTAATCGGTGCCATGATGTGTTTTGATATGGGAGGACCTATTTCAAAAACCGCGGCTATGTTTACCAATGGCCTTAATGCTGATGGTTTCTTCATACCCACATCAGCCAAAATGTGTTCAGGCATGACGGCTCCGTTAGGTATTGCATTTGCCACCTTTTTAGGTGGTAAAAAGAAATTTGATGATGTTGACAGGGAAAATGCGAAATCTGCTTTTCTACTATCCTTCTGCTATATAGAGGAAGCGGTTATTCCTTATCTGGTGAAAGATCCGGTCAGGGTTATAGCTTCCTGTATGATCGGTGGTGCGGTTACCGGCGGATTATGCATGGTGACCATGCTTGAGTCTCCCGCTGTGCATGGAGGGGCATTCGTTATCGCCATGACTTCCAATCCGCTGCTTTTCATAGGATTGTGGCTGCTGGGAAGCTGTATTACAGGTGTCTTATATGCGGTCCTGAAAAAACCCTTACCTGTTAAAGAAAAGGAAACTGACGGTCAATCATAAACGGAAAGGGTGCTTCCAGCACCCTTCTTTCAAAATAAGGAGAAATTTATGTACGTATCAATGAAAGACATGCTGCAGCATGCCCATGATAACAATTATGCTGTCATGGCAATCAATGTAGTTAATATGGAACAAGTAAAGGCTTGTATTGAAAGTGCGGAGGAAGAAAAATCTGCCGTAATTCTCAATGTTTCACCCAGGCAGATGAAGGCCCATGCTTATCCTTACATCATCGCGCCCATGGTAAAAAATCTGGCGGAGTCTGCCGGTGTTCCCATCGCCCTGAATGTTGACCACGGTGTAAACATGGAGGATATCACAAAGGCAATTCAATGCGGGTATTCCAGTGTCATGGTGGATGCCTCCAGCTATGAATTTGAAGAGAATATTCGCCGTGTTCGTGCAGTTGTTTCCTTGGCTCATGCCAAAGGAATCTCAGTGGAAGCAGAGCTTGGTCATGTGGGGGTGGCTGCAGACGCAGATGGGGAAAATACGGATTATTACACAAATGTGGCACAGGCCAGAGAATTTGTAGAGCGGTCGGGCTGTGACTGTCTTGCAGTGGCGGTCGGAACCGCCCACGGCAGTTATCCAAAAGACAGAATCCCAAAGCTGGATTTTGATCGGTTAAAGGAATTAAGAAAAACCATAAATGTCCCGTTGGTACTTCACGGGGGAAGCGGTGCCGGAGAAGAAAATATTACCAGAGCGGTTGCTTGCGGAATTAACAAGATCAATGTCTGCACGGACTTGATGAACCACGCGAAAACCAGTTTACTAAGGGCACTGGAGGAGGAGCCAGGTATTCAGTACATGGAGTTAAACGAAAGGGTTGAAGAATCCATGAAAGATTTTATCAAAGCCTATATGCGTCTCATCGGCTCCAACAACCGGTATACGTTTGAAAAGCATACCGGTCCTGAATTTGACTGAGCAAGACGGAGGTTAACAATAAAAGGTAAGCTTGAGGGCAATCAACCAAGGATTGCCCTTATTTTTGCTGCAGTTTCTTCCTGGGAAGAGAGGCTTCTAAGGTAGTGGTGGGTCATGTTTAGACTAGTATGGCCCAGGAGTTTCTGAAGCTCCGTATGAAGGCGTGTCTGCCAGCGGTCTAAAGGGATAGGGGAGTTGGGTTTAATTCCGGGCAATATATCCGCTGGGCGTCATTTGCGTGATCCGCTTGAATACATTGCTGAAATAATAGGGATCATCATATCCGGCCATGGAGGAACAGCTATGATGGGTCAGTTTCAATAAAGGAACTTGAAGAAAAGAGGAAATAGCAGAACAGGGAAAGAAAGCAAGGAATACTATAGCAGAAGGATCCATGGAAAGGGGCAATTTTATGAGTAAGATTGAAAGGTTTGATATGCAAAGGAGAGTCGTATCACACGTGGTGACAACCTCGTGGCAAAATATTCCCCATGTATCTTATTTGTACGAACCAGATATTACAACGTTTTATCATGAGTATAAAGAACTTACCAAAGAACGAAAGAAGGAGGGCCCCCAAATATCGTTCAACACGATAATGCTTCGTGTCATTGTAGAAGGCTTGAAATCAGCTCCGCAACTTAATGCTGCTATTTCCTATCATCACAAAAAGGTGGAAGGAAGTTTAAAAATACAGGATGATATAAACATCAGTATCCCTTGGCTTCTCCCAGATGGAAGAATGATTACTCCGGTTCTTCTGAAAGCACAAACAAAAACCTTAAATGAACTCTCGGATGCGATATCGGAACTGGGAGAAAAAATTCAAAATACAAATATAGACGAGCTGCTTTACCGTGCAGCACAAGACGATACGCTCGCGGCCATTAAGCGATGTCAGTTGGGCGTTTTGAGAAGGATAATCGCTGCGAAGATAAGCATTCACCGCGTAAAAGGGCTTACGGGAAAGGAAAAATCGGAATATTACAAAATTCCAGAGGACAAACGGCTAACGGCACGAAATTTACTGAGCGGCACGGTTACGGTTTCAAATATAGGCTCTCTATATAAAGATCAGAAAGGCTCTTTTGGCTTGCTTGAGATCATTCCGCCTCAAGTCTTTGTTATCGGACTAGGGGCAGTTCAGGAGAAACCAGGCGTTTATATTGACGATAAAGGAGAAAAGACAATTGGTATAAGGAAAGTACTACCAATGTGTCTGGCTTTTGACCATCGTGCCGTTGATTTCAGCGCCATTGTGCCATTTTTGAAAACAACGGACCAGATATTCTTAAAACCGTGTAGAATCCGAAACTGGTAAATGACGTTCGTTCCAGTTAACAAGACCTGCTTTTAGCCTTCGTTCGTCATAAGAGTTACTACAACAGAGCAAAGGTTGAGGCAGGTGGGGCAAAGTATATCATTATATTCCTCTTCAAATCTCTCTAAATTTGTCTTGTAAATGATTAAAAATGATCCCAAATAAGAGTGTAGCAATTAACGAGTAAATTATGGAAGATATAGTACGATTCATAAATTCTTTGTTTGTTACCAATCCTTTTATTATATTGATGACTTTTCCTATCATAAATTTTATCCTTCCTCCTATTATTGCTAAGTTATATTTAAAGTTTTTATCATACTAATATATAAATATTTATACTGTAATAGGAATAGAAGTGAACTGTAAACTTAATTGTAACAAGTGATAATTTTCGTATCTACCTTTTTAGCATAGATTCAGCTAGGAGTCTGGTATCCAAATTCAGAATAGTGTTCTATCTAACAACCTCAAAAACAGATTTATAATACAAGCAAGGGCAAGAACCATAGAAATGGTCTTGCCCATAAATGTTAATTTTTATGTTGGTTTTATGAGTTTACACCGACTTTGAAGGGGGCTCTAATTAATGTCGCTTAGCTTTAAAGTAATGTCCAAGTTTATCTGTAGCAATAATTGCATCACAAACTATTTCAGGAGTTAATGTTAATGGCATATTTCCCATTGTATCATTAGGGCTACATGCTAATTCGGCAACTTTCATTAATTCATCTATTTTAATCTCATGAATCCCAAGATCCTCCAGAGTTGTAGGCAATCCAACATCTAAACAAAAATTCATCACTTCTTCAAATTCTTCCGGAGAAGCGTTTTCAAGTACTAATTGAGTTAAAGTACCAAAAGCCACTTTCTCACCATGGTAACACTGATGTGTTTCATGTATAGCTGTAAATCCATTATGAATCGCATGGGCTGCTGCGATACCACAGCTTTCAAAACCAATACCTGAAAGATATGTATTTGCTTCAACAATGTTTTCCAGTGCTTTTGTACATACTTTTGCTTGTGCTGAAACAAGAGCCTTAATACCGTTAGTAAGTAATGTATCATAGCATAATTTGGCGATTGCCATAGAGGTGATGGTATAGTAGCCGCCAATAAAGTTAGGACTGTTTGACTGCATACATGCACGAGCTTCAAAATAGGTTGCCAACGCATCTCCCATTCCAGATACAAGTAAACGTGCCGGAGCAGAACTAATTACTTCAGTATCGACCAAAACCATATTTGGATTTTTAGGAAGGAAAAGATACTCTTCAAATGCGCCATCATCCGTATAGATAACTGATAAAGCACTGCATGGAGCATCTGTTCCGGCAATGGTAGGAACGATTACTACAGGAGCTTCTGCATAAAAAGCAAGAGCTTTGGCTGTATCGTGGATCTTTCCTCCGCCAATTCCAACTACTACATCGCAACCAGATTCCTTATATATTTTCACTAAGCGATCAATTTCATTGCGAGAGCACTCGCCTTGAAAGGTTTCGAAAAATAATTTTGTATTATATTCTTTTGCACTCTTTGCGATAGGTTCTTTAACACGTCCCTTACCTGATTCGCTAACTAAAATAAAAGGCGCCTTTCCTATATTTTGCAAATGTTTACATAGCTCACCTAATATCCCTCTGCCTTGAACGTAACGTTCAGGGCTGCCAATTATATTAGCCATGTTAATTCCTCCTTAGATTGTTAGTTTGATAGTTATATATCGATAATTATTTACCGGTATAATATATTATATTTTTATTATACATAAATGTCAATCTAGATAAGTAATTATAGTTAATTTTTTATCAAAGGATATTAGAGATCCAGGACTGTCAGCAGTTTCACAGATCGCTTATTAAGCGTGACCATTTAGTATAATCCAGTTATACTAGTTAGTCAGATACACTTGCTGCAATCAAATGGGCTATATCCAGAGGTTTATCATTATATAATTATTACTTACAAATCTACATTTCAAATGCCATCTTGCATTTTATTCCAGGATAAGATAAGATTAAAATAATTTGTTAAAACCTATGATGCAGGATGAAAGGAGTAAATGAAATATGGCCAGTATACGAGATGTTGCATTAAAAGCTGGAGTTGGGATAGGAACGGTTTCCAGGGCTTTGAATGGGACTGGTTATATAGCAGAGGAAACTAAGAAAAAGATTCTTGATGCAGTAAAAGAACTGGAGTATGTTCCCAATGAATTGGCTCAGAATCTATATCGTAAACGTTCCGGCTTTGTAGGAGTCATGGTTCCGGATCTGGAGCATCCTTTTTTTTCGGGTTTGACAAAATACATAGAGAATGAACTGTACAAACATGGTTATAAATGCATGACCTGTGGTGTTGACAAGAAATTCTTAAAACAGGAAGAGTATCTGGAGATGCTGCAGAGAAACGTTATGGATGGGCTGATCAGCTGTGTAGACCTGGCCGTGGATACAGATATAAGTAATATACGGCGTCCTATTGTATGTATGGATAGAAGCTGGGGGCCTAATGTGGCGAATATTCATTCAGATCATCGCCGGGGAGGTCTGATGGCAGCCGAAGCCTTAGTAAAAGGAGGATGCCAAAAAGTGGTGCAATTCATGCCCATGCCATTTGATAATTGGGGTTTTTTAGAAAGGCACAAAGTATTTCGGGAGAGAATGGAAGGTGAGGGACGGAGTGTTCTGGAGGTATATACCCCTACAGACCGTATGGTTTTTGAATATAGTGATTGGGTGAAGCAGGAGTGTGCAAGGTTTATTGATTATGCAGATGGTATTTTTGCAGATGATATAGCAGCTATTACTTGTCTGAAGGTAGCCAGGGAGCATCAGATTGATGTACCCGGAAAGCTTAAAATTGTGGGGTACGATGGAATACCTCTTACCAGAATCATACATCCCACCATTACAACAGTATGTCAGAACCTCCCTGAGATAGCGAAACGGTGTGTAAATACGATTATGCAGGAAATTGAAGGCGCTAAGCTTATAGAGCTGGAACAGATTGTGGATGTGAGTTTCCAGGAAGGCGGAACTGTTTAAGCAGACTGCGAAAAAGATATGAAAAAAAGAAAATATGACGATATGCTTTATAATACAACATATCGCTTTTATATAGTGAAGCCGCTCCATGAAGAAATGTCTTAGATTCTTCATGGAGCGGCTTTGTTTTGAAATTCTATAGTTTTACACCTTAATTAAATTTCATACAGTGAAAGACTCTACAAATAAACAAACTTTCATTACGCATGTTCCGCTAAAAACGGTAAAGTTAAAAAGACTTAGGACTTGTATATCTGACAGTGAAGATAGAACTTCTGCATTAAAATATATTTATATATAGAATTAGAGAGCCATGATACCGGATTAAAGGTGAGGAACTGGTATAGAGCTGATATAGAACAAATCCATAACAAATGCGGTTTAATACAAAATTAATGTAGAACAGATGTGGAACAGTAGCTTTAAATAGGGTAATGGAACTGAATAAGAATAACCAAAGAGGTTGAGATACATAAGTATATCTAGTTGTATTGTAATAAATGCACAAATAAAATGAGTAAAAATTAGGACTAATAAATAAATATATTTTTTATTTTACAGATATATTGACATAATATACAAATTAAACTATAGTACAAGATGTGGAACGGGTTTCACATAAAAAATGTCACAAAGAAATATCCATATAGGGAATATGTGCAGACTGCTTAGGGAAAAAATCCGCCATCCATTCATAGTTCCGTAAAAGGAAAGGAGGAGAAATCAGGTATGAGTAAAAGTCTTAAAGAAACAAAGGTCATGCTGAAAAGCAAGAGGGATTTTAAGGGGAGTCTGAAAAAAGCGTTGGCTTGTTGGCAGCTGTATGTACTTTTGATCCCCGCTTTGATCTGGCTTGCGGTGTTTGCTTACTATCCTATGTACGGGTTGATTATAGCCTTTAAGGATTTTAAGCCGAGAGTTGGAATTATCGACAGTCCCTGGGCGATGCCGCTGTTTAAGCACTTCCAGACATTTTTCAGCACCAGCATTGCCATGACCGCCATTAAGAATACGGTAATTATCAGTTTGGAGAGTTTGGTCATTGCATTCCCGATACCGATCGTCTTTGCGCTTTTGTTAAACCAGATCACCAGAAACGGGCCAAGAAAGGCGATTCAGACAATCTCTTATGCACCTTACTTTATGTCAAACGTGGTTGTGGTAAGTATTATTACCGTTTTATTTTCTGCAAATGGTTTGGTTAACAACTTGATCAGAGGTGCGGGAGGGCAGGAAATCCTGTTTACCAGTTCGGCAGACTGGTTCCGAATTTTGTTCATAGGATCAAACATCTGGCAGACTATGGGATTTAATGCCATCATATTCATTGCAGCGCTCATAGGAATTAGCCCTGACTATTATGAGGCGGCAATTATTGACGGGGCATCCAGATTTCAGAGGATATTGTACATAGATATCCCACTAATCCTGCCGACGATCATTTTGATGTTCATTCTGACGGTAGGAAATATTATGAACGTGGGTTACGAGAAAGCATTCCTGATGCAGAATGGCACCAATACGGTAGTGAGCGAACTCATATCCACCTACGTGTACAAAGTTGGTTTGAAAAGTGCACAGTATAGTTTTGCTACTGCAGTTGGTTTATTTAATGCATTGGTTAATTTCGCTATCCTGTTGATTGCAAACTTCATTTCCAAGAAAACCAGTGATATCAGTATCTTTTAAGGGTGAGGGGGAATTAGATGAAGACAAAAAAGAATAAGGTAAAGCTATCGGCAGGTGACAGAATATTTGTCGCAGTGAATGTGGTTGTGATGCTGGTAGTATGTATTTCCATTGTGTATCCGCTTTATTACGTGGTTCTGGCATCCTTTACCGATCCGGTAATTGTTAACTCCGGTAAACTGCTCTTATTTCCTGAATCCCTGTATATAGAAGGTTATAGGAAAACATTGAGCTATGCACCGATTTGGAGCGGATATTGGAATACCATTAAGTACACGGTGGTAGGTACCGTAATATCCCTGATATGTACCATACCTGCCGGATATGCACTTTCCAGAAAAGATTTGGTAGGAAATCGGGTACTGATGTTCCTGTTTACCTTTACCATGTTTTTCAGCGGCGGTATCATTCCGCTATATTTGACCATATCACAGCTGAAAATCTACAATTCCATTTGGGCAATGGTGCTTCCGGTGGCCGTGTCAGCCTACAACCTGATCGTCAGCCGTTCCTTCTTTGAAAGCGGAATTCCTGCAGAACTTTTAGAAGCAGCGAAATTAGATGGATGCAGCGATTTTGGATTCTTTTTCAAAATTGCCATTCCTCTTTCCAAGACCATCATTGCGGTTATCACACTGTTCTATGCAACCGCCATGTGGAATCAATTTTTCAATGCGCTGATGTTCCTGGGAGATGAAAATAAGATGCCCTTACAGGTTATATTAAGGAATCTGGTACTGATGAATCAGGCTGGAAATATAGGAGCGTCTCCGGCGGAACTGGTGGCCAAGCAAAAGCTTGCAGAGCAGTTAAAATATTGCATTGTAGTTGTTTCGGCTTTCCCGTTACTGGCTGCGTATCCATTCCTTCAGAAGTATTTTGCAAAGGGCGTTACCATTGGCGCGGTAAAAGGATGATAAATATGGTATAAAAGCAAATAAAAATTATTTTAAAAGGAGGAACAAATTATGAAAAGAAAAGTAATGGCGGGTATTCTTTCTGTGGCAATGGCAGCAACCCTGCTTTCCGGCTGCGGCGGTTCCAAAACCAGCAATAAGGCAGTTGATGCGGAAAAAGCGGCAGTAGAACTGACGGCTGAGGAACAGGAAGCAGTGGATGCGGGTATTATCCAGTTGGATGGTTCTCTTCCTATTATTAAGGATCCTGTCAAGTTTGAAGAAAAATACGGCAAAATTAAAGTATTAAATGTTGGTGATGCCCAGCGTGTGACGAAACCTGGAGATATTGAAATGGTAAAGAAATGGGCGGAAGATACAGGTGTTTCTTTTGAGTGGACAACCATTCCATCGGAAAATGCAGGAGAAAAGATCAACTTAATGCTGACTGCAGGCAACGAACTTCCTGATGTGTTCTGGAATTTTGAAGGATCCCAATCCGGTATTACGGTAGCTCAATATGCAGATCAGAACATCTTCCTTCCAACAGATACGATTGTAAAGGATTACATGCCGAACTTAAAGAAAATCCTGGATGAGAACCCATCTTACATGATGGAAGTACAGAGCCCCGACGGACATATGTATGGCTTTCCATGGATTGAACAGATGAAAGGGTTAATCCTGACACCTGGGCCGTTCTTAATTAACAAGACCTGGCTGGATAAGGTGGGAAAGGATGTGCCTACGACGGTGGATGAATGGGTAGACTGTCTGAAAGCATTCCGTGATGGCGGAGATTTAAACGGAAACGGCAAAGCCGATGAGATTCCAATGGCATGCTGGTTTGGTCAGCATAACCAGGATGGCTTCGGTTCTTATAACCTGTTCTATCGATTTACCGGAGCTTTCGGAAATGCAGATTCTTACTGCGGCGGTAATCCATATGCGGACCATTTAAGAATTATTGACGGTAAAGTAACCTTTACAGCCATGGATGAATCCATCAAGAAAACAGCAGAACTCTTTAACATGCTTTACAAAGAAGGATTGTTATGGAACGGTTCTTTTGAAAATGCAGAAAGTGCTGCATTTAAGAGCTCACTGATAAAAGAAGATGTAGCAAGGATCGGTTCCTTTGGTGTTTGGGCAGATCAGGAAATTGTGAATCTGGATGTTCATGATGAATATGTTCCCCTTCCCAGATTACAGGGGGAGGCAGGTAAGGTAGGTTTTGCACTGAACCAGTCGGAGATGCAGGATTCTTCTATCGGTGCTATTACGACGGACTGTAAATTCCCTCATCTGGTGGCAAGATTTTATGACTATATCTATGGTAATCCGGAGATCTCTATCCAGACTAACTGGGGGGCAATCGGATATAACTATGTGAAAAATGACAAGGGAATCATGGAAACACCTTTAGATGATAAGGGCCATATCATTACCAAGGAGCCATGGTCAGATTTTGGACAACAGCGTGCCAATACAACAATTAGCCGTACTCCAATGGCAGTATTGAACGGCTACTATGACACGGTTGTAAAATATACGTTTGACGCTGTGAAACTTTATGAATATCAGGTAGTTAACGGCAAAGAAGACATTCTGAAGGAATATGAGACAATTCCAAAGGTAATGATGACAACAGACGAGATTACAAGACTTGCACAGGTTCAGCCGACAGTTTCCAATATTGTAGATCGTTATATAGCAAAATGGGTGACGGAAGGCGTTGATGATGCAAGCTGGGGAAGCTATAAGAGTGAACTGGAATCAGCTGGAGTAAAGGATATCGTTGATATTTATCAAGGCGCTGTAGACAGAGCTAAAAATGCTGTAAAACAATAAAAGACTAACAGGGCTGCCACACAGAATAGAGGCTGTACGGCAGCTTCTGCTATATTACTAGGAGGACGGAATATGAGCACAAAGGGTGTACGTGATTTCAGACCTAAAATACATTTTACACCGCTAAACAACTGGAGCAATGATCCCAATGGAATGGTTTATATGGATGGTTTCTGGCATCTTTATTACCAGTATCATCCGGAAAGGCCTGTCTGGGGACCAATGCATTGGGGGCATGCTGTCAGCAGGGATCTGCTGTACTGGGAACATCATCCAATCGCCATGCATCCGGATGAGATGGGATATATTTTTTCCGGAAGTATGGCTTATGATAAAGAAAATACATCTGGCTTTGGCAAGGATGGAGCGATTCCCGTAGTTGCTATGTATACCAGCCACCGCCCGGAAGATAGACATGAATGCCAAAGCATTGCTTACAGTCTGGATGGTGGATTCCATTTTGAAAAATATTATGGCAATCCAGTCATTGATAATCCGGGTCTGTCAGACTTCAGAGATCCAAAGGTATTCTGGAATGGGAAGCGTAATTGCTGGAGTATGATTTTGGCAGCCGAAAACTGTGCTTTTATTTATGCTTCCATTGACTTGAAAAAATGGGAAAAGACAGGTGAGTTCGGCAGAAAAGAGAATTTGGTAGAAAGTACCTGGGAATGTACGGATTTATTCCCCCTACAGACGGAAGAAGGAGAAAAGTGGGTAATGTTGGTCAGCATGATGGCCCGTCCGGGAAAGGGCTGTGCCAATATCCAGTATTTTATTGGGGAATTTGACGGAAACACATTCCATGCCAAGGAGCAGGGAAAAGAACCTCTTTGGCTGGATTTTGGATTTGACAATTATGCCGGGGTTACTTTCCACAATTATGACAAACCAATCTATTTAGGCTGGGGAGTTAGTCCGGAGTATGCCAATCAGGTACCCACCGGAGAATTTGCAGGATTGATGACCGTAGCCAGAGAGCTTTCTCTGATAAAAACGGAATGGGGCTACCGCCTGGCGGCAAAGCCTTTTGGGCTGGATAGATTTCGTGCTGCCGCTTACCCTGTCGCTGACGGGGGCTCGTTAATCAGTGAATGCTTTGGATTAAAAGTGCATGGACAATCCGGTAAAATAATTTTTACAAATGGAAAGAAACAAAAGCTGGTAATTGAGATAGAAGAGGAGAGCATCAGGATTGACCGGTCCCTGGCAGGAGCCAGTGATTTTTCGGAGAAATATTGTGATAAGCTTCATTCCGTAGGGGAAACAAAGCGCCTTTTGCGAGGAGATGTTGATATGGAACTATTGTTTGATGTATCCTATTTGGAAGTATTTGCAGACAAGGGGCTGGAAACGGCATCTATGACAGTGTACCCGGATGTTCCTTTTGAGAAAATCTCCATACAAGGGAATTTAACTGCGCAGATTTACCAGATTCAGCAGTAAAAATAAAGTGGAAAGAGGAGGATCACTATGAGTTCAAAAGGAATAAGAGATTTTCGCCCCAGGATTCACTTTACCCCGCAGGATCACTGGATGAATGATCCTAATGGCATGGTGTATATAAATGGAACTTACCATTTTTGCTATCAGAAGTACCCCTATGATACGGTATGGGGACCTATGCACTGGGGACATGCGGTGACAAAGGATTTACTGCATTGGGAGCATCTCCCTATGGCATTGTATCCTGATGAACTGGGTTACATATTCTCGGGCAGCAGCGTTTATGATAAGTATAATACTTCCGGTTACGGAACCAAAGAAAATTCGCCCATCATTTCCGTTTTTACCAGCCATAACAATGAGACGGGGCTGGAACAACAAAGTATTGCTTACAGCGTTGATGGGGGAAGACACTTTGAGAAATCTTATTTGAATCCGGTCATCGAAAATCCCGGGATTCCTGATTTCAGGGATCCAAAGGTATTCTGGAATCCTGTACATCGCTGCTGGGGGTTGGTTTTGGCAGCTCAGGACCGGGTTTATTTTTACGGTTCCAGGGATTTGAAGAGATGGGAAAAAACGGGAGAATTCGGTCCTGAAGGCAATCATGCAAACGGTGTATGGGAATGTCCGGATTTATTTCAGATTAAGTATGAGGATAAAGTGTTCTGGATTTTGGTAGTCAGCATGACCAAGACGGATGAAGGGCGCTGGAGAACCCAGTATTTTATCGGAGATTTTGACGGAGATAAGTTTATCTGCACTTACCCTTCTGATGAGGCGATCTGGCTTGATGACGGCTTTGACAATTATGCAGGCGTTACGTTCCAGAATTATGATGTTCCTCTGCTTATGGGCTGGGCCATGAATTGGGCTTATGCCTCCAAGGTTCCTACCAATGAATACTGTGGACAGGCGACGCTGGCTAGAAGCTTATCTATTTGTAATACGAAGGCTGGATACCGGATTGCCGGACATGCGGAAGGCCTTGATAAGTTCCGGCATATGGCATATCCTGTGAGCAGTGGTGCCCATCTGATGACAGAAACCTTTGGTTTAAGAATCATAGGAGAGGGGAATGGGAAGATCCGGCTTTCAAACAGTGATGGGCAGAGGCTGGAGATAGAAGTGGCGGAAGATATTATAACTGTGAACCGGGCGATTGCCGGATACCGGGAGTTTGATGAACAGTTTATGACGCCGGAGTGTTCGATCGTCTCATCAAAACGTCTGAAGGAAGGAAACTGGGACCTTGAAGTAATCTTTGATGTATCGGTTCTGGAGGTATTTGCAGACGGTGGGCTTAATATGGTTACCATGGTTGTATTCCCTGATACTCCTTATGATACGATCAGATGGAAAGGCAAACTGGAGGTGTCCTTGTTTGAAATCAGCTGACAGTAAACGTCTAAAGCAGGAGCAGTTAAAACAGCAGCAGCCAGCCGCTTATCTGCAAAAAGTGAAAGGAGCTATTTAAACTATGCGCCCTCTTATTTACCAAAAGGTAAAAAGAGGGCGGTTTTATCTGTAAATTGCGTGACCGGTGTACCGGCTGCGTTATTGGCTATGGTACAGCCAATAACGGAAAATCATTATTCCGCCGCTTGGGAATACAGTTCATCTAAAGGCAGTTATTGTGCATCGTCAGAATCATCAGTATAAGAATATGTTTCTTCCGGATAGAAGTTCAAATCTCTGCCGCTGATCATTTCCTCCGGTAAGATATACTGGTAATCCTGGACCTCCTGGGAACGGAACCAGAAAGGTAGATTGGGCAGGCTGTATCCGGCTGGTATTAAGATTGTTTGACCAGCTCTCAGATTACTGGGTGATAAGCCGCGATTTACGGCCATAATGGTATCTACGGTAGTGCAGAATCGTTGGGCAATTTGCCATAAAGTATCATTCCGCTGAATGGTATAGGTTCGAAGACCTACGGGACAACGGCCGCCGGAAGGCGGAGTTGGAGTTGGAACAGGAGGACGGGGAGCTCTTCTTGCCGGTACGCAAATGGTCTGCCCCACTGTTAAGTTTTGTGGATTTAAACCTGGATTTGCCGCTCTAATAGCAGCAACGGAAGTATAGTAACGTTGAGCAATCATCCATAGTGTATCACCGCGTCGAATGGTGTAAGGAAACAGTCCTTGAGGACAAGTAGCCATAATATTACTGCCTTTCAATAAAACAATTTGTCTTATGTTATGCTTAGGAAACGGAAAAGTACCTGTCATTCTTGGCCAAATTTCAATTTATTTAACGGACAGGATTCCTATCGTTAGGTCGCCATATCCTGTAAGATGTAACTGATATAGTACAAAATAAAAACATGGTAATATTTATTTGCCCAAGCTATTATGATAATACCAATATAATAATTCAAAATAGCCCACCTGCCATTACCTGTCTCATGAGCAATGAATCATGAGTTTGTTAACAGGTTGATGGCAGCAGGCAGTCGGGAGGACATATGGTATTATCGGAGGACTTAATTGGTAAAGGATTTTCCTTACAGGATGCAGATGAAAATGACTTGGAAAAATACATAGATATAAAAAGAACCTGCCATAAGAAATATATAGACAATTACTATGGTGGCTGGATCGAGGATATACAAGTTATAATAAACACTGACAGTTTTCATAGAATGTTAAAATATAGTTGTTTTAAAAAGATACAGCTATACAATGCAACGGTTGGCTTTTTCGCATTTAACGAACTGCCGGATAAGATAAGCGAAATATCCCTACTTCTTACCGAACCTGTTCGGCAGAAAGGGATAGAAGCATTTTATCTAAGGCATATTACAATCCTTTCCAAACAGGTAAACAAGCCAATATTCTTATATGTTTATAAATCTGATCCAGTTCAAGAACTGTATAAGCAATTCGGATTTAAAATTTATGACCAATCAAGGGCACATTATTTATTGAGCTTTAATCAAGACAATACAAATGATATAAATCAATCTTATGATTCCAGAAGCTATATAAACCGCATTTTAATAAAGGGATAGTAAGAGCGTGTATAAAAAACAGCCAGCCTTTTTATGCTAATAGCAAATATTAAAAGGCTGGCTGTTATCGGCTTGTTTCCTGAATCGCTGATCCCATGCCATGATTCACCCCGAATGAAATCCATCAAGGCGGACGTAAACTCCCCCTCTGTTTGAACGGTAGTTTCTAACGAGGAGATACCTCCGGCGGAATAGCGCTCTGATAAGGCTTACCGCCAAGGTTTCTTATATGTTCTTCTTTTGCTTTATTTATAATCTCAGGGTTCTCCAAAAGATCAAGGGCGGTCATTGCAATGGTCTTTCCGGCAGTGATCATTCCCTTATGAGCAATGCTTGATTTGCCGGTGGCAACCCACTGCCAGGAATGGGCAGGAGTTCCGTTGGGCGCAGTCGTGACCACTGCGGTAACCGTTGGGATCGTCCAGCTCACATCCCCTACGTCCGTGGAGCCGCTCATAGGCTTACTTGGGAAAATAAGTGGAGCGACAAGACGGTTAATAGAGCTTTTGGCTTCCTCTTCTATAACCCTTTTCTCTTCCCCAGGGAGGAAGGCTTCAATCTTTCTTGCAATCTGGTTCTTGGTGGCCTCTGGAAGCTGGTCATAGAACTGCTTTGCATATGTCATTTCCTCCGGTGTATATTTAATGGGGCTTACCTGCTTTAAGTTGTCATACATGACCCTGCCCAGTTCCTGATTGACCAAATAGCTGGCACATGCGGAGTCAAAATCAATTTCCAGTTCTGTTTCCGTCATCATTGCTGCGCCCTGGGCAATCTTAACGACACGGTCGTAAATTTCTTTTGCCTGGTCTGTTTTGGGTGCACGTACAAAATAGTAAAGCTCCGCCGTAGGCTGCACCACGTTAGCTGAGGTTCCGCCTGCATCGGTAAAGGCGTAATGAACCCGTCCTTCGTCGATCATATGTTCTCTTAAGAAATTCACGCCGATGTTCATCAATTCTGCGGCATCCAGTGCGCTGCGCCCATGTTCCGGCGCGGCAGCAGCATGGGCAGCACGTCCCTTGAACCGGAAGTATGTCTGGAAGACTGCCAGGGAGCTGAAATCCCAAATGCCTGTAGAATCCATGGGATGCCATGTAATGGCAACGTCAGTACCATTAAAAATGCCGTCCCTTGCCATAAATGCCTTCCCATAGCCGCTTTCCTCTGCAGGGCAGCCAAACAGTCGGATGGTGCCTGAAAGTTTAGCCTCTTCCATGTAATCCTTAATGCCCACAGCTCCCGCAGCCGCTCCGGCGCCTAACAGGTGATGCCCGCAGCCATGGCCGCTTTCCCCTGCTTTGATGGGACATGGAGCCGCAACATCGGATTCCTGGCTCATGTTAGTCAAAGCATCGTATTCGGCAAGAATCCCGATCACAGGACTTCCCTGGCCATATTCGGCAATGAAAGCATCCATCATTCCTGCAAGGCCTCTGGTTATTTTAAAGCCTTCTTTTTTCATTGCAGCACATAGTAAATCTGCAGATTTATTTAAGGCAAAACGTGTCTCCGCAAATTCCCATACCTGATTGGAGATATCCGTAAACACATCCTTTTTTTGTTCAATTAATTCTATAATCCGTTTTTTGCCGCTCATAGCGAATCTCCCTTCCTCGTTATCATCTTATTTATTTTTCCCATTGGTAATTAAAATAGATGCACCCACTGAAAGAATCATTGTGACAAGAAGCAGATACCCCTGAACCTGCCCGTAATTGGCAGCGAAAAGGACTCCTGACAAGGTGCTGATAATAAGCGGTGTGACTGCCAAAGGAAAGTTTTTGCGCAGATAAGGCAGCAGCATGGTTCCAAGAAGCGCCGGCATAACGCTGTTGAAGCCTGGCTTTAATATGGGATTGTCTAAATAGTGTATAAAGGGGGTGAATAAGAACATACCTGCAAATATAATTAATGTGGTGGTAATGGAGGACATACCAATGGCAAGCACAGAAACCACCTCTCCTTCGTCGCTGTGAGGCTCCACATTCATAAGGCGGTGGCCTGCGGCGGCAGCAGGAAGCTTCATGTTCATCACATTACCGGTAATAAAGGAAAGGTAAGTTCCGCCGGCTCCCAGGATCGGTGAGAAAGAAATAACTTCTGTAAGCTGAGTGGGAATAAATACAATGCAAAGCTGTATGGCTGCGGCTATTACGGCTGCAGTGTTCAGCTTTACATCATAAATGATGGTTGTAGCAATCGGTACCATAAACATAAGTGCAATGCCGATCAGGGTGGACCAGCGGCCTAACCGGTGTATGGAACTGTAGTAATCGTTCTGTTTCATTTATTTTTCCTCCTTTATCCTAATATCTGACTGAATATGATTGCGGAGACCATACCCAGCACTAGACTGATAGGAAAACAAAATTCCGACAGTGCCTTGATATTGCTTTTTTTAGCGGCAATATCTAAAAGCCAGCTGATCACCATGGATGTAATTACCACCAGAAGCGGTACAAGGCCGATGGCACCGGTAGTCCCTAACCGGAAAGGAGTGGATAAATAAGGTCCTGAAAAAACACAAAGCAGGGCAATGAACATGGAGGCGAAAATTGCCTGGAATCGTTTTTCCTGTTTTCCCTTTAAAACCTTAATTCCCTTTTGGATCAGCTTGGAACCAAAGGCGGTGTATAATGGGCCCCAGATGATGCCGATGGTCATCACCCACATGGCACTGACAAAGATTTCAAGGGAAAAACGGTTATCGGCAATGCCTTCAAGGCCAAAAGCCTTTGCAGTAACGTCTGCCGCCATATTTTCATATACACCGGAACCGATCACGCTTAGACGTAGCCATGGGAAATAACGCCCCAGGGAAGGCATTAACAGCAACAGGATGATCAGGATCGGTAAACTTGGCAGAATTGACACCACGCAGCTGTTGATCATGACCTTTTTCATGGATTTTTTCTCCATACCCAGTTCCAGGCCTCTGGCCCATGCCTTGCGCATGAATATGACGGCTTGTGCAAGCACATATGCAATAACAACAGCGCAGAGCAGAAATACCACACCGCCGTTTGCAATGTCCAAATAATTGTTCATAAAAGACCTCCTCTTTCCTTTTTTCGGGTGACCTCACCCTTGATAGGTAAATTTTATATAAAAAATCACAAAAAATAAATGATTAATTGTATATAATGTAGGAGGTTTCAAGCCTTTTTTAGGCTTGTAATAGAATTAGAATAAAAAAAGGAGGTCATTTTTTAATAATTTTACTGTTTTTTTACGACGTAAAGCACTAAGCCGTTAAATGTAAGACTTGCATGCAGGGAGCATTCACCGTCCACTTTCTGTTCTAAGAAATAGAAATCCGGCTGTATTACCCGCTCTAAATAATCTACAACATCCGGATCGTTAAGATCCGGCAGTCCGGCTCCTGACCAGCGGTTGAAGATGCCTGCACTTCCCTGGTCAAATATGAATCTCTTGATCCGGTAATTGCCCGGTATCAGTCCCTGCAGGATGAGTGTTATCTGATGGATCTCGTGTTCGATCAAATACAGATCCACAGAGTAAAGGGGATTCATGTAATAAGGGCTGTATATGACAATATGAAACTCCTCTTCTCCTTCTTTGGTGACTACAATATTGTTGTCATAAAATATTAGCCCACCGTTTACATAATTAAATGTTTCCAACACAAAGTAAACCGGTCGTTTGACCTTTTTCAGAAGAAATAAACCAAGTATACCAAAATCATGGATCCCTTCAAACTCCTGGATGTGATAAGTGCTGATGAGAAACCCAATCGCCTCTACTTTTCCGCATAATTTCATCATAGTATCAAATATCAGGGCGGAGCGGAAGAAGGTTCCGGATTCTGCCACACCGGTGCCTGCAAGGGTATTCCAGCGGGTCATATACAAAGAGGGAATGGGCAGCTTATGAGCGTTAAAAGACGCTTCTATGGCTTCCACACGGCATACGTAGAAATCTTCCAGCTGTTGTTTTGTTCTTGAATCGTCCTGTTCCGGGACAGGATGGGGAAATCCATGAAATCCGGCAAAACAGGCCGGGGTAATAAGGTCTTTAAGAGTTTCATAAAAAGCCTCATGCCCCTCCCCTGGCATTAACGCCCAGTCCGGTATCAGGATGCCTAATTGGACCTTAAGTCCTTCCTGCTTAAACAGATTCCAAAGTGAATTATAAAAATCGGCAAGGCTATTTAAGTGTGACCGATCCTTGCATGCAATTTCAAACCTCCAGGGCTCCATGGTCTGGCAGCTGGTATTAGAACGCAGTATGCCGGCAAAAGAGGTTAAGCGTTCCATATAACCGTTTAAATTACTCTGACAGCGCTCCAATTGTCGGGACACATCAATTTGTACGTAAGGAATGAGCTTAAGCTCTTCAATCTGATGTATGCACTGGTTATAAATATAATTGGAATAAAAGGTGTCATCCTTTATTTTGATCTCATCTAAATCAAAGGATTCAAAATAAATAAAGTCAAAGGAAAGCCGCTGCATCTCCCTGAGCTGATCCATGATCTCTGACTGAAGAATATCCGTCATGCGGCCGATATGAATCATTTTTTTTGGTTTTTTTAACTGGATGTGGGATGCCTGGCACATGTCCAGCTTAATTGCATCAGGAGAATACAGGGCCGTATCATGATGCATATCATGCCGTTTCATATACTTGACCAGTTCCAGCAGGTTGTCCTGTATATCCGACGTGATTTCTTCCAGACTGCTTGTCTTCTTTTCCTTAGGTCTTGCATATAATTTCCGGTATTCTCCCGGAGATTTTCCATATTGTTTTTGAAAGGCGGCTGAAAAGGCTTTGGCATTGGCAAACCCATGATCCATGGCAACCTTGATAATTGGCTGATTGGTACCAAGCAAGCTCACGACGGCGTGTTCTAAGCGTACCTGGTTCAAATATTGCAAAAAGCTTGTCCCCATTTTGCTTTTAAAGTATTTGGAAAAATACTGGGGGGATAAGTACATCTGCTTGGCTGTATCCGCCAATGAGATGGTGGAAGCGTAGTTGCGTTGGATATAATCCACAACATGGCTGAGAGATGCTGTATTTTGCCTCTGCTTTCCATGAGGGGAATTGTTCGTGGCTTTAAAGCGCTGCATAAGGGTGACCAAAAAGCGGAATAGCAGGGCACGGAACTCTAAATCAGAACCTTCTTCCTTCTTCATATGTACCAGGAGCATACGGGTGAGGTGACGTTTTATTTCGTAAAAATTGTCCGAATCCAATTGTAGGATGGAATTACACTGAAAGGTGCAGTTTAATACCTCTTCGCATTCATTCTTAAGGAAATCTTCTTCTATGAGCAGCATAATGGCCAGGTTGTCATATTGGGCAGAGTAGGAATGGATATCCCTGCAATTGATCAGCACAATATCATCCGGGGACATGTGATAAATATCGCCGTTGATTTCCACTTGTAACTTTCCCTTAAGCAACAACACACACTCCAGACCGCTGTGGGTGTGGGGCAGTATGTTTTTAATGCTGTTAAGCGTGATCCCTACTGACGTTCGGTTCATAAACAGGCTCCTTTCAGCATGTAATTTTTCTTATTATAGCTCATTTTCATATGGTGGGAAAGCATAATCCAAATGATATTACACCTGAGGCTGCTGCAAGATAAATCTGCACTATTTGAGGTTGCAAATTCACCTTGCAACAGCCTTATCACAGGGATTAAAAAATGACTGGCTGAATTTGTTTCCCTTCTAAAGCGTATTCCAGTGTATCGGCAATGAGGTCGGTGTGTGCGACCATGGAATTTGGCTTTTTCACCGGGTCATCCTGGCCAAAGGGAACAAAATAAATATTTTTTACGTTAAACAATTCTCCCACATTCTTAAAGTTGATTCCAAGGGCATCATTGGTGGAAAGTGAGATCACCAGAGGCTTGGAATTTCTTAAATGGGCTTTGGCTGCCATGAGCACCGGGGTATCCGTGATGCCGTTGGCCAGCTTAGCCAGGGTGTTTCCGGTACAGGGAGCGATGAGCAGGATATCCAGATATCCTCTGGGTCCGATAGGCTCCGCTTCCTCCAGGTTCAGGATAGGCTTATTGCCTGTCATGGCGGAGATCCGCTTCATGTATTCCCCGGTATCCCCGAAACGGGAATCCGTTGTCTGCACATTGGTGGAAAAGATCGGGTATACATCGGCTCCTTGATCCACCAGAACTTTTAATTCTTTTTCTATTTTATCAAAAGTACAAAAGGACCCGGTGATCGCCAGGCCTACTTTCATTCCTTCCAGCTTCATATGACACTCCTTTATGACAGAGATTTAACAATTGCTTCGAATAAAATTTCCGCAGATGACTGGGGAGCGTAGATCCCAGGCAGTCCCGGGCAAAGCTTGGCACGGATATTCTGCTGCCTGCAGAAATCAAAATCAACGCCGCCGGGAGCGGAGGCGATGTCAACGATCGTTACGTCAGGATTCATGGATTGGATCAGCTCTTTTTCAATGATAAGGGCTGGGATGGTATTAAAGATAAATTCATAATCCCCTATGACCGGGGACAGATCACAAAGCGCTCTGGCATGAAAACCCATGGAGGCCGCCTGGACAAGCTGTGTTTCCTTTCGGCCGGCAATGGTCACTTCGGCATCCAGACCCTTTAATTTCAGTGCCAGAGTTTTTGCGCACCGGCCAAAGCCGGTTACAAGGCATTTGCTTTTATGAAGGCACCCGGGACTTAAGCGGATGGCCTCGGCAATGGCGCCCTCTGCGGTTGCAATTGTATTTTTGACGGTGATATCCTCCATATCCATATAGTCAAAACATGCGATCCCATTTTCCCGGGCATATTCCTTTGCATAGGTAGGGATGCTTCCGCCGAAAAGGGTGTGGTCAGGGGTCAAAAGGTTTAAAAGATTCCCGATGCCCAGATCATTCATATTGTTGTCGGAAAACAGGTTGATTTTGTCCCTGGTAAATGGAATGGGACAAAGTATGACATTGTTGTTTTTTATGGCTTTTTCCATGGAGAATGAGGAATCCTCGCTGCTATGGTGAAGGGTTGTTTGAAAGCCGTTTCTGGTTAATATTTGGTTTAGGTAAAGCTGCCTAGAATCGCCGCCTAAAAGAAGAAAATTATACATACGGTCATCACTCCTTATAATGGTTTATATGATAAAAAAAATGATTTGTGTATGGTACCAACAGGGGATGTTTGTCATACTTTTGTTAGTATGAACCTCTAATTTTGGGAATGAGTGCCTATGAAAGATGCGATTTTTAAAGGCTCAGCAGCAGCCATCGTTACGCCCATGGATGAGCATGGAAACCTGGATTTTAAGGCAATGGAAAAATTACTGAAATTTCAGTTGGAAAACGGCACGGATGCCATTGTGGTCAATGGAACCACAGGGGAATCCGCCACGCTGGAAGAAAAGGAAAAGCTGGAACTGATCGAATTTGTGGTGCATTATGTAAACCATCGGGTTCCCGTGATCATGGGAACCGGAAGCAACTGTACGTCCCACGCCGTGCGTCTGTCCCGTAAGGCACAGTCATTAGGGGCGTCCGCACTTCTGCAGGTGACTCCGTACTATAACAAAACCTCCCAGCATGGGCTGGTGGAGCATTTTACGGCAGTGGCAGACAGCGTGGAGATTCCCATCATACTTTATAATGTCCCGACCCGCACCGGGGTGAACATTAATCCGGAAACGTATTTAAAGCTTTCTGAGCATCCCAATATCCAGGCCATTAAGGAGGCAGGTGGGAATATTTCCAGTATCGCGAAAACGGCTGCCCTTTGCGGCGACAAGCTTGACCTTTATTCGGGAAATGATGACCAGATTGTTCCCATCCTTTCCCTGGGAGGCAAGGGAGTGATCTCCGTGTTAGCCAATATCATGCCATTTGAGACACATATGATATGCCAGTACTTTTTTGAAGGAGAAATAGAAAAGAGCAGAGATTTGCAGCTGGAGCTGCTTGCCATGATGAATGCTCTGTTTATGGATGTAAACCCTGTGCCGGTTAAGGCGGCCCTGTCCCTTCTGGGGTTGTGCGAGGAAAGCTACAGGCTTCCTCTTACCCCTATGAAGGATAAGGATAAAGATACGTTAAAACAGGTTATGAAGTCTTATTTTCCACATTTGCAGGATAGCAGTCAGTAACGGATCTAAATTTGTTATCGTTTTAGTTGCATACCTGTTTTCGCCGTGCTATATTTATGGTAACTAAACAAAGGAGGACGGATGTCTATGAAGCACAAAAGAAAAAAGCATATTTTTACAAAGTTGCTATTCGGTATCTCCATTCCAGTTGTATTCATTTTTATTTTGTCAGGAGTTTTCATTTCAGGTAAGGCAGGAAAGAGCATGCAGGCCCAGTCGATACAGACGCTGGACTCAGCTTCCCTTGCGGCAGCAAACCAGGTGAATTCATTCCTGACTTTTTATTTGGCTGAGGTTAAGAGTGCGGCTGCCAGCAGCCAGGCGGAAGCCTTTCTCACAAATGCCACCGGAAAGGTAAGGCTGCCGGATTGTGAGGGGTATCCGGAGATAAAGAAAACCCTCGATAATATTCAGGCAACGGATAAGGAAAATATCCTTGCCGCATGGATTGCGGACCTGGATGTGAGCCAGGTGACCCAGTCGGATAATTTCACCTCGGAAGACGGATGGGATATTTCAAAAAGGCCCTGGTTCCGGGCCATGGAACTGGATCATCCGGTCCTGACTGAGCCTTATGTGGATGTCAGCACGGGTCAGACCATTGTCAGCGCTGTCAGCGGGGTGTTTGACAGCAAAACAGGGGAACCCTTAGGTGTGATGGGAGTTGATATAAAATTATCCCAGCTGGTTACGATTTTAGGAAATTATAAGATCGGAAAGACCGGCTCCGTTATCCTGGCAACAGAAGGCGGCCAGATCGTTTATCACCCCAACAATGATCTGATCCAGAAGACGATTTCCGATATTGACGTTTCCCAGAACATCAAGGATGCATTTGCAGGCCAGGCGGTTGGAAATTACGATTATACCATGGAAAAAGTTCCGTATTTTGGTTCCATTAACCGGGTAGGGGATTCGGGCTGGCTTGTTTTATCAAGCATTCATCAGTCAGAGGTGCTTTCCTCTAAAAAAGAGGTGGTAGGCATTATAACTACGGTCTTTACGCTGGGCTCTTTTGTCCTCTTTCTGATCATCTTTGTAATGGCCAGGGGGATATCCAATCCCCTTAGAAAATTATCCGTCATTGCGGAGAGGATCGCTGAGGGAGAGCTTGATCTTCAAGTGGATGTAACCGGCGATGATGAGATCGGTATGGTAGCAGCGTCCCTGGGGAATACGGTGAGCCAGCTAAAGAATTATGTGAATTATATCGATGAAATCGCCGCGGTATTAAACCAGATTGCAGAGAAAGATCTGGTTTTCCAGCTTCAATACGATTATAAGGGGGATTTTGAGAAGATTAAAAGATCCCTGCTCAAGATCAGAGGTACGCTCACCACTACCATGCAGCGGATCACCGTAACTTCTGATCAGGTGGCATACGGTTCCCAAAGCATTTCGGCCAGTTCCCAGGCTCTGGCCCAGGGAGCAACAGAACAGGCCAGCTCCGTGGAAGAACTGGCGGCAACGATCGGTGATATTTCCCATAAGATCGATCAGAATGCAAAAGATTCCACCGGGGCCAATGAACAGGCACTCCTTGCGTCCGGGGAGCTGGAAACCAGCAACCACCACATGAGGGAGCTGGTCTCAGCCATGGCGGAGATCAATGAAAGCTCCGGCGAGATCGGGAAGATCATTAAAGCCATTGAGGATATTGCCTTCCAGACGAACATTCTGGCCTTAAATGCGGCGGTGGAAGCGGCCCGTGCGGGAGAGGCTGGAAAAGGCTTTGCAGTAGTTGCCGATGAGGTGAGGAATCTGGCTTCCAAAAGCTCAGAAGCAGCAAAAAGCACGACCCATTTGATAGAAGAGTCCGTTCTAGCGGTGGCAAATGGCTCCAGGCTTGTGGATGAAGCGGCTGAATCCCTGGCAAATGCTGTGAACAGTACACGTTCTGTTTCCGAAATGATAGGAAGGGTATCGGAGGCTTCGGTACAGCAGTCGGAGGCGATCCGTCAGGTTTCTGTGGGAATTGATCAGATATCAGGCGTGGTTCAGACCAATTCGGCCACTGCGGAGGAAGGGGCCGCTGCAAGCGAGGAGCTTTCCGACCAGGCAGAGCTGTTAAAGGATCTGGTAAATGAATTTAAGTTTCATTAATGAATAACTAAAAAAGATGCCCGGTAAATGTTTTGGTTTACCGGGCATCCTATGGTTTATATGTATTGGTCAAGCTGTTTTTTTATTAATCAGAAAATCAGACAAAGATTCCAGAATATCTTTGTGATCATTATTATAGATGATAAGTTCCAGATCATCATCGGAACAAATGGACAGAACACCGAGAATAGATTTTGCGTCAATAATAACTTCTCCTTTGCACAAATCCATATCGTATTCGTACTTGGTAGTTGCCTTAATAAATGCAGTTGCTTCATCGATACCTCTTAAACGAATAGGGTATTTTTTCATATGGATTACCTCGCAATTAATAATTTCCAGTTACATCAAGATATTTTATTGACATGATTATAAGATAGTATGTAATAAATAAGTATGTCTAAATTTGCAGAAAAACCGTCCTTTCTTGCAAATAATGTAGAAATTATGGTATAATGAATTGGAAAATGGCATGGGGAACCTGCCATTTTGTAACTGGGAGGGGAAGCGTGAAAGAGGAACTTTTGAAATACTTAAAGGAGGCATCGGAAGCGAAGAATGGTATATGGAAAGAGACATCTTCGATTTTATGCCATCATGAAAAGGAACCGGGAAGCAATGTGGTTGATAAGGATTTGGTAATAGGTCAGGGAGAATTGATGGATATGCATTGTCAGCCGCCTGATGTTTCCATTCCGGATCATAGCCACAACTATGTGGAACTGGTTTATATGTATAGCGGATCTACGGTCCATAAGATTAACGGGGCCAGTATCCTGCGGTTGGATACCAATGATCTTTTACTATTAAGACAGGGAACAAGCCATGCCATTGAGCCCGCGGGCGAGAATGGTATTGCGGTTCATTTCTTTTTACTGCCAGAATTTTTTTTCTATCCGGAGATGATGACAGAGGCTGGAAGTGCACTGCGCCATTTTTTTACCAGGAATCCGTCGGGAAAGCATCTTGTGGCGGACTATCTTCACTTTCACTTGCAGGATATGCTGCCTGCTAAGAACCTGTTAGAAAATATGATCTGGTCGATGATGAAAGATAAAAAAGGCAGACAGGAAATTAATCAGGCGACTATGGGAATACTGATCATGGAATTGTTTCATAATGCAGATAAGGCAGAATTGCATGACATGGCTCAATATGAGGAAAAAGTTGCAATGACTGCATATCAATATCTGGAGAACAATTATCCTTCTGCAACTCTGGAAGAGTTTTCAACCCTATCCATGCAGCCGCCTTATTATATCAGCCGTTTGTTTAAACGGCATTATCAGGTGACGTTTACGGAATGCTTACAGCTGATCCGTTTGATGAAGGCGGCAGTTCTTCTTACCTCAACATCGATACCGGTGGAAGAGATTATTGTGGAAGTTGGATATGAAAACAGCAGCTATTTTCACCGGCTGTTTAAGGAACGGTATGGCATGACACCCAAGCAGTACAGAGATAAGTCTAAGTGCCAATTCTGAAAAGATTATGAAATATTTCCCAGGGACATTGACTTTCGACCCGTACGTTATTATAGTTAATGCAAAGTGAAAAGGGGCGGCAGATACAGGATGAATGGATTTAGAGAACGTTTTGCACGTTTTATGATCGGAAGATACGGCATGGACAGGCTGGGACAGTTTTTAAACGCTGCTGCTTGTGTTTTTCTAGTGGCCGGATTGTTCAATGGCAGCAGATGGCTGGATATTGCGGCCTTGGTTTTTCTGGTTTTATGCTATTTTCGTGTGTTTTCAAAGAATATTGGAAGACGCTTCGAAGAAAGCCAGAAATTTGAACGCATCTGGTTTCGGGTCTCGGAAGTATTCCGAAAGTGGCGTTTCAAGCTTCAGCAAAGCAGGAAATATCATATTTATAAATGCCCCAATTGCAGGCAGAAGATCAGGATTCCAAGAGGAAAAGGGAAGATCAGCATTCATTGTCCGAAATGCGGCACCGATTTTATAAAAAAAAGCTAACAGTAATATAGAAGGGAATAATTATGAATTTACAATTTAAGCCGATTGAGGCAGAGGATATAAAGAAGATAGCGCCTTTTTATGCCTTGCGGCCCAACAGGACCTGTGACAGCGTATATTTAGACAGTTTTATCTGGAGAGATTATTACCATGTTAAATATGCCATAAGCGATGATAAGGCATTGCAGTTTTTGATGGAAAAGGACGGAGAGCCTTTTTCCGCAATGCCCATGTGCAAAGAGGAAGATCTTCCTCGCTATTTCCAGGAAATGGTAGATTATTTTAATCAGGTTTTAAAAAAGCCTCTTCGTATCTTTCTTGCGGATGAAGAGGCAATTAATTTCTTAAAGCTGGATCCGGAAAAGTTTGAAGTTAAGGAACAAGAGGATTTAAAGGATTATCTTTATGACGGGGATGCCATGAGGACCCTGGCGGGGAAAAAGCTTCATAAGAAGAAAAATCATTTAAACTCCTTTTTAAGGGAATACGAAGGCAGGTATGAATACCGGACCCTTTGCTGTTCAGACCGGGATAATGTGCTGGAATTTTTGGATGATTGGTGGGAAAATAAGGTGGAAGCTGCGGAATTTGTCCGGCAGCTGGACTATGAGGTAATGGGGATCCATGATATATTAAAGAACTGTTCCTTGCTTAACGTGAGGATGGCAGGCGTTTATATCGATGGAACTTTAAAAGCCTTTACCATCGGTACCTACAACCCCTTTGAAAACATGGCAGTCATCCACATTGAAAAGGCTGACCCAGCTGTTAAGGGGCTTTATCAGTTTATTAACCAGCAGTTTTTGATTCATGCTTTCCCGGAAAATCCGGTGCTTATCAACCGGGAAGATGATGTTGGAATGGAAGGCCTGCGAAAGGCGAAAATGTCTTATTACCCCATTGATTTTGCAAGAAAGTACGGAGTCGTTCAGAAGGGCTTTTAACTATGATAAGGTATTTGAAGCAGGAAGAAAAAGGCGAGAGCCGGGCGCTGTGGGAAAAGGTTTTTTCTGAGGATTCCCAGAGCTTTATGGATTATTATTATTCGGACAGGGTAAGGAAAAATAAGATTCTCACCGCCTGGAAAGAGAATCGGGTGGCAGCCATGCTGCACCGCAATCCTTACGAGGTGGTGGTCAAGGACCGTATATGGAAGATTGACTATATTGCCGGGGTTGCTACGGATCCGGAATGCCGCCATCAGGGATATATGAGGCGGCTTTTAAGCCGCTGTTTTTCCGATATGTATATGGAGCGGATGGGGTTTTGTTTTCTGGTGCCCGCCGATCCGGCAATTTACTTTCCTTTTGATTTTACCTATATCTGCGATTTGCCGGAAGTGGCGTTGAACGAAAAAGGACGGCTGCACCTTAGCCGCCGCGCTTTTGTGGAGCGGTCGGCTGAATGCAGGGAAGCTGCAAGGTTTGTGGGAAGGCAGCTGGAAAAGAGATATGAGGTCTATGCACTCAGGGATGAGGAATATTATCTGAATTTAAGCAGGGAAGTCAGAAGCGACAGAGGAGATCTGATTCTTCTTTTCACCAGAGATGAGAGAGAAAGACTGGCCGGTGTGTGGGCTTATTACGGAGAAACGGCAGAAAATCAAAGAGAGCTTATTGGTCTTCCTGATTATGTAAAGGAAACAGGTCCGTTAAAGCCGGCTGTTATGGGCAGGATCATTCATCTGGAACAGTTTGTTTCTGTGATACGCTTAAAAGACGAATGCCCGGTCAGCGAGATGGAGCTGTTTATTGAGGTTAAGGATGACTTTATCCGCCAGAATGACGGAGTGTTCCGGTGGAGGCTGAGCCAGGAAGGCTCCTCTCTTATCCCGGCAAAAGATGAGGATGGGATCAAACCGCATCTGTCCATGGGGATCAGTGAAATGACCTACTGGCTGTTTGGATATGGGATGCCAGCCGTACCAGAGGACAGAAGGTCTATGATGGAACGAATCCGGCCTTTAAAGGGAGTTTTTTTTGACGAAATCACTTAAGAACTTTCGCTGGAAGGGAAAAGATACAGGTCGGCTTTGGCGGGTTCGCTTGAATCCGCCTTATATTTTAGCAAAAGTCCGGCAGCAGAAATTGCCGCTGGGGCGTAGTGAGAAACATGAATAAAAGACTAACGATTAAAGAAAGTCAAGTAAAAGCTCAACTTTTGAGTAAAGTGTAGAAAAACATTAGTGGTAGGTGGAAAGAACCAATCCACAGTATCTTAAAACAACATAGCCTAACCCATAGAAAAGAATTGACTATGACAATAATACTAGGAGGAAAAGGTATGTATCAGGCAGCGGAAAACAGATATGAGAAAATGGAATACAAGCGTTGCGGAAGAAGCGGAGTATTACTTCCCATGGTATCCCTGGGTTTATGGCAGAATTTTGGCCTGGAGAAGCCTTTGCAGGAGCAGCGTGAGATTCTTTTAAGGGCATTTGATATGGGAATCACTCATTTTGACCTGGCTAACAACTATGGCTCTCCGGCATTAGGGAAGGCGGAGGAGAATTTTGGAGAAATTTTTAAAAGTGACCTGGGAAGATACCGGGACGAGCTGATCATTTCCACCAAGGCCGGATTTGATATGTGGCCCGGACCTTATGGAAACTGGGGTTCCAGAAAGTACTTAATGGCCAGCCTGGACCAAAGCTTAATACGGATGGGGCTGGACTATGTGGACATTTTCTACCACCACAGGCCGGATCCGGAGACACCCTTAGAGGAAACCATGAGGGCGCTGGCTGACATCGTGAGACAGGGAAAGGCTCTTTATGTGGGAATCTCCAATTACGGTGATCAAGAGGCAAGAGATGCGGTCCTTATGTTAAAGGATATGGGAGTCCCCTGCCTGATTCATCAGCCAAGATACAACATGTTTGAAAGAGGGGCAGAAGATGGATTGTTTTCCACGCTTCTCGAAAACGGCGTAGGCTGTATCTGTTACAGCCCTCTTGCTCAGGGAGCGCTGACGGATAAGTATTTAAAGGGAATCCCTCAGGAATCCAGAGCCGCAAGACAGGGAACGACCGTAGGCGGGCGTTATCTGTCAGAGGAAAAGTTAGAGCAGATAAGACAGTTAAATGAGTTGGCCCTTGAGCGTGGACAGACACTGGCCCGGATGGCTCTCTCCTGGGTACTTCGGGAAAAGGCAGTGACTTCCGTTCTGATCGGAGCCAGCAGCGTAAAACAGCTGGAGGACAGCGTGTCTTGTCTTGATAATCTTAAATTTACACAGGAAGAATTGGAAAAGATTGATTCTATTTTAAAATAAGTAAGAAGCAATGGAAATTTGTCATGGATGGAAGGGGCAGCGAATGATATGAATTATGTGGTTGGAGATATTGTGAAACTTAAAAAACCCCATCCCTGCGGAAGCCAGGAGTGGGAAATTTTGAGAGTCGGTGCGGATTTCCGCTTAAGATGCATGGGCTGCAGTCATCAGGTCATGGTGCCAAGGAAGCTGGTCGAGAAGAACACCAGGGGCCTAAAAGGACAGGATGGCCTGCCAAAGACCTAAAATGATGGAAGACAGAGGAAAAAGTTCGGGAAAATGAGAAAAGGACTTGCTTTTATCAGATGTTTCCGGTATAATATTAATCCGTGACATATAGATTCCTTGCTCCTGAAACTGAAAGCAGGGGCCAGAGACCACAAGGAGGTAAAGAAGCATGAACAAGTATGAGTTAACCGTTGTTATTAACGCAAAGCTCGAAGATGAAGAGAGAGCAGCAGCCATGGAAAAAGTTACAGGTTACATCACTCGTTTCGGTGGCGCTGTAACAAACGTTGATGAATGGGGTAAGAAGAGATTAGCTTACGAGATTCAGAAAATGAAAGAAGGATTCTACTACTTCATCAAATTTGATGGCGATTCCACAACTCCCAACGAGTTGGAAGCACACATTCGTATTATGGAGCCTGTCATCAGATACTTATGCGTTAGACAAGAGGCATAATAGATAAAGAAAGCGTGATCGTATGAACAAAGTAATCCTTATGGGCAGATTGACCCGTGATCCAGAAGTAAGATATTCCCAAGGAGAGCGTGCTATGGCAGTCGCAAGGTATTCCCTTGCAGTTGACCGCAGAGGCCGCAGGAATCAGGACGGCAATGAGCAGACAGCCGACTTTATCAATTGCGTAGCATTTGACAGAGCAGGAGAGTTTGCGGAGAAATATTTCCGTCAGGGCATGAGAGTACTGATTTCCGGAAGGATCCAGACTGGAAGTTATACGAATAAAGACGGCATTAAGGTTTATACAACAGATATCGTTGTAGAAGATCAGGAATTCGCAGACAGCAAGGGCGGAGCTTCCGGAGAAGGCGGCGGCGGTTATCAGCCAGTCTCCAGACCGGCCCCCTCCAGTGCAATCGGCGATGGATTTATGAATATTCCGGATGGAGTCGAAGACGAAGGACTTCCATTCAACTAAATCTAACAGGAGGTAGTACCAATGGCATATAATAAGAATGATAAAGCTGATGGCGCTAAGTTCAAAAGAGGCGGCATGCGCAGAAGAAAAAAAGTATGCGTATTCTGCGGAGAGAAGAACGGCGTAATTGATTACAAGGATGTAAACAAATTAAAAAGATATGTATCTGAGAGAGGAAAAATCCTTCCTAGACGTATCACTGGCAACTGCGCAAAGCATCAGAGAGCGCTTACTGTTGCAATTAAGAGAGCAAGACATATCGCTCTTATGCCTTACACTATGGAGTAAATCCTTATTTTATAAGGGTTTGCGAGTAGGGTAGATAGAGTTTAAACAATTTTAAACAAATCGGGATGATTTTTTCGGAGTGTTTTGATACTGAAAAAAGAGTTCGGTGATAAGAAGGACTTCACATGAGAATGTGGGGTCTTTTTTGTTGTCTTTATTTGTTGAAGAATGAAGTATGATACATATTATTATTTATGATATCATTTGTCTTATTTGATGGAGTAATTAAGCGATAAACATAATAGTTTAAAAATATAGCCATATTCTGGTAATAAGTAGCAATATAGTATATAATAGCTAATTATAGGATCAAGTTTTATTATGAATTGAAATATATATCAATAGTGCTATATATTTTCAGTAGATAGATAAAAATAATTTGAGAATCTAAGGAGGAATAACCATGAGTACAGCAGAGATTGTTGCTAATATTATTGCTAGTATAGCATTACTATTAGCAATTGTTTCATTTGTATATACTTGGAAAACAAATACAAAAAAATTCGAATTGACCGAACAATATAGAAATAATTTGCTGCAATGGTACCAAGAAACTACTATAATACTGATACAGCTTAAATTACTGATAGAATCAGGCGGTTTAGTTGAATCACAGAAATATGAATTACTTTCAAAATTATCCTCACAAATTGAACTTGGAAGATTTTACTTTCCAAATATAGATAAAGGCGATTCCTTTGGAAAAGAAAAACCAACAGCATACCAAGGTTATCGTCATATAGCTCTTGAATTTCTGGTTTTTTCCTATAATATTTTTATTCGAGCAGATGCAGTACAGTATTTACAACATGCTACGGAGTTGCAACGTCACTTCACTTCTTACATTTACGAGTTATTGCAACCTAAAGCATTTAACAGATCTATTTGTAAATATACAACGGTCATTTTCGATAAAAATATTGTTTTAGAGGAATTCTTAAAGAAGGATCCTAAAGATTTTATTTTCTATAGTTAATAATAAGTTTATATTTTCGCGCATACAGTACTTATTTATATAATGCAGTTGGACTATAAAAAGATTTCGCATGAGAGTGTGGGGTCTTTTTTATTACATAATGGGAAGTTCATAAAGAAGAGTGGTAAAGTAATAGCTTATGTCATTCTCTTTGTAAATTATAGAATAAGTAAATTATAAATAAGCACTTAATATTGGTTATAAATATTTAGTACTTTATTTTTAACTTCATCTTTGCTATGATCAAATACACAGGTACTTAAAAAGGGGGAACTTGATGAATATAATAAAAATCGAGGGAGTATCAGATTCATATCCTGAACTGGTAGATGGTACAACCGAGTGGTATTTTTGCAAAGATAGCAATAATTGTTTTTGTGATTTATATGAGGCGGAAGAAATCGTTAAATCTGGAGAAGTTTTTTCTGGTATGGTCTGTCATTTGATTCATTTTCCGGAAGGAACTGTTTACAGTCCATTTGAACGGAAGGAAAATGTATATATTGAGCAGCCAATCTGGGACAAGGGAACGTTATACTTTTTAGGTGTGGATTTTTACAAACAAAAAATACAGATATACAGCTATTTTCCAGATAGCCAAAGACTTAAAATGATAAAAGAACTACCTTTGGGGATAGTGGAAGATTGTTATAATCTTATGTTAAAAGTTTCGCCTCTAATGCTCTGCCGGGCTGGGAACAATGGAATCTATGAGATTGTTTGGCCAGAAAATAAAAAAATAGAGATAGGGGAAACGGAAGGATTACTATTTCGTGATGGAGATGATTTATATTTTTTCGAATGGTATGAAGATCCGGAATATCATGAAAATGTTATAATAAGAGATTTTGATACGGGAAAGGTAAAAGAAAAAATTTCTGGTTATCTATGTAAATTACCGAATGGAGTGTATTGGAAAGTTTAATCCGTAATTCCTATTTGTCTGGAATTTTAACTTCTTATTATGTTTATATAAATAGGAAGTTGCAGTTTATATTATTTATATAGTATAAAGTAGAGTAACTACACAAAAAAAGTACGCAAGATGTAAAGCACATAACCTTAAATTTGTTAATATATCAAATGACGGAGGTAATTATGAATAGCAGCAAAACTTTTGACGGCGTTATAATGTATCTGGAAAAGATTATAGTTGATGGTTGTGATATTGATTATAATGAAATATCTAAAATTGCTATGAGTCCGGCATCCTTATTTCAAATATGGTTTTCAATCTCATTCTGCATTTACCCGCGCATTCAAAGAGCATCATGGGATTACGCCTTCGCAAGCAAAGCTCGGGTCTGCAAAACTTAATGATTACCTTCCGATTAACTTTTCTGAAATGAGATTTATAGGAGGAAAACGAATAATGGCAGAAATGAAAAAAATTATCTACAAGGAAGCGGACGAACGCCTAATGGTTGGTATGTTCCGTGAAACTTCTTTTTCAAATGCTGGTCATGCATGGCAGGACTTTTTTCAAGGAGATACAATTGAGATACTTAACAAGCTGTCATATGTCAAATGCTGTGATGATATTGATGAAAATGACGGTATAGGCTTCATGTATGATTTTGGCGATAAACAGAACTTCAATATCATCATTGGTGACTTTGTACAAACCAATACCAAAATACCAGAAGGACTGTTTGCTAAATATATTCCTAAAGGTTTAGTTGCGCATGTTCAAATTGAGGGCAATAATATTGCAGATATACTCGATTCGGCATATTTGTTGATTACGGAAGCTATTGAAAAAACCGGTGGAGTCATTGACTATGAAAATTTCTATTGGTGTGAAGTTTATACCCATCAGCGTTATTCTGAGCCGCTAAGCCGAAGCGAAAAGGTAATCATAGATTACCTAATGCCTGTTAAAGAAAAATAATTGGGTTAAACGCCGCTATGGCAAATGAGCATTATGCGAAACGGTTTAGATCCAATTTGAGTAAAGGCTTACCCAAACTGATATGGAAAGTAAAGATACCCCATGAATTTGTATGAATTCATGGGGTGTTTTGCGAGAAAATGTAATGCCTAATAACTTTAAACACACACATAACTTCTTCCATTGATACAAGCGGCTTCTGTGTACCTTCCAAATTATTAATAATTCATCCTCGTTTTCGTTGATGAATTAATCGTTGAGGCTGGGCTTTTTCCGTATCTATCATCTTTTTTATCTGGTTCTTTATATCCCCAGCCAGTCCTTTAAGTATGTTTTTTTACGAATATCGTAATCATCATATTTTATCTGCAGTTCTTTCTCGGTCAGCAGATCGTAAATAGTTCCTAAAACTACCTGGACCACATTTGTGTAGACATTTTCTTCATCACGAATCGTGAAATTAGCACTGTGGATCTGACCCTCAATACCGGAAAATCCGAATTGCACGGAGGGAATGAGGTAACTCAAATCGCCAATGTCACCGGATGCGCCAGAAACTGGATTTTTAAGAATCCGTTCGGCTGTGCAAACGGTGAGCAAATTCTGGAAAACAACTTGAAGCAGCAGCTCAGACTGTTGAAGCGGCATATATCCGGTCTGATTTTCAATAGAACTTTTTAGATTTAGTGCATGGGCGCAATGGTTGGCACAGCTATCTAGTGACTGACAGGCTTCAAGCAGGTTGTTTAGCGAATTGGCCCGGATATAGGTTTCCAAAACGGCCTGGTCTGGAACCGTATTGACACTGCCGCTGCAATTGGTAATAACCGGAGCAATATGAATTCCTTGTTCTGGTGGAAACTGTTCCTTTAAAAAAGATAATGCATTGATAAATAACGTTGCTCCATGCATGGCATTGCGCCCCTGGTGGGCCAGTGCTCCGGAATGTGCGGCCTGTCCGGTGAAAATAATCCGCTTTTTTGTAAAACCGGTGAGGCTGCTGCCAATATCAAAGAGGGTATGTTCTTCGCTATTTACATGAGCTGATAAAATACAGTCAAGGTCATCGAAGAAACCATCGGCAATTAGATTCTGCTTTCCTGAAAAAAAACGAACTTTTCCGGCATGGACAAGGGCTTCCCGATATTCCAGATCAATAAATTCTTCGGCCGGGGTGGCGATAAAAGTAACGCTGCCGCCGGTTTCATCAAGAAGTCCGCTTTCTTTTATCAGCTTCATGGAAAAAGCCATATCAGCAACTTGGATGCTGTGTCCGCAGGAGTGAATTGCTTGTTTTTTATCGCCGCTACCGGCATAAACGGCATCCATATCGGCGACCAGAGCAATATGATAACCGGAGCCATTTCGATCTCCAATATCTGCGCGGACACCGGTCAGGGATTGATTGCCCTGACAGGAGATACCGTTGTTTTGAAAGAATGACAGGAGATGAGCGGAGGTCTTTTCTTCCCGGAATCCGACTTCGGGACAGGCAAAAAGTGTCCGGCCCAGCTCTTTTAGTTCTTGTTTTTGTTTTTCTAAGGAATCGGTCAGCATCTGTTTTTTAATTTTCATGTAAATACCTCCCTATTTCCAATCTGAATAAGGTCGGGTTCCACTTTTTTGATGTAAGCTTCCAGTGAATTGCGGTCGATCAGTGCCGGTATGACGCCTTGTCTGGCAACACTGAAGGCGGCAGCATATGTAGCGATTCGGGCAGCATGCTCAATCGGATACCCATCGGTTAAGTAAGCGGCCAATGCGCCAATGAAAGCATCAGCGGCCCCGGTGGTATCAATAGTCGAAAAATGGATCGCCGGCAGGTAACCGGTAAAAGTCGGATCTTTGATATAACATCCTGAATGTCCGAGGGTAATAATAACAGACTTGGCACCATGCCTGATAAATGCTTCTGCTTTTCCCTCTATTGTGGTTTCTTCCGGGCACAGCAGCTCTGCTTCTGTCTTATTGGGTACAAAGATATCTATGTACTTCATTAATGACGGGAGCAACCGCTTCATTGCTGCCGGTTTCAGGATGTTCCTTACACCGCATTCATGAGCCAGACGGGCGGCTGCTTCAACAGTGTTTTCCGGGATTTCTGTTTGTAATAAGCAATAGCTGGCATTTTGGAAGAGGTCCTTATGCATCAGGATTTCTTCTGGGCATAGGGTTTCGTTGGCACCGTTCAAAATTGTGATGGTGCTTTCCCCGTTGTCCTGAAGGTGGATATACGCCTTGCCGGTCTCGGCCTGGGGGTCGCGCAGAATTCCCAGAGTGTTTACGTGGTTTTCTTCTATAATCGAATAGACGAGAGCAGAGTCGTAATCATTACCTACTTTTCCGATCAGGGACACCCGATGTCCCAGTTTGGCGACAGCGACGGCCTGATTGGCACCTTTTCCGCCGGGACTGGTAAAGCTGGTATTTGTACTGGTAACCTGGCCTGGCTGAGGCAGTTCGGTTACATTCAGGATTACATCTGTGTTAATACTTCCAACTACAACAATCTGTTTGGTCTGGGAAAAATAAGGAACATCCAGGCTATGTGTGTTCTCTAACGGATAAGCGGTTTGGAAATTTTCTGTATTGAACTGCCTCTTTTCACATTTTTCAATGAGACGTTCACAAACAAAAGAACCGAATTCATAATTAGGAATGCGGATGCTGGATATTTTCGAAGGCTGGGTAATCCCCCGCAGATCATCCCTTAAGCTGATTAGTGAAAGGTTATATGGCATCTGCAGCCTTTTTTTTTCTAAATCTTCAACCAGCAATTGAGCGGAAGTAAAATGGGTACTGATAATGCCGGTCAGTAAATGTGCAAAGATCTGATTGTGCCATTCATCGTTTTCCTCGGGAAGAATCATGTTATCTCTAAAAGGAATCCCATGTTCGAGAAGGCATTTTTTGAAACCTTCAAGGGCTAATTTTGAACGGATGCTGCCACGCCTGATCAGGCATCCTACTTTTGTATGACCATAAGAAAGGAGGAGTTTGGTCGCCTCATAGCTGATTTGGGAAAAATCGATAAAATAATGATTCGCATCAAATGGGGCATTAATGCGGCAGACTTCAATTCTATATTTTTCAAAATATTGCTCGTGTTCTTTGCTTTCGTTATTCACCGGTTCCCAGATTACGCCGTCTACCTGACTTTTACATAGTGTAGTGATGTTTTTTAGTTCGGTTTCCAGTGACCCCAGACTGTCGTAGACCAGAAGTCCATAGCCGTTTTTTTGGGCTACGGCAATAGCGCCATTCAAAAACAGGCTCGATCTGGTGAAGGAATTAAGTAATACCCCTAATACAAAAGTCTTGGCCTCGGAAACAAGTTTGACACTGGCATAAGGCGTATAGTTATACTCTTTTACAATCTCGAGAACACGCTTACGGGTTTTTGGATTAATGCTGTCATCCTTGCCGTTTACGATTTTTGATACGGTTGATATAGATACACCCGCTAATTGGGCAATTTCTTTGATTGTCATGAGAACTCTCCATTTCATTGTTATAAATGAATTATGATACAGAAAGATATATTTGTCAACGACGAAGATAATGAAAGATGTAAAAAAGTACATAATAAATAGTTTTCCTAAAGTGTATTTTTATTAAAATTATATAATAGTAATTGACAAATGGAAAAAAAGTGATATTATTTAATAAAATAAACACTTTCGGAAAGCGTTATCCTATTGAAATAGTTCAAAGGCATAAGAGGAAAGGGAGGACGGCAATGGCAAAGAGAACATTTATTATTGACTGTGATACGGGTACTGATGATGCAATTGCGATTATAGCTGCTTTATACAGCCCGGAGATTGAACTGGCGGCTATTACTTCGGTAAATGGAAATGTATCGCACCAGCACACTTCACAGAATAATCTGAATCTGATGGAGTATCTTGGCGCTGATATTATGGTTGCCCGGGGAGCTGAGAAGCCCCTGTTTCTAAGAGCACCGCACTATGGTAACACTCACGGCCAGACAGGGCTTGGTGATATCGTGCTGCCAACTGCCACGACTAGTGATTTTGCAAAAGAAAATGCGATTGAGGTGATCCGTCGGAAAGCTGACGAACTGAAAGGTGAGTTGGAACTGCTTGTCATTGGCCCGATGACCAATATTGCCATTGCTCTTTCGCTCTATCCGGACATTGCAGAAAAGATCAAGCATATCTGGTTCATGGGCGGGGCAGTAAAAGGCGGAAATGTTTCCACCACAGCTGAATTTAATATCTGGGTGGACCCGGTAGCGGCCAGGCTGGTTTTAGCATCCGGGATTCCTTGCACAATGGTTGGCCTGGATGTGACGGAACTGGCAATTCTGAATCATCAGGATGCAAAAATTTTAAGTAGTATGGGAACAAAAGCTGCGGTGCTGACAGCCGATATTCTGGATTATATGTTCAGGCGGAATGAAAATGGCGGTGAGGATGCGATGATGCACGATGCCCTGGCCCTGGCGGCGGCGTTGTGTCCGCAGTGTCTGGTATATAAAGATTACTTTGTCGATGTTGAGTGCATGGATTCCTATACGGTGGGACATACGGCAGTAGATTTAAGAAATACCCTGGGACGGCAGCCCAATGTGAAAGTAGCAGTGGACATCCACGTCGATTTATTTAAGGAGTGGTTGATTGGCTGCATTGGCAACAGCCGTACACTATGAGTTCAGTAAAGAGCAAGTACTTTCCGATTGTTAAGGAGACTCAGTTTTATTCCAATATCCTGATATTAGCGGTACCGATCATCCTGCAGCAATTTTTGCGGGTTAGTGTTGATACGGCGGACAGCATTATGCTGGGACGGATTGATCAAGTACAAATGTCAGCAGTTTCCCAGGCGCAGCAGATATTTTTTATTTTTTATACTTTATGCAACGGTTTTTCAGCCGGATGCTGCGTACTGATTGCCCAATATTGGGGGCGCCAGGGCAGGGAAGAAATAAGAATACTATTTGCGACAGGTATTCGGGCAGTTGCTGTTTTCGGTACAGTGATTTCATTTCTGGTACTGACATTTCCCCGGATATTTATGCGGATTTACAGTAGTGATCCGGCCATCATCGAACTGGGGGCTTCTTATCTGCGGATCGCGGCCTGGATGTATCTTCCGTGTGGTGTTAGTACTATGATGTTTGCTTGCTGCCGGGGAATTGAACAGGTTAAGATATCATTTATTGCCAATGTGATTTCTTATCCGATTAACATTTTGCTGGATTATTGCCTGATTTTTGGTAAGTTTGGATTTCCTCAGATGGGAATACAGGGAGCAGCCCTGGGGGCAGTGATTGCCAGATTGGTGGAATTTGCTATTCTGGGAGTATTCGTCTTTAAAAAAGAAAAAAGAATTCAGATGAAAGTAAAAGATTTGCTGAAAACGGACAATCGGTTAAGCCGAAATTTTTACCTGGTTGGTATTCCGATTGTTGTCCATGAGTTTATCTGGTCAACGGGAACGACAGCGGGAAGTGCAATCACCGGGCAGATGAGTATCAGCGTCGTCGGCGGCTATAATATTGCAAATACATTCTACCAGTTGGTTGCCTGCGTTATGAATGGAATTTTACAGGCTTGCAGTGTTGCGATTGGTAAAGCTATCGGTTCAGGTCAGAAGAAGACGGAGATTAAAAAGCAGGCATACAGTGTTCTGGTTCTTGGACTTGTTGGAGGAATGATACTGGGGATGATAACGATTCTGTTTGGGATACCGTTTACAAAGCTTTACCGGCTGACTGATGAGACACGTACTTATGCCATACAATTTATGGCGATTCTGGCACTGATCTGGCCGTTTTCCGGTGTCGAGATGACCGGAATCATTGCTACTCTGCGGGCCGGGGGAGATGGGAAGACTGGTCTGGTCACAGATATCTTTACGATGTGGCTGATTACCATACCGCTTGCATCATTAGGTGCTTTTGTATTCAATTGGCCACCGGCGGCGGTGATCGGAATCATTAAAATTAATATTGTATTAGAAGCACTGGTGGGAGTCTGGCGGATCCGATCGATGAAGTGGGTCCGCAATCTGACATCGGGCTGAAAATAAAACAAGAAACCAAACAAAAAAGAGGAGGTTTTATATGAAAAAAGGTGTAAAGAAAGTAATCGCGGTCGTGATAGCCACGGCAATGGCAGCAGGTCTTACCGCATGTGGTTCGGGAGGAACAACAAAATCTTCCAGTGCAGTTGAAACCGGCAGCCAGGAAACAAAAACTGAGAGTGGGGCACCGGCTGGTAAGGGCAGCGAAAAAGGGCGGATTGCCTATATTGTCGGAAATTTAGGGGACAAGTCTTTTAACGATTCCGGTGAAGAGGGAATGAAAATATTACGTGCAGAAGGTTGGGATTGTAAGACTGTTGAAGCCGGCGATGAGACAAAAGCGGACAAATGGGAAGATGCCATGCTGGATACCATTGACGAAGGCTATGAATATATCGTAGCATCCTCTACATATCGTGATATTTTGATCCGCTTGGCGAAGGAATATCCGGAGGTTAAGTTTGTATGCTTTGATGATTCTATGGATGAATCTGAGATACCGGAAAACATGGCTCTGATTTTCTATGCCCAGAATGAGGGCTCTTACATGGTAGGACAGCTGGCCGCTGGTATGTCTGAATCGAAAGTTGTGGCGGTAAATGTGGGAATGGATAATCCGGTTATTGCTGATTTTGTCACCGGTTTTGTAAATGGTGTTCAGGATTACGATCCGGAGTGCAAAGTTGTTAAGGCGACAGTTGGTTCCTGGACGGATCCGGCCAAGATGAAAGAACTTTGTCTGTCGCAGGCAAGAGATAAAAAAGCTGATGTATTCTATCAAGTAGCTGGCGGAGCCGGCGGCGGTTTGTTTGAAGCCTGTAAAGAACTGAATACCTGGGCAATTGGTGTGGATTCCGATCAGTATCAGTATTATAAAAATTCCGAGAATCCGGAACTGGCTGATGTGATTTTAACATCCATGCTGAAAAATGTCGGTGATTCTTTTGTATCGTTTTTCCATGATGTTGAGACTGGAAAAGATGTCTGGAAGAAAGTGAACCGTCTGGGTCTGGCGGAAAGTTCGGTTGGATATGTTGATAATGATTTCTTCAAAGAAAACGTTCCGGAAGAAGTTCGTCAGAATATGGAAGAGGCACAGGCTAAGATCGTCAGCGGCGAAAAGTCAGTAAAATCTTACTATGATTTTGCGGATGAGGCCGAGTATCAGACAATGCTTGACAGTGTAGCACCTTAACAGAACAAAACGTAAACTGCCGGGATTTTTTACAGAAATTTCGGCAGTTTGCCGTAGGAGGAAGATATGTCTGGTGAAGTTTTGAGAATGGAGAACATTACTAAGATTTACAGTAATGGATTTGTTGCCAATAAGGGCATTACCTTTTGGCTGAATGAAGGTGAAATTCTGGCTCTGGTAGGGGAAAACGGAGCAGGAAAAACGACGTTGATGAAAGTTCTCTTCGGGCTGGAAAGTGCCCAGTCCGGACGTGTTCTGGTACAAGAGCAGGAGGTTCAGATTCAAAATACTCTGGACGCCATTGATAAAGGCATTGGAATGGTACATCAGCATTTTATGCTGGTACCGTCACTGACCGTAGCGGAGAATGTGGCTTTGGGAATCGAACCGATGAAAAAGGGAACGTTTGATTATAACAAAGCGGTGGAGATAACCAGAGAAGTAGCGGAAAAGTATAATTTTAATATTGATCCCAAGATGAAAGTGATGGATCTTTCGGTTGGCCAGATGCAGAAGGTTGAGATCATGAAAGTATTGATTCGAGGAGCGAAAATTATCATTTTGGATGAACCGACAGCGGTCCTGACGCCCCAGGAGACGGATGAATTGTTTGAACAGTTGATTCTGTTAAAAAACAACGGACATTCGATTATCTTTATCTCGCACAAGTTGGAAGAAGTAAAACGAATCTGCAGCCGTGTTACGGTCCTGCGCCATGGTTTTTGTCTGGGTAGTTATGAACTGGAAGATATGAGCGAAACCGATATCTCAAGACTGATGGTTGGCCGAGATGTCGTACTTAAGATTGATAAAGAGCAGCCGAAGCCCGGCGGGGTTGTTGTACATATCAAAAATCTGATTAAGATCAACGAAATGGGCAAGACCGTACTAGATGGTGTCTCTCTTGATATTCGTGCGGGTGAAGTAGTGGGCATTGCCGGTGTAGAAGGAAATGGCCAGAGTGAACTTTCTGATGTATTATCAGGACTTGGTATCTTCTCTTCCGGTGAAGTATCCATTAACGGAACCGGCATATCAGGTAAAACCGTTCACCAGATCCGGCAGTTGGGGCTGGCATTTATTCCAGAAGACAGAATGGTTTTTGGCTGTGCCGGAGATATGTCAATTCGGGATAATATTATTTCGGACCGTTATTTTCAGCCGCAGTACCGGAAGGGACCGTTTATTAACCGTAAACATATTGACCAGATTGTAGATCAGTGTATCAAAGATTTTGAAATTGCCTGCGATGATAGAAACCAGCCGGTACGGATGCTTTCCGGCGGTAATATCCAGAAGGTGGTGGTGGCCAGAGAGTTTACATCCGGCTGTAATTTTATTCTGGCCAATCAGCCGACCAGGGGAATTGACGTCGGCGCAGCGGAAATGATTCGTAAGACAATTGTCCGTAAATCAAGGGAAGAAAAGACGGCTTCCCTGCTGATCTCAGCCGATTTGAATGAAGTGCTGGAGTGTTCTGACAGACTGCTGGTTATGCGGAAAGGGAAGATTGTAGCAGCATTTAAGCAGGCGAATCTCGTTTCAGAAGATGAATTGGGGGAATATATGCTGGGTATTAAGACAATGACAGCAAAAGAAATGGAGGATGTGCTATGAGTAAAACAAGGCGAATAGAAACAACAGTCGAATTGGTACGCATCCTTGTTGCTATCGGCATTGCTTATGGGATTGCATTGGTTACGTTGTTTGCCATCAGTGATGATCCGGTCTACATTATTCAACAATTTGTGTTAGGTCCGTTTTCTTCCGTGCGGAGAGTCGGAAGCATAATTAATCTGGCGATTCCGTTTACATTTACCGGATTATGTTTCTGTTTTATGTATGCAGTGAATAAGTTTAATCTCTCCGGTGAAGGCATTTTTATGTTTTCAGGGTGTATTGTTTCTCTGGCAGCTATTTCATTAGGCGGAACGGGCTTGCCGACACCGGTTATGCTTTTGATCCTGCTGGCAGTTGGTGCGATAGTCGGGTTCTTAGTATCTGTGATTCCGGCATGGTTGGATGTTAAGTTTAAGGCCAATATTGTGGTGGTCTCCCTGATGCTTAACAGCATTCTGGCATTTTTATCGATCTGGGTGCTGAAATATTTCATGCGGGATCCGTCAATCGGTTCGCTGGGATCCTATATGATTCCGGAGTCGGCAAAGCTTCCCATGATCTTTGGAAAGTTCCGGGTTCAGTCGGGATTCTTTGTGGCTTTGATTGCTGTGGCTTTCGTTGGAATTTTGTTTTATAAGACCATTTTTGGATATAAGATGCGGGTTGTGGGAAGTAATCCGAACTTCGCCAAAGCAAGCGGTATCAACATGAACGGGACGATTATTCTGGCTCAGTTGGTTGGCGGTATTTTTGCCGGCATGGGCGGTACGTGTGAGATCCTGGGCAACTATGATCGTTACAAATGGGTCGTTAGTACCCAGCATGGCTTTGATGGCCTGATGGTAGCAGTTCTGGCGAGAAAAAATCCGATTCTGGTTCCGGTATCAGCGATTCTGCTGGCATATATCCGGATCGGTGCCGATGTTGTAAACTCCAAAGGTGATATTCCGATTGAGTTCATTACTGTTATCCAGGGGATCGTTATTCTTCTGGTAGCGGCTGAAGAATTCATGGGAAGATATAAGAAGAAACTGATCTATAAAGCAGCCCAGGAAGACATGAAGATGGACCGGGAAAGAGAAGCAAAGAAAATTTTGGCAGACAGTGCAGAAGAAGCCGGAAAGGAAAGCGTGGAGTAATATCCATGCAGGAACGCGTATGTTTACAATAGAATGGTTTGCAAGTTTTGGATTTTCAGTACTGCGTTTATCAACACCGCTGATTTTTGTGGCATTGGCAGCGGTCATTAACCGGAAAGCCGGAATGCTTAACATGGCACTGGAAGGAATGATGCTTTCGGCAGCGTTGGCAGGTGTTATTTTTGCCGGTTTTTCCGGGAATGTTTGGATTGGCTTGCTGGGAGCGGTTATCTTTGGTGTGCTTTCCGGCGGGGTATTGGCATTGTCCAATCTGTCCGGTAAAACAGATCTTTATCTGACCTGTATTGCGTTTAACTTAGTTGCCGGCGGCGGCACAGTATTTGTCATGTATTTGCTGACCGGGGAAAAAGCGGCTACATCGGCAGCGATTAAGGCCTATACGATTCCCTCGGTTGCAATACCGCTAATTGATAAGATTCCGTTTTTGGGACAGGTACTGTCGGGACATAACCTACTTACTTATCTGGCATTCTTAAGCATCTACTTGGTATGGTTTTTCCTGTATCGGACCCGGCTGGGACTCAGGATGCGGGCAGTTGGGGAAAACCCCCAGGCGGCAGCATCGGTGGGAATCAATGTGAAAAAGATTGGTTATATATCTTTTCTGGTTTCGGGAGTGCTTTGCGGTTTTGCCGGAGCATTCATGTCGATGGGATGGGTTAGTTTCTTTATGAAGAATATGACAAACGGCAGAGGATATATCGGTTTGTCAGCGATGAATATTGCCGGTAGTAATCCGATCGGAACCGCGGTAGCAGCAGTTTTCTTTGGCTTTTCGGATGCCTTGGCAACTACGCTAAAAAGTCAGGGAACTAATTTTCCAACGGAATTTATAGAAATGATTCCCTATGCAGCAACAATAATTGCCCTTGTATTGATCAATATGATCCGGATCAATCAGAAGAAGCGGATAGAAAAAGGGCTGAAGAGAGAAGGAGCATAAACGATGGAAACGAGTAAGAAAGTATGGATCGACTGTGATCCGGGAATTGATGACAGTTTTGCACTGCTGCTGGCAATGAAGCATCTTTCTGTTGTCGGGATTTCGGCGGTTGGGGGAAATACCGGACTTGATCATACGTTCCGTAATGCCAGATATTTGACGGAGCTGGCGGGACATGGAGATATTCCAGTTTATGCCGGCTACGATATGCCGATGTTTGCAAAACCTGAGCGGGCAGAAAATGTTCATGGTGGCAGCGGGTTGGGGAATATCATGGTTCCGGAACTGAAAGGAGCACAGCGAAAGGAACATGCAGTGGATGCGCTGATTGATGCTTTTCGCTATCAGACAGACATGACTCTGGTAACGCTAGGACCATTGACTAATGTAGCACAGGCGCTTTTAAAGGAGCCAGAGTTAAAACATAAGATTCCGGAAATCATCTCCATGGGGGGCTCGGTTACAACCGGAAATTATAATGCCTGTGCAGAATTTAATATAGTTGTGGACCCGGAAGCAGCAAAAATTGTTTTTGAGTCCGGGATTCCGATCCGGATGGTTGGGCTTAACCTGTGCCGTCAGAATTCCATGACAATAGATGACGTGGAACAGCTTAAGGAGTTGCCGGGGCCAGTAGCGGCAGTGGCAGCAGATTTACTGGAATATTCGGTCAATCAGGGGCGGCAATCGCAACTGTGTGATGCTTGTGCGATAGCATGGTTGATTGATCCGGCGATTATTATCTGTGCACTGCCGATGCATGTAGATGTGGAGACGAAGGGAGAGTTCACAAGAGGAATGACTGTCTGTGATTACCGGGATTATATAGGGATGGCGCCAAAGGAGGATATCGGCAGAGAAGTTTACTATCCGGTAGAAAGCAGTGAAAAGAATGTGCTTGCTGCAATGGAGTTTGATAAGGCGCGTTTTAAAGAACTGCTGATCCAAACCATAAAAAGCTACGAGGTATAGCATGAAACTATTAAATTTTGGCTCTATGAACATTGATTATGTATATAAAGTAGAACACTTTGTTCGCAAAGGAGAAACCATATCTTCAGACTATTTAAATGTGTTCAGTGGCGGGAAGGGGTTAAATCAGTCGATTGCCTTGGCAAGAGCGGGGGAAGAAGTATATCATGCCGGGGCTATCGGGAATGAGGGCGAATTTTTGCTGGAGATCCTGAATCAGGCGGGGGTGGATACCGGCTGTGTTGCAATCCGCGATGAAGTGCAAACCGGTCATGCAATGATCCAGAATGACAGTGAGGGGGATAACTGCATCATTCTTTTCGGCGGAGCGAATCAAAGGATCGGTAAAGAACAGGTTGAAGCGGTTCTGTCTGGTTTTTGTGCTGGGGATCTTGTTGTTCTGCAAAATGAGATCAGTGAACTGGGATATATCATCAGCAGGGCGCATGAAATAGGAATGACGATTGTTTTGAATCCATCTCCAATGGATCATAAGGTTTTAGAATTACCGTTAAACCTGGTAGATTACTTTCTGGTGAACGAGGTGGAAGCAGCATCTTTAGCAGAAACATCGGGCGAAAGTGACGAAGTGGTGCTGGTAAAGCTGGCGGCGAAATTTCCTGATGCCAAAATAGTTATGACACTTGGGGAAAAAGGATCTGTTTACTGGGATGGAAAGCAGATTTACCGTCAGGAGGCGGTAAAAGTGATAGCGGTTGATACAACGGCTGCAGGAGATACTTATACAGGATATTTTATTTCGGGGATTATGAGAGGTGAAAAGATCGAGGATGTTTTGCGTCTGGCGTCGGTGGCTTCGGCTATTGCAGTAACAAGACCGGGGGCGGCACCATCAATCCCGGGACGAAAAGAAGTGGAAGAAACGGTAAAAAACAAACGGGAAGGAAGATAAAAGGATGAATGAAATTGATGCTATGAAACACACACCAACTCCTCATATTGATGCAAAGCCAGGTGATATTGCAGAATCAATTCTGCTTCCAGGCGATCCTCTGCGGGCGAAGTTTATTGCTGACAATTTTCTGGAAGATGTAACACAGTTTAATAATACAAGAGGAATGCTGGGATACACCGGTTACTATAAGGGCAAACGGATATCGGTGATGGGAACTGGAATGGGCTGCCCGTCAATCGGGATTTATTCTTATGAGCTGATTCATTTTTACGGTGTGAAGAATTTAATTCGGATCGGAACTGCCGGAGCGATGCAGCCACAAGTGAAACTGCGGGATGTAATCATTGCCATCGGCAGTTGTACGGAGACTAACTATCTGGCAACATATCAGTTGCCGGGAGATTATTCCTGTACAGCGAGTTACAAATTGCTGCGTCAGGCGGTACAGAGCGCGGAAGAGATGGATCTGCCGTATCATGTCGGCAATATTCTGTGCACAGATGCATTTTATAAACCGAAGCTGCCAAAAACAGGTGTATCATGGGCTGATATGGGAGTTCTGGCGTGTGAGATGGAGTCTACTGCCCTTTATGCGAATGCGGCCTATGGAAAAGCGAATGCATTGTGTATTTTAACGATCTCAGACTCGCCGTTTGAAGAGGAAGAAATCTCTGCTGAGGGCAGGCAGAATTCTTTTACCAGGATGATGGAACTGGCACTTTCGATTATTTAATGAAGTAAGGAATATCTGAGAAGAATCCACAAAATCATGACATTATAATGATTTTGTGGATTCTTTGTGTATTCTATTGGATTTCTGGTTCAAATTGTTCAGTATCTTTTCTGGGATGGCTTAATTAGGGTGAGGCTAATGAACCGTTTACGCGGTATCGAGAATTAAGAGGTATTTATTTCATGGGATAATTAAGTGTATAATTTTTTGAAAATACATGATTGTAATATGGTAATTATAATCAATATGGTATATAATTACTAATTAGTAAAATTTTTATATTATAGCAATAATGATAAGCTCCCTATATGGTAATACGAATTTACGGAGAAGAACCTTAATGTCCTAACCCTGGATGTGGAATAAACACTTTTCAGCAATATCCCGCTATATACAAGTATATTATTATAGAATTTAGTTGGGGGAATTCTATGAATTATATAAAAGCTATTACGGAAAAGTAAAGAAAGGCGGCGGCTTATGATAACAATTTATGATTGGTTTGGCTATAAATTGCCGATAAAGGAACGTTATCAGTTAATAAAAAAAGTGGGATTTGATGGCGTTTTATTATGGTGGAGTGAAGGCTTTGGTCGAAACTATTACCGCGACGCACCACAAATCGTGCGGGAGGCAGGTCTTTTTATAGAGAATATCCACACACCAGTCCAAAATCAAAACCACCTCTGGCTTGATAATCTGGATGGTGAAGCTTTAACCGATTGCTATTTGAAATGTGTTGCAGATTGCGCTGAATTTGAGATACCCACAATGGTGGTGCACTTGCCCAGTGAAGACAATCCATATAACACATTAGGTCTGGACAGAATCAAGAGAATCGCTGAAAAAGCTGAACAGCTTGGCATCAATGTTGCGTTTGAGAATTTACGGAACCTTGCTAATTTGGCATATGTGCTGGAGCAAGTGGATTCTTTGCGTATTGGATTCTGCTATGACTGCGGACATCACTACCACTACTATCCGGACGATGATTTATTATCCATGTACGGTTCCAGGTTAATGGCGCTACATTTACATGATATTGGTGGAAGTTATTCCCAACACCAGTTGCCCTTTGACGGACCAATTAATTGGGCTGCAGCTATGAAAAAAATTGCAGAAAAGAATTATTCGGGTGCAACTGCAATAGAGGCTATGAATTGGGATTATAAGCATTTATCGGCAGAGGAATTCTTGCAAGAAGCGTTTGAACGGGCAAAAAGATTGGAAGCATTAAGACTCTATAATCCGTAAAAGCAAGAAATAACAAAAGCATATGAAGAATTCAAACTGTCACTTTGGGAACCATTTAATCATGTTTTTTGTAGACTTCGCTTCAGCTTAGGAGATAAAGTATGGAGAATAATACAAAAGTAATTCTAGCGATTGAAGAATATTGTTTGAAGCACACAGGCGCATATGAGGCAAGACCATTTGGAGAGTATCCAATCTGTTATAAGGTTATGGGAAAGATATTTGCGCAGCTCATCCCGGAAGAAACGTTTTATAAGATAACGCTAAAATGTGAGCCGGATAAAGCATATCTTTATCGGCAGCTTTATCCTGAGATTATAGTACGCGGATATCACTGCCCGCCGATTCAGCAGCCATATTGGAATACTATTAATCTGGATGATTTCTCCGATATGGAAATGTTGTTTCAGATGATTGATGAAGCATATGATGCTGTTATTCATAAACTTAGCAAAAAAGCAAAAATGGAGCTGCTAAATCTATCTGAATTAGAGTTTAAGGATACGGATGGGGAAGATCAGGATTTTGCAATGCTTTGCAACAGATTAGATAGCGCTCTTGATGAAATCGTTGGGGGCAAATTTCAGAGAAGTCAGTATGAACAGTATAATCAAAGAGATAATATTCATGACGTGATTGTTGCATATCGGGAAGGAAAACCTATTGCCTGTGGTTCCTTTAAAATGTATGATGAAGATCATGCAGAATTAAAAAGAATTTATGTAGAGCCATCGTACAGGAATATAGGATTGGGTGCAGAATTGGTTCGGAGATTAGAGGCAAAGGCCAAAATCAAAGGATATCGATGGTGCATTTTAGAGACCGGAAAACCGTTAGAAGCTGCCAGTCATTTGTATAAAAAGGCAGGATATAAAATTATACAAAATTATGGGCAGTATGCGGATATGCCAGATTCAATTTGCATGGAACGAAAAATTTGATTGGGGATCATTCAATGGAGAAGTATGAACTTGGTTTGAAGAAAAAGTCTTTTTCCTTATTTTATAATGGTGGAGAAATTTGGTGTGAACATTTGGATTCCATCTATGATGCAAAGGAATTGTTAAAGCAAAAATTTAAGCAGGATCTGATACAAATCAGCAGACCGTCTACGAGTTCCTTTATCGCAGTTGTTCTTGATGATTCGGATGTTGATAAAGAGATGTTAGAACTCATCGTTGACAGTTTTGTTTTGTTAAAGAGGCCGCTGCGTAAAGTGGTTTTTATTGGGCTGGATTTAAAAATGAAAAGTTATATTAAAAAGAAGAAGACTGATGTTTCGTTCATGATGACCTGCATAGATGATTTGGAGAAGGCAAAAGAGTGGCTTATTTCGTAAAGAAGTGAGCAAAATGAATCAATTGCAATTTGATAGGGGCGTTCATTCGGCATGGGCAAATAATAACGCCAATTGGGAACAAACAACAGGGTTGTGGTTTGAAGAGCAGAAACTTGCCGCAGTGGCAATGCGTGGCAGGGAAGGAGGGGACAAAGGGATGTTTCGAGTAGAGCAGGTTAAGTCACTGAATGATCTGGAAATGGAAGTATATCATTATGTGACGAAAAATTACGATAAAGTAAAGTACATGAGAATTCGGGAATTGGCTCAGGAAGCCCATGTCTCCACTTCTACGGTGCTGCGTTTTTGTAAGAAAATGGATTGTAACGGGTATGCCGAGTTTAAGATAAAGTTAAAGCAGCATTTTGACAAGGGAAAAGAATTGCATGCGGCGGATGACGTAACGGAAGTCATTGACTTTTTAAAGAAAACTACTTCGGAAGAATTTGAGAAAAAGCTGGAAATGCTGACAGAAGTGATTGTCCGTGCAAACCGCATAATTTTTGTAGGCAGCGGCATGTCCGGGATTGTGGCTAAATATGGGGCAAGGTATTTTTCCAGTATGGGAAAGTTTTGTCTTTATATTGACGAACCTCATTATCCCACGGAAAGCAGGTTTTTTGAAAATGCCCTGGTTATTGTATTTTCGGTTTCCGGAGAGTCTAACGATACCATAGGCCATGTGATCCGTTTTAAGGAACAAAATTGCCAGATTTTAAGTGTGACTAATACGGAAAATTGCACTGTGGCGAAATTATCGGACTACAACATTGCTTACTATGTGACTTATATGCGGTTAAAGATTTATGATATTACCACCCAGATGCCTGCGATCAGTATTGTGGAACGGCTGGGAAAGAAGCTGTACCGGTATACTTCCGATGGAACGGATCATACTTCAAATTAGGAAAGTTGCAAACTTAAAAAACATACTGTTACGTAGAAAAAACAAGTGAGAATTGCCGTCACTTGTTTTTTTACGCCTTAGAACTGATGACAAGGAACTTGATAGACAGTATAATCACAATCAGCGAAAACTATGTAAAATCATCAACTGATAAGAGAGGAATGTAAAGATGGCGAGAGATTATGCGGTTGTATCAAAAGCGATTGTGGAACATATTGGGGGAATCGACAATATTTCCAGCCTTACTCACTGTATGACCCGTTTGAGATTTGTCTTAAAGGATGAAAGCAAGGCAAATGATGCGGCAGTCAAAGCCATTGACGGCGTTATGGGAGTTGTAAAGCAGGGCGGGCAATTTCAGGTTATTATCGGAAACCATGTTGGAACTGCTTACCAGGAAATTTTAAAATTAGGAGACTTTGGTGAACAAAGTGAGGTTGCAAGGGGAGAGAAGAAAGAGCCTTTGACCTTAAAGAAAATCGGAAATAACATATTAGATGCCATTGTGGGAACCATGTCTCCATTAATTCCTGCAATTATCGGCGGTTCCATGGTGAAATTATTAGTTATGCTGTTGGCTATGGCAAACATATTGTCTGCGGACAGTGACACTTATAAGATTATTAACTCCATAGGAGACGGTGCTTTTTATTTCTTACCAGTGATGGTAGCAGCTTCTGCTTCTAAGAAATTTAAGACAAATATGTTTCTTGCCATTGCCATTGCGGGAACTTTAATTCATCCGGATTTCCGCGGTTTGATGGAGGCTGTAACTGTTGGAGAAACGGCGGCGCATTTTCTGGGAGTCCCCATAGCGTCCGTAAAATATACCTATACGGTAATTCCGGCGATCTGTATGACCTGGATCTTATCTTATATTGAACGGGGCGTTGACAGAATTACGCCGGCAGTAACGAAAAACTTCTTAAAGCCAATGTTGATTTTATTAATTGCGGCTCCTATTGCTATTTTAATCATCGGACCTGCAGGAATTTTAATTGGTACGTCAATTTCTAAATTCGTATTCTTTGTACAGGCAAAACTTGGTTTCCTGGCGGTTGGTATTATGGGAGCAATTTGGCCTTTACTGGTTATTACAGGCATGCATAGGGTGTTTACCCCTACGATTTTGCAGACCATTTCTGATACAGGAATGGAAGGAACTGTTATGCCGTCTGAAATAGGCGCAAACCTTTCCTTAGGCGGAGTTTCCCTGGCAGTAGCTTTAAAAACCAAAAACAGGGAGCTTCGCCAAACCGCCCTTGCGGCAGCTTCTTCTGCTTTAATCGCAGGGACTACGGAACCGGCTCTTTACGGTGTTGCAGTTCGTTTAAAACGTCCTTTGATTGCATCTTTGATAACAGGATTTGTTTGCGGCTGTTTAGCGGGAATCGGGGGACTTGCCAGCCGTTCCATGGTTTCCCCCAGTGTTTTAACAGGAGTGCAGTTTATTGATCCTGAACATCCGGGAACCAGTATTGCCTGGATTGCAGGTATTACGATTTTGTCTATTGTATTGTCGTTTATACTGACTTTGGTGATTGGTTTCGAGGATATTCCGGAAGAGGAGGAATAATTTGAGCGATTTTAAATTTCCGGAGGGTTTTCTTTGGGGAGGAGCCATTGCCGCCAATCAGGCGGAAGGCGCCTTTCGTGAAGGGGGCAGGGGGTTAAGTAATATTGACGTAATTCCTCATGGTGCGCGAAGATTGGAAGTAAAGACAGGAAAAGTTCCCCGTCCTGAATTGCAGAAAGAGGAGTATTACCCCAGCCATAAGGGAATTGATTTCTACCATTATTATGAAGAAGATATTGCTTTAATGGCGGAAATGGGTTTTAAAGTATTCCGTACTTCTATTTCATGGTCAAGGCTTTTTCCTGTTGGAGACGAGGAAACGCCCAACCAGGCTGGAATTGATTTTTACCGTAATATTTTTCTGGAGTGTAAGAAATATGGTATGGAACCTTTGGTAACGTTATGCCATTTTGATACTCCTATGGGGCTGGTGGAAAAATACGGTTCCTGGAGAAACAGAAAGGTTTTGGACTTTTTCCTGCGCTATGCGGAAACCTGTTTTAAGGAGTTTTCTGGATTAGTAAAATATTGGCTGACTTTTAATGAGATCAACATTATCTTACACAGCCCTTTTTCCGGAGCGGGAATTGCATTCAAGGAAGGGGAAAATAAAGCTCAGATTACCTATCAGTCCGCACATCATATTTTGGTAGCCAGTGCTTTGGCCACTAAGCTTGCACATGAATGGGATCCTGGCAATCAGGTGGGCTGTATGCTTGCAGGAGGCAGTTTTTACCCTTATTCCTGTAATCCTGAGGACGTTTGGGAGTCTGTGAAAAAAGAGCAGGAAAATTTGTTCTTCATTGACGTGCAGGTACGGGGAGCTTATCCATCTTATGCCCGAAAACTCTTTCGTGATAAGGAAGTCAGCCTTATCATGGAAGAGGGGGATTTAGAGATTCTCAAAAATACGGTGGATTTCCTTTCTTTCAGCTATTATACCAGCCGCTGCGTGGCTGCGGATATGAGTGATAAAGCATCTAGTGATGGCAATATTATCCGTTCTGTAAAGAATCCTTATTTAAAAACAAGTCAATGGGGCTGGAGTATTGACCCGCTGGGACTCCGGATTACCATGAACCAGTTGTATGATCGTTATCAAAAACCTTTGTTTATTGTTGAAAATGGTTTAGGTGCAAAAGACGAGATAAAACAAGATGGAAGCATACAGGACGAATACCGCATTGATTACTTGAGAAGCCATATTCAGGCAATGAAAGAAGCTATTGATGACGGAGTGGAGTTAATGGGGTATACGGTCTGGAGTTGTATTGACATTGTCTCTGCATCTACAGGAGAGATGAGTAAACGTTATGGTTTTATTTATGTGGATCGGGCAGACGACGGAAGCGGGACGCTGCAGCGGAGAAAAAAGAAATCTTTTGATTGGTATAAAAAAGTAATTGAAAGCAATGGAAGTGATATAGACTGACAGAAGAAGGACTTCACATGAGAGTGTGGAGTCCTTTTTATGTTGTAATTTATAAAATCACGTATTATTATTTACTTGTGTTGTCTTCCGGTTTTTTACAAGATTGATACATATATATGTTTTTATATATAGTAAGGCGAACAATATGAGATAATAAGAAGAATATAAACAGATACCATAAATTAGTTTCTGGATCTGACTTATTAAATGGGAAATGGGAAGCTGGATAGAAAGGAAATAAAAATGCATAATATTTTGATTGTCGAAGATGAAAAACCTATATCTGATTTTATCAAGCTAAGCTTGAGAACGATGGGGTATGAATGTGAACAGGTCTATGACGGGGAGGCGGCTGCAAATAAGGTTTTGGAAAAAAGGTATTCGTTGATTCTTCTGGACATCATGCTGCCAAAGGCCAATGGATTTGAATTAATGGAATTTATCCGCCCTATGGAAATTCCGGTAATATTTTTGACTGCAAAAGGAAGTGTGCAGGACAAAGTAAAGGGGTTCAAGTTAGGTGCTGATGATTACCTGACAAAGCCCTTTCAAATTGAGGAATTGCAGGTCAGGATTGAAAACGTGCTCAGGCGGTATTATAAAACAGATGAAATCTTGTCTTATCGGAATATTTCAGTGAATGTATCATCTCACAAGGTAACAAAGGATGAACGGGAGATTACATTAACAGAGAAAGAGTTTAAATTGCTGGTGCTATTTATTAAAAATAAGAATTTGGCATTATTCAGAGAGCAAATTTATGAGAGAGTATGGGAAGGGGAGTATACTGGAGACAGTAGAACGGTTGATATGCATATACAAAGGCTGCGTAAAAAATTAGATTTATATGATCAATTGGTATCTGTATTTAAAATTGGATACCGTTTGGAGGATTAAATGAAGCTTTCCTGGAAGATATTCTCAAATACATTTCTGGTCGTTCTATTCGCATTGACATTAGAAGGGGTTGTGCTGCTGTCAATGACATTCCATAAGGCATATCTGCTGGAGGTTGAGAGGGAAAAAGAAAATATCGAAAACATTCATCGGGAATTGGTAACGCTGCTTGCGAATGATAGCAGTGCATTGTATAAGGAACCAACGAAAAGCATTGGGGAAGCAATTGATATCTTGAAAGATAATTGGTATGAAGAATCTTATAGAATAAGCGATGAAAGTGGAAAGGTACTATTTCAGAACGATGATGCAGGATTTTTAGATAAAGAGTGTGGTGAATTATCTCTTTATAGGATAGTTTACCGTGTAGATAAGAATGCAAAAGGTTATATCTTACAAATGTCGGTTCTGACAGAACTGCTTGGGCAACCTATTAAAATAGAGGTTCATAAAGATCTTACACAGATTTTTATGGAGAAAGCGGAGCAGCAAAGAATATTTATAATAACTGTAATTATTGTAGGGGCCATAAGTGCATTGATAAACGCTGTCAATGTTATAAAGTTAACAAAACCGATTCATAAATTGATTCATGCAGTGAAAAAGATCAGGTCAGGAGACTACACGGAGAGAGTGGAATATAAGGAGAAGGATGAAGTTGGCATCCTGGCATCCGATTTTAATGGTATGGCGGAACAATTAGAAGAAAAAATCCGGTTGCTGAAGGAAACAGCAAAAAAGCAGGAAGAACTTGCGGGAAGCTTGGCACATGAAATCAGAACGCCTCTTACTGCCATGATAGGGTATGCAGATTTAATAAAGAGAAGCAAAATGGAGGAGCAGGATTTCCTATATGCCGTGAACTATATTATTTCGGAAGGAAAGAGACTGGAGGCACTTTCTAACAGGATGATGCAGTTGTTAATAGAAAAGAATGCAATACCCAATTATACCATCAGTACAGTTCAGAATTTGTTGGAAGATGCTTTGGAAGCAATGAAACCCGTTTTTGACAAAAAGAGAATTGCCGTAAAAAGATCTTCTATAGATTTTCCTATTAGAGCAGATATGGAACTTATGAAAAATGTTTTATTGAATATATTGGATAATGGTGGAAAAGCGGCTGGCGTGAATGGTGAGATTACTATAGAAACTGGCTGTAAGAGTGGTAATGTGTGGATTACAATTACGGATAACGGGGTGGGTATGCCAAAAGAGGAAATTTCGAAAATTCGGGAAGCTTTTTACCGTGTGGATAAATCCCGTTCCAGAGCAGATGGGGGAGCAGGTCTGGGATTAGCTATTTGTTCTAACATTATGAATATTCATAAAGGTGAAATGCTGTTTGAGAGTGAAGTCGGTAAAGGCACTACGGTGACATTGATATGGAAAGGAAGTATAGATGAACAGGACATTTAATTATGTATTATATCTGGCCAAGGTAGCTGTCTTAGCATTTGCAATCTTGATCTTTCCATATCTTTATTTCCAATATCAGGACCGGAAGCTGCTGAGTGAGATAAAAGAAATGGATATGAACGTTTTTCAGATGGATAAACTAGAAAAACATACGTTAACAATAGAGGAAAAAATGAAGCTGTTAACTGACGGCAATGCAAATTTAAAGCATATTGAACTTAAAACAGGAGACAGGTTTAGTTTATACGAGGCACGCAGACAGTGCTTTCGGGAGCTGAGTAAGATTCCTGTTTTGGAGATTAGTATATATGGTCCTATATTAAGAGAGATTGATATAACTCCTTACTTATTAATTGACTCAGAGACGCCATCAAGTTCTATGCTTATTTGGAAAGGTTCTCTGACAATAAAGGATATTAAATATCAAATTACTTTGGAAGAGGAAAGCGGCAAGATATTATTCATTCAGCCGGCGGGGGGAAAAGATGATACCTTGGAAATGCAGTGGGAAAAATATTTAAAAAACCCGTAGAGATAATACAAGTTTGTTACATTTATTTGTGAGAATACAGTATAACCTAAAAACAAATGGAGGATATTCAGATGAAGAACAAAAAATACGGAATACTACTATTAGGAAGCCTTGCAATTACAGTAACACTGTCCATAAGTGCTTGCGGGAACAAAACATTAAACGCTCAAAAGGATACTAAGGCTGCAGAAGTAACAGAGGAAGCAGCCCAGAAAGAGTCAGCCCAGACAGAAGGTACATATTCTGAGAATGCTGATTCAAAAGAAACATCGGTTGCCAATGAAAAAGAGACCAGTGAAGTTCCAATGCTGAAATTACCGGAAGGCATAACGGGCATGAAAGCAGAGACAAAGCCGTTTAAAGAACTAAGAGATCTAATAATTGAAGATATGGAGGTACCGGAGGAATATTATGAAACAACACATTATTTTTATAACTATATTGATTTGAATGATGACGGCAAGGATGAAATATTTGTTATGGTTACAGGTCCTTACACCAGCGGCTCTGGTGGAAGCAGTGCATTGCTGTTATCTGAAAATGGTGGAAAGCTGCACGTTGTTCAGGAGTTTACATTAATAAATGAACCAATCGTTGTCAGTGATAAGTTAGACAACGGCTATCATGAATTAATTGTTCCGTATTATAACGAAACCAAGGCTCAGTTTTCTGTATTGAAGTATAAGAATGGAGCTTACCCCAATGTACCGGATGGAGAGATAATAAATAGTCTGGAGGGTGTAAAAGGGAAAGCAATCATCGCCAATGACAGGATTAATGAAGTTCAGGCAGGAATTATGGGATTAAATCTTAGCGAAGAGTAAACACTGTGATCATACGGTCTCAATTATTCAAAAGGTACTGGAAACAGTACCTTTTTTTATGCTGTGTATAAAAAATACAATTATGGTACAAACTAACTATAAATACCTGATAAGGACAAAAACTTATACACGGTATCCCGTATGTCAGTACGAGTAAATGATCCGTTCCATATGTTGAATTTATTGACTGACAGGTTTTTACACAAATAATGATGAATTTCATTATAAATAATTCTTTTAAAGAGAGGTAATAAACGATGGGAATTTTAAGTTGGATTATTATTGGTGCTCTTGCCGGTTGGATTGCCAGTATGTTCACTGGTAATAATAAAAGTATGGGCGCTGGCGCCAATATCGTGGTAGGGATCATCGGCGGCTTAATCGGCGGGTTTTTGATGGGCCTTCTTGGAGGAACCGGCATTACCGGATTTAATATCTGGAGCTTGATCGTCTCTGTCGTGGGTTCCGTTATTTTATTATGTATCGTAAATGCAGTAAGAAGACAGAAGACTGAGTAAAATAGTTAACGAGGCTGTTCATGCCATAAGAAAAAATATCCTGAAGCGATCCGGATACGCTTGCTTAAGCAAAAGGGGTATGCCAAATAAACTGTAGAATACAGTACAGATTATTTGACATACCCCTTTTTGCATGCTCTTAAACTGCCTTAACAATCCTTATAGTAATTATACTGATATTTCATATCAAATGGAATCCCGCACTCCGCAAAATTCTTCGCAATCCTTTTTTTGCTTTCATCGTCTTCCATGATGTTAATGGTCTGAAAAATCCCGTCAACTACCTTGGAAAATCTTGATGCAGGGATTCCTGCGGCCATCTCATCCTTTCCCCAGCCGGCCAGATGCCGTGTACCGATGCATAACAGGGAAATGTTCATGTCCTGGGTCACATATGGCCTTGCGGAGCATTCCAGGCAGACGGCCTGGTTGCCCAGCATATTGATGTTTCCGGGCATGCCGTAAGAATAAGCGTATCCCTGGGTGATTCTCATGATATTGTAGGGATTTGCCACGATCACGGCCACATCCGGTGCTTCCTCATACTTTTCTAAAGGTTGTACTAACACTCCGTACATCGGTTGCTGGGAGTAGGAAAGCCCTGCCCGTACCTGCGCGCTTAATTCCCGGCTGGAGTAAAGTCCTAATCTGGCCCAGTTTTCTCCGTGAGCATTTTTTTCATCGGCATGGTTGATTCCAAGAACTCTTGGGCCGCTCAGGCAGGAGAAAGAGCTTGCATTGGCCTTAATGCTGTGCCCTGCGCTGGCTCCTTTCACCATCTGGCAGTAACGGATGGGCTTTTGAGGAAATACCGCTTCCATTCTTTGAAATTCGGCTTCTGTTTCAATCAGTTTTACCCCTACGGCCTTACGGGTAAGGTTCAGAGAAGCATATAATTTTGAAACATCTTCTTTCCAATGGTCAGCCACTATTCCTTCACCTGATCGTCGCTTTTATAGAATTCAAATACATTTGGAAATGCCTTGTTTATCTTTTCCTGAACGGACGGATCCTTAAAGCATTCTGCAAAGGCAACCGCCCAGTCGGAGTCCACGTCTTCTTTCCTTACAATGACGCCCATGGGGTAATTGATCATGGAAGAATCTCTTGCAATATAAGAAGAGGCATCCTTATCTGCTGCAGCCATATGGGTAAAGAAAACACATGCACCGTCTACATCAGATAAAGTGGTCACGGTCTGTCCCTGATCCAACTCAATGATTTCAAGCTTTTTTGGGTTTTCCGCGATGTCGGCGACTGTTGCCTGTTTCTGGTCTGCATTCAACTTGATCAGACCCTGGTTTTCCAGAATCCGAAGGGCAATGTCTTCGTTCATGGCATCGTTCATCACTGCAATTTTTGCACCGTCAGGGAATTCTGAGGCTGAGGAATATTTTTCAGAATACAGGCCGATTCCTGTATACATGGCGTATGGCTTTGCCATGTCAAGATTTGCATTATTATTTTTATTGTAACTCATAACAAATTTTTTATGCTGTCCCAGTGCCATGTCCGTTTCTCCGCTTGCACATGCTTCTAAAACCACCGGGTTGGAATCAAAGGTTTTAAATTCCGTTTCATAACCTTCTGCTTCAAAGATATCTTTAATAGCATCGTAGTAAACCTTAGATATAGAGGTTCCTCCGATTACGATTTTTTTAGAAGCCTCTTTTTTGTTTTCCACGCTTTTGGTGGTCTCCTGGCTTCCTGCGGCTTGCGTGGCTTCTTCTGTTTTTGGCGTGGGGTCATTTTTCCCGCATCCTGCTGTGCCTGCGATTGCCAGCATGGCAGTTAAAGCTAAAAATAATGTTCTTTTTTTCATAATTTTCTCCTTTACTAATTCAGCTTGTTATGTATCATTTTTCCTAATCCCTGGATCAGAAGAACGAACAGAATGAGAATGATAACTACAAAATACATAATTGCATAGTCAAACCGCTGGTATCCGTATGTCAGGGCGACAGCCCCAAGCCCACCGGCTCCCACGGCTCCTGCCATGGCTGTCATATTCAGCATGTTGATCATCATTATGGTGAAATTGGATACAAGGCTTGGCAATGCTTCTACTAACATGATTTTGTATATTATCTGAGGCTTGGAAGCGCCGAAGGCCTTGGCAGCTTTTATGAGCTGAGGATCCACTGTCTGGAGGGAATTCTCCGTCATTCTGGTTGCAAATGGCGTACAGCCGATGGTAATTGCAAATATGGCAGCTTCCGCTCCGATCCTTGTTCCAAGCACCAGTCTGGTCAGCGGCCCAATGGCAACAATCAATATCATAGTGGGAAATGACCGGATAATATCTGTTATCTTTCCAAGGACATAATTCACCGTTCGATTGGGAGAAAGCCCATCTTTATCCGTGATAAAGAGAATAATGCCCAGGATCATGCCGAAAAAGATGGATAAAACGGCGGAGACAAAAACCATCTGAAGGGTGGCGAAGATAGCCGGAAGGATTACCGTTGGAAGATATTGCAGTAAATAGGATCTTTCCAGCCATTGCGATATGGTGTTCATCAAAGTGCCCTCCTCTCGGTCCGGTAAACGATGCCGCGGGATTGGAGATAGTTCTCACAAACGGGCAAATCTTCTGCATTTATATTTATAGTTACATTGCCATGCTTTTGGTTTTGAAATTCAATAAAATCCGAATTAATGATTTTATAGGGTTTTTCCATTAATTTCCCCAATTCCCATAACAGGGTGTCAAAGGCAAGTCCGAAGGTAACATTGACTCCTGATTTTGGAATGGTTTCCCCTTCATTTATGCCCAGAAGCTTTTGCAGGGCAGGGGGTTTTTGGAAGAAAAGCTCTCTAACATCTCCGGAGACTGTCGCCGTACCGGCATCCATAATCGTCATTTGGCGGCAAAATTGCTGTACCACCGACATTTCATGGGTAACCAGGATAATGGTGATTCCCATTTCTTTCCGTATCTTATCCAATAAATTTAAGATGGAGACGGTGATGCTGGGATCTAGAGAGGACGTGCTTTCATCAGAAAGGATGTATTTGGGGTTCATGGTCAGGGCCCGGGCTATGGCGACTCTCTGCTTTTGACCGCCGCTTAGTTCTGCGGGCCTGGCCATTAATTTTTCCTTTAGTCCCACCATTTCTGCCAGTTCATAAACCCTTTTTTTAATCTGGGATCGGGGCACTTTCCAGCATTCCATGGGAAGGGCAATGTTTTGGTATACATTTTTCCGGCTCACCAGAGAAAAATTCTGGAATATCATCCCCATATTTTTCCGGAACAGCCTTGCCTGTTTCTCACCTAAGGATTCCAGAGGCACACCGTCAACAATAATAGAACCGGACTCATAAGAATCCAGTCCGGCCAGACAATTTAATAGTGTGGATTTTCCAACTCCGCTGGGGCCTACAAGTCCATAGGCCTCTCCGTCTTCTATGGTCAGACTGATGTTCTTTAAAACCTGCAGATCTCCAAACGTTTTATTTATATTTTTTATTTCTATCACGGCTGCACCTAATCTGTTGTTATAGTTTATTCTGTATCAGTATATAGAAAAGTCCGCAGCAAAAAGTTGCTGTTTCAATAAAATCTATTTTATTATGTCTTACCTATATGGATTAGTCAAATTGAAATATCCTATAAATACATAGTATTTATAGGATATTTCTATATATAACTGGTATGTAAATGTTAGATTCCTCTCCGGCTGCGGTAGGATTGGGGTGAAAGCCTGTCAGATGCCGGAGCGGTCCATGATATTTACCATGGCTGTAAAGGTGGTATCGTTAAAGCATACATCAAAGTCATCTCCCGGCCGGTTTAATATCCTGCGGATGCTTAAAAACCCCAGACCCCCATCCTGTTTGCTGGATAAAAGCCTTCCCCCGCTTTCTTTGATCTGGCCGTTGTAGGAATTTTCCGCAAGCATCATGAGATGATCCTGCATCCATCTTGCCTGCAAATGGATAAAGCGGCCTTTCTTAAGCTTTAAGCAGGCTTCCATGGAGTTTTCCAGAAGGTTGCCTATGACAATACAAAGGGTCAGGTCATCGATAGGGATGTGGGCGGATATATCCAGGCTTGCCACGAATTCGATCTGGTTTTCCTGACAGCGGGTGCCGTATTCCTGAAGGACCTGGTTGACGGCCGGATTTTCGCAGTAATTCTGCTCTTTCGGAGTATCCAGCTCCTTGTTTAAGTCAAGTAAGTATTTTCTCTGCTGGTCTTTGTCCATATGGAGAAGAGCGTGGATGTGGTGCCTGAAATCGTGGCGGATGATCCGAAGCTCATCTGCATGTTCTAACATCTGGTTGTAATGCTCTCTCTGCTTACCGATGAGCTGCCTTGCAAAAAAAAGTTCTTCTTCTGTTTTCTTTCTGGAAACAGCTTCCAGGGTACCGTCCAGAATCATGACATAAAGCACCAGGATCATGGTACAGAAGGCCAAATAGAATACTACATCTTCAAAGCCTCTTTTTGCAATGGATTCTCTGGAAAATATGGTGGAGGTTCCAAACAGGGAAATGGCCAGGGAAATGGCCGGATACGCGGCAAGGAGCAGATGAGAGCGTTTGGACAGTTGGATAAAAAGCTGGCCGGTCTTGCCTTTCAGCCAGTATCGGACAAAAATAAAGAATCCGCAGGCAGACAGGAAAGAGACGATGACGCAGATCTGACCATAGGAAAGGAATATGGATTTACCCAAAACTGAGGCGGCAAACTCGTTTAATGACATGGACAGGACTGCAAAAAGCCAGGCAGATAAATAAAGAAATACCTTTTTTATCAATTCTCCGTTAAAAAATATGAGAAGCAGAAGAAAAAAGAAGCAAGAGAATATTCCCTGGACGACGAGAAAAACAGGTTCGCTGATGTTAAAAAGGGATTGGAGGGATACCATGATGACCCATAGATAAACCGATACAGCCGCGATGTTTTCCCGGTTCTTCCTCTTTGGCTCCAGGCAAACGAAAATAGGCATCATGCGGACTGCCACATTAATCAGATTTAATACGACGTTACATGCTGCATCATTCATGTCGGCCTCACTTTAATTGAAAACGATAATATACATGCTTGCATTCTTTGTAGAAATTGCGGGAAACAGGAACGGTCTGTCCGTTTGTCATCAAAAAACCCATAGGTTCCAAGGCTTCTACGTAGTTTAGATTTACGATGTAGCTTTGATGACACCGGAGAAAACAGGCTTGCGGCTTTAATTCTTCCTGAAGTTCATTAAGTTTTTGGTGGTTGGAAAGGATGTCTCCGTTTCTAAGGATAATGTAGACCCGGTGCAGTCTGTTTTCAAAATACAGGATCCGGCTTAGCTTAAGCTCCATGGGGACCCGGTTATGTACAATGGAAATAGAGGCTTCCCTGGATTTGAAATTTTGTTCCATGACACGCCTTAAGGTTTCTTCAAAATCCTGCTGGACTAAGGGCTTTAGGACGAAGCCTGCGGCGTTGACCCGGTAACCGTCTACGGCAGATTCCAAGGATGAAGTGATGAATATGATGACAGGAGCTTCGTTCTTTTTGAGCAGTTGTTTGGCGGTTTCTATGCCGGTCATGACAGGCATAATGACATCCAGCAGATAGATGTCATAGGTTTCCTCTGCGGAAAGTAACTTTCCAGCAGTTTCAAAATCATCAATCTGAGCATCCATATCATGCTTTTTATAGTAGTCGCACACAAAGTCAAGAATTAACTTCCTGTCTTCTCTGCTGTCGTCACAGATGGCAATTCGCAGCATAGAAAAGTCCCTCCGATCTCATTCCATTGTATTTAGATTTCCGGCAGAAGTCAAGACAAGAGAAGGAATCTGCATATTTGGTGGGTAATTGACAGAATCGGATGTGTGACCGGGCCGGAGAGTATGCTAAACTGGATTTACAAAAGAATTTTCTTACAGAAAACAGGAGGGGTTTTTATGGGAGCAAATGTTGTTGTAACTGCCATCGTTATCATTTATCTGCTGCTCATGTTGTGGATCGGCTGGTATTCATCCACCAAGATTTCGACTAATACAGATTTTCTGGTGGCAGGACGCCGTCTTGGTCCGCTGCTTATGGCCGGAACACTGGCAGCTACGGAAATTGGGGGAGGAAGCTCTCTTGGAGTGGTGCAGAACGGGATGTCAGGCTTTGGACTCAGTGCAGCCTGGTACATAATCACCATGGGAATCGCATTTGCTATTTTAAGCTTTTTTGCTCCCCGGTTCAGGGCGGCAACGGTTAAGACCGTACCTGAATATTTCCGGAGACGTTACAATAAGTCCTGCGGCATTATCACGGCTATTATCATGCTTTTTCCTTTGGTTGGGCTTACGGCAGGACAGTTTATTGCTTCAGCAGTCATTTTGTCCACCATGCTTGGTATTGATTATCAGGTGGCAGTCATCATCGTAGCGGTGGTGGTAACTGTTTATTCCATTATGGGAGGTTTATGGAGCGTTACTTTAACAGATTTTGTCCAGGTGTTCCTGATCGTTATCGGTATGATTATAGCGGTTCCTTTTGCACTCCGGTACGCAGGGGGCTGGAGTAATGTGACAGCTAATATTCCGGAGGGGACTTTAAGTATGTTCCAGGGCTATGATTTATTTGGGATTATTTCCCTTATTATCATGTACACTGCTACGTTCTCCGTGGGACAGGAGGCGGTATCACGTTTTTATGCCGCTAAAGATGAGGAGGCTGCAAGAGGCGGCGCCTGGCTGGCAGCGCTTATTAATTTTATCTATGCGTTTATTCCTACAATTCTCGGTATTATAACCCTGGCATTAATGAATATGGGGAAATTCAGCTCTGAACAGTTTGCAGATGTGGGAGCCCGCTATGCACTTCCCATCCTGGCGATTAATACTATGCCGGCCGTTGTCTGCGGACTTTTATTTTCCGGCATTATTTCGGCCACTATGTCCAGCTCGGATTCCGACTTATTGGGGGCAGGATCAATCTTTTCCAACGATATTTACAAGGCAGTATTAAAGCCGGACGCTTCCAGCCAGTCCGTTATGAAAGTTACAAAGATCGTTATGTGTCTCGTAGGTGTGGCCTCCATGCTGATTGCTTTATTTAATACCCAGAGTATCGTATCCATCCTAATGTTCTGCTTTACCCTTCGCGCGGCGGGCTCTTTCTTTCCATATGTCATGGGACATTACTGGAAAAAGGCGTCATCAGCAGGGACCATCGCTTCCCTGGCAGCAGGAACTATCGTTGTCGTATATCTGGAGCATATTGCCAAAGGTGTGCTGTTTGGGTTCAAATTCAGCCAGCCCATCATACCCGGACTGATTGCAGCATTCATCTGTTTTGTTATTTTCTCCTTTGCCATGCCGCCTAAGGAAGAGACTACGGAACTGATTCCGGAGGAAGATGACTGATCACCTTTTCGGGTAAACGGCTATTTTCCATTAGGCGAATAGGGCGGTAAATTAAAAATAGAATTTCAACAGGAAAAGGGAGTCTGCGAAACTAACGAATAGTTTCGCAGACTCCCTGCTTTTGCGTATAGGTTTTATCGTGTGGAATTTAGTTTGGGTTTAAGACAGTAAATCGTAATCCAGGCAGACAATCTTTGATTCACCTATTTTATTACCGCAGGCATCCAATGCCTTTACCTGAAAATATGGTCCCAAAGACGGTACTATTATTTTTGTTTCGAATCCAGTGCGGGGAGTGCTGCAAATATCAATGTCCAGAGAATCCGGGGCAGGCCCGGAGAGAACCCGCCAGGCGGCTGTTTCCGTCGAACCATTCCAGGATGCATACACAACTGCATTGGGGAGAGACAAAGTTACGGCTATATCAGGCGGACAGGCAGGAGTCCCCTCCCAACAATATTTGAATGCCCGGTAAGAGATGTTATCGCCGGGATACTCCATATCATATATGAAATTTACCGACGGATCCGCAGCCGTGTTGCCCGCATATTTGAATTCGGAAAGATAGGATTCCTGTCCCCATCCTACAAGTTGGTTGCAGCCCGGCAATTGCTGGACATTTCCCTGGCTGGCGACGAATAAAAGCGGATCATGGTAATAAGTTCTTGATACCGTTGCCGTCATGTCATGAAAGTCAAGATGAAGGATCAGGCCCCGTGCGACATTATCTGGCGGTGAGCTTTGTGAAGCGCAGCAGGCATCGTCGAACAGACTGATTCTGTCGCCGGACCTGTGCCGGGCGTCATGCTGCCATGAAAATGTTGCGTTTGGGCCAAAAGTGAAATCACTCTTTTTTCCTCCCAGCTGCCATAGGATTTCTCCTGTCTGCTTATCGATCTGGTAAATAGCCCACATATTGCGCATGCTGATCAAAAGCGTATCGTCCGGTCCTTCTTCCACAGAATTAACATGATAGCAATCCCAGATGTTATTGGATGCCAGAGCGGAAGAAGCAGGAACCAAGGAGTCGGCAGGGTCTACGTGGGTCAGAACATTCCAAAAGAACAGAAGCTTACCGGTTTCCGGGTCAACCTCCTGAATGGAGTAATTGTCTATATAACCGTCTGCCGGACCGCCATACATGGTTAAATCTGCCGGTACCTGTTTTATTGCGGTAAATAATGCAGTATCTCGTTTGGTGATTGTAAATTCGTGAACATCAGAGGTAAACCCTTTCTTTGCCTTCAGTTTTTTAATTACTTTATAATTCTGGTCTAATATCTGAAAATAAGCGCCCGGTTCCGGGTCTCCGTCAGGCAGATTGGGATCTTCGGTCTGGGTTCCGGAAATGGTGCCCTGCCACATTGTGAGGACTGGTTTTCCTTTATATCTTTGTACCTTAAAATCAGTGTTCTGCTGATACCGGCTTTTAAGGGGCCGAAACCAGATCGGATCGCCGGTCTGATCCATAATCAGGGAGCCCGTTTGTCCGATCAAGGTTTCCCCAAACCCTGTATATGGCGCGGCAAACAGATAACCGGGAGCGGTTCCGGGTCTGTCAACATTAATTTTAACCTTCATTGGGTGAAGGCAGGGCGCGGAATAAAAGTTCCACACCTGACTGTTTGCAGTTTCGTTTAGTTCCTCCATTGCTGTGTGTCCTCCTCTCGGATACAACCTCCAGGACCGTATGCCAGGTTATCCGGCAGCATTAAGTCCTGTCCTTGTTGTACCATCCTATGAATGTGAATAAAGAATGACACAGCGGGTCATTTTGTGGATAAAAGGCAAATGGAGCTTTCTTAGACAGATTTTACAGCAAATCCATCAGTCGTCTGAGCCCGTCTCTGGTATCATCCTGGCTGCTCAATTTGGAGTAGGAGGCCGCTTTCTGGAAGTTCTGGAATGATTTCACGTCCTCAGTTAAAAAGTTGTGGAACAGCATATCAAAGAGAACCAGAATGAGAAATTCTCTTGATATGGTATTGCTGCTGTGAAGCAGGTCTGTTTTCGGAACCAACAGAGTGATGTTGGCATAGGGAGAACAAAGAGATTTTTCGTAATTCGTAATCAGAAGCACGCTGCTGCCGTTTTTCTTAAAGTCCGCTAACATGGCTGAAAGCTGTTTGTGATTGCCGGAAAGGGAGATGGTAATGAACAAGTCGCTTTCCCTGGACAGGCTTTGATATAATTTTAAGGAATCGTAATTGGTAAGTGCCTGGACTGTCAGCCCGATGGTCATAAACTTGTGGGCAATGATTTCCGCTACATTCTGGTTAAAATTTAATCCCACAATAAAGATGCGCTGGGATTTCAGCATAAGTTCCCTGACATGATTGATGTCCATAGGATTTGTGAGATTGAACAGGCTGTCTAAGAGCATCTTGTTGTCGTTAAGGAGCGTGGAGTAGTCGGAGTGATTGACGGAAGACGAGCTTTTATCGATCTCCTTCTGCATGGTATATTTTAACTCATTAAGCCCTGAATAGCCTACCTTTTGGGCAAAGCGGATAATGCTGGCGTCTGATGTCCCGATTTCCTTTGCCAGTTCCTGAGCGCTCAGCTCAATGAATTTAGCCGTGGATTTCTTAATATACTGGACGATTTTCCAGTCAGTCTTGGTAAACTGGTTTGACATGCCGTCAATCCGGGCCATTAATGTAAAAAGTTCATAGTTCTCAGTCATTTGCTGTACAGCCTTCCTTTCATCCTTCCCGAAAAGGGAAGCCGTGTTGTTGTTTCTGTAGCATTTCTGTAGTGAATTTCAGAATAAGTATATCATATTTTAAAATCAAAATACAATATTCCAGGGTTAAAAAAGTTATAATTACAATAAAAGTAGTGAAATACATAATTGTATATGTATAAATACTATAAATACAATATTGACATTAAAAATGTAGTATGCTACAATTCCAATTATCAAAGGTCACACGAAAAGAAATGGAGGTACGAAATGGAAAAGCCGCAGATACTACTTTTGACCCACGGGGGCTGGGGAATGGCGCTGACGGAAAGCCTTAAGATGATCATGGGAAGCGTGGATTTTGTTCACGAGATTCCTTTGACACCGGAGGTGACGTTTTCTGAGTATTACGCCCTTGTGGAGACTTATGCAGCCGGAATGCCGGAAGGGTCTTTGATCATGACGGACGTTTTCGGGGGGACTACCACGAATGCAGGAGCTAAGATTGGAAAAGAGCGGAACATTAAGGTGATTTCAGGTCTCAATGCGCCCCTTATGATTGAGGCCTGCACACAGATCCAGTACACGGGTACCTGTAACTTTGATGTGGTATTAAAGCAGGGACAGGCATCGGTCATGGACGTGGTGAGTGAGGTCATGAAGTCCATAGACAGAAAGGAGAGTTAAGAAGGATGGCAGAAATCGTATTATGCAGGATCGACAGCAGGCTAATTCACGGTCAGGTCATGACAAAATGGGTCAACCAGTCCCAGGCAAATAAAATCATCGTGGTGAGTGACAGCCTGGCAGCCGATGAATTTATGCTGGAGATCTACTTAATGGCAGCTCCGGCAGGGGTTAAGGTAGAATGCTGCAGCAGGGCGGATGCAGTCAGCAAGTGGGAGGAGAACCAGTTTGGAAATGGACGGGTGCTTTTGCTTCTTCCGGATCTGGAAAGCATGAAAAAGGTATACGACGGAGGGATTAAGGTTACGGATATCCAGGTGGGGGGCCTTGGGGGAGCGCCAGGCCGCAAGGTGGTATTTCAAAACATAACCCTGGATGATGAGGATGTTAAAAAGCTGGAATATTTTCAGGAGGCAGGGGTAAAGGTCATTTTCCAGACCATTCCTGAGGATGTTCCTCAGAACTTGGAAGGGATATTAAAAAAATATAATAACTAAGGAGGTATGACATGAGTGTGTTGATGTTAGCTGTATGTATGGGGTTCTATTACTGGTTCTGCCGCTTAAGATTTGGGTATACCTTTTCTTCTATGCTGCTTCAGCCCGTAGTTATCGGAGTTTTTGTAGGCCTGCTCACCGGGAATATGCCGTTGGCTATGAAGATCGGGGCGGGGCTTCAGTTGGTTTATTTAGGGGTTACGTCTACGCCGGGAGGAAATGTTCCCAGTGATCCGGCTCTTGCAGGCTGTATCGCCATCCCTTTGGGGGTCATGTCCAATATGACTCCGGAGGTGGCCATAGCTTTGGCAATTCCTTTTGGTGTCATCGGAGTTTTTGTGGACCAGTTAAGAAGAACCACCAATGCGGTGTGGGTACATATGGCGGACCGTTATGCGGAGAAGGCGGATACAAGAGGTATTTTGCGGGCGGCGTTTCTCTACCCCGCCATTGCAGGACTGATCATCCGTTTTCCTATCGTATTTGCCATTGACTATTTCGGCGTGACAGCCGTGGAAAAACTGATCACCATTCTTCCCCGGTGGCTCATGCATTCCTTTGAGATCATGGGAGGGATTCTTCCGGCTCTTGGTTTTGCCATCACTTTGTCGGTTATCGGAAAAAAGACTCTGGTGCCATTCTTTATCGTCGGATTCTTTGCAGTCATGTATTTGAAGCTTGACACCATGGCAGTGGCCATTTTTGCAACCTGCATGGCTTTGCTTTTAGGTTTATTCCAGTTGAAGGAGGAGGCAGTTTAAGATGGGAGAGCAGACACAGGTAAAAAAGCTTACAAAAAAGGATATTACAAAATCTATGTGGATCTATTATGCCGGCGCGGAACTTTCCAATTCCTATGAGCGTTTGCAGAGTCTGGTATTCTGCGCTTCCATGACGCCGGTTTTAAAAAAGCTTTACAATACGGATGAGGAACTGAGCGCGGCCTTAAAACGCCATCTGGTGTTCTTTAACACGGAAGGAATCTTTGGTGCAATCATTCAGGGAATTGCCATTTCCATGGAAGAGCAGAAGGCCAATGGGGAGAATGTGACCGATGAGGCGATTACCGGCATTAAGACCGGACTGATGGGCCCCATTGCCGGAATGGGTGATGCGATTGTATGGGCTGCCATCATGCCAATCATCATTTCCATATTCCTGCCCTTCGCAAGCAACGGGTCTGCCCTTGGCGGCCTCATGCCCCTGATCCTGTATCCGGCGGTTACCATTGCCATTGCCTACGGCCTGATCCACAACGGTTATACCCTGGGCAAAAAATCCGTTATGTCGCTGCTTCACGGCGGGAAGATGAAATCCATCATATTTACGGCCAATGTCATCGGCCTTACGATGATGGGTGCTCTGTCCGCGAGTTATGTAACCATTACCACTCCATTAAAATTCGGATTTTCCAGCGGAACGGAGATCGTGGTTCAGGATATATTAAATACCATAGCACCAGGTTTACTGCCTTTGGCAGCCGTATTTACCATCTATATGTATCTCAGGAAGAAGGGGCCTTATTACAACAGAATCCTGCTTACGGTTGTGGCAGTGGCCGTTATAACTTCCTTACTTGGCATCCTGTAAGGGCTTTTAAGGAGTAGAAACATGGAAAACATATATAGCAGAAACGGCTTGCAGGCCGTGATCAATGCCTCCGGAAGAATGACAAAGCTGGGCGTTTCTACCATTTCGAAAGAGGTGGGAGAAACGCTGGTGGAGGCCGCCGGAAATTACGTGGTAATGGATGATCTTTATGCCTTTGCGGGAAAGAAGATCGGAAGCATGATCGGAACAGAGGATGCCTGTGTTACGTCAAGTGCTTCTGCGGGCATTGCCCTGGCAGTGGCTTCCCTGATCTGTAAAGACAATCTCCAAAAGGTAAAACATCTTTATGATATCCTGCCATCCGAGCCGAAACGGGAGGTGATCCTCCTAAAGGGGCAGAATGTGGATTTCGGCGCGCCCATTGGTGAGATGATCCAGGTGGGAGGAGGAAAAATCGTGGAAGCCGGTTATGCCAATGGCTCTACGGTTGACGATATGGAACAGGCGGTGACAGAACATACACTGGCGATCTTTTTCGTTAAATCCCATCACTGCGTCCAAAAGGAGATGGCGGATGTCAGATCGGTGATCCATCTGGCGAACCGCCTGGGAATCCCCTGTATCGTAGATGCGGCGGCGGAAGAGGATTTGAAGATTTATGCTGCCATGGGAGCGGATTTCGTATGTTACAGCGGAGCCAAGGCAATCGAAGGGCCTACCAGCGGCTTTGTGGCCTGTAAGACCAGGGAGCTGGCGGACCATATGAGGCTTCAGTATAAAGGCATCGGACGTACTATGAAGGTGGGAAAAGAATGTACCATGGGGCTTTTAAAAGCTATTGAAGAGTACTTGGACGGCGGAAAAAGAAGTCCTGTTACAAAAGAAGAACTGGAACGGTTTGCGGTCCGCGTAGGGGAGATACGGGGCTGTAAAACAACCATGATAAGGGATGAGGCCGGAAGAGAAATATACCGCTGCAAGATTGAGTTCAACCCGGAGTATTACGGCATGGATGCGAAGGCAGTGGTAAGAAAGCTGCAGGAGGGAGATGTGGCGATCTTTACCAGGGACTACCAGGCAAATCTAGGTTCCATTGCAGTTGACCCCAGGCCATTAAAAAGTGTGGGCGAGCTGGACTTGATCTATGACAGGCTTGCAGAAATCCAGAAGTCAGCAAATGGAGGGAAGTAAGAGATGGAGAAACTAAATTTTTATAAAGGAAGGGTTTGCTTAAACTGCCTGACCAATTCCGTGGATAATGCCAGGGCAATCTATGAGGCGGCACAGGGCCATGTGGCAGTTGGCCTCCTGTCGGTAAATTATCCGGATGTTAAAAGCGCTGTGGATGATATGAAAAAATATCAGACCGCAGTGGATAACAACATCTCCGTAGGTCTGGGAGCAGGAAATCCGGGTCAGTGGAAGGCAGTGGCGGAAATCTCCGGACAGATAAAGCCAAAGCACATCAATCAGACCTTTACGGCAGGCGGTTATACCAGGGCAAAGGCAGGGGAAGGACCTTTCTTAAATTCTATGGTCGCGCCCTGCGGAAAGCCGGGCTTTGTAAAAGTTTCCACAGGGCCTCTTAGCAAGGATTTAGAGCCTGCCATAGTACCTGTTAATACAGCCATTGCCATGGCACGGGAACAGGGAGCTGATTCCTTAAAGTATTTCCCAATGGGAGGTCTTAAGGTACGAGAAGAATTAGAGGCTGTGGCAAAGGCCTGCGGGGAAACCGGCTTTGGGCTGGAGCCAACGGGAGGCATTGATCTTGATAATTTTAAGGAAATCCTGGAAATTGTTGTTGCCGCAGGGGTGGAGCATATCATCCCTCATGTATATTCTTCTATCATTGATAAGGAAACCGGAGCCACAAGAATCCCGGATGTCCTGGCTCTTTATGAGATGATAAAGGAAGTTGTAAAATAAGGGAAAATGCTGTTTTTAGCCGGGACAAGGCTGAAAACGGCATTTTTACCTTTACGGGGCATGTGCCATTGGCACTCTGAGGAAGTGGTACCTTTGGATATGACGGGGAAGTCAAGCGGATGTTTTATAAGATACACTTAGCTGTGCATATTGCACAAAAAATATTAGTATTATTAAACAAATTTGCAAATAGACTTATGCAATGATCCATGATATACTGCGTTTAGAAAATAGAAGAGTAGTTTGTGACTGGTAAGGCAGGCAAGATCTACATGGTTGTTATCACGTATCCTAGTTATGTGATAATCCTCGTAGCTTGTCTTTTTTTATTACTGGAAGGGCATATGAAGATTGAAAAAGTTTTGAACAATAACATGGTATCAGCTTTCAATACCGAGGGAAAAGAAATCATACTGAAAGGAAAATCCATCGGCTTTGGAAAGAAAAAGGGCGATGAGGTGGACCGGAAGCTGGTGGAACGGGTATTTATACAGAATGACAAGCGGGATGCCCGTCATTTTGAAGAGTACTTCGCAAAGCTTCCCCAGGAATACTGGGAGATCAGTGAACAGACGGTGGATTACGCCAAAAGCGAGTTTGGAATGCGGCTGGATTCCCGGATCATTCTACCGGTGTGCGACCATATCGCCGGTGCGGTAGACCGTTACAAAGACGGGACCATTCTCCGCAATGCCATGCTTTGGGAGGGAAGGCGGTATTACCCCAATGAGTTTAAGGTGGGCCAGTATGCGGTCGACTTAATCCGGAGAAGGCTGGATATTTCCATGGAAGAGGATGAAGCCATGTTCCTGGCGTTTCATTTTGTTTATGGCCAGCTAAACCGGCAGGAAACCGATGATTTAGAGGCTATTACAGGAATTATCAAGGACATTGTGGATATTGTGGAGGCTTCCTTTCAGATCAGGCTGAATACGGAGTCCTGGGATTACAGACGTTTTGTGACCCATATACGTTTCTTTGCCCAGCGCATGCTGCAGAATAAGCAATATGAGGAAAGCAATGAAGAGTGGTATCAGCTGCTAAAGGATAAGTACCGCAGATCCTATAACTGCATCGTTAAAATAGCAGATTATATACACGACCGGTATTACTATGAAATAGACCGGGAAGAAATGATGTATCTGATGATCCACATAGAAAAAGTTACAAGAGAACTGATTTAAAACAGAGGGCTGGGAGTGTTACCGGACGGGAAAGATGGTCCGGGCAGGACCCTGCATGGAGAGTAGGCTGCAATGGTTATATTATCTGCAGGCTGCTTTTCGGCAGGGCCCTTTTTATTTACTTTTTTATTGAATGATAAGGCGTTTTAAGATAGCCGGCAGACGTCTTTTCAGATAGATAACAATGAATAAACCTTAGAATAAGGGGGAGACAATATGGCATTTGATTATGCAAAGACCGCACAAACCATGCTTGACAAGGTTGGCGGAGAGAAAAATGTGAGCGGGTTGTCCCATTGCATGACACGCCTGCGGTTCGTGCTGAAAGACAGCACAATTCCAAAAGATTCTGAAATTGAAAAGGTGCCGGGTGTAATCCGGGTGGTCCGCCAGGGCGGACAGTACCAGGTGGTCATCGGCAACGAGGTATCAAATGTATATAAGGAACTTTTAAAGCTTGGACATTTTGAAGAAAGCACCGGGAATGAGGGTGAGGGGCCTAAGGAGAATCTGATTTCACGTATGTGCAGCTTTGTAGCCGGCTGCATGACCCCTCTGCTTCCGGCCATGCTTGGCTGCGGTATGCTTAAAGTAGTGCTGACCCTTCTGACTACCTTTGGACTAGTGGATACGTCCGGAAGCACGTATGTGATTTTATCCGCAGCAGGAGATGCTTTCTTCTACTTTCTTCCCATTTTGCTGGCCATGACCACAGCAAAACGTCTTGGCTCCAACATTTATCTGGCCATGGTAATAGCGGCGCTTTTGATCCATCCGAATATAGTGGGTCTGCTGAGCCAGGGAAACACCACATATTTTGGCTTGCCTGTCACGTCGGCTGTATATAGCTCCTCCGTTCTTCCTATCTTCCTTATCGTTCCGATTATGGGATATATTGAACGGTTTGCTGATAAGGTCTGCCCCAACCTTTTGAAGGTATTCTTGAAACCGCTGATGGTCATATTCATTACTGTGCCCATTGCATTGGTTGTTGTTGGCCCCCTGGGAAGCATTCTCGGAAACTATCTGGCAGTCGGAATCAATTTCTTATATAGCAAAGCAGGCTGGCTCACCATCATGCTGATCTCTGCGGCCATGCCGTTTATCGTTATGACCGGAATGCATTATGCATTGATACCTATGTTAACCATTAGTTTAGCAACCTTTGGGTTTGATGCAATAGTAATCGTTACCATGTTCTGCTCCAACCTGGCTCAGGGAGGTGCTTCCCTGGGTGTTGCAGCACGTTCCAGGGATGAAAATGTAAAATCTACCGCATCTGCCTCCGGAATCTCGGCAATTGTGGCTGGTGTTACAGAGCCTGCGATGTATGGTGTGACATTAAAATACAAAACACCCATGATAGCAGCTGTGATCGGTGCAGCCGCATCAGGTCTTTATTCCGGTATTACCCATCTGGTAGCCTATTCCATGGGTGGCTCGCCTTCCTCCCTGTCCTTAATTACCATGATCGGCGGTGAGGGATTCGGCAATTTGATAAATGGTGTAATCGCCATGATTATCTCTCTGACCGTATCCTTTGTCATGGCTCTCATCCTTTATAAGCCGGAGGAGAAGACTGGGGAGCCGGAAGCTTCCGGGGATTCTTCTGCTGAAGAGAAAAAGCCGCTGGTGGAGACCATTGAGCTGGCAAGCCCTCTTTCGGGATCTGTGATTTCTTTAACAGAAGTAGAGGATCCGGTATTTGCAAGTGGAGTACTGGGAGAAGGGGTAGCCATAATCCCTGATGAGGGAATGGTATATGCTCCTGCGGACGGAATCATCAGTGCGGTGATTGACACAAAGCATGCGGTTGGTATCACTACGAATACAGGAGCTGAGGTCCTGATCCATGTAGGAATTGATACGGTGCGTCTTGGAGGAGAAGGATTTACCCTTCACTGTAAGGAAGGGGACCGGGTGATAAAGGGAAGCCTGCTGCTGGAATTTGATATGGAGAAAATTAAGGAAGAGGGCTTATCGTTAACCACTCCAGTGCTTATATCCAATATGAACAGCTTTGTAAGCTTAAAGACCAGCAATAAAAAGAAGGTCGAGGCGGGAGAGAAGCTGCTTACCATTGTTTAATCATTCAGAAAGAGGTGTGATATGTCTGTATTTGCTGATAACTTTTTATGGGGAGGCGCAGTGGCGGCCAACCAGTGTGAGGGCGCATGGGATGAGGCAGGAAAAGGAATAGCAGATCCTGATGTATGTACGGGAGGTTCCCATAATAGATCCAAGCGGATCACCCGGGCCATAGAACCGGACACATTTTATCCCAGCCATGAAGCTATCGATTTTTATCATCATTATAAGGAAGATATTGCCCTGTTTGCGGAGATGGGCTTTAAGGTGTTCCGTTTTTCTATTGCATGGACCAGGATTTTTCCTACGGGCATGGAAGAGGAGCCGAATGAGGCCGGCCTGGAATTCTATGACAGGGTGATCGAAGAGTGTTTAAACCATGGCATTGAGCCGCTGGTTACCATTTCCCATTACGAGATGCCCTTCACTCTTACGGAAAAGTACAATGGCTGGGCTTCCAGAGAGTGCATCGGACTGTTTGTTAAATATGCGGAAACTCTGTTCAAGCGGTATAAGGGAAAGGTGAAATACTGGCTGACCTTTAATGAGATCAATGCGGGAACAATGCCCATGGGCGGTTTCCTTTCCTTAGGTATTTTAAATGAGGGAACAACAGATTTTACAAACCAGACGGATATTCCCCAGCTCCGCTTCCAGGGTCTTCATCATCAGTTTATAGCCAGCGCCCAGGCAGTGAAGGCCGGGCATGAGATTGACCCGGACTGTAAGATCGGCTGTATGCTTTGTTATATTACGACATATCCTTTGACCTGCAATCCGGATGATATTATAGAAACCCAGAGGCGGAATCAGATCTTAAACCAGTTCTGCGGCGATGTGCAGGTAAGGGGAGAATATCCCAGCTTTATGAACCGTTATTTCAGTGAAAACGGGATATCCATCCAGATGGAGCCGGGAGACTTGGAAACCATAAAAGAAGGCTGTGTGGATTATTATACTTTCAGCTATTATATGTCCAACTGTGCTACCGCTTCGCCGGATCAGGCAGCCTCCTCGGGCAACTTAATGGGAGGGGCGAAGAATCCTTACCTGGAAGCCAGCGACTGGGGCTGGCAGATCGATCCCAAGGGGCTTCGTTACACATTAAATGAGATTTACGGACGCTACCGCATTCCTTTGATGGTAGTGGAAAACGGCCTGGGTGCTTATGATAAGAAGGAAGAGGATGGAAGCATCAGGGACGATTACCGCATCGATTACTTAAGGAAACACATTGAACAGATGAAAGAAGCTGTAGATGATGGTGTAGATCTGATGGGGTATACCCCATGGGGCTGTATTGACTTAGTCAGCGCCTCTACCGGTGAGATGGCAAAGCGTTACGGTTTCATCTACGTAGAAAAATATGACGATGGAACCGGAGATTTATCCAGAAGGAAGAAGAAATCCTTTGACTGGTACAAAAAGGTAATTGAAACCAATGGCGAAGAACTGGATTAAAAATACAGGGCTGATTTCCCGGCTGCCTTAGACAGCTCCATAAGTAAGAGGATATCTTAAGATTCCGTATCAATCAGGAACTTTAAGATGTCCTCTTTTTGTGGTACTATGATTTTAGTGTATTTTTTTACGAATGAAAAAACAGGGACGGAAATTATTCCCTTATATTTCTTTTTTGGATTTTATATAATCTACTTATGAACGTGGGGCATACAGGGGGGATTGGACATGGTTAAAATTTTTCTTGCTGAGGATGAAAAAATAGTCCGTGAAGGTATTAAGAATGGTATCCCGTGGGAAAGATACGGATTTGAGTTTGCGGGGGAGGCGCCGGACGGGGAGCTGGCATATCCTCTGATCTTAAAAGCAAAACCGGATATCCTGCTGACGGACATCCGGATGCCCTTTATGGATGGACTTGAGCTGGCTGAGATGGTGAAGAGGGAGCTTCCGGACCTGCGCATCATGTTTTTCAGCGGGTATGATGACTTTGAATACGCAAAGCGGGCTATAAAGATCGGCGCAGCGGATTACCTTCTTAAGCCTGTAAGCAGCAGCCAGCTGTTAGAGGCTCTGGAGCGTATGAGCGAAGCAATTATCCAGGAGAGAAGCGAAAAGGGTTATAAATTGGAGTTTTTAAAGCAGCAGGAGGAGAGGAAGCGGATGGAGCGGGACCGGCTGTTTGATACCATTGTATCGGGAAACTTAAGCCTTCAGGAGATCCTTTTAAAGGGGCAGGAACACAGCTTGTCCCTTAGCGCACCGATGTATAATCTGATTTTATTTCAGGCAAGGGCCTCCGGCAGCCAGGAGCAGTATACGGACCAGGGGGCTGTTTTTGATGAGATGATAAAGGACCGGTTTGAAGGCAGGGCAGAAGTCATCGTATTTAACCGTCTGACAGAAGGGTATGCCTTCCTGGTCATGGGAAACGACCGGGAAGATTTAGATAGAAAGGTGGCCGCCTGCCAGGAGCTTTTGGTCCGCCTTGTGGAGTCTTGTCCGGGAATGGAGTATTTCGGGGGAATGGGCGTTCCGGTATGCAGGCTTGGGGAGCTGAGAATCTGTTTTAAAGCGGCTAGTAAGGCCTACGCCTGCCGCTATATGCTGGAATACAACCAGCTCCTTACAGCAGAGGCGGCGGTCCGGCTTCATGACGATTCCGGAACCATCAGCTTAGAAGGGCTGGACATGACCAGGCTGAGCCGGGATATTGTCCCTAATTTTCTCAAAAACGGTTCCATTCCTGAGGTAAAGTATTTTCTGGAAGAATACTTAGAGGCTTGCGGGAATAATTTCAAATCCTTGATCTTCAGGCAATATCTGATCATGGATGTTTATCTGGCTGTCATCGCTTTTGTCACCCAGCTTGGTTTCGAGACCGAGCAGGTTCTAAAGGAATTTGGAGATGGGAAGACCATAAAGCCCTGTGTGGGATCTGAGGAAGGGGCGGTTAAGTACACCAGGGAAATTCTTACAAAGGCCATCACCCTCCGCACCACCTGTTCCCAGAAAAAATACCGCCTGGTTCTTGATAAGGCCAGGGATTATATTGTAAGGCATTATAAGGACGAGGACATTTCTTTAAACGTGGTGGCCTCTACCGTGAATATAAGCCCCAATCACTTCAGCACCATATTCAGCCAGGAAATGGGGATCACCTTTGTGGAATATTTAACAAAGGTCCGTATGGGAGCGGCAAAGGAGCTGCTTCTTAAAACAGATCTCCGGGCCTCGGAAATCGGATATCAGGTGGGATATAAGGATCCTCATTATTTTAGTTACATATTTAAAAAGACGCATGGAATTACGCCGAAAGCATTCCGGTCAGGAGGCAGAAATGGTACAAAAACGTGATTCGATCAAAGCAAAAATACAATCCATGCAGGCAATCGTATTTATCCCGGTCATTATTATGATTGGGATATTGCTGTATATGATGGCATGGCAGAACAAGCAGTACCGGCAAAGCATAAGGAACTTAACCATGGCTACGGAGTTTAATTTTGACTTTAAATCCAACATTGATTATAAGATGTACCGCATTGTCATAGGGGCGGACACCTTTGATTCCTTAAATCCCTATGGGGAACTGGAAAACTCCCGAAGGATGTTTGAGCAGTTAAAGGATTCCACTCCCCAGGAGAACAGTAAAAAGGGGCTGGATGGGATCATCATCCTGATCGGCATTCTGGAAAAAAGAATTGAAGACATCCGTACCAGCAGCATCATCGGTGATTATGACCGGAATATGGAGCGCCTGGATAAGGACATTTATGTGATTACCGACCTTATTGAAGAAACCATGTCTGATTATATTTACAATGAAACAAAGACCTTAGAATCCACGCGCCAGAAGCTGGATTCCCAGACAAATAAGGTTATTGCTTTATGCGTCGTGGTTTCCGCCTATATCATCGTATTTTTAAACGTTTCTTTTTCTTCCTTTGGTAAGAAGATCACAAAGCCCATTGAGGAGCTGTGCGAATATACCATGGTGCTTGCAAACGGCAGCCTAAAGGTCAAAGCCCCCAAAAGCAACATTCGGGAGATCCAGATGCTGAGCGACCAGTATGATCATATGGTGATCCGGATCGGAGAGCTGATCCGCCACATCAAGGAGGAACAGGAGTTAAAGAGGAAAGCCGAATTAAAGCTATTGCAGGCTCAGATCAACCCTCATTTTCTTTATAATACCCTGGATACCATTGTCTGGCTGGCAGAGGGGAAACGGCATCAGGAGGTGGTGGACATGATCACGGCCTTTTCCTCCTTTCTTCGGATGGGACTTAACAATGGACGGGATTTTATCACCATCAGGGGAGAAGCGGAGCATGTGAACAGCTACCTTCAGATCCAGCATTTCCGTTATGAGGACATTATGGATTATGAGATCGATTTTAAGGAGCAGATCATGGAATATTCTACTTTGAAGCTGACCCTGCAGCCAATTGTGGAGAATGCCCTTTACCATGGGATCAAGAATTGCAGGAAAAAAGGCTTTCTAAAGATCAGCGGCTGGCAGGAGGAGGGGGACATCCTGCTAAGAGTGAAAGATAACGGCATCGGAATGAAACCGGAGGAGCTTGAAAAGATGCAGAGCCTGGTGCGCAGCGGAGGAGAGGACGTGGGCCTGCGGGAAGGCTTTGGAATAGCTAATGTAGCGGAGCGGATCCGGCTAAATTTCGGTGAAGCCTATGGACTAAGCATTGAAAGTGAGTATGGAGTGGGAACCTCTGTTACGGTTAAAATTCCCGCTTCTTTAAAGGGGAGCAGATAAAAAAATCCCCCTTTTCCATAAAAAATCCAACCTCATTTTGGAATGCTTTGCAATGGCGTAAGAAACTCAACCGTTTACAGAAGATTTTGCATTGAGAAAAGGGCCGGTAACCGATATGATACAGGTAGTTTCTAGGAAAAGTAAACACGATCTATCATTTTGGAGGGAACGGATATGAAGAAAAGATTACTGGGCATGATGACGGCGGCTGCCATGACCGCAGCCATGGTTTTATCCGGATGCAGCGGTTCTCAGACGGCGGCTACCACCGGGGCGCCGGCCGGCGGGGAAACAAAAACAGAGGCTGCTGCGGAAACGAAGACAGAGGCAGCCAAGACGGAGGAGAAAAAGGATCTGCTTGTGGTAGGTTTTTCCCAGGTAGGTGCGGAATCTGACTGGAGAACAGCCAACACCGAATCCATGAAATCCACGTTTACGGAAGCAAACGGGTATAAGCTGATATTCGATGATGCACAGCAGAAACAGGAAAACCAGTTAAAGGCAGTCCGTAACTTTATCCAGCAGGATGTAGATTATATTGTGATCGCACCGGTCACGGAAACCGGCTGGGATACGGTTTTACAGGAAGCAAAGGATGCCGGAATTCCGGTCATCATCGTTGACCGTATGATCGATGTTTCCGACGACTCCCTTTATACCGCATGGGTTGGCTCCAATTTCCTACAGGAAGGCTATGATGCGGTGGCATGGCTTGATGGATATTTAAAGGAAAATAACCGTGCAGACAATGATATCAACATCGTGACCCTGCAGGGGACCATCGGATCCTCTGCCCAGATCGGGCGTACCGACGGCGTGGAAGAAAAGATGAAGGATCATCCCAAGTGGAAGATGCTGGAGCGGCAGACTGGTGAATTCACTCAGGCAAAGGGACAGGAGGTAATGGAGTCCTTCTTAAAGACCTATAATGATATTGACGTTGTAATCGCTGAAAATGACAACATGGCCTTTGGAGCCATTGACGCCATCAAGGCGGCTGGAAAGACCTGCGGACCAAAGGGCGATATCATCATCATTTCCTTTGACGCGGTTGCGGCTGCATTTGATTCCATGATCGCCGGTGATATGAATGTATCCGTGGAATGCAACCCGCTTCACGGCCCCCGTGTGGCTGAAATCATTCAGAAGCTGGAAAAGGGCGAAAATGTGGATAAGATCGCCTATGTACAGGAAGGAGTGTATCCGGCAGATACGGCGGCTCAGGAAAAGCCAAAACGGGCTTATTAATCCGCAGGCCGTAAGACCGTAAGCAGGAGTGAATCTGGATAAACAGGTGCAGGGGAATAGAGGACGGAGGTTTATAGTCCTCCGCCCTGCACCTTTTTTAATCCCTGAATTTGCCGGTTTAAGCAGGACGGGGGAGGAAAGGAAGGGATTCTATGCCCAATGAAATCGTATTAGCCATGCGAAATATATCAAAAGCATTTCCAGGGGTGCAGGCACTTGATCATGTGGACTTCACTTTAAAAAAGGGAGAGATCCATGCGCTGATGGGGGAAAACGGAGCCGGTAAATCCACTCTTATCAAGGTCCTGACAGGAGTGGAGGAGTTTGAATCAGGAGAAATCACCATCGCCGGGTTTCAAGGGAACATCATCAACCATTCTCCCCAGGAGGCCCAGGTCCATGGGATCAGCACGGTCTACCAGGAGGTCAATCTCTGCCCTAATTTATCCGTAGCGGAGAATTTATTCATCGGCAGGGAGCCAAGGCGGGCTGGCATGATCGACTGGAAAACCATGAACAAAAAGGCGAAAGATCTGCTGGAGAGCCTGGATATCCGCATAGACGTGACCAGGGCCCTTGAGAATTATTCCATTGCCTTGCAGCAGATGTTTGCCATCGCCAGAGCGGTGGATATGTCCGCGAAGGTTTTGATTCTTGATGAACCCACCTCTTCCTTAGATGAAAATGAAGCGGAGAAGCTGTTTAAGCTGATGAACCGCCTTAAATCGGAAGGTGTTGGAATCATATTTGTAACTCATTTCCTGGAACAGGTGTATGAGGTCTGCGACAAGATCACGGTTCTTAGAAACGGGACCCTGGTGGGAGAGTATGAAACGGAAAGGCTGCCCAGAGTACAGTTGGTGGCTAAGATGATGGGAAAGGATTTTGACGATCTGGCTGCCATAAAGAAAAGCGGAGAGATGGAGGGAAGGTCAGGGGAAGTGGTGATTGATGCCCAAGGGATCGGAACGCAGGGTACCATAAAGCCTTTCGACTTAACGATCCGTAAAGGGGAGGTGATTGGCCTTACCGGACTTTTGGGCTCCGGACGCTCGGAGTTAGCCAGGTGCCTTTATGGAGCGGATAAACCGGACAGCGGAGAGCTGAAAGTAAATGGGCGGCCGGTTTCAGTGTCAGCCCCTCTGGATGCCATGATGGCAGGCATGGCCTACCTTCCGGAAAACCGGAAAGAGGAAGGGATCGTGGCGGATTTATCAGTACGGGATAATCTGCTCCTGGCTCTTCAGGCAAAAAAGGGGATGTTCCAGCTTATCGGAAGAAAGAAGCAGGAGGAGCTTGCAGATAAGTATATAGAGCTTTTGCAGATTAAGACGGCTGACAGGGAGACCCCCATAAGAAGCTTAAGCGGAGGAAACCAGCAAAAGGTGATTTTAGGAAGATGGCTCCTTACGGATCCGGATTTTCTCATATTGGATGAACCCACCAGAGGGATCGATGTAGGCACCAAGACAGAGATCCAGAAGCTGGTGGTAAAGCTTTCAGAGGAGGGGAAGGCCGTGATGTTCATTTCCTCGGAGATAGAGGAGATGCTGCGCACCTGTAACCGTATGGCAGTGCTCCGGGATGGGCAGAAGGTAGGGGAGCTGGAGGAAGGCGAACTGGACCAGAATAACATTATGAAGGCAATTGCAGGAGGTGGGGGAAATGAATAGGATGACAATGTTTGTTAAAAAGCTGACAGGAACCCGCTTGTTCCTGCCTCTGTTCTGTCTTGTTCTGGTGTTGTTGTCAAACCTTATCAAAACACCTACCTTTTTTCAGGTAACGATGAAAAACGGCGTTCTATACGGATACATCATCGATGTGATCAACCGAGCCAGTGATCTGGTGATCCTGGCTGTGGGAATGACCATGGTGGTGGCGGCTTCCGGAGGTACGGATATTTCCGTGGGAGCGGTCATGTCCGTGGCAGGAGCCGTATGCTGCTATCTTCTGGCTGGCGGCCTGCAGACCGTGAATGAGTTCCAGAATCCTTATATTCTAGGTGTACTTGCAGCGGTTATTGCAGGTATGCTGTGCGGCTGTTTTAATGGATTTCTTGTGGCGAAGATGAAGATTCAGCCCATGGTAGCGACCTTGATCCTGTTTACGGCAGGGCGGGGGATGGCGCAGCTGATCACCAGAGGGCAGATCACCTACATCCGGGTGGAATCCTATAAAATGCTTGGATCAAGCATACCAGGGATTCCCGTTCCAACTCCTGTATTCGTAGCGCTTCTCATGGTGATCCTTACCTATGTTTTATTGAAAAAAACCACCTTGGGGCTTTATATCCAGACAGTAGGAATTAACTCCAGGGCCTCCAGGCTCATGGGGATCAAGTCTTCTAAAATCATCTTTCTTTCCTATGTATTTTGCGGCCTTTGTGCCGGAGTATCCGGCCTGGTGGCATCCTCCAGGATCTATTCGGCAGACGCCAACAACATCGGGCTCAATCTGGAGCTGGATGCGATCCTTGCAGTAGCATTAGGGGGCAACAGCCTGGGAGGCGGTAAATTCTCCCTTCTTGGAAGCGTTATCGGCGCTTACACCATACAGGCCTTAAGCACCACCTTATACGCTATGGGAGTTTCTCCGGACCAGATCCCGGTTTATAAGGCTATCGTCGTGGTGATCATTGTTGCCCTTCAGTCAACGGAGCTTAAGAAAATGGCAAAAAGATTCCAAACAGGCCATGCAGCGGGAAAGAAGGTGGCGTAAATGAAGAACAGAGGAAAAGCAGATGGTAAGATATTCCTGCTTATGATCACCATTGCCCTTTTCGTGGGAATGTACATAGCCGGAATCCTGATTTTTAAGAGCAAGGGCTTTGCAAAACCCCAGGTATTTTTAAACCTTTTTATCTCCAATGCCGGCCTGATCGTTATTGCGGCGGGAATGACCATGATTATGATCACAGGGGGAATTGATATTTCCGTTGGCTCTGTGGTGGCCCTTACCTGCATGATGCTTGCATGGATGATGGAAAACAAGGGAATCGGAGCGGTTCCGGCCCTTTTGACCGTCCTGGTAATCGGAATTTTCTTTGGCCTGGTCCAGGGATTTTTCATAGCCTATTTAAAAATACAGCCCTTTATCGTAACCCTGGCGGGAATGTTCTTTGCCAGAGGAATGACGGCCATCATCAGCCAGGAAATGATCAGTGTAAAGAACGAGCTGTTTTTAAAGTGGGCTAAGAGTAAAATCAATCTGACCTTTCTCGGCGGAACTGTAAATAAAAAGGGTGTGGTGAACTACCCCTTTCTTTATCCAAGCGTTATCATTGCATTGACGGTCCTGGTTCTGGTATTTGTGGTCTTAAAGTATACAAAATTCGGGCGGACGATCTACGCAGTAGGAGGAAATGAGCAGTCCGCACTGATGATGGGATTAAATGTAAAGCGCACCAAGCTTTTCGTGTATGTCATCAATGGCTTTTTATGTGCATTAGGCGGGTTTTTGTTCTGCTTAAATACCTGCGCAGGCTTTGTGGAGCAGGCAAAGGGTTTTGAGATGGAAGCCATCGCTTCCGCAGTTATCGGGGGGACATTGCTGTCCGGAGGCGTAGGAAATGTTTTCGGCAGCCTGTTTGGGGTTTTAATAAAGGGTACCATAGAGACGTTCATCACCTTCCAGGGGACTCTTTCCTCCTGGTGGACGAAAATCACCATTGCGGCTCTGCTGGCATTTTTTATCATTCTCCAAAGTCTGTTTGCCAAGGCAAAAGAGAAGTAGGATCAGAAAGAAAGGGAGATAGATAGGCGGAAACTGCTGCCAGACGGATTACAACCGTCGGACAGCGGTTCCCGCCTATTGATTTTTTCCTGTCTCTCTCTTCGAAAAAACCAGGTGAAATAACCGGATTATGTTGACATAAGCCCTTATTCCATATTAAAGTTATGATACGGAAAAAAGAGGACTGCAAAAAGCAGAAAATTTACTTACGGAGGTATAACAGAAAAGCACGCTTTTACTGGAAGAACTTATGAAAAAATTTATCGGAAATAAGGCATTTTACAGGATGGTGCTGACAATCGCCATTCCTATTATGGTCCAGAACGGGATCACTAACTTTGTCAGCCTGCTGGATAATATTATGGTGGGCATGGTAGGAACAGAGCAGATGTCCGGTGTGGCAATTGTGAACCAGCTGATCTTTGTCTTTAACATCAGCATTTTTGGAATCATATCAGGGGCAGGTATTTTCGGCGCCCAGTTCTTCGGCTGCGGAAAGCATGACGGAGTGCGGCATACATTCCGGTTTAAAATCATCTGCTGTGCGCTTCTGGCTGTGGTTGCAGTGGCAGTGTTTTTCTGCTTTGGAGAGGACATGATCGCCATGTATCTCCATGGAGAGGGCAATGATGCGGAGCTCGCGACTGCATTGATGCACGGCAGGCGGTATATGCTGGTCATGCTTATCGGCCTGATGCCCTTTGCGCTGGAACAGGCTTATGTCAGTACCTTAAGGGAGTGCGGTGAAACGATAGTTCCCATGAAAGCCGGAATTGTGGCGGTCCTGGTAAATCTTTTATTTAATTATATCTTAATCTTTGGAAAGCTGGGAGCCCCGGCCTTAGGTGTGGTGGGTGCGGCAATTGCAACCGTTATGGCCAGATTCGTGGAAGCAGCGATTATAGTGGTCTGGACCCATAAGAATGCGAAGAAGAATCCGTTTATTACAGGTGCTTACAGCAGCTTTTATATACCGGCGGGCCTTGTGAGGAACATCCTTGTTAAGGGGACGCCTCTCATTGTAAATGAAGCCCTTTGGGCAGCCGGAGTGGCCACCTTGATGCAGTGTTATTCTGTGAGAGGACTGACCGCGGTGGCAGGACTTAATATATCCGCAACCATAGGAAATGTATTTAACGTGGTTTACTTAGCCCTTGGAAGCGCGGTGTCCATTATTGTGGGACAGCTTTTGGGTGCAGGAAAGATGGAGGAGGCCAGGGAAACGGATACGAAACTGATTGTTTTTTCCGTCGGTTCCTGCGTGCTCATGGGAGGACTTTTGGCTATCACGGCTCCTCTGTTCCCCATGATCTACAACACCACGGATGAGGTCAGGAGCCTGGCTGTCCGGTTTATCCGTATACTGGCTTTGTGCATGCCCATGAATGCGTTCATGAATGTGGCTTATTTTACTCTGCGTTCCGGTGGAAAGACAGTGATCACCTTTTTATTTGACAGCGTATTTATGTGGGTGGTCAGCATTCCCATTGCCTATTCTCTCAGCCGGTATACCGCCATTCCTATCGTACCCTTGTATTTCATGTGTCAGATGGTGGAGATCGTCAAATGCATCGTTGGCTTTGTGCTGGTAAAAAAGGGCGTGTGGATACATAATATTGTATCGGAACAGGATTAGTAAAATGGAAAAGAATTGCAGTATTGGAGGAATGAAATGAAAACATTAATTATAGCAGAAAAGCCGTCGGTAGCCAGAGACATTGCCCGTGTGCTGCATTGTGCAAGGAATCATGATGGTGTGATAGAAGGAGAAAAATATGCGGTCACCTGGGGGCTGGGCCATCTGGTTACATTGGCTGACCCTGAAGATTACGACCCTAAATATAAGGAGTGGAAGATGGAGGATCTTCCAATGATGCCGGACCAGTTCAAGCTTGAAGTCATCAAACAGACCGGAAAGCAGTACCGTGTGGTAAAATCCCAGATCCACCGGGGAGATGTGGGGGAAATAATCATTGCCACCGATGCCGGACGGGAGGGGGAGCTTGTAGCCAGGCTGATCCTGGAAAAGGCAGGGAATAAAAAACCCATAAAAAGGCTCTGGATCTCATCCGTTACGGATAAGGCCATTAAGGAAGGCTTTGCAAAATTAAAAAATGGCCATGAGTACGATAATCTGTACGATGCGGCTATGTGCCGTGCTGAAGCGGACTGGCTGGTGGGCATCAATGCCACCAGGGCGCTGACCTGCAAGTACAACGCCAGCTTAAGCTGCGGCCGGGTACAAACACCTACACTGGCAATTATCGCAAGAAGGGAAGAGGAAATTAAAAATTTTGTTCCAAGGCTTTACTACGGCATTACGGCCAAATGTACAAGCCCGGCCCTTTCCTTTACCTGGCGGGATGAGAAATCGAAGAGCTTCCGTTCCTTTGACAAGGACCGGGTAGAAACTCTTTTAAATAAAATGAAAGCTCAGGGCGAAGGCGTGATCACAGAGGTGAAAAGCGTCCCCAAGAAGACCGATTCTCCCCAGCTTTATGATCTGACGGAGCTGCAGAGGGAAGCCAACCGAAGGTTTAACTATTCTGCAAAAGAGACTTTAAATATCATGCAGAGGCTTTATGAAAACCACAAAGTTCTGACTTACCCCAGAACGGATTCCAGGTATTTAAGCTCGGATATCGTTCCCTCCATCAGGGAAAGGCTTGAAGCATGCGGCGTCGGGCCATACCGGAAGCTGGCAGGAAGGCTGGTAAACAAGAAGATCCAGGCATCTCCTTCCTTTGTAAACGACAAGAAGGTGACGGATCATCATGCCATCATTCCAACGGAACAGTTTGTCCAAATGGACCATATGACCATTGATGAGAGGAAGATCTATGATCTGGTGGTCCGCAGATTCCTGGCGGTATTGTATCCTCCTTTTGAATATGAACAGACAGAGATCACCCTGGATTTAGGCGGAGAGATACTCGCAGCCAGAGGAAAGACCGTAAAAGCCCTTGGCTGGAAAGAAGTATATGAAAACCAGGAGGAGGAAGATGAGGAACAGGAATTAAAGGAGCAAAATCTTCCTTCCGTGAAAAAGGGGGACCGGCTTGCAGGGCTGACGGTTGCCATGACCGAAGGAAAGACAAAGCCTCCGTCGCCCTTTCAGGAGGCGACCCTTCTTACCGCCATGGAAAATCCGGTTTCTTATATGGAAACGAAAGACTTAGGATTGGCAAAGACCCTGGGAGAAACAGGGGGGCTTGGGACCGTGGCCACAAGGGCGGATATCATTGAAAAGCTATTTTCCGGATTTCTTCTGGAACGGCGTGGAAAGGATATCTATCTGACCTCCAAGGCCAGACAGCTTCTCACTCTTGTGCCGGAGGACCTAAAGAAACCGGAGCTGACGGCTGAATGGGAGATGAGGCTTTCTGAAATCGCAGGGGGGAAATTAAAACGGGCCGCGTTTATGAAGGATATCAGGCAGTATTCCGGAGACTTGATCCATCAGATCAGGACCGGCGAAGGCAGTTTTAACCATGACAACATAACGAATCACAAATGCCCGGACTGCGGCAAGCGGATGCTGGCAGTCAAAGGGAAAAACAGCGAGATGCTGGTATGTCAGGACAGGGAGTGCGGGCACAGGGAGGTCGTTTCTAAGACCAGCAATGCAAGATGCCCGGTCTGCCATAAGAAGCTGGAGCTTAAAGGAAAGGGAGACGGACAGATCTTTGTATGCAGATGTGGTTATAAGGAAAAACTTTCTTCCTTTAAGGAACGGCGTTCCAAGGAGGGAGCCGGGGTATCCAAAAAAGATGTGGCGAAGTATTTGAACCAGCAGAAAAAGGAAGAGGATAAGCCCATTAATTCGGCTTTTGCAGACGCCTTTGCAAAGCTGAACCTGGGAGGGAATGAGGAATAGCCTTTCCGTTGAAAGCCCTTGTACCGGCCTGGACAATAAGAAAGGATGTCTCAAGTATGTTTTCTGCTTTGAAATATACGCTTGGGACCTCCTTTTTGTGAATCTATGATCAAGTTGAAGTAAAAATTTAGTAAAATTTTACTTTGCTTATTGACGGTGACAGAAACTGCAATTATAATGAAAATTGAAAGGTGAGGATATAGATTATGGCTACAATAAAAGAAATTTCTCAGCTTGCGGATGTATCCATTGCAACGGTATCAAGGGTACTAAACCAGGATGATACGATTGTGGTGAGTCCGGAAGTGAGAAAAAGGATATTCAGAATTGCCCACGAGTTAAAATATGTCCCACCCAGGAGGCGTCATGCACTGAAAGAAAGAGGAATTGTCATAGGAGTGGCTGACTGGCATATTATCCGGAAGGACCGGACCAATATCAGGCTTTCTTCCCTGGACTTGATCGTAAAGTCCATGTCAGGAAAGAATGATGTGCGGTTTGAACGGCTGGATAAAAATAAGCCTGGTCAGTACGACGGTATCATGGCCTTCGGCGTTTTTTCCGAGGAAGAGATGGAGTTTCTGCGGATGCAGAGCTATGCCATCGTATTCATCAATTCGGATCCAAAGGATTATGCGTACGACAGCATTGTTATGGACTTTAATAAGGGAATCCATGAAATGCTGGACTATCTCATGGACAGGAAAAAATACTGCAGCGTCGGCTATATCGGAGGCCTTTATGAAGAAGGCCAGGTAAGGATCGGCTACCGGAGGCTGGAAGGAATCCGGGCAACTTTTAAGCAGAGGGGCTTTTATGAGGAAGGGAACTTTTACATAGGCGATATCAGCAGGGAAAGCGGTTATGAGCTGGCAAAGAAGGCAATCCAGTCAGGCCGTCTTCCGGAAGCGGTGCTCTTAGGAAGCGAAGAAGTCGCGGAAGGGGCTTTAGAAGCCTTCCAGGATGCAGGACTTCGCGTGCCAAAGGATGTGGCGGTAGTCATCTATAAGGACATTGAGACCTTAGAATCCAAATGGCCCACTTACACCAAGGTCCGGATGTTTCCTGATATCGTATGGCAGACGGCGATCAAGCTTCTGCTGGAACAGACCCAGGAAGGCCGCAAAGACAATATGACAATTTTTCTCCCGACAAAGCTAGAGGTAGGGGACAGTGCGTAAAGACCCATGATCTCAAGAACCGATGAATCACAAAAAAAGGAGAGCAGTATGAAAAAAACAGTTTCTGTATTAATGGCAGCAGCACTTTGTGCAGCAATGATCGGCGGATGTTCTGGCGGCAGCCAAACAGGAGCCACAACCGCAGCAGGGACAGAGGCAGCTTCGTCTGCGGCAGGAGAGACCACAAAGGCGGAGGCAAAAGCTGAGAACAAGAAGATTGGCAAACTGAACGTATACTTTGTTCCTTCCAGAGAGCCGGAAGAGATCGTAACCGCCACAGAGCCTTTAAAAGAAATGCTGAAGTCAGAGCTGGGAAAAGAAGGCTATGATATCGGTGAAGTAGTGATTACGGTTGGTACCAGCTACGAAGCGGTTGGAGAAGCTCTTTCCGCAGGCACCGCAGATATCGGTCTGATTCCCGGAGGAACTTATGTCCTTTATGATGATGGTGCAGAAGTGATTCTTACGGCCACCAGAGACGCATTGAATAAGAATTCCGATTCCGCTAAGGACTGGAATGACGGTAAGGCCACCGAGGGAACTACGGATCAGGCAACCTCCTACCGTGCGCTTATTATTGCAGGACCTTCTGAAAAGGGAAAAGCGCTTGCAGACAAGGTAAATAAAGGCGAAGCGTTGACCTTTGAGGATTTAGACGGAGCAAACTGGAGCGTTATGTCATCCTCCTCCCCGGCAGGATACATTTACCCCTCCTTATGGCTTCAGGATAATTTCCAGAAGAATATATTAAATCTTTCCCACGCAGTACAGTCTGATTCCTATGGAAGCGCATTTGCAAGACTTGCTTCCGGCCAGGTAGATGTTCTCTGTACCTATGCAGATGCCCGCAGGGATTATGTGGACAAATGGAACTCCGAATACGGCAGAGCAAGCTCCATCTGGGAAGAAACAGGTGTAATCGGTGTGACTCCTCCAATTTTTAATGATACGGTCAGCGTGAGCAAGACCTCCAAAATCATGGATGATGATTTAAAAAAGGCAGTTCAGAACGCATTTATCAACATTGGAAATACAGAAGAGGGCAAGGAAGTTATCGCCATCTACAGTCACAAAGGATATAAGCCTGCACAGAGCTCTGATTATGATAATGAACGCGCGGCACAGAAGATGATTAAGGAATTAAATGCAAAATAAATAATAAATACAATACATACAGGCTGCGGAGGCGTCGTAAACGGAAAACATTTGCGGCGCCTCCTCTCTCTATCCTGGGAAATGAGGAAAATATGATTGAATTTAATCAGGTAGGTAAAAAATATCCCAATGGTTTTCATGCCTTAAAGGATATTAATCTGAAGATTGAGCAGGGGGAGTTTGTTGCGATCATCGGCCTTTCAGGTGCCGGAAAATCCACCCTTCTTCGGACCATCAACCGCATGCATGATATCACGGAAGGCAGTCTGACCGTGGATGGGACCGATGTGATGCAGTTAAAAGGAAAGGAGTTAAGACGCTTCCGCCGCAGGATCGGCATGATCTTCCAGTCTTTTAACCTGGTGACCAGGACCCTGGTCATTAATAATGTCCTTATGTCAAAGGTACCGGAACTGCCGTTTTTAAAGGCTTTATTCGGCATTTATCCAAAAGAGGATAAGCTGGGGGCCTTAGAGGCTCTTGACAAGGTGGGGATCCTGGATAAGGCTTTTGTCCGTGCGGATCAGCTTTCAGGAGGCCAGCAGCAAAGGGTTGCCCTTGCAAGGACCCTTGCCCAGAACCCCCAAATCATCCTGGCGGATGAGCCGGTGGCTTCCCTTGACCCGGTTACTGCAAAACAGGTTATGGGGGATTTCTTAAGGATCAATAAGGAAATGAACATTACGATCCTGTTAAACATTCATCATGTGGATCTGGCACTCCAGTATGCCAGCCGTGTTGTAGGCATACGGGCCGGCCAGATCGTATACGACGGTCCGGCCACTGAAGTTACCCAGGATATTTTAGATCAGATATATGAAGGAAAAGAAGAAGAGGAGGCGGCAGGATGAGTTTATATGACAAGATATTTCCGCCCAGGAAAATCGTATTGTCCAGCGGAAAGACCGTCTTTCGGCCGGTTTCCAGGCTTCCTCTGGTCGCCTTGATCCTGGTGTTTTTAACCGTGCTGTCCGTGAAAATCACCGGCTTTGATATGAGGATTTTACTGGAAAGGGGAAACCAGTTCTTTGTTATTCTTGGGATGATGGTTCCTCCGGCATTTTCCTATAGTGCCCAGGTGTGGAAGCCCTTGTTTGACACCATAAAGATGTCTCTTCTGGGGACCGTGGCAGGAGCGCTGGTGGTCATTCCCTTTGCAATGGCCGCTTCTACCAATATCATAAAAAATGCCGCAATCGTCGGTATCATGAGATTGTTTTTAAGCATTGTAAGGACACTTCCTACCCTGGTAACCGCTTTGATCGCCACTTATGTGTTCGGCCTGGGTACCCTGGCAGGAACTACGGCTATAGCAATTTTTACCTTTGCCTATATGGGTAAGATTTTATATGAAGAGATCGAAACTGCTGATATGGGGGCCTTTGAGGCCATGGAAGCCATTGGAGCCACCAAGATCCGGGCATTTGTGAGCGCCATCATTCCTCAGGTACTTCCTTCCTATATTTCCAATGGGTTGTTCTGCTTTGAAGGAAATGTCCGCTACGCGGCCATTTTAGGCTATGTAGGCGCAGGCGGCCTTGGTCTGATCCTGAATGAGAAATTAGGCTGGAGAGAATACCCCAGCGTGGGCATGATCCTTATCATGCTGTTTGTTGCCGTATTTTTAATTGAGTCGGTGAGCCGTTACTGCCGCCGGAAACTGGTGTAGGAGGGCTGGCAGATGAATAAACAGATAGAAAAGGCATATGAAGAGCGCCCAAGAAATACGGTTTATAAGATAACCGTGACCGTGGTTGTCCTGGCCTTCATTTTATGGTCAGGTTCTGCCGTGGATTTTTCAGGAGGCGGACTTGGAGGTCTTTCAATTGCGGGAAATATATTAAACGGGATTATTCATCCGGACAGGAAGCTGCTTTTTAACCTGACCGTACAAGGAGTTCCCTATCTTCTTTTAGAAACGATTTGTATTGCATTTTTAGGAACCATTGTGGGGGCATTTCTTGCCATTCCCTTATCCTTTTTATCCGCTTCCAATTTGATGCCGGCTCCCATTGCTTATTTGAGCCGTTTGGTGATCATGGCGGTGAGAACCATTCCAGCCTTTGTATATGGCCTCATGTTCATCCGAGTCAGCGGACCCGGTGCATTTACCGGACTTTTAACCATGTCCGTCTGCTCCATTGGTATGGTATCCAAAATGTACATTGAAGCCATTGAGGATTTAGATACCAGGATTCTGGAATCCTTAGATGCCTGCGGCTGTAATACCTTCCAGAAAATACGGTATGGGATCCTGCCCCAGCTCATTCCAAACTTTGCATCAACGGTGATCTACCGGTTTGACATTAATTTAAGGGATGCAACCGTTCTTGGACTCGTAGGAGCCGGAGGCATTGGCGCGCCTTTAATCTTTGCCATGAATTCCTATCGGTGGAATGAGGCAGGGGCTATTTTGGTAGGCCTTGTGGTTCTGGTTCTTATCGTGGAGTACATTTCCACCAAAATCCGCGTAAAGCTGGCCAGGGGGTGATCAGTTGGAGAAACAGGCAAGAATTTATTACACTTCGGATGTTCACGGATACCTGTTCCCTACCTCTTACGGAGACAGAGAAGAGCGGCCCATGGGGCTTTTAAACTGTATTTCCAACTTTAAAAAGGATGGAAATACTCTTGTGTTTGACGGAGGGGATACGCTGCAGGGGGCCCCTTTTGCTACTTACATCACTTCACGGAAAGAAGCTGCCCCGGAGATGAATCCTATAGCGAGGGTATATAATGCGGCAGGGTACGATGCTGTAGTCCCGGGAAACCATGACTTTAATTTTGGCTATGAATGCCTTGCAGAATACTTTCAGGCGCTTCAGGGAGTCTGCCTCTGTGCCAATGCTAAGGATTTAGAAGGAAATACCCGGATATCAAGGAGCCATGTCTTTACCCTGGAAAATGGCCTTCGACTGGGAGTGACCGGAATTGTCACGGATTATGTAAACGTGTGGGAGCAGCCGGAGCATTTAGACAAGATCCGCATTACCTATGCTTTTGAAGCGGCAGCGGAAGAACTTCAAAAGCTGAAAAGCCAGGCGGATGTCACCATATGCATTTATCATGGCGGCTATGAATGTGATCTTGACAAGGGAATGATTTTAAGTACAACCGGCGAAAATGTGGGCTGCCGAATTTTAAAAGAGCTGGATTATGACATCCTTTTGACCGCCCACCAGCACATGTCCGTTCCCGGAAGAGAGCTTTTCGGGACCCATACCTTGCAGCTGGCTCCTAATGCCGTGCAGTATGCATGTCTGGATATCAGGTTTGAAAACGGAAAGGTTTCTGTAAATTCTTCCATCTGCCCTGCCGGAGAGGTTCATGGGAAAGAGCTTTATGAGTCCTTGCTTCCGTTGGAGGAGGCAGTGCAGGAATGGCTGGATGTGGACATCGGCCGCTTAAAAGAGCCGGTTGCGGAAAGGAATAAGCTGGAAATGGCCCTTCATGGGTCAGCCATTGCAGATTTTTTCAATCAGGTCCAGCTGGAATATTCGGGCGCGGATATTTCCTGCGTTGGCCTGGGAAATTCGCCCATCAGCCTGCCGGATCATGTGACCATGCGGGACATGGTGCGGGTGTATCCATTTTCCAATACTCTTGTGGTCCTGGAGGTAAATGAAGAATCTCTTAAAAAGGCCTTGGAACGCTGTGCCGAATATTTTACTTTAAAAGATGGGAATATTGAGATATCGGATGTGTTTTTGATGCCTAAAGTAGAGCATTATAATTATGATTACTTTGCCGGGATAACCTTTGAAGCGGACTTAAAAGAGCCCGTGGGAAAACGGGTGAAAAAGATCCTGTATAAGGGAGCGCCTCTTGGAGAACGTTTTTTAAGTCTTTGCATGAGCGATTACCGGGCAAGCGGCACCGGAGGCTACGAGATATATAGGGAATGCCGGGTCATAAAACGCATTGGAACAGAGGTTCCCCAGATGGCCCTGGAGTATATGAGAAAGCATTCTGAGGTAGAGATCAGGAAAAACGGCGGGGTGATACTGCTGTAAGAAAAATAACCGGTCCTTTCTCAGCGTAAAAATTTTAAACACAGAAAAAATCATTTAAATTGAAACAATTATATTTATTATTTAAATCGTTTAATTAAATAAATAAGTTTATCCAATCATTCTCCGAAAATTTCTTGACAAAAATATGCTCTTCCTTTAGTCTAGCCCTATACCGGAAACGGCAGAAAAATTTCAAGGCAATGAAGCCATAATATTGTGCAGCAGCGCACAGGGTTATGGCCTCATTTTTTATTTTAGAAAAAAGAGGAGATTCGATTATGGATCATGGAGATTTGGCCTGGCTTTTAATAAGCTCGGCAATGGTTTTTATTATGACACCGGGACTGGCATTCTTTTACGGAGGCCTTGTAAAGCGCAGAAATGTTATCAATATGTTGATGTCATCTGCCATCATAATGGGTGTCGGATCCGTTTTATGGGTATTGATCGGTTTTTCCCTGTCTTTCAGCGGTGATCTGGGAGGAGTCATCGGTGATTTAAAATGGGCCGGTTTCAATTTCAACACCTTTACGGACGCGACTCTGCCTTATCCCAACACCCTGGCCTTTGCCATATTCCAGATGATGTTTGCCATTATCGCACCGGCTTTGATTACCGGAGCCATTGCGGAGCGTATGAAGTTTGGTTCCCTTGTTCTTTTCATGGCCCTCTGGTCATTGATCGTTTATTATCCCCTGGCTCATATGGTATGGGGAGGAGGCTTTTTATTCCAGATTGGTTCAGTAGATTTTGCGGGAGGAAATGTGGTACATATCAGCTCCGGCGTCAGTGCTCTTGTGCTTTCCATACTCCTGGGCAAACGTACGAACCTGGGGAAAGCGCCATACCATCCTCACAATATCCCATTCGTATTTCTCGGCGCCTCCCTGCTTTGGTTTGGCTGGTTTGGCTTTAACGGGGGCAGTGCCTTAGCAGCAAATGAGCTGGCCGCCCATGCATTCATGACGACCAACATTGCAGCGGCCTCTGCCCTTCTTTCCTGGGTGCTGGTTGAGGTCATAAAAAACGGAAAACCCACCCTTGTGGGGGCCTCCACCGGCCTTGTCATCGGTCTGGTGGCAATAACTCCCGGAGCCGGTTTCGTCCCTGTCTGGGCAGCGATTGTCATTGGCGGCCTAGTAAGCCCTATTTGTTATTTTTTTATCGATGCAGTAAAGCCCAGATTTGGCTATGACGATGCCCTTGATGTATTCGGATGCCATGGGATCGGCGGTATCTGGGGCGGCATAGCCACCGGAATATTTGGGAAAACCAGCATTAATCCAGCGGCGGCCTGGAACGGCCTTGCATTCGGTGAAACAGCCCTTTTCCTCCGCCAGCTGACTGCCATAGGGATCACCATTGTGATCGCCGTCGCAGGAACTTTTATCACCGCAGGGATTACGTCGTTTGTAACAAAAGGATTTAAGGTTTCAAAGAAAAATGAAGCTCTCGGACTTGATATCTCGGAGCACGGAGAAAACGCCTATCCAGCATTTAATGGAATGGATTAAGAGACAGGGGGACCATCACATGAAAAAAATTGAAGCATATATCCGCCCAGAAAAACTGGAGGAGATTAAGGAAATCATAGATAAACTGAACTTAAACGGCTTGAGCGTCATGCAAGTCATGGGCTGCGGGAACCAGAAGGGCTGGACGGAGTTTGTCCGGGGTGTTGAAGTGGATTACAACTTTCTCACAAAAATCAAAATCGAGACGGTGGTTTCCGATGAACAGGCGGAGGCTGTTGTCGCATGTATCGTGGAAAAGGCTTATACCGGAGAATTCGGGGATGGAAAGATATTTATATCTGAAATACAGGATGCCATAAGGATCCGTACTGGAGAGAGGGGAGTTGCTGCGGTCAAATAGTATGTGAAATATTTTCTTACTTTGTTATAGATTTATGCTAACCTTAATCCCTTCCTGAATCTGTACATGGCGCAAATACCTATAGTTCAGAAGATTTTAGCCGGGCTGATGATTAGTAATGAGAGTTCCCGTGTGTATATCGGAAAACCGGGGCAAGTAAAGTATAAACATTTGGAGAATCTTATGGCTTCAATGGATGAAAGTATTGCTGATGCTTATCCAGGGTCAAAAGTGGGAGATTTGCTATGGGAGGAGTTTCTTTCTATTGAAATATATGTTTCCTATTATATAAGGTTTTGATATAGCTATCATACTCTGCACAATTGGCGGAAAAGTTACCTCTCTAAAAGTGGATATGATGTTGTGTGACAACAAGGGCATCATATCCAGGATTTAAGGGGACTGGATAATGAAAGCTGTATCACGGAATCTACCACAAAGGGCTTTATTAATCTATGTACCTCTGAGTATTGAGGCGGTACGGTTGTTTATATGAAGATCATTAAATTGGAATGTTGCATGAGGAGATTTTAACTCATGTACAAGTATAGCATCATAAATCCCGCTTCATTTGCTCCAAATAAAGCGACTTATTATCAACTGCACGCATTGTAGCTAATATTCCATCTAAATGATCATACTCATGCTGTAATAATTCCGAAAGGTCACCTTCTAAATACATTTTTTGTGGATTGAAATCCTTATCGAAATAAGAAATCTCTGCTCGCTTGTTACGTTCTACTTTAACTATCAGACCTGGAAAAGACATGCAATCATCTAGCAATGTATATTTTTCATTATCTGGAAAAGACATCACTGGATTTATAAAAACATAGGGTTTGTCAATAAACATGTACAGCAATCGCTTCTTAATTCCTATCTGCGGTGCGGCAACTGCACGGCCTGCTCCATATCTCTCCCTATAATCCATAAGAGTGTCATGTAAATCTTGTACCCACTCCGATAAAGAATCAAGATCTGCTTCCGTAATTTCTTCACTCATATCGTATAATTGTGGATTTCCAAGTTTCAATATTTCTCGTACCATCGCTTTTGTCCTCTCCTTTTTAGTTAGATCTATGCTCTATAAATTCCTGTTTATCAACTTAGATCTATTATAGCAAATCCATATATGAAAATATAGCGCTGAATATCTAAGAATTTAATATTCAGTGCTATGATATAATTATTTCTTCCTCTGCACAGCACCTTATAAATGAGGGCAGGGCAAGCACCTTTGTTCAGAATCGAATTAAGGGTTACTAAGATAAACACAGTGCATAATAATGTAAGTTTTACGTTCATGTGTAGAAGTTCATTCCTGTGTTTTAATGGCCCAAGGATCAAATTCGGTAAAAACAAAACAGAATATTGATCAGAAATGGAATGGAATAACCAGAAATGGGTTATAAATGAAATTGTTAAGGAAAAGACAAAATATGAATGGAAAATTCATTCTCAAAAATCAGAAAAGTACATGAATTGTATCATGCATTGAAAAAAGTAATAGGACTCAGGGGTTTTGTTGTTGCCCCCCGTTGAAAGAATATTCAATTCTATGTATAATAGTATTATTACATTCAATGAAAAAGTTAGAATAAACCAGGGAGGAATTATGGACATCAGGGTTGTAGCAGTAGATAACTCAGAGGAATTGTTAGTTAAACTGACTCGTATTTTAAAGGAAATAGACGGAATTGAACTGTGCGGAAGCTTCAATGAAGCCATTGCAGCCATGCAATATGTGAGAGAGAATCCGGTTGATATGGTGTTTTCGGATGTGGTCATGCCGGACATCAGCGGAATTACCCTTGCAGCTAAGCTGTATGAACTGCCGGACCCGCCGGAAGTGGTTCTGCTTTCTGGCATTCCCGGCTTTTCGCTGGAAGCGTGGAAGATCCGGGCCTTTGGCTTTATTATAAAGCCTTATACAAAAACGCAGATTATTAAAATGATTGATCATTATATAATGGATAAAAGCAAAGTCGTATAAATCCGAAAAAAAGGCTGTCAGTGAATTTGGCCTATGCAGTGAAAAATAAGTCTGTCTTTAGCCGGGAAAGGAAGTCACCAGGTTACTGGTTGTATCAAATGGCAGTGGTTATACCGGTTATATGGCCATAGGGGGTTTTTGCGTTTCGTGTAACGCAAAGACCCTTTAAAAATTGTTTCAAATCTACTGGAAACCTTGTATTTCCTGAGTTTTTGTATTTTAATAGACGAACCAAGATGACTATGATATAATGTTAGGACAGTGAAAAAGAGAACCCTTTTTTCCATAAGGAGAAAGATATGAAAGAAAAGTTCAAAATAAAGGGACAGCTGAGGGTGTATATGCAGTGGCCGCTTTATCTGAGCGCACTGCTGATTGCCGCCAATACGGTGATCGGGGCAGCCAGTACAAAGGCGGGCATTATCATGGCGGTTTTCACACTCCTGTATGTAGGAATAGCAGTCTGGCTTTATACTTACAGAAGGAGACTTCTGATGAGCGGACTTGTGGAATTTTCTGCAGAATATTCCTGGATGCAGAAGCAGCTCCTTACCGATCTGGAACTTCCGTATGGAATGGCGGATGAAAGCGGAAGGATTCTCTGGGGAAATACAGCATTTTCAGAGGTGTTAGGGGAAGAAAAGCCTCTAAAGGTCACGAGAAAGAACATCATGACCATTTTTCCGGAGATAACAAAGGAAGTGTTAAAACTTGCCGAAGGTACAGCCGTTCTCCATGCTGTGCGCAATGGACGGAAATACCAGATCCGTTTAAAGGCTGTCTATATGAAAGATTCCTCGGAAGTCATTATTTCATCCATTGGAGTGGAGGCTGCCGGACAGATGCTTGTGGCAGTCTATCTTTTTGATGAAACGGAAATTCTCACCTATAAGCAGATGGTGGATGATCAGAAAATGGTTGCCGGTCTTATTTATCTGGATAATTATGATGAGGCGCTGGAGAGTGTGGAAGAAGTACGCCGATCTCTGCTTACTGCCCTCATTGACCGGAAGATCACCAAGTACATTACCAATATGAATGGAATCGTTAAAAAGCTGGAAAAGGATAAGTACTTTATCGCCATTAAGCAATCCTATATCACCGAGCTTAAGGAGAACCGTTTTTCCATTCTGGAGGAAGTAAAAACCGTTAATATCGGCAATGAGATGGCAGTGACCCTAAGTATTGGTCTCGGTATGAACGGAGACAGCTATTACCGTAATTACGAATTCGCAAGAATCGCTATTGATATGGCCCTTGGACGGGGCGGCGATCAGGCAGTGATTAAGGATGGCGAACGGATCCAGTATTTCGGAGGCAAGGCTCAGCAGGTAGAGAAGACCACTCGTGTAAAGGCCCGTGTAAAGGCCCATGCCCTCAGAGAACTGATGGAAACAAAAGACCGGCTGCTGATCATGGGGCACCGGTTAACAGATATCGATGCCTTTGGCGCGGCAGTTGGAATTTACCGCATTGCCACGGCCATGGATAAGAAGGCCCATATCATTATTAATGAAGTGACTACCTCAGTTCGCCCTATCCTGGACCGTTTTGTGGGGAATTCCGATTATCCGGAAGATTTATTCTTAACCGGGGCCAAGGCAGCGGAAATGGTGGATGCCAATACCCTTTTGGTAGTGGTTGACGTAAACCGTCCCAGCATTACCGATGCGCCGGAGCTTCTGCGCCTTGTAAAGACCATTGTGGTCCTGGATCATCACAGACAGAGCAGTGAGATCATTGACAATGCGGTCCTTTCTTATGTAGAGCCGTATGCTTCCTCTTCCTGCGAAATGGTAGCGGAAGTGCTGCAATACATTGCAGATGGAATTAAAATCAAATCGGCGGAAGCAGACGCCCTGTATGCAGGGATCGTCATAGATACGAATAATTTTACTAACCAGACGGGTGTCAGGACCTTTGAAGCAGCAGCCTTCTTAAGAAGAAACGGTGCGGATGTGGTCCGTGTGCGGAAGATGTTCCGCGATGACCTGGTAGATTATAAGGCAAAGGCGGAGGCTGTCCGGGAGGCGGAGATTTTCGAGGGCAGCTTTGCTATCAGCGTTTGTTCCTCGGTAGGAATCGGAAGCCCTACGGTTGTAGGAGCTCAGGCAGCCAATGAACTGCTCGACATAGCCGGGATCAAGGCCTCCATTGTAATGACTGATTATAATCATGCGGTGTATATAAGCGCCCGTTCCATTGATGAAGTTAATGTACAGGTCATGATGGAAAAGCTGGGCGGCGGCGGACACCGTACCATTGCAGGCGCGCAGCTTGGAGGCATCAGCATTGAAGAAGCGAAAACCCGCGTAAAAGCGGTTATTAAAGAGATGTTAGAGAAGGGAGACATATCATAATGGAAGTTGTATTATTAGAAGACGTAAAGGCATTAGGTAAAAAGGGACAGATCGTTAATGTTAACGATGGATATGCAAGAAATTTCATTCTCCCTAAAAAGCTGGGAATCGAGGCAACAGCTAAGAATTTAAATGACTTAAAGCTTCAGAAGGCCAATGAGGCCAGGGTCGCAGCGGAACAGCTGGATGCTGCAAAGGAGCTTGGAGCCAAGCTTTCGGAAGCAACCGTCACCTTATCCATACGGGCAGGAGAGGGCGGAAGAGCTTTTGGTTCCGTATCAGGAAAGGAAATTTCCGCTGCTATTAAGAACCAGCTGGGATATGATATTGATAAAAAGAAGCTGGTCCTTCCCGAACCGCTCAAAACCTTTGGTTCCCATGAGGTTGCGATCAAGCTTCATAAAGAAGTAACTGCAAAACTGACTGTTAAGGTAGTGGAAAGCTAGGAGGCATGAACATGGATGATGCCCTGATCAAACGGGTACTCCCTCACAGCATCGAGGCAGAGCAATCCGTCATCGGTTCCATGCTGATGGACCGGGATGCAATCATCACGGCTTCTGAGATTGTAACGGCAGGAGATTTTTACCAGCACCAGTATGGCATCATGTTTGAGGCCATGCTGGAGCTTTTTAATGAGAATTTGCCGGTGGATTTAGTGACTCTTCAAAACCGTTTAAAAGTAAAGGATGTTCCTCCCGAAGTTTCAAGCCTGGAATTTGTAAGGGACATCATCACTACGGTCCCTACATCCGCCAATATAAAGTCCTATGCCAATATTGTCCGTGATAAGGCGGTTCTAAGGCGGCTTATTAAGGCAAATGAAGAAATAGCCAATACTTGTTATGCAGGTAAAGAACCGCTGGAGACCATTATGGCTGTCACGGAAAAGACCATATTTGATCTGCTCCAGAACCGTAGCTCCGGGGATTTCGTACCCATCCGCCAGGTTGCCATGAACGTTCTTGAGAAAATCGAAGAGGCTTCCAAAAACCAGGGAACCGTAACCGGAATCCCAACGGGCTTTATTGACTTGGATTACAAGACCTCTGGTCTGCAGCCTTCCGATTTCGTTCTGATTGCTGCCCGCCCTTCCATGGGTAAGACGGCCTTTGTACTGAACCTGGTAGACCATATTGCTGTAAAAAAAGGCCTGCCCAGCATGGTATTCAGCCTTGAGATGTCTAAGGAACAGCTGGTAAACCGTATGCTCGCCATGGAATCCAATGTAGATTCCCAGAAGCTTAGAACCGGAACCTTATCCGATTCCGACTGGGATGCCGTAGTGGAGGGAATCGGAGTCATCGGCAATTCCAAGCTGATCATTGACGATACCCCAGGAATCTCCATCGGAGAACTGCGTTCCAAATGCCGTAAGATGAAGCTGGAATACGGTCTTAACGTGATCATCATCGACTACCTTCAGTTGATGAGCGGAAGCGGAAAAGGCGGCGAAAACCGCCAGCAGGAGATCTCAGAAATTTCCAGATCCTTAAAAGCCTTAGCAAGAGAGATGAATGCTCCCGTGATCGCCTTATCCCAGCTAAGCCGGGCCTGCGAAACAAGACCAGACCACCGCCCCATGCTTTCCGACCTCCGAGAGTCCGGAGCCATCGAGCAGGATGCCGACGTGGTTATGTTCTTATACCGTGATGATTATTATAATAAAGATACAGATATGCCTAATATTGCGGAAGTTATTATTGCAAAACAGAGAAACGGTCCTATTGGAACGGTCAACCTGGTCTGGAGACCGGAATATACGAAGTTTGCAAACATGGCCAGGCAATGAGCGGGATAGAAACAGAGAGTCCCTGGCTCGGAAAAACAAATTTATTTGCTTTTCCGAGCCAGGGACTCTCTGTTTCTATGGGGCGAATGCCCACATCTGGGAGAAGGGATTCGAAGCTCGAATCCCTTCTCCCAGATGGCCCCCGCAGCCTAGTCATTTATCTCCCTTCTATCAAAATTTTCTCAAATCCCTATAAAAAACTTCTAATTCCCATTCATAATCTATCCGAAGTCCGCATATGATATAAATAGTAAGGTTATGAAAACTAAACGAACCAAAGGAGAGGATATAGCTATGGCTGAGATACATTACTTAATATCGGATGCATCGAGGAAGGTCGATGTGGAGTCCCATGTCCTTAGATACTGGGAGGACGAGTTGGAGTTGAAGATTCCCAGAAATGAGATGGGACACCGGTATTACACTGAAGCACACATCCGTTTATTCAAGCAGATTAAAGACTTAAAGGACAAGGGGTATCAGTTAAAGGCCATTAAGACAGCGCTTGATAAGGTAATTGAGGAGGGCAGGGACCCTGTCATACCAGATGAATTATTGGAGGGACAGGTGGCTCAGGAGTTAAAAGACAGTGCAATATCTGGTACGGAGGACGGACCAGGCCTGGAGGTACATAACACGGCGCAGATTTCCATTGCCCAGGAAAAAATGGAGCAGTTTCAGGAGATCATGAACCATATTATTGGACGGGCTTTAGAGGTAAATAATGAGCAGTTGAGCCAGGATGTCAGCTGCATGGTTAATGACAAGGTCATTAAGGAAATGGAATATTTAATGAATTTAAAAGAAGAAAAGGAAGAAGAGCGGTTCAAGCAGTTGGACGAGCTTATGCGTTCGTATCAGAAGGACAACAGAGGGCGTGCAGAAGCAGCCGCTTCCAAGATTCCATTTTTTAACCGGAAAAAGAAATTCGGTCGAAATGGAAAAAAGTTATAAAACCACACTACTTTCAGATAATAGAGCAGTTAAACAGGCTCTGGCAAGGAAATCCGCAGCTGCCGATGAAAGTGGGAACTGCGGATTTTTTACACATACAGATTATTCTTTACAAGCCTTTACAAAAGTCTGAAACAGTCGGAACGCCTCGCCCTTCTTTTCCCACAAATATTCCGGATGCCATTGAACCCCTATAAAAAAGGGATAGCCAGGCATTTCAAGAGCTTCGATCAAATGATCCGGTGAGTAGGCCGAAGCAATAAGTCCGGGAGCAAGATTCCTGACAGCCTGATGGTGCATGCTGTTGACCTTTATAGAGGAGCTACCTGATATCTGGGCAAGGAGACTGTCCTCGCTTATGGCAACCGTATGGCACGGCATATCATAATGAAACGGCTGGGAATGGGCCAGAGGAAATTCCCGTGTTACCTGGGAGGGGATATCCTGCCATATGTCTCCTCCGAGAGCGATATTTAAAACCTGTATTCCCCGGCAGATCCCAAGAACCGGCTTCTTAAGCTCCATTATCATAGGAAGCAGGGATATCTCCATCTGGTCCCTGGCTGCAGATACATTGCCGCAGTGTGCCTGTGTTTCTTCCCCAAAGAGGAAGGGGTGCACATCGGGACCGCCTGTGAATAGAAATCCGTCCAGATCCTGTGAGAGCTGCTTTAAATCCTCTTCCGGAGCATCCAGGGGCATCACGACTGGGATTGCTCCCGCAGCCTTTAACGCTCGCATATAGGTAGGGCGCGCTTTAATATCTCCGCTTTCGGTATCGTGGGCGGGGGTCAGGCCGATCAGTGGTTTTCTCATATTAGAAATGTCCTTTCCTGATGAAAGATTGAAAGAAAAATCACTTTCAACCTCTTGTTTTAGAATCAACTGGATATGCAAGCATATCCGCCTGATTCATAAATATGCGAATATGAAGAACTTGATGATATAACAAAATGCCTCTTCCAGAAAGGAAGAGGCATTTATGTATCCATAATTATGCTTCGGCAATAGCTCCTGTTGGACATACGCCTTCACAAGCGCCACAATCGATACATGCATCTGCATCAATAACAAACTGAGAATCACCCTGGCTGATAGCGCTTACTGGGCATTCACCCTCACAGCTTCCGCAACTAACGCAAGCGTCACTAATAACACGTGCCATGATAAATTACCTCCTTATAATCTATTGATTTTTCTATATTTTATACCATTAATCAAAAATATTCAAGTAGTAAATGGTACAATTATTGTTTAATTTTGGGAGCAATACCGATCAGGGACTCCTGTACGGACATCCCTGATCCCGCTTAAAATGATCTTCTTGGCGGCAACGGCACCTTCTTTGGACATGGGAGGGACATCCTTTAAGGGATAATCCATTCCCATGCTCTCGTATTTTACCTTCCCCATGTCATGATAAGGCAGGACATCAAGGGCTTTCACATTCTTAAGCCCTCCGATAAAACGCCCCAAACTGTATAAATCAGGGGTCTCATCCGTGATCTGGGGTACAGCCACGTGACGGATCCATACCGGGATATCCCGGTCACTTAAGTACTGGGCAAAATCCAGAATGTTTTCATTGGAATGCCCTGTAAGTGTTTTGTGCTTTGTATCAACAATGTGCTTGATGTCCAGCATGACAAGATCGGTAGAGTCCAGAAGTCGGTCTATTTTCTTCCTATAATCCGGATCATTCCTATGAAATGTGACACCAGAGGTATCCAGGCAGGTATGGATGCTTTTCTTTCCTGCTGCTTCAAAAAGCTCAGTCACAAAATCCAGCTGCATAAGGGGCTCCCCGCCGGTGGCCGTTATGCCTCCGCCCCGGTAAAAATTCCGGGACGAATCATACTGCTTTAATAGTTCTTCTACCGTCATTGGCGTGCCGCCCGCCATTTTCCAGGTGTCCGGATTATGGCAATATTGGCAGCGCATGGGACAGCCTTGTAAAAAAATCACCATACGCACGCCCGGCCCGTCAACGGTACCGAAACTTTCAATGGAATGTATATATCCTGTCATACAGATCGCCTTCTTTGCTTTTTATTACATATTGTTGTGGAACGTACGGGAAATTACCTCATCCTGCTGTTCCTTTGTAAGCTTGATAAAGTTCACTGCATAACCGGATACCCGGACGGTAAGCTGCGGATAACTTTCCGGATGCTTCTGAGCATCTAATAGGGTATCACGGGTGAAGACATTGACATTTAAGTGATGTCCGCCTTCTTCCACATAGCCATCTAATAAATTAACAAGGTTATTGATTTGAGATTCGCTGATATTTGCCATTTTATGATCCTCCTTTTGTATTTAATAAGTGTCTTCCATAAACAGCCGGTTGCTTTCCGGGTCTTCATCATCTGCGTCCATGGCCTCGAACAAAGTGGGTACTCTGCAGGCGGAATTTCCGTCTGCACAATCCGTGGAGTTCATGGTTGTAACTGATTTTGCCATTGTTTTATCGGCACTTACAGTACCGTCTTCTGATACGCGGATGTTCATGTGCCCGCCGTTTTCGGCCATGAACTGGTCAAGCATAGAGACGATATCGTCGATCTGTTTCTCCTTTGGATCTGTCATAATAACCACTCCTTACTTCTGGTCTTCGCTAAGAGCCAGCTCTAAGTCTACCTCTAAATCTCCTGTAAAAATCTGATCTTCTTTACCAAGGGCTCCCGGTACGATAGAGAAGGTATTGGAGATACCATCCTGGGCATCTCTGAACGGAAGCTTTGCAACCGATGCAAGGGAAGCGACGGCGCCGTGGGTATCTCTTAGGTGCATTGGATTGGCCCCAGGTGCAAAGGCTTCTCCCTTCTTACGTCCGTCAGGAGTCGCTCCTGTATTTTTACCATATACTACATTGGATGTGATTGTCAAGATAGAGGTTGTTGCAAGGCCGCCCCGGTAGGTATGGTTTCCTTTTATATAGTTCATGAAGGTGTGAACCAGGTCATTTGCAATCATGTCTACCCGGTCATCGTTATTGCCGTATTTTGGGAAGTCTCCCTCTACGATATAGTCAACCACGATTCCGTTTTCATCCCGGACGGTCTTTACCTTGGCATATTTGATGGCGGATAAAGAGTCAGCCACTACGGAAAGCCCGGCAATACCGGTTGCGAACCAACGGGTCACCTTTTTATCGTGAAGAGCCATCTGAATGCGCTCATAGCTGTATTTGTCATGCATATAGTGGATGATGTTCAAGGTATTTACATAAACCCTTGCAAGCCAGTTCATCATATCCTTATAGGCAGCCATAACCTCCTCATATTCCAGGTACTCGGAAGTGATGGGACGGTATTTGGGGCCGACCTGTTTTTTGGTAACTTCATCAATGCCGCCGTTAATGGCATATAACAGGCATTTTGCAAGATTGGCACGTGCGCCGAAGAACTGCATTTCCTTACCAACTCTCATGGAAGATACACAGCAGGCGATGGCATAATCATCTCCATGTGTCACTCTCATCAGATCATCGTTCTCATACTGAATGGAAGAGGATTCAATGGAGGTCTTTGCGCAGAAGCGCTTAAAGTTTTCCGGGAGCTTTGTGGACCAGAGCACGGTTAAGTTCGGCTCAGGAGCTGTTCCCAGATTATGAAGGGTGTGGAGGTAGCGGAAGGAAGACCTGGTCACCAGATGGCGCCCGTCGATGCCGACTCCTCCGATGGATTCTGTTACCCAGGTAGGATCGCCGGAGAACAGCTCATTGTATTCCGGAGTACGGGCGAATTTGACCAGACGAAGTTTCATGATGAAATGGTCCACAAACTCCTGGACCTCTTCCTCGGTAAAGGTTCCTTCTTCTAAATCTCTTTGTGCATAAACATCAATAAAGGTGGAGGTGCGGCCTAAAGACATGGCTGCTCCGTTCTGCTCCTTGACAGCGGCAAGGTAGGCAAAATACAGCCACTGGATCGCCTCTTCTACATTGGCGGCCGGTTTGGAAATATCAAAGCCATAGATTTTCCCCAGCTCTTTTAATTCTTTAAGGGCGCGAATCTGCTCGGAAAGCTCTTCTCTTTCCCGGATCACGTCAGAGTACATTGTGGTACGTGTTGTATCCTTCTGCTCTTCCTTATCCGCAATCAGGCGGTCAATGCCGTAAAGGGCCACCCGGCGGTAATCTCCGATGATGCGGCCGCGGCCATAGGCATCCGGAAGGCCTGTGATGATGTGGTTGGAACGGCAGTCACGCATTTCCTGGGTATAAGCGTCAAAAACACCGGCATTGTGTGTCCTTCTGTGAATCGTAAAAAATTTCTTAACTTCAGGATCAATGGTATAACCATTATCCGCACAGGCTTTTTCTGCCATACGGATGCCGCCGTAAGGCTGTAAGGAACGCTTGAAAGGCTTATCAGTCTGAAAGCCTACGATTGTTTCTTTGTCTTTATCTAAATATCCCGGTCCGTGAGAGGTGATGGTGGAAATGTTCTTTGTATCCATATCCAGTACGCCGCCTGCCTCCCGTTCCTGTTTGGATAAATCCATAACCTGCCCCCAAAGAGCGTTTGTTGCTGTAGTCGGTCCGGCAAGGAAGGAATCATCGCCGTCATAAGGAGTGTAATTTTTCTGTATAAAGTCCCTGACGTTGATCTCCCGTTCCCAAACACCGCCCGTGAAAGCTCTCCATTCTGTTCTCATAGTATTGTTCCTCCGTAAAATCAACTGTATAAGTGTAAATTATAAATGAGTGCCGGCAAAGATTATAATTCATACAATCTTTGTATGAATACATTATATATGAATACTGTATACAATGTCAAGAGTACTTATTGAGAAAAATTTATCAGAAGAGAGTCTGGAGGAAAAAAAGGAATTTAGTCCTTGCTAATCAGGAGGAAAAGTATTATATTATAAAGACAGTAAGTACAATTTTTTAAGGAGGAACACAAGATGCAGATCCAGAAGGATATGTTAATAGGCGCACTGCTTGAAATGGACGAGAACGTTGCACCTATGTTAATGCGCGCAGGCATGCATTGCCTCGGCTGTCCGGCATCTCAGGGTGAGTCCCTGGAGGAAGCCTGCCAGGTTCATGGAATAGACTGTGATGTTCTGGTTTCCCAGATTAATGAAGTGTTATCAGAAAGATAGAATATGTTACAGGAGGCTGTCCTTAAGGACTAGCCTCCTGTTTTTTGTGCGGGCAACGAGCCGGGCGAACATGCTTGCATGTTCATTTGGCGACTGCCGCGACAGCCATAAGAATTTCGCGAAGCGGGTTTCTTATGGCTGTCGTTTTTCTTCCCTGTAATGCTTTGGGCTGACGCCGAATTCCTGCTTGAATATCTTGGAAAAGGTTAAAGGGTTATGATATCCGATGCCTGTGGCGATTTCCTGAATGGATAAGGATGTGGTGGCAAGCTGATGGGCGGCAATGTTAAGCCGGAACCTCATTAAGTACTCCTGAGGTGAAACGTGAAGCTGTTTTTTGAATATTGAGGTTAAATAGGAGCGGTTGATCCCGATGTAGTCTGCGATGTCCTGGACCTTGATGCGGTCGTAGTTCAGCTTGATATACTGAAGGGCATAATCCACATAAGTATCAATGGAATAGTCGTACTGGTTCTTTTTAATAGTTCTTATGGTATTCTGCATTTCGATGAGGGTGGACAGTATCTCGTATAAGTATCCCACCCGCTTGATTTCATTGGCAAAAGTCAGTTCGCTGGTATCCAGTATTTTGTGTATCATGGGAAGATAAAGCTGATTGGGAATCTGGGAATGGATGGCTGGGAGCTGTGCGGATAAGCCCACATAGCTTAAATAAGCCTCCGCCATTTCTCCGTCAAAGGTGATCCACATGTATTCCCAGGGGTTTTTGCAGTCCGCGTTGTAAAGAACGGGATAGCCCTTAGGAATGAGGAAAATGTCATCGGTTTTTAAATCATGCCGTTTTCCATCGATTTCCAGGGAGCCTGCACCGCCCAGCACAAAGTGAAGGTGATATTCATTTGGAATTTTATGATCATAGGTGTATCCAGGCGGACACTGCTGGATTCCGCAGTGGACCAGATACAGATCGTTGGTCTGCCGTTTGATGTTCCTTAAGCAGCGGAACCCGGCTACATTTTTATATGTCGTTTGTTTTTCACTCAAAGATATACCCCCTCAAAATGGTGAAAGACCCTGTCAGACGATCCGCTTTTATTAGGATGTTTGATAGGGTCAAGTATACAGGCATTAAGTGCAACATGCAAATGATTATTCCTGGGAGATTCGTTTAATGGTACATTTTCATGTAGTCACCATGAGCTGCAATGAGTTCATCCACCATGGAGCGGATATCTTTTATGTTCAGTTCGGCAGCGGTGTGAGGATCCAGCATGGCTGCCTGGTAAATGGTTCTTATATCTCTGTTACGGGCTGCCTCTATGGTGAGAAGCTGGGGATTTATGTTTGTCATGTTCATGGCTGCCAGCTGGGTGGGAATACGGCCCACATGGCAGGGAGTAATTCCGCTTCCGTCTACCAGACATGGAACTTCTACGCAGGCATCGGCAGGAAGGTTATCGATCAGCCCCTGGTTCAAGACACTTGCGCCGATCTTGTAAGGCTTATTGGTCAGAATTGCTTCCATGATATAGGAGGCGTATTCATGGGAACGGGCATGGGTGATCTGTCCGTTGTTAAGTATAGAGTTCTTTTCTTCCTCCCACTCGTTGATCTGCTTGATGCAGCGCCTCGGATACTCATCTAAGGGGATCAGGAAATCTTCGATCATTTCCGGGTATCTGGATTTTATGAACAATGGATTGTATTCCGCATTGTGTTCGCTGGATTCCGTACAATAATAGTCTAAATGGTTGATGTATTCAAAGCGGACCATATCCTTATGTTTTTCTGTCTGGTTTTTCTCAAGGGCCTTCTGACGGATCATGGGGTAAAGGTCGTTTCCATCTCTGTCATGGAGCTTTAAGAGCCAGGCCATATGGTTAATTCCTGCAATTAGTTCTGTTCGCCCTTCCAGCTTATCTTCCATATCAAGTCCCTTTAATAAGGTTTCTGAGCATACCTGGACACTGTGGCATAAACCAATGGTTTTAATGGACGTGTAGCGCTGCATGTATCCAGTTAGGATAGCCATGGGATTGGTATAATTTAAGAAGTAAGCATCCGGACAAACATCTTCCATGTCTCTGGAAAAATCCTCCATAACGGGAATGGTCCTTAAGCCCCGCATGATGCCGCCGATCCCAAGGGTATCCGCGATGGTCTGCCTTAAGCCGTACTTTTTAGGGATTTCAAAATCAATCATGGTACAGGGATCGTATCCGCCCACCTGAATGGCGTTCACGACAAAGGTGGCGCCGGACAGGGCTTCTTTCCGGTTTTCCTCTCCCAGATAAGTCTTTATATCAGCCCGTCCCTGATTTACATTTTTGTTGATTGCATTTAAAATGAGCTCCGAATCCGAAAGGCGGACCGGGTCAATGTCGTAAAGAGCGATTACAGCGTCCTGGAGTACCGGAGTGCACATGCAGTCACCTAAGACATTTCTTGCAAATATCGTGCTTCCTGCCCCCATAAAAGTTATTTTTACCATGTTCCTTCCTCCTTGTTTTTCTTGTCTGTCTGATGAGGATATTGTATAATTGCAGTAGAAAAAAAGATAGGACGTTTGTTTCATAAAATTGTCGTTTTGTTGTATGGAGGGATAAGCATGAATCAATGGTTAAGGGGACTGACGATCTATTACTGCGGATATGAACAGTGCTCATCAGGACATTTTTTCGGACCTGCGATCCGGAAGCATTACCTGATGCACGTAATACTCCGGGGAAAGGGAATCTACCGGACAGGAGGCGAAGAATATGCCTTAAAGGAGGGAGACGCATTTTTAATCAAGCCCCAGGAGGTCACTTATTATCAGGCGGATAAGGACGAGCCCTGGGAATATGCATGGGCGGCTTTTGCAGGTACTGAGGCAGAACGGCTTTTAAGTGAATACAGGCAGGTGGAAAGCGGTTATGTTTACCATTTTGATCATGGTGATGAATGGCGGACCGATATGGAACGGCTGGTGACCGCTTTTCAGAGCGGAGGACATAATATGGATGAGATGACGGGGCATCTTTATCTGCTGTTTTCCCGGCTTCCTAAGCTCGGCAGGGAAGTGGGAGAGTATGAGCAGAGCTATCTGTCCAGGGCGGAAACGTATATACGCCATAATTACAGCTATCCCATTCAGATCGGGGATGTGGCAAAGTATGTGGGCATCGACCGGACCTACCTGTACAGACTTTTTATGAAATATAAGGGGATTTCGCCAAAGCAGTATTTAACAGCCTACCGGATCATGGAGGCAAAGCGTCTGCTGGAGGATACGGGCCTCAGCATAACGGAAACCGGTTTATCCTGCGGCTTTCACGATGCCTCGGTATTCTGTAAAAGTTTTCTTCAGACGGAGGGAGAGTCCCCTCTCCAATATCGGAAGAAGATGAGGGAAGAGGTTCGGTAAATATAACAAAACACCATGTACCTATCACATTAGTCTATGTAATATAGATGAAAAATGGTTTATAATCAAATTTGAACAGATAAAAGTATACAAAAAAAGGTTGTAAACTCAGTTTTAACTATATAAACTGACCAATTAAAGGGAGGTAGCAAAATGAAGCGTAAATGGTGGTTAACAGCAGCAATGGCAGCGGTTATGGCAGCAGCACTGGTGGGCTGTGGAAGCAAGACCGGGAAGGAAACTGCTCCTGCAAGCTCAGGAGAAACAACACAGGCAGCGGAAAGCTCCGGAGAATCTGGAAATACCGTTGCTCAGGGGACCCTGACGGTTGCAATCTGGGACAAGAACCAGGAGCCGGGACTTACGGAGATTATGAAGGATTTTACAAAGGAAACGGGAATTAAAACACAGATTCAGGTAACCCCATGGGAACAGTACTGGACCATGCTGGAGGCAGGAGCAACCGGCGGATCTCTACCCGATGTTTTCTGGATGCATTCCAATGAGATTGCAAGGTATTCCGAATATGAGATGCTTTTGGACTTAACAGACCGGATCAAGGAAAGCAAGACGCTGGAAATGGATAAATTCCCTAAGGACATTGTACAGATCTATAATTGGGAAGGTACAAAACAGTATGCGGTGCCAAAGGATATCGATACCATCGCGCTCTGGTACAACAAAACCATGTTTGATGAGGCTGGAATCCCCTATCCCAACAAGGATTGGACCTGGGATGATTTTGCAGCAGCAGCAAAAAAGCTGACCAAAGCGGACGGTAGCCAGTTTGGATTTGCCTTAAGGCCCACCAATGACCAGGCAGGCTGGAACAATATCGTTTATGATATGGGCGGCTATGTAATCAGCGATGATAAGAAATCTTCCGGATTTGACCAGCCGGGAACCATTAAGGCCTTAACGTTTATCACGGACCTGATGAAAGAGGGATATACGCCGCCGTATGAAGTGATGGCAGAGAATACAGAGGAAGCTTTGTTTGAAGCCGGCAAGGTAGCCATGATTACAGCTGGCTCCTGGATGCTTCCGGAGCTTTGCAATAATGATTACGTAAAGGCAAACTGTGACATTGCAGTCCTTCCAAAGGATGCGGCTTCCGGAAAGAGGATCTCCATTTATAATGGACTGGGCTGGGCGGCTTCCGCCAATACCGGCATGCCTGAGGAATCATGGAAGCTGATCGAATACATGGGATCAAAGGAAGCTCAGCAGAAGCAGTCTGACCTTGGAATCGTTATTTCCGCTTATGAAGGAACAACGGATAACTGGATAAAGGCATATTCAGGCTTTAACCTTCAGGCATACTTAGATATGATGAGTGACCTGGTCATCAGGCCATACTCCAAATCAACGGTTGCCTGGAACAATATGAGCCATGAAAAATTGATTGATGCATGGACCGGAGCCAAGAGTGTGGATGATGTCTGCAAGGACATTGCTCAGGAAATGAATGCCATGCTGGCACAAGAATAGGAGGGGCTGGGGAGGCAGGCTTGTAAAGCGCCTCCCCTTTTTAACCGAATTAAGTAGTGAAGCGGATTGCGAATATCCGCTTGACAAAGAATTACGGAGGGTCTGCATGAACAAAAAATCAAAGGTATCAAGGCGGGAGAGAAGTGAATTTTTATGGGGGTGGATGTTTTTGCTGCCCACCATGGCGGGTTTAATCATTTTAAACATCATCCCCATTTTCCAGACCATTTATCAAAGCTTTTTCAAGACAGGAGCTTTTGGAAAAGGCAATATATTTATTGGCCTTGACAATTACCGGAAGCTTTTCAGTGATGGGACCGTATGGCAGGCTTTGTGGAATACATGTAAATATGCATTGGTGGAGGTCCCCTTTTCCATTGCCATCGCCCTTGTGATAGCGGTCTTTTTAAATGGAAAGATCCGTGGGCGCTCTATATGGCGGACCATTTATTTCCTGCCCATGGTAGCAGCTCCTGCCGCGGTGGCCATGGTCTGGAGATGGCTTTATAATTCGGAGTTCGGACTGCTTAACCATATCCTGCGGGGAATGGGCTTTTCCGGAGTGAACTGGATCTCCAATCCCAATATTGCTTTCATCTCAGTTGCCGTTGTAGGAATCTGGTCCGTGATTGGTTATAATATGGTGCTGTTTTTTGCAGGTCTTCAGGAAATACCCCGGGACTACTATGAAGCGGCGCAGATTGACGGGGCGGATGGTATCAGCCAGTTTTTTACGATTACATTGCCCTTAATATCGCCTACCATGTTTTTTGTGACCGTGACAAGAGTCATAGGGGCCATGCAGGTGTTTGACAGTATCTATATGATGATGGGAAGAAACAATCCGGCGCTGGGAAAGACCCAGTCCCTGGTATATCTTTTCTATAAATATTCCTTTATTGAAGGAAACAAGGGATACGGCTCTTCCATTGTCATGCTGCTTCTTTTGGTGATTCTTTTAATAACGGTGATCCAGATGTTTTGCCAGAAAAAATGGGTGAACTATAGCTAGGAAAGGAGAACTATGGATAAGAATAGAAAAATCAGATCAGGTATCGTTTACTTCATCCTTGTCGTAGGGTCCGCCATTATGCTGGTGCCCTTTTTATGGATGTTCTTAACAGCCTTTAAAAGCACATCAGAGGCCACCCAGATGAATCCATTCATCATCTTTCCAACTGTATGGAGGAAGGAAGCATTTCTTTCGGTGGTGAGCAAGATGAATTTTTTACGGCTGTACTGGAACACGCTCGTGCTCATTGTGGAACGTGTCATTTGTGCGGTTCTTACTGCAACCATGGCGGGATATGCCTTTGGACGCCTTAACTTTAAGGGAAAAAATCTGGCCTTTTCTCTGGTTCTGTTTCAGATGATGGTGCCATCCCAGATCTTTATCATTCCACAGTACTTAATGGTGAGTAAGCTGGGAATGCTAAATACTTCCTTTGGTCTGCTTTTCCCGGGGCTTGTGACGGCCTTTGGAACCTTCCTGTTAAGGCAGGCCTACATGGGGCTTCCCTCTTCCTTAGAGGAAGCGGCCAGGCTTGACGGCTGCAATATCGGCCAGACCTTTCTCTATGTGATGGCCCCCCTTACAAAATCCTCCATGGTGGCTCTTGGTATCTTTACCGCGCTGTTTGGATTTAAAGAGCTGATGTGGCCTTTGGTGGTCAATACGGAGCAGAATACCATGCCCTTGTCTGCCGCTCTTGCAAAGCTGCAAGGACAGTTTGAAACAAACTATCCGGAGCTTATGGCGGCATCCTTGCTGGCCTGTATCCCCATGATTATCATATATCTTATATTCCAGAAGCAGTTTATAGAAGGAATTGCTACATCAGGAGGAAAATTATAAAAGGAGTCTAATTATGCCTATCATTTATCATGAACAAGCGAAAGAATTTCACCTGTACAACCAGTCCGTGAGTTATATTATTCAGATCATGGCGAATGGACAGCTGGGAAATCTGTACTATGGGAAACACATCACGGACAGGGAGTCTTACGCCTATCTCCTTGAGACAGGAGAGCGTGCTCATGCTGCCATAAGCTGTCCGGAGCCGGTCAGCTTATGTCTTCAGTATACCAGGCAGGAATATCCGGCATATGGAACTGGAGATTACCGGTACGGTGCCTGCACCGTCAGACAGAAGAATGGCAGCAGGATCACAAACTTTACCTATGTGTCCCACTGTATTTTTGAGGGAAAACGCTCCATAGAGCCTCTTCCAGCCACCTATGTAGAGGGAGAAAAGGAGGCTTCCACCCTGGAGATCACCCTTCATGATGATGTGATGGATACGGATCTGATCCTTTCCTATACCATCTATGAAGAGATGCCGGTTCTTACAAGGCATGCCCGGTTTGATCACCACGGCAAGGAGGAGATCATCCTCATGACGGCAATGAGCGGAGCTGTTGACCTGCCGGATTGCGATTATGAGATGATTCAGCTTTCCGGGGCATGGTCCAGGGAGAGGTATTTGAAAAGGCGTCCTGTGGAACAGGGTATTCAGTCCATCTACAGCATGAGAGGGATCAGCAGCGCGGAGCATAACCCATTCCTGGCCCTGGCTAGAAAAGAGACTACGGAAAAAAGCGGCCAGGTATATGGTTTCAGCCTTGTGTACAGCGGAAGCTTCTTAGGCCAGGTGGAGGTCTGCACCCATGATACCACCCGGGTGCTCTTAGGGATCCATCCGGATACTTTTGAATGGCCTTTGAAAACAGGGGAATCCTTCCAGACTCCGGAGCTTGTGATGGTATATTCGGAACAGGGGCTTTCCTTTATGAGCCAGATTTTCCACCGCTTATACAGGACCCGGCTTGCGAGAGGATATTGGAGAGACAGGGAAAGGCCGGTGCTTTTGAACAACTGGGAAGCAACCTACATGGATTTCAATGAAGAGAAGATTCTCGACATTGCCAAAAAGGCAAAAGAAACGGGCGTTGAGCTGTTTGTTCTTGACGACGGCTGGTTTGGTGAACGCAATGACGACCACAGGGGTTTAGGAGACTGGTATGTGAACAAGGAAAAGCTTCCGGAAGGGATTTCCGGATTGTCGGAGAAGGTGGAGGCCCTGGGTTTAAAATTCGGTTTGTGGATCGAGCCGGAAATGGTCAATAAAGACAGCCATTTTTATGAGGCTCATCCAGATTGGATCCTATCCGTACCCGGCCGCTATGATACACCCAGCAGGAATCAGCATGTCCTTGATTTTTCAAGAAAGGAAATTGTTGATGCTGTTTACGGTATGCTGAAGGATATCATTGCCAATGCAAAAATCTCCTATATCAAGTGGGATATGAACCGGTATCTGACGGAATGCTATTCCAGAGGAACCGCCCCTGACGGGCAGGGAATGGTAATGCATAAATTTATACTGGGAGTCTATGACTTATATACCCGGCTCACCAGGGAATTCCCGGAGATCCTGTTTGAATCCTGTGCCAGCGGAGGGGCCAGGTTTGACCCTGGAATGCTTTACTTTGCTCCCCAGGCATGGTGCAGTGACAATACGGATGCCATGGACCGGTTAAAGATCCAGTACGGGACTACCATGGTTTATCCCATATCCAGCATCGGAGCCCATGTCTCCGCGGTTCCTAACCATCAGGTTCACAGGATAACTCCTTTGGATTCCAGGGGAAATGCAGCGATTTTCGGAGCGTTTGGATATGAACTGGATTTAAACCATCTTACTCCCGGGGAAATAGAGCTGGTAAAGCAGCAGATCGCATGCTATAAGAAGTACCGTAAGCTTATACACCAGGGAACGTTTTATAGGCTGAAAAGTCCATTTGAAGGAAATGACACGGCATGGATGGTGGTGTCTGAAGATTTAGAACAGGCAGTCGCCGCCTATTACCAGGTTTTGAATCCGGCCAATGCAGGCTGGCTGCGGCTGAAACTCCAGGGCCTTTGCGAGGATATGGTGTATCAAGTTTCCCTGCCGGGAGAGACCGGTGAATATTATGGAAGCGAGCTTATGTACGCGGGTATTCCCATTGACAGAAGCCGTCTCTTTAAAGAGTCAGGGGACTTTGCTTCTTTCCTCATCTTTATTAAGAAAAAACCAGAATAAGAAAAAAAGTCCAGGCAGGCATTGCCTGGACTTAATTAATGTAATAAATTACATTACTGTTAAGTAATCTATCTTTTTATTGAAAAATATTTTATAGCATGCTATAATTCCTAAAAATAATGCATTATTCCTTAAAAAATGAATGTAGGGGATGAATACAATGAAGGATCATAATGTACACTTAACACTGATTGACCGAATTATACTGGATTCCTATAAGATCATGATGGAAGGGCTTGCAGATTATCTGGGGGGAGGCTATGAGATGGTGCTTCATAGTCTGGAGGATACGGAACATTCCGTCATTAAGATCATCAATGGACACCATACAGGACGTACGGAAGGAATGCCGATTACGGACCTGGCCCTTCAGATGCTGGAAGAAATTGAAAAGGATGGCGAAAAAAGTTACATCTCCTATTTTACCAAGAACAAAAAAGGAGAACCATTAAAATCCTCCACCATTGTGGTGCGGGGAGAGGAAAAACGGATTATCGGTCTTTTATGTATCAATTTTTATTTGAATACAGGTTTTTCTGAGATCCTGACCAGCTATATCCCCGCAATATCTACTCATTCCCTGGTTAAAACAGAAACTTTTGCTAAAAATATGGATGAATTAATTTTCAGCAAAGTCCAGGAGGTTCGGAAAACGGTATTGGCAGATGACGGGATACTTCCGTCTCTTAAAAATAAGGAAATCATAAATTCCCTGCATCAACAGGGGGTTTTTACCATGAAAGATGCGGTTGTAAAAGTAGCTGACTATCTTGGAATATCTAAAAACACCGTATATATGCATATTCGGAATGTGGGAGTAACTACAGAAAAAAAGAACGAATAAACATTAATACAGTGAAATCGGTTGATAATGAAAAGTCCTGCAGGTTTTTGTGAAAAATGACAAAGAACCTGCAGATTTTTTTGTTTAATTGTTAGAAAAACATAATAATATTGCAATTAAGAAGTATCTATGATAAAATAAATTACATCAGATAAATGAATACAATAAAATTTATTTTATTCGTATGAAAGGAAGGTATTGATATGGAGGAAAGTAAAAAGAGAAAGAAGCTGGGACTGGTACCAAGGCTGATCATTGCAATTATCATTGGTATTCTAATTGGTATGTACTGTCCCAGTTTTGTAACTTCGATATTGATTACAGTATCAGATTTATTTAAACAGTTTTTAATGTTTATCATCCCGCTTATGGTAGTGGCTTTTGTTACTATGGGAATTGCGGACTTATCTCAGGGAGCCGGAAAGCTGCTGGCATTTACCGCAGCGATTTCCTATGCTTCCACGCTGCTGGCAGGTAGTGCATCTTATGCTGTAGCCAGTACGTTTTTCCCCTCTTTTGTGAATGAAGAGGTCGTTGCAAAAGTTGCTTCTGCAAGTGACAAGGCGATCAGCGGATATTTTTCCCTGGAAATCACACCGTTACTTGAAACAACAGCTGCTGTTGTACTGGCCTTTGTACTGGGAGTATGCATCAGCACCATGCGTGGCAAAGAGATCGGAGATGCCCTGTATAATGTGTTCAAAGAGTTTTCTGAGATCATTACAAAGGTACTGAACCGGGTGATCATTCCAATTCTTCCTTTGTATATCTGCGGAACCTTTGCCAAGATGACGTATCAGGGAACTACCTTTGCGATTATGTCAGTGCTTTGGAAGGTATTCGTGATCGTGATACTGCTTCATTTAATCTATCTGCTTGCAGCTTTTACCTTAGCAGGTATATTGACAAAAAGAAATCCGTTTACCATGTTAAAGAACCAGTTACCAGGCTATTTAACTGCGATTGGTACCCAGTCTTCTGCGGCTACCATTCCGGTTAATATAAAATGTGCGGAAAGCAATGGTATTTCAGAAGAAATCCGTAATTTCGTAATTCCGCTGTGCGCTAACATTCATATGGCAGGTTCCATGATTACAATTACCTGCTGTGTGACCGCTACCCTGCTCATTTACGGCATGCCTCATGGATTCCTTACCCTGTTCCCATTTATCTGTGTGCTGGGAGTAGCCTTAGTTGCATCTCCGGGAGCTCCGGGTGGTTCTATTTTTACGGCGACTCCATTCTTCCCGATCGTTGGAATCCCTGCAGTAGGAGATATTGCCAGCCTTCTTCAGGCAATGTACATAGCACAGGACAGCTTCGGAACTGCATGTAACGTATCCGGAGATAATGCGATCAGTGCGCTGGTTGATATGTACTACCACAAATATATTAAGAAAGATAACAAAGGCTAAGGTGATTGCGAAAGGAGAAGGCTGTTTATGCCATCTATCAGTATTTTCGAGGTAATCGGCCCTAATATGGTAGGGCCATCCAGTTCCCACACTGCGGGTGCTGTGGCAATTGCTCTTCTGGTTAAAAAAATGTTCAACGAGCCCATTAGCGAAGTGGAGTTTGTTTTGTATGGTTCTTTTGCAAAGACCTACAAAGGCCATGGAACCGACCGTGCGCTTCTTGGCGGCATCCTGGGGTTTGAAACTTATGATTTAAGAATTAAAAATTCCTTCCAACTGGCTGATGAATGCGGGATAAAGTATTCCTTCCGAGTGGATGAAAAAGAAACAGAAGTTCATCCAAACACAGTAGAGATCCATGTGTCTGGAGAAAAGGGCGGAACGATATCGGTCCGCGGTGTCTCCTTAGGAGGCGGTAAAGTTAAAATTATCAGGATCAACGGCATTGATGTAGACTTTACTGGGGAATATTCCACACTGGTTATACGCCACCTGGACTATCCCGGCATGGTGGCCTATATTGCCACCAGTTTAAGTGAGCGCAATGTAAATATTGCTTTCATGCGCCTGTTCCGGGAACAGAAAGGGGCGACGGCTTACTCTGTTGTGGAATCTGATGAGGAAATCCCGCAGGAATTGCTGGAAAAGCTGCGGGAACATCCGAAAGTGGAAGATGTTATGCTTATTCAGGTTTAGGAGGCTTTTATGGACTTTATATCAGGAAGTGAATTGTTGAAATTATGTGAGGAAAATCACTGCCGGATTTCAGAAGTGATGCGGGAACGTGAAGCCAGTGAGTTCGGTGCCGATCCGGAGGAGACCATAAGCCGGATGAAGGAAGCTTACCGGATTATGAAGGAAGCCTGTCACAAGCCATTGGATGAGCCTGTGGCTTCCATCGGCGGATTGATCGGGGGAGAAGCTGCAAAGGTACGGAACAGAAGGAGATCGGGAAAATCCATATGCGGAAGCATGCTGTCCAAGGCGATAACCTATTCTCTGGCCGTTCTGGAAGTAAATGCTTCCATGGGCCTTATAGTGGCCGCGCCTACAGCCGGAAGTTCCGGAGTGCTGCCTGGACTGCTGCTTGCTTTGGAAGAAGAATTTTCCTTAGATCACGAACAGATCATTGATGGCCTTTTTACAGCAAGTGCGGTGGGCTATCTGATTATGCGGAATGCTACCGTGGCCGGAGCACAAGCCGGCTGTCAGGCTGAGGTTGGCGCTGCTTCCGCAATGGCTGCAGCGGCAGCAACGGAAATCATGGGCGGAACGCCAAAGCAGTGCATGGATGCGGCTTCCTCAGCAATCGTGAATCTCTTAGGGCTGGTCTGTGATCCGGTAGCCGGTCTGGTGGAGTACCCCTGCCAGAGCCGTAATGTTCTGGGAGCTTCCAATGCACTGGTATGTGCAGAAATGGCATTATCAGGAGTAGAGCAGTTCATACCATTTGATCAGACGGTGGACACCATGATGATGGTGGGACGTTCGATCCCATTTGAATTAAGGGAAACTTCCCTTGGCGGATGCGCGGCTACTGAGGCCGCTTGTAAGAAAACCTGTGAGATTTTTAAAACAAAATAAAAAATTATATGATAAGCGGTACCGGTTTTGCAAAATCGGTATCGCTTTTTATTGCATCGATAAAAAAAAGTTGCGAATGCAACCACTTTATGTTATGCTGATTATCATCTTTAAAAAAGATGAAATGCCGTCCTTAAGGCTTGGAGGTGGAAAACATGTACGAGCACAAGGAAATCGGGAAATATTTCTCGATTATCCAGAGACTGAACAATATGTATTTTGCAAATCAATTATCTTCTTATCAGATAGGCTGTGGACAACAGTTTTTTTTATTGCAGATTTTTAAAAAACCGGGCATGAGCCTGCACGAGCTGGCTTCTTTTGGCCATTACGATAAGGCCACCGCCACCCGTGCGGTAAAGAAACTGGAAGAAGAGGGATATGTTGTGACGGAAATGGCACAGGAGGATAAACGCATCCGGAGGATTTACGTTACGGACAAGGCAGCTGCTGTTGTGGAGAAGACCTTGGAGAGTGTTAATGAATGGGCGGATATTATATTAAAAGGGTTTACCAAAGAGGAACGTGATGCAGCGGAGCAAATGCTCATCCGCATGGCTTGCAACGCTCTCGATCACATCGTGGAACAGAAAGGAAAGGAATAGAACATTTTATGGAACAAAACAGGATAAAACAGGGGGAAAATCCCCTGGGATATAAGCCAGTCGGGCATTTGCTGCTGCAGTTTGCACTTCCAGCAATTGTCGCCATGCTGGTAAACTCGATTTACAACATTGTTGACCAGATCTTTATCGGTCAGGGCGTTGGGTATCTGGGAAATGCGGCGACCACCATTGCATTTCCGATTGTCACCATCGTTTTAGCCATATCGACTCTCCTGGGAGCGGGGGGAAGCGCCTATGCAGCCATTAAGCTGGGGGAAAAAAATGAGGAAGAGGCGGACAAGACTCTTGGAACCGTTTTCCTGTTGACCCTGGCAGCCAGCATAGCAGTTATGGCTGTGGGATTCCCGCTTATGACACCTATGTTAAGGATTTTTGGGGCGACCGCCAATACCATGGAGTATGCAAGACAGTACACTTCTATCATATTACTGGGCACACCCTTTAACATGCTCTCTGTGGTGCTGAGCAATATGGCCAGGACAGACGGGAGTCCTGCCTTATCCATGTATGCCATTTTAATCGGCGCTGCTTTAAATACTATTCTGGATCCAATTTATATTTTCGTATTTCATTGGGGCGTGACCGGAGCGGCCATTGCCACCATTACTTCCCAGATCATTTCCGCAGTTGTGCTGGTGCTGTATTTTGTATACAGAGGAAAGCATATGCGCCTTCATAAAAACAGTTTACGCATTGATAGGAATATCTGCATGCTGGCCCTGCCTCTTGGGATCTCAAGCGGCATCACCCAGGCGGCGTCTACCATTTTGCAGGTTGTCATGAACAATTCCCTGGTGTATTATGGAAACAAGACGGCCATTGGCGGCGATGTGGCTTTAAGCGCCATGGGTGTTGTAAATAAGATCGGAATGATCCTTATTTCCATCTGTATTGGGATCGGCATCGGCTCACAGCCCATTCTTGGGTTTAATAAGGGGGCGAATCAGCCAAAGCGTGTGAGAAAGACCTTTCTTTCAGCGGCTACGGCAGCAACCATAGTTGCCTTTACAGGCTGGCTGGCCTGCCAGCTGTTCCCAAGGCAGATTTTAAGTCTGTTTGGGACGGAGGATGTGCAGTTCACCCAGTTTGCCATCCGCTGCCTGAAGGTGTATATGCTGGGAATCTTTTCGGCCGGTTTCCAGGTTGTGACCACCAGCTATTTCCAGTCAACGGGACAACCTTTAAAGGCTTCCGTTTTATCTATGCTGCGTCAGCTTTTGTTATTGATCCCGCTGATCCTTATCCTTCCCCTTTCCTTTGGGCTGGAAGGAATTCTGTATGCAGGGCCTGTGGCGGATATTACCTCAATGATCATCGTAAGCCAGTTTGTTCTGTATGAACTTAAAAAATTAAACAGATTATGTAAAGAATCGTAACACATGGAATACAGGGAAAGGAGAGATGGAAGCCATGAGTATGAAAACGGAGATGGCAAGGATTTTTGCAGGACTTAAAAAAGCGGATAAGAAAATGGCGCTTGAGCTGGAAGAGCCGTCCAGAGGCAGGCCGGCGCTGGCCCAGGAACGGTTTACAAAAAGGGTGCGTGTAAAAGCCTGGAACATGGATGGTTTTCCCGGAGTCACCATAAACGGAAGCTATGCAAAGGCTGCCCATATCCTTATGCTGCCTGGAGGCGCCTATACCCTGGAGCCGTCAGAGCGATACAGGGAAATGGCAGAGCGTTTTGCCATAGAAAAGCAGGTGAAGGTTACCATACCTTACTGCCCTTTGGCGCCGGAGTATACGGCCTTAGATGTCCACCGGTATTTAGTCCGGGTCTACAGCTGGCTTAGGCTGGAGTATCCGGAAGATGAATTTTTCCTGTTCGGGGATTTTTCCGGCGGAGGTCTGGCTCTTTCGTTTTTACAGGAGCTGCGGGACATAGGGAACCTTCCTATGCCGGTAAGAACCGCCGTGGTTTCCCCATGGCTGGATATTGCTCTTAATAATCCGAAGATAAAGATCGTGAAAAAAACAGATCCCATCCTTCCCGTGGAAGAGTTAAAAGAAGCCGGTGCCCGCTACTGCGGTTCTTTGGAACCGGATCATCCCTTTGTCTCTCCTCTTTATGGGGACTGGGATCATCTGGGGCAGATTCTGGTATTTTCCGGAACAGAAGAGATTCTTACGCCGGATTGCGAGCTTTTGGCGGAAAAAGCAGGAAAATTGCAGGGAACAAAAATCATTTATAAAAAAGGGGCTAAGATGATTCATGACTGGATTTTGATCCCGTCCAAGGAAACTGATGCCACTTTTGAGTTGATTTTTGCATTTTTTCTGGAAGAAGCTTTGGGATTTTAAAAATGAGGTTCGGCCCTTAATCTGGGCCGAACCTCATTTTGGTTTGTGATGAAGTACTATGAACAAAGGAACGGATTAAAGTTTTGCCAGAGACTGAAGGGCGTGGCCTTCAATCAGCACCTCGTAATGTTCCCTGTAGTACGCTTCGGAGGCGTAGTCCTGATGAATCTTGGAACCATATTCTGCAAGCAGGTTGCATACACGGCTGAAATCTAAAGATTTGTCAGGGGTGTTCCTGATCACCAGATAATACTGTCTGGTATCAGGTTTTTTATATAATGTATTCTCGCCATCGTAAACCTGTCCGATGGTCCTTGCAGCATCAGAAATCTGATCCAGGCTCTGAAAACAATAGATTCGTATAGAGGAAGCACTTGATTGCTCTTTTGACTCTTCTTCTTCCGGTTCTTCTTTCTTGTCAATCCCTAACAGGTTTAACAATCCATCGGCGCCTTCTAAAAGTTCGCTTGCTAAGTCTCCAGGCATGGAATCCAAGTCTTCGTCGGATGACGGTGAAAATTTGGCAAATCTTGTATCTAATTCTTCCGGATCTTCAATTTTTGTGATTACTAACATCACACTTTCGTTGGACAATGGAATTGCTTCTACCATGAGAGGAATGTCTTCTGCTTCGAATCCCACTTCGTTAGAGGCTTTCTGAATCATCTCGCGGAACAGGTTGCGGGCTTTTTCACTGCCATAGGCAAGCTCGCCTAAATTTAAGTTTCTGACGCTTAAATCAAAGCTGGTAAGCGTACAGCGAATTTGATTTTCGTTAATACGTTCTATCTTCATAGGATCACTTCCTGTTCTTTTTAAAATGGTGAATGAATATTTACATACTTCCTCAACATAACTATACTATATAATATAGCGAAAAAGCAATTACTATGTGAAAAAATTTATATAATTTTAAGGTTTGTATGTTAATAACCGGGAATCCTATTTGATTATTGGAATTTCCCGGTTTCATTTTTGGTATAATGATATTTTTATATTTTTTATGTTGCTTCTTCGGTATATTCGATTGGTGATTTGGAAGGAAACAATTATACACAATATTTGTCATATTAATATTAAAAGAACAAATCCCAAAACCCACATATTATGGAGAGTTTTAGGTTTGTTCTTATTTTTGTTTTATTTCCAAAGTAAAAACCATACCTTTTATGATTCGGCTATAACGGAGGTGTTTTACAAAGAATAAAAATTTACACAGGGCTTAGAATGTTAAATAATATGATACATCTATTATGTCTGCCGTAGCCTGGAAGAATCAGGTGAATAAATATTTCATTGGGATGAACCGTATTCCATTTACAAGTTGTTCGGTGTCTGTATCCGCAAATCCCAATTTATGGTATACCTCAACTGCATAAGGTGATGAATTAACCGTCATTTCCCGATAAAGACCAGCTGCCTTGTAGAAAGATGTTATGGTGTTGAACAATTCTCGCCCGATTCCTTGTCGGTGATGCTTTTTATCCACAAACAAAAGTGAAATATGGCACGGTTGTCTGGTTGCAGCCACTCCCACAATATCCTCACCGGAGAAGCATCCCCAAAAACGCATTTCATTATCAGAGATCTTTTGTCCAATAGAATTCAAATCAATAAATTTCTTAAACTCCTGAATGCCTTCATCTGAATAATCCGGGGCTTCAAATTCCAGAAAAACTTGCCAAATCAAGTCCAATGCACCATATTTCTTTATGGAGTCTATATTCATTCGGGCTATCATATAATCCTTGACCATATTTGCACCACCTCACAAATTCGTGTATTATCTCTGTGCTTGATTCGATTATAGCAGAAAAACACTATTGGTGAAAGGAATTTTACCATGTATAAAAGGTGGTTCATTACTGCTTGGTTAAATGGTATAGGTTCTGGGTCCCTCCGTAAAACTGAAAGTTTCCACCTCTTCAACATCAATGTAGAAAAGCTCAAAAACAGGATTATCGGGTGTTCTGTACAGGCCCTTTATGCCGGGATTCTCGTCCAGCGCACGGGTTTTTAAGGAAATATCGTTGACAAAGACAGCCTTACCGTTGACAGATACCACCGGCGTAAAGTTGGCGGGGTAGGTACAGAAAGAAACATAGGGGCTGGCTTTGATCTGGTCGTAGACCGGCTTTTCGTTGCTGGTACAAAAATATACCTGATTGCCGTCTGTAAACAGGTACTGGAACACCCGGGTTTTCACCTTGCTTCCATCTTGTGTCGCCAGGACACCGTTGGGATTCTCCTTTAAAACAGCTGCATAATCAATCATGACTGATCCTCCATTCTCTTATTGGCAAATTGTATTTTGCCTTGCTTTATGCTACAATTATAGTACGCACAGATCAAAGTACAAGTACGATTTTTTAGTATAGTAAGTATCTAATTGGATAGTAATGGAGGATTTATCATGAAAAATGAAAGTGAAAAAAAAGACTTGTTTGGTATCTGCCCCTATTTTACCTCTCAAAAGGTATTGAGCGGAAAATGGGCGTTGCTGATTCTTCACCATTTAAGTGAGCAGACACTGCGGTTTAAGGAGCTGGAGCGTGAATTGGCTCCCATCACCCAGGCAACACTTACAAAACAGTTACGTAATTTGGAAGAACATGGCTTAATCACCCGAACCGTTTACAATACCATCCCGCCCAAAGTGGAATACTCCTTGAGCGAACTGGGCAGTCAATTTAAGCCGGTATTGGACAGCTTAGAAAAATGGGGAGATTTATACATTGCCCACATGGAAAGAAAAGATGTTTAGTAAGACAAAATCAATAAATATTATTATGATGAAACAAGTACATGCGGCATGGTTATGACAAACGTGCCGCTTGTTCTGATTATCGTTCATTTCTATGTAAAACTAGGTTTTAACGGCAGCTATAGTTAAAAACAAATGTGATTTATAGACAATTTTGAGGATTCCATAAAAAATAGTTGAAAAAACAAATGGAATATATTAGAATATACCCCAAGAGATGATATTGGACAGACAAAAGGAGGTGGTTTTAGTAAGTGCCGTTCTGTTTGGCAAATATCAGCTATACGGCATCTTGGGAACCGGACGGGCAGGAACAGTTTTTCTGGCGGTTCATCTTGGGCTTGAAGAGTACCGGGCGATCAAGCGGGTACCTAAAAGCTTTCTGAAATATGAACATCTAAGGCGTGAAGCACTTGTTCTTAAGGAGTTGCGCCATCCTGGAATTCCCATTATTTTTGACGTAGAGGAAGACGAATTTTATAGTTATTTAATCGAAGAGTATCTGGAAGGAGAATCTTTATATGACCTTGTGAAAAAGCAGGGCCATCTATCGCGGGAACTGGCCATATCATATGGAATCCAGTTGACCAGCATCATCAGTTACCTGCATCTCGCAGGACCAAACCCCATATTACATTTGGATTTACAGCCGAAGAACCTGTTATTGTGCCATGACACCGTTAAATTGATTGACTTTGGACTTGCCTCGTCCGTGGATGATGCAAATATGCCAGGAGAGCGGTACGGAACCGTAGGATGTGCGGCGCCGGAGCAGTATTCAAAGGATGGAGTACTGGATGAAAGAACAGATATATATGCCATTGGTGCTATCATCCATTATCTATTTACAGGAGAATTTCCAAAACTGCCCTATAAACCGGCTTCATCAATGGATGCCGATCTGGCTGCCGTCATGAAAGGGTGTATAAAAAAGGAAAAAGAAGAACGGTTTTCATCCGCACAGGAGCTGGGGACGAGGCTCGGACAGCTTAAAAACATGGGAACGGCTGCAAAAGACCGTCTACAATCATCATCTCTTACAATTGCTCTTGCAGGGAGCAAATCAGGGGCCGGAACGACTCATATTGGAATCGGCCTGTCTGTTTATCTTAGAAATCATGGATACCCCAATTTATTTGAAGAAAAGAATGACTCCGGCATGGGCTCCGGACTTGGTGACTATGCAGCCGCAAAGAGGGATCAGTTTGGCTTACTGAGGTATCAGGGCTTTATTTGGAGACCCTTTTATGGCCCGGGAGTGAAGTTAAAAGAACCGCCTTATAAGAACCGCGTTCTGGATTATGGAAAAAATGTTGAAGAGGCGCTGATGGGAAGCCCCGATGCGGTGATACTGGTATGCGATGGCAGCAGCTGGAGCAGAATTAGTGCCTTTTTCTCCGCGGAATATGTGATGAAAGGCCATATTTCCTATGGGATCGTATATAATCACGTAACCAGAGGAACCGGGATCAGGCTGCCTGAAGGGGCAGTTCCTTCCCGGTGCTTAAAGGCCCCTTATTATCCGGACCCTTTTGAGATGAATGCGGAAACAGAAGATTTTTACAACACTCTTCTAAAAGCAGTTTTAGAAATAAAAGGCAGGAAGAAAAGAGGAGGAAGTGGATTTGGAGGGCGGATCAGGGAGCGGATTTCCCGGATGATTCCAGGCAAAGGCCATATCCCTTGGAAAGGGTAGACGCTTTATGAATGGAAAGGTAAAAACGGTATGGAAGCTTATACATTCCGGTAAAAAGCCGGTCAGCCAGGAGACCATTGGGATCATTGGAACCGGTAGAGGAGTGGGAGTGACCCATTTTACGGTTATGACAGCAGGATACCTTGGAGGAGTTCTTAGAAAGCGGTGCGCGGTTTTGGAATGGAACAGCCATGGGGATTTCCGGAATTTAAGAAAGCTGTGCGCAAAGGAAAAAGCACAGGCCGGATGTTTTAAAGTACTGGAAGCGGATTATTATGAAAGAGCGGGGATTGATACGCTGTTATTGTGTAAAAAATCCGGCTATCAGGCAGTGATTGTGGATTACGGAACCGTAAAGGAAGGGAATCTGGAAGAATTTTTAAGATGCGACAGGCAATTTGTTCTCGGGAGTTTAAGCGAGTGGCAGCTGGAAGCGTTTCTGGAATTTGAGAGAAAGGGGAAAAAAGCGGAAAAAAGCTGGAAGACGCTCGTGTCGTTCGGCAGCGAGGAAGCCAGAAGGAATGGAGAAAAGAGGCTTAATATACCCATCGCCCGAATTCCGGTTTCAGTAGACGTGTTTGCTGTCACTGGTGATACCATAGGCTTTTATCAGCAGTTTTTTTAGACACTGGGGGAGGAATTGTGTCACGGCAAAATCCTTGTGGTCCTCCCCCCGGGCCTATGCAATACAAAAGAGAAATATAAGGGGATATGTGGATGAGAACAGAAGATGCCAGGGAAAGGAACCGGCAAACAGATAGAGGTCAGTATCTGGCAGGGCTTAAAAAATACCGTGATCAGGGAATTGCCATTCTTATAGATGGGGAAGAACTGCCGGAGGATGACTGGAATAAAATCTTTGAAATAAGAGAGGACAATAGTTTTTATATGGCCGATTATATTCCTGACGGAAAGACCGGAAAGCTGCGGGAAATAAGATTTGACCGGGTTTACAATCGGTGAATTTTAGTAAGTACCAAAAGGGACGCATGGGATGCCATCTTCAGCCTTAAGAAGGCAGTTTTAGTGCGTCAGGGCGGGAACAGGGGATTTGTAATGTAATGAAAATGTAAATTCCAAAAAATAAGAATTGTGATATAATGAGCGAAGATGAGCTTGCTCATCGGCGCGAACGGCGAATGCCGGATGCCGATCATGAACCGTATGTTCATGATCTAATCTAAAAGATAGTGCAAGCAAAAGATGATATGATCCATTATCAGGAGGAATGCAGATGAAGAAGAAATCAGTGCCGGTTCTTGCGGCGCTAGGATTAATTATGTTAGTGACCGCCGGATTTTTCGGGGTGCAGTTACTGGAACGGTATATTCCGTCAAAGGAACAGGCAGATATAGCCGAACTGCTGGGAGTAAAGGGAGATGAAGTGGCCCTTTATCTCAATGAGGATCTGCAGGAGGCAAAGGGCCTTTACCTGCAGGGACAAACCTATCTCCCTATTGAGCTGGTGAATGATATGCTGAATGAGCGGTTTTACTGGGACAGCAATGAAAATCTTCTTGTGTATGCCCTGCCGGACTCCATTGTCTATGCGGATCATTCCACGGTCGGGGATTCAGGGAAGCCCCTGATATGGGTGGATGAGAAGGGAGTTTATTTATCCATCGGTCTTGTGGCTAATTATACGGATATCCGCGTAACGGCCTATGACAGCGTTCAGAATAAACGGGTTTTTATAAATAACAGCTGGGATGCCCAGCAAAAGGCACTGGTTTCCGAGAAGGGCAATGTGAGGGTAAAGGGTGGAGTGAAAAGCCCCATTGTAACGTGGGTTTCTCCCGGAAGCCAGGTTACTGTCCTGGAATCCATGAAAAGGTGGGATAAGGTGCGGACGGAAGACGGATTTGTAGGCTATGTGGAACGCAAGCAGCTGGGTGATGTGACCAGCGAAGTTCCTGTAAGTACTTTTGTAAAGCCGGTTTACACCAGTGTTTCCATGAATGAACCGGTTTGTCTTGCCTGGCATCAGATGACTAACCTTGAAGGAAATGGTACTTTTGACAATCTGATCGCCAATACAAAAGGAGTCAATGTCATTTCCCCAACCTGGTATGAGCTTACGGATAATGAAGGAAACTTCCGGTCCCTGGCCCAGGAGGATTATGTAAAGAAAGCCCATGACAAGGGACTGAAGGTCTGGGCCCTCATCAATAATTTCAGCTCTGATGTGAATACGGAGGTCCTGATGTCAAAGACCTCCACCAGGCGGAAGTTGATTGAAGCCCTTATGTCGGAGGTGGACAGGTACGGTCTTGACGGGATTAACCTGGACTTTGAGGGGATCAAGGAAGAAGCAGGGGTCCATTATATTCAGTTTATACGGGAGCTTTCCATCCCTTGCCGCAAGAAGGGAATCGTCTTATCCGTGGATAATTATGTTCCGGCTCCCGGCAATCACTTTTATAACCGGAAAGAGCAGGGGATCGTGGCTGACTACGTGATTATAATGGGATATGATGAACATTATGCAGGCGGGGACGCCGGTTCCGTGGCATCCATTAATTATGTGGAGAACGGTATCAAGGATACCCTGGCCCAGGTTCCTAAGGAAAAAGTGATCAATGGGATTCCCCTTTATACAAGGGTGTGGACCGAGGGACCAGATGGAAAGGTTGCCTCTTCCGCCATGGGCATTGCCCGTGCAAAGGAATGGGCCAGCGAAAATCAAGTGGAATTATACTGGCAGGGGGAACTGGGCCAGTATTACGGAGAACTGCAGACAGAAGAAGGGCTTAAAAAGCTGTGGCTGGAAGAAGAGCGCTCCATAGGCTTAAAGATGGATTTAATAAAGCAGTATGGCCTGGCAGGTGTGGCCTGCTGGAAGCTGGGATTTGAACCGTCAGACTTGTGGGATGAAATCCGGCTTGATAAAAAATAAACAAATGACGTGGAATAGACAGGAAGGTCAGGTTATGAGAAACAGGATCGTATTGGCAGCATTGCTGGCCGCGATGTGCATGATGGCAGGGTGTTCTTTGAAAGGAACAGTGCCGGAAAGTACCAGTGCAGAGAGCACTTCACCACCGGAGACAGAGACAGCAAAGACAGAACCGCCCACTACAGAAGAAATCCCCCAGACTTCGGAGGACCCGGCTTCACAGCCTCCGGATGAAGCGCTAAACGGCTGCAAGATCATTGTCGCTACGGATATCCATTACTTAGCTAAGGATTTGACGGATTTTCAGAAGGGTTTTCAATACAGTGTGGACCATGGTGACGGTAAGGTGATGCAATACATTTGGGAGATTACGGATGCTTTTGTGGAAGAGGTGAAGAAGGAGCAGCCCGACCTGGTGATTTTAAGCGGGGACTTGACCTATGAGGGAGAAAAGGAAAGCCATGAAGAGCTGGCCGCAAAGCTTGGAGAGATTGAAGAAGCCGGAATTCCCGTGATTGTTATTCCGGGAAACCATGATATCAATAACTCCCAGGCAGCTCAGTTTGTGGGAGATACTTTTTTGGGAGCGGAAAATATAACTCCCGATGAATTTGAAGAGATATACCAGGATTTTGGATATAATGAGGCAGTCAGCCGCGATCCTGCTTCCTTAAGCTATGTATATCAGGTAAATGATTATACCAGGGCCTTAATGCTTGATACATGCCAGTACAAACCGAAGAATCTGGTTGGGGGCATGATACAGGATGATACATATGACTGGATTGAGGAACAGATGGAGGAGGCCTGGAATCTGGGGATGAATGTGATCCCTGTAGGCCACCATAACCTTCTTGATGAAAGTGAAGTATACTTACAGGACTGCACCATTGAACACAGTGAACAGCTCATTGACCAGCTGGAAAGCTGGGATGTTCCCTTGTTTTTAAGCGGACATCTTCATGTGCAGCACTATATGAGATCACGCAGCGATTCCGGGATCTATGAGATCGTGACCAGCTCCTTATCCACGCCGCCCTGCCAGTATGGAATCTTATATTATGGTGACGACGGAAGCTTCCGTTACCATACAAAGTCCCTGGATATGAAGGATTGGGCTAAAAAGACGGAAAGCACTGACAAAAATCTCTTGAATTTTGATGAGTTTGGAAAGAAATTTTTAAGCAAGGTGTTTTACAATCAGGCTCAGGATGAATTTAAGAGGCTTGATACACTGAATGGACTGACCAAATCACAGAAGGATCAGATGGCAAAGGTTTATGCAGAGCTTAACGCCGCCTGCTATGCAGGAAAGGTTACGGACATCAGGGATAAAGCTAAAGCTAAGGCCGGTTACAAGATGTGGGAGGAAGAAGGGTATCCAAGCATCTTAGCTCAATATCTGGAATGGATCACTGCGGATGGGACAAAGGACTATAATGTATTGAGTTCAGAATGACAGGAAAGTAGCAGGGAGCAGTTCTTTTTTATTTCACTGAAAGATATAATTCATTAAGAAGATGAATCAGGTAGAAAATGTGAAATTAAAGAAGTGGGAACCCCTCATGGCGTTGGTTTTGCTGGTGCTGGTATATGTGATATCAAGTCAAGCAGGAAAGATGGCGGCAGGGGTCAATGCAAAAGCCGGTAAAGAAAAACCTGTGGTCGTCATTGATGCGGGACATGGAGGAAATGATCCGGGAAAGATCGGCATTGACGGAACCCTGGAAAAGGATATAAATTTGCAGATTGCGAACCGGTTAAAGAAATACCTGGAAGCTTCTGATGTGAAAGTGGTTCTGACCAGAGAAAATGACAACGGATTGTATTCCGAAAGGGACAGCAGAAAAAAGATGGCGGACATGAGCAAACGCTGTGAGATCATCAATGATGTAAGCCCGGCACTTACCGTCAGCATCCATCAGAACAGCTATCATCAGGAGAACGTTTTCGGAGGACAGGTATTTTACTATAAAAAGTCCGATAAGGGAAAAGAACTGGCAGAGATTTTACAGAGCCGGTTTGATTATGTGCTGGGAGAGAAGAATACCAGACTGGCAAAGCCCAACGATAACTACTATCTGCTTTTACATGTGCGGACCCCGATCGTAATCGTGGAATGCGGTTTTTTAACCAATTGGAAAGAATCTGCTCTTTTAAATTCCCCCGATTACCAGGACCGGCTGGCCTGGACGATCCACATGGGGGTAATGGAGTATTTGAATGGAAGATAAGGGATATACAGGAATTAAGGGACTGTTGCAAAATAGATGAGAAATCATCTATGGAGCAGCAGTCCCCTTTTGTTTGTTTACCCGTTTGGGGGCGGCGCAGCTGTCACGGATGGCAATGTAAAATGGTAAGTCGATTTTAAATGGGAGACGGTGGCCTCCCTCAATGCGGTCAATCAGGATTTTCGCCGTCATCTGCCCCATCTCTTCCACAGGAATATGAACCGTGGTGAGCATGGGAGTTAAGTACTGGGCAGTATCGATATCATCGATACTGATGACCGAGATATCCCCGGGAATATGAAGTCCTGATTCGTGAAAGGCTTTCATGGCTCCGATGGCCGTGATATCGTTGCTGCAGAAATAAGCGGTAGCGTCACAGCCTGCTTCTAAAAGGCGCTTTGCTCCCTGATATCCTCCCTCAGAGGAGAGGGCCACGTTGGCAATATATTCCTTTCGCAGGGGAAGCCTGCCTGCCTTTAATCCGGCGCAGTATCCGGTGTAGCGGTTTTCAGCTTTGGTTTCTCCGATGTATGCGATTTTCTGGTGCCCCAGGCCGGTTAAATAGCTGGTGGCAGCAAGGGCGGCCTGATGCCCGTCACAAATGATCTGGTCATATTTTGCCTCTAGATTGTTTAAACCCGTATAGGCCAGGCAGTTGAAATACTTTTTTAAAAGGCTAAGAAGCTGTTTATCACAGCGTCCTAATATGACCACGCCGTCTACGTGGTTGTCGGTAATCAGCCGGAAGGTGCCAGGATGGCTGATATCAAAGGAAGAAAAGGAATACTTTAGTACATAGTTTCGTTTAAAGGCCTCCTGCTCAATGCTCCGGGCAAGGGAAGAGAAAAACAAGTCAGTTACCGTATCCGTGGTCCGGGCAAACAGACAGGCAATGGAACGGGAGGAGGCTGATGCCGCTTTTTTTTCTCCAAGCTTTAAGGTGCGGGCTGTGGGATTGGGGGTGTATCCGGTCCGGCGGACGATTTCCCATATCCGATCCTGGACTTCTTTGCTGGCGGCTCCGGGAGTGTTATTGTTCACGACTCTGGATACGGTGGAAATGGACACGCCGGCTTCTTCCGCTATTTCCTTTAATGTCATAGGTTACCTCCGGAAAAAGATATTTTCTTGAATGTTATTATAAACCATGATGAATAAAAACAGTATACCATAAAACCCAAACGTTTGGGTAAAATTTACACAAATCCAGGAAAGAATATGGTACGCTGATAACATAGGAACGGGAGACCGGCGGATTAAATTATGACACAGTGAAATGACTTTTAATAAGGAGAGTGGACCAAATATATGAATGGCAATGTTCTGGTGGTACATGGAGGCGGCCCTACTGCGGTAATCAATTCATCTCTTTACGGCGTGATCAAAGAGGCCAAGGAAAGCAAAAAGGTTGATAAAGTATATGCCGCCTTGGGAGGCAGCGAAGGGATTTTAAAAGAGAATTTTCTGGATCTCATGGAGTTTCCGGAGGAAAGGCTTAGGCTGCTTTTGGAAACCCCTGCCACGGCCATTGGTTCCTCCAGGTACGCGCTGGAGAAGGCGGATTATGAGGCCATGCCCGCCATATTTGAGAAATATCATATCAGGTATGTGCTTCTTAATGGGGGCAATGGAACCATGGATACCTGCGGAAAGATTCATGAAGCCTGTAAAAAATCAGGAGTTACGGTGGTTGGGATCCCCAAGACCATTGACAATGATATTGCAATTACCGATCATACCCCGGGATTTGGCAGCGCTGCCAGATACATAGCGGCTACCACTGCGGAGGTGGGAATGGATGTAAAGTCTCTGCCCATCCACGTATGTGTGATTGAGGCCATGGGAAGAAATGCAGGCTGGGTCACTGCGGCCTCAGCCCTTGCCCGCAAAAAGCCGGGAGATGCGCCCCATCTGATTTATCTGCCTGAGCGTCCGTTTAAGGAAGAGGAATTTTTAGCGGATGTGAAGAAGCTTTATGAAGAAAAGGGCGGAGTGGTTGTGGTTGCTAGCGAAGGCTTAAAGGGGGAAGATGGAAAGCCAGTGGTTCCCCCTATCTACAAGACCGGGCGGGCAACCTATTACGGAGATGTAAGCGCCTATCTTGCCAATCTGGTGATTCAGAAGCTGGATATTAAGGCCAGAAGCGAAAAACCTGGAATCTGCGGACGTTCTTCCATTGCATGGCAGTCCCCGGTTGACCGGGAAGAAGCGGTTCTTGCAGGGCGGGAAGCCTTAAAAGCTGCCATGGAAGGCCAGGGCGGAGTGATGATCGGCTTTATCCGGGAGGACAGGTTGGATGGAGAATACTGCATCCATATGGAACGGATCCCCATTGAAAAGGTCATGCTCCATGAAAGAGCCATTCCGGAAAGCTTTATTAATTGGCGGGGAAACGACGTGACCGATGAGTTTATAAAATGGTGCCGTCCTCTGATCGGCCCGGAACTAAGGGATTTCATAGATTTTCATGAAAATATATAAAATTGGTGAAATACAAATAAAAAAGGGAGGATAATGAAAATGAAGCATATTTTTTTAAATTTAAAGCGGTTTGATATTCCACGGGAAAAGGGCGGCGTGAATTCCATAGCTCCTATCCGGGAGTGGGGAAGCTATATTGTATCAAACACCCAGGAAGCCTTAAAAAGATATGAGAATGATGATGTGGAGTTTTCCATGTATTTTCCTGAAGCCCATTTGATCCCGGCGGCAGGTGCCTTAGGGGAAAACAGCCCGGTGAACATCGGATGCCAGGGTGTCTACCGTGAGGATACCGCAGCCGGCGGAAATTTTGGAGCTTTTACAACAAACCGCACAGCAAACGCGGCAAAAGCCATTGGCTGTACCACCACGATCATCGGCCATTGCGAGGAAAGAAGGGACAAGGCCGGGATTCTTTCGGAAGCTGGAGTGACCGATCCCCATGCGGTCAACCGCCTGCTGAATCAGGAGGTTGGACAGGCTCTTAAGGCAGGACTGTCCGTGCTTTACTGCGTTGGGGAAACTGCAGAGGAGCAGCCCCGCTGGCAGGAGGTATTAAAGGAGCAGCTTGAGACCGGATTATTTGGTGTGGACACTTCGAGAGTGGTCATCGCCTATGAACCGGTATGGGCCATTGGACCGGGGAAAACTCCGCCGGATAAGGAGTACATAGCTAAGACCGGCTCGTATATTAAAGAAGTGACTGGAGGACTTCCGGTAGTCTACGGTGGTGGATTAAAGGCTGATAATGCACAGATGCTGGCTTCCATTCCAGTCATTGACGGAGGACTGATCGCCCTGACCAGATTCCAGGGGGAAATCGGCTTTTATCCTGAGGAATATTTAGAGATTATAGGAGCCTATTTAGGAAAATAGGGTATGAATCATTCGTATACAGAATTGGCGAAAAGGAGAAGTGTAAGATGAATGTAGCATTAGAGTATGGACAGGGAACTGTAAACGTCACATTGCCGGATACTGCGGATATATTTATTCCGGGGGAGACTGTTCCGGATCCGCCTTATATTCCGGAGGATCAGCTGGAGGAGAAGACCCTTGAATCCTTACGAAACCCCATGGGCATGGAGCCGCTTTCAAAACTGGCTCACAAGGGCTCTAAAGTAACCATTGTATTTCCCGACCGGGTAAAGGGAGGAGAACAGTCCACCTCTCACAGGAAAATTTCCATAAGACTGATTTTAAAAGAACTATATGATGCGGGCGTGGAAAAGAAGGACATCCTTTTGATATGCTCCAACGGTCTCCACAGGAAGAATACGGAAAAGGAGATCAGGGCTGTGCTTGGGAGCGAGCTGTTCCATGAGTTCTGGTACACCCATCAGATCATCAACCATGACAGCGAGGATTACGATCATCTGGTGGATCTTGGGACAACGGACCGGGGCGATCCGGTTCTGATGAACAAATACGTGTACGACAGTGATGTGGCGATCCTCATCGGGCACACCCAGGGAAACCCATACGGCGGTTATTCAGGCGGCTATAAGCACTGTTCGACAGGAATCACCCACTGGCGCTCCATTGCCTCCCATCACGTGCCGGAGGTCATGCACCGGGCGGACTTCACTCCTGTAAGCGGAAAATCCCTTATGAGGACAAAGTTTGACGAGATCGGGCAGCATATGGAAAAATGCATGGGAAAGAAATTTTTCTGCTGTGATGCGGTTCTGGATACAAAGTCCCGCCAGATCGAGATTAACAGCGGGTATGCGGCTGTGATGCAGCCCCACTCCTGGATTACGGCTGATAAACGAACGTACGTGCCATGGGCAGAAAAGAAATACGATGTAATGATTTTTGGCATGCCCCAGTTTTTCCATTACGGGGATGGGATGGGGACCAACCCCATCATGCTGATGCAGGCCATTTCCGCCCAAGTGATCCGCCATAAGAGGATCATGAGCGATAACTGCGTCATCATCTTCACCTCCACCTGCAACGGATATTTCCATGATGAGCTTTGGCCGTATTTAAAAGAAATGTATGAGATGTTCCAGCATGATCAGATGAATACTCTGCCGGATATGAACCGTTACGGAGAGTATTTTGCCACCGATGAAGAGTATATCAGGAAATACCGTTACTGTAACGCTTTTCATCCCTTCCACGGGTTCTCCATGATCAGCTGCGCCCATGTTGCTGAGATGAATACCTCCGCCATTTACTTATGCGGAGCCCAGGAGCCTGGTTATGCCAGGGGCATGGGATTAAAGACCAGAGCTACGGTGGAAGAGGCCCTGGAAGATGCAAAGAAGAAATTTGTGGGAGCAAATCCTAACATCCTGGTGCTGCCCCAGACCTTCAAGCTGAGTGCCGTCCATCTGATGATGAAGGAGGAAACTCCTGGCGGAAAAGGGCATGAAGACTGCGGATGTATGGCCCATCATCATAAATAAGGGAGGAATTCACATGAGGCATGAATATTACGGATATGAAAAGGAAGCCCTTTTAAAGAATCCAAAAATGAGATTGTTTTGTATGAAGGATAATAGTGAGGTGTTCCGGCAGATGGCTGAGCAGATGGGGGAAGAGATAAAAAGCCATAATGCCAGGGGAGAAAAGACCGTATTCATCTGCCCGGTAGGACCGGTTGGCCAGTATCCTTATTTTGTGGAAATGGTGAATGAGGAAAATATAAGCTTAAAGAATGTTTGGTTTATAAATATGGACGAATATCTGGATGAAGAAAAAAGGTGGATCTTAGCAGATCACCCCTTAAGCTTTCGGGGATTTATGGACAGAAACGTTTATTCCAGAATCATGCCGGAGCTTATCATGCCGCAAGAACAGAGAATTTTCCCGGACCCTGATAACCTCTCTTATATTCCGGAGCTTATTGAAAGGCTTGGAGGTGTGGACATGGTCTTTGGAGGCATCGGCATTAACGGCCATGTGGCGTTTAACGAGGCGGATGGGACCTTAAGTGAAGAGGAATTTCTGGCCCAGAAGACAAGGGTCTTAAAAATAAGTCCGGAAACCAGGGCGGCCAATGCCATCGGTGATTTTAACGGGGCGTTGGAGGATATGCCTTCTTACTGCGTCACAGTCGGCATCCATGAGATTGCACATGCGGGAAAAATCCGTTTGGGCTGCTTTCGAAACTGGCACAGAGCCGTGGTACGGAGGGCCGGATACGGTGAGCCAACCCCGGAATTTCCTGTAAGTCTTTTACAAGACCATCCGGATATCACCCTTACGTTTACGGAATTCGTAGCAGCCTTAACTGACTGATCATCTTTGAAGACAGGAGAAACAGATGAGCTTAATACCATTGAGACCTCTTATGGAGGCCTCCATAAAATATGGCTTTGGTCAGGGCGGCTTTAACGTGAATGCGGTCGCCCAGGCCAAAGCAGTAATCGAAGTACATGAAATGTTCCGTTCCCCTGCCATTTTACAGGGGGCGGATCTGGCAAATGGATTCATGGGAGGACGCATTGATTTTCTCAATGCAACTCTGGAGGATAAAAAGGCCGGGGCAAAAAATATAGGAAATGCAGTAAAAAAATATGGCCTGGATTCTGAAATCCCTATTGTCCTCCATTTAGATCACGGCAGAGACTTTGATTCCTGTGTGGCTGCGATTGAAGGAGGTTATACTTCCGTAATGATTGACGGTTCTTCTCTGCCTTTTAAAGAGAACATTGAACTTACCAGGGAAGTAGTGAAGTATGCCCATGGCAGAGGAGTCAGTGTAGAAGGGGAACTGGGAGTGCTTGCCGGCGTGGAGGATCACGTATTTTCTGATTCTTCTACTTATACCAATCCATTGGATGCAGTGGAATTCTTCCAGAAAACAGGTGTTGACGCCCTTGCAGTTTCCTATGGCACCATGCACGGGGCATCTAAGGGAAAGGATGTAAAGCTGCGTAAGGAGATTGTTATTGCCATCAGGGAATGCATGAATCATCTGGGGATTTTCGGCGCTCTGGTTTCCCATGGCTCCTCCACCGTGCCGAAATACATAGTAGATGAGATCAATGGCCTTGGAGGAAAGCTGTCCAACACCGAAGGCATATCCATGGAACAGCTTACGGCAGCCATTGGAGCAGGGATCAATAAGATTAACGTGGATACGGATATCCGTCTTGCTGTTACCAGGAACATGAAGGAATTCTTTGAAAAGTATCCGGAAAAGAGGAGCAGCGGGTCAATCGGCGCCATCTATGAGCGGCTGGAGACAATGAAGGAAGCTTTTGATCCCAGGGTATTTTTACCTCCAATCATGAATACGGTGATGTACGGCACCATCCCCGATGAAGATGTAGCTGCCATTGTGGACTGCGTGGAGCGGGGAGCAAAGGAAGTGGTAGGGACCCTGATCGTAAAGTTCGGTTCCTATGGTAGGGCCCCGCTGGTTGAGTGTGTGACCCTTGATGAGATGGCAGAGCGTTACAAGAAAATTGATAAATGGCTGTAAAGAAAAGCCGGTTCAGAGATAGATCTGGATCGGCCTTTTTGAAATGGAGGGAAGACATGAATGTTACGATTGATTTGAAAAAAGCAGAAACATATTTTGAGGAAGAATATTTTAAGGTCAGCCGGGAAAAGGCAGGATTGGCTTTGAGCAGGCTGCTCACCATGGAGGACCATGATAAAGTTCTGGGCTGGGTTTCCCCGTCCATACCGGAGGAAGAGCTGGAGGCAATAAAGGCAAAAGCAGAGGAGATCAAAAAAGAGGGAGACCTTTTTGTCCTTGTGGGAGTAGGGGGGTCCAACCAGGCTGCCAGGGCTATGACCACGGCCCTGGCAGACGGGGAGGGGCCGGATATCCTTTATATGGGAAATACGCTGTCCTCTTATTCTGTCAGCAAAATGCTGAAGCGGCTGGAGGGACGGAACGTCTATATCAATGTCATTGCCAAGAATTTTGAGACTCTGGAACCGGGAAGCCATTTCCGCATCCTGCGCCAGTGGATGAAGAAGAGGTATGACAGAGAGGAGATGGCAAAGCGGATCATTGTGACTGGTTCAAAAGGTTCCCGGCTGGAGGAGATAGCAAAAGAAAACGGTTACCTGTTTCTTTCCTTTCCCTCAACGGTGGGAGGGCGGTACTCTGCATTTTCTCCGGTCTGTCTGCTTCCCATTGCGGCGGCAGGGCTTGATCCGGACAAGTATCTTGCCGGGATGAAGAGGGCCGCAGAGAACTGCCGGGCCAATCCATCTTCCAATCCGGCGGTACTTTACGGGGCGGCCAGAAACCTGTTATATGGAAAGGGATATGATATTGAGATGCTGGTGTCCTTTGAACCGCGGTATTCTTATTTAACAAAATGGTGGGTGCAGCTTTTTGGAGAGAGTGAAGGAAAGGAAAAAAGGGGAATCTTTCCTTCCTCAGCAATTTATTCGGAGGACTTACATTCCATCGGCCAGTATATGCAGGAGGGAAGACGCAGCCTGATAGAGACCTTTGTCTCAGCAGATAATCCCGGCGCAGAGGCGGTGATTGAGCCTGATCCGGAATTTGGGGACGGATTTGACTATCTGGATGGCATGGATTTTCACCAGATGAACAAGGCGGCTGAGGAGGCTACCCTGAACGCCCATTGGAGGGGAGGGGTGCCCTGCCTCCGTATTCTGACAAAAGATATTTCAGAGGAAACCTTTGGAGAACTGTTTTATTATTTTATGATGGCATGCGGGATTTCAGGAACCATGATGAACATAAACCCCTTTGACCAGGAAGGAGTGGAGGAATATAAGAGGAGCATGTTTGCCGCTCTGGGAAAAAAGGTATGATAAAAAATCCCCCTCCCCAGACCTCTTTTTTGGGTGTAAACTACAGATGATAAAACATTAAGGAAAGACAGAGAGGGAAATGGTAAGCATGAGCAGTAAAAAAAAGAAAAGTATGTTAAACCGCATTCCTGCAAAGCTATGGATGCTGCTGTCCATCCTGGCAGCATTTCTGCTATGGATCTTCATAGCGTCTACGGATGCAGGCGGAGTCATCTTTGCAAAGCCGTGGGAAGTAATATCCAAACTGGCGGGAAAGCTTCAGGACGGAACCTTGTGGCCCCATATTTATATCAGCCTGTTCCGGGTAATCGCAGGTTTTCTCTGCGGCTTCATCGCATCGGTTCCCATTGCATTTCTTATGGGCTGGTACACGCCGTTTCGGAACCTGGTGGCGCCCTGGATCCAGTTCGTGAGAAATATTCCTCCGCTGGCCTATATTCCCCTTGTCATTGCGGGAGCAGGAGTGGGGGAAAAGGCAAAGATCATCGTGATATTTATCGCTTCTTTCCTTGTACTGGTGGTCACCATTTACCAGGGCGTCTGCAATGTGGATGTGACCTTGATTAAGGCGGCAAAAGTACTTGGGGCTACTGACCGGGATATATTCTTTCAGGTAGTCATACCGGCTTCCACGCCCTTTATCCTGGTGGGGGCCAGGCTTGGGCTTTCTGCTTCTTTAACCACCCTGGTGGCGGCAGAGCTGACAGGAGCGTCTAAGGGGCTTGGAATGATGATCCAAAAGGCACAGGGCTATTACGATATGGCGACCGTACTTATGGGAATCCTGATTATCGGCGTGATTGGCCTTACCTTTGAACAGATAGTACGATACTTGGAAAGGAAGTTGACCGGATGGCAGGAGACAATGCAGCAGTAAAAGTAAAAATCGATCATGTGGTGAAAACATATAATACACGCAAGGGAGAGATGACAGCCTTAAACGGAGTCAGCCTTGACATAAAAGAGAATGAGTTTATCTGTGTGGTAGGCCCATCGGGCTGCGGAAAGTCAACTCTGCTCAATATTATCGCCGGACTTTTGGAGCCAACATCAGGAAGCGTGTACGTGGATGGCAAAGGGGTGGAGGGCCCGGGACCGGAGCGGGGGGTAGTGTTCCAGCAGTATGCCTTGTTTCCATGGCTCACGGTACTTAAAAATGTGGAATTCGGCTTAAAGCTTAAAGGGGTTAAAGGGGAGCAGGCCAGGGAAGAAGCCATGAAATATTTAAAAATGGTGGATTTAGAACCTTTTGCGGGAGCCTATCCCAAGGAACTGTCAGGCGGAATGAAGCAGAGGGTCGCCATAGCCAGAGCCTATGCGGTGAATCCCCAGGTGCTTCTCATGGATGAGCCTTTTGGAGCACTGGATGCCCAGACCAGGACCCAGCTTCAGTCAGAGCTTTTAGCCACCTGGCAGAAAGAGCGTAAAACCTGTTTTTTTATCACACATGATGTGGACGAGGCCATTATACTGGCTCAAAAGGTTATCATTATGAGCGCCAGGCCTGGGCGGATTAAGGAGATTGTGGAGATCGGAATCCCATATCCCAGAACCCAGGAAACAAAGATGACACAGGAGTTTTTAGAATTAAAAAATTATATATGGTCCCAGGTGTATCAGGAATATTTAGAGATCAGGAAATAGGAGGAGAAAGGAATGAAAAAAAGAATTTCGTTACTTATGGGGATGGTAATGACGGCAGCGGCTTTAACCGCATGCACTGGCGGAGCAAAGACGCCTGCAACTACGGCAGCGCAGACAAAAACAGAGGAGACGAAAGCAGAGGAAACAAAAGCAGAAGAAACCAAGGCAGAGGAAACAAAAGCTCAGGAGATCAAAAAGCTCCGTATCGCCTATATGCCCAATATGGGAAGCGCTTCTCTGGCCGTTACGGCAAGGGAAAAAGGCTATTTTAAGGAAATGGGTCTGGAAGTGGAGATGGTGGAATTTCAGGGAGGGCCTGCCGAAATTGCAGCCATGGCTTCCGGTGATATTGATATTTCCCAGATCGGACACGGGGCCCACGCTCTTTGCGCATCGGGGGAAGCAGTGATCTTCCAGATTGACTGCACCAGCCTGGCCGATGCCGTCATCGGCAATAAGGCGAAAGGGATCAATACCATTGAAGACTTAAAGGGCAAGAAGGTGGCCGTTACCAGCGGAACATCTGCGGAAATCATTCTGAACCTGGCTCTTAAGTCTAAGGGAATGACGACAGATGATGTTGAACTGGTGGAAATGGATGCCAACGGCACCGTATCTGCCGTAATCAGCGGCAATGTGGATGCATGTGCCACCTGGTCACCGGGCACCGGAACCATCATGAAAGCCCTTGGAGACAACGGAATTATGTTAGCCAATAATCAGGATTATTTAGACCAGGTCACATTTCCTTCCAGCTTTATTACTACTCAGAAATATGCCGATTCCAACCATGATGTTTTGGTGCGCTTTGCCAGAGCTCTTCAAAAAGCCGGGGATTACCGGGCGGAGCATATCGATGAGATCGCAAAGCTGGTAGCAAAGCAGTGTGAGGTTGATGAAGCCACCATGCTGGCAACCACCGAGGAAGGAAACTGGCTGACCGGAGAATTTGTAGGAAAAGCCCTGGCGGACGGAACCATCAAATCCTATTATGAGAACCAGCAGAAGGTGTTCTTAGACGCAGGCCGCCTGGAGAAGCCGGTAGATGTAAACAATTATGTTCTCTTTGATATCATGCAGGAAGCATATGATGAAAACCACAAATAATCGGTAATATCCGATTGACATGGAGGTATCCGGGAATAACAGGACACCTCCATTTGCTGCGTACTGAGATTTCAAATGATTCAGGAGGAAAGTTATGCTGTTTGTTGTATTGTTCTTTATTTTATCCTCCTCTATAGCGATTTTTTTCCTTAGAAGAGATAAACAGACCAAGCTGATGTTGGGACTTTGCGTCAGCTTGGTCTGCATGTTTATCGGAATTATCATTTACTTGTCAAAGACAGGCGGGCTGCAGACAGGGCAGAAGTTCTTCTTATTTTTTGATCTCAGAATTCAAAGAAAATTGTCTTATATGATATTTCCATTAAGGAAGCTGGGGTATATGATCGCTATGGGAAGAACCCTGTTTCCGGGATTTCTGCTTATGCTGGCCTTTGATTATTCCATGATTCCCTGGATCCTGCGGAGCAAATCCAGGCATATCCTGATTATGGTGCTGCCCTGTATGACACTGATTCTCTACTATCCCTCCCTATTTTTAGGGCTTGCCAAAATGGGAAAATGGCTTCAGTTCCTAGTTATTAATTTCACAATTTTGTGGATCGCCTGTTATCTGGCGGCGGCTCTGTGGCTTCTGATTCATGAATACAAAAGCATTACCATCCCCTACTGCAAAAGACAGTTTCGTTATATTATGGTGTTTCTGATCTGTATGGGATTCATGTACTGTTTTTATTTCCGCCAGGATCCGATTCAGGTATATCAGATGTATTCCGCAGAGTATATGCGCTATGGCGGGCTTCTTTATTCTACAACGGCAAGCGGAGCCGTCAGCCGGTGGATGGTACTGTCGGTGTTTACCACGCTGTTTGGAATTCTGGGATTTTTAAGCCTTAAATCCTATACGGTTATGGAGCATGAGGAGACCAGGGGAGATGTTATCATCCAAAAGAAGATGGACATGGCAAGCAAAGGCCTTTCCGTGTTTGTCCATGGCATGAAGAATCAGTTGTTGTCCAACCGGGTCATCCAGGAAAGGATCAGAGAGGAACTGGAAAAGTCCGATCCTGATAAGGAGAAGCTCCTGGAATATTCCCGTATGCTTGAAACAATCAATCAGAATATGATAATCAGGATGGAAGAATTATATAGGAGCATTAAATCCAATTACATGACTCTGGTGCCAACGGAAACATCAGAAGTGGTCCGTAAGGTTCTGGACCGCTTTCATGAGAAATATCCGGATGCAGCGGTGGAAACGGTGATAGAAGCCAGAACATTGATCCTGGCGGACGCCGTGCATTTGAGCGAAGCCCTGTATAACCTGGCGATCAATGGCTATGAAAGCATTCTGGAATCCGGTAAGCAGGAAAAGCATTTAAGCATAAAGGCACATCATGAACGGCTGTATGTGACCTTTGAAATCCAGGATAATGGAAGGGGCATGTCCAGACAGGTACAGAAGAAAATATTTGATCCGTTCTATACCAGCAAGAATACCAATAATAACTGGGGACTTGGGCTATATTATGTGAGACAGATCATAAAGTACCACTTTGGAATGCTGAAGCTGGAAAGTACGGAGGGAGAAGGGACAACCTTTTTTGTCGCAATACCGAAATGTAAAAACCAGGATGAGTAAGGAAGGGAGAATAAGATGATAAAGGTGCTGATCGCAGAGGATTTTACCATACTTTGTGATGATTTAAAAAAGCAGCTGGAGAGGGATGAAGAGATAAAGGTAATAGGCTGCGCTTCCACTGGAAAGGAAATCGTGGAAATGGCCCTGGAAATGGATGCAGATGTGATTTTAATGGATATTGAGATGGAAACCATGAATGCCGGGATTCTGGCATCCGAGCGCATCCGGGATATAAAGCATGACCAGAAGATCATCTATCTGACCGTTCACGAGACCGAGGACATCATTATTACTGCTATGGGAACCGGGGCTGTGGATTATGTTGTGAAAGGCGGAGCAATAGAAAATCTGATAGAACATGTTAAAAATGCCCACATGGGAAAACCGGTGATGGAAGCAAGAGTGCAGAAAACCATTATGAACGAATACAAAAGGCTGCAGCGTTCGGAGCGGAGCCTCCTGTATTTCATTAATAATGTTTCCCAGCTGACTGCCGCGGAAAGGGAGTTGGTGAAACTTCTTTTGGAGGACAGAAAAATAAAGGAAATTGCAGGGATCCGCTGTGTGGAAGTCATAACCGTCAAGACCCAGATAAAAAGCCTTTTGAGAAAATTTGGCTGCAGCAGGTCAAAGGAGATCGTCTCCATTATCAGGGAATTAAATTTATCCCACTTGTTTGAGGAGCAAACGTTTGGTTAAATAAAATGGAATCTTTTGTCGAATTATGATATGATAAAAGCATAGCGTATGAAAAAAGCGGCGGTCCGAAGAATGAGAAAGGGGAATTTTGATGAAAACGTTATTCAGAAACGGGCGGTTTTATATAAACGGCAGCTTTGTTTTGGGAGACTTGCTGGCAGAGGATGGAGTAATACGGGAAATAACAGAAGTTCACAACGGGGATGTGGCCGTTGTTTATGATATGGAAGGAAAGCTGGTGGTTCCGGGATTTATAGATATACATACCCACGGAGCCGCAGGGGTCGATGTGAACACGGCAACAGCGGAGGATTATGAAACAATCTGCCGCTTTTTTGCCGCTCAGGGGACAACTGCCTGGCTGGGTTCGGTGCTTACGGATACAAGGGAGCAGACCCTTTGGTGCATAGAAGAGTATAAAAAATGGAAAAACCGGGAGCATCAGGGAGCGGAACTTTTAGGAATCCACTTAGAAGGCCCTTTCCTGTCACCGGAATATAAGGGAGCCATGCCAGAGCACCTGCTTCGGAAAGGGGATTTAGAGCTCGTAAAGGAATACCAGAAAGCGGCGGAGGGTGATGTCAAATATATCACATTGTCACCTGAGACAGAGGGTAATATCCCCATGATCCCGGAATTAAAGAAGCTTGGAATCCAGGTGGCCATCGGCCATTCCGGAGCAGATTACGATACGGCGTGTGCGGCTATTGAGGCGGGAGCCAGAGGAGCCACCCACACGGGAAATGCCATGAAGCTTCTGCACCAGCATTTTCCGGCGATCTGGGGAGCTGTGCTGGAGTCTGACAAGGTATTTTGTGAAATCATCTGTGACGGACGTCATCTCCATCCCGGAACGGTCCGGCTGATTATCAAGACCAAGGGACTGGATCAGGTGGTAGCTGTGACGGATTCCATTATGGCGGCAGGGCTTCCGGATGGGAATTATAAGCTGGGAGTGAATGAGGTGGTTGTGGAAAACGGAGATGCCAGACTGGCTTGCGGTGGAAGCCGGGCAGGAAGCACTTTGACCATGGAAGGCGCTTTAAAGAATCTCCTGGAATATACGGGAAGGCCTCTTAGGGAAGTCCTCCGGCTTCTAACGGAAAATCCGGCAAGGCTGATAGGAGTTTATGACAGGATGGGTTCCATTGAGGAGGGAAAAGAAGCGAACCTGGTGGTACTTGATGAAACATGCAATGTTCTTAAGACATATGTACATGGAAGAGAATGCCGCTAATACCGGCGAGGAAGGATTTTGATAAAATGAACGGTTATTTGTATGGATTGTTTCTATTGATCAGTTTTGGCGCATCCATTGCAGGCGCTATCTGCGGAATCGGCGGAGGCGTTATCATAAAGCCCACATTGGATGCATTTGGGGTGTTAAGCGTATCTGCCATAAGCTTTCTGTCAGGTTGTACTGTGCTTGCAATGACCTGTTATTCTGTAATCAATGGGAAAATGAGCGGAGAGTCACTGGTGGATATGAAGACGGGAACACCTCTTGCCATAGGTGCGGCCATTGGCGGAGTTGTGGGAAAGTCCATGTTCCAGGCAGTTTCTTCCCTGTTTGCAGACAAGGACATGGTGGGGGCTGTTCAGGCGGCCTGTCTCCTTGTGATTACTCTGGGAACGCTGATCTATACCATGAAAAAGGACAAGATCCATACTCATCATGTGACCCAACCGTTGATTTGCGTGCTGATCGGACTGGTGCTAGGGATCCTTTCTTCATTTTTGGGAATTGGAGGAGGTCCCATCAATCTGGTGGTGCTGTTTTACTTTTTTTCCATGGATACGAAGGCAGCCGCCCAGAATTCCTTATACATCATCCTGTTTTCCCAGATCACAGGAACTTTGAATTCCCTGGTAACAGGAACGGTCCCGGAATTCTCCATCTGGCTATTGGTGCTCATGGTGATAGGAGGGATCTTAGGCGGGATGAGCGGCCGGGTGATCAATAAAAGGATCGACGTGAAGGTGGTGGATAAGCTGTTCCTTTTTTTGATGGTAGCCATCATTGGAATCAATTTGTATAATATTTATCAATTTATGTAAACCATCAGGGCTGTTGCGGATACGGTTCGTTTCAGCTCTTTTTGTTTCACTGAATCAGGAAAGGAGACTTTATGACAGGAATATTGGTTGTGGCCTTTTCATCCTTACTTGGAGGTATTGTCCAGGCGGTAACAGGCTTTGGAGGGGCGATCATCATCATGATTTTTCTTCCCCTCATCCTGTCCATGAATGCAGCTCCCGCCTTAAGTGATGTGATTACCATGATACTGTCCTTTTCTATGTTCTGGCGGTACCGGAAGTCGGTAAGGATAAAGCCCATTCTCCTTCCCGCAGGAATCTATCTGGTGGCCAGTACCATTGTCATTCACTGGTCCGCTTATTTTGATGCAGGTAAGCGAAAAGGGATTTTTGGCATGTTTCTCATAGGGCTGGCAGTTTACTTTTTCCTTTTTTCAGGGAAAGCCAGAGTAAAGCCGTCGATGTCAATGGGAGCGGCCTGCGGGCTGGCGGCCGGCATATGCGGCGGCTTTTTTGGGATCAGCGGACCGCCTATGAGCCTTTATTATCTGGCGGCCATGGAGACGAAAGAGGAGTATTTAGGGACATTAAATGCATTTTTTTCTATTACCGTGGTATTTAACATCATCGCCAGGGTCTCCAATGGATTCTTAACAGCGGATCTGGTTCCTTATATGGCCATTGGAATTGTGGCAATATTGGCAGGAAGTGTCTGGGGCAGCAAACTGGTGGCGCGGATCGACCGAAAGACTATGAGCATGTGCGTATATGCGCTCATGGCAATCGCCGGGATAGTAGCTATGTTGTAGGAAACATAAAAAATGGAAAGAGTGTTTGACATAACAATAAAAATGTGTTAAATACATAATATACACACGAGTTTATAGTGAGGAGACAGGATTATGGGTCAGAACGGCGAGCGGGTAACAAGGTCGGATGTGGCAAAAGCGGCAGGAGTCAGCGAGACGATCGTATCCTATGTGATGAATAACAACCGCTATGTGGCAAAGGAAAAAAGGCAGAGGGTAGAAGAGGCCATTGCTGCTCTTCACTACAGGCCCAATAACGTTGCACGGGCTTTGAAGGGAAAACGCAGTAATCAGCTTCTATTTATTGCGGATCAGATCACCAACGAGTATTTCAGCCGGATCGTCAGTGAGATGGATAAATACGCCTATGAGGCCGGATTTCTCATTTCTCTGTGCGCAAACCGGAATACGCCTGAATTTGTTTCCCAGATCATCAGCCGCCAGTATGACGGCATCATCATCAGCTCCATCAGCTTTCCTATGGAGTATGTAGAGTCCTTCAGCAAGGCAGGAATACCGGTTTTGATGTTTGAGCACAGTACCCATGACAAGCGTCCTGAGAATGTGGCGACCATTGCTTCCGGTCTGTATCCGGGAGCCAGAATGGCGGTTAGACATCTGATTGGCAGTGGAAGGAAGCATATTATTTACATTGACCGTATCAGCAAAAAAGGAAATATGAGCGGACCAACGGATCTGCGTCTTGGTGGATATCTTGACGAGATGAGGGAGAACGGACTTAGTGCCGGTGAAGATACGATCATTGCAGGCTGTCATTCGGAAGAGGAGCTGGGAGAGGAAGTTGTAAAATATTTAAAGGATCATAAGGAAACAGACGGAATCGTAGGGCGGAATGATATGGTGGCCTGTATTGCCATGTACACAGCTGTAGGCTGGGGAAAGAGGGTGCCTCAGGATATGGGCGTGGTGGGATTTGATAATTCCAGCATAAGCCAGTTTTGTTTTCCCAGGCTAACGACACTGGAAATGCAGCGGGAGGCCATAAGCAGGGCAGCCATTGATATGATGGTCCAGATGATCGGCGGAAAGCATCCGGAGAATGCAAAGTTTGAAACAAAGCTGATTGTAAGAGAAAGTACATAAGGTTTTATTATGAAGGAGAAACGACAGGCTTATCCGGACGATGTACATACGAGTGTATAAAAAACCTTCCTATGACTGGTCCCTGATCAACACCATTTCCATTGTGGGCACCATCCCAATGGTGGTGATATTTTTCTTCTTCCAGAAATATATGGTCAAGGGCCTGGTAGCGGGTGCAGTAAAAGGATAAAAAAGGAGAAAAAACCATGCTTGTAACAAACAAAGAGAATTTAATGAAGGCAGCAAAGTCAGGGTATGCCATCCCGGCTCTTAATACCCAGGGAGGAAATTATGATATCATCTGGGCTGCCTGCCGGGCTGCGGAGGAAATGAGATCTCCTGTCATACTTGCCCACTACGTATCCACAGGGGCCTATTCCGGCCACGACTGGTTTGTAGAAGTCTGTAAGTGGTGTGCGGGCAAGGTTTCTGTTCCGGTATCCATTCATCTGGATCATGGCGGGGATTTTGATATCTGCATGGAGGCACTGAAGCTGGGCTTTACATCCTTGATGATCGACGGCTCTGAAAAGCCTGTAAAGGAAAATGCGGTTATGACCAACGAGGTATTAAAGGTAGCTAAGTGTTTTGGAGTGCCGGTGGAAGCCGAAATCGGAGAGCTTTTACGCCTTGATAACCTGGGAGAAGTGTTGGAAAATAAGAATATTGTGAATCCTGAAGAAGTAAAGGCATTTTTAGAGCTGTGCCGGCCCGATTCCCTGGCAATCGGCATCGGCAATGCCCACGGATATTATAAGGGAGAACCGGACATCCATCTGGAGGTTTTAGAGGCAGTGAGGAAGTTTACGGATATCCCTCTGGTTCTTCATGGATGCACCGGAATGAAAGAAGATACCATCAGAGAGGCCATTAAGCTGGGAGTGGCGAAAATTAATTTCGGCACGGAAATCCGCTATCAATACGTAAACCACTATGAGGAAGGTTTAAAAAATATGGATCATCAGGGGCATTCCTGGAAGCTTTCCCAATATGCCAATAACAGGCTGACAGAGGATATTAAGGACATCATCCGCCTGGCAGGGGCAGAAGGAAAAGCCTGATTCACTTTAGAATAAAAGAACAGTATGAGAGGAGTCTTGACATGGAAAAGAAAAACAGCCAGTTAACTTACAGCGAGGTATATAAACAGCCCGAGTCCTTTGAAGCGGTCAATAAGTCATTGGAGGATATTTACAGAGTCTTGGATCAGGCGTTTGCAGAGGAATATGACGAACTGATCTTTACCGGCTGCGGCACCAGCTTTTATCTGGCCCAGGCTGCAGCCCATGCCTTTTCCACTTATAATGCCATTCCGGCTAAGGCCATGTGCTGTTCCGAGCTTTACTACTTCCCGGAGACCTTTGTTAAAAACAGAAGGGTTCTGGTTCTTCCCATTACCAGGAAAAGCTATACCACTGAGGTACGTATGGCGATTGACAAGGTGAGAAGCTTTCCAGGGGTAAGAACCCTGGCCATCACCTGTGATAAGGACAGTGCGGCCTATAATGATTTTATGATCCTGTCTCCGGATACTGCCGAGGAGAGCGTAATCATGACCCGTTCCTTTACCAGCATGGTTTATTTATCAGTGGTCATGGCCATGTATGTGGGAGGGAAAAAGGATGAAGTGGCTGCAATGGCAGGCTATGGGAACAATGCAAGGGATGCCCTTGGGAAAATGGATGCCCTGGCAAAGAAAATCATCGGTGAAAATGAACATTTAAACCTGTTCATTACCCTGGGGCAGGGCATTTACTACGGGGTTGCCAATGAGTGCATGAACAAGATAAAGGAAATGGGAATCTCGAATTCAGAGGCCTATTACAGCCTTGAGTACCGCCATGGTCCCATGAGCCTGGCGGATGAGAATACCCTGGTTCTTTTCTTAAGCCATTCGGAAACCGTGGAAGAGGATGCAAAGCTTTTGGCCCAGATGAAGGGATATGGTGCGGTAACGGCGGCAATCGGAAATACTGCTTCTGTGGATATGAAAGAGGCAGATTATTGCCTGGATCTTTCATATGGGTATAATGACTTGCAGAATACTGCGTTAATCGGATTTATCGGACAGTTTATCGGTTATTACATTGCTGAGAAAAAAGGCATTGACGCGGATCAGCCAAGACATTTGTCCCAGGCAATTGTTATCCAGTAATTTTGAAGTGTTCAGAGAGGTACAGGAACCCATAAAAAAGGGCTGCCCACGGCTGATTTTAATCAGACATCGGGCAGCTCTTTTCATGAAAACCTATTCTTCATTTATCAGTTGTTCCAGAAGATTTTTAGCCATGAGAATATCCTTTTTTTGTTCTTCGCCGGATATTTCCCGTTCTATGGTGATATCTCCGGCATATCCGATTTCTTTCAGCTTTGCCACAAAGGCGGGGTAATTCACTTTTCCCTCTCCAAGTGGAACCTCTTCACCGAGCATATGACCGTCCGTAGGATATTTTCCATCCTTTCCGTGAATCCCCATCACGTATACCCCGAATACTTCCAGGGCGTCTGCCGGGTTGGCTTTGCCGTACATGATTAAATTGGCAGGATCCAGGTTAATTCCCACATTGCCCTTTCCTGTTTCCTTTTCGATATCCTGTATGGCTCTTTTTAATGTGACCGGGGTTTCCTGTCCTGTCTCAAAAAGGAAATTCTGCTGATTCTTTTTACACTGCCTTACCAGCGTTTTTAAGCATGTCAGGACGCCCGGGTAATTGGGATCGTAGGGATTTTCCGGCATGTAGCCCACATGGGTCGCCACATCCCGCACATGGATCATGGCTGCGAAATCAATTCCTTTTTCCAGCATCTTCATTCTCTCAAAACGGAATGCCTCAGGCACAAGGCCCAGGGTAAGCTGACCGTCATAGAAATCCCATACTTTTGGACCTTCCCATCCGCACCAGAAGGCGGTAATATCCACTTTATGACGGCTTGCTGCGGCATTTACTTTATCAGCAGTATTCTCATTCATCAATTCCTGGTCCCAGCACACCAACTGGCAGCTTTCCATGCCCATAGAGCGCAGCTCCGCAAATTTTGCATCCACATCCGTATCCCGGAAAAGTTCAACCATAACTCCGATTCTCATAGGAAATACCTCTCTTTCTTTTTATCAGCCCTTGACAGCTCCGGCCGTAATACCTCCCACAATATGCTTCTGCATGAAAACAAAGAAGATCAGGCTTGGGGCCATGGACATCACGATACCCGGAAGGGCGTGTTCCCAGTCCGCCGACTGGGCGGAAAACTGCATGTAAAGAGCATTCTGGATGTTCATTGCCCGGGCATTCCCTCCGACGATCAGTTGGTTAGTGATGATATCATTCCATGTGGCAAGTGTGTCCAGAACTACGACCGTGGTCAGGATGGGCTTTAGCAGCGGGAGAACGATGGTGAAATAGGTCCTCACCTTGGAAGCACCGTCAATACAGGCACATTCCTCCAGTTCAATGGGAACATTTTTTACGAACCCATGAATCATATAGACTGCCAGTGGTATACACAGCCCTGTACTTACCAGGATATACCCGATCTTATTCCCTGTCATGCCAAGGCTTGCCACCAGCCTGGTCAAAGTGATCATATAGGACTGGAAGGGCACCATCATAGGCATGATAATGAGTGCAAAGCACACCGTGGACAATCTACCCTTTGTCCTTGCCAGCTTATAGGCTGCCATAGGAGCCAGCAGTGCGATCACGCATACCGTACATGCCGTATACAGCAGGGTATTGCTGATGAGCAGCGGAAAGCGGAATTTTGTCCATGTCTCCATGTACATGTTCAGACTCCAGCTCTCAGGCAGGGCCAGGAACTTTTGAAGCATGTCGTTATAAGGTTTAAAAGAATTAATAAATATCAGAAGCAGGGGCATCAGCCAGAACACAGAACAGATAAACACAATAACGGAAAGCATGCTGAATTTTTTTATTTTTTTCATTACGCCTCTATCTCCTTACCTTTCGTTACCTTAAGCTGTACTGCAGTGACCATAAGCACGAAAACTACAAATACCAGTGACTTTGCGGTAGCCATTCCGTACCGGTTGTTGAAAAATGCTTCTTTATAGATGTTGTACGCTACGGAAACGGTGGAATTGGCCGGCCCGCCCTTGGTAAATACCATGATGACATCAAACAGCTTAAATGAGAATGTCAGGGAGGTAAGCATACAGATGGAAACCGCAGGCATGATCAAGGGAATTGTCACTCTTCTTAACACCTGGAATTTGTTGGCCCCGTCTATTTTGGCGGCCTCAATCAATTCCCTTGGTACGGAAATGATGCCGGCAATATAATTCACCATATAGAATCCCAGATTCTGCCACACGGTCATGATCACGACTACGAAAAATGCCAGCTTTGCCGAGCCCAGCCAGCTCCAGTGAAACACCTCCCAGCCGGTTGCCTGATACAGAGCCTCAAATCCGGGACCAAGAATGAATTTCCAGATCAGGCTGATGGCCGTCAGGCTTATGATATAAGGTATGTAATAAAATGCCCGCCCCACGCTAGAGCTTTTCTTTTCCTCCGCCATGACCAGGGCAACCGTCAGGGATATAATATTTACCGCCACTACATAAAACACTGAGAACTTTAGCGTAAATGCAGCACTTTTCCAAAACAGCGCATCGTTTGAGAATATATTAACAAAGTTCTGAAGTCCCACAAACTTCATGTCCTTACTGATCCCATTCCAGTCAAAGACAGAGTAGTACAGGTTCATCAGAAACGGTATATCTGTAGAAAACAGTACAAACGCTACCGCCGGAAATACAAACAATGCGAATATCAATAAATCTTTTGCTTTTCCTTTGTTTTTCACTTTCACGCCTCCTCAATTTCCGTTTCCGTCAGGCTCCGGTTTCTCAAACTGAGGGTTCAGTTTTTCTGGATCTGCCATCCCTTCTGGAACTCCTCTGTTGCCTGCTGTGCTGTCATATCGCCTATCATATACGCCTGCATCGCAGGCCCGACGATATCAGAATATCCCGTAGGCGCAATGGTGTGGATCCAGCCGTTTGTCTTTCCATTTTCTACGTATGCTGACGCATCATTGGCAAGAGCACCCTTAACTTCCATGGTTGTCTTGGCTCCCGGAACGCCTCCTACGCCATCACACATCCATTTCTGGCCTTCCTCTGATGTGAGGATATATTCCAGATATTCTTTTGCAAGATCCAAATGCTTGGAATCCTTGTTCACGAGATAGGTCCAGTTGCAGGAAGACAGAAGTGTGGCATCTTCCGGATTATCACTTACCGGACAGGGAAGGAATGCCAGGCGGGCATCGGGGTTAAAGGAATCCAGGGTAGACTGGCACCAGTCGCCCATATGGATAATGGCTGCCTCTCCGTTTGCCAGCATATTTTCGCTTGTTTCCCAGTCGATTTCCAGCGGCTTATCAGGACCATATTTCACAGCAAGATCCAGGAAACGGAAGAGATTCTGGAAATTCTTCATATCCTTAAAGGCAAGTTCTCCGCTGTTTAATTTATCCACGACTCCCTTTGCATCCAGGGACTTATCCATCATAAAATGAGTGGAAAGGTGATGAAGGACCCATGTTTCCTTTGCTGCCAAAGCAAAAGGCGTGATCCCGGCCGCAGTCAGCTTTTCACAGGCAGCCTCAAGTTCATCCATAGTATCCGGAAGTTCTGTGATCCCTGCTTTTTCAAACAGCTCGATGTTATAGATCAGGCCTAAATTTTCATAGGTCCAGGGCAGTGACATGATGTTTCCGTTCCCATCTTTTCCAGTATCAAGGGCTGCCTCCTTGAATTTGCCTAATACCTCTTTGTCTTCTGACCAGTTATAGGCATATTCATAATATTTCTGAGCTGCCGTACCGGATTCCACATCAAATACATCCGGGATATCTCCTGAATTCACGCGGGATTGAAGCAGCGTACTGCTGTCGTTTGCAGCGTGCTGTACTTCGATTTTTACACCAGGGTGGGCTTCTTCAAATTTTTTGACCATCTCAGCATACTCTTCAAGGCCGTATGCGTGGGCGTCAAATACCTTTAAGGTGATTTCTTCCGCTGTTTTTGCCTGATCCTTTGAGACGCTACCGCTGCATGCCGTAAGGCTGGGAACAGCCAATGCCGTTGTCATCAGGATTGCCAATGCTCTCTTCATCATAATTTTTCCTCCTAAAATATAAAATTTTCATTGTTACCTTTTATTAACATACTCCTTTGCCTGCTTCCATTCCCTGATCGCCTGGCGTACGGACTGGATGCCTTCCTCCAGAGGGGCGACTTCGACAGGTTTTCCTTCCTGGAGACATTGGATGAAATATTTTATTTCCGTATAATAAGGCCCCAGATTGGAAATGTTGATTCCGGCAGAGTCATCGCTTACGTCATATTCCCGGTGAAGTACCGGATGCTCGATCCTGCCGTCATTTTTATAAACGGTCAGAGGCATTTTTTCCCGTCCCTTAAATATGACGCTGGCTTCCTCAAAGCATGCATGGAAGCTGGCCTCAAAAGGAAGAGCGGAGCTTATGTCCCATATTCCTTCCGTTATGGCAAACACCTTGCCGAATTCATAGGCGGTAAAGATCTGATTGATCATGCCGCTGGAAAAGGCCGTGGCCCTTACGTCAAAGGAATCCGGTTCACCCAGCATATACCGGAGAAAATCTAAGTCATGTACATGGAGGTCCAGCACAACGGAACCACTTTTTCCCTCCTCGTGGAACCAATCCTCATATCCCCAGGCGGCATCTCCGCTGACTCTCTGCATGGTGATGGATTTCAGCGTTCCAAATCTGCCGGTATCGTAGCACTCTTTCAGATACCGGTATTCATCAAAGGATCTCACCACCTGCCCTACCATTACCTGAACTCCGTTTCTTTTCTGGACGTCCATAAGTTTTTCGGCTTCTTCCTCTGTCAGACATACAGGCTTCTCCACAAATACATTCATTCCCTTGTCCATAGCTGCCAGCGCATGCTCCGTGTGGAGGTAGCTGGGGAGGCAGATATGGACGCTGTCCAGGGTCTCCGTCTCCAAAAGCTCCATGCCAGTTTTATACAGCCTTGCATTGGGCCATTGTATTGCCGCCTTTTCCAGAAATTCCGTCCTGCAGTCCGCCAGGGCTGTCACTTCTATATTCATTTTTGTTGACAACGCCTTTAACGATAGGTTATGAGTCGTACCCATTCCTCCGCATCCGATCAGTCCTACTTTCATTTCATTATCCTCTTTCCTTAGTTTGTACAGTGACCTTACTAATGTGATTTAAAATTAAAAGCCAATGGGATCAAATTGCTGAATTCCGGCTTTTGGTTCCTGCTTGTCATTTTATTTGTTGAAATTACAATAGCATTAAGTGACATATATGTCAATATATTTTTTGGGTTCCTATAAAATAAATGTAATTAATGATATTTATGTAGAAAGTTAGTTCTGTATTTTATGCAATATTCATATTGTATACCAATTAATCATATCAAGTTACAATTTATTTTCACTATTTATTCTAATTCGTATGGATAAAACCTATTTTGCTTTAGGATTTTCTGGGAGTAAGGCTTTTTCCTATATTTTTCCTGGGATTATTGCAACTGTTCGCGTTTTATGATAACATTATTTGATAAGGTTACTTTACTAAATGCGTGATGAGGAGGTGGGGGAACAGCTTCGAATGCAGCAGATCATGAGAAGGGGAAGGGTGTAGTAGTTGTGTTTTACGCCTGAGAGCCAGAATAGGGCTCTGTCTAAGGAGAAGCGGAACTGCTGTATGCGTGACTTTCCGGAACTTCATGGGGCCTCTATACCGGATAAAAAATCCTAGAGGCAGTTCAATCAGTATTTTATCATAACAAGCAAAGGACAGGCAGGAAATTATGAAACTTGTAAACCAGCAGTTAATTAAAAATACAAATCTAAAGCAATTGTACAATTCCATTTACCGTGACCCAGGGATCTCGAGAGCGCAGCTCTCCAAGGATTCCCGCTTAAGCAAGACTGCGGTTTCCTCTCTGGTGGATGAATTGATTGCGCGCAAATTTGTATATGATTCCGGTGCCAGCGGAAGTACGAATGTGGGACGAAAGCCCAACAGTCTGCTGCTTCGTGCGGAACAGTATTATGTGGCTGTGTTTTTTCTGGAGGAGAAGAGACTGAACGCGGCCCTGGTGGATATCACCGGCACCGCTTCCTTTTGTGTGCAGGTGGATGTACCTTCCCCTGACAACTACATTCCTCTGTGCCAGGAATACATCCATCAGACTGTGCTGCAGCAGATAGACAGGGAGCAGTTCCTGGGGATTTGCGTGGTGGTTCCCGCCATGATAGACCCTGACAAGCGGGAAATATTCGCTACAACACTGAACCTTCCGGAAAAAGATTTTGTAGGTCAGCTCCAGCGTGCATTCTCCGGTTTTCCGGTGGCTCTTTTAAATGATACGGCCTGCTTTGCTTATGCGGAAAAGGTCTATACCCAGATTACTGAAAAGGATTTCGCATTTATTAACTTCGGGAAAGGGATCGGCGCCACCCTTTTCATCCGCAATGAGATGCTGGGCCGTGCTTCAGCTTCCTACACCCAGTTCGGCCATTATTCCATTGACCCTAAGGGAGAGCTTTGCTCTTGTGGGAACCGGGGCTGTCTGGAGCTGATGATCGGGGAAGCGTCCTTAAAAGGCCGTATTTCTAAAGCCGGAGGAAGTCCGGCTTTCAGAAGGCCATCGGCCGTTACCTATGGGGATCTTGGGCAGGCAAGTGTATATGGGGATATGGTTTCCTGCAAAGTAGTGCGGGATATAGCTGATGAATTTTCCATGGCCTTGTGCAATTTGATCTGTATGGTGCATCCAAAGCTGATCATTATCGGAGGTAAGGGAAAAGACCTTGGTCCTTTATTTCTCCAGGAAATCCAGGAATGTCTGCGCACCGTGGGATTCCGCCGCATGGTGAACTCCGTCAGCGTCAGGTACAGCCTTCTGGATTCCAGCGCCCTTTATAATGGCGCAATGAAATATTTCTTTGATATCCATTACAATTTTACTCAGGATATGGCCGGAAGCTTTTTTATCGGCTGATGGGATTTTCCGGCTGTGTTGTTTTCTTATGAAACGGAGGTACGCCAATGGAAAAATTAAGAGCTGCAATTATGGGCTGCGGAAGAATCTCTGCCTGCTATGAGGACGCCTTTCGCAGACTTTCGGATTATGTGGAGTTAGTATGTGCTATCGATATTGACGAAGACAAGGCAAAAGCTTTTGGGGAAAAATTCAACTGCCATTACAGTACGGATCTAGAGTCCGCGCTGCAATGCCGGATTGATGTAATACATCTGTGCCTTCCCCATTATCTGCACCCGGTCATGGCTGTAAAAGCCATGGAGGCAGGAATACATGTGCTCACAGAAAAGCCCATTGCCATTTCCTTACAGGAGGCTGACCGGATGATGGAGGCAGAGAAGCTTACGGGGAAAAAGCTGGGCGTCATTTTCCAGACCAGATACACAAAAAGTGTGGAGATGTTAAAACAGCTGATTAGTGAAGGATATTTTGGGAAGATCTTATCTGCCCGCTCATATCTCACCTGGAACCGTCCTGGCTCTTATTACGAGGGATGCGACTGGAAGGGGACCTGGGATAAGGAGGGCGGCGGCGTCCTGATAGACCAGGCCATTCACAGCATGGACCGTGTCCGATACATGTTGGGCAGTGACGTTGAATGGATTGAGGGAAGCGTTCACAACCACTGTCATGAAATGGTGCATGTAGAGGATGCCGCAGAAGCCGCCATCCGGTTTAAAGACGGCTGCATGTACAGTCTCTATGCCTGTAATTCCTATGCTTCCGATGCTCCCATTACCTTAGAATTCCAGGGAGAGAAGGGCCGCTGCGGCCTGATACAGGACATGGGATTTTATGAGGCGGATGGATGTTATACGGAAATAAGAAATACCTATGAGTCCACAAATGTCGGACCGGATTACTGGGGAAGCAGCCACCATCTTCAGATAAGGGATTTTTACGAATCCATTCTGTACGACCGCCCTGTTACCATAGACGGACTGGAGGGCCGGAAGACTTTGGAGTTGGTTAAGGGAATTTATTTGTCTTCTTTGGAAAAAAGGCGTATTTATTTGCCGTTTGAGGATGTGTGTTATAAGGATCTGAATATCCAGATGGTATGAGATATAAAAAAGAGTTTCGCAGTACATGTTTATATCAATGACGCCGGCAGTTGGAGGGGTAGTATTACTTCTCCAACTTTTTTTATGCGAATTTTTGCAACTGAGATTAATTGATTATCCGCTAATCATCTGGTGAAAATTTACTGATGAGCAACATTCTCCTTTTGCATAGGAACAAAATCTTTATTTTACTAAAATTATGCCGAAAACTGTCGATATAGAATATAGATACAAAAACAAATAAAAGGGGTGTAGCTCATATGGGAAAACAGGAAAAACAAAATTCAATTGTCCTTAGCAAAAGGCTGGCAATAGGATTCGGCATCGTGAACATGATATCGGTTTTAATTTCTTTGATAAGCCTTTTCACCATCTTCAAATTATATTCCGCAGGCAGTGTTTCATCGGAATATTTTGCTTTTTTTTCGGCAGCAATACTGCTTTTGCTCGTCGTATCCGCTGTTGCAAGTTTCATAATATGCAGAGTCTTAAACAGAAGCATTGTGCGTCCGCTTAAAATACTTAACAATATTGCGCGGCAGCTGTCTGTTGGAGATGCAAGCGCAAACGTCCGGGTCCTTACAAAGGATGAAGTGGGGGAATTGATGAAATCCTTTAAGGCGATGGTGGAAAACACCAGGAGCCAGGCTCAGACAGCCGAAGCAATAGCGGGCGGGGATTTAACTGTCCATGTGAAGATAAATTCGGAAAAGGATGTCCTCGGCATTGCGTTAAGCAGCATCGTGGAGAAAAACAATCATATTTTGTCTCAAATATGTGATACATCGGGACAGGTTTTGAACGGGGCGGGTCAGATTTCGGAAGCAAGCATACGCCTTTCGGAAGGGGCAGCCCATCAGTCAGGCTCCCTTCAGGAGCTGGCCGCGGCCGTGTCAGAGGTAAAAAACCAGATCGGCTTAAGTTCGGAGCATGCGGAAATGGCCAGGACATGTGCAAATGACGTCAGGCACGGAGCTGTGGACGGCAACAGGCACATGGAGGAAATGCTCAGAGCCATGGATGAAATCAACGTATCCTCGTCAAATATATCAAAGATAATAAAGGCAATCGAGGACATTGCTTTCCAGACAAATTTACTGTCATTAAACGCTTCCGTTGAGGCTGCAAGGGCGGGCCAGTACGGAAAGGGCTTTGCAGTCGTGGCGGATGAGGTGCGGAGCCTGGCGGCCCGTTCGGCAAAAGCCGCAAAGGAAACCGCAGACATGATCGAAAACTCCATTCAGAGAGCCGAGCACGGAATGAGTATCGCAAAGACCACCGCAGATGCATTTAACAAAATAGTGGGAGGGGTAGAAGAGGTCGCCGGATTGGCAGAAAAAATCGCCGGGGCATCATCAGAGCAAGCTTCCGGCATAGCCCGGATAAACGACGAAATCAGCCAGGTATCCACCGTGGTGCAGGCAAATTCGGCAGCGTCCGAGGAAAGTACTGCGGCAACGGCACAGATGTACAAGCAGGCGGAAACACTGAAGGAAATGGTGCAAACCTTCAAGCTGAAAACGCCCTGCTAAAGAGAATGGGTGCTGCTCAATTTGAGCAGCACCCTCTTTTTATTTATTCTTCAATATCATCCGGCCTACAGAAGAATAATGTTATGCTTCCTGCATTCTTCCCGCATTTCCTTCGGCCAGATGCTGGCCTGAACTTCTCCCACGTGGGCTCTGTCCAGCAGAAGCATGCAGAGACGGGATTGTCCGATGCCGCCGCCGATGGTATAGGGCAGCTCTCCGTTTAAAAGCATCTTGTGATAAGGAAGGCTTTTCCGGTCCTCGCAGCCGGCTTTTTCCAGCTGCATTGCCAGGGATTCTTCATCCACCCGGATGCCCATGCTGGAGATTTCCAGAGCGCAGTTTAAATTCTCAAACCAGAACAGGATGTCCCCGTTTAACTGCCAGTCGTCGTAGTCGGGAGCTCTTCCGTCATGGGGATTTCCGCTCCCCAGTTTGTCTCCGATCTTCATGAGAAAGACACAGCCGTATTCCTTTGTGATCAGGTTTTCCCGTTCCTTTGGAGTTTTGTCCGGAAAGCGGTCCTCCAGTTCCTGGGAAGTGATAAAGGTGATGTCTTCCGGGAGATCCTTTACGGCCTGGGGGTATTTGTACCAGACCTCATGCTGCATGTGCTTGATGATCTTAAAGATATTGCGGACGGTTTCCTTTAATGTTTCCTCGTTCCGCTCCTCCTTTGTGATGACCTTTTCCCAGTCCCACTGGTCCACATAACAGGAATGGAGGTTGTCCAATTCTTCGTCTCTCCGGATGGCGTTCATATTGGTATAAAGGCCTTCTCCGGGCAGAAAGCTGTATTCATGAAGGGCCATACGTTTCCATTTGGCAAGGGAGTGCACGACTTCAATGGCTTCGTCCGGAATGCCGGCGATGTCAAACCGCACCGGGCGTTCCACGCCGTTTAAATCATCATTTAAGCCGCTGCTGTGCTCTACAAATAGGGGGGCTGAGATCCGTTCCAGATTCATTTCTTTGCCAAGCTCTTTTTGAAACGTATCCCTTATGTATTTAATGGCCTCCTGGGTCTCCCTGACAGAGAGCTTGGGGTCATAGTTATCCGGTATGATGATTTCCATGTAGTATTCCTCCCAAATAAAATGTTTTTATAATGGTATCACTAATATGAAAAACGTGCAACCATTGTTTTATATAAGGAATAGGAAGGACAGCTTTTGACTGCCAGCAAAAAAGTTGCATGGAGACTGGGCCTGTGATATGATTAATGGAAGTTGGGGCGTGCTGGAAAGTCATCGTCCTAAAAGAAAAGAGCAGAGTGATATGATGACGGAACGAATTATAATAGAAGATAAAGAACAACCAGAGGAAGAACTGTTAAAGAAACCTGCGGAAATATTAAGAAAGGGCGGCTTAGTCGCATTTCCCACGGAAACCGTGTACGGACTGGGAGCCAATGCCTTAAACGAAGAGGCGGCAGGGAAAATATATGCGGCAAAGGGAAGGCCCTCGGACAATCCACTGATCGCTCATATAGCGGATTTTGATGATCTGCCTCCCCTGGTTTCTGCCATACCTGAAGCGGGACAGCGTTTGATGAAAGCGTTCTGGCCCGGGCCTTTGACTCTGGTTTTCCCTAAAAGCGGGCTGGTTCCCTATGGAACCACCGGAGGCCTTGATACGGTGGCAGTGCGGATGCCTGCGGATCCGGTGGCAAATGCCCTCATCCGTTTGGCCGGAGTGCCGGTGGCAGCGCCCAGCGCCAACACCTCCGGACGGCCCAGCCCTACTACGGCTGACCATGTATGGCAGGATATGAACGGAAAGATCGATATGATCGTTGACGGAGGGGCTGTGGGGATCGGTGTGGAATCCACGATTATCGATGTATCAGGGGACGAACCTGTGATTCTAAGACCGGGTGCTATTACACAGGAAATGGTTTATGCTGTTCTTGGTAAAGAGGTTCCACTTGATCCTGCCATTGTCTCCGGTCCTATGAAAGCGGATGTGCGGCCAAAGGCTCCTGGAATGAAATATAAGCATTATGCGCCTAAGGCGGAATTAACTCTGGTGGAGGGCGATACAGATAACGTAATACGGACCATAAACCGGCTGGCAGAAGAAAAGCTTTCTAAGGGGTTTCGGGTGGGGATTATATGTACCGAAGAAACGAAAGAGAAGTATTCTGAGGGAGTGGTACGAAGTATGGGATTACGTGCCAGGGAGGAGACCATTGCCCATAACCTTTACGGAGTACTGAGGGAATTCGACGATCTGGAAGCGGATTTTATTTTTTCCGAAAGCTTCTCCAGAAACCACCTGGGACAGGCTATTATGAACCGGCTGACCAAGGCGGCAGGATACCATATTATAAAAGTGTAAGAGGAGGATATACCCTTTGGGTATCCTTATATGCCCAAAAAGCATGGGCAAGAAGGAGGAAAACAAATGGCGGGAAAAAGAGAAGATTATATTACATGGGATGAATATTTTATGGGAGTAGCGGCTCTTTCCGCAAGGCGTTCCAAGGATCCCAGTACCCAGGTGGGAGCCTGTATTGTGAGTCAGGATAATAAGATTTTGTCCATGGGTTACAATGGATTTCCCATGGGCTGCTCGGATGATGAATTTCCATGGGACAGGGAACATGAGCAGGATGATCCTTTTAATGCCAAATATTTCTATTCCACTCACAGTGAATTAAATGCTATCCTTAATTACAGAGGGGGAAGCCTGGAAGGCAGCAAGCTATATGTAACCCTGTTTCCCTGCAATGAATGTGCCAAGGCCATCATACAGGCTGGAATTAAAACCATCGTATATGGTTCGGACAAGTATGACGGCACTCCGGCGGTCAATGCCTCCAAGCGGATGCTGAATGCGGCTGGGGTCCGTTATTACCAATATCAGCCTACTGGAAGAAAGATAGAGATCGAGGTTTGAGATGAAATTTTTGCTGGTGGCGCTTAACGCTAAATATATCCATTCCAATCCAGCTATTTACAGCTTAAAGGCTTATGCAAAAGCCCATATAAGAGAACCGGAACTGGAGGATGGAAGGTTTCAGATCGAAACCCAGGAATACACCATTAACAATCAGCCCGATGAAATCCTGAAGGATATTTTCTTAAGGAAACCGGATGCAGTGGGATTTTCCTGCTACATCTGGAACATTTCCTATGTATTAGAGCTTGTCCGGGACCTTCCGAAGGTTCTCCCTCATGTGGAGATCTGGCTGGGAGGTCCCGAGGTGTCTTATGATGCTTCTGAGATCCTTTACCAGGAACGGTCGGTTTATGGGATCATGATGGGAGAAGGAGAGGAAACCTTTTCCGAAGTGGTGCGGTGCTATCTGGAGCGGAGCAGGGAAAACTTCAATGGCAGGAGCCCCTCCTTTGAATCCATAGAAGGGACTGCCGTAAGGGACGGGGAAGGAAAAGCGGTCTTAAAACCGCGAAAGACAGCGGTGGACATGAATTCCATTCCTTTCCTATATAAAGATTTAAAGAATTTTGAGAACCGCATCATTTATTATGAAAGCAGCCGGGGTTGTCCTTTTTCCTGCAGTTATTGCCTCTCTTCTCTGGATAAATCTGTGCGTCTGCGGGATAGTTCGCTGGTTTTAAAGGAGCTGGATGTTTTCATTAAAAACCAGGTCCCTCAGGTGAAATTTGTGGACCGAACCTTTAACTGCAGCAGAAAGCATACCATGGACATCTGGCGCCATATCATAGAACATGATAACGGGGTGACCAATTTTCATTTTGAGATTTCCGCAGATCTTTTAAATGAAGAGGAACTGGAGCTTATGTCCCGCATGAGGCCGGGACTCATCCAGCTTGAGATCGGAGTCCAGAGTACCAACCGGTCAACCATTATGGAAATCCGCAGATCCATGGATTTAAAGCGTTTAAAAGAAAGGGTTGCTAAAATCAACAGCTTTGGAAATATCCATCAGCATCTGGACTTAATCGCTGGACTTCCGGGAGAAGACTATCAAAGCTTCCGCAATTCCTTTAATGAGGTATATGAGATGAAGCCAGAGCAGCTTCAGCTTGGATTCTTAAAGGTGCTGAAAGGCTCCTATCTGTGGGAAAAAGCCGGGGAATATGGAGTGGAGTTTAAACAGAAGGCGCCTTATGAGGTGTTGTCAACCAGCTGGCTTGACTATGGCGGGGTTTTAAAGCTGAAGGCTTTGGAGGAAATGCTGGAGGTTTACGGAAACAGCGGACAGTTCCGGACGACCATAAATGAACTTCATAAGGAGTTTGAAACACCTTTTGATATGTTTGAAGCATTGTCTGAATACTATGATAAACAGGGGTACTTAAAGATTAGCCATAACCGCATGGCCCGGTATGAGATACTGGAAGAATTCATTTACGGTCTGGTACCGGAAAAGCGTTCCATATACCGGGATCTTCTGGTGTATGATCTTTACTTAAGAGAGAATTTAAAGAGCAGGCCGCTCTTTGCGGCAGACCAGGAGCCTTATAAGGAACGGGTGAGAGCCTTTTTCGAGTCAGAAGCGGCGGCCTTCCGGTATTTGAAGGAAGGATACGATGGTTATGAAGCCAGACAGCTTATAAAGATGGCTCATTTGGAGGTATTCCGGGACGGAAGGGCGGTTCTTTTTGATTACAAAAAGCGGGATGCCCTGTCTCATAATGCAGCGGCATATGAAATCGGCGTATGGAGGAAGTAATGGCAAAGAGAGAGACAAAAGCAGAACGTCAGGTCCGGGTATTAAAGGTGCTTGAGGCCCTTGACCAGGAATATGGAATATCCTATGTATGCTATTTAAACCACGAAAATCCATGGCAGCTTTTAATAGCGGTTATTTTAAGCGCCCAGTGCACCGATGCCAGGGTGAATATGGTGACACCGGATTTGTTCAGAAAATATGATTCTCCAAAGAAATTTGCCCAGGCGGATTTAAAGGAATTGGAAAAAGATATCCATTCTCTTGGTTTTTATCATATGAAAGCGAAAAACATCATATCCTGCTGTCAGGATCTGGTAGAAAAGTTTGGGGGTGAAGTTCCGCGGACAATAGAAGAACTGACCTCACTTGCAGGAGTGGGGCGTAAAACTGCCAATGTTATACTGGGGAATGTTTATCACGAACCCAGCATTGTAGTGGATACCCACGTTAAGCGGATTTCCAGAAAGCTGGGCTTTGCAAAGGAAGAAGACCCGGAAAAAATTGAATATGAGCTGATGAAGGTACTTCCAAAGGAACACTGGATTTTGTGGAATATCCAGATCATTACCCTTGGAAGATCCATTTGTGTTGCGAGAAATCCCAAGTGCGGCCAGTGCTTTTTGCAAGAGCTTTGTCCCAGCAGCCAAATGAAAACAGATCAGAAGAGGGAGGCTTAATTTGGTATCAACCTATATTGCCGTAGATTTGGAAACCACCGGTCTTGACCCAAAGCAGGATAAAATCATTGAAATCGGAGCGGTGAAGGTTGTGGAAGGACAGGTAACAGAGCGCTATGAAACCTTTGTTAATCCATACAGGAAGCTGGAGTACCGGGTGATCATGCTTACCGGCATCAACGACCGCCAGCTGGAGGCTTCTCCTGGGATCGGAGAGGTGATCGGCGGTTTTTTGGAGTTTGCTGGAGAATTACCGGTTCTGGGACATCATGTGATATTTGATTACAGTTTTTTAAAACGTGCGGCAGTCAATGAGGGCTTTGGTTTTGAGCGCCAGGGAATCGATACTCTTAAGCTAGCCAGAAGGTTTATGCCTTCTGATGAGAAAAAAAATTTATCGGCAGCCTGCAAATATTTTGGGATCATCCAGACATTAAGCCACCGTGCACTTGCGGATGCAAAAGCCGCCCATAAGCTGTATCAGGAATTGGCTGTGCGGTATGGGAAAGACTTACCGGAGGTTTTTGACTCACAGGCTTTGGTTTATAAGGTAAAAAAGGATCAGCCGGCCTCAAAAAGGCAAAAAGAACACTTGCAGGATTTATTAAAATATCATAAAATAGTTTTATCTGTGCAAACGGAACAATTGTCCAGAAATGAAATATCAAGAATCACGGATAAAATCATAGCACAGTATGGAAGAATATAAGAGAGGTGATACAATATGATTAACTTTAACAATAAAAACAACAGAAAATTTTTATCAATAGTTTTGATCCTAGTAGTTGTTTTACTGATTGTTGCTATGGTGCTTCCTATGATGCTTCAGTTTTTATAAGTAATTGAGGAGGTGTATTGGCAGCATACAGGCACAGCAGAGCATGAGGAATGAATATGAAAAAGAAAACTTTGTCCATTAGCCTGGCAGCAATTATAATAGCGGCGGGAATTGGATTTCTTTCTCCCACGTATGCCATGGCTGATACCCTACCGGATGGGATATATGTAGGAGAATATAATCTGGGAGGTATGACGGAAGAAGAGGCCAGTCAGAAAATACAGGAACTGGTTAATGAAATGGAAAACCAGAAAATAACATTGATCGTTGACGGACAGCCGGTGGAAACCATTGCAAAAGAGCTTGGTTTCCACTGGAGCAACCCGGAGGCTGTATCCCAGGCTGCATCTTCCTGGCAGGGAGGCAACCTGATCAAACGGTATCTGAACAAAAAGGATATTGAGCAGAACCATGTGATCATCCCACTGGAAACGGCCCTTGACGACGGAAGCGTGGGGGCTTTTGTTGCAGAAAAATGTGCACAGGCGGTAATAGAGCCAAAGAATGCGGCCATTGTCCGTGACAGAGGGGCATTTATCGTGTCACCTTCTGCCATTGGAAAAGCCGTGGATGTGGCAGCTACAAAGCAGGCATTAGATGCGGCTCTTGCCAATGGACTTAAGGAGCCGGTAACAGCTACCGCAGTGGTTACAGAGGTAAAGCCTGCAATTGCTACGGAAGATCTGGCCACCATAAAGGATGTGCTTGGAACCTTTTCCACCAGCTTCTCCTCCAGCGGTTCTTCCAGATCCAAGAATCTGCAGGTAGGTTCAAGCAAAATCAACGGCCGAGTGCTGATGCCGGGAGAAACCTTGTCTGGTTATGAGTGCATGCATCCGTTTACCTTGGAAAATGGATACGCTACAGCTTCAGCCTATGAGAATGGTCAGGTAGTGGACAGCGTAGGCGGAGGAGTCTGCCAGATCGCTACCACTCTTTATAACACCGTGCTTAGGGCAGAGCTGGCAGTTGCCCAGAGGCAGAATCACTCCATGGTGGTAGGATATGTAAGGCCTTCTGAGGATGCGGCCATTGCCGGTACGTATAAGGACATTAAATTTACCAACAATTACAGCACGCCAATTTATGTTGAGGGCTATACTTCCGGAAAAACCCTTACCTTTACCATCTATGGGAAAGAAACCAGGCCGGCAAACAGGACTTTTGAGTTTGTCTCTGAGACCTTAAGTGTGACGGACCCGGGTGCGCCAAAGGAGGTCGTAGATCCAGCTATGCCGCCTGGAAGCAGAAAGCAGGTCCAGTCCGCACACAAGGGGCTGAAGTCCAGGCTGTGGAAGATTGTATATATGGATGGTGTTGAGCAGAGCCGTGAGCTCCTTCATACGGATACCTATAACCCATCAAAGGCTATCATAAAGGTCGGGCCGGCTGCTCCTGCAGTTGCCATACCGTCTGAGACTCCAGGAGTTCCGGTGGAAACTCCGCCGGTTACGGCACCTGTGGAAACAGCCCCGGCAGATCCCGGAATTCCGGTACCGGAAGGACCCCAGATGACGGATGATGCCTCATTGGAGGCAGGACCGTAAGCATAGGCAGGTAAGTAAATGAGACGGATCGAAAGAGAGAATAACGGAACCGTAAGGCCCGGGCAGGATCTTGTTATTGCAGGATATGCCGGGCTTTCCGGAACTGTGGAAACCGTAAAAAACAAAAAAGAAGAATTGTATCAATGGTTTTCCAGGGATTATGTGGACCGGATATTAGAAGCCGGGAACATTACGCTGGAAGGGGATTTGGAAAAGTGGAAAAAATTCGGTGCAACTGAATGTGAACCAGCAGGAGACGGCGGAATTTTAAAGGCCCTTTGGGATTTATCCGGTGCTTATATGACGGGAATCCGGTTTTCTCTTCTCAGAATTCCGGTGAAACAGGAAACCATCGAGATTTGTGAGCGGTACGACTTAAACCCGTACCGCCTTTTCTCAACAGGCTGTCTCCTTTTTTCTGCGGATAACGGAGGGGATCTGGTGCACGCTTTAAAAGAGCAGGGAATCCATGCCGCTGTGATTGGGAAAGTAACGGGAGGCATCAAACGGATCATTGACCACGGGGAAAGCATAGGTTTCCTTGACAGGCCTACTGAGGATGAGCTTTATAAGGTTTTATCACATAAATAGGAACGCCCTGCGGGCATACCTTTATGTCCAGAAACCATGGACAATAATTAGGAACGCCCTGCGGGCATACCTTTATGTCCAGAAACCATGGACAATAATTAGGAAATCAGGAGGCAGGATATGAGAGAAAAGATATTGGCAATTATTGAAAAAAACAGCAGGATTGATTTAAAGGATCTGGCGATTCTTTTAGGGGAAAGTGAGGTCGCCATTGCCAATGAGATCGCTGAAATGGAGAAAGAACATATCATATGCGGCTACCACACCCTGATTAACTGGGATAATACCAGCGATGAAAAGGTCATGGCGCTGATTGAGGTTAAGGTCACTCCTCAGAGGGGCATGGGATTTGACAAGATCGCGGAGCGCATTTATCAGTACAGTGAGGTAAACGCCGTTTATCTCATGTCCGGAGCCTTTGATTTTACGGTTTTCATAGAAGGGAAGACCATGAGACAGGTGGCACAGTTTGTATCGGAAAAGCTGTCCCCCATGGAATCGGTGCTGAGCACTGCGACCCATTTTGTCTTGAAGAAATACAAAGACCATGGAACCGTTCTTGCTGAAGGGACAACCGATGAAAGGATGTTGATTACGCCGTGAGAAATCCATTGTCAGATCGAATCGTAGAGATTCCGCCTTCCGGAATCCGTAAGTTTTTTGATATTGTAAGTGAAATGAAGGATGCGATTTCCCTGGGAGTCGGGGAACCTGATTTTGATACGCCCTGGCATATCCGGGAGGAGGGTGTCTATTCCCTGGAAAAGGGCCGCACCTTTTATACCTCCAATGCAGGTTTAAAAGAATTAAAAGTCGAAATATGCAGCTATTTAAGCCGGCGTTTTGAGGCTACATATGATCCGGACCATGAGGTTATGGTAACGGTGGGAGGCAGCGAGGCCATTGATATTGCTCTCCGTGCCATGTTAGATCCAGGAGATGAAGTACTGATCCCCCAGCCCAGCTACGTGTCTTATGTTCCCTGCACCATACTGGCAAACGGCGTTCCGGTCATCATTGATCTGGAAGCAAAGGATCAGTTTAAGCTGACCACTGAAAAGCTGCTGGAGAAGATCACTCCAAAGACCAAGGTGTTGGTGCTTCCATTCCCCAATAATCCTACGGGAGCGGTTATGAAGGCGGAGGAGCTTGAGGAAATTGCTAAAATCGTAATAGAGAAGGATTTGTTTGTAATATCAGACGAGATTTACGCGGAGCTTACCTATGGAGGCGACCATGTTACCATTGCCGCATTACCCGGAATGAAGGATAGAACCGTGCTCATTAATGGTTTTTCAAAATCCTACGCCATGACCGGATGGCGCCTTGGCTACGCAGCAGCTCCAAGAATGATTTTAGAGCAGATGTTAAAAATCCATCAGTTTGCCATCATGTGCGCTCCAACCACCAGCCAGTATGCTGCGGTAGCGGCCCTGCGGGACGGAGATAAGGATGTACAGATGATGAGGGAATCCTATGACCAAAGGCGCCGTTATCTGATCCATGCGTTTAATGAAATGGGAATGGAGTGTTTTGAGCCTCATGGGGCATTTTATACCTTCCCTTCCATCAAACGGTTTGGAATGACCTCTGATGAATTTGCCACCAGACTTCTTCGGGAAGAAAAGGTGGCTGTGGTGCCGGGTACGGCCTTCGGAGACTGCGGAGAAGGATATCTTCGTATTTCCTATGCATACTCTCTGAAGAATCTAAAGGAAGCCTTAAGCCGTATGGACCGATTTATCAAGAAACTGGATGGAAAGGCGTAAGGGGTATGAATATTGTATTATTAGAACCGGAGATGCCTGCCAATACCGGAAATATTGGCAGGACCTGTGTGGCTACGGGGACGAAGCTGCATCTGATCGAACCTCTGGGATTTAAACTGAATGATAAACTGATTAAACGGGCCGGGTTGGATTACTGGGACAAGCTTGATGTAACGGTATACAGCGATTATCAGGACTTTTTGGAGCGGAACCCGGGAGCAAAGATCTACATGGCTACCACAAAGGGGCTTCATGTCTATTCTGATGTGGAGTATGAGCCAGACTGCTTTCTCATGTTTGGAAAAGAAAGCGCCGGGATTCCGGAAGAGATCCTTTTGGAGAATCAGGACCGGTGTATCAGGATCCCTATGTGGGGAGATATCAGGTCTTTAAATTTATCCAATTCTGTATCTATTGTGCTGTATGAGGCATTAAGACAGAACGAATTTGAACGTATGACCATGAAGGGGGAGCTTCATCACCTTCAGTGGAAGGAATAAAAAATACCGGTACAGTATTTTCTAAGTTTGTCTGGAAGAAAAAACTGTACCGGTATTTTTATTTTTACCCATTTACTGCAGTGATCAGGAAAATTGCATATGCTATGGAGCTCCGGCCTTAGGCAGGCTGAAAATGAACTCTGATCCGACCCCTTCCGTGCTGACCACATCAATATTTTCTCCGTGGGACTGGATGATCTCCCTGACAATGGCAAGGCCAAGTCCGGTGCCCTTCTTATCCTTTCCCCTGGATAAGTCTGATTTATAGAACCTATCCCAGATCTTTTTTAAGCTTTCCTTTGGGATGCCGATTCCCGTATCTTTAATGGATACAAAGATCTTCTCATACTTTACTGAAGCCTGTATGTAGATGGTGGAATCTGCATGGCTGAATTTTATGGCATTATCTATCAGATTATAGAGCACCTGCTGTATCTTCCCAAGGTCCGCATAAACCATCTGAATGCTTTCAGAAAAGGTCAAATCAAAGGTGATGTTTCTATCACTGCATGTTCCTTCAAAAGAAGCGACGGTATCCTTGATAACCCGGTTGATGTCAAAGTTTGTACGGTTTAAATACCCCTTACTGTCCAGGGAATTAAGAGTCAGCAGCCCCTGGGTCAGCTTGTTCAGCCGGTCTGTTTCTGAAATGACCCTGTTCAAATATTTCTCATGCATCTCCGGCGGTATGGTTCCGTCAAGGATGGCTTCCAGATACCCCTTAATGGAGGTTAATGGAGAGCGGAAGTCATGGGAAACGTTGGCAATAAAGGTTTTCTGATATTCCTCCATCTTCCCAAGCTCGGTGGACATATAGTTAAGTGTAGCGGCCAGATAGCCCATTTCATCTCTTGTATTCACCTCAATATGGTGCGCTAAGTTTCCCTGGGCGTATTCGTTTGCTCCTGCCGTAATTTTTTTAAGAGGAAAATATACATTTTTAGTAAAAACCAGGAGGATAATAAGGGAAAGGCCAAACACCACCGCTGATGTGACATAAACGATGTTTAAAATCCCGTCTCTCTCCATTTTTAAATAGGATAAGGGCAGGTGGATCACCACATAGCCATAGGTGTTATAGTTCCCCGTAATGGGCGCATGGACGCTGAGGACATCATAGGAGAACTGGTGATAGTAATCGCCGATGCTGTAGGACTTGTTGCCCATTGAGGTAGGGTCGAAGTTTTCAATGACCTGTCCCTGTTTGTCAGACTGTGCACTGTCGGACACCACTTTGCCTTGCCGGTCAACGATCCATATCTGTGCATGGAGATAATTGCCCTCTTTCACCAGCTCGGGATAGGAGGAGGTCAGCTTCATGTCCTTGCCTTGGTACATGCCGCTGTAGGAGGAAGCGATCTGATTGGCTTCGTCATACAGGGCTTCGGAACGGCGGCCAAGGAGATACTGGTCCGTGATTTCAGAAGAAAAGGTGGCAATGGTCACAAATCCAAGGAGGCCGAACAGCAGATAGCCAAGGATGAATTTATAATAGAGAGAATGTGTCATCTAGAGTTTCACCTCAAAACCATAGCACTCTATAAGAATGCCGTATTTATGCAAACCTGAGAGGGACAAATTTATTAATTGACTATTATTTGACTGATTCATAAAGCTACTCCATCTTATCAAAATTTACATCCAGGAATTAAAATGATTGGCGGCTATATTTTAGGCGCCTAATGGATGCTGCTACATCTTTGAAGACGATCCCGTCCTCCGGCGCATACTGCAAGGCGGATCGAAGAACTAAGACGTAATTAGATTTAGTATACATCTTTTCGGTAATTAAGTCACTTCTTATTTTCTCTATATGGGATTTTTGAATATTAATCGGTTTTATATTTCCAAGATAGGAGTTGATAAATTTTACTCTTTATAGTAACAAATTCGTGTCTGTGGCTTTAGGGTTCCCCTTTTTTCATTATCAATCCAAAGCCTATGAATCTCAAGATAGGTTATAATGGTATTGGCAGAAGCCTTGAAGAAAGAAAGATAGGATGATAAAGATAATGAATAGGATTTACCATATCGAAGCCGGTGCTTGAATTTAAAAGCGATAAAGCGGAACTGACGCCAGCAGCAAAAATGAAGTCTAAAGAGAGAATTACCGAATGAAGTCTGCCGTATCTGATTGATCATTGATCGATATCTTTGGTTATATAAAATTGTTAAAAAAGTTAAAAAAGATATCAAAAATGGTCACAGGACATGTCGAAACTTTATATCTTATTGGTATAAGATTAAAATGACTACGACATAAAATTCATAGTAAATTGTTCATATAGAGCCTCCTTGTTTATAAACACCTGTCGAATTAGTTCGATGGGTGTTTTCTCTTTCCCCATAATAATTTTTCTGGCAATCGTCCATACTATCACGGAGGTGATAAACATGGAGAAGAACAAGGAAGATTTAGAAATCGAAAAAGAAGTGGCGGAGGAAGTGGAAACTTTCAACAACCACTGGGGAACCGGGCATTTCCTGGGGCCAAACACACTGAGATATAAAGAAAACAGAGATGTTTACGAGGAAAAGGACAGCGAGTAGCTGTCCTTTTCTTTTGCAACCGTTCCACAGAGAGGTGGTTACCTTTTTACCTCGAATTTGTAGCCGATTCCCCAAACCGTTGTCAGGGCCCAGCCAGTGTGATCCTTGATTTTTTCCCGGAGCCGTTTGATGTGGACATCAACGGTTCTGGTATCTCCGATGTATTCATATCCCCAGATATGGTCCAAAAGCTGCTCTCTTGTAAACACCTGGTTTGGTGAGGACGCCAGGAAATAAAGAAGCTCCAGCTCCTTGGGCGGCATCTCGATGGAATGGCCCATATAGATTACGGAATAATTCGTCAGGTTGACAATGAGATCCGGATATTCCACATAGTCTCCCTGGTGGTCCGTATGGAGAGCGGCAGGAACAGGGGTCGTCTGGTAACGCCTTAATACAGCCTTTACACGAGCCACAAGTTCCTTGGAATCAAAGGGTTTGATCATATAATCGTCAGCGCCCAGTTCCAGGCCAAGAACCTTGTCAAAGACCTCTCCCTTGGCAGACAGCATGATGATGGGGACCTGGGAGGAGGAACGCATTTCCCGGCAGACCTGGTAGCCGTCCATGCCGGGAAGCATCAAGTCTAAAAGCACCAGGTGGGGACGGAACTCCGGGAATACCCGGAGCGCCTCCTCTCCGTCGCCTACGATTTCTGTTTCATAGCATTCTTTTAACAAATATAGGGAAATTAATTCTGCGATGTTGCTGTCATCGTCTACAATCAATATCCGCTGTTTTTCTGCCATAATGGACCCCTTTCTCAAATGATTCACGCAAAGACAAGCCAGGAGGATATGCCTGCATATCCATTTGGCGGCTGCCCACGAGGTATTTACTTAAATGAAACGATGGTTACGCCGGAATCCCCTTCGCCAAAGGCGCCAAGCCGGAATTCCTTTACATACTTTAACTTCTTTAAGTGCTTGTGCACCGCATTTTTTAAAGCTCCCGTTCCACGGCCATGTACCACACGCACCTGGGGAAGGTGGGCCAGATAGGCATCGTCTAAGTATTTGTCCAGCTGGGGAATGGCTTCATCCGTGGTCATTCCGATCAAGTTAATCTCCGGAGAGATGGAAAAGGATTTGGACATACGTGTGGAACTGCTTCCGCTTCCTGATTTCTTGGAATTGTTTGTAGCGGGAGTGGAAACAGACTCTTCGCCCAGAAGCTCTAAATCCGAAAGGTTGACCAGTGAACGGAGAATCCCCATCTGCACGTACAAATCGCCTTTTGCATTGGGAAGAGAGCTGACAGTCCCGTTTAAGTTCATGCTTAAGACTTTTACGCCGTCTCCCAGCTTAAGATTTTTGGGATCGATCCGCTTTCCAGGCTGTTTTTTCTCGTTTTTTAAGGAAAGGGAAGAATCCACATCCTGAAGCTTGCTTCTTAACTTGCTTCTCTGTTCTTCCAGCTCCTTGCTCACGCCTGAATCTGCGGCCAGCTTGTTAATATTCCGTATGGTCTGATCTGCCGTATCCTTGGCATCCCGGAGGATACTCTGGGCCTCCTCTTTGGCCGCCCGTATCATCTGATCCCGGCGTTCATCAAGCCGTTCTTCCTTCTGGGTCAGACGGGCTTTTAGCTGTTCTACCTCCTGCTTATAGGAGGCGATCTGGATCCGTTCCTTTTCAATGGTGACACGGTTTTCTTCCAGATGGGTCAAAAGATCCTCAAAGTTTTCATCCTTTGCCTGAAGGTTGTTTTTTGCATCTTCAATAATATAATCAGGAAGTCCCAGCTTTTTGGAAATGGCAAAGGCGTTGCTCTTGCCCGGCACACCGATTAAAAGGCGGTAGGTGGGCCTAAGAGTCTCTACGTTAAACTCACAGCAGGCATTTTCCACGCCTGGGGTTGTGAGGGCAAACACCTTTAGCTCACTGTAATGAGTAGTGGCCATGGTGCGGCATTTCATATTGTGAAGAAATGACAGGATGGAGATGGCAAGGGCCGCTCCTTCCGTTGGATCGGTTCCAGCCCCAAGCTCGTCAAACAGGCAGAGAGAATTGCTGTCTGCCTGGCCCAGGATCTGGACAATGTTGGTCATATGGGCGGAAAAAGTACTTAAACTCTGCTCAATGCTCTGTTCATCTCCGATATCTGCAAACACTTCATCAAACACAGCCAGCTGGGAACCGTCAAAAGCCGGAATATGAAGGCCGGACTGTCCCATGAGAGTGAATAAGCCCACTGTCTTTATGGAAACTGTTTTTCCTCCTGTATTTGGTCCGGTTACGATTAACAGATTAAAGTCCCGGCCCAGATGGATGCTGATGGGAACCACCTTGGCTGGGTCAAGAAGGGGATGACGTCCATCCTTAATGTTTATGATCCTTTTTGTGTTAAATACCGGTTCGCTTGCATTGTAATGTTTGGATAAGGCGGCTTTTGCAAAAATGAAATCCAGTTTGGTCAGAATTTCAAAATTCATACCCAGCTCCTCAAGATAGGGAGCCAGCTGGTTGCTTAAATCGGCCAGGATCATTTCGATCTCTTTTTGTTCCTGGATTTCCAGGGCCCTTAAGTCATTATTAAGCTTTACGATGGCCATTGGTTCGATAAAGAGTGTGGAACCGGTGGAGGACTGGTCATGAACCATGCCTGATACCTGGGATTTATGCTCGGATTTCACCGGGAGACAGTAACGTCCATCTCTCATGGTGATCACCGCGTCCTGTAGATAGGTCCGGTTGGAGTTTAATATGGAGTTTAACTGAGTATGGATCTTATCATTAATAGAACGCATGGAGCGCCTTACATGATGAAGTCCCGGGCTGGCGTCATCGCTGACCTCCTCTTCGGAGAGGATGCAGCGTTTGATTTCCGTGTTGACCGGGGTTAAGGGTTCCAGCATCCGGAAGAATTCTTCCAGTGAGTCGTCCGGCAGCTCAGAGTCCTCATGACGTCCGTAGGCTTTTACCCGGGCTGAGGCGGTGAGAAGGGAACTGATGGAAAGAATCTCCACGATTCCAAGAGAGCTTCCTACGTCCAGGCGCTTTATGGAAGGCCGTATGTCCTTAATTCCCCCAAAAGAGATGCCGCCTTTTTGGCGCACTCTTGTAGCGGCATCGGTCGTCTCGCTCTGGGATCTCACGATCTCCTGGTAGTCCGTTGATGGGACCAGATTCCGGCACAGCGTCTTGCCTGAATCGCTGGAAGCGTATTCCGCAAGCTGTGCAATGATTTTATGATATTCTAAAGTTTTTAATGATTTCTGATTCATATATTATTCCTTGTTTATTCTGCTTTCTTTGCATTGTGGTCCGGTGATGATGGTATCTGTTACAGTATAGCATATATGGGACAAAAACTGCAATCCTCAGGTTGTTTTTCATGCTATGGAGATAATTATAATGTTTCTGGATTTATAGAAATTATTCTTTAAGTACCCGGATAGAGTCTCATTTCTGTAGGTTTTTCTTGCATTAAGGGGCGAACAACCTTATAATAGTATTTAGGTCTTCTGCAAAGGAGGGTAAGTATGCCGGAAAATAACGGGCCAGATGATAGAAAGACGGAGCCCCGTCGGTTTATCAATGAAAAGATAGTGAGACAGCCCATGTCAAAAAGGGATATGCTAAAAAGGACTTTGGGCCTTTTTGCGACTGCGGTTATTTTCGGAATTGTTGCAGCTGTTACATTTGCCATATCCCGACCTGTAGCTGAAAGATTTTTTGCAAAAGGATCCACCAGTGAAAGCATTCCTGTAACCATACCAAAGGATGATCCAGAAACAGCGCCTTCCGAGACTGAAACAGAGTCTGCGGCTGAGACAGAACCGATAGAGGATATTTTAAAGTCCGCCATGGAGAAATATCCGTTTTCAGTAGATGATTTAAATACCCTATATGGAAACTTAAGGTCACTTGTCCAAAAGGCGGACAAGGGGATCGTAACGGTTCATTCCGTAAAGACCCAGACAGACTGGTTTAACAACCCTGTGGAAAACTCCGGCCTGTTTTCGGGAGTGATCATCGCTTCCACAAACCAGGAGCTTCTTGTGCTGACACCAGATGGAGCGGTGGAGGATGCGGAGGCGATCCGTGTGGCATTTTCCGACGGGACAGAGGTCCAGGGGACCATTAAGCAGACCGATAAGCTTTCCGGAATGGCTATCGTAAGCATTTCTACGGCGGATCTTGGAAGGGCTTTGTTAGAGGAAATAAAGGCCATTGAGCTGGGAAATTCCTATTCCGTGAAGCAGGGTGATTTAGTTGTGGCCGTTGGCGGTCCTGCCGGAATGGTCCATTCTGTTGGATATGGATTTATATCTTATATAACGAAAAATGTGCAGATTACCGATGGTATGACGCGCATCCTTTATTCTGATGTGAAGGGGAATGCCGGGACCGGCACGTTTATCATGAACACATCAGGCCAAATCATCGGCTGGGTAACGGATGAACATAAGAATGACGGCAGTAAGGATATGACGGCAGCCATGGCCATATCCGACTATAAGAGTATTCTGGAAAAGATGAGCAATGGCGTGTCATACCCATACTTTGGAATTAAGGGACAGGAAGTAAGCGCCGTCATGAATAGCAACGGTATGCCACTTGGGGTATACGTAGTTGATGTGAATGCAGATAGCCCTGCCTACAATGCCGGGATCCAGTGCGGCGATATCATAAGGACTATGGGAGATGAAACCATTGTAACCATGAAGGACTTTCAGTCAATCCTTGAAGATTCCAATCCAGGAGATGTGATACCTGTGAGTGTTTCCCGCAATGGAAGGGAAGAATATAAAGAGATACAGTATCAGGTAACCATTGGAGCCAGGTAATCTTCCTGGCTTCCGTGTTGCCTGGGGTTAAGAATGTGGAGGAAAACAATGAGGTATGTAGAATCATTCCGTGAGGGAATGCATGTGTCAGATGTGTATTTATGCAAAAATAAGCAGATTGCCCTTACGAAGTCAGGAAAAGAATATGGAAACCTGATTCTTCAGGACAAGACCGGAACAGTGGATGCAAAAATCTGGGATCTGGGATCTCCGGGAATCGGGAATTTTGAAACTCTGGATTATGTATACATAGATGCAGATGTGACCGTTTTCCAGAATTCCAATCAGTTGAATATTAAACGGATCCGGAAAGCGGATGAGGGTGAATTTACACCTGGCGATTATTTACCGGTTTCCTCTAAAAATATCGGGCTTATGTATGAAGAGTTTCTGGGCTTTATCCGGGCAATTAAAAACCCCTATTTAAAAAAGCTGTCGGAAAGCTTTTTTGTAGAGGATGCTGCTTTTGCAAAGGCATTTCAGTTTCACTCTGCGGCAAAAAGTGTTCACCACGGCTTTGTGGGCGGACTTTTGGAGCATACCTTAAGCGTTGTAAAGCTGTGTGATTATTACGCCGGCTATTACCCGTACATTAACCGGGATTTACTCATCACCGCTGCCATGTTCCATGACATCGGAAAAACCAGGGAGCTTTCCATATTTCCGGAAAACGACTATACCGATGACGGGCAGCTTTTGGGCCACATCATCATTGGAACAGAAATGGTGGGAGAGAGGATCCGGACGATTGCAGGCTTTCCGGAAAAGACGGCCTCCGAGCTGAAACACTGCATTCTGGCCCATCATGGGGAGCTGGAATACGGTTCTCCTAAAAAACCGGCTTTGATTGAGGCGCTGGCTTTGAATTTCGCAGATAATACGGATGCCAAGTTGGAGACCATGATCGAGGTGTTAAAGGGCGCAGGAGACAACAATGGCTGGCTGGGTTTTAACAGGCTGATGGAAAGCAATATACGTAAGACATCGGAATAACATAGGAAAGGCGTATCAGGAATTTTTGAAATCCTGATGGGCCTTTTCTTTTTATGGAAATGTCTGATTTAGGAGGAGAAGGAAATTTTAGAATTTCTTTCGTTTTCTGTGTCACTCCATTTAAGATTGCTTTCGTATCCTTAAATTGAAGTAAAAAGGGAGAAATTGTGGTATCATAAATTGGGATACTGCAGGCAGCATGCCCTATCACTTGCCAGGTAACATCTTAAGGGTATATCTTTTGCCCAAAAACCGGGCAGGAATGGGAAAAGGAGAGAGAACATGGAAGCAAACCACATCTTATTGGTAGAGGATGATAAAGAGATCAGAGAAGGAATCGTGATTTATTTGAGAAGCCAGGGATACGAGGTATTCCAGGCGGCGGACGGTGTGGAAGGCCTTAAGGTTTTAGAGCGGGAAGAGATCCATCTGGCTATTGTGGATGTGATGATGCCCCGAATGGATGGTATTACTATGACCGTAAAATTAAGAGAGACTCATGATTTTCCTGTGATCATCCTGTCGGCAAAGTCTGAGGAAGTGGATAAGATCATGGGGCTTAATATCGGCGCCGATGATTATGTTGCAAAGCCATTTACGCCCATGGAGCTGTTGGCAAGGGTAAATTCCCAGCTCAGGCGCTATAAAAAATATATGGATATGCTGGAAGCAAAGGAGCAGAGGGAGAAAAGCAATGTTTATTCCATCGGAGGGCTGGAGCTGAATGAGGATACGGTGGAAGTGACCGTTGATGAAAAGCCGGTGAAGCTGACTCCCATTGAATTTAAGATTTTGGCTCTTCTTATGAAAAACCCGGGAAGAGTATTCTCGGCAGAAGAGATTTATGAGCGGGTCTGGAATGAACGGGCCATTAATACCGATACGATCATGGTTCATGTAAGGAAAATCAGGGAAAAGATCGAGATCAACCCGAAGGAGCCAAAATATTTAAAGGTGGTGTGGGGCGTTGGATATAAAATTGAGAAACAGGCATAGGATCAGCGCATTTCTGGCATTGATCGTCATTTTGTCGGCAGCATCCGTCATGGTGGGGCTTTATCCGTTTTTTAAAAATGAATCAGCCAGGTACGAGGAGCCTGTTTATGGGCAGGATGCGTTTCTTAAGCATCTGGTGCTGGGCAATTATGTGCTTTATCTGGAACAGGCCCAGTATGATCAGGGCAGTGTTATATCTCCCTTCCAGTTCTATTTCCCCCTGGCAGAGGAAGAATTAAAGAATGGTGTGAACAGCCAGACGGCAGTCTCGGAAGGAGAGCCGGACGTCATGGAAGGAGTGGATACCATTGCCGTCGCCGGAGAGGAATCAAGTGGATTTTCTGACCAGGAGGAGCGCTATGATTATTTAAAGGAGCTGCGTCAAAACTGTGTCCGGGAATATGAATCCTGGAGCCGGAATTTTAATGGCATAAGAAATTACGTGGATTATCAGATCCTTGATGGGAATGGCAAAGTTTTGGCTGATCATGCAGGAGGCCGCTCCATTGGAGGAAGCGGTGAATATACGTTTAAGGCAGAGCTTCGTTATGATGATCTGGGGCGTATGCAGGCCGGGGCCGTAAGCGGAGAAAATACGGTCAGGCTTATGAATACCCTGGGGATGTTAGGAGACAAGGACCCCATGAGTGATTACTATTGGGAACAGTATCGTTATGAGACGGATTTAAAACTGAAAAACCCAAGAAATGTTACCTTCGCTTATGGAATGAGGGCACAGCAGATTGCTGCATATGAAGAGGAGAGAGAAACTGTCTGGAATGCCTATAATTACTCAGGCAGTGTTTCCAGGATCTTTTTGGGCCTGGTCTGCGCCGTAGCGATTGCAGCCTTTTTCCTCTCCTGTTTTGATCCGGGCCTGCCGGAGTGCAGCAGGATTTTACGAACGCCTTTTGAGATCGTTGCGGGAATAATCTGCGGCGGCGTATTTTTTGGTACAGGGCTTACAAATCTCGTGGCAGTGACAAACCGGGGAGATTTGTATGACGCTCTTATGCGGGCCAATTTCCTGCCGCTGGTGGCGGGGGTCATGATAAAGCTCTGGAACATGATGTGGTGGTCCATCCCTTTTGCCATCGTCTACTGGGCGGTTCTATGCGTGCGCGATGTCATTCATATCGGTTTGAAGCGTTACCTTCATGAACGGACTCTGTGCGGCTGGTTTTGTCAATGGGTGAGAAACCTTTGCCGTAAAGTTTATAATTTTGTAGGGAATATCAACCTGCAGGAACGGTCAGACCGGACCATTTTCCGGATCGTGGGAGTGAACTTTATCATCCTGTCTGTTCTTTGCAGCCTGTGGTTTTTCGGAATCGGTGCTTTGATACTTTATTCTATCATTTTGTTTATTGTGATGAGAAAGTATTACAGGGATTTAAGTGACAAATACCAGATCCTTTTAAGAGTCACAAACCAGATCGCAGAGGGCAATCTGGAGGTCGCCATAGAAGAAGACTTAAGTGTGTTTGAGCCATTTAAGAAGGAGATCCAGAAGATACAAAGCGGGTTCAAGGTGGCAGTCGGCGAGGAAGTAAAAAGCCAGAAGCTTAAGACGGATTTGATCAGCAATATGTCCCATGATCTGAAAACTCCTTTGACGGCGATTATAACTTATGTAAACCTCTTAAGGGATGACCAGGCGACGCCGGAGCAAAGGAAGGCCTATATAGATATACTGGAACAGAAATCAATGCGTTTGAAAGCACTTATTGAGGACCTGTTTGAAATCAGCAAGGCTAACAGCAACAATGTGACGCTGAATCTGGAGGATGTGGATATTGTCAGCCTGTTAAAGGAGGTCAGCCTGGAGCTTAGTGATAAAATAGAGGAATCTACCATAGATTTCAGGTGGAATTTACCGGATGAAAAGATCGTTCTTCCTCTGGACAGCCAGAAGACCTACCGGATATTTGATAATTTATTGACGAATATTATTAAATATGCAATGCCTTATACCAGAGCTTATATTGATATGAAGAAGGAAGGAGACTATGTGGTCACTACTTTGAAGAATGTTTCGGCTGCAGAGCTTACCTTTAATCCGGATGAAATAACCGAAAGGTTTGTCAGGGGAGACCAGTCCCGGAACACGGAAGGCTCCGGCCTTGGAATGGCGATTGCGAAAAGCTTTGTAGAGCTGCAGAACGGCAGGCTTCAGATAGAAGTGGAGGCAGACTTATTCCGGGTGATCATCCGGTGGCCTATTTCACAGGATTGATTTTTGAATGGAAGGAGTCAGGCGCAAAAAATGTATGTATTTTCTGAATTTGGCGAATGATGAAAGAGTTAGATGCCCTGCAGCTTGCTGCAGGGTATTTGACTATGGCTGGAAAAAGAATGGAATCTGTGGTTAATCTTCTTGAAAAGGGAGAAGGAACTGTTTATACTATATGTAAACACACCAGTGTACCGGCAGACGGGTGCTAAGAATGGGTAATACCTTTTGGGTATACCTTTACACCCGAACGTAGGGAAGAAAATTAGGAAAGAGAGGGTTACGGTTATGATAATACAGAGCAGACGGGTCTGGATTGCAGGGCAGTTCATCCCGGCACAGCTACAGGTGGAAGATGAAAAGATTAAGGCAGTCCATGAGTATGGTGAGATGGCGGCAGATCAGGATTACGGGGATGACAGGATTGTTCCGGGATTTATTGACATCCATACCCATGGGGCTTATGGATTTGATACCAACGACGGTGAACCGGAAGGGCTGCGGGAATGGATGAGGCGGATACCGGAAGAGGGAGTGACCTCTATCCTTCCGACCACAGTGACCCAGATGCCGGATGTGCTGACTAAGGCGGTTGCCAACGTGGCAGCTGTGGCGGAAAGCGGATACGAAGGCGCGGAGATCCTTGGAATTCATTTTGAAGGGCCTTATTTGGATATGAAATATAAAGGTGCTCAGCCGCCGGAGGCGATTGCTACCGCTTCTGTAACGCAGTTTAAAGAGTATCAGGAAGCGGCGAAGGGTTTGATTAAATATATTACCCTTGCACCGGAGCATGATGAGGGATTCACCCTGACAAGGTATTGTAAGGATACCGGAGTGGTAGTGAGTATGGGGCACTCGTCTGCAACCTATGAGCAGGCACTTATGGGGATCGCAAATGGGGCGACCTCTATGACTCATGTGTATAATGGCATGACACCTTATCATCACAGGAATCCGGGGCTGGTAGGAGCTGCGTTTAGGGTGAGGGATATTTATGGCGAAATCATTTGTGATGGGTGCCATTCTCATTTGGCAGCGCTTAATAATTATTATGCGATTAAGGGTAGGGATCATGCGATTATGATTACGGATTCTCTTTGCCCTAAGCATTGCCCTGTTGGTATGGATTTTCAGCTGGGGGGGCATAGTATTGAGATTAGGGAGAACGGCCTTGCTTATCTGAAAGGAACGGATACGATTTCGGGTAGTACGCTTAAGGCGAATAAGGGGCTGAAGATTCTGGTGGAAGAGGCTATGGTTCCTTTTGATTCGGCACTGAATTCCTGTACGATTAATCCGGCTAAGTGCTTGGGAGTTGATGATAGGAAGGGTAGACTGGTTGCGGGGTATGATGCGGACTTTGTGGTTCTTCGGGATGATTATGATGTGGTTCAGACTTATTGTAGGGGTGGGGCGATGTTGTAGTAAAAGATTGAGTTTGATTGTGTGGCCCGCGGGTCCGCAGTGCTCAAGCTCGAATCCGCTGCGCTCCTTCTCGCTTGACGGCTGGCAACCTATGTCCTCAAAATCAAAAGCACCCACAAGAATGCAAGCATTCTTGTGGGTGCTTTCGTTTTTAAGGACGCACTGCTCGTAGCTTTACAATATCCGTACATTCTTCAAAGCTCCTGTCTTTGAAAATTCTGTCCATTCACAAACATTTACGGCATGATCACCGATGCGCTCTAAATATTTTGCCACCATTAACAGATCAATGCATTGATCAATATGCTCAGTGGATTGCTTTAATAAATCTACTACATCATTTTTTACCTTATCGAATAATTCATCAACGACATCATCCTGCTTTTCGATCTGATTTGCAATCTCCAAATCCTGGTTTATAAAGGCTTCGATGGAGCAGCGGACCATTTCGCGGGCGGCTGAGGCCATGGAGGGGATGTGGCGGACTACATGGTAAACGTGTTCGCCCTTTATTCGCAGGATGAGCTCGGCGATGTCGGAAGCATGGTCGCCGATACGCTCTAAGTCCGTAACTACCTTTAAAGCGCTGGAAACCACTCTTAAGTCTCCTGCAACAGGCTGCTGGCGTAAGATGATGGAGAGGCAGCGGGCCTCGATGGAGCGCTCTAAATCGTTGATGGTACGGTCTCCTTTTATAATATCCTCTGCCTTCTCAAAATCCTGGTCTTCAAATGCTATAAAGCATTCTTCAATGGAGGTTTCTACCATACGCCCCATTTCTTTTATGTCATGGTTTAATTGGCTTAATTCATGTTCATAATTAACTCTCGTTGTCATTTTCCGTTCTCCTTATTTGTTCTATCAATAAAATGGATCAGCCGAAGCGTCCGGTGATATAGTCTTCGGTTCTTTTGTCATTAGGTGTAGTGAAAAGATCGGTTGTGGTAGCGTATTCCACCACCTCTCCAACAAGGAAAAAGGCGGTATAATCAGCGATTCTGGTTGCCTGCTGCATGTTGTGGGTAACGATTGCAACCGTGTACTTTTCTTTCAGCTCATCCATCAGGTCTTCGATTTTTAAGGTGGAGATAGGGTCTAATGCAGAGGTGGGTTCATCCATAAGCAGTATCTCAGGTTCAACTGCCAGGGCGCGGGCGATACAAAGGCGCTGCTGCTGGCCGCCGGAAAGGCCGAGGGCTGACTTCTTTAAACGGTCGGACACCTCATCCCAGAGCGCTGCCCCTTTTAAGCTTTTTTCTACAATGGCGTCGAGCTCGGATTTATTCTTTATGCCATGGATTCTCGGGCCGTATGCCACATTGTCATAAATGCTCATTGGAAACGGGTTGGGCTGCTGAAATACCATGCCTATTTTTTTTCGTAAAAGGGTGGTGTCGACCCGTGGATCATAGATGTTCTCTCCGTCTAAAAGAACTTCTCCTTCTATTCTTACGCTTGGAACAAGGTCGTTCATTCGGTTTAATGTTTTTAAGTAGGTGGATTTTCCACATCCGGAAGGGCCGATAAATGCCGTAATTTTATTTGTAAAGAGATTTAGGTTTACATCCTTAAGGGCATGGTTCGTTCCATAGTATAAATTTAAATTGTTGGTTGAAATTTTTACTGTATTGGTATTCACGATTCTTTGACCTCCGTATTGAATTTATGAGACAGATATTTTGCAAGTCCGTTTATTGCCAGTACGATGACCAGAAGAACAACGGCAATTCCGAAGGCCTGGCCATATTTGGCCTTTTGCATGCATAAGTAAAGCTGAATCGTCAGGGTACCGCCGGATTCGAAGATCTTACCGAAAAAGTCCTTAGGAAGAAGATAACCGCTTCCTGCCGTAAAGAGAAGGGCAGCGGACTCTCCCACGATACGTCCGATGGCCAGAATGATTCCGGTCACAATGCCTGGCATGGCGCTGGGAAGCAGGATGGTCCGGATCATGTACCATTTGGTCGCACCGATGCCCAGGGCGCCGAAGCGGTAGCTCTCCGGAACGGTTTTTAAGGCTTCCTGGGTGGTCCTGGTAATAAGGGGAAGAACCATGATGGATAAGGTTAAAGCGCCGGTAAGAATGGAATAACCAAGGCCCAGGGTGATACCAAAAAATACATAGCCAAAGAGGCCGAAGATAATGGAGGGGATACCCGCCAGGGTCTCTGTAGTGAACTCAATGATGCGGATTACCTTTCCGCCCTTTGCATATTCGTTTAAGTAAATGGCTGCGCCAACGCCCAGTGGAGTGGCAATTAACAGGGTAATGACCACCACATATAGGGTGTTTACAATATTTCCGACGATACCAAAGGTTCCTCTGATCGTACTTGGCACAGTGGTCAGAAATTCCCAGCTGATTTGGGGAACGCCACGGACAAACACATAGCCCATGATCCCAATGAGGACCAGAATGGAGATGGAAGCGCATAAGTAAATAAGAACCGTTAAGACAGAATCGGAGGTCCGGTTTTTCCGGTTATAAATGCTATGTGTTACTGCAGAATCTTTTTGAACAGGAATAACGATATCATTTGTCATGGCTTTCCTCTCCTTTCTTTAACAGGTTGTTAAGCGTAATGTTAATGAGTATGATAAAGGCAAACAGGATAAGGCCTATGGTAAAAAGCACCTGTTTGTGGAGTCCGGCGGAATAAGACATCTCCGATACGATCGCAGTAGTAAGGAAACGGACCGAGTTAAATGGAAGAGGTATATTTACCGAACTTCCGGACACCAGGCTTATGGCCATTGCCTCACCGATGGCCCGGCCTGTTCCAAGGACAATTGCGGTAATGATACCGGACTTTGCAGCCGGAAGGACCGCATTGAAAATCGTCTGGATCTTGGTGGCTCCAAGAGCCAGGGAAGCGCTTCTAAGGTGCTGTGGAACAGCACGGAGCGCTGATTCGCTGATGTTGATAACCGTAGGAAGAATCATTAAGGCCAGCACTAAAACAGCGGAGATCAGATTCGCGCCTCCGGTAAACTGGTGGGTGGCGGATCCTGCAAATATTTTTAACTCAAGCTTATACATCAAAGGGTTTAAAATCAGGATTCCAAGCAAACCATAGATAACAGAAGGAATGCCGGCTAACAGTTCTACTGCCGGTCGCACGATATTGGTAAGCCTTACAGGGGCTACTTCAGCCAGGAAAACGGCAGTCATAACGCCAATGGGAACGCCGATCAGAATCGCCAATGCTGTTCCCACGATGGAGGTCAGAATAACATATAGGATGCCAAAGCTTGGAGAAGCAGCTTCCGGCATCCAGATGGTTCCGAATAAAATATCCAGTATCCCCACCTTAAAAAGTGCTGGCGTGCCGCTTATGATCATGTACAAACTGATAGAGGCCACAGCCAAAACGGCAAAGAAGCCGCAGATAGTAAAGATAACCTCTGCAGCATGCTCAACACCTGATTTACTTCCGTGGCCACCAAATATGGAATAAGACTTTGGTCGCATATAACAGCTCCTTTCAAGTACGGGGACGTAGCATAACTGTCTGGCTGCGTCCCCTGTAAATATTATCGTTATGCAGTATAAGAAGAGTTAGTTTTCAATTAGTTTGCCGGGATTAAACCAACAGCTTTTACTAATTCTTTTCCTTCATCAGAATGGATATAGTCGAACAATGCTTTCACCAGATCGCTCTGCTCTGATACCTCTCCTTTGGTAGCCATAACGAATGGACGGCTTAAGATGTAAGAACCAGCCTTAATGTTTTCCGGAGTAGGTTCTTTGTCTTCCAGCTTCAGGGTCTTTACGGTGTCATCAAGAACGTCAAGAGATACATAACCAATGGCGCCTGGAGTGGAAGCGGCCTTTGCCATAACTGCACCGGTGCTGTCCAGCTCATTGCTGTATTTGCAGGCATCTTCCAGCTTTAACAGCTCTTCAAAAGCAGTTCTTGTACCGGAACCGGACTCACGTCCAATGACAACGATCGGCTGATCTGCTCCGCCTAAGTCCTTCCAGTTAGTAGTTGTGCCATTGTAAATACTGATCAGCTGATCTTTCGTTAAATTGTTAACGGCATTGGCAGAATCAGAGACAACTGCGATACCATCAATTGCAACGATATTTTCAACGACACCCTTTGCTTTTTCTTCATCTTTTAAATTACGGGAAGAGTTACCGATATCTGCAGAACCATTGGTAACTGCTTCGATTCCTGCGCCGGATCCTACAAATTCGGCCTGTACGGTAACACTCGGATATTTTTCCATAAAAACTTCACTTAATGCGGTTGCGAATTTCTCCATAGAGGTAGAACCAACCATGCTGATAGAGCCATTTAAATTAGCAGCTGTATCTTCTTTTGTGGTTGTCCCACTTGTAGTGCCAGCCTCGGTTTTGGTATCAGGAGCCTGTGTTTCAGCATTTTTGCTGCCGCAGCCAGCTAAAGTTCCCATTGTAAGAACTGCCATTCCAGCTAATGCAATTGCCTTAACAAAATTTTTTTTCATATTTTACTTTCTCCTCTTTTCTCTTTTAAATTGCTTTCGCTTACATCATGGAGTATATCAGCCGGAAGGTTTTTCCGATATCATGTTTTAGTATAGAAATCGTAAAGGTTGTGTAAAGCCTGCCGGCTCTCTTTTTTCTTATTAATAGTATCTGCAGGATGGGAAGACGAAATTCCTCTATTTTGGATAAGAATCAAAATCAGCATTGAAAAAGCTGTCATAATTACAAAAAACAGCCTTTCCTTTGCAAAAAATAGCGGGATGGACTGGACAGAACAGGAGGAAATATGGTAAATTGGAACGTGCGCTTATTTTATAGTAGAAATATAAAAATCATTCCGTAATTTAAGAACGGATACAAAGGATACAAGACAGGAGGGCGTATTCATGGGAGCATATCAACTGAAAGTCACGATCAAAGGCAGCAAGCCGCCGATTTGGAGAAGGGTTCTGGTACCGCAAGGGATAACCTTTGGAAAGTTGCACCAGATGATTCAGACAGCATTCTGCTGGTCCGATGAGCACCTGTATGAATTTGAATTCCGTTCTGAAGGGGTTCGGGTAGTTCCGGGGACAGAGAATTGGTCCCAGAAATTTCAATACCTTTTAGGTGATGAAACCATTGACAGTCTGGTATCCGGTACCGGCAAATTTACATATACCTACGGCCTTGACAAAAACTGGGAATTAAATATCCAGGTGGAAGATGTGGCGGCTGATTATAAGGAAAGCTGTGGTCAGGTTGTAAAATTCAAAGGAGATTGTGTCCCGGAAAACTGCGGAAGCATCGCCGGGTACTATAAACTTTTGGAGTCGGATTCAAAAGAGCTGAAAGAATATGACATGTCTGCTGTCAATAAATTACTGAACCAGGGTTCTGATCATGCATCCGAAGAAGTTCATATAGCAGATATATATGACTGCTATGATAAAAGCAGCATCCTTGAGATTGCAAAAAGACACGGCATGGGCGGGCTTTCCAAATTAAAAAAGGAAGAGCTGGCGGAACGGACCATAGCTCATATTCTGGAACAGAAGGTAATGAGCCGTTATTTCCTTTGCGCCCGTAATTCGGAAATCAGATTATTTGAGCAAGTGGCAGCAGATGATTTCCAGGTGCCATCCTTTGAAGCAGGAGAAATGGATTTTCTTTACGCCGGAGGCTATGTAACTGCTGGACCTGATAATCATTTTATGGTTGCTGAAGAAGTAATAAAAGCATATGAAGAGGTAAAGACACAGGAATTTAAGGAAGAGCGTGAACGTCTCAGCACAATCGGAGACTATCTCCGTGCAGCAAATTCCTTATATGCCGTCACTCCCCCGCTGGTTCTGTTAGAAGCCTTTAATAAATATGAAGATAAGAAGCTTTCCTTAGAGGAACTGTTACATGCCTATGAGCTTCTTCATTCATACCGTCCTGCCGTCAGATACGTTGATGGAAACTTTGTGGATGGAGCGCTGGAAGAGCAAAAGGACATTGAAGAACTGCAGCAGATGCAGAAAAAAGTGCCTTATTATATTCCCACCCAGATGGAAATCCGTTTCATGGCGGACAATGAGGGCTTTTTAATGACCGGAGAATTAAGCTGTCTGAGCAAATTTCTGACGGATGAAATGAACGTTCCGGATGAAAGGGTTCCATATTTGCTGCGCCAGGTGCAGGCTGAGATCAGCATGGGAGGACAGCTTCAGGAAGTTGTGGAAGGAATAGAGGCTGCCGGGATCATTTTTGAATCAGAAGAGCATTTGGAAAAGTTCACAAGCATTATCACAGATGTATGGAATCACACCAGGATGGTGTTAAACAGAGGTCACAAGCCATATGAAATGGTAATGAAGGGCTTAGAGAGAGTATCTGCCCAGCGCAAGAATCCTCTGAAAATCTATCCAAACGATCCTTGTTCCTGCGGAAGCGGAAAAAAATATAAGAAATGCTGCGGAAAAAAAAGCAAATAAAAAAATAAAGCACCAAATAAAAAGAAAGACCGTGTTAGAATTATTGTGGAAAAGGTACAATTATCTCATGAAAATCAGGAGATGATTGTACCTTTTTTGTTTTGAAGAAGGAAATAGGAGGAAAACAAGATGAAAGCGCTGATTGTAGACGAAACAGGAAAACTGTCCGTAGAGGAAATTGAAAAGCCAGACTATGGTCCGTGTCAGGCACTGGTAAAGCTGGAAAGCTGCGGCGTGTGCAATGGAACGGATATGAAGCTGATTCATGGCACATTTAAAAATTTCCTGTCTTATCCGGCCATTCTGGGTCACGAAGGAGTTGGAAGAGTGGTGGAGACGGGTGCGCAGGCGGAACATCTGCATGTAGGAGACCTGGTACTTCTGCCGTTTCTGGAAAAAGAAACAGCGGGGTATACGCCGGGCTGGGGAGCTTATGCAGAATATGCAGTAGTAGGAGATGCCCAGAGCTACATCCGTCATGGCATGGGACCGGGAACTCCGGAATGGAGCGAAGCCTATTTAGCCCAGACGGTACTCCGTCCTGAGGATCAGGTGGATGCAGTTGGCGCTTCCATGATCATTACCTTCCGTGAGGTTCTAAGTGCGATCCGCCGGTTCGGCTGCCAGCCCAATGAGACAGCTCTGGTACTTGGGGCAGGGCCGGTAGGATTGTGCTTTACCAGATTTTTAAAGCTGCTGGGGTTAAGGACCGTGATCACCACGGATATTGCAGATGCAAAAGTGGAAGAGGCAAAGAGGATGGGAGCAGATTATAGCTTTAATACGGCTGCCTGTGACATCGGAGAGGAAGTAAAAAGGCTGATTCCGGATGGTGTGGATTATGTGGTGGATGCAGTGGGAATCAATGCTCTCATTAACCAGGCAATGCCCCTGGTAAAATATAATGGAAAAATCTGCTGTTATGGAATATCTCCCAAGCTAAATATGGAATTGGACTGGAGTCAGGCTCCTTATAACTGGACCCTTCAATTCGTCCAGTGGCCCAGCAAAAAGGAAGAGGGAGAGGCCCACTCCCAGATTATGGCCTGGATCAATCAGGGAGTCCTTAAACCCATGGATTTTATATCCCATGTAATTCCCTTTGAACAGTGTCTGGAGGCCTTTAAACTGGTGGAGGCCAGAGAGCCCGGCACTAAAAAGATCGTAATTAAATTTTAAGGAGGAAAAAGATGATGAGAGAGAGCCGGTTATTTTGTGTATTGCCTGACTATGTGTGCACCCCGGATGGCATGGCCGTAGACCGCCATGGGAATCTGGTGCTTTCCTGTCCCAATTATGCAGAGGATGACATGTCCGGTTGTGTGGTGAGGATTGACCGGGAAGGAAATGTGAAAAAGTGGTTTGATGTTCCGGTGCATCCGGAAACTGGAGTTGCCAGGAACATGGGTATTGCCTTTGATGAGGAATGGAACGTGTATCTTTGCGATAACCAGGGCTGGAGTGAACGCGAAGATCTTATTTTCAAAGGCAGGATCTTAAAAGTGGCAGTAGATGAAGAGGGTAATATTTTAAAGACCACGGTGGTGGCGGATCATATGGAGCATCCAAATGGCATCAGAATCCGGGATGGTTTTATGTACGTTACCCAGAGTTATCTTCATCCGGTAAAACGGCCCGACGGGAAACTGGTAAGCTGCGTATACCGCTTCGGCCTGGAGGAAGAAGGAATACATATAACCAATACGCTGGAGGACAGACATATTTTTGCAACCTTTATTACACAGAATCCGGATTGCCAGTACGGAGCGGATGGAATCGTATTTGATAAGGAAGGAAACCTCTATGTGGGTAATTTCGGAGACGGAACTGTTTACCGGATTACCTTTCATGAGGATGGAAGCTTAAAGGAGAACCAGGTATTTGCCCGGAATCCCGCAGAGCTTCAGAGCACAGACGGAATGTTCTTTGACGAAGAGGGAAATCTCTATATCGCTGATTTCAGCGCCAATGCCATAGCAAAGGTGGATCCTGACGGAAGTGTGGAGAGAATTGCCCAAAGCCCAGACTGCACCGGAGTGGATGGAGGCCTGGACCAGCCGGGAGAGCCGATTGTATGGGATGGAAAAATCATTGCTTCCTGTTTTGACTTAGTGACAGGGCCTGACAAGGTAAATAAAAAGCATGAGATGCCGGCCACGCTGGTGGAGCTGTCTTTATAAGGAGGAACCTATGAAACAGTATATATTAGCCCATGACTTAGGGACCAGCGGAAACAAGGCCACCCTATACCATACAGACGGCAGGATGGCGGCAAGCTGCGTCCATGAATACCCTGCCTATTATCCGGCACCTGGCTGGGTGGAGCAGGATCCGGAGGATTGGTGGAAGGCGGTTTGCAGCTCGACCAGAGAGCTTCTTGAAAAATCCGGAATTTCAGCCGGAGAGATCGAAGTGGTTTCCTTCAGCGCCCAGATGATGGGGTGTCTTCCGGTGGACGTTCAGGGAAAGCCTCTGCGGCCTATGATCATCTGGGCAGATACCAGGGCAGGGAAAGAGGAGGCTTTCATGAAGGAACGGATCGGGATGGAGCGTGGCTACGAAATCACAGGCCACAGGCTCAGCGCGTCCTATTCCGCAGCCAAGCTTCTCTGGATCCGGAATCACGAGCCTGAAGTCTATCATAAATGCAGATGGATGCTTCAGGCCAAAGATTATATCATTTTCCGTCTGACCGGAAATATTGTGACTGATTACAGCGATGCTTCCGGCACAAATCTTTTTGATATCAGGAAAAAGTGCTGGTCAGAGGAAATCCTCAGCGCTCTGGATATAGACCCGGCGATTTTGCCGGAACCTCATCCCTCCACCGATATAGGGGGCCGGGTGACAGGAGAGGCGGCAGAGCTTACCGGGCTTTTGGAAGGAACTCCGGTGGTCATCGGAGGTGGGGACGGAAGCTGTGCCTGTGCAGGAGCCGGGGTGGTAGAAGAGGGAAGTGCCTATCATGTGCTCGGCTCCTCTTCCTGGATCTCCATGGCTTCCAAAACACCCTATTTTGACCCGGAGCTTAGAACCTTTAACTGGGTGCACTTAGACCCGGAGCTTTATACGCCGTGCGGAACCATGCAGGCAGCGGGATATTCCTACAACTGGTATAAGAGAACCCTTTGCCAGATGGAAACAAAGGAGGCTGAGGAAACTGGAATAAGCCCTTATGAACGGATCAATGAAGGAGTTAAGAAGGCGGAACCGGGAGCCGGAGGGGTTATCTATCTGCCTTATATACTGGGAGAGCGGTCGCCCAGATGGGATGCTGACGTCAGAGGGGCTTTTTTAGGGATGTCTGTTACCACTACAAAAGAGGACTTGTCCAGGGCGGTTCTAGAGGGTGTGAGCTATAATTTGAGAATGATTCTGGAAAGCTTAAAACAGGGAAGAGCCATCAATGATTTAAGGGTGATCGGCGGCGGGGCCAAGGGAGAAGCCTGGCTTCAGATATTAGCAGATATTTTCCAGATGCCTTTAAACGTTCCGGTTTATTTAGAGGAGGCCACCAGCCTGGGCGCGGCGGTCTGCGCCGGAGTCGGTGTGGGGATCTATCCTGATTTTTCGGCAGTAAAGAGGATCAATCCTGTTGTGCGGGAAATTTTGCCACGAAAATCCCTGGCAGGCCGTTATGATAAATTATATACAATTTTTAACCAGGCTTATGAAGGCTTAAAGGAAGTGAACCGGGGATTGGGAGAATACCGGATGGAGATGGAAAAGGAGGCGGGCAGGTGATGGACAGAGCAGAACAGATCAGAAAAGGCGCATTGGCCCTTCTCTCCATGCAGCGCCATTCCTGGGAGCAGGGAACTGCAATGCAGGCATTTCTGGAAATGGGCGAGATGGAGGTCGTGACAGCCATGGCCAGAGAGGCGGTATACAGAAGGATGGAGGATGGCCGGGCTGCCACGATCGGAGTAACGGATGGCGTGACAGATCCCTGTTCCGTGGGAGAAGCCCTGCTGGCTGCCTGCCGCACCTGCGGGGATCCTCTCCTGGAGGAAGGTCTTTCGGCTCTGCTTTCCTGGACTCTTGAGAAAGCACCCAGAAATGAAGAAGGGATTCTTTACCATCTGACCACCAGCCGCCAGTTCTGGGTGGATTCCATGTATATGCTTCCGCCGTTTCTGGCAGCTGCAGGATATTATGAGGAGGCCATCCGGCAGGCGGAGGGCTACTGGAATGCCCTTTATGATGAGAAGGCAGCCCTGATGTGCCATATGTGGGATGATGAAAAAAAGGAATATGTGAGGGCAGCCCACTGGGGCAGCGGAAATGGCTGGGCCATGGCCGGCTTAGCAAGGCTTCTGCATCTGATTCCGGAAAGCGGATATGAGCGGCAGCGGGAAATGATAAGAAAGCGGGTAAAGAAACTGCTGGATGGAGTACTTTTCCATGTAAGGGAGGATGGGCTGTTCCATGATGTAGTAGATGATCCTTCTTCCTTTGTGGAAACAAATTTATCCCAGATGACTGCATATACCATCTACCGGGGGCTTAAGGAGGGCTGGCTTTCCAGCCCTGGCTGTAAGGAACAGGCAGACCGTCTTCGGAGAGCGGCAGAAGGGCAGATGGATCCCCAGGGCTTTGTACGGGGAGTCTGCGGCGCACCGGGCTTTGACAGACCGGGCTTTTCTCCGGAAGGGCAGGCATTTTTCCTTTTGATGGAGCAGGCTTATATGGATTATGAGAAAGGCTGAGGGAAAGATGAAGACAGTATTCATAACAGGAGCAGACCGGGGACTGGGCTTTGCCCTTTGTGAGGAGTTTTTAAAGAAAGACTTTTTTGTGCTGGCAGGACAGTATATGGAGGAATGGCCCTGGCTTTCCCGGTTAAAGGAGGCCTGGCCGGGACGTTTGGAGCTTTTGTCTTTGGATATCGGATCGGATGAATCCATTGCCCGGGCATTTGAAACTGCCGGAAGCCATACTGCGGTCATAGATCTGCTGATCCATAACGCCGGCGTGGCCTGGCAGGAACAGGATATGGGGAGTGAGACTGATTTAGAAAAGAACTTAAGAATGTTTAACATTAACAGCCTTGGTCCGCTGTGCCTAACCCGTAGATTCCTTCCGCTTATGGAGGAGGGAATGCGGAAAATCTGCTTTGTGTCCTCGGAGGCAGGAAGCATCGGCGTGGCTCATCGTAAGGATATGACAGGCTACTGCATGTCAAAAACAGCTCTCAACATGGCTGGAAGAATCCTTCATAACGATTTGGGAAAACGGGGCTATGGAATCTATTTATACCATCCGGGTTGGATGCGCACTTATATGGAAGGGGCTGAACCTATGAAAGGAGAACTGGAGCCATCCCAGTCGGCAGAGTCTGCATTTTCTTATTTCACAGGAGAGAAACCCTCTTGTCTACAGGTTGTGGATGTATACGGACGGGCATGGTGCTTTTAAACGGAAGGAGGTGGAAATGGTGGAAAAGAAGGGGAAAACAGCATTGATTTGTGGAGAAAATACGGAAGTCTGCCGGGAGGCGGAAGAATGTTTAAAAGAAATGGGCTGGCTGGTTTGGCGGCTGGGATACGGAGAGGTCCAGGCAGCAGAAAACCTTTTTAAGAAGGAAGATGGCCTTGATCTGTTGGTATTTGGTGATGATGAGGGAATCTTTCCCCGGACAGGTACCATCTATGAAAACCAGGAACGGCCAGCCGTTTTACAGGCCTATGAGCATCATGTAAACGGCCCCCTTAAGGCACTGCGCCTCCTTAAGCCTTTTTTGGACCAGGGCGGGGGCAGACGGATCTGCTATATAACCACCAGGGATTCCAGCAACAATATGTGCTTTGATCATGAACGATACGGAGAACATATGGTACGGGCAGCAAGAAATATGCAGGCAAGGATTCAGATGAACCGCCTGGGTCCGGAAGGTTATACCTTCCGGGTATTCTGCTATGACGGCTCCTGGAAGATGAAAGGGACCGGGCAGCAGGCTGTCCTTTATTTTCTTCAGGACCGGAGCAGGGATGAGTTCTGCCCGGCTCATGAGGATGAAAGAAGGCTGGTCATGAGAGATGAAGGAAGGAGGGAGATTCCATGGTAGAGGCCTTGATGTTTGGGAAATGGGATGCAAGATACCATCCCCTTTATGAACCAGGGGAAAAGGTAAAAGAGCTTCTTGCGGAATGCTGTATTACGTTGACAGACCGCCCGGAGGCGTTTGAAAGTGATGCTATGAAACAGTACCGGCTGTGCATTCTCTACGGAGAATTTGACGAACCGGCTTTTGGAGATGAGGAAACTGCCGGATTATTGTCCTTTGTTTCTACAGGAGGGGGACTTTTGGTTTTACATAACGGGATCTCGGTCCAGAACCGCAGCGAGCTGGGGCAGATGATCGGTGGAGAATTCTTATCCCATCCGCCCTATGAACAGCTTCCGGTTCTTCATTATAAGGGAAAGGGTACAGCCCATCCAGTTATGGAGGGCGTCTCCGATTTTTGCGCAGAGGATGAGGCATATCAGTTTCGGCTTGACCCACTGGCAGATATCCAGATAGTAATGGAGTACCAATATGAAGGAAAAAGCTATCCTGCGGCTTGGGTCCGGAGGTACGGAAAGGGAAAGGTGGCTTACTGTTGTGCAGGACACAATGGAAAGACCTTTGAAAATCCTGAGTTTGGAAAATGGATCAGGAACAGTGCGGCATGGCTTTTATCAGAACAGGAGGAAGGATAAAATGATAGATTTTACATGGTATAACCCGACAAGGATTATATTTGGCAGACAGACTCATTTACGGGTGGGTGAGGAAACTGCTGTCTATTCCAAAAAGGTGCTGCTTCATTATGGAGGAAAAAGCATCAAGGCTTCCGGAACCTATGACGGGATTGTGAAATCCTTAACGGAGGCAGGAGTTTCCTTTGTAGAATTGGGGGGAGTATGCCCGAATCCAAGGCTTTCCCTGGTACGCCAGGGCATTGAACTCTGCCGGAGGGAAGGAGTGGATTTTATTCTGGCGGCAGGAGGAGGAAGCGTCATTGATTCCGCAAAGGCCATCGCGGCTGGAGTACCCTACAAGGGAGATGTATGGGATTTTTATACCACAGACCGGAAGCCGGAAACCGTCCTGCCCATAGGTGTGGTATTAACGATCCCTGCGGCAGGAAGTGAAAGCAGCGATGGCAGTGTAATTACCAGGGAAGAGGGGCCGGATAAGCGTTCTTTTATTTCCAGCCTTCTCTATCCGCGGTTTGCAATTTTAAATCCTGAGCTTTGCTATACGCTTCCAAAGAACCAGATCGGAGCTGGAGGCGCGGATATCCTTTCTCATGTCATGGAACGGTATTTCTCTCCCAATGAGGAGACAGACCTTTCTGACCGCTTGTGCGAGGCCGCTATGAGGTCCCTGATACATAATCTCCCCAGAGTTCTTGAAAATCCACAGGATTATGATGTCTGGGCCGAAGTGATGTGGACTGGGAACGTAGCCCATAACGGCCTTTTGGGAAAAGGAAGAATGGAAGACTGGGCCAGCCACGGGATTGAACATGAGCTGAGCGCTGTCTATGATATTGCCCATGGCGCCGGGCTTGCCATTGTATTTCCTGCATGGATGAAATATGTGAACAAATCCCATCCTGGGAAGATGGCCCGCTTTGCCTGCCAGGTATTTGGAATCAGCCCGGAGGATAAAACGGAAGAAGAGGTAATCCGTCTGGGAATCTGCTGCCTGGAAAACTTTTTTAAGAGCCTGGGACTTTCCGTGACCTTAAAAGAGGCGGGTATTGGCAGGGAGGCCTTTGATGTGATGGCCCAAAAGGCGGTTATGAATGGGAAGCTGGGAAGTTTTCAGGCCCTTGATGAGAAGGATGTAAAGGCTATTTATGAACTGGCAGAATAAGGAGATAAAGGCATGAACAGAGAATTGTTAAGAAGCATGACACCGGAGAAGCTGGCAGCATATTTTGACCATACCCAGCTTCGGGCCTATGCGGTGCGGAAGGATTTTGAAAAACTGTGTGAAGAAAGCAGAAGCTATGGATTTAAAATGGTAGCCATCAATCCGGCTCCGGTAGCCCTGTGCAAGGAACTGTTAAGGGGAACCGGCGTTCATGTGGGAGCTGCCATTGGATTTCCCTTAGGTCAGACTACCATAGAGGACAAGGCAAATGAAACAGCCAATGCCATAAAAAACGGGGCGGACGAAATTGACTATGTGGTAAATTTAACAGAGCTTAAGGAAAGAAATTACGGCTATGTTGAGAAGGAAATGGCTTCTGTTGTGGAGGAGTGCAGAAAAAATAAGGTAATCTCCAAGGTTATTTTTGAAAACTGTTACTTAACGGAAGAAGAAAAGGAAGCTTTATGCCGGATCGCTCTGGAGGTAAAGCCGGATTTTATCAAGACCTCCACCGGCTTTGGAACAGGAGGAGCCACCTATGAGGACATTCAGCTAATGAAACGCATGGTAGGCGACGAAATTCAGATAAAGGCGGCAGGCGGAGTCCGTAACCTGGAAACAGCCCTTGTCATGATAGAGCTTGGAGTCTCCAGGATCGGATCCACGGCAAGTGTGGGAATCGTAGAAGAACTGAAAAAGGAGCTGTAAGCTGATGAAAGATTTTTTCCGAATTATGGTTTGTGATAAACAGGGAAGAATCAGGCAGCAGCAGGAAGGAGAGGGACGGGCAGTGCTTCGGCCTTCTTCTCCCTATGAGCCTGGCGATGTAATCCGGATAGAAAGCCGGCGCCTTCCCTGTCCCCTAAAGGTATCCCTTTCCCCGGCTCTTCCTGAGGCGGAGGTGTGGCTGGAGGATCATGCCATGGAATTTCCGGTTCCTTTAGGAGAGGAAGAGGCCCAGGCTTATCCGGCAGATGCCTTTGGAGAGGAACGAGGGATCCGGGTGGAGGCGGTGAGCAGCCAGCGTTGGGGAGCTTACCGTAATTTAAGTGAAAATCCTCTGGACCGCAGAGGAGAAACCACCGTTTATCCCCACTGCACTGCCTCTGTGGAAACCAGAGGGGAATCTGTGTTTGCTGCAAGGAATACCATTGACGGACGGTGTGAGAATACGTTTCATGGAGAATGGCCTTATACCAGCTGGGGAGATAATGAGGATCCGGAAGCAGAAATAAGAACTGATTTTGGCCGCAGGGTGCTGGCAGACCGGGCGGAAATTTTAATACGCGCTGATTTCCCTCATGACAATTACTGGAAGGAGGCGACTCTGGAATTCTCCGACGGAACTGCGGAACGTCTTTTCATGGAAAAGACCGGGAGCTGGCAAAGCTTTTCCTTTATTCCCAGAACCATTTCCTGGGTAAAGCTGAAGGAACTGAAAAAATCAGAGGAAGAATCCCCTTTTCCAGCTCTCACCCAGTGGAGGATTTTTGGGATGGACTGTGAAAAGTAATAAAAAAATAGTCCACTATTTTGAAAGATTATGTGTTAAATAACCATATTGAAACTGCTATACTGATGATATAAAATAAAAAGGATGCTTTTGGTCGCTTTTATAACGGAATAATTATAAGAAGTGAACAAAAGGAGAATGGAGGAGGTTTATATGAGAAAAAGATTTTTATCAGCCGCGATGGCAGTTGCAATGGCTTGTGCCTTAACGGCCTGCGGAGGAAGCGGTGGCACCAAGACGGAGACAACCGCACCTGCAGCAGAAACAAAGGCAGCAGAAACAAAGGCAGCAGAAACAAAGGGAGAAAAAGCAGGAAATACGGCTGCCGGAGAGGTTACCCTAAAGGTATTTACCAACCTTCCAGACAGAACTTCAGGCCAGGGGCTGGTGGAGCAGACGCTTTTTGACGCTTATATGACTGAGAATCCAAATGTAAAAATCGATGTGGAAGCCCTGGATGATGAAGCCTATAAAACCAAGTTCAAGGCCTACGCAGCAGGAAGCCAGATGCCGGATCTGGTAAGTGTTTGGGGACAGCCGGGATTTATCGATGAGGTGATGGACGCCGGACTTCTGGCAGAATTAAATAAGGATGACTATAAGGACTATGGTTTTATCAATGGATCCCTGGATGGGTTTTCACGGAATGGAAAGCTTTATGGCCTGGCCCGGAATACGGATGTTATGTCTTTCTACTATAATAAAGCCATATTTGATGAAAACGGCTGGTCCGTGCCCAAGACCTATGATGAGCTTCTGGCTTTAGGAGAGAAGATTAAGGCCAAGGGAATCATTCCTGTTTCCATGGATGGGGGAGACAAATGGCCTCTTTATATCTATGTGACGGATTTGATGCAGAAGCTGGATGGCAAGGGCGTTATGCAGAAAACACATGATGCCATTGCTTCTAAGGATTTTTCCGATCCCACCTTTAAAAAGGCAACGGAGATTTTAATGGATACCGCTAAAAAGGGCTTATTCCAGACCGGTTTTGAAACAACAGACTATGGCACAGCCAAGAACCTGTTTGCCAATGGCCAGGCGGCTATGTTCTACATGGGAAGCTGGGAAATGAGCATGGCTACCAATGAGGACATTCCGGCAGAAATCCGTGACAATATCCGGGTGTTCACCATGCCCGTAATAGACGGCGGACAGGGCGGTGAAACTGATATTGCAGCATGGAACGGAGGCGGATACTCCGTAACAGCCGGGGCTGTAAATAAAGCAGAAGCCATTAAGCTATTAAATTATATGTTCCGTCCGGAGGGATGGACCAAGGTCGCATGGGAAAACGGAGTATGTATGTCCGCTCAGGATTTTGCCCAGTTTGCAACTGGTAAAGAAACAGAGCCTCAAAAGCAGTTCATCGACATTGTCAGCCATGCTTCCAACTTATCCGGAACTCCCATAGGTGATATGGGGACTTCTGAATTCAAGACAATCAGTGAGGATCTGGTACAGGAGGCAGCCATTGGAAAGATCACTGCTGAGGAGTATTTAAAGGGCCTTGAAGCTGCATGTAAGTAAGTGAGTCATTCATCATGGCCGCCTGCCGGTAAACGGAGGCGGCCATAGGTTTCCGTGAAAAAATCTCGAAGGAGGAAATATATGCAGAAGGCGTACAGCAATAAAGGGATTATTTTCACCCTGGTCTTTCCGGGGGTGGCCATGTTCGTATTTGCAATACTTGCCCCCATACTTTTAAGCGTACACTATGGTTTTACGGACTTCAGCGGTCTGGGGGCCTATCATTTCATTGGATTTGCCAATTATAAAGAGATGTTTCAGGAGAAGGCGTTCTGGTATTCCTTACGTAATTCCCTTCTTCTGGCGGCTGGCTTTGTAGTGATCCAGCATCCCCTTGCCATCATGACAGCAGCGCTTTTAGACCGGCTTGGCCACAGGGCAGAAGGTTTTTTTCGGTGTGTTTATTTCCTGCCAAATGTCATCTCTGTAGCGGTGATTGCCTATTTGTGGAAGTTTATCTACAATCCTAATTTCGGCCTGTTAAACAACATCTCAAAGGCCCTGGGTTTTGGAGGCGATACCAACTGGCTGGGAAGCGGGAGAGCCATTTGGTCGGTTCTGGTGGTTTTAATCTGGCATGGCTTTGGCTGGGGAATGCTCATCTACTATACGGGAATCAAGAACATTGATCCCGGACTTTATGAGGCGGCGGCCATTGACGGAGCAAACAGCCGTCAGACCTTTTTAAGAATTACCCTGCCTCTTATGAAGCCGGTCATCCAGGTCAATGTAACCCTGGCCATTATCTCCGCATTAAAACAGATGGAAACCGTGTACCTCCTGACCAATGGAGGTCCGGGCAATGAGACTCAGTTTATGGCAAACTATTTATACAAACAGGCCTTCAGTGCTTTCCGCTATGGCTACGGCAATTCCATAAGCGTGGTATTTGTGATCATCTGCATACTGGCAACCCAGATTTTAAATCGGCTTTTCCGGGAAGAGAAGGAGGGATAAAGAATGAAGATAAAGAACATAACGGTGGGCGGCCTCTTGTTATGGATCATTCTGGCAGCTGTGGCTGTGATCCAGATATTCCCACTGGTCTGGCTTTTAGACTTTTCCCTTGCCAGCAGCAATGAGATGTTTACCAATGGACTGCTGATCATTCCCAAGGTGATAAAATGGGACAATTACATAAAGGCGTTTGTAGACGGCCATTTCCTGCTGTATTTTAAGAACAGCCTGCTCATAAACGTGCTTGCAGTCCTTTTGGTCCTGGTAATTTCCGTTATGATGGCCTTTGCCTGTACCAGAATGCACTGGAAGCTGTCCGGCCTGGTGAGGAACTTAATACTACTTGGTATGATGATTCCCATCCATGCAACACTGCTTCCTAATTATGTGATTTATGACAAACTCCGCTTAACCGATACCATGTGGGCCCTGCTGATTCCCTATATTGCATTTTCCCTGCCCCAGGGCCTGTTTCTCACCTGCAGCTTTATGGAGAGCATCCCAAGGGAAATTGAGGAGGCGGCCCTGATGGATGGCTGCGGCATCTACCGGATCATTGTGGTAGTCATTACGCCAATGCTGAAATCCTCCCTGGTCACGGTTTCCATCATGACTTTCTTGAACAATTGGAATGAATTTATGATGGCCAGCACCTATTTGAGCAGTCCCAAATGGAAGACCCTTCCTTTTTCCGTGCTGGAATTTACAGGTCTTTACTCCTCTAATTATGCGGTTCAGTTTGCAGTAATGGCTTTGACCGCAGCGCCAATGGTCATTATCTATGTGATTTTAAATAAGTACATCACAAAAGGCGTTGCCATGGGAGCTGTAAAAGGTTAAACTAGAGGAAAAAAACGGGGGTGGCCCATGGAAGGAAAGATGAATTCCCTTTCAAAAAGGATTACGAAAAAGCTGATGATACGCCATAAGATGATGTTAGCCATCTACATGGTTCTGGTTCCTGTAGTAATAGCCGGGGCCATATTCCTCTATGGCCGCACCTACCGTACTACCATGGAGGAAAATATCTCTCTTTACCAGCGGTTTACCCAGACCATCTGCGACGATATCGTTTACTTACAGCAGGATGTTCAGGATGTTGCCACCTATTTTGCTGTAAATACAGATATTCATAAGGTACTGACAACTCCGGCCATTGAGCTGAAACGGGATCCATTATTCTGGTCTAAGCAGACTCCGGTTACCTTTCTTCAGGATATGCTGGCCATCAAAAGCCAGATTAAGACAGTGATTCTCTACCCTGAAAACGGGGCGCAGCCTTTTTACATAAGCCGGGACGCCAGTGTTCACAACAAAAACCTTAAGGAGATACGAAAGCTGCCGGTTTATCAGGCAGCTCATGATGCCAAGGGAGATGTGGTATGGCTCCGGGAACCTGCGGGAACGGGAGGACTTTATTTAAATAATAAATCCGACAAGGTGGTGGCATGCAGGGCCTTATATGATTTATCGAAACGACGGCGCCTGGGTTTTCTGGCAGTCGGTATGGAAGCCTCCCGCTATACGGATATTTGCGAAAGCATGCTGAGTGTTCCCAATGAGGGCATTGTGGTCCTTGATTCAAAGGGAGTGGAAATCAGCCGGACAGGCCGGATCGACGAAGAGGTTCTGGAATTTGTCCGGAAGGGAGAGTTCCTTAGGGTTGACCACTGGAACGGATACTATATCTTCAACTCCAGAAGTGAGGAAACCGGAATCCAGGTCTGCTATATGTCACCGGAAAAGAACTGGAGGGAGCGGGTCCGGCAAACCCTGGCCATGCCGGTGCTTCTTGGGATTTCTCTTTTGGTTCTGACCGGTCCTCTGTCCGTTATGGTATCGGGAGGGCTGACAAAGCCCATTGCCGCTTTGTGCAAATCCATGGAAAAGTTTAAGGAAGGGGATTTTAATCAGGCCATTGAGGCGGAAACCGAGGATGAGATAGGAATCCTGTCCAGAACCTTTAACCAGATGGTAAATGATCTCCGGGATCTGATCGAAAAGAATTATGTTATGGCACTGAGAGAAAAGGAAAGCGAACTGAATGCCCTGCAGGCCCAGATCAATCCTCATTTCCTCTACAATGTGCTGGACTCTCTTTACTGGCAGGCCGTAGGGTCCGGTAATGAGGAGCTGGGAGAGGATGTGCTGGCCCTTTCCAAGCTGTTCCGCCTCCTTTTGAGTCATGGGCAGAGTGAGGTGAATGTGGCCACAGAGCTTGAGCTGATCACCAGCTATTTGCAGATACAGAAGATGCGCTTTTCCAAAAGGCTGGATTATGAGATTGATGTGGAGGAAGACCTCCTTAAATGCAGAATCGGAAAGCTGACCCTGCAGCCCTTTGTGGAAAATGCCATTGTACATGGTCTGGAAATCCGTGGAGAAGGGGGACTGGTTAAGGTCACAGGCCGTAAAAAGGGCAATACCCTGGTTTTTGAGATTCTGGATAACGGGGTAGGAATGGAACAGGAGGAGGCGGACAGAATTCTTCTTGCAGAGGAAGGAATACGCTATTCCAATGCCCGCATCGGCCACTATGCCATCCGCAATATTAAAGAAAGACTGTACTTAAAATATGGGGAATCCTACAGCTTGAACATCTACAGCCGGCCTCATGAGGGGACCAGGGTCAGGCTCGAGATTCCGGAAGAGCTTTAGAGTAATAAAGATGGGGGAAATGTTATGGCACAGCCTTCTTTTCGCCTGCTTCTGGCAGACGATGAAGAAAACATCCTAAAGGGGATGGAAAATTACATACGGAAGAATACCAGATGCTTTGACAAAATTCACTGTGCAGTAAATGGAGAAGAGGCCCTGGATATTATTTATAAGTATCATCCGGATGTCATGCTGGTAGATGTGCAAATGCCGATAAAAAGCGGACTGGATGTAATGAAGGAGGCCCTGGCAGCAGGAGTCTGCCCAAAGACCGTCATCCTGTCTGGCTATGATACTTTTTCCTATGCTCAGCAGGCCCTGCGTTTGGGAGCAGTGGATTACTTATTAAAGCCCTGCCGTTCCACGGAGATATTGCAGAAGCTGGAATCCATTGCGGCACCCTGGCTGGGTGAAAGAGAGGAAGGCCCTGGACCGGAGGGGAATATTTTTGTAAAGGCAGCCATGGAATATATGATGGACCATATGTCCGAGGATGTGAATCTGGGAATGGTAGCAGAGAAGGTGGGAGTGTCCACCGCTTATTTATCCACCTTGTTTACCCAAAAGCTTGGCTGCGGCTTTATTGATTATTTAAACCGGCTGAGAATAGAATGCGCCCGTGAATACATGCACGACGGCCGTTTAAAAGTATATGAAATCGCATATAAAGTAGGATATCATGATGAGAAATATTTCTCTAAGGTATTTAAAAAGGTGACAGGGCAAAGCCCCTCTGTCTATCGGAGGAATATTGGAATAGGAGAATGAGATGAAAGGTTCATGGAATGTCACCACCTATGAAAATGGAAAAGCGGAAACGTGGACAGAAGAAATCCAGTCCGTAACGGATGAAGGCCAGGAACGGGAAGCTGTGAATCTTTGTCCGGATTTTACCTACCAGACCCTGGAAGGCTTTGGAGGAACCCTTACGGAAGCGGCAGCCTATACCTGGCATCAGATGGGAGAAAAGGCCCGGATGGAATTCTTAGAGGCCTGCTACGGAACGGATGGACTGGGGTATACCCAGGCCCGCATGGCCATTGACAGCTGCGACGCCTGTCTCGGTAATTATTCGGCCATGGACCAGGAGTGGGATGAAGAGCTTAAAAGTTTTTCTATAAAAAGAGATGAAATGTATATACTCCCCTTTTTAAAGGCAGCGGAAAAGGTCAAAGGGGAAAGTCTTTCCGTTATGCTTTCTCCCTGGAGTCCGCCTCCATTTATGAAGACGAATGGGGAGAAAAACCACGGCGGTAAGCTTCTGGAAAAATACTACAGCCTGTGGGCAGACTATCTGTGCCGGTTTGTAGAGGAATACCAAAAGAATGGTGTATCCGTAAAAAGGCTCAGTGTTCAAAATGAACCCGATGCCACCCAGATTTGGGATTCCTGTCGGTATGACCCAGGGGAGGAAAAACGGTTTTTAAAGGATTTTCTCTATCCGGCCATGAAACGCCGGGGGCTTATGGAGGTGGAGCTTTTCATCTGGGATCACAATAAGGAGCGGGCCTTGGAACGAACGCTGGCAGTCATAGATGAGGAAACCCGGTCAGTGGTAGAAGGGGTGGCCTTCCACTGGTATTCCGGAGATCATTTTGAGGCCCTGGATATGATACGGGAGCGATTTCCGGAAAAGAAGCTGGTATTTTCCGAAGGCTGTGTGGAATACAGCCGTTTTTCCTCAGCTGATCAGCTTTCCAATGCCAGAATGTATGGCCATGACATAGCCGGGGATTTAAACCACGGAGCCTGTGCGTTTATAGACTGGAACATCCTTATAAATTCCAAGGGCGGGCCAAACCATGTGAACAATTTCTGCGATGCTCCCATGATGTACGATGTGGAAACAGGACGGCTGGAGAAGAAGCTTTCCTATACCTATATAAGCCATTTCAGTCGTTATCTCCTTCCGGGAAGCGTCCGCATTGGCATGAGCCGCTACACGGATGAAATCGACGTGACTGCCTTTAAGCGCCCTGATAATAAGCTGGCTGCAGTTCTTATGAACCGGACAGATCGGGATATGCCGGTTTATTTAAGACTGCAGGGTCAGATGGTAAAGCTTTCAGTTCCGGGAGGCGGAATCGGCACTGCCCTTCTGGAATTAGAATAATCCTCCCCAAATACCTCCAGACATTTTTTCAAACCCATTGTTTCTATATTTTAGAAGGAACCGGTCCTAAGAAGGATTTTAGGGGGCTGGCATATGAGAAGCCATGAGAGTGGGTTAAAGACCTGGCGGACAGAGGAAGGATTTGAGTTATTACTATAAATAGAACTGATAAAAGAGGAGGAATCGGAATGAAAATCGTCACTACAAATGCGGCCGAAGATCAATATTTTCAGGAGTCAGAGGCCTGTTGGTCAAACTGTCCGGACCAGGAAAGAAATTTAATAACCATTTATCCTGGCAAGCGGTATCAGCCTGTATTAGGATTTGGAGGAGCCTTCACTCAGGCAGCAGGATATGCCTGGTCATTCTTAAGTGAGGAGAAAAGGGCAGAAGCTTTGGATGCGTATTTTTCTGAAAACGGTTTGGGCTACCGCCTGTGCAGAACCCATATTAATAGCTGTGACTTCTCCCTTGAAAACTATTGTTACGTTAAGGATGGGGATGAAAGCCTGGAGACCTTTTCTGTGGAATGCGATGAAAGCTATCTTCTTCCGCTGATACGGAAAGCCAGGGAACGAACTGTAGAGGAAATGGTTCTTATGGCAAGTCCATGGAGTCCGCCTTCCTTTATGAAATCCAATGGGGATATGAACCACGGAGGAACGCTGAAACGGCAATATTGGAAGACCTGGGCGAAATACCTAGTGAAATATATCCGGGCTTATGAGGAAAAGGGAATTAAGATTACCTATATTTCCATTCAGAATGAGCCAAAGGCTGTTCAGGAATGGGATTCCTGTATTTATACGCCTCAGGAAGAGAAGGAGTTTGCACAGGACTTTTTAAGGCCGGCGATTTTAGAGGCAGGTCTTGATGTGAAAATACTGGCCTGGGATCATAATAAGGAACGTGTCTATGAAAACGCATGTGTCTATTTCCAGGGAGAGGGAGATGCTGTCTGGGGGGAGGCCTTTCACTGGTACAGCGGGGATCATTTTGAAAATCTTCAAATGGTCAGCGAAGATTTCCCGGATAAAGCCCTTATCTTTACAGAGGGTTGTGTGGAATACTCCAGATTTGATGAGGGGAACCAGCTGGCACAGGCAGAAATGTACGCCCATGACATGATCGGAAATTTCAATCATGGCTGTCAGGCTCACATTGACTGGAACCTGTATCTGGATGAAAAGGGAGGACCCAATCATGTGGGGAACTTCTGTGCGGCACCTATTATGATTCATACAGGAGAAAATACTTATGAAAAGCAACTGAGCTATTATTACATTGGACATTTAAGCCGGTATGTGAAGCCTCAGGCAGTACGGATCGGAATTTCCCGCTACACCGATAAAATAGATGCCTGTGCATTTTTGAATCCTGATCAGTCCATAGTCACCGTTTTTTTAAACCGGACGGACATAGAAATAGAGGCATCTTTGAGAAAAGGTCCGCAGGTCTGCACTCATTTACTAAAGCCCCATTCCATCGTGACCGTGATAGAAAATCAACATTAAGGCATTTTCCTCCTCTTTTGGTGTCTTTGTGAAAAGGATTTTTTTACAGCACATATGATCTGGCATTTAAGCTTAGAAAAACTGCATCGGAACTATTCCGATGCAGTTTTCTGGTCTGCAAAAAAAACATAAGAAAAAGGTTGACTTTTGTCAAATGCTTTGGTATGATATAACTCGCCGCTGAAAACGGCGGCAAATTTTCTACAAAACACATCGATGACCGATGAAAAAAGTTTTGAAGAAAATGAAAAAAATGGTTGACAAAAACAACCGAACATGATAAACTTTAAAAGTTGCTGCTGAGACAGTAACACAGAAAAAGCACTTTGAAAACAGAAGATTGAACAGTATGTAAAACCCTGAAAATTCTAATAAAA
>NZ_BAAJYQ010000020.1:0-807144 GCF_057543815.1 Lacrimispora sp. YZC11 | reverse complement strand
TTTTATTAGAATTTTCAGGGTTTTACATACTGTTCAATCTTCTGTTTTCAAAGTGCTGTGCATCTGCCGGAAGGTTCGCTTCCTTGATGCTGACGCAGAAGGAGGGATTTGAACCCTCGCGCCGCTACTAACGGCCTACTCCCTTTCCAGGGGAGCCCCTTCAGCCGCTTGGGTACTTCTGCAATTAGCTGATTCTTCTATAGTTATTAGCGGCTAAAAACCTGCCAACGGAGAGGGTGGGATTCGAACCCACGCGCCCTTGCGGACAAACGGTTTTCAAGACCGCCTCGTTATGACCACTTCGATACCTCTCCAAATGTGCTTTTATATTTTAATAGAAGTCCATGCTTTTGTCAAGCACTTTTTTCTATTTTCCAAATCTCTTGGAGACCCATACTGCTTGTTTCGCTGCACTTATCAGCTGCAACTTGGATAGTTTATCATTGTTTGTTTGTTCTGTCAACACATTTTTACATTTTTTTCAAATTATATTTTTAAGTCTCAGAAATACTCCAAAAGCCGTTGTTTTGCTTCTTCAGCTGTCTTAAAATCTACTTCTGTGCCTGTTATATAACTGACTGCATCTTCCCATACTTTTACTGGATAATCTTCTGCCGGTATTTCGGCAATAGCAAAGCAACAGCATCTTATAGAAATACAGTTTCTTAAATCTGACAGGTACATGCAGCCCGAATTCGCCGCTATCCGGTCCAAAAGCCCAAGCCTGGCGTTTTTGTCCTTCTCTATCCTGTTATCTTCAGTTTTCATCTACCGTACCTTCTTTCATCTTTCCTGCCCATGCGTTCCGGGCAGAGCCCACCCCGCTTTATCGGGTGTAAAGGTATACCCGCAGGGTGTTTCTTCTCATGCAGCCGCCGGCAATATTCGGAAGCTGCCCACCCGCATGGCGGACTTTTCTGTATAATCATACATTAAATACTTTATATAACTAATAATATTGTAATGAATGCAACATGTCAAGTGATGGATTGCATTATTTACTACATATATTTCATATAATGCAATACTATGGAAACAGGAGGAGTTACCTATGTATATAGATTTCAATTTTTCCAAACGCCTTTCGGAGCTCAGAGCTCAAAAGGGCGTGTCTGCACGTGACATGAGTCTGTCTCTCGGGCAGAATCCCACATATATCCATAAAATAGAAAATGGACTGGCTCTTCCGTCCATGATGGGTTTTTTCTATATATGCGAATATCTGGACATTGAGCCAGCCGAATTTTTCTCTCGCGGCATCAGCAGCCCTGCAAAAGTCAAAGAACTAATGGAGGATGCACAGCATTTAAACCGGGAGCAGCTTGACCACCTTCATCTGATCGTTAAGGATCTTTTAAAATCAGGAGGGAAAAAATAAAAAGGAAGCTGCACCTACAGCATTCCTTTTATTTTTCCCGGTGTTTTCTTTTTATCAGCACTCCGGCAATTTCCATGTCTTCCGGTGTTGTAATCTTTATGTTGGTATAATCGCCCCGAATCAATTTTACCTTTTCCTGAGTCATGGTTTCTACCACCATGGCATCATCCGTTACTCCCCCCTGATACTGTTCCGATGACATAAGCTTTTCATAAGCCCGAAGCACCAGCTCATATTCAAAGGCCTGAGGAGTCTGAATCAGCCATAGACTGTTCCGGTCCGGTGTCATGGCTGCAAAATCATTTATATCGGAAATTTTGATGGTATCCTTTACAGGCATCCCTACCGCACAGGCTCTGTACATTCTGGCTGCATCGGAAGCGGCCTCTATAATCTCTCCGGTCACGCAGGGTCTGGCCCCGTCATGGATTAAGACATATTCACAGTTATTAACTGCCTTAAGCCCTTCGTATACGGAATGATACCGTTCCTTTCCACCTTCTGTAACTGCGGTAACCTTTTTAAAACCGTATTTCTCTATGATCTCCTCCTGGCAATATCCGGACTCTCCCGGACCGGTCACCAGGATGATCTCATCTACCGAACTGTTCTCGAAGGCATGAAGCGCATAATACAGCAAAGGTTTCCCAAAGAGCTCCAGGTACTGCTTATGCACCTGGCTTTCCATGCGTGTCCCTTTTCCCGCTGCCAATATGACCGCTGCCGTTCTCCCCCTGTCTTCCATCCGACTATCACCTCTCACCCAGCTTTAAATTGGGAACTGCATTTAAATCCCAACCGGCTCTCGAGCCATTAATATACTCATAATAAGCCGCTGTACCGATCATGGCTGCGTTATCCGTACAGTAAATGGGTGATGGATAGTAAAAGGTAATACCGGCTTTTTCACATGCAAGGCTCATCCCTTTCCGCAGGGCGGAATTGGAAGCCACACCACCGGCTATGGCAACCTTTTTAAATCCATATTCCTTTGCCGCATCCATCGTATGACTTACCAGCACGTCCACGACCGCACTTTGGAAGGATGCCGCTAAATCAGCAACATTGATTTCTTCTCCAATCATGCCCGCATGGTTGATGTGGTTTAATACCGCAGATTTTAAGCCGCTGAAGCTGAAATCGTAAATGTTCCCTTCCACCTTTGCCCGCGGGAATTTGATGGCATGGGGATTTCCCTCCTTGGCTGCCCTGTCAATCTTCGGGCCTCCCGGATATCCAAGACCCACTGCTCTTGCCACCTTGTCAAATGCTTCTCCTGCCGCATCATCCCTGGTACGGCCCAGGATTTCAAATTCACCGTAATCCTTTACAATGACAAGATGGGTATGGCCGCCGGATACAATCAGGCATAAAAATGGCGGCTCCAGATCCGGATGCTCAATGAAGTTGGCCGATACATGTCCTTCAATATGATGGACGCCCACCAGCGGCTTGCCCGCAGCATAGGCAATGGCCTTTGCTTCCGCAACACCTACAAGGAGCGCTCCCACAAGGCCCGGACCATAAGTAACGCCTATGGCGTCCATATCCTCCAGGCACAGCCCTGCCTCCAGAAGGGCTGCTTCTATCACTTGATTCATTTTTTCAATATGCTTTCTGGATGCGATTTCCGGCACAACGCCCCCATATAATGTATGCAGGGCGATCTGAGAGGAGATCACATTGGAAAGGATCTCTCTTCCGTTCTTTACTACGGCGGCCGCCGTCTCATCACAGGAACTTTCAATTGCAAGTATATAGACATCTTCCTCTGTATGATTCTTTTTCATTGCCGCTCCCTCACTCCTCATCAAATTCCAGCTCCAGGGTCCAGGCATCTTTTGCCGCTTTGGCGCGTGGAAAGATTTCCCGGACTTTGTCCATGTATTCCTCCGGTCTGGTAAGAGAAGGACTGTAATGAGTCAGCCACATCTGCCTGGGCTGAGCTTCCTTTGCCAGCCTGGCAGCCTCATAAAAGGTCATATGCTTATATTCTCTGGCTTTTGTTTCTTTTCCTTCCTCTCCATACATACCTTCGCAGATAAAAAGATCCGCCTCCCTTGCATATTCCGCAATTACAGGAACCGGCCTTGTATCCGTACAATAGGTAACCTTAAGCCCTCGTCTTGCGTGACCTAAGACCATATCAGGAGTCAGGGTTTTTCCGGCCTCTTCAATGGTTTCCCCTTTTTGCAGACGGCTCCAGAACTTCTGGGGTATACCGGCTGCATTGGCCCGGTCTACATCAAACCGGCCTGTCCTTGGAATGGAAATGGAATAACCATAACAAACAACATTGTGGTTCACCCGGTAAGCATCGATCACATAAGGCCCGATCTTTACCTGCTCCCTATTCTCAGAAAGCTCGATGAATTTAAGTTCAAAAGGAAGCTCCGGCGCAATGATCCGCAGAGCACCCACCACACGCTCTAAGCCCTTTGGCCCGATAAGAGTCAGGGGTTCTGTCCTTTCCGCATTGCCCATGGTCAGGAGAAGTCCCGGAAGACCGCTGATATGGTCGGCGTGATAATGGGTAAAACAAATGATGTCAATGGGTTTCGGGCTCCAGCCCTTTTCCTTTAACGCAATCTGGGTTCCTTCTCCGCAGTCAATGAGAAGATCACTGCCACCGCATCTGGCCAACATGGCTGTCAGCCACCGGTATGGCAGAGGCATCATTCCTCCGGTTCCCAGCAAACATATATCCAACATAAAATTTCCTCGCTTTGGTTTCTATCAATGAACAGCGGCAAAAAACCGCCTCATAAAATCATATCACAAAGCAGAGGGAATTAGCAACTATAAATATTCCAGCTGTTCTTCTACTTCTACAGGAATCTTGAATTCCTGAATCATGGCATCGTAGCACTCCTCACACAGATCAAAATGATGGATTTCCCCATCCTTCTCGGAGAAAAAGTCCCAGGTATGATTGACGCTTAATACCCCCTCCCTGGCTACACCTTCTGACACGATAATTTTTTTGCCACAGCAGTTACACACAACTGTTTCAAGCTGACCACCGTTTTTGTACTTTCTCATCTTCCTCTCACCTTTCCATTTTACTGCCCATGCTTTTTGGGCATATAGGTATACCCGTAGGGTGTTCCCACTTAATCGCCCTGCTTTTCGGGCATAAAGGGATACCCGTAGGGTATTTCCTTTTTCGCACTTACCAGTCAGGCCCTGTTTCCGTTTTTCCTCATCCGAAAACAGGAAAAAGGGCATCCTTACTGGATACCCCTACATTATAAACGGTGTTTCCCCTTATTTTTAGTGGTAAATGTTTCATATCCGGCGGTTCCACATAATAATGGCATTTTCGAAAGGATTAAGGTAATAATTTTTACGGATGGTCTCCTCTTCAAATCCATAGGATCTATAAAGGTTTCTGGCTCTTTTATTACTTTCCCGGACCTCCAAAGACAAGGATTTTACTCCATTTTCTCTGGAAGATTCCACCAGCCGGTCCATAAGTTTCTTCGAAAGGCCCCTCCCCCTGTACGCAGGCAAAACAGCGATCCGAAGCAGTTCTCCCTCCCCGGCGATGATACGGAAGACGCAGTACCCTAAAACCTGCCCCTCTTCTTCCAGCACAAGCCAGGTATCAAGGCTGCTTTCCAGGCCCTCTTTGACAGATTTCAAGGACCATGGATCTGAAAAACAGAGCCGCTCTATTTCAGCGACCCCAAATACATCCGACTGTCTCATTTCATGAACCATGAGCTTCTCCCCCCTCTCATGGAAGTTCGACTCACCTGATGGTTCATCGAACGGCTATTTTTCCTCCCGTTCCCGCTCTGCCTGGGGCTTTCTTAAATAAACAGGGGAATGCTCCGCCGCCGTAAGGGTCTTTCCCTCCTCATAATACCGGCCTCCTAAAGCCGCAACCGCCGCCGCCCGCTGCCGGTTCAAATGTGCCGGAGCAAATAAGAAGGGAACCGTTATCTTTTCTTCTATCTGCTTTTTGTATACAGGAACTCCGTCTCCTAAAAAAATCACCTTTTGTCCGGCTGCATTTAATTCTTCCACCAATTCTCCAATATCCATGGCGCATTGTTCCTTAATCACGGAAAACCCTTCCCTGTTGTCATAAATGCCGGTATATACCTGGTTCCTTCTGGCATCCATGATAGGGCAGACCCGGTAAGCGCTTCCGTATAAGTTATAAGCCATGGCATCCACAGTAGGCACGGAAACCAGGGGTTTCTTCAAAGCCAGGCCAAGGCCCTTGCCTGTCGCAGAGCCGATCCGCAGCCCGGTAAAGGAACCAGGTCCTCCGGATACCGCAATGGCATCCATGGTTTCTAAGTCCAGTTCTACCATTTTTACAATTTCATCCAACATGGGAAGAAGGGTCTGGGAATGGGTCCTCTTAAAATTTACCGTATATTCCGCAGTCAGTACCTCGTCCTCCACCACGGCAACGGAAGCCACCAAAGACGAGCTTTCAATTCCAAGTATCCTCATTTACATTCCCTCCACGGTTATTTTCCTGTAATCAAAACCTTTTTCCATATCCTTTTCGATGGTTATGGTCATTACATGGTCAGGAAGAAGCTCTTTAATCAGATTGGACCATTCAATAAGGCTTACTCCCTCTCCGTAAAAACAGTCTTCATATCCGATCTCATCCATCTCGCTGATATCGCCGATCCGGTACACATCGAAATGGTAGAAAGGCAGGCGCCCATCCTCATACTGGTTGACAATGGTAAAGGTGGGACTGTTTACCGGTTCCTTGATTCCAAGGCCTGATGCAAACCCCTGGGTAAATACGGTCTTTCCTACTCCCAAATCCCCATTTAAGCAGTATACCGAGGAAGGCTCGGCTTCCTCTCCCAGTTTTTTCCCAAATTCATAGGTTTCTTCTGGCTTCCAGCTTTCTATTACCATAATTTATATCCTCTTTCGCCTTTCAGGAGGCAGTTTCTCTTTGATAAGCCCGCGGATAGCCGTCTTTTTATCTCCGGTTACGGAATCAGGCAGCAGATAGGCGTGAACCCGGTCCATATACAGGATCATCATATCACTTTTACGGTCTACTTTACCTATGTTTTCCCAGGTAATCTCCAGATTTTCCTCTCCCTGGGAAACCAGAATTCCATTCTCACCAAAGGTGAGGGTCATAGCATTCTGGATCACAGGACTCTTTGCCTGCTTAAGAGCCTTTAAATAAAGAATGCCCGGCTGCCAGACCGTAAACATCAGAGCACAAATGATCAGCAGCACCCGGTATGAGGTGGAATTGGAACTCCATGTAGTAATCAGGAGAAAAACAGCGGCAGCGCTGAAAATAATATTAAAAAGCCCCTGCAGTCCCTGATAGGAATGGTACATGGAAAACTTCCACAAATCCTTTGCCGTCAATTTCACTTCTATTTCAATGGGATCTTTTTCTTCCATATTCTCCTCCTTTCTGTGCGGTTGGCACAGCATTTCCTGGCACAACTTTCTTCTCTTTGGCGAGCCGCCAGGCGAATCAAGCTTCCTATTATAATTTCATGGTCAGGGCGATTCTCTTCTTCTGTACATCCACGCTTATGACCTTAACTTCAACGATATCCCCCACACTGACCGCTTCCAGAGGATGTTTAATGAATTTATCCGACATCTGGGAAATATGGACAAGGCCATCCTGATGGACGCCGATATCTACAAAGGCACCAAAGTCAATGACATTTCTTACGGTTCCCTTTAATACCATGCCTGGCTGCAAATCCTTCATCTCCATTACATCGGTACGGAGAATAGGGGCAGGCATCTGGTCTCTTGGATCCCTTGCCGGTTTTTCCAGTTCTTTTACAATATCCCGCAAGGTAATCTCACCGATTTCCAACTGGGCCGCCAGTGCCTTATAATCCAGGATCTTTTTACCGATTCCGTTTAAGCCTCCATGAGCCAGCTCCGTCAGATCATAGCCGAGCTTTGCCAAAAGCTTTTTAGCCGCTTCATAGGTTTCAGGGTGAACGCTGGTTTTGTCTAAGGGATTCTTCCCCCCCTGGATCCTCATAAAGCCTGCACACTGTTCGTATGCCTTCGGTCCAAGCTTTGGAACCTTTAAAAGCTGGTTCCTGCTGGCAAATGCTCCGTTTTCCTCGCGGTAAACCACGATATTCTTCGCAATGGGCTTTGAAATTCCGGAGATATATTCCAGCAGGGAAGCAGAAGCCGTATTTAAATCCACTCCCACCTTATTTACGCAGTCCTCCACAACACCCTGAAGGGCCTCGCTTAAATGCTTCTGGTTCATATCATGCTGGTACTGTCCTACTCCAATGGATTTTGGGTCGATCTTAACCAGCTCTGCCAGGGGATCCTGCAGTCTTCTTGCAATAGAGGCGGAGCTTCTCTGGCCCACATCAAATTCAGGGAACTCTTCCGTGGCAAGCTTGCTGGCGGAATAAACAGAAGCACCTGCTTCATTTACGATGATATACTGAACCTGCTCCGGTATTTCCTTTAATAATTCCACAATCACTGCTTCCGATTCCCTGGAGGCGGTTCCGTTTCCAACAGAAATCAGGGAAACGTGGTATTTTTTGATCAGCTTCTTTAAAACAGCCTTTGCTTCCTCTACTTTGTTCTGGGGTGCTGTGGGATAGATGACTATGGTATCAAGGACTTTTCCTGTCTCATCCACAACTGCCAGCTTGCAGCCGGTCCTAAATGCCGGGTCCCAGCCCAGGACCACCCGTCCTGTAATGGGAGGCTGCATTAGAAGCTGTTCTAAGTTCTTTCCAAACACCCGGATCGCCCCAGTCTCTGCCTGCTCTGTCAAAGAGCCTCTTACCTCACGCTCAATAGCCGGAGCTATGAGACGGTCATAACTGTCGGAAATCACTTCTCTTAAGACGTTCGCGGTGTAGGGGTTGTCCCTTACAATTACCTGCTTTTCCAGAAACCGTAAAATCTGCTCTACAGGTGCAAGTATTTTTACCGTAAGAATCTTCTCTTTTTCCCCCCGGTTTAAAGCCAGGATCCTGTGGCCTGCAGATTTTTTTATGGTTTCCTCATAATTGTAATACATTTCATATACGGATTCCGCTTCTTCATCTTTCGCCGACCCCTGAAGGCTTCCCTGGGTTATGGTGGCATTCCTGATATAGGTACGGTATTCCGCATTGTCGGAAATCCGCTCCGCCAGGATGTCCTTTGCCCCGTTTATGGCTTCCTCCGTGGAAGAAACACCCATTTCTTCGGAAATGTACTCTGCCGCCGCCTCTGTTAAAGGAGTCTTTATCATCTGAAGCATGATAAGGTCCGCAAGAGGTTCCAGCCCCTTTTCCTTTGCAATGGTGGCTCTTGTCCTTCTCTTGGGCTTATAGGGACGATATAAATCCTCCACAGCTACCAGAGTCTGAGCTTCTAAAATCTTCTTTTCCAGCTCTGGTGTCAGCTTCTCCTGCTCCTTAATGGAGGAAAGGACCTGTTCCTTCCGTTCCTCTAAATTCCGCAGATAGCGGAGCCTTTCATCTAAGTTGCGCAGGACCTCATCGTTTAAGGAACCGGTGGCCTCTTTCCGGTATCTTGCAATAAACGGAATGGTGTTTCCTTCGTCAATGAGCTTTACTGCTGCCTCCACCTGTCCGCGGGCAATGGAAAGTTCTTCTTGTAATGCCTTAATTATATCCATGGTGATCCCCTTATTTTTTCATAATTGCATTTTTCTTACAACCTTTGTTCAATTTACTATTATAATTCATCAGCCTTCCTTATGCAAGACCCGTCTGGACACGCAGGCCTTTTCGTGCTACAATCATAAAATAGTATGGTTTATGAGAAAATATCCTTTGGACTTCCCATAAAAAGTGCAGCTTTTCGCACCATCCATCCGATTATGAAGACATCTTTTGTTTTCTCAATATGCAAACGAGGTAAATTACGAATGGAAGAAAACCATAACAGCAATAACGGAATGCTGCCCCAGATTCGTCCAACCGGCTCTTTTCTGGCCTTCTGGTCTGTTCTTCTGGGTGGCTTTGGACTGGCCAGTGACTGTCTTCCCCTGTTCAGCATCTGGAATCTGCCTGCCGGCTTGTTTCTCGGACTGATCGGCATCGCATGCGCCGTGCTTTCCAGACAGGGAAAACCCTTTACCCAGCAGGCCCAGCTTGGCCTGATCCTGTCTGTTATTTCTGCAGTCTGCGGCCTTATGATGGCATTATTTATTATTTTTGTATATGATACCATGGATACCAATACGCCCATGGGCCATTATTTCAGACAGGTCTTTGAGACTGCCTCCCAAGCCCTTTCATCCACCTCTTCTTCCGGAGAATAGGGTTTACTTAAAAGGGGGGAGCAGATCCACGCTTTTAATGACCAGCATATAATTCTTGAAAATCCAATTAGCCACAGTAATAGCAGCTCCTGCCAGGATCAGTATCCTGGCTCTTTTTTTATCCATGGGAGTTTTCCGCCCTTTGGAGAAAGCCCATAAGAACAATTCCAAAAACAGCACGAAAACAGCATAAAGGACCAGCGGATGATACTGAAAACTCATCCGCAGGTCCCCCCGCAGCAATGACCGGACGGCCCGGGTTCCCCCGCAGCCCGGGCAATAAAGCCCGGTTAAGGAATGGAACAGACAAGGAAGCCCTAGGCCAAATATTTTTTTTAACCAGTTCATTTTTTCACCTTTGTTTAATCCGCCAGATCAAAGGCATCATGGACCGTCCTCATAGAACGGTTTACATCCGCTTCATCGATCAGAACCGTTATCCGGATCTCAGAGGTGGCGATCATCTTGATATTCACATTCGCACTGGAAAGGGCCTCAAACATCTTTGCCGCCACTCCGGGATTGCCTGTCATCCCTGCACCGATAATGGAAATCTTAGCAACGCCTTCCTCACTCGTTATATCCTGGGCGGTGATGGAGTCCTTATTTTTCTTTAACAGATCCATGGTATCCTTTAAATCAGTCTTTGCCACCGTAAAGGAAATGTCCTTTCTTTCTTCCCGTCCGATGGATTGAATGATGATATCCACATTAATATTGTTTTTTGCCAGGAGATTAAAGATTTTAAAAGCAATTCCAGGCGTATTCTTGACCCCGATCACTGAAATACGGGCTACATTCTTATCCGCGGCCACACCGCTAACCAGCATTCTTTCCAATTTTGTTTCCTCCTTGACAACTGTACCTTCTGCCCTGGTCAGACTTGACAGAACAACCAACTGAACTCCATAGCGCTTTGCCATCTCCACAGACCGGTTATGGAGCACTTTTGCTCCAAGGGAAGCGAATTCCAGCATTTCATCATAAGAAACCTCAGGGAGCTTTCTCGCGTTTGGAACAATGTGTGGGTCTGCGGTGTATACACCATCCACATCTGTATAGATCTCACAGGCGTCCGCATGAAGGGCGGCTGCAAGGGCCACGGCCGTTGTATCGGAGCCTCCCCGGCCAAGTGTTGTTAAGTCATCGTACTTATTGACCCCCTGAAAGCCTGTGACGATCACGATTTTCCTGGCCTCCAGCTCATGCCGAATCCGTTCCGTATCTATCCGCTTTAATTTGGCCATTCCGTAGGCAGAGGTGGTGTGCATGGCCACCTGGGCCGCATTTAAAGAAACGGCCGGAACTCCCAAAGAATTCATCGCCATAGACATAAGGGCCACACTAATCTGTTCCCCGGTGGCTAACAGCATATCCATCTCTCTCTTTGGAGGATTGGGATTTATCTCAAGGGCTTTTGCAATGAGACCATCCGTCGTCTTTCCCATAGCGGACAGAACCACTACCACCTGATTGCCTTTTTCATATTCCTCAATGCAGCGCTTTGCCACATTAAAAATTCTTTCCTTGTCTGCGACGGAGCTACCGCCAAATTTTTTCACTACTAACATTGATGCCTCCTGGCGAAAAGTCAAGCGGATATTCTGATCCGCTTTGCTGTATGCTAATAAACCTGTTAAATGCCCGCTATTTAGTTCTTGACGAACATTAAGCGGGGGATTGCTTATTTGCGTTCAATTCTGCGCGGATGCACTGTCTGATACCCGGCAGTTTTTTCGCTTTTAGTCCATATTCTTCTTCGGTCATGGTTTCCGTAAGAACTGCAAATTCATCCATATGATCCAGTTCCACCACTTCCACCTTGCCGAATACTGCCTCCACTTCGTTCACACGCTTTTCCGCAATCCCTTTGATTCTTACAAAGTAACGGAAAGAAAAGCTGTTCATCGCTGAAATGGTAAGGCTTTCCTTATTCCAGCCCATTACCACATGGTGATCTTGATTGTTAAGGGCTTCAATAATATCCGCCACCACAGCGCTGGCTGTTGGAAGCTTTCCGGCCCCGCTTCCATAGAACATGGAAGTGCCCAACATGTTTCCTTTTACCAGAATGCCGTTATAAACATCATTTACGGAATATAACGGGTGATCTTTTCCGATCATGACCGGGGCTACAAATGCATGGACGGTTCCGTCCTGGATCCGGCTTGAGCCAAACAGCTTTACAGAGGTTCCCATTGCATCGGCATAACGGAAATCCACATCCGTTATTTTTGTAATCCCTTCTGTATAAATATGCTCATAATTGACCTCGTGTCCCGTTGCCATGGCCGTTAGAATGGCAATCTTTCGACAGGTATCGTGTCCCTCTACATCGGCTTCCGGGTTCCGCTCCGCGTAACCAAGCTCCTGAGCCTCTCTTAAAGCCGTTTCAAAGGTCTCGCCTGCTTTGTCCATTTTTGTCAATATATAGTTGGTGGTTCCATTTAAAATGCCGGTGATCTCTTCAATCTCTTCGCCTGCAAGGGAAGTATAAAGAGGACGTATGACGGGTATGCCGCCGCCTACACTTGCCTCGAAAAAGAAGTTCACATTATGTTCTCTGGCAATCTCTAAGAGCTCGGTGCCGTACGCCGCCACCAGAGCTTTATTGGAAGTAGCCACATGCTTGCCAGCCTTTAAGCTCGCCTTCACAAAAGGATAAGCGGGATTTAATCCTCCCATGGTCTCAATCACCATGGACACTTCAGAATCCTTCTCAATGATGGAAAAATCATGAACGATCTTATCTTCCACAGGGTCCCCCGGAAATTCTCTTAAATCCAGGACGTATTTCACACCGACCTCGTCGCCCACCCTTTTGGCAATTATCTCTTTGTTTCTTTCCAAAACCTCTACCACACCTGATCCAATGGTACCATAGCCCATAACTGCAATATGTCTCATATTTTCCTCCAGCAACTCGCATCGTATTATTTTTTCTAGGAAGTCCCATTCGCCATTCAGCTCATCGAACGGTTGTACCTCTACTCCCTGGCTAAAATTTTAACGTAGTGGACCCCATCTTTTTCTTCTATATCCTCTACCATCTTTGAAACATTGCCGGTGGTTTCAAGGACTTCCACGCTTAACGTCAAGGTGGCCACTCCATTGACCGGAATACTCTGGTGTATGGTGAGGATATTGGCGCGGTACACAGCTACCACATGCAGCAGGTCGGACAGTAAGCCTGGTTCATCATCCATCTGCATCACAAGGGTAATGGTTTTTCCCTTCGTATTATCATAAAAAGGAAAGATATCATCCTTATACTTATAAAAAGAGCTTCGGCTGATTCCTACCCTGTCAGTCGCCTCCTGAACGGTGATGACGCGCTCCGATTCCAACAACTTTTTTGCCTCAACAACTTTCAGCAATACTTCAGGTACAGCCTTTTGCTTTACCACAAAATATTTACTTTTTTCTTCCATAATAAAAATATCTTCCCTTCTGTGTCCGCATCGGAAATACATCTGTGCTCATAGGGAAGATATTATCATATTTAGGCATGGTATGCAACTATTTTTCTATTTATTTTCTTCGGTTTTAAAATAAATACAGGGAAAATCCTCTATTCTGCGCTGCTTTCTCCGGACTTTGCCCCGGTGCTCAGCCAGCGTAAATAGGCGTACATGAACTGATCCAAGGAGCCGTCCAGGACGCTTCCAACATTGCCTGTTTCCGCATTGGTCCTGTGATCCTTGACCATGGTATAAGGCTGAAGAACGTAGGAACGGATCTGATTTCCCCAGCCGATCTCTGTCACATCACCCCGGATGCCGGATAACTTCTCCGCATTTTCCTGCTGCTTCAGCAAATAAAGCTTTGCCTTTAACATCTGCATGGCCTTGTCCTTGTTCTGGAACTGGGAGCGCTCATTCTGGCACTGGACCACAATTCCGGAGGGAAGGTGGGTGATGCGGATGGCCGAGGAGGTTTTGTTGATATGCTGCCCGCCTGCACCGCTGGAACGGTAGGTATCAATGCGTAGTTCCTCTTCGTTGATCTCCACATCCAAGTCCTCTTCAATATCAGGCATAACATCACAGGATACAAAGGAGGTCTGGCGTTTGCCTGCGGCATTAAACGGAGAGATGCGCACCAGGCGGTGAACTCCCTTTTCCGACTTTAAATACCCATAGGCATTGGGCCCGTTGATCTGTACCGTAACGGATTTAATGCCAGCTTCTTCCCCGTCAAGGTAGTCTAAGACTTCCAAAGAAAAGCCTTTTTTCTCCGCCCACCTGCAGAACATGCGGTATAGCATGCCGCACCAGTCACAGGATTCGGTTCCTCCCGCACCTGCGTTAAGCTTTAAGATGGCGTTATCATTGTCATACTCTCCGGACAGCAGGGTGTTGATGCGCATGTCTTCCAGCTTTTCCTTAAACAGATTTAGCATCTCTTCAACTTCCGGAACCAGGGAGGGATCATTTTCCTCATTTCCCATTTCGATCATCACGCCAATGTCTTCAAACTGCTGCTCTAAGTCCTTATAAGTCTGAACCGTATCTTTTAAATTCTTTGCAAGCTGTACAATCTTTGTTGACTTTTCAGGATCATCCCAAAAGCTCGGCTCTTCCATCGACTTGTCCAGCTCATCGATTCTCTTTAACTTATTATCTAAGTCAAAGTGAATCCCTCACTTCCACTAATGGTTTTTCAAATGTTGATAATTCGTATTTGTACTGATCTAACTCTACCACTGTGTCACCCACTTTCTGAATTAAATTATTTATCTATACAAAATTGGAGTCCGGTCCTTAAAAAGGGTGCGAACTCCAAATTTATAAAAATACTATACTAATTTACGTCCGCAGCACTGTTTGTATTTCTTACCGGAACCACATGGACACGGATCATTGGGATAAACCTTGGCTTCCACCTTCTTTACCGGTGCTTTCGGGGAGCTTTCATCCTTATTGGTTCCTGTCACCTTTGCAGCCGGTTCTCTCTCCACCTTCTGCTCCACGCGGATGTGGAATAAGATTCTTACGGTATCTTCGCGTATGGCCGCAGCCATCTCATCAAACATCTGATATCCGCTCATCTTGTATTCCACCAGCGGATCCCTCTGACCATATGCCTGCAGGCCGATACCCTGGCGCAGCTGATCCATATCGTCAATATGGGACATCCATTTATTATCGATTACCTTTAAGAGAATAACCCGCTCGATTTCACGGATCTGTTCTCCCTCCGGGAATTCTGCTTCCTTGGATTCATAAAGCTTAATTGCTTCTTCCTTCAGCATATGCTTCAGTTCATTCTTCCTGATCTTCTTATCTTCCGGAAGAGTGACTGACTGCAGCGGAATGATGGGGAGAAGAAGGGTATTAAGCTCATTCAAATCCCATTCCTCCGGCGCCTGTTCGTCGCTGACGGAAAGATCTACCGCATTTTCCACAATATCCGTCACCATCTTTAAGACGAAGTCACGCATATTGTCTCCATCCAGAACTTTTCTTCTCTCTGAATAGATCACTTCACGCTGTTCGTTCATGACCTCGTCGTATTTTAAAAGGTTCTCACGGATGCCGTAGTTGTTTGTCTCAATCTTCATCTGGGCCTTTTCAATGGCGTTTGAGAGCATCTTATGTTCGATCTGCTCTCCTTCCGGAACACCAAGGGTATTGAACATGCCTACCAGACGTTCGGAACCAAACAGACGCATTAAGTCATCTTCAAGGGAGATATAAAATCTGGATTCTCCCGGGTCACCCTGACGTCCGGAACGGCCGCGCAGCTGGTTATCAATTCGGCGGGATTCATGACGTTCCGTACCAATGATCTTTAAACCGCCTGCTGCCTTTGACTCGTCGTCAAGCTTGATATCCGTACCACGGCCTGCCATGTTGGTTGCAATGGTCACAGCCTTATGCACACCTGCATCCGCTACGATCTCAGCTTCCAGTTCATGATATTTTGCATTCAGCACCTTATGGGGAATGCCCCGGCGCCGTAACATATTGCTTAGCATTTCAGAGGTTTCAATGGTAATGGTACCTACAAGGACAGGCTGTCCCTTCTCATAAGCGATCTCCACCTCATTGCATACCGCTTCAAATTTCTCTTTCTTTGTTTTATAAACGGCATCCTCCTGATCAATACGTGCGATCGGTTGGTTGGTTGGGATGGAAATGGCATCCATGCCGTAGGTATTACGGAATTCTTTTTCTTCTGTAAGGGCAGTACCGGTCATACCGGCCTTTTTATTGTACTTATTAAAGAAGTTCTGGAAGGTGATGGTGGCAAGAGTCTTGCTCTCCCTGCGCACATTTACATGCTCCTTGGCTTCAATCGCCTGATGGAGTCCGTCGGAATAGCGTCTGCCAGGCATGATACGTCCGGTAAACTCATCAACGATCAGAACCTCGTCATCCTTTACCACATAATCCTTATCACGGAACATGAGGTAATTGGCGCGAAGGGCCAGTATGATGTTATGCTGGATCTCTAAGTTCTGGGGATCAGATAAGTTCTCGATGTGGAAGAACTGCTCTACCTTTTCCACACCTTGTTCGGTTAAGTTAACAACCTTGTCCTTTTCGTCCACAACAAAGTCGCCGGTTTCCGTAATTTCTTCTCCCATAATGGCTGCCATCTTGGAAAATTCCCCGGAAACCTCACCCTTTTCCAGCTGGCGTGCCAGAATATCACAAACCTCATAGAGCTTTGTGGACTTGCCGCTCTGTCCGGAAATGATAAGAGGTGTTCTTGCCTCATCAATCAATACAGAGTCCACCTCATCAATGATACAAAAGTCTAAATTTCTCAAAACCATCTGTTCCTTATAGATGGCCATGTTATCTCTCAGATAATCAAAACCAAGCTCGTTGTTGGTTACATAGGTAATGTCACAGTTGTATGCGGCGCGTCTTTCGTCAGAATTCATGGAGTTAAGTACGACACCAACAGTCAGCCCCAGGAATTCATGAACTCTTCCCATCCACTCAGCATCTCGTTTTGCCAAGTAATCGTTGACCGTTACGATCTGGACTCCATCGCCTGCCAAAGAATTTAAATATGCAGGGCAGGTAGAAACCAGGGTCTTACCTTCACCTGTCTTCATTTCGGAAATACGTCCCTGATGAAGAACGATTCCGCCAATGAGCTGTACACGGAAATGTTCCATATTAAGAACTCTTCGTGCTGCCTCTCTCACCGTCGCATAAGCTTCCGGTAAAATATCATCAAGAGTCTCGCCTGATGAAAGCCTTTCCTTAAAGAGCCTTGTGTTGTTTCTCAGCTCCTCATCCGTAAGCGCAACCATGGTCGGACGCAAAGCCTCTATCTTATCCACAATGGGGTCTATTAATTTCAATTCTCTTTCACTATGAGTTCCAAATATTTTTTGAACGAAGTTCATATTTCATTCTCCTACTCTTCTTAACGATATACACGATACAATCTCGTATATTGTAGCACTAACTCCTTCTTAATTCAACGAATTCATAAAAAATTAACATTCTGGTAATAAACAGGGCCTATTATTACCAGGTCCTTCCTTTTTCCACAGCAATCAACGGCAAATCTGGAAAAAATTATGGGCAATCTGACACATTGCACAAAAAACCTGTTCGATTCCCCACTTTTCCACATTATCCACATCCCATTGTGTATTTTTCCCCCAGTTTTATCCCCACTATGAAATCCCATAATTAGTGGAAAAAACAGTTATACACCAAGTTATCCACATTATCCACATTTTTTCTCCACAGATTCCCATATTTCCCATCCCATAAGCAACCAGGGACATTTTTGTATATATGTCATAAAATTTCCTTTTTCGACGAAAAATACTCTTTTTCCCTTGACTTTTTTTAAAGCCCATCTATAGTTTTTCAATAAACAGATAAAATAATAAGTAGAGACATTTTACAAGAAATTACCAATAATTATCTTATAATTTTACAATGTAATTGAACTGTTCTCAAAAATGTGCTATACTATAACCATCTCAAGAAAAAGGAGCTGATGACTTATGCGTTTTACAATTACAGGGAGAAATATTGAGGTTACACCGGGATTACGCGAAGCAATCGAAGACAAGCTTGGAAAGCTGAACCGTTTCTTCGCTCCTGCTACAGAAGCAATAGTAAGACTCAGCGTGCAGAAAGAAATTCAAAAAATTGAAGTGACCATTCCAGTGAAAGGACATATAATCAGAGCGGAAGAGTCCAGTACAGACATGTATGTTTCCATTGATCTTGTGGAAGAGATCCTGGAACGCCAATTGAAAAAATATAAGAACAAATTAATCGACAAAAAGCTGAACGCCCCTTCTTTTTCCACAGCATTTCTGGAAGAAGAAACTCAGGTTGACGATTATGTGGAAATCGTTAAGTCAAAGAAATTTGCCATAAAGCCCATGGATCCGGAAGAAGCCTGTGTTCAGATGGAACTTCTTGGTCACAGCTTCTACGTATTCTTAAATGCGGATACAGAGGAAGTCAATGTGGTTTATAAAAGAAAAGGCGGCTCCTACGGCCTTATTGAACCGGAATTCTAAAACTTAAAAAAAGCAGCCAGGACAATTGTCCGGCTGCTCAGACTGTAGTCAAAACGGTGTCAGGACACAAGTCCTGACACCGTTTTTCTATGTACATATTGTTCTTCATGATTTTTAACGTCAGAAAAGAAAAGCTGTCCTTTAGCTGACCCGTTCTTTTGTTTCTTTCCGGTGACCATACAGTTCCTTCATCCACGGTATATACCTGATATCCTCACACAACTCTATGTACGGTTCCCAGATATGGCGGGTAACCAGATTATCACGGTGTTGAAGGTAATGCTTGTTTTTTCATTCAATTTTTTGCAATTGGAAAAATGACGATTGACTAACGGCAATGACATTCAGGAGCGGATTGACATGTTACTAATAAAGCTTAGCAAAATGCGTCCCAATAAATCAGCAGAAGAACATGAACGCATTTTATAAGCGGAACACTTTATTGATTCCCTTCCAGATAAAAATCGGGATTTGATACAAGAGTACATCGAGCGCTTCTCAGATTGTCTTTCTACAGAAGAACCTTATCATTATCATCAAAGATTCATGGACAGGGTTAGGGTTTTGAATCTGCTGGGAAAATTATAATTCTTTAAATTATAGAGAAAGAACAACCAACAATAGGCTGTTCTTTCTCTGCAAGACTCCATGTAAAAATTGAGGAACTATTTAAGCCAATCTCTATAATGAGAAGAGTTTCGCCACTCCTCTAAAGTATACATATCAAATTCACTGTCTTTTGCTCTTATAACATCTTCCCAAAGAACATTATCTAAATTTTCGCTTACATAAAAAGAATCCCACCTAACATTGTGACTATCCCTACTTTCCCCTACATAAATTGCATAATATTTCCCTAAATATTCGCTGCTCTCGCCATTTTTGTAAATATCTATAGGGGTTGTATCAATTCGTATTGTTAAATTAGCTTCTCCAGCACTTTGGTTGGATATATACTCTGCATAATTATCCAATTCCGGAACCTCATGGTAAAGAAATTGTTCAATTTCTTCTGTTATTGGAGATTCGATACCATCTTCTATTGCAGATGATTGATTTTCATTCTTATACTCTGGTAACGTAGTTGTCTCAGTTGTGTGATTACTATTCTTTTCAATGTTCTCGATAGGCTCTGATGCCACAATGTTTTGATTGCAAGCCGATAATGTCGTTGAGAATAATAGTGCTAAAAATGTTATCTTGAGCTTTTCCAATTATTATATTCCTCCCAGTCTGCATCTTTATCATTCCATGCAAAATAGTCATTCATTATTATTGAAGCAGTATCTCCATAATCTGGTCCAGTCGCATAAATAGGTCCGATTATGGAAACATAGATAAACGGATTATTTTTATATCCATTGGCAGATGAATATCTTTCATGTTCAAGAACATTTGTATGGTCAATAATACTATCATCATATGAAGTATAGCGTCTAAATGGTTGGATGATTTTTATTTTTAATTTGCCATTTACTGTTCCTTCATTAACAAGTGAATCATTATTTAAAGCCCATTTACTCTGTTCTTTCTTCCATTTTTCTAAATCACTAGAATTAATATACTCTGTTGTCCACGTTCTGACAAATTTACTTGTGTCGTTTACAGAGCCAGTATATTTAACTCCAAAAAGATTATAACTATAAGCCTTTGTGTATTCATCATATATTTTCTTATCTTCATCTCCCCATCCAGTTTCATAAGCAATCTGCCCTAATGTTGCTTGCCATGGGACTCCTGTCCTTAACTCTTCATCTTTAGCTAGCTGAACAAATGGCTCTAAAAACTTTATCTTTTCAGTCCTATTCGTTTTCGCCCATTCACTAAAAACATCCCCCGAACCCTTAGTTCTATTTACTGTCGGAACCTCTATAACCTCTATTATTCCTCCATAAAGGCATACCAGAAAATCTCCTGTAGTAATGGCATCAACATACTTTCCTACCGACTCATTCCATATCTTCACTTTAGAGCTCTTGGTCTTACTCCAACTTCCATTTAAAATAGGAATACATTTATGCATGATAAACGGTAATTTGGACTTTAGAGTTGGAATCACAATAGGTCTTTCGGGATATCCTTCCGGCGTAGGTCTTTTACATTCTCCAAATGTATGTATATTCTCATTCGCTTTGCAATCAGTGCATATTCCTAAGGGGGAACCAGCCTTTTCCACCCCATGATCATTCAGGATATCGAATGTAATCATTTTATTCCCTCCGCTGCACCGTAGAATCGATCCTTTTGTTACATATTCATTTTCTTCCTGGAACTGCCCATAAAATGCATAATGTTTGGCCATCAGTTCCATGACTTCTTTTTCATACTTGTGTAGTTTGCCGGCGTCTTTCATCTCAATATATTTCTCAATGAGATTTCCCTGAAAGTTAAACTTAAAATCTCCTATATACGCAGCCTCACGGGTAACTTTAACTCCAGCCTTTACCGATTCATTTGCCATGCTATTACCTCCTTAATCCATCAAATTGAATATCAACAGAAGAGATTATTGATTTTCATAAATGACATAACGTACCTGTTGCAAGAGAAATACTTTTATTATATTTTTCTTAGAATATCACACCATTTCACAATATCCAATATAATAGCTGAATTTGGTCACTAACTTTCCAAATTCGGTAGGCATAGCAGCTGTTGGTCAAAAAAAAGGCACTGCATCAGCAATGCCCTAGCCTGTCGATAAACTTTCCGGTTCGTAGAAAACCATTTTCCACGTAAGTAAAAGAGGAGAAAAAAGATAGTTTCTTCGTCTTTTTTCGGAGGACATGAAGCGGAAGAATGGTTTTCTACGAACCTCAATACACTTTGTCTGCAGTTTAAGCAGCCAGGACAATTGTCCGGCTGCTTTTCTTTTGGTTCAATTAAATCCGTGTCAGAAACCGCTCTACGCTGGTAATGGCATTTGCGCCATCCGAAACAGCTGTGGAAACCTGGCGAAGCTGTTTGGTTCGCACATCGCCGGCTGCAAAGATTCCGGGAACATTGGTTTCACAATCCTCACTGGCCTTTATATAGCCATGATCCATCTCCACCAGGTTGTTAAACGCTTCGCTTTGCGGGTTGATTCCTACCGCTATAAACACTCCGTCTACCGCAAGCTTTTTCGATTCCTCGTTTTTGGCATTCTTTATGGTTAAGGATTCCACCTGATCTCCGCCTTCGATTTCTTCTACCACGGTATCCCAGATGATTTCCACGTTTTTCTGGTTAAACAGCTGGGTCTGCAAAGTCTTTGCCCCCCTCAGCTTATTTCTCCTATGAATTAAGTATACCTTTTTACACATTCTGGCCAGGAAAATGGCATCTTCAATGGCAACGTCACCGCCGCCCACCACTGCCGCCACCTTATTGCGGAAAAATGCACCGTCACAGGTAGCACAGTAGGAAACTCCCATGCCTGTAAGCTCTTCTTCTCCGATCACGCTCAGCTTCCTGTGCTGGGCTCCGGTAGAGATGATGACCGTCTTTGTCGCATAGGTCCTCTCTTCTCCTACTACGGTAAATTTCCCGTCAGACGCTTCGATCCGAAGAACCTCGTCTGTGGAAAACTCTGCTCCCAGCTTCTCCGCATGTTCACGGAACTTCATTCCAAGATCATAACCGTTAATTCCAGGCAGCCCCGGGTAATTATCCACTTCATAGGTATTAAGGACCTGCCCGCCGCTTGCCATCTCTTTTTCGATCACAACCATCTTAAGCTCAGCCCTTTTACCATAAACCGCAGCCGTAAGCCCCGCGGGCCCGGATCCGATGATCACCACATCATAAATCTCATTCATATTTATCTACCTGCTTTCTCTATTCTATCTGATATTAGATTTTCTATCTTCATTATATCTCACCAGCCCTTAAGTATGCAATGCCTGGTCCGTAACAAAATCACAAAAAATGCAAATAGCCCTTTATCCGACCACGTTGCATTCTTCCCGACGATTTGATAGAATAAAGATATCAAAAATCGACAGAAGGGGTGATGTTATGCCTAGAAAAACAGTACTCATAACCGGAGCTTCCCGGGGAATCGGAAAAGCTGTTGCCGTTAAATTTGCAAAAAAAGGATATAACGTGGTCATCAACTGCCTCCATAGTGAGGACCGACTTGTACAAGTCAAAAAGGAGCTGGAAGCCTATCAAGTATCTTGTCTTTCCTGCATGGGGGACATGGGGGACATGGACCAGTGCCAGGCACTCTTTGAACAGGTGCGCAAGCAGTTTGGTACACTGGATGTCCTAGTTAATAACGCTGGCATCTCCTACATCGGCCTGTTACAGGATATGAGCACGGATGCCTGGGACCGGATTATCCGCACCAACTTGACATCAGTATTCAACTGCTGCAAGCTGGCCATTCCCGGAATGGTAGAAAAAAAGCAAGGAAAGATCATAAACATCTCTTCTGTATGGGGAATATCAGGTGCCTCCTGCGAAGTCGCTTATTCCGCTACAAAAGGCGGCATCAACGCTTTTACAAAGGCTCTGGCCAAGGAACTGGCTCCAAGCAATATCCAGGTCAACGCCATTGCCTGCGGAGCCATTGATACGGAAATGAACCAGTTTCTGGAGGAGGAGGAATTAATCGCTCTCATTGACGGGATCCCTACCGGACGGCTGGGAAAAGCAGAGGAGGTAGCTGATCTGGTATACCACCTGGGCTATAAAAATTCCTATCTGACCGGACAGGTCATCGGCCTTGACGGAGGATGGCTTTAATATAACACCCCTTACTAAATCATATGTTTGAAAACCCATGGTGTATACTGAAACCATGGGGCAGGCCGGAATGCACTGGCGTAACGGGCTTTTTTTGATCCATAGGTTGTATTTATGAAGAAATCCCTATTAATGCTCAAGCACTAATAAGGATTTCTTATATAAATTTACGATACTGCTAATGACCTGACTTCCCCCAGTTGTACGCTGCTGCCTGATTCTGATCTTTTCATCAGTCAGCTCCTCTCCGGCACAACGTTGATTCTCCTGTATCAATACTTATATTCAGACAAAATAACCTCTGGTTTATCCGCATCCGTTTCCTCAATCTTTTTCCAGCTTGTTAACAACTCCAACAAAGCATCAATTAATGCCGTCTCCTTCAGATGAGCATAATTTTTATAATAATCAAAGGATTCCTTTCTTCCGTTTGAAATCAATACATAATCAGCCAGCTCCGATATCGGCGATTGTCTATATCCGGTAATGGCCATCATCTTAAGGCCTTTCTCTTTGGCCAATTCCATCCCCTGTATCACCTGTCTGGAACTTCCTGATTGAGAAATTGCTATAATAATATCTTCTTTATCAGCAAGATTTACATGATTTAAAAAATATTCCGGTGAGATATCATTGGTACATTTCACGCCCAGTCTTCCTAATCTGAATCCCATATAAAGTGCCAGCGGGGTTGTATTTCCTACCGCTAAAATATGAGCCTGTTTACAGGACTTTATCAAGTTCACACAGGACTTCATATCTTCTTCGTTAATACTTTCTGCTACCGCTGTTAATGAATTCACATACTTTTGAAAAATTTTCATTACTGGATTGGGAGTGTTCTGCAGCTCTTCAATTTCTTCTCCTTCATCTCTTCCAACATCTTTTGCCAGCATCAACCGAAACTGGTAATACCCCTTATAACCCAGATGATGGCACATACGCACAACCGTTGCATCACTCACTCCGCTAGCCTTTGCCAATTCAGAAACATTAGCATCTACTGCTTCCTGCGGGTGTTCCAGAACATAATCTGCTACTTTCTTCTCCGCCGAGAAAATCTTTCCATAATTATCCTTGATCACATCTAATACAGGTTTGTCTAGCATCATGTCCCTCCCTTCCTATCTACTATATTGCCGTAAAACACACCCTTTTTCAAGCTTTTTATTCAAAACACATCTGGACACCTGCAACAAATGAATCCCCCAATCCAATGGTATACTTTGGTTTGTCAATGTATTTAGACGGTACTAAAATTACCTCGCTGGTAAAATGCTCTTTTATTATCAACTCCCTGTTTCTGATTCCTTTTTCACTCAATGGCAGCTTTATGACTTCTCCTATCTGTTCTTTTGTCCCATACCACCCATTGACCGCTTTTGCAGTCGCCAGCATGTTGCCAAGCATTAAGCCTTTTTCAATATCCGCATTCAACGTTTCTCCAAGATACATAGAGTAATTCTTGGTATGTACGATAATACCTTTTTTTACTGAAAATCTTTCCTTAATATAAGATGCTCCCCTGATACAAGAATATATATCATCGGTTTCTATGGGGAAATCATACATATTAAGGGTATATTCTAATTCTTCTTCATTTAAACTCAAAATGTCAACATATGGATAAAGCGTCTTCAGGCATAGCTGCCGGACCTCCTTATTATGGTAATGTGCATCTTCAAAATAAATAATTCCAGCCTTATTATTTGCTTTGTATTTTTTGATATGTTCTTTTACATAAGTCAGCCTTTGTTCTAAAATATCTTTATCCTGAATTGCATTAAAGCTTGATAGAACATTGCTTTTAATATCTGCGGCATGGGTTTCTACGTAGGAAAAATAGGAAGCAGAGAAAGGAAGCATCTCATTTACCGTAATTTTGGTTATGATCAGCCTATTTGATGTCGGAATTGTAAGCTTCCGGCTGCCAAGGCAAATCACATCACCCTTTTTAAATTGAATGATATAGTGTATTTCCTGCTCCGCCGTCTGCATGATCTGATCTGTATGAACCAGCTCTCCTTCTCTGGAAACCGTATAAATATATGGGGAATTTAAAATATCACATACTTCTTTCGAATCATCCGTCAAATGAACAATGGAAGGACATGCTACTGCTGCCAAAGCCATAGCTCCCTGGGTCGCAGTTCCGCCCATGCCCTTTTTTATTGCAAAAGTATCCTTTATAATATGGAAATCCGAAATATCTACTTCTCCGCCGATTCCATGCATGCAATAATATACAATGGTTTCTAAGAATTCCTCCATGCCTGTAATCTCTTTTGCCGCTTTCATTTTGACCAAATCTGCATTCGGAAGATATTTGTTTAAAAGTTGATTGAATGTTTCTATTTGAAAATCACACAATACATCCAGATTACTCGTATAGCCCAGTGCTGTAAAAGCATTGTTTTTAATTCTGGATCCAATCAGTTGCTCCATTTTTTCGTATGTTTCAATATATTTTTCTTCGGCCTTCATTCTATCCTCTCCACCTTCTCATGCGATTATTTTTCTTAAATCAGCTCTGCCCCATAAAATAAAAACTGTATTTTTCTATTTTACAGGGCTATGATATGATGTCTGATTAATAAAGTGCGGCCTTTCCATCCGCCTTGAATAGCCGGATCTTGTGATACGCCACTTCCTTCATGGCTTTCATGCAAGGTGGTTCGATCATATTTGGCTCTCTTAGGCTGTTATCTGTCAGAACTTCCCGCATTTTATTATAATATGCCACTTTTATATCGCTGGAGATATTGATTTTATTTACACCCAATGTTACGGATTCTCCAATTTCTTTATCCGGATTATTAGATCCTCCATGAAGTACGAGTGGAATCGATACTTTTGACTTGATCTCTTTTAATAAATCCAATTTTAATTCCGGCTTCATACCAGCAGGATATAATCCGTGACATGTTCCTATTGCAATTGCCAGTGTATCAACACCTGTTTCCTCTACAAACGTTACAGCGTCATCCGGCTTTGTATAAATAATTACTTGATTTTCTGTTTCTGTGGAATCGGTTGTTCCAATTGTGCCTAGTTCGCCCTCTACAGATACATTGGCTGCATGTGCTGCTTCACATATCTTTTTACAAAGAGCAATATTCTCTTCAAACGGAAGACTTGAACCGTCAATCATAACAGATGTATATCCTGTCTGAATCGCTACCATGACCTGCTCAAAAGAGGCGCCATGATCCAGATGAATACAAACCGGTATATTTGATTTATAAGCCCTCTGTCTGATCGCAGAAATGACATCTACTCCAATATGGCTGAGCTCATCCGGATGAATCGAAATAATAACAGGCGCATTTTCTTCTTCTGAGGCCTCCATAATTCCATTTAACATCGCATAGGAGCTGATGTTAAATGCAGGCACCGCAAAATTGTTTTCGTTTGCAACCGCTAATAATTCTTTCATGTTTAACAGCATAATTTTTTCCTCCAACTTTTTATTAGATTTCCGTCTCCGGATAATCATACGTATTAATTTTTTACAGCACCCGCTGTCATACCGGCAATAAAGTATCTCTGGAAAAATAAAAACAGGATCAATACAGGTAAGGAACCCAATACACTCATTGACATCATTTGATTCCACTCATATGCATGCTGCCCCATCAGCAGGCTAATGCCCACCGGTACCGTCCGCATATCATTTGTTTTAGTCAATGCCAATGCAAACAAATATTCATTCCAGGCCTGCATGAATGTATACATTCCCACCGAAACCAGGCCGGGAATTGATACAGGAACCAGTACTGTCCAAAGAGCCATGAACCTTGAACCTCCGTCAATCATTACCGCTTCATCCAAATCTTTCGGCAGAGTATTCATATATCCGGTAATCATCAAGATCGCATAGGGCAATGTAAACAGCATATACGTCAGTATCAATGCGCCAAATGTATTGTATAATTTCAGGCTGACAATCAGGCTTAAATACGGAATCAAAAGGGTGATCGGGGGGACTGCCTGCACACTGACTATGACGGTATTGATAACACCTTTTCCCGGAAAATCGAAACGGCTGAAACTGTAAGATGCAAGTATCCCAATGATCAATGTGAAAATTACTACAATCATTGCAATGCAATAGCTATTGATAAAAAATCTGACTTTTTCAGGATTATGAAAGATTGAAATATAGGCTTTCAAGCTAAAACTCTCTGATATCCATGTTGGCGGCCATGCAAAGATTTCCGCATTAGGCTTAAATGAACTCAGCAGCATCCACAATATAGGGAATCCTGAAAATAATGCTCCGGTTATCAGAAGGATCATAATTAAAATTTTCATGTACCACTTTTTCTTTCCTACCATAATCAGTCCCTCTCTCTCTGATGCCGCACATAAAAAACAGCTATGACAGAACATACGACCAGTAAGATCACTGCTGATGCGGAAGCCTGGGAATATTGATATTTACTGAATCCCCTTTTATAAATAAAAGTACTTATCATTTCTGTTGCATTAATTGGTCCCCCGCCTGTGGTCATCCAAATCAAAGCAAATTGCTGTATCGTCCATACAAAATCCAACATCAGCAAACTAATAATTATTGGTTTTAATTGAGGGATTGTAATGCGGAAAAATTGTTGTACTGCATTTGCACCGTCAATTGCCGATGCTTCATAAAGATCTGTGGGTATCCCTTGAAGTCCTGCCAGGATACTAACCATGTAAAATGGATATCCTGCCCATATGTTTATCAAGGTTACTGAGAATAGGGCAAAATTCCTGGAACCCAGCCATTCTATTTGTGACGACGTAAGATTTGCGATTTGTAACAGGTAGTTGATAATTCCATTGGGATTCATCATCATTTTCCATAATATTGCGATAACCGATGCTGTAAACATCCAGGGCAGCACATAAATCACTCTGAAAAATGCTTTCAAATTTATTCCTATATAACTTGTATTGAGAAGGATGGCAAACAGCATTCCTAAAAGCATGTGCATAACTACACTGGCACCAACAAAAAACAATGTGTTTTTGACTGCAACAAAAAAAGTTTTGTCAGATAATATCATGCCATAATTCTTTAATCCAACGAATACAGGATCTTTTTTGATAATAACATTGTCAAAAAAAGAATACCGGATCATCATACAGATCGGGATAATCAACAATAGAAGCATAAGCACAATTGTTGGCAGGAGATATAAGTAAGGTTCACACTTCTTTTTCATGATCTGTGACATCTTACCGCTGCTTTCCTTTTTTATCGTTTCTCTTTCCTTAGCCAACTCACCCATTCCCTCCTTCTTAATATCAGGCTGCACGATTCTATCATGCAGCCTGCCTCGACTTTATTGGAATGCTTCCTCCCAAATCTCTTGTGCTGCAGACAGCATATCTGCAGCCCCGGCCGTATCGCCGTCAATATACAGCTGTAATTGCTCATCAAACTGTCGCATTAATTCTTCAGATGTTGGAAGTCCGGTAAATTCATTGATTGCATAACACTGTTGATATAAATCATATGCTTTTACAAATAACTCATCAGTTTTCGAATAATCCGGATTGGCATTTACATTTCCAGGAAAGGCATTTGCATATACTGCAAGTTTGGCATTTACTTCGGGACTCATTAAATATTCCACAAACTTCATAGCTTCTGCTTTATGTTCGCAGTTTTCTGCAACACCGATTCCCCAGTTAGCCACATCCATGCCACTCTTTCCCGTATAACCTTCTTTTACCGGAACAGGCATAAATTCAAAGTTCAAGCCAGGTGCTTCTTTCTTAATTGTTGTTAAGTGTGCCAGTGAATCTGTCATAAATGCGACACGGCCATTTGTAAACTCTTCTACCATATCTGCTTCTTTCATGGAATAAGCACCTGGTGCTACGACTCCTGCATCAAATAAACCTTTTACAAAATCTACTGTGTCTGTCATTAATGGATTATTTATCAAAGCCGGTTTTCCGTCTTTCAGCATCGTTCCGCCCGAAGCCCATAACCAGCTCATGAAATTGTTCTGAATACCACTGGGCGATTCTGTTGATAAGGGGATTGCCCATCCGGCAACTCCTTTATTTGCCGCTGCAACCTTTTTACAGGCTTCCGCAAATTCCCCCCATGTCTTAGGAACTTCCGAAATACCTGCTGATGCTATTAAATCTTTATTCACGTACATGGGATATGCAAAGTTAACAACCGGAATCATATATGTATTCCCATCTACTTTTATCTGATCAGATAATTGTCCATCATCATAACCGTCTGATGACATCAGCTCAGTCATATTTGCAATGGAACCCTGCTTTGCGAAATCATACACCCAGGCTCCATCAAGACCTACTACATCTGCCATTGTTCCTGCCGCTGCCCCTGCCGCTATCTGTGTCTTGGTATCTGCATAAGGATTGCTTAATAATTCGATTTTAACTCCTGATTGTTCTGTAAATCCATCACAGATCTCCTTAAGGACACCGTCCGGCAGTTCTACGCCCCACCATTGCTGAAATTCCAATGTAACGTTTTCCCCGCTTGCTGCGCTTTCTGCTGACGTCTCTTGTGCAGCAGCAGCCGGCTGTGCTGTTTCTGACTGTGTGGTCTTTGTTGGCTGGCTGTTGCAACCGATCAGGCTAACTGCCATACCTGCTGCCATCATGGCAGCCAGACTTTTTTCCATAAACTTGCTCACTTTCATTTATGTAGCCCTCCAAATACATGATTCGTATTCATTGCTGAATACATTTTATGTTTACATTTTGAATTGTAAATGAATTTTTATTTCACGTCAATATATTTGTGTAATAATATTTCTTTTCGGAATTATTGCTATTTATTACTCTAATTGGCGGTATTATCGCTTGTGTTTTTGTGCTAATTTTATATCGGTTTCTATTCTCGCTTACAAAATATGCCTTCGTGAAATTTGTTTTCACGAAGGCAAGAAAGAATGAAGGATATCGCCGGAAAAAGCCTGCCTCCGGCAATGGAGAGCAGGCTCTTGCTGGACATACCCTATGAATCAATCAAAAAAACACCCGGAAAGAGAAAATCTCTTTCCGGGTGTCTTGATTTTTTAAGCCTGTGCTTTTTCTACCTGAACGATAGCAGTCTTCTGCATAGGAATCCTGCAGTTCTTATTGTTGCCGAACTCTACAATAACCGTATCATCTGTCATATCAATGATGACACCATAAAAACCACTGGAGGTCAAAACGCTGTCTCCGATTGCAATGTTTGCAAACATCTCCTGCTGTTTCTTTTTCTCCCTCTTCTGGGGTCTGATTGCGATAAAATACATGAAGCCAAAGATCACTGCAATATAAATGACCCAGAAGCCCACGCCCATGGTACCGCCTGCTGCTGAAAACATAACCATTTCCTCCTTATATAACGATCCGCCGCTTGCTTGTCCCTGATATTAGGAAGTCTGTCCTGCCATCATACGTCCAAGCTTCTGCTCCTTGTATTCCCCATAACTTTGGTTCTCGATTGCGTCGCGGATCTCTTCCATCATTGTATTATAAAAATACAAATTATGCAATACACATAATCTCATGCCAAGCATTTCTTTTGCCTTTAAAAGGTGCCTGATATAGGCCCTGCTGTAAGATCGGCAGGCCGGACACCCACAGCCCTCTTCAATCGGCCTGTGGTCCAGCTCAAATTTGGTATTAAATAAATTCATTTTTCCATGATTGGTATACACATGGCCATGGCGGCCGTTTCTTGACGGATATACGCAGTCAAAAAAATCTACGCCCCTGTCTACGGACTCTAAAATATTGGCGGGAGTTCCCACTCCCATCAGATAGGTCGGCTTGTTCTCCGGCAGATAAGGAACCGTCTCATCTAAGATCCTGTACATCTCCTCATGGCTTTCGCCCACTGCCAGTCCGCCTAAGGCATAGCCGTCTAAGTCCATGGCGGATATGGTTTTTGCATGGGCGATGCGGATATCTTCAAAGGTTCCGCCCTGGTTGATGCCGAATAACAGCTGGTCCTTGTTTAAGGTATCTGGCAGGGAATTAAGCCTTGCCATCTCAGCACGGCACCTTTCCAGCCATCTTGTAGTACGGTCTACGCTGTTTTGCATATATTCCCTGGTGGCCGGATGAGGCGGGCATTCGTCAAAGGCCATGGCGATGGTTGACGCTAAGTTAGACTGGATCTGCATGCTTTCCTCCGGACCCATGAAAATCTTACGTCCGTCTATATGGGACTGGAAGTATACGCCTTCCTCCTTTATTTTCCGTAAGCCGGTCAGGGAAAATACCTGAAAGCCGCCTGAATCCGTGAGAATGGGACGGTCCCAGTTCATAAACCGGTGTAGGCCGCCAAACTCTTTGATTAATTTATCGCCGGTGCGCACATGAAGATGGTAGGTATTAGACAGCTCTACCTGGGTTCTGATCTCAAGGAGATCATCTGTTGAAACAGCCCCTTTAATAGCTCCTACCGTACCCACGTTCATGAATACCGGAGTTTGGATGGTGCCGTGGACGGTGGTCGCCGTCCCCCGCTTTGCACGTCCATCCTTTGCAATGATCTTATAATTCATCTGCTTTTCCCTTTTCCTGCCCATGCCTTTGGGCCGATTATCAGTTACTTTTGTATTCTCATTCTTCCGCCAAAGCTGCCTTGATCATGATGGCGGATTCGATCCGCTTCTTCTGCATTTCGCAGCCGATATCATAAGCATCCGTGATACTTCCGTGGAAGTTGTGGGAGTTAGCCGCACAGCCTCCGCTGCAGTAAAATCTTGCAAAGCAGTCCCGGCACTTGTCCTTTGCATAAACATTGCAAAGCTTGAACTCATCGCGGATCTCTAAATTAGTCACGCCTGTGTCCACATTGCCAAGAAGGAATTTTTCCTCACCGACAAACTGGTGGCACGGATAAAAATCTCCCCATGGAGTCACCGCCAGATACTCGGTCCCAGAACCGCAGCCGGACAGGCGCTTAGCCACACAAGGGCCTTGGTTTAAGTCAATATTAAAATGGAAGAAATTGAACCCTTTTCCTTCCTTCTGCCTTTTAATGTATTCCACAGCAAGATCGTCATACTCTTTTAAGATCTGGGGAAGATCTTCCTCTCTGATGGCATATTCCTCTTCTGGCTGTGCCACCACAGGCTCTATGGACATACTTGAAAAGCCAAGATCTGCAAATTCCAGGACATCCTTTGCAAAATCCATATTGTGACGGGTAAAGGTTCCTCTGATGTAATAATCTTTGGTTCCCCGAAGCTGTGCAAATTTCTGGAATTTGGGAACGATCAGCTCGTAGCTGCCCTTTCCATTGCGGAAGGGACGCATATTGTCATTGACTTCCTTACGCCCGTCAAGGCTTAAGACCACATTGCTCATTTCCCGGTTGCAGAATTCCATGATCTCATCGTTTAACAGTACTCCGTTTGTAGTCATAGTAAAACGGAAGTTCTTATTATATTCTTTCTCTTTTTTCCGGCCGTATACAACAAGTTGCTTTACTACGTCCCAATTCATGAGCGGTTCTCCGCCAAAAAAGTCCACTTCTAAGTTCTTTCGGTTCCCGGAATTGGCAATGAGAAAGTCCAGGGCCTTTTTTCCCACTTCAAAGGACATCAGCGCCCGTCTGCCATGATACTCCCCTTCTTCCGCAAAGCAATATTTGCAGGCCAGGTTGCAGTCATGGGCGATATGTAAGCAAAGAGCCTTTACCACTGTCTGCCGCTTTTTAAAATCCAGCACATAATCGTGATACATATCCTTTGTAAAAAGCTCTCCCTTATCAATCAGATACTGGATTTCTTCCAGCGCTTCTTCTACTTCTGTTACTCCGTATTTTTCAAAAAGGCGGGTTCTTACTTCTTCTCCAACCTCCTTAGGAAGGGGCTGGGCCTCTTCCATCTCCGGCACCATTCCTGCGGCGATCTCTACGGCATCATACATAACCGGATCCACAGAATGAACAGAACCGCTGTTGACATCCATAATAATATGGAAGCCATTGCTGATATATTGATGAATCACTTGTATTCTCCTTAATTGAAAAGATTAACCTATTATTGGTTTTTGGCAGACAAGCGAAGGAACCCCTACCGTCATCGCGACCGTAGGGGCATCTGCTCATCTGCCTTATGGCTATTCTATACAGTTTAAAATTATTAACGATTGCTGTTCTCGCAGCTCTGGTTTCCTACTGTACAGGATGTCTTGCAGGCTGACTGGCAGGAAGTCTGGCATTCGCCGCAGCCGCCTTTTTTCATGGACTCTTTTAATGTACTGGAATTTAAAGTCTTCACGTGTTTCATATACTTACACCTCCTGTATTTACCTAATTCTTTGAGATTATACCACATGTTTTAAGCGAGCGCAAGATGAATTGCCCCAGGGAACAAGGTAAACGCACACGGAATTTATACTCATAAAGAATATGGTTTGCAGATTCTGCCGCCATATGTACCGCTTTTCATCTGTACTTTTTCACGCCGCATGGTGCCAACCGAAGCCATTTATCGAAATTAGAATGGAACAATTCTATCTATTAAAAAGAACCCGCAAAATACGGGTCCTTACATTACTTTTACTTTAATTAAATGAGCCTAATAAATACATACCTCCAAAAATAAAGACTGTAGTCATTATTGCAGCTAATACCAGACGTCCCGGGCTTACCTTCCTGACCTCATTATCTTCATTAACTTCTTGGCTGTATCAATTTTATTATTAGGACATCCAAGAATATCCTCCATACCCATAGAATATACTGAACCAGAAGACAAGATATAAGGAGTAGTTAAATGGAAAAATCAAAGCTTCAGGTCACACTAAGAAACCTTCTTATCACCTACATACTGACCGGAATCCTGCTGGTGGTCCTGGCCTTAGCACTCTATAGATTCCGGCTGAAGGAAGGGCAGATACGCCTGGGTGTCAATGCGGTTTATATTATCGCCTGTCTCTTTGGCGGAGTCTTAATGGGAAAGAGCGTACGGCATCGAAGATTCTTCTGGGGTCTTTTACTGGGGCTTCTATATTTCCTGGTGCTCTTAGCCGTATCCTTTTTCTTAAACAAAGGCTTAAACGGCTCCATGAATCAGCTCCTCACCACCATGGCCATCTGCGCAGTCAGCGGAACCGCGGGGGGAATGCTAAGCTGACGGAGGATTTCCGGGAAACGCAGGAGGGAGAGCTGAAGCAATCAGCTTCCCTCTCCCTCCTTTCCCGGCCCTCCGGCAAAAGCCTGCAAAAACACCGGCTAGCGGAACACTTAGTGGGGCAAATACATCCGAACCTTATCGATTCTGTTTTTGTCCAGCTCGTCCACAACAAGGCGGATTCCGCCGCAGACAACCTCCTCCCCCTGATCCGGGAGCCGGTCAAGCTGTCCGATAATCAGGCCGCCGATGGAATCATAATCCTCAGACTCCAGTCCAAGGTCCAGCCTGTCATTTAAATCATCAAGCTTCATGGAGCCTTCCACCAGATACTCAAAGGGCTCCACCTCAACCAATTCATTCTCTTCATCCTCGTCATACTCATCCCGGATCTCGCCGACGATTTCTTCCAGTAAATCTTCCAGGGTTATCATCCCTGCCGTTGCTCCGTATTCATCCAAAACAATGACAACGTTATTGCAGGTCTGGCGCATCTCCAACATAAGTTCGGCAGTTTTTTTATACTCGTATGTATAGAGTGGCTCTCTTAAAAAATTCCTGACATTAAAATCATCTGTCCTGTCGACGAGAAGCAGATCCTTCATATTGATGATTCCGATCACATTGTCACTGGTTTCCTCGTAAACAGGAATCCTGGTGTACATCTCCTGCCGGAAAATATCAATCAGTTCCTCATAGGCAGCATTTACCTCTACCAGGGTCATGTCAATACGTGGAATCATAATATCCCGTGCCACGGAATCCCCAAAATCAAACACGTTGTTGATGATCTTTCTTTCTTCTGATTCTATCACGCCCTCCTCATGGCTCACATCTACGATGGTCCTCAGCTCATCCTCTGTAATCGGCTCCTGCTTCCGGTTAGGGTTCACATGGATAAAGCGCAAAAAGCCTGATGAAAGTATATGAATCACATAAATGACCGGAGTCATGACAATCATAAAAGCATAGATCACTTTTGCATATTTCAAAGATATCATCTCGGAATACAAGGTAGAAATGGTTTTCGGGGAAATCTCACCGAATACCAGAATGACAAGCGTAAGAATACCGGTCCCAATGCCTATAGCCTTATTGCCCCAAACGCTCATAACCAGTGTGGTGGACATGGAAGAGGCAGTTAAGTTCACTACATTGTTACCGACCAGAATCGCACTGAGCATCTTACCCTGGTTTTCTAAAATCTTCGTCAGCGTGATGGCATTCTTATTGCCTGCCTCCGCTAAATTCCTTACTCTGATTTTATTCACCGTAGTAAGCGCAGTCTCAGCCGATGAGAAAAATGCTGATAATCCAACTAATAAAAATAATGTAAGTAACTGTATATAGTCACTCGAATCCAAAAAAATCAACTCCTGCTTTGTAATATTTTATCATTGATTCTACAATAGAAAAGCGGCCATGTCAAGAAGACAGCCGCTTTTTTACATCTTACCGCTCTTTAATTGCCTTTATGAGTTCCACCACAAGTATAATTCCGGCTCCCAGAAAAATGAACAGGTCACCCAGATTGAATACTACTTTTTTAAGCTTTCCATACTGAATGCTGAAATAATCCACTACATAATGACGGACCAGCCTGTCGTACAGATTGCTGACCGCGCCTCCCAGGGCGACGGACAAAGCCAGTTTTTCCAAAATGTTCCCTTTTCTTTGAAGAAGGCTTGCCAGCATTCCTCCGATAAAGGATGCCACTGCCAGGGGAATCATCTGCACCATGGACTGATGATCCTTAAAATAGCCGAAGGAAAAACCGGCATTATGATTCTTATGCAGCAGAATTTTTCCGCCGCTTCCCTCCAGTTCCTTGGGAAAGCCGGCTTCTTCCTGATCCTCAATGGCGCTTTTTATTAAAAGGTCCAGGGCAGCCAGCAATGCAATGATACCGATAAATACCATGACCCACACTCCTTCCGTCCTTATTATCTCCACTCTTTTGTATATTTTATCCCTTGCCCAGCAATTCCCGCTTTATTAACATCTCATCTGAATGAGAGGTCCGCCGTTCTTATCTAAGTAAGCTCTCGTTATGACCACTGATCCGATGTTAGGATCCTTGGGAACCTCATACATGATATCAAGCATGAAATTTTCTATAATGGCTCTTAAGGCTCTTGCTCCAGTCTTTTTCTTAAGAGCTTCTTCTGCGATCCATTCCAATGCCTCATCCTCAAATACCAGATTCACCTCATCAAGCTCCAAAAGCTTTTGATACTGTTTTAGAATGGCGTTTTTCGGTTCCTTTAAAACGCGGACCATCAGCTCCTTATCCAAAGATTCCAGGGTTACGGCAATAGGCAGGCGGCCTAAAAATTCCGGAATCATGCCGAACTTGCGTAAATCTTCATTGGTCACATGAGAAAGGATATTGGGATCCTTCTCGTACCGGTCTTTTAATTCTGCGGAAAAACCAATGGATGACTTTTCCTTTAACCGTTCCCTGATAATATCCTCTAAATCCGGAAACGCTCCTCCGCAGATGAACAGGATGTTCTCCGTGCTCACCGAAGTCATTGGGGTGAGGGCATTTTTCTGGTTGGAGCCCACCGGGACCTCCACGCTGCTCCCCTCTAAAAGCTTTAATAGCTCCTGCTGGACAGACTCTCCGCTTACATCCCTGCTGCTGGTGTTCTTCTTTTTTGCAATCTTATCAATCTCGTCAATAAAAATAATGCCCCGTTCCGCCTTTTCCACATCATTGTCAGCCGCCGACAGCAGCTTGGAAACCACACTCTCTATGTCGTCGCCTATGTATCCGGCCTCTGTAAGAGAAGTGGCATCTGCAATTGCCAGGGGAACATCAAGAAGCTTTGCCAGGGTCTTAACCAGGTAGGTTTTCCCGCTTCCCGTTGGGCCTATCATTAAAATGTTGGATTTTTCAATCTGAACATTTCCTTCCTCATCCCTCTTTTTGGAATCCGCCAAATAAACCCTTTTGTAATGATTATAAACCGCTACAGAAATCACCTTTTTGGCCTGGTCCTGACCGATGACATAATCATCTAGCTTCCGTCTGATCACATGAGGCGCAGGAATATCTTTTAAATTCAGCTCCTGCCCCGGCTCCTTTTCGGTTTTTTTCTTAACCCTCTGTTTATTAGGTATCTCAAGGTCTTTTTTGTTTAAACTGCCCAGATCACTGAAATTCAAATTCATATAAGGCATATTCTGAATCTTTGTTATATCAAATCCGCCCTGGGTTACGGAATCAAATGCCTTCTGCATACAATCATGGCACAGATTCATGCCGCCTGGCATGGAAACCATAGGCCCTGTCACATTCTCCGGCCTGCGGCAGACATAGCAGACTTTTTCATACTCATCTTCGTCTTTTTTATTTTTGCCGCCTTCAGAGCCGCCGACAGCTGTATCTTCTATTTTCTCTTCCGGAAAATCCTTATCGTCCAAATTGTACTCTCCTTCTATCTGTAATTATGCACCGTGTACCAGATTATTATAAAGCATTTGAAAGTCTCTTACAAGTACAGGCCAGGAATTTAGATTTTTTTAATGAGTTGAGTTTCCTGTGATTCCTATGGATAAGCAACCTGTTTATACGAAATAACAGCACAGAAAATGCTGTGCTGTTTGATAACAAATCAATATGCAAAAAATATAGCGCTGAGCACTCAAAGAATAAGTATTCAGCGCAATTTGATGTTTTTTTTCCTGTCTGCCTCTTATGTACCTGCCCGACCGGCGGAATATGTCTCCTTATTCTGCCAGGGCTGCACCAAGCGCTTTGCAGGCCGCCACAGCCTCCCCGTCAGGTGCTTCATTGCAGATCACGCTGTCACAAGCAAGCTCAATGCCTGCTTCTTCGCAGGTCTTTTCCCAGGAACGCATCCATTCGCCGTCTCCCCAGCCATAAGAACCGAACAGCGCAACCCTTTTTCCTCCAAGCCCGGACTGGCAGGAAGTAAACATAGGTTCAAATTCACTCTCTTCCAGGACCTCTGCCCCCATGGCAGGGCAGCCAAAAGCAATGGCATCCAGGGAATCGATCATGGAAGCATCAAATTCGGAAGAGGTGAGCAGCAGCCCGTCTGCACCCTTTTCTTTTATCCCCTCCAGGACGGCGGCTGCCATTGCCTCGGTATTTCCAGTTCCACTCCAATAAACTACTGCAATTTTACTCATGATGTATAACCAACCTTTCTATATCAATCTTTCTATATCAAACGGCTACGGTGAGCCGTTCAACAGCGGTGCCTTTTGACCATTGTGCATAATAGGTTTCCGTGCATTTCTTATAGCGGTTAAAGGTTTGTCTGGCCTTTTCCTCATCACCGTAAACCTTCCAGCAGCCGATGCATTTGCAGTGACAGGCCTTATTGTCGATGAAGCCTTGAACATCCTCCGGTGGATAGCCAAGAAACAAACCAATTTCGTGAGGAAACCCGGAGCAGGTGCGCAGCCTGTTCACAAGCTGGACCACACAGCGCTGGGAGTTTTCAAAGGAATATCCATATTGCTTCAACAAAGCGGAAGCATACCCATCTTCCAGATCCCGTTTTAAGTGGCTCGGACGATAAAGATAGATCAATGCCCTCTGTTTAAAATATCGCAGCGGCAAAACCCGGATCCCTTTTGGAGCGAGCACACGGTTCAGCCGTCTCACTTCATTTTGTATTTCCTCTTTGGAGCGGCAAGGGCATGAAAACAAACTTCCGGTTTTTATCCCGGCCAGCGTTGGCGCACAGTGCCGGATCAGCATTTCCTCTGACATGTTGTTCCCTCCTATCCAACGTGTTCTTTCAAAATGTTTTTCAGCGCCGACATGGAGCTGGAATGAGAACGGGCGATTATGGTATCCAGCCCCTTTGTCTCACTTAAGGCACACCGTACCATTTTATGCGACATGGTACTGGTAAAAAGCACCATCAGATCGGGCTTGCCGATTTTATTTTTCAGCCCGCCCTTTAACTCTGTAAAGACTTTTGCGCAGCAGCTGTATTCCTGACATAGTTCTTTATACTGGCGCACCATGCACTCATTTCCTCCAACGATCACTACGCTCATGCAATTACCTCCAATTCTTTAGTTAGTCAAAGCTAACTATGTATTAAACGATATGCGCCCTAAGGCGCTGTAAATTAATAGAAAGAAAACAAAAACCATATCCCTCCGATTGAGAGGGCAAACAGCCTCCCTCACTTTATAGATCCGGTATGAAGAAGTTCAAGTGGCTAATTATATAGTTAGTACCAACTAACTATATATTACAATACTGGAAACACCTGCATTTGTCAAGCATTATTGAAAAAATAACCGTCTTTTTCATAAGGCGGCTTAAGAATCTGTATTTTCTATTGGCGTAGCGCTTCCTGTAATTGGAGACTTACCGGCACAGCAGGCCTATTTTTATGTAAAAAGTTCTCCCCGGCCCAATCAATGAGCCTGGGGAGAACTTTTTACCTTAACCCTGCTGCGGGACCTCTGCCGGCCTGTTTCCAAGGGTAATATCTACATTTCTTTCCACATACTGTCCATTTTCAAGAGACTGGACTGTAAGGTTCACAGTGGTTCCTCCTTCGTAGTATTTAAGCATGTTGGTCAGATCATCATAAGTCTTAATACCCTGACCGTCAAATTGGGTTATAATATCTTTTTCCCTCAGATCAGACTTGGAGGCTGCTCCGCCTTCCACGATCTTATAGATAAATACGCCTTGTGGCATACCAAGCTGTTGGCTTGTGACAGAATCAATGTTCTTGCACTGGATTCCTAAATATCCCTGGTTTTCATCGGTAACCTGAGTTCTGGTTTTTCTGGTCATCAGGGTATCAATGATATCCTGAGCTTTGGAAATGGGGATCGCATAACCCATACCCTCTACTTCTGTAGAAGAATATTTGGCTGAGTTGATTCCGACCACCTCGCCCCGCATATTTAACAGAGCGCCGCCGCTGTTGCCGGGATTAATGGCTGCATCGGTCTGAAGCAGATCACGGCTTGTGCCATCCTCGGTCTGTACGGAACGGTCAAGTGCACTGACATAACCAACGGTAACGGACTGTCCATAGCCAAGAGCATTACCGATGGCAACAACTCCCTGGCCCACCTTTAAGTTATCGGAAGTTCCAAGGGAAGCAATGGCAATCTTTGATAATGTGTCAGAAGAGATATTTTTTAACGGAACTGCGATCACTGCTAAGTCACTGTCCGCATCCGTTCCCTTAATGGAAGCATCTACGGCTACCTCGTCAATAAAAGTAACCTTTAATTCCTCCGCTCCCTGTACTACATGGTTATTGGTTACGATTAAAAGCTCATCATCGTTCTTTCCAACGACGATACCTGAACCGCTGCCCACCCCTTCTCTCTGCATGGGGCCGAACCATGTCTGGCTTTCATAAACCATCTTGCTGGTAATGGCAACTACGGACGGCATGGCTTTGTCTACGATGGCTGAAACATCGTTGGCAGCGGTAACGCTTGAAGTGTTTGCTGCCTGGACTCCGGATTCGTTAGTGGAAGAAGGTATGGTTTCCGCCTGGCTGATCTCCACAGAGCTTTTACTTCCATACGCTCCTGCTGCCCAGTTGATCCCAACCATGGTGCTTCCGGCAACCACTCCAAAGACCAGAGCTCCTCCCACAAGGCCGGCTGCTTTCTTCGCAAAACCGCCTTTCTTCTTATGTTTTATCTCCTCCTGGAACATATTTTGTTCTGGTGCCCTGTGATACTGGTATTCCTGGTAATGAGGAATATTCTGCTGCGCCTCATAAGAGCTGTCAGCCTGGGTCTGACTGCTGTTTTCAAAATCCTGGGTCCCGGATTTTTCCGGATCCGGATCACTCATAATAAAATTAGTGCTATCAGCTTCATCTTTATGCTCTTCAGGATTCATACGGCCTGTGTCTTTGTTTTCATTTTCGTCATACATAAGATCTATCTCCTTTCATGTATACCTCTTATTTCTTTTGATAATCTGAGTCTATCAATGAATTGTGACCATTTTGTGATAAAATTATATTGAATATGTGAAAAGAAAAAAATCCCCGCATCAGCGGCCCTTTCCATCGTCTAGGCCCTGTCTGCGGGGTATTTATCTTTCATTTACCTGATCAGTTATTGGTTGGCGGTGCGGATACGACCGGAACTTCAGAATTTCCGCCGGTCGTTGGATTGGAAGGATGGGTTGCCGTTGTCTCTGCCGGTCCGCCCGGTCCTGCCGCAGTGGTCTGCGGAGCCGTTGTCTCGTTCGCTTCCGTTGTCTGACCTGGTCCTGGTCCATTAGGAGCAGTCGTCTCCTGTGAACTGGTTGAAGGCAAAGGCTTTGTTTCCCCTGGCTTCGTTGGCCCATTCGTTGATTCTGAAGGCTTTGTCTCCCCTGGCCTGGTTTCCTTCGTCTCACCCGTACTTCCTTCTGAGGAATCCGAAGGTTTTACCGGCTTTCCGTTTTCATCGGTCGCGCCTGTTGCACCTCCCTGGGCGGAAGATTCTTCTGCCTCTGTGCTTTTCTCCGGTTTTGTAGCTTCCGTTGTCTTCTTAGTATTGTCGTCATCGTCCTTGGAAGTATTACCAGGCTTGGACCCCTGCTTATACATGCCGGAATCAGCAGCAATTTTGGCGCTTATTTTCTTAACCACATCTGATGGTTGATAGTCTTCCTTATCAAAAAGAAGCTTATGAAGTTCGGAAACATTTGATTCCAGAGTCTGGGGTATTACACAGTCTCCTCTTTTTCCTATTGTCATATCACCGCGGGTAAAAGGAAAGCCTCCTGATTCACCGATATGATATTTACCTATATCCAAAAGCAGCTCTGTAAAATCACTAAAGGTAAGGTTTGATCCTATCTGATCCACTTCCATCAATAAGATTCTGTTAAGCAGTCCGAGATCAGCCTTCTTTGCTTTCTCAAAGGTCTTTTGAATGACAAGACGCTGACGCTCTGTTCTTTGAAAGTCGGTATCCATTTTTCTCAGTCTGGCATAGGCAACTGCCTGCACTCCATCTAAGTGATTCATGCCCGCTGATTTTAAATGAACGGAAGGCACTCCTGTCTTCTCCACGGTTTCTGTGATAAAGGAATTGATGTAACGGAATTCTGCTTTGCTGATATCAATATCCACACCGTTCAGCATATTGATTCCGTCGGCAACTGATTTCCAGTTAAAAGTAACGTATTCGCTGATATCCAGGTCCAGATTCTTATTAAGGGCGGCTAATGCCTGAGCGGCTCCCCCAGTGGCATAGGCGGAGTTTATCTTGTTATAAGAATTTCCATTCCCAGTGTTTAAGTATGTATCACGGAACACAGATACCAGTCTGATTTCTCCTGTATCTCTGTTTATATTACAGATCATGATAACATCAGCATTGGTTCCCTTATTTACATTGCCATCCCGGCTGTCAACGCCAAATATTGCAATGGTACGGTAACCTGTCATATGCTTTTTCTGTTCCGGAGACATGATTTCATTTCGTACCTGGTTTTCATTAAAATCATCCGGCCTTTGGATGGCTCCCATCAATCTGGCTACGTAGGCATAAGCAAAAATGCCTGCCAGTGTGACGATTTCCAGAACCGCTAAAATAATGATACGCCTTACTTTTCTCTTTTTTTCAGCCTGCGCCGCCGACCGGCTTGCAGCCACATTCCTATCCTGCCCAGGCACTCTCTGCTTCTGCTTTACGCCTCCGTCACCGATAACAATCTGACCCCTTGATGCGCCCTGGTTATTTCCTGAGGCAGTACGGCTTCCTGCCGCTCCCTGGCTGTTTCCTGAAGCAGTACGGCTTCCCGCTGTTCCCTGGCTGTTTCCTGAAGCAGTACGGCTTCCTGCCGCTCCCTGGCTGTTTCCTGAAGCAGTCCGGCTTCCTGCTGTTCCCTGGCTGCTTCCTGAAGCAGTACGGCTTCCTGCCGCTCCCTGGCTGTTTCCTGAAGCAGTTCGGCTTCCTGCTGCTCCCTGGCTTCTACTTGGACCTGCGACCGATGAGGACTGCCCTCGAAAGGCTGCCTGGACGTTTCCAGATGAAGACTGGGACCGGTCAGCGCTCCTGGTTTTTTCTCCAGCTCCGCTCTTCCTTACGGACGCATCATCAGCCTTTTTTGTAAAATCGCGGCCGCCTGCCGCCGCCTGGTTTGATCTGCTATATTTCTGTTCCTGATAATCTTCATAATCATCATCCAGGTAGTAATCTTCATCAGACGGATCTGGTTTTGAATCGAAACCGCGCTTTCTATTTCTGATATTCTCACGGCCTACTTCATCATCATCAAATTCATTTCTCATTTATTTAACCTCATCCTAATCGTGTCGTATCCAGTATCAGTACGCATTTTTATTAATAAACCCTTTAAAAACAGTAAGAAATAAAATCTTAAAATCAAATCCCAGGGTCCAGTTTTCGATATAATACAAATCGTGTTCAATTCTTCTTGTAATGGAGGTATCGCCCCGGTATCCGTTTACCTGGGCCCAGCCGGTGATTCCGGGACGGACCTGGTGTTTGATCATATAACGGGGGATCTCCTCTTTAAACTTCTCAACAAAGAGGGGCCTTTCCGGCCTTGGCCCCACCAAGCTCATGTCTCCACGAAGGACATTGATAAACTGGGGCATTTCATCAATGCTTGTCTTCCTGATAAAACGTCCCACTGGCGTCACCCGGGAATCGTGGGGGGTCGTCCATTTTGATTTTTCCTCAGTGGCAGTCTGCACTACCATGGAACGGAATTTATACATATCAAACGGCCTGTTATGAAGGCCTACTCTCTCCTGTTTGTAAATCAGCGGTCCCGGAGCGGTCAGCTTGATAAGAGCCGCTGTTGTGAGCATGACAGGGGAAAATAAAATCAGAGCAACAGAAGCTCCAAAAATGTCCACCATCCGTTTTACCAGGGCGTTTACCGTATCGGTAAGGGGCACCCTGCGGATGTTGATTACCGGCAAGCCCTGCAAATCCTCAATAAAAGGCCTTGTGGGTATCATATTATTGTAGTCCGGTATAAACTTGGTATGAACGCCTGATTTTTCACAGGATGATACAATATCTTCTAAATTTGCATACTCGCTAATGCTTAAGGTAATGGCGATTTCATCAAGAGAATTTAATGCCAGGATCTCATTTAAATCGTGAACCTTGCCAATGACATTGATGCCCTTGTATCCGGTTCCCCATTCCTTCGTGTCGTCAAGGATTCCCTTGACCTGATAACCCCATTCGGGATTGACCCGGACCCTGTCTATGAAGCCTTCCGTCGCACGGCTGTAACCGATCAGAAGGATATGCTTCTGATTGTACCCCTTGGAACGCATGGAACGGAGCACAGAGCGGAGCAAATTCCGGACAATCGTCTCCAGGACAATGTTAATGACACAAAAATAAAATACCATCCTGGTAGAAAACTCGCGAAAATAAGGATTCTTCTTAACCAGGAACAAAATCAGGGTAAAGAGAAGAACTCCCAAAAGATTGGCCTTGCAGATATTGGCGAACTCATACCGTCTCTCCTGAACTCTCTTCGGCGCATACAAATGGAAGATGCCGTAAAGCAGCAGATAGGTCGGCAGTATGATAAGAAGCGCCGCAAAATAGTACTGTGGTCCTAAAACCTGTTTAAAAGGGCTGAACAGCCGGTTCCCCAGCAAAAGAAGCAGCCAGGCAAATACATAGGATATTACAAGGACCAGTCCATCCAGTACTACATGAAACCCATTTAATTTTTTCTGATTATCCTTAATCATAGCAGCAAAACCTTCCATTCGTGCATTGCACCATACTTCTCCACCATAATTCCCGTATATTATACATGATATGTCAGTATGATGCCATTAAAATATTCTTAAAATGACCTGAAAATTTTTAACTTTCTTCGTAAAAATTCCCATATATAGAGGAACGTGCCAAGAATCAGTTCTCCTTCAATCCGAAAATAGTTACCAAGATGAGACATCCGGAACGGTACCTTTCTGGTATTCTTTGCCGTCCCTAACCCCTCTTTTAACCCCTCCCCATAGTCAGAAGCAAAACCGATTTTCTTGAAAAACAGGTACTTCACAAAGGTTCCGGCTAAAAGGGGAAGCAGATTTACAAGAAGCTGTAAAACCGGCATATTCTTATAATTTAAATAAACATTATTCCTTGCAGCCAGACGGACCTTAAAGGAATTATACTTGGATCCGCTGGTTCCGCTGCCCACATGGTAAACCACGGCCGCGGGGCAGTACACGTTTTCATATCCATAGATCTTTGCCCGGTATCCCACATCAATATCTTCCAGATAAGCGAAATGGGCCTCGTCAAAGCCTCCGATCTCTTTAAACACTTCCCGCCTGTAAATGGCGGCTCCTGCACAGGCCGCAAAAACGCTGCGGGCCTTTTGATAGCCCTTGCTGCTTTGTCCCACGCCCCGCTGATAGGCCCATCCTAAAATGCTGTACATATCCCCCGCATCATCCATAAGCTCCTTATGGTATAGCTGGATCATCTTACTGCTGACGGAAAATATCTTTGGAGATCGGTCCATGGCACGCACCAGTTCCTTTACATAATCCGGTTCCGGCTCTGTGTCATTGTTTAGCAGAATGACATAAGGCGTTTTTGCATGGCGTATTCCCACATTCACGGCACCGGAAAAGCCTGTGTTTTCTCCCAGGAAAACAGAAGGAATGTTCCTATCCTTCAGCCATTCCACGCTTCCATCCGTAGAACCGTTATCCACCACAAGAAGCTCAAAGTTCTTATCACTCTGAGCTTCCAGGGCCTTAAAACAAGGTTCCATAAATTTTAGTCCGTTATAATTGGGAATAATAACCGTTACTTTTCTCTCCATCTCACACCTCAAGTTTATAGGGTTCCCCGATTTTTTCTTTTCGAAGGTCCCGCAAGGCAAAATTGGATTTACGCAGGGTTAAATTGGGATTGTAATAAGGATCCCCATCTTTTAAGATATCCGGCCACTTTTGGGAAAACTTTTTAATTTCCTGATTAAAACGTGCTACTTTTTCCGGAGTATCCTCAAGCCCTCTTGATTTTGACTCATAATGATAGAACAGGGCATACGGGGCGTAAACCACCAGCTTATTTAAGGAACGGATCTTCATGCAGAAATCGATATCGTTAAATGCTACGGCCAGGTCCTCTGAAAAGCCTCCTGCTTCCTCAAACAGGGATCTTTTGGCCATCATACAGGCAGCAGTTACAGCACTGTAATTCCGGGCGCACATGGCCTGATTGAAATAGCTGCTTTCCGCCTTGTGAAGTCCGATAAAGTTATGTCCGGCAATGCCGCCGAAGCCAACCACCACACCGGCATGCTGGATGGTATCATCGGAATAAAGAAGCCTGACCCCGACAATACCCACATCCTCTCTCTGGCAGAAGCCTAACATTTCATGAATGCTTTCCGGACTGATCATTTCCGTATCATTATTTAAGAACAGGAGATATTCGCCTTTTGCATGGGCAACACCAAAGTTATTGATGGCGGAGTAGTTAAATTCCCGCTCCCATGTGACCACGTGGACGAAATCAAATTCCTTTTGGATCCTGTCATAATACTCAAAGGTTTCCGTGGCAGCGCTGTTATTTTCCACAACAATGAATTCCAGGTTTTGATAAGTGGATTTATCCATGATAGAGCGAATGCATAGATCCAGATCCGCGCTGTGATCCTTGTTGGGGATGATGACAGAAACCAGGGGAGCTCCTGTTATTTTAAACGTAGTATGATAGATTCCGTAGTCAATGCCTTTTTCCACGGATTGCACCTCTATGCCGACCCGGTCATAGTGGGCCTTGATGGCTCTGGCCCCAGCCTCAAAGGCATATAGTTTACTCTCCGGATTGCTTGAGGTAGAATTCTGATGGCAGCGCCAGTGATAAAGGGCCTTTGGAATATGGTATATTTTTCTGGCTTTTTCCGTGCACCGGAAAATAAAATCGTAATCCTGGGCTCCGTCATATTCTTCCCGGAAGCCCCCTACCTCCATAAGCAGCTCATGGTTCACTACAAACAAATGGCAGATATAATTGACGCTTGTCAAAAGATCGGGGTTAAAGTCCGGCTTAAAATGAGGTTCAAATAATTCTCCTCCGTCAATGTCAAGCTTATCTTCATCGGTATAAACCACATCAACTTCCGGATGGTCATTAATGGCCTTCACACACTCAAACAAAGCATCCGGTGCAAGGGTATCGTCATGGTCCGCCAGAACAATAAAATCTCCTGTTGCCATTTCAATGGCAGCATTGGTATTTCCCGCGATTCCTTTATTTTCTCCAAGGATCACATAACGGATCCGTTCATCCTTTATGGCATAGCGCTTTAATACCCGTTCCACGCCCTCTCCCTTTGGGCTTCCGTCTGCAATGCACACTTCCCAGTTCCCATAGGTCTGGGCCAGCAGGGAATCCAGCATGGCCGCCAGATAACGCTCCGGCGTTTTATAAGCAGGTATTACCACAGACATCTTAGGTCTATAGTCAAAAGCCGTCTTTCTCTGGGCATCCAGTTCCTCATCCGTGGTCTTCGTAAGTGCATACCATTCCGGATAATCATAATCACTGTCAATTCCCTGAAGCTTGTGTCTGGATTTCAGCACAAAAGCCTTAAAGCCGTTTTCCTTCCAGAAATCCACGGCGGACCGGAAGGTCTGCACATTCATCATGCTTTTCAGCTTTGTGCTTTTTTTATGGGCAGAGCTGTTCTGTCGTTCGATGATCTCGGCGTTTAACTTTACTCTGGCAGTTTTCCCGTCGCACCGGATCACCAGGAACCTGTCCTCGTTTTTATCTCGGATATAGGGAATGCGGATGTCAAACCCTAAATCCCTGTCGGCCGCCTTTTTAAAGTAAATCTGGCACACATCGTCTCTGCGCACCGGAACATACTTAAATTCCACGCTTTTTTCCTGCCCGTCCAAAACCTCAAACGCCGCCTCTGAGTCAAGGCTCTTTCCAATGACCCAGCCGTTTAATACGATTGAATTTTCACGGATTCTTGCTACATCTATCTTATATTTCATCTCTGTTCCCCATTCTCCATGGATGCCGTCATTAAAAGTATCCCTTCATCTATAATGTTTTCCGCTTTTTCAGTAAAATTGATCCTCTCCTCTTCAATCACAAGAGGCCGCTTCATAACACGGGCATTGATGGACAGAACATATTCTCCCACAAGTCCTATAAAAAAGATCTGTACGGAGCCAAGAAAACACATGCCGATTAAAAGAGGAGCCATGCCGGCGGGAAAACGGTCCCAGTAAACCAGTTTCATGACCAGATAAATAAGGGCCACCATCATGCTGGCAAAGGAGCATATGCTCCCGAATATGGTTGCAAGGCGAAGCCCTACCTTGGTGTAAGAAGTAACACTTAACATGGCTGCGTCATACAGGCGGTAAAAATTATTGCTGGTCTTTCCTGCCCGTCTTTTAGGCTGCTCGTATGGAATCTCCTTACGCCGGAAACCGAGCTCCGCCACAATTCCGCGGAGGAAGGGCGTAGGGTCATCCAGTTCCCTAAGAACCTTTATAAATCTCTGATCGTATAAGCCGAAGCCGGTAAAATGTTCGATCTGTTCTACATCGGAAAGCTTCTTAAGGGTCTTATAGTAGCAGCTTCTCAGCCAGTACATGATCTTATTCTCTTTGCTGGACTTCTTGATCCCGATGACGATCTTATAGCCTTTTTCCCATTCCTTCACATACTTTGGGATCATTTCCACCGGGTCCTGGAAATCTGCGGCCATAAGAATGGTACAGTCTCCCGTTGACTGAAGCATGGCGTAATAAGGGGAATTGAACTGCCCAAAATTCTTGGCGTTTAAAATCCCCTTTACCCTTTTTTCCCGAGAGCACAGATCCCGGATAATTTCTCTGGTATGGTCCTTAGAATCATTATCAATAAAAATCAGCTCATAGGAGTAGCATGGCAAATCAGTTTTAAATATACGGTCAATCGCCTGATACATGGCATTTACATTTTCTTCCTCATTGTAACAGGGAATTACGATGCTTATTGTTTTCATATGTTCACTTCCAATCTATCCGAACCATTACTTTAATCAAATCTTCCGGCTTTTCTTTCATAAGCTGCAGAGCTGTCTCTATCTGCTCCAGGCCATAAAGGTGGTGAGTCACCAGCTTTTCGGGATTGATCCTTCCATACCGGACCATTTTTAAGAGGCGTTCCATTCTCACTCTGCCGCCCTTTGCAAGCTCTGTGCGGATCGTCTTTCCCGCCATGCCCCGTCCGCCTGAAAACTTGGGAAAGGGCAAATTTCCGGTTCCGCCATAGTAATTCACATTGGATATGGTTCCGATCCCGTACCTGGCCATATCTACCGCCTGGGCAAAGACCTCATCCCCGCCTCCGCAGATGATGACACTGTCAGCCCCCAGACCGTCCGTCCGTTCCATGACCTGTTCCGTCACATTCCCAGCCTTATAGCTTAAGACCTCTGTGGCACCGTACTCCTTGGCGAGCTTCACACAAATGGGCCTGCTGCCGACTGCCAGGATCCTTGCAGCGCCCAGATGGCGTGCTCCTTCAATCGCCATAAGTCCAATGGGACCGATCCCCAGAACCACTACGGTATCGCCGATCTTAATATCTGCAAATTCCGCTCCTGTAAAGCCTGTGGTAACTACATCCACGCACATGAGTGCCTGTTCCAGGCTGATTCCCTCCGGGATTTTCGCCAAAGTGGTATCTGCATCAGGAATTAAAAATTTCTCCGCAAACACTCCCGGTGCCGTCCTTCCAAGCTGATGGCCGGAAAAAGGGGCGGTCGCATGCTTAAAATTCCCTTCCTGGATTCCGCAGGCTCTCCAGTCCGGTGTGATGGCAGGAACCACCACTAAATCTCCGGCCTTAAAGTCGCAGACCAGTTCTCCGGTTTCCAGGACTTCCGCCACACATTCATGTCCCAAAACCAGGTTGGGAGCCTTCCGGGAGCCTCCGCCATATACCGTATGGACATCGGAGGAGCAGGGAGTCACCGCGATCGGGCGGAGAATGGCTCCATAGGGAGTTACAGTCGGTTCCGGCGCATCATACCAGCCGACCTTGCCAGGTTCGATTAAAACAAAAGCTTTCATAGGTTTTTCTTATATCCTTTCCAAATGATTGGATTTTAACGCCAGAATCTCAATATTCCGGCCAAATTTTTCCTGTATGATTCCCGCGATCTCATCCGTATAACCAGGGGCCACAATCAAAATGGCATCTACCGGGTCCTTATGGTAATGATCCGGTGGTACGATGGGAAGATGGGAGGCAGGGGCGTACTTGCCCTGCTTAAAGGGTGCGGAATCTATCATGTATCTTGCAAACCGGCCAATGACCGTTGTAGAAGCCAGGGTAAAGCCCTGGTGGCTGGCTCCCCATATTGCCAGGCTCTTTTCCTGGTCCTTAAGCCTGCCTGTCAGCTCTTCCAGTTCCCTGCCAATGGTGTCCAGGCTTTCTTTAAGACCTGATATATCCACGGACTTCTGCTTCCGGTCATTTTCCGGCTGCCCGGCCTTCTGCTTCCGGTTATTTTCCGTGGCTTCCTGCTTCCTTTTCCTCACGATGACAGAAAGAGTATCCCGGTTTACCATTTCCTCCTCCATCACCTGAAACCCGGCCATTTCTGCCGCATAGCGCAGGGTATCAAAGGTATAATAGGCAAGATGGTCCCGGATCAGTTCATAATACCCGTCATACTGCAGGATATATTCCAGGCTTGGAACCGTAATTAAGCCTACGCCCTCTTCTGACAAGTTGTCTGCGATGCAGCGGAGCATTCCCACCGGATCCGGCTGGTGTTCCAGAAAATTGAAGGACAAAAACCCGTCAAAGGGGCCGCTGACGCTGCCGTCATCGGCTGCAAAGACTTCCCCTTCTTCTGCAAACTGCTTCCAGACTGTAAGGCCCTTTTCCTTGGCAAGGCAGACAAGACTTTCCCTGTTTTCGATTCCATAAGCCTTTACAGGGAACTCCGACAGCACAGAAAGAAATTCTCCCTGGCCACATCCGGCCTCAATCAGCTTCTTTCCTTCCAGATGATACCCATCAATAAAATGCCGGTACTGGCTCTTTCTTAGGTTTACCATGGTGGTGGTAAATCCGCCGGAACGGATCACGTCCTTGTAGTATGCCACAGGTTCACAATCAAACTGCACCAGACCGCATGACTCGCACTGATGGAGAGAAAGGGTGATTCCCTGCTCCTCTTCCAGTTCTTCCCCGGCCGGGATATCCTGGGCCGAAGCGGGCATATCCGTAAGGGTCATTAGTGGCGCTTCCCCAAGAGGCCTGCCGCACACAATACAAATCCTATCTCTCATACCACAAAAATTCCTCCATGTCAATATTTTTGTATGCTAATAAATCAATCGTATATGGCTGAATATCCAAGGTTGAAGAAGTTTTTCTCCCAACCTTAAGCTTTATAAGTCTTCCGGATTCCTTCCTGAAAATTCACAAGAGGCTGCCACCCGGTTGCTTTTTCCAGTTTTTTTATATCAGGAATGAGATTTGCCGGTCCCTCTGCATTAGAGGCCCTTCTTCCGTAGCTGTAGCTTCCGTGAAACCCAAGGACCTCATACATTGTCCGGATGTATTCTCTTAACGACCGGTTTTCCCCTTCCGGCCCTGCTACATTATAAATTCCGGAAACTGATTCTTTCTCCTGTTCCATCAAAAGTATCAGCGCCCGGATGCAGTCATCAAGATATAAAAAATTCCATATTTGCGTACACTCCCCCAGGGAAATATACTCTCCCCTGCCAAATGCCTTAAGGCAGCTTTCCACCAGGGACCAGGGATGATCTCCAGGTCCGTACACGCTGAATATCCTGGAATGGATGTATTCCATCTCTGATACACCTGTTTTTCTCCAGTTCTCTGTCAGTAAACCAGCCTTTTCAAAAAATTCCAGCTTTGCCCTGCCATATTCGGAGACAGGCTTACATGAACTCTCTTCTGTCATCGCTTCTCTATGGATTCCATATTCCGCCTGGGAACCGCTGAAAAGAAAGCGTTTGCAGCCAAGACGTCTGGCTCCTTCCAAAGCCTTTAAGGAATCCTCCACGTTCTTCTGCTGAACCTCTCTTTTCATCCGGTTTTCACTCCCAGAGCCATCCCAGCCAAAGTGGTAAAATGCCTGGCATGGCTCATGGATTACCTGGGAAAGCTCATGAAGCTCTTCTAAGTTCCGCTCGATCCGTATGAGGCCCTCCCGCTCGGCCGCAAGGCTCCCCATATTCTTTGAACCGGGACGAACCACCGCAAATACCTGGTTTTTCTCTAATAAAAGCCGGTCTACCAATGCTCTCCCAAGAAAACTGGTGGCCCCTGTTACAACAACGTTCAACGTTTTTCCTCCACTTACTTGTTGGTTTTTAATTCTACAGGCACTGAACCAGGCGCAGGAATGCCCTCATTCCTGCATCTGGCGAGTGCTACAAGGATTAAATACCCCGTGGCTTTCTACGGGGTATTGGACTACCTGATCCTCGGTATGATCATATTTTTATCCATCTCTTCATCAGAAAGAAATGGAGACATATCCTCTAACGGCGGGGAAATAAGGGTTCCATCCGGCAGTCGCTTGGCTGAGGACTTTGGCTCAAAATTCTGATCCTGGCTTACAAATACCTCACAGATAACCGGTCCCTCCGTAGACAGCGCCGTTTCAATAGCATTTTTCAGCTGGCTGTTATGGCAAGCGCGAACATAGGGATAGCCATAGGCTGCTGAAAGCTTTTCCATGTCAGGAAAGCTTAAGTCCCGGCTGTCCACCCCGATTCCCACCAGCGGCTCCCCAAAGAAGTTCTTCTGGGTCTGGCGGATGGAATGGTATCCTCCGTTATTAATAAGGAATATCTTAACAGGCATACGGTGATGTATGATGGTCTGCAGCTCCTGTAAGTTCATCTGAATGCTTCCGTCACCGGTAACCAGAATTATGTCCTCTCCCTGCTCCGCCACACAAGCTCCAATGGCGGCCGGAAGATCATATCCCATGGAGGCGACCGCTGAGTTGGATATGAACCGCTGCCCCTTCTTAATGATATAGGCATGTCCTCCCACAACACAGGCGGAACCATTTCCTACCACAGTGACCCTGTCTTTAGGTACCCTGCTGCTCAGTTCCTTAATAAATGCGTAAACATTGACTTCCTCATCCTCCCCATTGCTGTAATGCTTTGGAAGCACAACCGGATACGCTTCCTTCCACATCCGGCAGGTCTCATTCCAGGTCATGTCGTCAAGACCCTTTCCGCCGGAGAACAGGGGCCGCTTTAAGGAAGCCTTATATTCTGAATCCAGAAGCTCCTCCAAAGCTGTCAGCAAATCCTTTACATTGGCATGGACACTCATATCAGCATGAACGGAAGGCTTCTTCAGCTCCTCAGGGTCAATATCATTGACGATCACATAGGCCTCCCTGGCCCATGTCGTATAATTGTACCCTACCTGCCGGATACTTAATCGGCTGCCAAGAGAAAGAACCAGATCACTGTTTTGAATAGCAAAGTTTCCTGCACGGTCTCCCATTCCGCCGCCCCGCCCTGTATACAGAGGGTGCTCATCCTCTATGCAGTCCTGGCTGTTCCAGCCTGTCACTACGGGAATTCCCAGCTTGTCCACTACCCGCATGAATATCTCATGGGCCTGTCCAATGCGGATTCCGTTGCCTGCATTGATTACCGGTCTGGAAGAGGATTTTATTTTTTCTAAAATGGCCCGGGCAACATCTACCGTCACCTTTTCCGGAAGGATCTGACGTTTTTCCCCGCATCCGGCCTCATCCTCTTTTATCTTCGATTCGTTCGCACATACCCAGCCGTCTCCGCCACGCTCATAATCTTCCGAGGAAAAGCCGATCAAGTCATCCGTTTCAATATAGGCGCCCTGGACATTTAAAGGAATGTCCAGCCATGTGGGGCCGGGGCGGCCGGATAAAGCAAGGTAAATGGCTTTTTCCAGGGTGTAACGGATTCTCATGGGGTCAATCACCATTTCGCTGTATTTTGTCATACATTCAATAGATTTTGTTATATCAAACTCCTGGTCTCCCATGGCTCTGATCCCAACTCCCGACCATCTTGCCGTTGTGTCATAGCGCACCTGGCCGGATAAAATCAGCATGGGAATAGAATCCAGAAAACCTCCAAGAACTCCTGTAATGGCATTGGTCCCGCCAGGGCCTGTGGTCACGCAGACAGCTGCTATGCGGCCCTCTATTCTGGCATAGGATTCCGCCGCAATGGCACATGCCTGCTCATGATGGTTATATAAGCAATGCATTCCCTCCTGATGCCCTAAGGCATCGTTTAAATGCATGGCTCCTCCGCCCGTAACCGTAAACACCTGTGTGATCCCGGAATCCACCAGCTTCTGGGAGATATAATTGGATACTTTCATTCTCATGGATTTTCTCTCCTTTCCTCTTCCCCGCCCGCGCTCTTTGGGCATAAAGGTATACCTGTAGGGTATTTTGGAGGAATGTTAATTATTGTCGCAATGTAGCTGGCGAATCCTGCGGCTGAATCTTATGGCTTCTGGTTCACTGGGTTGCCTGGGAATCTTACGGCTTCTAGTCCGCAGTGCAGCCTGCGAATCCTGCGGCTTCGCAGGCTCACAGGCATTCGCCTTATGAATTAGGACACAAAATAATTTTCTTACGTGCGAGCACGACAAAAATTTTTTTGTGTCCTAATTCGCACTGCTCATTGCTTTTGTGAAGATTATACCACACCGCCCCCTATTTTCATATTAAAGTTTTCTTACTTTCTAAAAGCTTCCATTTTTTGTCAAAAATACCTTGTTATGGAATATTTCCTTTGGGCTTATGGGGGAACCCCTGACTTTTCTCATCTTTTTTCTTGTTATGTTATCTCCTTCCATATCTGCCAGCAAACCACACTATCAAAGTGCCTTCCAGGTACGTTATAATCGCAGAGTAATGCAACTATGGATTTTCGGCCACGATAAAACTTATTGCAAAAAAGGAGAGAACATATTTATGAAAAAGCATTTAAAATTGATGGCTGTATTATCCGCTGCCGGTGTTTTAACCGTAGCAGCTCCAGAGCTGGGCTTCATCAGCACAGCAGCCACCGCCTATGCTAAGGTAATTGGCTGGGTTGATGAAAACGGAGGCTGGAAATTTTATGAAGATAATGACAGTTACGTAACCGATGCCTGGAAAAAGCGCGGCGAAGACTGGTATTACTTAAACGAGGATGGCAATGTTGCCGCTAATACACAAATCGATGAATATTATGTAGACGAAAGTGGGAAAAGGGTTTCTGACAAATGGATTTCTATGTCCAATGAAAACTTCTGGGATTCTGCTGATGCCCCTGAGTTTTTATGGCATTACTATGGAAAAAACGGTAAGGAAGTTATTTCCAAGTGGCAGAAAATCAATGATAATACGTACTACTTCAACGACCAGGGTGAAATGCAGACCGGAAAAATTGAAATTGAAGGAAGTATTTATTATTTAGGAGATGAGAATGACGGCGTAATGAAGACAGGCTGGATTAATCTTGAGAATGACTCCGACGATCTTGACGAAACCCACTCCTGGTACTATTTTGATAAGAGCGGCCGTATGATAGAAAATCAGGTCGACAGAAAGATCGATGGTAACTATTATACCTTTGTAAACGGAATCATGCAGACCGGTTGGTACAAACTTCCGGCCACAGCAACCGCATCCGAAGCAACCGCTGAAGCAAATACAGCAGCTGCATATCAGTACTATGATCCAGATAACGGTGCACGGGTTAACGGTTGGAAGAATATCGAAGGTATTGCAGGACTCAGCGAAGAAGGAGAGACCTATACTTTCTACTTCAAGAATGGCGCTCCTACCTCCGCAGCAAATGGTCTTGAATTATTCACCATTGATTCTAAAAAATACGCATTCAATACAAATGGAGAAATGCAGACTGGACTGAAAGTCGTAAACCTGGAAGAAGGCGGCATTGCCAATTTCTACTTCGGAACAGACGGCGCTATGGCTACCGGAAAGCAGACAATCTACAATGAGGATCTTGATGAGGACCAGGTATGGTTCTTCCAGACAGATGGTACGAACAAAGGACAGGGAGTTCACGGTATCCGTGATAACGTCCTGTATGAATATGGCTTAAGAAAAGAAGCTGATGCCGACTTAAAGGTTGCTCCTATTTCCTTTGAAGGCAAGCAGTATCTGGTAAATGCCAGCGGTTCCCTCCAGAAAGCAACTTCCTCTTCCAAGTCAGCTACAAAGCCAGAGCTTGGTGCAGGATATAAGGATTATAAGGATTCTAATGACAAAGTATGGGTTGTCGATGTAAACGGCAATATCCAGTAAAATTAAAGCATATTACAAAAGATTCATCCGTTCAATCATAAAGAGGTCCGCACGTTTACAGCGTGCGGATCTCTTTTATGCATTCTGCACCAATAATCCGGATGTTTTTGTATACCTTCTATAAACTTACATTTTTTTATATAATTTGCACTTTTTTGCGTTATAATTTGAATTATTTTACGTTATATATTATAGAGGTAGATTGTCTTTATGGTAAAAAAAAGGAGGAGACCGATGAGAGAACTGTCTGTGTACTATTGTCCTAAATGCGGTTACTATGGATATTATCAGCTTCAGCGGAACGCAGTTTGCCCCAAGTGCAGGGAGGATATGGTAACATTATCCATCAGTTATCAGGATTTTATGGATCTCTCCTGTGAAGCAAGGGACGAATTGCTTTCCGCCCATATTATTGCAGCATCTTCTCCCTATGTCCGGCGCCTGCTGGCGCCACACAAAGTCAATAACAACAGGGAGATTATCGCCCGTATGGGGGAACGCATTACCGAATTAGAAATAGAAAATGAAAAGCTGAATAAAACTATTGAATGGATGCACCAAACTATCTGGGAACTGATGCGCAAGACCAAAGGGTTTGATCCCGGTAACGAGGAAAGTTCCAAAACCGGGATCGATCCCTGACTGGGATATTCCCGGGAGTGCCCCCGCACTCCCCGGCTATCCCTTGTCAGGCAACTTCGTCAGCGCTTATGTAACGACCTATCAATCTGTTAAGCGTCTGATTTAACCTTTTAATCACTTTATGGAGTTTTTCATTCTCTTCCATAAGCCTCTCATTCTCAATCTCTATAATCCTTAGCTTCTCAGCATCTGTCATATAGAAAACCCTCCTTTTTTCGCTTTTCTTGTAATCACTATAAGCCGTTTTCTATTGTTTGAAAAGCGAAACAAATCGCAATATTCGACATTTTTTTGTCATTCTTCAATAATTTGACCATATTCTTTCCTAAAAAGAAACGAAAATACTACATCTATTTATTCTATTAAAACAAGGTACAATATGTGCTGTATGGGATTGTCGATAAAATTCGTGAAAAATTGATCACTTTTGATAACATTTTAACGACTAAATGTTACATTTCATTGTATTTTTCTGATATTCAGGGTGTCTATACGTACTTTTTAATCTGTAAGGTCATTTTGCTGATTGGCAGGTAGCCTTACCACTCACCTTTAAAAGTATCTACATTATCTTTATTTACTTCAACCTGTTTAATTTCTGTAACAGGAGCAACTGTTTCACCTTTTAAGAATTTAACTGCTGTTTCAATAGCTACATGCCCTTCTTCAACTGCTGACATATAGGTAGTACCATCAATTAAACCATCTTTAACTGCCTGAAGACCATCAATACTTCCGCCCAGACCGATAACTTTTACAGTATCTTTTAATCCAGCTTCTTTTAAAGCTTGTCCTGCCCCGGTTGCTGAGTTATCATCCTGACAGATTACAATATCAAACTCCGTTTTTTTCTGAATCATGTCTTCTACAATTTTAAGTGCCTGTTCTTTTTCCCAGTTGGATGTTTGATTAAATATAACTTCAATATTGCTGCCTTCAAGGGCCCGTTCTAATCCTTTTTTTCTATTAATCTGTGGTGTTGTTCCCGGAACGCCTTCAATCAGAATTGCCTTTCCGCCATCTTTACCTAACAGCTGTTTTGCAAGTTCCCCGGTTACTGCACCTGTATTTACTTCATTTTGACCTACATAAGATACAAGGCCATCATATTGTCCACTTTCCTCTCCACCGATTGCATTGGTAAATGCAAGAATTGGAATATTTGATTCATTTGCAGATTTTACAATCTTCTCGCCTGATCCTGAATCAACAGAGCATAATGCGATTAAATCCACACCTTTTACAATAAAATCTTCTGCCTGTGCAAGCTGTTTAGAAGCATCCCACTGTGCATCTGCATATTCAATTTTTACGTTATTCTCTTTTGCTGCTGCATCAATTCCTTCTTTTGTAGCTACAAAATAACCTGTCGGACCCGGAAGTAAAACTGCAATTTTATACTCGTCTTTTGCCTCACCTGCTGCCTCTGTTACTGCTGCTGTTTCTTCCTTGGCCGGAGCGGAACAAGCAGTTATACCTGCTGCCATCACCATTGCTAATCCAAGTGCTAATACTTTTTTCATTTGCTTCTTCATAATATTCTCTCCTTTTCTTTTTTGGGCTTAACTTGAAGCCAGCCGTTTTTTACTAAATGCATCTGCTCCCACTGCGATTAATATAATTAATCCTTTAAATATATATTGAAAATACATATCTACACCAAGTAAGTTAAAACTATTATTAATTACGCTCATAAGCAGCACTCCAATGACTGTTTTCAATACAGATCCAGACCCGCCTGCAACAGAAGTACCGCCAATTACTACCGATGCAATTGCATCCATATCATAGCCATCTCCCGCTACCGGACTGGCCGTACCCATTCTGCCTACCAGTACAATCCCGGCCAATGCCGCTAATACTGCGTTGATTACAAATACCTTTATTTTATAAGAGTCTACATTGATCCCATTTAATTTACTGGCCTCTTCATTGCCGCCAACAGAATAAACATATCTTCCAAATCGAGTTTTTGTAAGAAGTACAAAAGCTATGGCAACCGCTGCTGCAAATATGATGACAGGAATCGGAATTCCAGCCACATATCCATTTCCGATGGTATCCAGTACCGGAATTGTTCTTGTAATGGGATAACCTCCGGTAAACATCAGCATGGCACCTTTTACAACACTTACCATAGCCATGGTTGCAATCAGGGAAGGTACATTAATTTTGGCAACTGCAATACCATTAATTAGTCCCACCACTGCACTGATTCCAAGAGCTGCCAAAACAGCGATTGCTACCGGAACCCCATTCCCCATTGTTATCAGTTTCATTGTTACCGCACCTGACAAAGCAGCTACCGCCCCAACCGAGATATCGAAGCTTCCTGATATAATTACAAATGTCATTCCTGTTGCGATAATACCGATGATGGAAGACTGCCGTAACAGGTTTAAGATATTCTTATGAGTTGCAAAGGCCGGAGTTGCAAATGAGATGACCACACACAGCAGAATAAAACCTATTACAACACCATATTCCCGAAAATTCATTTTTTTCAGTACACCCATTTTATTCTTCATATCACACATCTCCTCTATACATCAAAAATCTTATCCATAATTTCCTGAACTGTAAGATTGTCATTATTCAACTCACTAACAATCGTTCCATCTCTGACTACCAGTACCCGGTCTGCAACACGGATCACTTCCTCTAAATCGGACGAAATAAATATGACCCCTATTCCCTGTCCTGAGAATTCCTCTATCGTATGAAAAATGTCTTCCTTAGCCGCAATATCAATTCCTTTGGTAGGTTCATCATAAATAATCAAATCCATATCCTGATTCAGCCATTTGGATACTACAACCTTCTGCTGATTGCCGCCGCTCAGCTCTTTTACCTTCTGTTTTACATTGCTGATCTTAATGCCCAGTTTCTTTACTGCAAATTCAGCGAATTCTATTTCTTTCCCTTTATTTAAGAATCCTGACGTCTTAAACTTTTCAACCTGGACGGCCGTAGAATTTTTATATATTTCCTGTCCTAGTATCAAGCCAAGATGTTTTCTGTCTTCCGGAATAAAACCAATCTTATGGTGAATCGCCTGTTTAGGCGATCTTATCTTTACAACTGTTCCATTTCTTAAAATTTCACCGCGGTCACAATGGTCCACTCCATAAATCAGATTAATGATCTCCGTCCGTTTAGAACCGACCAGACCGGCAATTCCTACCACTTCACCTTTATGGACTTTAAAGGACACATCCTTTATCACATCTCCCCGGCCTAGATTTCTAACTTCCAAAACTGGTTCGCTTGTATAATCTGCATGAAAGGTCTGCTTTTTTCCAGCAATATTGCTGCTATCAATACCAGTCATCAACTGAGTAATCTTTTCTTTTGTAAGGTTCTTTACATCATAGCTTCCGACCATAATGCCATTTCTCATAATGCTGGCGCTGTCACAATTCAGAAAGATCTCATCTAAAATATGTGATATATAGATTATGCTTTTCCCAGCTGCTTTTAACTTTGCTATAATTCCAAAAAGGCTTGCTTTCTCATTATTAGTAAGTGAGGTTGTAGGCTCATCCATGATAATGATCTCAGTATCACAGGATACTGCTTTCATAATCTCTACCATCTGCTGCTTGGCAATGCTCAGCTTAGACACAATCGCATTTGCAGGAATATCAAATGAAAACCGCCGGCAAATATCTTCATATTCTTTTTTCATCTCTTCTTTTTTTAAAAAGACGCCGGAAACCACTTCCCTGCCAAGAAATATATTGTCTATTACCGATAGTGTAGGTACCAGACTTAGTTCCTGATAGATCACACTAATGCCTGATTGCTTTGAATGATAACTGTCCTTAAAATTTATCTTATTTCCTCTTAAGTAAATTTCACCTTTGGTTGGCGCATGAACACCGCCCAGTATTTTAATCAATGTAGATTTTCCTGCACCATTGGCACCTAAAAGAGCTCTGACCTCACCTTTTCCCAATGAAAAGTCAATGTCATTCAACACTTTTACGGCCCCAAAATCTTTATATATGTGCTTCATCTCTAATATCTGATTCATTGCATTTCACCCCTGCCTCCAAAGCAATGGTAGACTGCCTCAATATTTTCTTCAGGTGCCGATAGAATATCCCAGGATAACACAAAGCCTTTAATATTGGTTTGAGACAGACTATTAATAGTATCTTTTATATAATCCGGATCTGCCGGTACAACATCCTTAATTCTGTTTACTTCAATCCCGCAATATACTGGTATATCCATTCGCTCCATGATATCAAGTTCTGATTTCACAAAATCGAGATCAAAGCGGTTATCCCCGCTTGGCTTAATTCCAAGCAGTTGATTAAACTCTCTCCTTACTATATCGGTATCAATGCTAGTAGTACCTGTCAGGAAGCTGTCATATTCAAATGGAAGTCCTGCCGGAGCACAGGTAATCCGATACATCATAGGTTTCATAAAATCTGTTAATCCTTTAAGCCTTGACAGATCCTGTCCGATAAAATGTGTTAAAAAAGGTGATAACACATCCATGCCGATCTTTAGGCCCTGCTCCCGGAAGTAACCGGTAATTTCTTTTAACGAATCATAGATAAAATCTGCTTTACAGTCAAAAAATTTTTTCCAGATCGGATTATCAAACCGATAGCTTCCATCTTCATAAGTCAAGCATTTTAACGGGTGTCTGTCATAACCTTCCAGCCCATCAATAACTTTGTCCATCTCCATCCGTAATTCATCGGCATCCAGTTGTTTTTCCTGATACTTCTTCATACACTCTGGGCAGAAGCAGCTAAACACTCCGGTAATTTTATTGGAAAATGAAGAGTACCTGATTTTATCTAAAAATATTCCATCAAAGCTTATTTTACTAAAATGTTTTTCATAAATATGTTTTACACTCTCTCTGTTTTGTTTTACATTAGGACAATAAAACTCAAAATTTTCTCCGGCATTCAGCCGGTAACTTTTTACTTCCTCACCCCGGAAATCCTGCAGAAAACTTACCGGTTCCAGCAATCCTGTCTCTGAAAAAACTGGCATCCATAAATATAATTCCGCCTGATACATATGTACCAGTAATTTTATCTTTTTATACAGTTCCTCATCAACTGTCCATCCGATAATTACCTTTGTCACCCTTACATTTTCCAGTATTGGTTTTAATTTGCTTTCCACTTCTTCATAAGTAGTCTCTTTATTCAAATATCCTCCGGTGAATACCTGCAGGACAATTTCTTTTTCCTTATCCAGCAGCCGCTGAGCTAACTTTATTCCTCCATAGGATGGCTTATTCTTCTGAACATAAAACTGAATTTCCTGACTAGGAATTAATTGTCTGATTTCTGACGCAAGCAAGTCTTGATAAATCTTGCTTTTTAATACTCCGCCTGAAAAAACAATCTCTGGGGCCTCTGATAAATCCATTTGTTTTACCATACCCACAACCTGATCAGCCAATTGTTTGGCTCCGTCTTTTAATATTTCAATGGATAATTCTTCCTGCTCATCGGCTGCTTTTACAACTTCATAAGCCAGACCTGCAATTTGATTAATATCTTTAATTTCTGTCACAATATATGGAAGCTCTGTATAACTCTCCGCCTGGAAATAGCCTCTGACCTGTTCAAATACAGGTGCATATGGGTAACAGTTATCACAATATAGAAGAGTTCTCTTAAGTATCTCACATCCGATCCAATAGCCGGATCCAATATCACTGAAATGGTAACCCCATCCTCCTGAACGTATGACCTCTCCCTGTTTATCTATCCCGATTACGATTGAACCGGTTCCAGCTATCACTACAATTCCCGGTTCCTGTGTCTGTGCATAAAATGCCAGTACCCCGTCGTTGCATAAATGAACATTGTCTTTTGTAAATCCCAGACTTAAAATCTGATCAAGAATCATCTGATAATCATTATCCGAATCACATCCTGACATTCCAAACACTCCCATCAAAATATTATCAGGCGTAATTTTATATGTCTCTTTTAGCCGTTCGATCCCTGCCTTTAGCTGGTCATAGGATTTATCCAAGCCTACTGACTTGATGCTGGTGGATCCAGTTGTAAAAGTATCTATCATATTACCTTGCAGATCGCTGATATAAAATTCTGTTTTGGTACCTCCCCCATCTACTGACAATAAATATTTCATCTTATCAACCTCGCTTTTTATTAGATAATGAATAGGAAGAAGTGCTTTCCCAAATGCACATACGAATTACACCTTGAATACTGCTTTTGCTTAAATCTGCCGCATTTATAATGGAGGGAACATTGCTTTCATCCACCCAGTTTGCCAGCTCCCGCTCTATCTTTCGACAATCATGTTCCGTCAGACAGCTATGCTTCATAACGATGATTTCAGGGTTCAAAACACAGATAACACTTAACAGGCCTTCGATAATTGTCCGAATCAGCATATCTTTATACAGCTCTTGCTCTGACAATCCGGAGGATTGTTCAATTGCTTCACTGATTAATGATATTTGTGTTTCAAAGTTACCTGTGTATCTGGTCACCTTTCCTTTTATAGGAAAATACTGCTTCACCGGTATGTAACTTAACTCTCCGGCAAAGTTACTGGAACCTTTAAACAGCGACTGGTTAATGATAAATCCTGATCCAATTCCCTGATCCAGATAAATCAAAGCCATATTTCTGACTTTATTATTCTGATACTCTGTATTATAAATTCCCAACGTAGTCAGATTAATATCGTTCTCAAGCAGAACCGGAAGCAGATATTTATCTGATAAAATGCCCGAAATATCTTTCCCTTCCCAGGAAGGGATATTGGGAATATTGGTAATGGTACCTTCCTTTACGACTCCAGGAACACCAATCCCTATGGCTTTTATCTTATGATCACCGCACTTTTCAATGAGACTGTCCAGCGCTGCATATGTATCTTCCATGACCTCTTCATAGATATCCACTCTGGTGGGAAATTCCTGCTCATAAATTAATTCACCGATGGAATCTGAAATGGCTCCAATATAATGATTCTTATAATAATAAAGACCGATATAAAAATTTGATTCATTATTAATTTCAAAGAACTGTGCTCTCCTGCCACCAGTGGATTCGCTGGCTCCACTGACTCTTACTTTTTCCTCCTGAATCAGTATAGCAACTGTTTTATTTACAGTAACCAGACTTAGCTGTGAACGTTTGGCTATCTCCGGTTTTGTGATTGGACCATTGCTGCGAATAATTCCTTCTACCACATCTTTATTTAATAATTTTATTACACTTGGTTTTCCAACCATCTCAGCCATAATTTCATCCGCCTTATACTTACTTTATAAACTTTATTAATTAACTTACTCTTATTATAGCTATTATTATTATTTTTGTCAACTTATATTGATATTTTTGTATAATATATCTTAATTTTGATCGTAATATTTATGCACTTCTTACAGTGCCATCATTTTCTTTATAATTGCTTATAACAGTTCTGTATCCTCATCCGAGGTACTTAAGATAGGCTTCTGGCAGCAAACTTTGATCTGAACTCCCCTTAAGATTATGTCTTTCTATTGGAGGGCCTCCAGAAAAAATGTGTTAAGGATTGCAATTGCTCCTATCCTGCATACAATGACAAGCAGAAATTTTATAGCCTTACGTAGTGATGCAGGTCTTTACGGCATTGGCATTGGCTCCTATATGGTAGATAATTCCTATATGGTGACCATAATGTTATGCGGTTTATCTAATCTGAAGCGGTATACGCATTCAAGATAACCTATGAGATATGCCAGTTCGCAATCCGATTTAAAAACAGCGTTCTGCATATCGCAAAGGTGGATTCCAAAGAAACTACAATAGGAAAGGTGGATTTTCTTATATAAGATGGTAACTTCCTTGAATATTTGCTGTTTCCATCTTTTGCAGCGGAAAAACCATCGTCGCTCTGTCCATCGACGTTCCAGCCTACTGGAATGAGCCGAAAAAGGCCCTGCTGATTAAGGAGGCGCTGAAAAAAGTGCTTATGCCATAGAATATATTTTTTTGAGGATAATTTAGATAGTAATGCGATAAGCTGCTATGATGAGCTTTATAAGTTGGCCAGAAACGGCCGGAAGAAAAAGAGATAAACGGTACCCCTAGTCAAGAACAATAAAAAAGAGAGAGTCTTTTTTTCTGTGTTCTATTATCTGGGGACCGTTTATCCCTATTTTCCAAATTAGAAATGGAAATTAATTATTATTTTTCAATTCGAACCCTTTTGGAGATGTCTTCCTTCTCTTTTAGATCAGGCTCCTTTACAATCCCTCCGAAAGGCATTTGGGCAATCAGCAGATAGCTTTCTGGTAAATCAAACAGTTCACGGACTTTCTTGTCTATAACCGGATTATAGTGCTGTAAGGAAGCGCCGATCCCTAATTCCCTAAGCCCGCTCCAAATGCTTATTTGAAGCATTGCACTGGACTGCATCGCCCATGCCGGAAAATTATCCGCATACAGTGGGAACTGTCCCTGCAATCCTTTTACGACCTCCTGATCGTAGAAATATAGAATCGTTCCTGCACCGGTTTTAAAGCTGTCAATTTTTTCTCTTGGAACCTGGCCCTCAAAAACGTCGTAAATAGAGTCCCATAATAACTCCTGCTTTTCACCTAAAGCTACAACAATGCGGGAGCTTTTCATATTAAACGCATCGGGTACCAGTTCTGTTAATTTTTCAATCCGTTCAATAACTTCGCCAGTTTCAACGGGAAGTTCCTTTTTAATGCTGTAATAGCTTCTTCGCTTTTCTAATGATTCAATAATGCCCATTTTAATACCTCCTAATTTTATTAAAACATTTTTATTTGTTATCATATGACATTTTCTTTTGTAAAAAAGTTCCCTGGTCCAGATCCGCAAAAGCTTTTTGCAATTCTGCTTTCGTATTCATTACGATAGGTCCTCCCCAGGCTATTGGCTCTCCCAGAGGCATTGAGCTTATAAATAATACCTGGGCTGGTTTCTCAGTGCTTATTATCTCAACCTTGTCTCCTAAAGTAAGCTTTGCTGCTGTCTTCTCTCTCACCAGTTCGCCTCCAACTGTGATCTCTCCTGACAAGGTAAAAATCATAACCGAGCGGTTTGGCTCTGTATCTATGATAATAGATGCGTTGGGATCAAGATGGATATCGTAGTAATCAAGGGGAAGATATCTGCCCATGTATCCCTTTCTGTCCTTGTAATGCCCGGCAAGCAGCCTCAGCTTTCCATTTTTAAAATCTATCTCTTCAATCTCAGCATTTTTGATGCTGTGGTAAGAAGGGGCGGTCATTTTATCCTTTGACGGTAAATTCAACCACAACTGCACTCCTAGCATTCGTTCTGATGCGGGCAATTTTTCTTCATGCAGGATACCGGAACCTGCCGTCATCCACTGGACTTCTCCATCGGAAATAGAATCTTCATTTCCTAAGCTGTCCCTGTGAACCATCTGCCCGCGGTATACATAACTGATGGTTTCTATGCCCCTATGAGGGTGCATGGGGAATCCGGCTGTGTACTCATCGGGATTCGTGCTGTCAAAGGAATCCAGCATCAGAATGGGGTCGTACTCCTCCATTGTTTCATGCCCTAATACCCTGACCAGGTTCACGCCGGCACCGTCCTGGGTTCTAAAGCCTGTAACCTGTCTTTTAATCTTTCTCTCCATTAATCTCATCTCCAAACTTTTTTAATAATATTGCCAGTTGTTGTTTTTCTTCATCAGTCCAATGAGCCATTAACTCAATAATCCTGGCTTCATTTCTTGGGTAAACCTGACCAATCAACTCCTGTCCCTGAGCTGTGATATGGAGAATGCACCGCCTTTTATCCTTGCTGTCTGCTTTCCTTATAAGATACCCTCTTTTTTCAAGGTTATTTATAATAAGAGGAATGGTCCCGCTGGAACTTAATATTTTTTCCTGAACCTGACCGATGGTCATGTCTCCTTTGTGGTATAATGCCTCCAATACGGCAAATTGGCCTATGGTAAGTTGGTACTCGGAAAAAATCTTGGTTGATTGACGGTCAATATAGTTTACGGCCCGATGGAGGCCAATTAGGATTTTTAACTCTGTTTTTGCCATTGCATTCTCCTATATTATCTCTATGTAGTTATATATTACTCTATGTAGAGATAAAATGCAAGGGGTTTTTTGATTTTCTATATTTTCTAACTTCTCATAGGCAGACTGTAAAAGATTAATGTAAAAGATATCAAATAATTAAGAATCTGTTGATAAAATATAATGATATAAGTAAAGAAATTATTTTATGATTGGAGGAACCTGGGATGCTGTGGAAAAAAGATAATCAGATGTCGCCCCCATCAACCTGTGTCATAGTTAAAAAGCTGATAGTGGGATTTTGGTATTGAATAAAAAAGACTTAAGGAAGAAATTTAATTGAATTAGTGCTATGGAACTGGTGCTGGTGGGACAGGAAATAGCCTGATTCATGCTTAATAGCAAAAAGTACTGCTGATTGATGATCTAAAATATGTAATAGGCCATGAAATACTAAAAGGGGAAGTTCCAAGGTAACTAATTTCTGGGCAGACATGCTTATGGAAACTATCTGAACATACCCAATTGTGGAGTCGGTATGGAAATGACAGTCCTAATGGAGGCTATTAAAATCCGGAGTAACTTTGTAGAGCAGATCTTCCCACAAAACCAGTTAAAATATTATTATTTCCTTGAAGATACCTTCATTTTTGATTATAATATATTTAGATATCTTAACTGCTTTGCATTATAAATATAATTGATCGGAGCCTTTATGACTAGTATTATTATGCCTGCGTACAATGCTGAACGCTACATTGAAGAATCCATTAAATCCATCTTATCTCAAACCTGTACTGATTGGGAATTAATTATCATAGATGATTGTTCTCACGATCAGACACCTCATATATGTAAAAGTTATACAGAACATAGCGATAATATTCACTACTTTAGAAACCCTTCTAACAAAGGGGTTGCAGAGTCCCGGAATCGTGGTGTCTCTCTGGCTCAGGGTGAGTGGATTGCTTATATTGACAGTGATGATTGCTGGCATCCACAAAAATTAGAACTTCAATTGCGCCTTGCGGCTGAAAAACAAGCCTGTTTTATATTTACTGGATCAGCTTTCATAAATGAAAACAGTGTGTCTTTGGAATATTGCCTACCGGTTCCATTGGAAATCTTCTATAAAGAACTACTAAAACAAAATATCATATCCTGCTCCTCCGTTCTTATCCATAAGGAATTGATGCTCCGTTACCCTATGGAAAATGGATCCGAGATGCATGAAGACTTTGCCGTTTGGCTTAAAATATTGCAGAATGAAAAGATCAGTGCCTATGGCATTGATCAGCCCCTACTGATATATCGTATCAGTTCTACCTCAAAGTCTGGGAATAAAATAAAAGCAGGAATTATGACCTATCGCGTCTATCGCCATATAGGTGTTTCCATAATTCCTGCATGCTATTATTGGATATGCTATTTTTTCCGCAGCTTAAATAAATATAAACATCTTATCAAACGAAACTGAGTTTGTATTGTTATGGGTGAATATCCTTCAATACAACCTCCAGTGCCTGATCTTTGGTGAAGTGATGATTAATAAAATCCCTGGAATGACTCATTAATCTCATCAATTCATCATCATCTCCATACAGCGCAATCACACGATCTGCAAAACTATCATCTGCTTTAGCTATTGCAAAGGCGTCCTCTTCCAGGCTCAATCCTTCTGCACCAACCGGTGTTGTAATCATTGGGCTTTGGTTGTAAACGCTTTCCACTACTTTTCCCTTAACACCCGCTCCATAGCGAAGCGGAACTACAACCAGCCGACATTCCCGATACAATTCTTTCAAACGTTCGTCAGACACAAAACCAAGTAAATGAATGTGATCATTTTCAACAGACTTAACCTCATCAGTCGGATTCGCTCCTACAATGTTCCAAATTATATCTGGATAGACCTCCTGAATTTTGGGAAAAACCTCCTTGGCAAACCACAAGACTGCATCAATATTAGGCGGATGTCCAAATCCTCCTACAAACAGCAGATTCTTTCGCCCCTCTAAAATAGGCTCACAGGTTTCATCCAACGGCTCATACGTGAAAATCGGGATATTGCGCAGCGGCTTTTCTGGAAATTCCTTTTTCAAAACCTCATACTCGTAATCTCCGACCACATAAACCACATCCGCTTTCTGCATAAGGTCAAGCTCCATGGTTTTCCACTTTTTTGAAGACACAAGATAAGACTCATCATGACTCACCTCATATTGGCGATATTCTCTCAAATAATGCAAATCATGACCAAAATAAATTATCTTGCCTTTCGCATATTCTTTCAGCAAATCCATGTACTTTATCGCAATATGAGGACGGTTCACATATATGTAATCATAATAGCGTACATTATCTTTCAGCCATTCTTTACAGTACTTAAAATAGTAATTCCCGTATAATACTTCTATTCCCAACTGTTCCATCTCCTGCGTATATGGCTCTTGAGGAAAGTAATTATCTGGCATAAATGTAACTTTCAATCCCAACTGAAAAAAAATCCGAGTATACATAAATACATTTCTGGCACCGGCATCTTTATCATACCATGGTACTCTGTGATCTATGATAAGGATTTTCTTTTTCATCTGGCTTCGATCACGTGCCAGGAATGGATCTTGTCCATTGGGCAAATGCTCCTTTTCGAGGACATCTTTCCACTTTTCATAAAGCTTCATCTGATTTTCTATCTGATAAGCTTTTAATCCTGATGAAACATCCGTACCATTAGAGATGCCCTCAAAGTGCACCACCACTGAAAGTGGCTGATACACCACCCGATACCCTGCTTTCCGGATGGAAAAAGCGAAATCACTGTCTTCACAATAAGCTGGTACAAAATGCTCGTCAAACCCCCCCAGTTGTTTCCACAATTCACTGCGCACCATCATAGATGCCCCAGAAATATAATCGACTTCTTTTACATAATGATATTCTGGCAGTGCTGGATTATTCCCATGTCCATAATTCCATGCACTTCCATCTTTCCACAGGATTCCACCAGCTTCCTGCAGTCTCCCATCCGGATACACCAACCTGGAGCCTGTCAAGCCAATATCCAGATTTTCCTCCAATAATTGTACCAGTGGCTCCAGCCATCCTGGCTGTACCTGCGTATCATTGTTTAAAAACAGATAATACTTTCCTCTGGCAAACTCTGCTGAATAATTACAATTTTTCAAAAAACGTAAATTTTTATCTGTTCGGACTACACGAATATTCTTTATTACTTTTTCAATTTGTGAGGTCAAATCTGTGGAGCAATCATCAGCCAGAATAACCTCATATGAAACATTGCCAGAATGTTCTGCAATTGCTCTCAGACAACTGTACGTGTACGCAAACTGATTATAAACCGGTATGATGATTGATACAAGTGGTTCAACTATTTTAGGTAATGCAATTGGAGGATATCCCGTAATATCATTCTCATATATATCCTTTTTAATAACTAAATCCAACTTCAAATCGGCTCCCATCAATAACCGTTCATCCAGAATCCTGGATACACCCTTTAATCCGCCATGCCGCAAATAATATAGTGCTCGCATGATTTTTGATGGTTTCATGTAATACAATGCCTGTTGTGGGTGCTGTATTAATTGACTTATCATATTCAAAAAAATATTGTTCATAATAATGGCCTTCCTGTTGTTTTCTAAATGCATTTTCTAAATAACCAAGCACTTTATTATACCAATAATGAGGTCTCAAGTGAGACCTCATTATTACATCATAATCTAACAGTATCACGAATTCCCAACCACTTCTGGTCTTTCTCTGATATGATTAACTGCATATCATTTTCAACTGGCCAATCAATCCCTATTTCCGAATCATTCCACAGGATTCCACCCTCGTCACCTGGATGATAAAAATCTGTACATTTATATGCAAACTCAGCCTCGTCAGATAAAACAAGAAAACCATGTGCAAAACCTTCTGGAATATAAAACTGTTGTTTATTCTCAGCCGTCAGTTCAACACCAAACCATTTTCCATATGTATTAGAATCAGTTCGTAAATCCACTGCTACATCAAATACAGCACCACGTATGCAGCGAACCAATTTGCCTTGGGGAAACTGTTTCTGAAAATGAAGACCACGAAGTACCCCTTTTACTGACATAGATTGGTTGTCCTGAACAAATATCATATCCAGACCAGCTTCTCTAAAATCATTCTGATTATAAGTTTCAACAAAGTATCCACGCTCATCCCTATACACCATTGACTCAATTACACAAAGTCCTTCAATCTCACATTTTGTAACCTTTATTTTTCCCATTTGTCCCTCCTCATTTTTCATTAATTCTACTTAAATCTAAACACCATAAATCGTCCGATAGATACACATATCAAATATATATTACAGTTTCCAATCTAATTTTCCCTACTATTTCTTACAATTTACAGTTCTCTACCGCTCATAATAGTAACCTTCCTGATATTTTCCAGCAATCTTATCCTTTTGCTTCCATTCCTGCACTCAGATGCATTCCTTTTTTGTTATCCATAAACTATTTTTGAAAAGGCCAACAGTTTTGACTAACAATACTGAAACTACTCCAGTTATTATGAGATAAGCAATAAACAGTAAATATAGTATGCGTTTTGGCATATTAGATAAATCAAATCCTCTTACCAAAATGTATGTTATTTGGTGATGTACCAAGAAAATTGCATATGTATATTTGGAAATATCAATAAAAATGGTTCTCAATCTTAAAGATTTAACACTAGGTGCTAAGTATGCTAGAATTGTAAAAACACAAGCACTCATTACAATTTGGTAAGTAAGATCTCCTAAATAACTTACAACAAAATCAGCATGTATATAAAAAATAATACCGACAATAAATGCTATTCCGATACAAAAAAGCCGTTCCTTCCTAGATTTAATTTTTAAATACTTCACAAAAAACATTCCAAATAACAGTTCTGGAATACGCAAGAAAACACTGACCGAACTACTTATAATCGGAATTGTAATGAGATTATTGAAAATTATATAGGTTATTAACACTAACAAGGTTACAACTATCGGCCTTTTTCGCACACCATAATCAATTGCTAGATAGATAACGTAAAGCAAAACTATACAACCTAGAAACCACTCTCCAACTAGATAAAATCCTCCTAGCCCTTCAATTCCTAAGGCAGTCATATAAGCGTCAGCTCCTGCGAGAGAAAGCACCATATTCCTAAGTGGGGCATCTGTCATACTCTTATATGTCAACAAATTATACAAGCAAAAGGCAATCCAGGCAATCCAGAACATAGGATAAATACTGATAAAACGTTTTTTATAAAAAACAAGCAAATCTCTAAAACTTCCTGCACAACCTTGGGGATAGGTAATACTAAGAGCTGCACCTGTCAGCATAAAAAACATACTTACACCAAGTCCGCCCAGATACAAGTGTTTAAAGATATAATTGGGAAACACTGCATTGGGATATACAAAAATCCCATTAAACCACCCACTTAATGTTGCGTTAAAGTGTATGATTAGCACACACAAACAAGAAAATACTCTTATAAAATCTAGGTCAAACCGTCTTTCTTTAATCACCTATTTCACCTTATAATCCCTTCCTTATATACATGCCTGCCAGCTCCATTTCTTTCAAGGAAGCCTCATAACCACTATTATCAGACTCCTGTCCTTTAACCCATGCAGTAAATTCCCGCAGTCCATCTTCCAAAGAAACAGACGGTTTGAATCCCAGTAATTTCTCTGCCTTTTTTATATCTGCAATATTATGTGCGATATCTCCAACACGAAAATCCCCAGTTATGCAAATTTCCGATTCGCTTCCGTATAATCGCTTTAATGTTTCTACAATTTCTATTACACTGGTTCCTACACCACTCCCCAGATTAATTATTTCACCATTCGTTTCCTTCTCACCCAAAGATTTTATAACAGCGGACGCTACATCTTCCACATTTATAAAATCTCTGCTTTCCGCTCCATCCTCAAATACATTTACTTTCTTATTATCAAGAAGCAGTGTCGAAAAGATTGACAAAATTCCTGTATAGGGGTTCTTCAAGGATTGTCCTATCCCATAAACATTCTGAAAGCGAAAAATCATATATTCAATCTGCTTTGCTTTACACATTGTTTCCACCATCTTTTCCTGCGCATATTTAGTAAATGCGTACAAAGAATTAGGGGCAATCTTACTAGCTTCATCTGTTGGAACCGTTTGCAATCTTCCATTACAAATCGGACAGTGCATTGTGAAGTCTCCTGTTTTCATATCTTCTACTTTTCTGACTTCTGGATATACAGTTTTATGAACTGGGCACTCATATTTTCCTTCTCCATACACAGAACGTGAAGACGCCAGAATAAATTTCTCAAGTTTCACTCCTGTGGCAGAAATTGCCTGAAAAAGATTAGAAGTCCCCATGATATTCACTTCATTATATTGGTTAATCTGATACATCGACTGCCCTGTACCTGTTTCTGCTGCCAGATGAATAATATAATTACAGTCTTTAACTACCTGTTCTACTAACTGATAATCCCTAATATCTCCCCTAATAAAATGGCATTTATCTGCAATACCTTTATACAGATAGGACTCCTCTGTCTTTTTCCCATGAATTTGCTCCGTAAGCGCATCTAATACCACAAGCTCATTGCACTTATCTTTTGATAATTCATTAATAATTGCGTTACCAATAAATCCCGACCCACCAGTAATCAAAATTTTCATTTGCAATTGTCCCTTCTTTCATAAAAACAATTCCCCCAATAGAACTTCCCAACAAATTCAGCCATTTTCAAATCTTCTTCTGTATTAATATCAACGGCTTCAAATTTATTAACACAATAAATATAAGGCTTTCTTCCAATTCTCGATTTATATTTTTTTAAAGATTCCGATGAAATACCATACATTCCAGTTGTTTCTTCCATGACTGGAACCAAATCTTGTGAGCGAGGCAAAACATCCGGTCTATAATTAACAGGTAAGTTATTAAGCCAATAAAAGCCGTGATTTGGTACTGCTGTAAAACACGAATCAAACTCTTCACTATTTAGCATAAAGTTAGCACAATTTCGAATGCTATCGGGTTGTAAATATGGTGCTGTAGCAAATAGCTGAAAATAATAGTCATATTCTGGATGAAGTTCTTGTTGATAAACCAACAAATCATTTCCATTCGCTGTGTTTTCAGCCAATCTAGGCTCTCTATCAATAACTTTAACACCTAATTCATTCGCATATTTCTTTATTTCTTCGCTATTAGTATCAACATAAACATCATCAAAGCATTGTGCCTCAATAGCATTCGTAATGATGTATTCATATAACTTTTTTCCATTTAAAACCCTAAAATTTTTACCTAAGACTCGTTCAGAATTAGATTTTATAGGTATAAAACATGCATTTTTCATAGAACTCTCCCTTCTGTAAATGACGCTGGGGTATACCTCTGGCATCTACTCAGACGAACCTGTCACTCAATCCATTTATACTTTTCTTTTCAATAAATCTGCAAACTTTCTAAAAGGTTTTGATTTGTAAGATGTAGATTCTAAAATCTCACGATACAATGCTTCTTTTTCACCACACAGTTGCTCTGCATCTTTCAACTTCACATTCATTATTGTATTTAAATTATTGAGTTCTTTTAGGCTGTCAATATTCTTTTTATTATTTACTTGCAACAGATTAGATTCATTTTCTAGTAGGCTGTATTTCTCTTTAAGCTGTGCTAATTCTTCATTTAGCTCTTTATTTTTTTCCTTAACACATTCCACTTCCTTAAATAATTCACTATTTATTTTAGTTTGTTCTTTCTCCTTATTTAAAGTGTGGTTCAATTCAATTTGAAGCTCTGCTACTGGTGTTAAGTTACCCTTTGGCATTACCTTCAAGTATTCTTTATTCAACCTTGACTGTAAAATCAGTTCCAATCGGTTATCCGATGCTGCTAATTCTTCATATGTCAGACCATAATCTCTCAAATAATAATCCAAGTTTAATTTATACATTTCCAATTCTGAATCTAACGTAATTGCTTTCCTTATATAATTAATATCCTTCAATAATTCCAATGGAGCCAAGCAACAAAATGCTATAAAATTCAATTTAATATTATCTGGTAATTCATCTGTCAATTCTTTTAATGATGAATTACTAATAAATGAATATTGAGACCAACCCAAATCATATGCCGGAACCCCATAGAGAGCAGCTTCAAAAGTTACATTAGAACCTGCAGTTACAACTCGTTTACACTTCTGAATAAACTGAGCTGATGTGATTCCAATTTTCTCAATATTAGGAAAGTGAGGAGTTCCGTCTAGGGGATCTCCCGGATGCTTCTTTATTATTATTTTATCATTTGAGTACCATTTTCTCACCAACATCAGCTCCTCTGCCAATGTTATCTGATTAAAAGCACTGCTAGCTTGAGGGATACTATAACCACCCAAAATACCAAATTCATACTCTTTCGGTATATGTGTATTTAAATAGGATAATTTATCTTCTCTTAAAAAGAGGGCTAGTATTTCTTTCGATTCCAAAACCAATACGGGTTTTTCTGTGAACTCTATATTAAATTTAGCAAATCTACTTTCAAATCCAGCTTTTCCCTGCAATCCACTTTTCGACCAATAAAAAGTATTTCTATAATCAGGAACTCTTAATCCCAATTCAAAATAAAAGGTTGGAACATTTAACTTGTGGGCTAAATCCTCAAAGCATCTATAATATCTAAATAGTATTAGACCTTCAACAGCTTTTCCCTCTTTCAATATTATAGAACTTAATCTTTCATATAAATACTCTACTAATTCAGTCCATTTATCTACAAATGAATTTACATATGCATCTGTTCGTGAAGGAAATTGTTGTCTGTAATTGTTTATTATGTGTTCTGGAATTTCAACAGGAATAATATTTTCCAGCACGCCTTCAGTATCCAAAGGGACATCATACAATTCACTAAATGAATCTGGAACTTCAAATATCTTATATATATCAAAATATTCTTTTTGTGCCACAACAGGCCACTTGTAGCCTTTTCCTATGGAAGCCAATTTATGGAACGCCCACATAAAAGATGCTTCTGCCGTAGGATCCAACGTCATGATAATAGGGATAAACATATTTTTTCCTATATGATATCTTCAGATACTGATAATCATACTTTTCCTCTCATTTATTTTAGTTCAATTTCTGCAAAAAACATGTTACCTCTTCAAATGTAATTTGACTAATAAATCACCAAATGCTCTGAGCGGTTTTGTAACTTTCCATGAGGTTGAATTCTTTATAGCATTTACCTCACCATTCGAACAAATACCATTAATGTCATTTACCTGCATTCTCTCCTTATACCACCCATAATAATATGTCTGCAGCTCAACCTGTGCCCACTCACTATTTAGCAGCCAACAGACATAATACCCCGCTTCCTGGACAAAGTACGGATATCCTCTTTCAATTGCATGCAAAAGAGTTCCGTTGTTTCCATTCGGCTCCTTGGGAAAATCCTCATATTTCCATCCAATACCTTTGTAGCCATCAAATAACTTTTCAAGAGCCTTAGGACGAAACACAAACATAGTACCCAGAGGAGCGACTGGCTCTCTGTCTTGAGAAATTGGAACACTTAGCTTGAAATCTTTTATTAATTTCTCTGTAGCGGAATAATTATCTGTCCATTGCCAAGTCATTAACCAAGCATATGCATTGCTTGCAGAAAAAGGGGATGGTGGAAATGCCATTCCCAGTCGTTTTTCTTTCTCGAAAAGACTAACAATATTTTCTATATAAGCAGGAGTTCCAAGTAAATTTTCAAAACATTTATCCTGCCACGAAGCACCTATGGACCATGGTTCGACAACCACTGTTTTTTTGTCGTGAAGAAAAAATACTAAGTCATAATTTTTGTAATCCTCATACGCACCAATAAGCAAGGCAGATACATCCCGCCCACGATTCTCAATCATTATAAATTTCGTGTTGTTTTTAAGATTGACCTTTTTTGATTCTTCTATAAAAGTCTGCTTATTTTCTTCATTGCTCACAGTTATAAGAATATCACAATATTCTGGTGCATTTTTAAGGTAACTCACAACATAATTAGTTAAATCATTGTAATATATATGAACGACGATTAACACCTTAGAGTTATTTTCTCTCACCGAATAGTCATATGGTAACACACGATTAAAGTTGCAATAATGCTTTAACTGTTCCATATGACAGGTACGAAGAAGATTATCCCATACCATATTCATGTCATATTCCGTTTCTTCTTCTAAGAATCGAATAAATTCAGAAACCTGGCCCCCAAATGTGCCACTATCGCGATCCTCATAAGGGTGATAACCAAAAAAAACCTTTCTTTTAAAAACTGGACAGCGGCGATTCTTGGCCATCTCTGTTGGCATGAACATCAACGGATAATAAGATACTTTCTTCAAATCTTCAGAATTACAGTACACTTCAGCTTTATATCCTTTATCCCTAAAATCTTTTGTAAAAACTGTTTCATAGTAGCCGACAGAATCACCATAGCTTTTAATTTGAGGAAGTTGTTTCCAAAATTCATGATATTCTCTGCTTGTTAAAAGGCTATTTCTTATAACCAAAAAACTCGACTGAATGTGTTCGGGAATATAATTATATTTATAAACAGTAAATATATTGACAGGCATTTCTCCATGAGTAGTCAATCCCCAAAAGTCCAGATCTTCTGCAGCAGCCCAATCAAATGCCTCCTTAAATGGATATATGGGACCGAAGCAGGTGTCGTTCATCATAATAAGTTCATCATATTCAGCCAATTTATCCCAGCCAGTGAGTTCTATTCCTTTCCTATATGCTTCTACCTCAAACCCCTCGTTTTCGCGAACAAAAATTTCGTCTACAAACGGTTGGATTTTTTTTCGTGACTCGTAAGTAAGTTTACCATTAGCTAAAAATAATATGTGATCAACATTTTTTTTCAAATCTGCCACTTGATATGATACAAAGTCATCAAGTATTCCATCTTTATCATAAAATACATAGAATGCAATTCGTTTCGGGTTCTTACCTAAAATCATTTGTTCTCTCCTCTTATTGTATCCATAATTTTTATAATATTTTCACATCTTTCTTAAAATCAAAGTTTGTAAGCATATTATTTTCCATACCTTGTAAACTCAGAACTTCTATAACCTCCAATGGCTCTTTCCTTTACCTTCCAAAGTCTCACATATAATGAATTCCCAATAATCTTACGCATTATATCTTTCATTTTTCTAAAGGGTGCATTTTTTCTATCTAACTGCTGCTTTGTCACGCTAATCTTGTGTAACATAAGTTCCCTATCATCTACACCATAATTTAAAAATAGCGTTTGGTTCACATCACGGAGCATCTTACATAAATTCGTAATTTCCATTTTAGCATATTTGTCACTAAGCCCCCATGCACAATAATATCCACTCTGCTGGGCAGCAAATGGATACAAACGTTCAATTGCATGCATAATATTGCCGTCATTGCTTCCTGTTGGCTCCGCCGGGAAATCACTGTATGTAAGCCCAACTTCATACAATTTTTTAAGAGCTTCTTTTCTGAACCAGAAGGTGGTTCCTAATGGTGCCACAGGTGGTTTGGACTCACTAATATCTACTTCTATTCCCCATCTTTTTGCCAAATCTACTACATTCTTATAATTACTTTGCCATTCCATACCAATTAGGCTATGATATGGTCCATGACAAGGAGTTGGTGGAACTAATAATCCTAATCGAGGATTTTTCTCAAATAAATCAATAACATTTTCTGCAAAAACTGCGTTAGGCAATGTATTTTGATAGCAATGGTATGCAAAGGATTCTCCAACCATTCTGGGCACATTATGATCCGACTTCTTATCATGCATAAAGCATATATAATCATATCTATCTATGTATTCTTTTAACCCAATTAATAATGCACCTACATCTCTGCCTCTATTAGTAACTTTTACAATATGAATCCTGCTCTCATCAAACGTAGAAAACACTTGTTTCAATTGAGCTATTTTTTCTTCTGTGTCTGTCGTTAAGCAGATATCTGCGTATGAGGGCATATATTCAGCATAGCACTTACACATCTCAGCAAGTTCCATGGAATATATATGCATAAACAGTGCTATTTTTTTATTCGTCTGTGTTTTGGCCGTCTTAACCTCTGTGGATAATATATAATTCAACTGCATTCTTTGCTTCACATCATACATATTCGCAGTTCTCAAAAGATTATCCCAAATAAGGTTCAAATCATAATTCGTATAATCCCGTAAATACTCATACAATTCTAACCCAGGCTGTCCACAGCTAATATCAAGAAACTCCTCATACTTATAAAAAAAAGTCTCACGCTTAAAAATTGGACACTTACGATTTTTTATTAACTCCACAGGATACAGCATCAATGGATAATTACTAAACTCCTTTAAATCTTTGGTTTCAATATATACCCTTGATTTATATCCCTTTCCAGTAAAATCCTCAGTAAAAATTGCCTCATGGTAGCAGACTGCTTCTTTATAATTGAAAATCATAGGCATATCTTTCCAATACTCTTGAAAGTCTCTGCTTATTAACATTGACTTACGGATGGCAATAAAGCTGGACTGAATATGTCTTGGTATAAAGCCATATTTACATTTATTATAGGGGTCAAAACTATGTCCATAATGTTCGGTAATCCCCCAAAAATCTACATCATATGTATCTGTTTCCATGAACATTTCTGAAAATGGATATATTGGACCCAAATTTGTAAAGTTCAGTAGAATTAGTTCATCATATCCACTTAAGACCTCCCAACCGGTCTTTTCCATCCCCTTTTTATATGCCCAAACATCAAATCCTTCGTTTTCTCTTTCATAAACTTCATCCGACACACAACGTAATCGTTCTTTTCCTGATTCCTTTAACACGCCATTAGAAACAACCATTAAATAATCTACATTCTTTTTTAAATCATTTAACAAATAGATATTATAATCATCAACGATTCCATCCTTATCGTAGAAAAAGTAAATTGCATATCTTTTCATGATTATACACTCCTATTTTAAGGTTGTCTTCTTCATTATATTATCAATAATTGTACTATCACCATAAACAATCGGTGAATCGTATGCTCGGTCTGGAAATGCACCATACTTTAATTCTATATTCATATTGTTATCTTTAATATAAGCTTCAACCTTATCCCCCAGAGAAATTGGATTGCCAGTACACGCATTAATAATACCAGTATACTCGTTCTGAATCCCAACCGCTGCTATCTGTTTTCCCAGTTCTTTCACATCAATAAAGTCATACCTATTCTTTCCTGATGTAAATGGGAATTTTGTTTTTCCTTCTGCTTCTGCCTGAACCAATTTTGTGAAGATTGAATTATTATGTAAATCATCTCCTAAAATATAATACGCGCGCAGCCACTTCAAATTCACATTTTTATCCTTGGCTATTGATAATATTGATTGTCTTAATGCATTCTTGGCAATTCCATATAAAGATAAAGGATTGCATGGCGTATCAGCTTCTATTTTCCCTTCCCAGTAGCCGATTTCGTGCATTGTACCCATTATTGTAATATCTTTACAGCCTCCATCCATTAAATGTCTCAGAAAAGAAAAATGACCCGATAAATTCTCCATATGTGATAAAGCATTGTGGACAAATCCATCCTGCCATGCCAAATGGATACAGTACTCTGGTTTTCCAATGATCTCAAATACATCATCTCCCGCATCCAGAACTGATGCTTTGCACTGAATTGCTCTGGAATCCACTCCATCAAACCTTAAATCTACCGCAACCACCTCATATCCATTATCCAATAATTCTCCTGTTACAAATCTGCCAATATAGCCATTGGCTCCCGTTACTGCTACTTTCATCTTAATTTATCCTCCTTTGATTTGTCCTACTTCCAATATTCTTTATATGCCTTACATACCTCCTTTGCCGTTCCAGTCATTCTTACTTTTTGCTGGTCCAGCCAGACTACACGGTCGCACATTTCTTCAACCTGCGTTAAACTATGAGAAACAAAAAGTACAGTGGTACCTCCACTCATCAATTCCAGCATACGTGCCCTGCTTTTATTTTGAAATCCTTCATCGCCTACCGATAGTATCTCATCTACAATCAATACTTCTGGACAAACTACCGTTGCTATTGAAAATGCCAGCCTCATCATCATACCTGATGAGTAATTTCTTATAGGCATATTGATAAATTCACCTAGTTCTGAAAATTCCAGAATCTCTGGATACTTTTCCTTCAGAAACGCTTCTCTATACCCTAAAATCGCCCCATTTAAATATACATTTTCTCTTCCGGTTAATTCCGGATCAAATCCAGAACCTAATTCAAGCATAGGCACAATATTTCCATTGACAGACACCTTTCCCTTGGTAGGTTTTAATACTCCAGAGATGATTTTCAGCAGCGTACTCTTGCCTGCTCCATTTTTTCCAATAATTCCGACAACCTCTCCTTTTTTTACCTCAAAGCTTATATCTTCTAAAACAGTAAATTTTTCATACTGTAATTTCCCTGACAAAAGTGCAACTACCGTTTCCTTAAGGCTTATAATCTTGTCATTTGTCATCTTAAATTTCATAGTTACATGTTCGACATTTATCATATTCCACCTCTATACAAATAATACAAATCTATCCTGAAACCTTTTAAAAACCAACATCCCTGCGGCACACATTAACATTGCAGTGCATCCACAAGTCAAATATGCTGCTGGTTCTGGAGAAATCCCCTCCATCAGAACCGTTCTGGCAAAGTGGATATAGTGATACATTGGATTCAAGGTTAGTATAAGCCGAAACTTATCAGGAATAATACTTTCCGGATAAAACAACGGAGTTGCATACATCCATGCCAAACTTATAATTCCCCACAGGTATTGTGTGTCCCGAAAGAAAACCATAGTCGTAGAGAGCAGCAATGACATACCAGCACTAAACAGCAGAAGACATACCAATACAAAAGGCAGCACCAATATTGCTTTTGTTATTTGCCCTCCAGTCAGCAAGGTAACTATTAATAGAGGAATAATTGAAATTATTAAATTGATAGAACAAGACACTACTTTTGTTATGGGATAAATATACTTAGGCACATATACTTTCGTAATCAAAGAAGCATTGCCTACAATAGACGTAAGCCCCTGTCCCACTGCTTCTGTAAAAAAACCAAATAATATGGTTGCCGATAATAAGTAAACAGGAAAATTATTAATACTGGAACGAAACACCTGCGAGAACACAATGTACTGAACCATCATGGTCAATAACGGGTTTAAAAAACTCCACAAATATCCCAAGATTGACCTCTTATATTTTGTCTTGAAATCTCTGGACACCATTTGCTTAATCAAAAACTCATAGCGTCTCCATACTATAATCAGGTATAAAACTATTGTGATTTTTCCCTTCTTTTCACAAAATACACTCCAAAAACCATATAAGACAAGTAATAATAAGCCAATGAAAACAAAATACCAATAGTAAACTCCAAACAAAAAATAATTCTTCCCTACATAATCAAAACATATCATCACTCCGGTACGCACTTCATCATTTACCAAAATTTTTCCCGTGTCAAGCCATGAGAAAAAAACGGTAGGGGCGGTTCCCACTCCTGATGTTGTCGTCAGTCTTAGCTGATAAGTCTTCCCTTTTGTATTCTCAATTGCTGGCACTAGTGCCCACCTAAAAGGTGCTGTATCCAATAAATTCTTCACATCCTCACTATGGCTGGCAATTACATTTCCATTACTATCTGCAAGCTCCAATTGAAGAAGTCCCTCATTTTCTCTTCCGTATGTTGAAACTGGCAAATCAATAGTCTCTAAAGTTTCTGACTCAACAGTAAAATCCTGTCTTACAACCATACCTGCCGTCAGTTCCTCCAGCATCCCTGCCATTTGAGGCATACCGTTATCCACATATTTATAATTTAAGCTTTCTCCTCCAGCAAACTTAAAAATAAAAGCCAGTATCAAAAAAATACCACATATCTTCACTAGTAATTCCAGACTTTTCTTATTCATTTTTATTCCTCTCTAATTACCAAGTTCCTCATTAATTCAAATAATATATGACATTATAAGTGTAGTCATCGTGGCAAGTCTACAGTTTACCGATCAATACTATTATCCGGAATACCAAATCGTCATTAGTTTTTTGTCGAAAAATTTCTTTGTTTTTAACAATCTTTAACCGTGATAAAATACTCTTTTCCGCTTTCAATAACTCAATAGCCAAATCCTTATTTTTTGCTGGCATTTCCCTTTCAAATACCATAACAAATTCTTTAACCTGCCGGTAAATTTCCCCACGCGGCTTTTTAAGCTGTTTCATACGATAAAAAAGCAATTGCCTTTTCGTTATCATTGCCCCTATTTTATTGCTCTGATGCTGCCGATAACGAATATATGCATGTTCATCATAATAAATTGCTCCCAGGCAACTCGCCGTCAAATACAACCACCAGTCATGCATCACAACATTTTCAATGCGTCTTGGCATATGACCTGTAAGAACCTCCATAAGTTTACGATTCCAGACAGCCGTACATCCTGTACAGATTCCTTGCACCAGTGCGTTTCCAAAAGAAGGTTTCCTAATTTCCCTTGTCACCTGGACATCCAACGGTCTTAATTTCTCATCCACAATAATCTTATCACTGCAATACAGCATTGGTTCTGCAGAACCATTCGACTGCAACGCCTTGATAGCTTTCTCTAACTTTTCTGGCAGCCATTCATCATCTTGATCGGCAAAAGCAAAATAATCGCATGTTAAATCTGCACGTTTTATTAAGTCAAAGAAACTCTCTACCACTCCCAAATTTTCTAGGCCATACCAGGTAATACGAGATTCCCGTTGAGCATATTCTTCCAAAATTTCCCGGGTCTTATCCAATGAACCATCATCACGGATTAAAACCTTAAAATCCTGATAGGTTTGTGCTAAAAGACTATCTAACTGAATGCGTATATACTTTTCACCATTATAAGATGATAATAAAATCTGTAAGCTCATTTTGCTCCTTCATTCATGTAATATCGCTGAAGTGCGATACTTGAACTCTCTATTCCAAATCCTGCATTTTCAACCATACGCCATGCATCATCACGTTTTATAGTATTATGCTGCTTGCATGCCTCTGCCGCCCAATATTCCGGACCTTTATTTAAAGATAAGCGCTTCGTGGTATCCAACAATTCTACTTCTTGAGTAATCGTATCAGCAAGAAAACACGGTAAACCGCTGGCCTGCGCTTCTACAGCAACCATAGGAAGTCCCTCATAGACCGAAGGCAGCCAAAACAAATCCATTGCCTGATACCAATCCTGACTGTTATTTTGCTGTCCCAGAAAAAACACGGCGTCTTCTAAACCAGCAGCCTTCACTTTCTGCTCCATTGTCACTTTCAAACTTCCACTTCCTATGAGTATTAAAACACTCTCTGCACATTGTTTTTTTAAAATGCTAAAGCTTTCAATCAAAAAATCATGATTTTTTTGCTTTTCGAACCTACCCACATGACCTATTACGATTTTATCCTGCAAACCAAGGCGGTATCTCAATTCCTCTCTCTTTTCTCGGTTATAACGATATTTTTTGCAATCAATTGCATTATAAAGGATATACACTTTGTTCTGCTGCACCATCTTTTCACCAAATAGAAAACCTCCTGCAGCCTTTGAACATGCAATCCTGTTACATTTCATAAATTGTATAGGATAGCATAATATCTGATTCCGTCTTGCATTCAGCCTTTTATCTGAATAACGTGTTGCATGACTATGAATTGCGAAATGCCCGTAATCATACCGTCTAACCAACCGCCAAAGGTAAAAACTAAGATATACCTCGTGATTATGAAACCACTGATACCTTCCCTCATGTTCTTTAAAAAATTCTACCAATTCCCTCATAGATGCCATAGAACTTCCGGGTTTCTTCACATAGTAAACATGTCCACCATATGATGTTATCTCATCTTCATAACTATTTTCGCAATGGAGAAAGCACAGAAAATCAAATTGAACCAAAGTCCGATCCATATGGCGATAATAATTCATAATAACGCTCATCACCCCGCTCCAAATTGCCGGAGTAGAAACAAAGTGTAATACACGTATCATACTTCTCCGCCTTCCTGTCAAAAACTGCTTATTATTCTTTAAGCGACGGATCTTCCCATTTACCTTCCTCAAATCCATCTGTTGACTCTTTCAACAGAAGTACTTTAGGTGTCATGAGCATAATTTTAAAATCCATAATAATAGAATAATTCCTAATATAAGTTAAATCCAATTTTAATTTATCATAGCTGGTCGTGCAGTATCTTCCATAGACCTGTGCATAACCGGTCAATCCGGCTTTTACTTTCAAACGATATTCAAATTCAGGTATATTTTTTGTGATAATCCTGGCTAACTCTGGTCTTTCCGGTCTTGGACCAACCATACTCATATCACCTTTTAAAATGTTAATAAGCTGTGGGAGTTCGTCCATACGTGTTGCTCTGAGAAAACGTCCTACAGGCAAAACCCGAGTATCCTTCTCCCCTGCTTTGATAGGTCCTGTTTCCTTTTCCGCATCCACTACCATGGTACGAAATTTTAAAATTTCAAAACATTTCCCATCTTTTGTCAGCCTATCCTGCGTATAAAACACCGGACCGTGGTCACTAAGTTTTATCATAGCTGCAATCAGCAAAAAAAACGGACTTGATATAATCAAAAACAGTGAAGATACTATAATATCCTCCATCCGTTTTACAAACATCTGGTCCAGTGTAAGTCCGTCATAATTACGAGAAAGATATAGCGGAGAATCAAAAATATTCAACTCATCAGATGTCCTCAACAGGATATCGCTGATTTTAGGTACTGCATATGTACGGATATTCTGTCCATAACACTGCTTGAGTAACCGATTCCGCTCCTGCACAGCAATATCCCCCACTATAACTCCGTCATATTTAACGGCTTGTTCCATCACAAGTTCAATACCCTCTTTTATTGATATTTTTTCCACTATTTCATATTTATCTTCCCGGGTATAAATACGGTCCATCAAATGAAACATCGGCTTCTCGCCATGCACCAATAAAAGGCATCTTCTGGGAAACATGAACGTGTATAGCTTTACAAACGCCAATGCCCATAACATAACCAACAACCAATCCACGCCAGTCATAACAAGCAATGCAGTAGGATTGTGCATCTTCTTATCAAATAGCACAACCTGCACAAATGAGAAGGCGTTGACTATGATTAACGAAAGCATATGAGAATACACTAAATTCCAATATTTAAAAATACCAACCCGCAATCCCCCATAAATCCGATGCAGAAAAAGCAATAATATCATATATTCGCCAAGAATCAACCAATTACCTCGTCTCCAGAAAGCAATTGTCATATTTTTATTATAATAATTGATCCACACATAATAATAAATTGTAAGTTCTAACAATACAATAATTGCTGAACTTAAGAACTTCACCATGCGTTTGTACTGCTCAAAATTTCTACTTGTCATTCGTCTCTTCCTTACATCCGGTTCCAGTTGTCTCCATCTCAGCACTCAGTAATTGATGTTGCTATCGATAGATTCAGATTCATCAGCACCTGTATCGGCCCTATCCACAAATAGTTTATGCTTTGGTGAAAAAAACCGATACACCTCAAAAGCTTTCTTACATCAACCGAGCTTCATTTTCATTCACATTAGAATTATACGAACTACTCCTATTACAGCATATATAGTCATATCAATTGCAAGTTATAAATATATCAGCTTGTTTTCTAATAATTGATTCTTCTCCCCCAAACGCCTGCCAACCAATATAGTGCTATAACCAGATTCCACTGTGTAATCACGAAAACAAATAACCCATTGAAACTTACTATCACCTTAAATAAACTGTATAATCTAATTACTGTTTCAGAAAATCTCTAGATAATGAAGCCAATTCATTGTATTACATTGGCAAGTCATAGATATCAAAAAGCCATCCTGATTACTGATTACTTACTATTTCTCTTTTTGCGATTGCAGATTCCTATATTTCTTTTTCATTGCTGATTAATAATATTTTCCACAATAAAACCTCAATCTAGTATAACATTTAACTACCAATTACGCAACTTACGTGGTAACAAAAAGAGTTGCAAAACCTTTAATATTTTATTAAAATCATCATATACTAGCCTTATTTCCATCCTTTTCCCATTTCTTGATATTAACCTACCTGTAATATAATTATCCTATAATGCAATTTAGGTATTTCTAAGAGACTTCAAAAAGAGAGGTATATAGACAAAATTTATTACATTTGCATCTCAGCAACACCACTTGGGAACAACTAGTTCTGGTCGTATTCTGAAGAAAGCGGTGCGATAATATCCAATACCTGTGTGAAATTTGTTAACGAATATTAGGACAAAGGTGCAAGATATGGCTTCGAAAATTTATAGAGTTCACGCATAAGGTAGTCATAATTGATATACCTCAACGCTTCATTCAGGTATACATCAAGAGTACCTTCCGGATTATTTATGACATATCCCGTACCGCTTTAAGATGTATCTGATTCTTTTACCATAAAAATACCTCCAATCTGAGTAATTCTATCTTACATCAGCTTGGAGGTTTATACAATATTTGGGATACTCCCAAATAAGTGAAAAAATTCCAGTTTATCATTATATTTGAATTTTACAATTATTTTCATAAAATCAATCTTCTATTGATTTTGCAGCGCCCATTCCTAATAAAAGCCAAAATATCGGTGTAACAATAGGAAGATTAAGGTTTACAAAGGCCTGAACACTATAACAAATAACGCCAAACATAATTGCTAAAATATACGGCGTTTTATTTCTATAAAAAATACATCTCCTAACATATCCAAATATAAAAATCAAATAAGCTGACAATCCCGCAACTCCAACCGTAGTTAACAAATGAAGATATTCATTATGTGCACTATCAAACAATTGATTATATGGGTTATTCGCGGTCTCACGCATTACTAAAATACCAAAAGTTTCAGGTCCAAATCCCACAATTTTTTTCCACAAAGACAAACTCTGAAAACATTCCATAGCCTTTCTCCAGATATACCCCCTGGCCGTTCCCCAATCATCATTAAAGAGAAAATACGAGCTTAAGCCTCCATATCTACTAACATTGCCAGCTATGTTACAGTCATAAAGAGCATACAATACTATTAAAGTAATCAGAGAAAGAAACACCATCCAAAGATATCTAAACAAATTCCCAAATTCTTTGAATTCATGTTTTTTCCTATAGGTTATAAAATACCAAAGAATAACAATTCCCCATAAACCCATTACTAAAAATGGTAATCCTTGAAATCTTATTATTACATCAAAAGCACTTTCTATTCCCAGGACGCTTTCTCCAAAGTAACTATTAATCCAGTCAATACATTGGATAACAGAAAAAAATGTCGCCAATACAATGACATATCTTTGAATTCCGTTTTTATTTTTAAACAAATACAATGGCAAAAAACCAAATAATGCTCCTAAAGAAAGATATGCATTGTCACTAACCCCCATAATAATAGCAAAAAAACTGATCACCATGCAGAAATAGTGCCATAACATATTCTTAATTTTTCTATCTGTAGTAAACAAAACCGTTGCAATGGCAGTTATAATTCCCACATATGCAGTATAGGTGTTTATATTTCCAATTGTTGATGTAAATATCGTCCTTTGCTCTGGAACCATGGCAATTTTAAATTGAAAAATATCTAACTTAAAATAATCTGTAATCCCAAATAAGCATACAAATATACCTGCTACCAGAATCATATCAATATACCAACTTTTGAACTTCCAAAGTCTACTTACACAAAAATAGGAGACAACATACCAAATCATAAGAAACAAACCAGTAAATCGCCCTTCATTACCCCAAAATGCTTCATATAAATAGTCAGATGACACCGTTGATGCAATCGCAATCAAAAGATATATAATAGCCGCAAAATCCATAATAGTAAGCTTTTCAAAAAACTTTTTTATTTTAAATTCTTTGAAATATATCTTTGTATCCGCTCTTCCTGCTGTCAAAGTATACACTAATAATATCACTAGCATTATAATTGTGCAAACGCAATAATAATAATATTTAAATACAAGAATATCAAAATAACGGTCCCTGACCACTAAAGGAACTCCAATTCCCACCAGAAACACATAAATACCAAGAACAATTGATGGAAAACTTTTTTTCTCAGAATCACGGCATATATTTTCCTGCATAAACATTCCTTTCAACCCTACCATTTATTGGATAATTATTTACATTTTGCAATATAAAATTACCAACTAGCAAACAAATAATCCTCCTCGCAAGCCGCAAAAAACAATACAGCAGAACTTTCATTCAAGTTTTAAAAAAAACATTTTTTAACCCATTGATTATACCATGTATTGATAAGAAAGAAAAGACCGGAAATTCTTAAGAATTTCCGGTCTTTTCTTATTTATTGAAAAACATTAGTTCTCAACGAAAATCTTTACAATGTTACCACTACCATTTACTTCATAGCAACGGTCATTGCCATCTTTTGCTTTGTTCTTGCTCTTCTGAACAGTACCAGCGGTATTAACTAATCTGTACTCAACACCTGCAACGCCTGCTGCTGTAGTATCTGCTGCTGCTGTTCTTAAATCGTATTCCTCAGAATATTTATCATTAGTTACAATACTATCAACTGGCATTAAGCCTAAGAATTCATCTGTAGTCAAAAGTTTTGCAGAAGTAAGTTTTCCATCAGCACCAATATTAGCCTTTACCACAGCATACTTATCATCTTTATCTGCTGCTAACATCATACCAGACTGATAGTACTTCTTGTTATCAAGAGCTGTCTTACCAGCACCCTTGAAGGTTCCAGACTTATTCAGTAAGAAACTATGAGTATCACCATCAATAGTGACGTTCTGTTTGTTAGTCTTTACGGCACCATCATCACCGAAGTAGTAGAATTTGTACTCATCATTTTCCCAATAAGAAGCATTAGCCTTAAATCCATCTGTTGTGTCATATGGATGAGTTGAATCATCTTTCTTTGCAAGAGCAGTAATAGTTTTATTATCAGAAGCTAATTGAACAAATCTATAACCATCAACCATAGCTCCCTGATCATCAAAAGCATACTTCTTGCTGTTGATAGTCTTCATTTGTCCAGTAATCAGCTTGCCATCTTTATCAGCATAGTACCAGTTTTGAGAATCGTCATCATAGTCTCCTTCATTTAAGTAGGAGCCTGGAACAACCTGGAACCAACCTTTAGTTACTCTGGCGCCATCTTCTGGACTTCCATAATATCTGAATCCACTACTGTATACACGATTACCCTGTGTCTGTGTAGCTGTTTTGTCTGCACTTGCCTGTGTGGCAGTTGTCTGCGTAGCATCCCAGTTAACCCACTCAGCGTTCATACGGCCATCTACATCAAAGCTGTACTTTTTACCGTTGATGGTCTCGCCTTTTTTGTCGGCCATCTTCTTACCATTGCTCTTGAAGTAGAACCAACGATCCTGTTCTTCGTCGTCAAATGTGTTGTCACTGGAAAGGCCTTTATCTAAATCACCAATATTTTCCCACTGGTCATCTTTAATGTGCAGAGATGCCCAGCCAGTAGCCTGTGCGCCATCATTTTCATCACCGTGGTAGTATACACCATTATCTGCACGCCAAGCATTGTCATCAGTTAATCTCTGTCCATCTGCATCAATCCAACCATATAACATCTTAGCTTCATCATCAAAGATGTATTTTTTTCCATTGATAGTCTTGAAAGAAGCACTGTTGCTGGTGCTGGAGGTCTTATATGCCTTACCATTAGAGCCAAAATAGTACCAATGATTTACAGGCTCATTATCATCATCACCATCATAGTCATCGTTCTCAATGGAAACCCACTTATTAGCTACCATAGAACCGTTCTCATCTACATAATAGTAGTTGTCATTGTACTCAACAAGAGCATCAGTACCCATCTCGCCGTCTTCATTGAGGTAGAACCAGTTATCTCCTGATTTTTCCCACTTCTCTGTCTCTAAGTCGCCGTTCTTGTCATAGTACACCCATGTACCATTTTCTTCCTGCCAGCCAGTAGCTGCGAAAGAGGACATGGAAGCGCCTAATGCCAGCAGTGCTGCTGTAGATAATACAGCAACTAATTTGGTCTGCTTTCTCATAATTAATGCACTCTCCTTTTTTCTTTTTGAAATACTCTTCGAAATTCCTAATTGCATTACGAGGTAATTATACTTCCTATAATGGAAATTATCAATACCTTTTTTACTTTTTTTGCATTTTTTGCAAAATATAAAAAATATTTACATTTCCGGCAGAAGCTATCAATTCCTCCATCACATGGTATAGTATAATACATATTTTTGGAAAATGCTATAACATTTCTCTGTGCATTTTCTTACATAATCATTACGAAAATGATTTTTCTCAGAAAAATTGTATTTTTATAAGTACAATCCTGTTTTTCAAGGTTTATTCTCCAGTTTTTTCTTCATAAGCACTATAATATGCGGAGTTCAAGTAATAGAAAACAGTGTTTCTTTTCGATAAATTTCTCCATTTCCGTTTCTATATATAGCAATCCGTGTTCATAATAGGTCTGAATGGTACAAGATTAAGCAATGTACCATAATCAATCTTTAAGAGCCAATAACCAAGCCTTACCGGCAATTTAATTATAATCATTCACTTCAACCTTTTATCACAATCTTCTATATACAATCCCATCACATTCCCCTATTGCAATTTACCATTTCAATGGTATAATGTTCATATATTTGTAATAATCACAAATTCTGAACACCTTACGCAAATTTACCAATTATAAACTATACGGAGGTCACACGACTATGGATCGTAACGTCATCATCTGCCGTTCCATTCTGGAAAACCCGGCAGTCACACAGAGAGATTTATCGAAAGAGCTTAATGTTTCCCTGGGAACCGTTAATAACCTAATAAAGGAATGCATAGAAAAAAAATACATTGAGATTGGAAACGGCAATGATTTATACGAACTGCTCCCAGCAGGCCAAGCCCTTCTAAACGAAAACAAAGTTGACGGCGCCGTCATCATCGCTGCCGGCTTCGGCTCCCGTTTCGTCCCCTTAACTTTCGAAACCCCCAAAGGATTGCTGGAAGTATTCGGAGAGCGCATGATCGAACGGCAGATCCGCCAGCTTCACGAAGCCGGAATCAGGGACATCACTATTGTGGTCGGCTATCTAAAGGAAAAATTTGAATACCTTATAGACAAATATCAGGTGAAGCTTCTATACAATCCCGAATACTCCCAAAAAAACACCCTGGCCACCATTTATCACGCCCGTGAACTACTCCGTGGAAGAAATATGTATGTCCTCTCTTCTGACAACTGGATGCGCCATAACATGTACCATGCCTACGAAGGCGGCGCATGGTACTCTGCGTCACACATGGAAGGGGAGACCTCCGAATGGTGCCTTGATTATAATAAGAAGGGACGCATTTTAAATGTATCCGTAGGCGGCCAGGACAAATGGGTGATGTACGGACCGGTTTTCTTCTCGAAATCATTCTCAGAGCAATTTCTGACCGTATTAGAAAATTATTATCAACTGCCCGGAACAGAGCAGTTTTACTGGGAAAATGTCTACATGGAAATGCTGTCCGGAGAGGCCGCTAAGAGGCTTCCTCATATCCCGGAAGCAAAGCAAGACATTGATCTGTTCGTCAACAGAAGACCGGCTGACGAGGTATATGAATTCGAGAACCTGGAAGAACTGCGCCGCTTTGATTTGAAATACCAGCACCATTCCGATAATGAAGCCATGGAATTAGTATCTTCCGTATTTCATGTGCCCGAGTCGGAAATCACAGAAATACGGTGCTTAAAATCAGGCATGACCAACAAATCCTTCCTTTTTAAGATTAAGGACCGCCATTATATCTGTCGCATCCCAGGAGCCGGAACAGATCTCCTGATCAACCGGCAGCAGGAAAAAACGGTTTATGATGTCCTGAGCGGACTGGATATCACGGAAAAGGTTATTTACTTTAACGGGGAAACCGGATATAAGATTGCGGAATTTTATGAAGGCACTCACAATGCCAACCCTTCCAGCCGGGAAGAAATGGAACGCTGCATGGCGGTTGTCCGGAAGCTCCACAAATCCGGGCTTAAGGTAGACCATTCTTTTGACATTGGAGAACGAATCGATTTCTACGAAAAACTTTGTAGGGCCCATGGGGAAATCCCGTTTGATGATTACAACTTAGTCCGCAGGCAGATGACTGAGCTTTTAAACCGACTGGACAGCCTGGGACATAAGAAGGTCCTTTCCCATATTGATACGGTGGTCGACAACTTCTTAATGATGCCTGACGGTGGTGTACGCTTAATTGACTGGGAATATTCCGGAATGTGCGATCCCCTTATAGACATCGGCATGAGCGCGATTTACTCCTATTTAAATGAAGAAGAAACAGATGACCTCATAAGGATCTACTTAGAACGGGAGCCTTCTGAGGAGGAGCGGTTCACCATTTACGCTTATATGGCTCTCGGCGGCTTCCTTTGGAGTCTATGGGCAGTATACAAAACGTTCTTAGGTGATGAATTTGGCGAATATACCATAATCATGTATCGTTATGCAAAAAACTATTATAAAAAATGCTCTGAAATCTCCAAAATATGAGATTTTTGGAAATTGTCCGCAAATCGTAATAAAATGTTTAGGTATTCCTGTCAGTTCTATGCTATAATGTACACGAATGCAATGAGCAGTGCGAAATAAGTCAGGGAAAGATTTTCGTTGTGCTTGCACATAAGAAAATCTTTTCATGACTTATTTCATAGGGCGAAAGCCCGTGAGCTCACAAAACCACAGGTTTTGTGAGCGTGCACTGCGGGTTAGTTGCCTGCATTGTGAGCTAGTTGCCCGCATTGTGAGCTAGTTGCCCGCACTGTGAGCTACTTGCCCGCACTGTGAGCTACTTGCGCGCCCTGCGTGCTACTTACACGCACTGCGGATCTATGGTATGTGAATAAAATAGCTAGAACAGGAGGAAGGACGGTATGCAATACAGAAAGAAAATGACGGCGCTGCTCATAGCAGGGCTTGTAGGAACCACTACTCTGATACCGGCAGGTACGGCCTGGGGTGCCACTGGCTGGGTTGCAGAGGGTTCCCAGTGGAAGTATTTAGACCAGGATGGTTCCGCTCATAAAGGCTGGGTAAAAACATCTGACGGAACCTTTTATTTTCTTGATCTCTCTACAGGCTATATGGCTACTGGATGGAAGCAGATCAATGGAAACTGGTACTACTTTCATTCCAACGGCGCAATGGCTACCAAGTGGATACAAAACGGCGGAAAATATTTTTACCTTATGGATGACACAGGCGTCCTTGTTAAAGGCTGGTTAAAAATAGGCAATGACTACTATTACATGAAAGGCGACGGTTCCATGTCTACCGGATGGCGGGAAATGGACGGCGGCTGGTATTATTTTAAAGAAAACGGAAAATGCATCATTGGATGGGGACAGATCGGAAGTGACTGGTTTTATTTTGGCTCTGACGGCAAAATGGTCACCGGATGGAAGCAGATTGATAATTCCTACTATTATTTGAATGTGGATTCTAAATCCGTGTTAGGTCGGATGATGACCGGCTGGCTCAGTGACGGAACCAACAAGTATTATATGGACAGCAATGGAAAGATGGCACACGGATGGAAACAGATTGAAGGCTCCTGGTATTATTTTAATGATTCCGGGCATATGATGACCGGCTGGGTACAGCTTTCAGGCGTTTATTATTATCTTGATCCATCTACTGGTAAGATGGCTGCCAACACTACCCTTACCATTGACGGAAAAAGCTATACCTTTGGTTCCAATGGAGCTTACCAGGAAAATTCTTCCGGTACTCCTTCCGGTTCAACCAATGGAAACAGCCCCGGAAGCTCATCAACCGGCTCCTCCAATACACCGGGCGGGACCAATTCGACTTCATCAGACTCTAACGGACCAGGAGGCTCCTCTTCCGACGGTAATACTTTAAGCGGAGCCCCGGGAAGCTCTACAAGCTACACTCCGGGCGGTTCAACTAATCCTTCAGACAATAACGGATATCAGTTGTCACCAGGGCTTACCAATGGTCCCGGCTGATCTCATATGAATTAGTATCTGTGTGGGTATCTGCACCTCGGCGCGGATACCCTTTTATTTACGCGGATAACGGACCGGACAGATGAGATTAAGTTTGCTTGGTGCTGCCGCGATAACCGGGGAACTTGTAAAGCAAGTTTCTTCTGAATTTTGTGCGCCTGTGTTTTCATTCCGTAAGCATGAAAGCGCACAGCATTTCATAGTACTCGAATGATAAGGAGGTATCACATTGAGACACAAGAAAATAGGCATGCAAATTGCCGCAGCAGCGTTATGTGCCCTTATAGGAATGTCAGCGGGGTTTGGCCCGGCCATGAACTCCTGGGCAGCAGGCTACGAAAAGGTCAATGGTCATTATCAGCTTGCAAACGGTACGGTAATTGAACAGGTAATTGCCAGAGGAATCGACGTCTCCAGATGGCAGGGAAATGTAAATTGGGCGGCTGTGGCGTCAGATGATGTCAGCTTTGTCATGCTGGGCACCAGATCCAAGGGTATTGTGGATCCGTATTTCCATACCAATGTACAGGGTGCTTCAGCAGCAGGGTTAAAAGTCGGTGCTTACATATATTCTCTGGCTACAACTCCGGATATGGCCAGGGAAGAAGCGGATTTTGTCCTCAGTCTGGTAAAGGATTATCCTATTTCCTTTCCCATCGCTTTTGATGCAGAAGACAGCGCCACCCTTGGCACCCTCCCTCCTGCACAGGTGAGTGAAGTAATCAACGCATTCTGCCAGCGCATTGCAGACGCAGGATATTACCCCATCGTTTATGCCAATGATTACTGGCTATCGAATAAAATAGATTTATCCAATATGCATCATGACGTGTGGGTTGCCCGTTATGAGGCAAAACATGTTTATTCCAACCCAATAATGTGGCAGGTCACCAGCACCGGTTCAATCAACGGTATCAACGGAAACGTTGACATTGACTTCCTCTATAAGGACTTAACTCCAAAACTTCCGGGAAATATGTGGAGAACCATTGGAGGAAAGACCTATTACTACCAGAATTATTCTATCCAGAAAAATGCCTGGATCAACGATGGCTCCGGATGGTTCTATATGAACGATGAGGGACTGGCTGCCACCGGATGGTATAATAAGGATGGTCTTCGTTATTATCTTGACGAAACTTCCGGACGGATGAACACCGGATGGAAGCAGCTTTCCGACAAATGGTATTTCTTTAATCAAAGCGGCTCCATGAATACCGGCTGGCTTACTGACAATGGAGCACGCTATTACCTTGGTTCTGATGGTACCATGGCTACCGGCTGGCAGGAATTAAACAGTCAGTATTACTACCTGGATGCTTCTTCCGGCCAAATGGCTACCGGATGGAAGAATTTAAACGGCAAGTGGTATTTCTTACAGGAAAGCGGCGTGATGGCTACCGGATGGCTGGATAACAATGGCACCCGGTATTACTTAAATAATGATGGTACCATGGCAACGGGCTGGTATACCGAAGGCTCCTCCAAGTATTATCTGTCAGGAAGCGGTGCAGTTTCTACAGGATGGCAGCTCATCGATAACAGCTGGTATTTCTTTAACCAGAGCGGAGCCATGACTACGGGCTGGATCAATCCTGACGGAAGCTGGTACTATATTGCAAATGACGGAAAAATGCAATCCGGATGGTTTGAGGATCGGGGAGCCAAGTATTATTTAAGCACTTCTTCCGGTAAGATGACCGTTGGCTGGAGACAGATCGATGGATATTGGTATTACTTTGGCGGAAACGGCGCCATGGCAACCGGTATGACACAGGTCAATGGCGTACAGTATTACTTAAATCCGGCTGACGGAAAGATGACTGCCTCTACTACCTTTGTGCTTGATGGAATCTCCTATACGGCCAATGCTAGCGGCGCATGCACTGTGACTCCGCAGACGGCCTCCGGTCAGACGGAAGGAGAAACAACGGCAGAAAGTCAGGCCGGGCAGACGGAAACTGCTCCTACTGATTCCACCGCCAATCAGACAAATGAAATCGGACCTGGAATACATAAATAAACATCAGAAGGGTCTGCTGCAAAACAGATTTGTAATGACAACTCATCTAAAGAAATAACTCTATAAACAGGTAAATGCGCTTTGAAATCGGTTTTTTAAGCCCGATTCAAAGCGCATTTCTCGATTCAAAGTCGTTATACAACACCTCTTATACAAAACCCCTTATGCAAAATCTCTTATAAAAGACACTAATAAAAATCTCTTATAAATGTATCTAATAAATATATCTAACAAATATCCCTAATAAATATCCCTAATAAATGTATCTAATAAATATCTCTAACAAGTCCCTAATAAATATCTCTAATAAATACCTCTAATAAATGTCTCTAATAATATCTCTAATAAATATCTCTAATAAATATCTCTAATAAATATCTCTAAGCAAGTAACTCTCTCTAACAATAGTCTTTTACAGCCATAGCCATCATCTACTCCGAGAAGTTCTTCGTCTCCCCAACAATATAAATAGGCCTGTCCTTTAACTCCGCAAACAGAATGGCAATGTAATTGCCAATAATCCCAACGATCAGGAACAACACCGCAAACATAAAGCAGATCAGCACGATGGTAGTAGCATACCCGTTTGGCGTCCCTACCCTTGCCCAGCTCCATATTGTATAAATCATCATGATGATCCCCAAAACCCCTGCGCCGCAGCCAGCATAGATTCCAAGCTTCAGAGGCAGATTGGAAAAGCACATGATGGTATTTAAGGAAAAGGCCATCAGCTTTTTAATGCTGTATTTGCTTTCCCCAGCTACCCTGACTCCCGCTTCATATTCAATGGTGGCCCGGTTAAAACCGATGTTTTGCACATATCCCCGCAGGAAGCGTACCTTTTCCCTGTAATTGTCCTTTAGCACCGTACCAGCCCGTCCGGATATTGCAAAAAAATCAGAAGCATTTGGCTCAAATTTCACATCAGAAAGTACGTTGATCAAATGGTAAAAGGCAGAAGAAGCAAAATTTTTAAACCAACCTGCGGACTCATTTTTTGTGCGCACCATATTGATGACATCATAGCCATCCTCAAACTTCCTGACGATTTCCGGCAAATACTGGGGAGGATGCTGTAAATCCGCATCCATGCAGACGATCCCATCCCCGCTGCTGTAATCCAAGCCGGCAATCATGGCCGCCTCATGGCCAAAGTTCCTGGAAAAGCTGATGACCTTTACCTTTTTATCAAGCCTTGACAAATCATCAAGTATCTTCATGGTACCATCCTGGCTTCCGTCATTGACGAAAATCAATTCATAATCCCAGATAAGTTTATTTAAAATTTTGGCCGTTTCCTGATAGAACTGGCCCAGAGCCAGCTCCTCATTGTAGCATGACACCACGACCGATAATGTTTTTCCCATATTTGCCTCCTAATGAATCAATTGGATCTACTTGCCTCTCCTATCAATTCACAATCTCTAGGTTGAAAGATGCTTTCCTCTCATCCTTTTGCTCATCATGCTATTGTTCATTTGTTTTCTTTTTTATATAACATTGTTCAAATTCTGTCAATGCCTGGGCCGATTTTTCACTGTAATCTCCGTTCACATCCACAACGGCCAAAAGGTTTCCGTTGTCATAGCATACGGGTATCAGCTTTCCCCATTCGATCAAATCCCTGACCAGGGTGTAGGAACGGTTCTCTTCTCCCGTATAGCCCGCCTGGACATAGACATAATCTGACTTTGCATAATCCATGAACTCCACGAAATAATCCATTTTCTTCACCAGTGTCACATTTCCCCATACCCCTGTAATGTCATCGTAAGATTGGACGTTGCATGGGAATGCCAGCACATCCGGATGATCTCCTATGGCAACGAGACGTGTTTCCGGGTCGGCGGCAAGGATATCCCATATCTCCCCGTTTCCTTTTGATACCATATCCTGTCTGGCGGCCTCCTGATGGTCGTAATAGCCTTTATGATGAAATGACACAGGAGTAAAGCCAAGGCTCCAATTCCAGCTGGTCATGGCCGTAAAGAATACGGAAAACATAAGCACCCAGACTCCGGCTCCTATTCCTCCACGCCACACAGCCTTTTCCCTTGCTTCCGCCGCTGTCTTCAGGACATATACCGTTGTAAGTACATAGAAAAGCATGAAATAATTCCCGTCAACCTGGGTCAGCAGGCCTAAGCTGATAAGATTGACCACCAAAAACGGTATATAGATTACTTTTAGAAAAACAGACAGCTGACAATTCTTTCTTCTATCCACATTCTTGCCGTAAAAACAGCTTACAATCCACAATAAGAGAAGAAAAAACAGCAGAAATCCACCCCAGGCAAGGATCACATGATCCATATCCTCTCCCACAGGACAAAAGAAAAATCCATGAAGCCGGTTTGCTAAGTGCACTGCTTTTTCCTTTAGGGACATTCCGGCGCCGTAATTAGGTATGCTATTAACCATGAACGGGTATTTCAAGTGAAATCCTATCTTTGTAAGCAAGGAGGAAAACACCGAGGTAAGGGGAAGTCCTGTTAATACCAACGTTCTTGTCCAGATTCCTCCTAAGGCAAGTAGCGCGCCTGCCATAACTGCCAACCCACCGCCATTTCCTTCTTCCGCTCCGAATTTAGGAAGCAAAAGTTTTCCTAACAGATACAAAAATCCCATTCCAAAAACAGCGGTGGAAAAGATCAGGGCCGTTGGTTTTAAGGTCAGGCTGAGAAAAAAGGCCGCCGTCCCATATCCCAGATAGCGCCAGGATTTTCGCCCTGCTTTTATATAACACAGCAGGTAATACACCATGATCTCCTGGACAAGCAGTGTGATGATATCGCTTTTGGCCGTAACCGCCATGTTCATGATGCCCGGAACTCCTGACAGCAGGGCCGCCAAAAAGACTGCCTGCTCCTGTTTCATATAAAAGCGGCCGATTTTGTAACCCATAAAAAGGACTCCCAATGACAGCCATAAATTGACCGAAGTTACAAAGCTATAGGAAGGAAGCTGGGATAAGGGCAGCGTCAGGACCTCAAAGCCTTTTGAATAGGTATAGACGATCCCGATGGTACCCAGATTCTCATAAATCCCGTGTCCATTGTCCAGGATATACCGGGACCTGACTCCATACCAAAGGCTGTCATAATCCACGGCAATATTTAGCCGCCCTGCCTGAAGGCAAACCATGGTCAGGAGAAATGCCAGTAAAAAGATCTCTTTGCCGCTGAAGGTCAGCCCATTCCCTTTCTCTCCATTGCCCAGGCAGGACCTTCCGAAAAGAAGCAGGATCCCGGCGCTTATAAAGACAAAAACGGTCAGATGACCGATGGAACCAATACCAACGACCGACATAAGGCAAAACGTGACCAGGAGAAAGGCCGCGCCGGTGAGAAAGTCGGAAGCCAGCCCGTCAGCCTTTGGGAGCTTCCATAAGGATACCCGGAGGAAACGTCCGAAGAACAGGATATAGGCCAGATACAGCCCGGATACCAGCACCGGAACAAAGGCTACGTGCGCCCACAAAAAGACGGCCGTAATAAGGACCGCCGCTATAAGCTTCTGCCTGTTCTTTGGGAATAAAATTCCTGACAAACAGAAGGCAGCAAACAGCTCCGCCGTCTCTGCCATCATGGTCTTATATTCCCTCTGGTTCATGATCCACTGAAAAACTTCCTGGTTTAATATCTGGTTTAAAGAATACAGTATTCCTGCTGCTGAAAGAACCATAAACAGCAGGACTCCAATCCCACGTTTCTGTGATCGATCCATAAAAACCCCCGACTGTCATTTTGTATACGAATGAATCAAGCGAATATGCCTGCATATCCAATTAATTCACAAACAAGAGTTGAAAGAAGGGTTTCTTTCAACCTTACCGTTTAAAGTCATTTCGGAATACGCTATATCCGTTTTCCTTTAAGATCGTCAGCGCACTCCGCACCTTGGCACCGCTGTCAGCCAGGGTGGGCCTGTACTCAAATCCGGCTCTCAGCTGGTCATCGGTGGCTGTTTCAAAGTTTAGGGCCAGCTCTGCCCTTATTTCATAGTTATCCCTGCGGTAAGGGGCCTTTTTTATCTCTGTGTATGTGGTATAGCAGTTTCCTGCCAGAAACAGCGCACAGGCCCCCCAGGCGGCAATCTGAAGGATAGGCTTTCCCTTCCTCTTCCACTGCTTGGATAATAAGGCAAAGGTCAGCAAGATCCCAAGGATACCGGACTGGAACTGAAGGGCATATCTGGAGCTCAAGCCGTAATTTTCCTTAAGAAATATCCACCTGGACAAAAGGATGAGCACATGGTTCAGCCCTCCCGATACGATGAGTACGACAGGAAGGACTGTCTTCTCATACAGGCGGTACCGTAAATTTACCCACAGTGCAAGCAGATACAAAAGAATGACCAGAAAACCAAGGATCAGATACGGCGCATTGGTCCGAAACATTTCCTCAGCCTGCTCTCCTCCTACGACCATGGAAGAAAAAGATTTCACGAAAAAGCGGAGGAAAAAACCGGGAGTATCTCTTAACTGGACAAGCAGAGGCACGGTCGCCGGGGCCGCATGGTCTTCCACTGCATATGCATTGCTCCACAAATACAGCAAAAGGGGGATCAGGGCGCAAAGGCCGTTTAAACCCCATCTGTTTCTTGAATCATCCTTCTTTAACAGGAACATCAGGCCACAGGCTAAAATTACCGTCACCGAATAGATTGCACAATAAGGACCTGCCACCAGCAGTGTTATAAAAAACGGTAGGAGCAGGAGCCTTATCCTGTCATATTTCTTTTCCTGTCCGCTCCATACCCGGTCCATCACCTCATAATGGTAATAGAAGCATGCAAAGGACAGGAAATGAGCCCAGCCACTTCCATTGACCAGCATTTCCCATTTGTTAAGGCTGAAAAGCACTATCATTAAAGCACCAAACCAGCCGGGAGAAATTTTCCTGCGGCTGCAGTAGCTTCCCAGAGCCAGCCCGGAAAGCCCCAGGGCCAGAACGCCTAACACACGGTCAAACATGATGTTGTATCCAAAAAATGAGACATTAAGGATCCTACCCAGATAATTGACCGGGATCCTGGTCAGGACATCCGGCACAAAGAAGGCAGCCGGATTCCATACGTCAGGCAGATAACTGTTCACAAGGCGGACGTAATCGGTATAGATACCGTCACAGGTTGCCGTAAAAATATACCAGAGGCCAAAAATAGTCCCCAAAAGAGGAAGCAGGCCATATAGATACTTTCGCTTCATGTTTTCACCTCTGCCCTTAATTTGCCGTTATGGAAGCAACCACAGAGAGGTGCTTTTCCCCTCTTTGCTCCGATGCATCCTCATAGAAAAAGTTACTTTCAAAGGCCAGTTCCGTGACCTGAAAGGCCGGTGCGTCAATTTCAGCCGTTACCGTATTGGAGGTGATGGGAATGACCTGGTTATCCGTTCCATTTACAGTTACAGTGATCTGTTCAAGACCGGTGATGACGCCGGGGTAATAGAATTTAAAACCGATCTTTCCTTCTTTTCCTGCCATGATCCGGACTTTGGCACTTTCATCCAGCCAGCCATCCTCATAACAGCCATAGACCGGCTCAAATTTTAATCTCCGTACAAAATCCGTTACATCCTGAAATGCGTTATGGGCCGGGTCTTCCCTCAGTATCAGCATGTTTGGAGTCACCAGACCGATATCGTGGATGGATTGAATAAAAGAAACCTCGGTTCCCTCTGCCAGCCGCTCTTTATCAAAGGTTTTGAAAAAGGTCCTGGCAGTAAAATCACTCATTTCATAGGAGTTGCCGATGATGTAAATTTTCTTACCGAATATCTCATCCTTATATTTCCCGAAAGTCTCTTCTGCGAGGGAGTTGTACCGCAACTGAGAGGGCCAGTAATAAAGGTTCTCGTATTTTCCACGGTAAAAGCTTTCAACCGGAAGCATAAGAACGCCATATAGCAGGAACAGACCACAGTATAAAAGAGGTTTGGCAAGCTTTGCTTTTTCCTCCCCTTTCGGTACCGCTACACCGCACATGTAAGCGGCAAACAGCCATGCCGCCGTCATGGAAACATAGATCCACCGGGTCTCAACCCGTATGGTGACGCTGGATGAGCCAATGCACAGTGCGATGAATAAAAGAAACAGGCAGATCACAGGGAGGCGTTTTTTCAGCTTCTCCCGCTCCCGAATAACGGTTATAAGAAAAATCACGGTCATAATAAGGAGAAGGAAGTCTGCAAACACGACAAGAACATGAACCCAGTAAGGCGATCTTCCCCAGCTAAGTCCATTTAAATGATCAGGGCCTGCATTGATCCCAAATAAGTAAAGCACCTGGTTAATAGCATAACGGAAGGTATCCGATAGATGGAAAGTATCCGCCACATCCGTTCCCCCTGTCCCTGCCGGAGATATGCTTCCGATGGTAAGAAACCGGATCGCCTGCACCGCAAGGAACGCTCCTGTTATACTCAGCCACGGCTTTAGACCTTTTTCCTTTTTCATGAGGAACGCGACGTAAAATAAGGGCAAAAGCACCATGTAACGTTCATGGATAAAGCAGACGGAGAAATACATTGCCGTTGCAGCCGGTACAAACCATTTTCTCTCCACCTCATCGGTCAGATAACGGTAGAGACAGTAGAAAATGCCAATGGCCGCCCACAGCGCCATGCTTTCCATCAGGCCGTATACCTGGCTGATCTGGTAATAGGACATCCGGGAGAGCAGGTATAAAATCCCGCATAAAAAGCCAACCAATCCCCTGCCTGACAATCGCTTTCCAAACCGGTAAACCGTATAGGCAATGCAGCTATTTAAAAGGATATTAAAGGGAACAAACCAGCCGATGCGGTTTCCGAAAACCATCAGCTCCAGCCAGGAAGCCAGATAATAAACAAAACGGAACCGGGTACTTCCAAAAGGGAATACAAATTCGCGGAAAGACTGCTCTCCGTAACAGGACCAAAGGTATAAATCATCCATATAAAGCCCTTTTATCTCAATCCCCCTGTTTATGAAAAAAGCAAATCCCAGCAAAAGTGCGGCAGCGATGACCTCATCCTTCCACCCAGATATCCATTGTTTGTCTTTCATCTCTAGCCCCTTTCTTATTTTAATCCGCGCACCCCTGCATCGGAGCTGCGACCATAGTTATAACTCTCCCCGCCTTTATAGAAGCAGGGGAGCCCCTGACTACTTCAGTTAAAAGAACCGTTCCTCCAGCATCAGGCAGAGAACATGGTAAACCGGAAGGTGGAGTTCCTGTATTTTAAAGGTCTCTGTTTCCGGAACCACCACCGTCACATCCGCTGTCATCTTTAAATGTCCACCGTCTTTTCCTGAAAGACCGATGGTTTTCATGCCAATGGCCTTTGCTGCTGTCATAGCATACATGATATTCTTTGCATTACCGGAGGTGGATATTCCCAAAAATACATCCCCCTTCTTTCCGTATCCATAAGTCTGCTGGGCGTAGATCAATTCTCCGTCCACATCGTTTAAATACGCCGTAGAAAGACTGGGATGGCCGGTTAGGGCAATGGCCGGAAGACCTCCCTGAAGCTTTTCTCCCAATTCTTTTCCAAACTTAGGGTCCACCTCTAATAGCTTCCTGGCAAAATCTTCTGAAACGGCACGGCGTTTTACAAAGCCTTTCATCAATTCTCCTACGATATGCTCTGCATCCGCGCAACTGCCGCCGTTTCCGGCGATCAGCAGCTTCCCGCCGTTTTCATAGCAGGTAACCAGGATCTCGTAAGCTTCCCTGATTTGAGATTTTACACAGGCCAACACTGGGTAACGTTCAATCAGTTCTTCTAAATAGTTCATGGATTCCATGTTTCTCACACTCCTTCTTTTTTCAGTATCCAGTCCGCAGCTTCTTTCATGGTTGGGGCATAAAAATCAAAAGAATTCTTTTTCTCTGACTGGGTCAGATTGCCGTATAATTCTTTTCCATATCCGGTCCCTACCAAAACCGTGCCCACTCCGTATCTTCTTCCGGCTTCCGTATCCAGAAGCTTATCCCCGATCATATAAGAATGGGACTTGTCCACCGGAAAGCTTGTCTCCGCCATTTCAAACATTCCTGTTTCCGGCTTCCGGCAATGGCATTCCATCCGGTATTTTCCGATCCCGTGAACCGGATGGTGGGGGCAGTAATAAAAGCGGTCTATTTGGGCTCCTTCTTTTGAAAGGAGGCAGTTTAAATATTCATGGAGAGCTTTCACTTCCTCTTCTCCATAATATCCCCTTGCCACTCCGGCCTGATTGGTAATCACAACAAGCTTAAATCCCTGCTCTTTCAACCGTCTTAAGGCTTCCGCCACCCCTGGAAGAATCACCAGATCCTCAGGCCGGTGTAAGTATTCCACTTCCTCATTGATGGTTCCGTCCCGGTCTAAAAATACAATCCTGTCCATGGTTTTTCCCTCCTTATGCTGCCCTTTTAAATCACAGGAATTGCATCCTGGGTATTAAAACGCTTCGCTATGGATACGCGTGAGGCAACCGAACTCCGGAGCAAGAGTCTGTTTACAAACTGTTTGGGCCTACACTTGAAAATGATATTCGCCTCCTGGCATTGCCACCCGTACCTCCTGGTAATCCCAGCGTTTTTCGTCAGTGATCCACGCCTGGGCGCCACGCAGTTCAAAGTTCCAGTCCGTAAGCTGTCCTCCGGCTGCTTCCATGCGTGCGGCCACCTTATGGCGGACGTTATAGGGGCAATACACCAGAAGGAATCCGCCCCCACCGGCTCCTAAAAGTTTTCCTCCCAGGGCCCCTGCCTTTAATGCTTCCTCATAAAGCTCGTCAATATGAGGAGTGGAGATCTTACTGCTCATGCGCTTCTTGCTCTTCCAGCCGTAATCCAGAAGCTTTCCAAAGCTGTAAAGATTTCCTTTTAACAATTCATCCTTCATGGCATAGGCAAGAGCCTTTACCTCGCACATAGCATCAAAGGGATCTTTTTTTTCATAGTTCTTTACCTGATCCTTTATGATGTTGGCGGATATATGGATGTTTCCCGTATAGCAAAGAAGCAGATTATACTGCAGTTCATGTATGATTTCTTTTTTTATGCGGAGAGGGTTGACCACCACATTGTTGCGGCCATGGAACTCAATGAAGTTAAAGCCTCCAAAAGTAGCGGCATACTGGTCCTGATATCCGCCGTCGATCTTCAAATCCTCTCTCTCCACCTGATAGGCTAAATCTGCCATGGCATAGCTGTCCAGCTCCACGCCTTTCCATTTGGCCATGGCCGTTAATAAGGCCACCATAACGGTGGAGGAAGTGCCAAGGCCTGATCCCGGAGGAGCATCGCACTGTAAGTACACCTCACAGCCCTGTTTGATATCCATTGCCTTTAATGCCGCCGTTACCAGATCCAGGCGTCCGTCATATACATAATTTTCTTTTGTATTGTACTTGACTGTCATATCAAAGTCCAGGGAATGAACGATGATCTGGTCATCCTCCCTTGGTACGATGGAGCAATATGCGTACTTATTGATGGTACTGCCAATGATGGCCCCTCCCTGCTCCACACAAAATGGAACCACGTCGGTTCCTCCTCCGCCAAAGCTCACCCGCAGGGGAGCACGTCCTCTGATTACCATAAGTTCACTTCTCCTCTCTTCACATCTTCTGCAAAACGGTAATAATCTTCTGGAATTCCGATATCGATGAAATACCCGCCGCTTACAAGGCCGCCCAGCTTTTTCCCCTCTGAAAGCCACCTTGGAATCATTTCCTGCTCCAGGGACACCTTTCCTTCTGGAATCTCGTCAAGCAGATCCCGTCTGAGTAAATAAATGCCGCCGTTAATGGTTCCACTGCGCTTTTCCTCCGTCTTCTCATTAAAGGATTTAAGCCAGCCGTCTTCTAGAACAGCCTGTCCGTAGCGGGATACATCAGGCACCTCCCGGAGCACCAGAGCCATGTCTAAATCCCGCTCTTTGCCAAGTTCCATTAGCCTGCTGTAATCAATCCGGTAAAAGGTATCGGCATTTAATACAAGGAATCTGTCTGACTGTATTTGGGTCCCTGCATTTTTAATGGCTCCTGCGGTCCCTAACAGCTCTTCTTCATAAGCATAAGAAACCCGGATCCCCCATTTTGACCCGTCTTTAAAATATTCTTCTACCATTGATCCTTTATAGCCTACGGCAAAAATTATTGATTTTACTCCGTGGCGGATTAGCTCTAATACCACATATTCCATAAAAGGCTTGTCTCCGATCAGCGCCATTGGCTTTGGCCTGTCGCTTACCACGGAACGGAGACGTGTGCCAAGGCCGCCTGCCAGTAGTACTGCCTGCATAATTGTATCCTCCTGACATCTTTTCTAATGTTATTATATCATAAGTCCGCAGTGCAAGCTCATAAAACCTGCGGTTTCCCTGACCGGGACCGAAGCATACCGCCCAGGCCATGAATTGCCTTCCTTGCTCCTATTGCAAAAAGGACCGGAAGGACAATTCCCAAAACAAGGTACAGGATATGTAATTCCGGATAGGAGTGGGGGAATCCTCCCTGATTTTCTGCCGGTTCCAATATCATCCGGGCATAAATCCGGTCACAGATCTTAAACACCAGGAAATGAAGAGCCATGATATCAAAGGAATATCTTCCAATCAGGGCCGCAGCCTTACCTGCCTTCGGAACCTTCTGCAAACATTTGGCCACATAACAGCAGAGATAAATACCTGCTGCGGAAATGATATAAAAATTGATTCCTCCGGGTATCTGATTGGCGGACAGCTCCACACTTTCCCCTGTAAACATCAGGAAATAATAGAAAAGTCCCGAACAAAGGGCTGCACCATACCATGTCACATATCTTTCAAGGGATATCTTAAAAGTCCGCACAGCATATCCGCTATAATAAACCGGAATCATCAATAAGGCTGTCTGAAGATGGTAGTTTAAGAATATCTCCCTCCGGATGAGAGCTGTGCCAAAAAGCCCTGCTCCAATACAGAGAGCCGCTGCTGCCCATGGCCGGAAAGAATCCGGAAGATAGTTCCGGCAGAACCAGAGGATGACCGAAAAGCCTGTTCCTGCCGCCAGCATGAGAGGCACGAACCACATAGCTCCTGACGGGCCTTCCGGACAGCGGAGGAACAGGGTATTTGTCATGGCAAGGATCATCTCCTTTTTGCCGTAATCAGAATCAGACAGAAAAAGCAGATACTTAGAAAGCAGGTTATGTAATAAAACGAACAGGCCCCCATAGCAGAAATAGGGCACCCACATATTCTTTAACCTACGTGCGAAAAAGTCAAAGGGGGCATCCCCGTAGCGCTCTTCTTTGTATAAGTATCCTGAAATGAAAAAGAATATGGCCAGATGGTAATAATACACCGTCCGAATGGCAACTCCCAGATTCTGGGAATGACCAAACACAATGGAGACGATTCCGATCCCCTTTAAAATATCCCAAAACAGAAGCCGGTCCCTTTTTTTCTCTTCCATGTGATCCTCTTCCTTTCTTCTAACCTTCTCCTCAGTTCCTTTCTCTCAATTCAAGTGCGGTACAGCACCTCGCCCGGTCAGGCCGGGGCGAGGATGCATTAAACTTTACCGTTAAAAATCTTCTCCGATTACATTCCAGGCTGCCTCTATGCTGTGGTATTTGCGGATATAATCCTGAGTTTCCAGACACATCTGTTTGCATCGGCCAGCATCCTGATACAGGGAAACCACCTCTCCTGCAAAGGCTGCCGGCTCATCTCTCACCACCATGACCTTGTCTGCCTCAGGGATTCCCTCTGCACCGATGGACGTGGTGACCACCGGAGCGCCGTTATATAAGGCTTCGATGACTTTCCCCTTAACACCTGCGCCATAACGCAGAGGCACCACCACAATCCGGCAGTTTAAATAAAGACTTGCCAGTTCTTCTTCTGATACAAACCCTTTTACAATGATTCCGCTGCCCGGCTGCTCCAGAGCCTTAATCTCATCGGTTACTTTGGAGCCCACGATGTAGAAATTGATAGGAAGCTGTTCCCGGATTAAAGGGAATATTTCCTGTGCAAACCACAAAACTGCATCTGCATTAGGGGGATGAGCAAATCCTCCCACAAACAAGAGCCCTTCCCTCTTTTCAAAGTCATCAGGGATGTGGTTTAAGAACTTTTCATAAACATACGCTACAATAGCTTTTACATGGATAGAAGGCTCTATCTCATGAATGGCCTCCCTTTCCACATAGGAGGGATAATAGGATACCGCAGCCTTTCTCATAAGGCGAAGCTCCACAGACTTCCAGTACTCGGATGACTCCCTCTTCTTAGGATTTCCGGTCAGCTCATACTCTCTGCCTTCCCTTAAGAAATGCAGGTCATGCCCATAATAAATCATCTTGATGTTTGTTTTATCCTTGAGAAAATCCACATACTTGGCGGCAATATGAGGACGGTTCAAATAAGCTACCTTAATATCATTTCCATGTTCCTTTAACCAGTTCCATATCTGTGCCTGGTATTCCTTACCGTAAAGAATCTCAATTCCCATCTGCTGCAAAGCGGTGGAATATGGTTCCTCATGAAGGAAATTATCTCCCAGGAATTTCACTATATAGCCTTTTTCTATGAACATCTTCAAATACTGGAAAGTAGTCTTGGAGCCGGCATCCCGGTCATAGGTGGGAACATAATGGTCCACGACCAGGATAATGTCCTTGCCCTGGCTTCTCTCCCTGGCATGGAATACGTCGGGATTTCCGTCGTTTTCACTCTGCAGGTTAAATTCAGCCGCCCACTTTTCCCTTAACTTACGGCCATTTTCCACCTGGTAACGCTTAAGGCCTGAGCCGTTGACATCCGTTCCATTGGAAATGCCCTCAAAATGTATGACCTTGGACAGAGGCTGGTAAACCACCCGGAGGCCGGCCCTCCGCACCTCAAAGGCGAGATCCGAATCTTCGCAGTAGGCAGGGGCAAAACGGTCGTCAAATCCGCCGATCCGTTTCCATAGGTCATTGGAAAGAAGGATGGCAGCCCCGGATATATAGTCCACATCTTTTACATAGTTGTATTCCGGCTTATCCGGATCGTCAAGGCGTCCGTAATTCCAGCCGGAGCCGTCACGGAAGATGATCCCTCCTGCTTCCTGCAGGCGTCCATCGGGATAAACCAGCTTGGAGCCCACCATACCGATGGTTGGGTCTGATTCAATTAAGTTCACCAGGCTGCTTAACCAGCCTTCCGTCACCTGGGTGTCATTGTTAAGAAACATGACATATTTTCCCCTGGCAGCTTTGGCTGCCTGGTTGCAGTTGCGCAAAAATCCCTGGTTGGTTTCATTGCGGCATATAATTACGTTTTCCGTGAATTTTGAAAGCTCGGCTGTTGCATCCGTGGAAACATCATCCGCTATGATAACCTCATACACCACGTCCCCGGTATGTTCCAGAATAGACGCAAGACAGGCATAGGTATAATGGATCTGATTGTAGACCGGGATGATGATGGATACCATGGGGTGACCCTCTTTTATAAAACGGAGCTTTCCATGGGCCCGGTAGGCATCTCCAATCTTCATATCTCCTTCGATCAGGTTCCTCCCTTCCTCTGTTGTATAGAGGTGGAAAGACTTCAGCGGATGGAATACCGTATCCTTAGCATATAACAGCAGTTTCCGCTTTCTGGTCCCCTTTGGGAACCTTTCGTTAAAGATTCTGCCCAGCTTTCTTCTGACGCGGAAGATCAGTGCCTCATGCCCCTGAAGCCAGGAGATCGTTTCCCTCATATTGTCACAATCCGTCCGGAGAGTCTGAATGATCATCTCCTGGTTGGTCACATGATTATCGGTCAGGCGCTTCTCCTCCTGCTGTCTGGTGATGAGCACATCCTTTTCCCGAATCTCCATATCCATTTGGGAAAGACGTTCCTTTGTCTCATCGATCACCCGGGATAAGTCATACATATCCTCAGGCAAGGCATGGGTTTCCTGCATGTAATTGACCAGATAAATCTGCTGGTTCTCTCCGTGAACATATTCCTGGAAGCAGCGTTCCATCTCCGCATACGCTGGGATGCGGTCTGACTCCACACCGAACTCTTCCATAAAGGCTTCCATGGAATCATAGGATAAAAGGCTTTTATACTGCTCGTAAAAATAATAAAGAACCCGGAACTTTATAAAAGTGACCGGGACCGGGAAGGAAAATACCCATTCATAATCCAGGAGGTAAGGACCATCCTCAGTCATCATGATGTTCTCAAAAAGGCAGTCAATGTTGGAGGTTTTAAACGCCCAGTCTTTTTTTATGCTTTCATCCGAATCAGTGAGCGTTCCGAACGCCTCTTCAAATTCAGCCGTAATGGTAAAGGGAATGATGCAGTTTTCTTTCACGCCAAGGATCAGGGAAAGTGCGTCTTCCATTTTGGATACGGGAATCCTCCCATTACTGATCTCCTTTCCCAATAGCTCGGAAAGGGTATGGCCTCTAAGGAAATCGAAACGGGCGGTCCTTTCATCCGGACTTATGGAAACCCCGGCGACCTTAAGCCCCTGGCTTTGGGTAGCAAGGCTTTTATATTTTTCCCCAAGGGATTTTATATGTGCAACACCCTCAGGCCTTAAGGCCGTCTTTTCTACAAAAGGACAGCCTTCCGCTTCCACCAGGCTGGTACGGATCTGGAACGCTTCCCTGCGGGTCTTGTTGTATTTTACAAAGTTAATTTTCTTCATAGCGGCTCCAAATGGTTAAAAATGAATTGGCAAATGTCTCAAACTGCTTTCCCTCACATACCTCGTCAAACATCTTTCCTAAATCAAACCTCAGATATTTGGGATAATCATAAGCCAGAATTGCATGTGTTAAATCTCCCTTGCCCGGTAAGTACTCATCGGAATACATGGTAACAGGCAGGCGGTAATCCGGCATGGGATAATAGAATTCTGCCTTTCCCTGCTGTCCGTCTTCTCCGCACAAAAGTTCTAGAACCTCTGCCCTCGAAAGGCGGTCCTTGTCAGGAACTGCACCGGCCTGATATTTAAGACCTAAGCGGTTGCATATGGAAAGAATCAGCTTTCCTTCCGGCTTTAAAAGGGATTTTGCCTTTTTTATATGCTTGTCATAGGGCGGCATTAAGGATCCCACCATCACCACATAATCAAAGCCTTCCTCTTCAAAGGAGTCTAATTCTCCGGTTATATACCGGATGTTATCCTGTTTTTCATTGCGAAGCCGGTTCACAGACAGATTATTATGTTCTGGTTCAAGGACGGTTACCTGTCTGACCCGCCGGCTGTACAAGCCGGTCAGGGCACCATAGTCGGACCCTATCTGAAGCAGGGAGCCCGCCTCATCAAATTCATACCACTCCAGTAAGTTCTCGCGTATATCGGATAACGCATATAAGTAATCCAGATTAGGATGTTCCTGCAGCAGCTTTTTTGTATCCCCATCATATTTTAAAAACAGCTTCTTAAGTTCAGGGCTGATATCATTCATGGACGTTTCCTCCTCACTCTCCTGCCCGGTAAAGCGTTAAGCTTACTTCCGGTTCCATATCATAAATACCTACCGTATTTTTATTGGAAATGACCGTAATGTTTGCGATGTCATACAGGCGGTGGTAAACCACATGCTCTCCGTTTTCAAATCCCGTGCAGCTCATGGAAAGAAGATACTCCCCTCCCTGAAGGGTCATTTTCTGGTTAAATTCCACCTCATATTCATCGCCTTTTCCCACGGCCTGCACATCAGAGGCCTCGTACATGGTGTTGGTGCCGGTTAAATCGGCTCCCCGTTTATCTTTGATGGTATAGGTAAAGATCGGCGTATCGATTTTGGTATGAAAACGGATCCGCTCCTTAATGGTAAAGCGTTCCCCCTTAAGGAGGAGATTAGTCACATTTCCTCTTTCGTCCAGAAGTCCAAAATCCACGATCTCCGCTTTCTTGTCGCCGTATTCGGTGCGGTTTGGGTTGATCGTCAGTTTTTCCTTCATAAGCCCTTCCTTGCGGGAGTTTTTAGACTGTGCCTGAATAGAAGCCTGTTCCCCGGAAAAATCGCTTAATATGCCGCTTCTTATCTCTTCCAGTTCTTCCCCTAGGTCGTCCATTTGATTCGCCAGGATCTTTTTATAGAGATCCACCATCTTTCCAGGCTCTCCCTCGGCGATAAAATTACCTTTATTTAATACTACCACACGGTCGCAATATTTGATGATTGCTCCCATGTCATGAGTGACCATTAAAATGGTGGTCCCATTCCGGCGGATATCTTCCATGCGGCGGTAGCATTTGGCCTGGAAAAATACGTCTCCGACGGATAGGGCTTCGTCAACAATAAGGATTTCAGGCTCCACGTTGATTGCCAGTGCAAATGCCAGACGGACGAACATACCGCTTGAGTAGGTCTTTACCGGCTGATAAACAAAATCCCCGATGTCCGCAAAGTCCAGGATGTCCTGAAGCTTTCCATCCATATCCTTTTTGGAGAAGCCCATCATGGTGCCATTCATGTAAATGTTTTCGATTCCAGTATAATCCATATTAAATCCGGCTCCCAGCTCCAAAAGAGCGGAAATAACCCCGTTTACCTCCAGACTGCCTGAGGTGGGGGTAAGGACACCGGTAATGATTTTCAGTATGGTGGACTTGCCCGATCCATTGGTTCCGATGATCCCCACGGTCTGTCCTTTTTCTACATCAAAAGAAATGCCGTTTAAGGCATAGAAATCCCTGTGGTAGTTTTTGTGGGTCACGCTTAAAGCCTCTTTTAAACGGTCAACAGGCTTTTCATAGAGTTTATAGATTTTTGTTACGTTGTTAACGGTTATTGCTTTTTTGTTCCATTCTATGGACATTGGATCCTCCATGTTACATTATATTATTCCACAGGTCCGTAGTGCAGCTGGCAAAACTTTCAGTTTCGCCAGCTCACGGGCATTCGCCCTATGAAATATGTCAGAGAAAGATTTTCTTATGTGCAGGCACAACGAAAATCTTTTTCTGCCATATTTCGCACTACTCATTGCTTTCGTGGAAATTACAGCACATCGGAAAAGTGCGGGCGCAGCTTTTTAAATACTTTTAGCCCTATAAGCATCAGGACAATGGTCACTGACCAGAAATATAGTCCCAGGGTCGGCCGTTCTGTCAGCCAGTTTCCGGTCAGCATGCTGTCCCGGTATCCGGCTACGATATAATAGAAAGGGTTTAGCTTAAGCAAAACCGGCAGCCAGGAGGGAATTGCCGGAAACATCTCCGGCGCCCACATAATCGGCACCATCCACATACCAAACTGCAGGAAGATCCCTATGATCTGTGCCATATCCTTGAAAAACACATGAATGGCACTGGTAAAATACGCAATGGCCAGAGACAGCATGGAGCTTGCAAAGGAATAATAAAGAATCTGAATCCAGCTTGCCTTTGGAAAATAGCCGTAGCAGAAAAATACCAGTATCATGATGATTGCAAAAATGCCATGTACCATCAGGCAGGAAATCATCTTGATGACCGGAAGGATCTCCACCCGGAACACCACCTTTTTTACCAGATAATTATATTCCTGAAGACAGCCCGTCCCCATGTTCAGCACCTCACTGAAATAAAACCAGGGCACAATGCCCGGAATCAGCCAAAGTACATAGGGATAATCCGGGACAGGAGGCACGCTTTTAAAACCCATCTGGAATACGAAAAAGTATACCAGCACCGTTGCCATTGGCTGCAGAAACATCCATGCAATCCCGAAATAGGAACCTACAAACCGTTTTTTAAAATCCGCCTTTGACAGATCCACAATGAGCTTTCTCTTGGTAATAATTTCTTTTATTAAGGAAACCAGATAATTCATGGTTTTCTCCTCTCACTAAAATTTGAAGGTATCCCGGATTCCGCTCCACTTCTGATCTTTATCAGAAATGATCAGCTCCATACCTTCCTCGATCGGCCAATCAATGCCGATTGACGGATCGTTCCACAAAATACCGCCTTCATCACCAGGATGATAGAAATCGGTACATTTATATGCAAATTCCGCCTCATCGGACATAACTAAAAATCCATGGGCAAAGCCTTCCGGAATGTAGAACTGCTTTTTATTTTCGGCAGACAGTTCCACGCCGAACCATTTTCCATAGGTTTCAGAAGCGGAGCGTAAGTCCACTGCCACGTCAAACACCTTTCCTCTTACAACACGCACCAGCTTTCCCTGAGGAAACTGCTTCTGGAAATGGAGACCCCGTAGTACGCCTTTTACGGACATGGACTGGTTGTCCTGTACAAAAACCATGTCAAGTCCGGCTTCCTTAAAATCATTCTGATTATAAGTTTCCATGAAATATCCTCTGGAATCGTGAAATACCGCAGGCTCAATGACATAAAGTCCTTCTATTCCGCATGTTGTTACCTTTATTTTTCCCATTATTTATGCTCCTTTACCTATAAAAACATTCTTTTACTTGTAGCATTCTACCACAAGTCTGACCAGATTTCTATATATAGGGGGATTTTTATTAAAATAAGCCGCTTATTGTCAGTATTATCCAAAGAGAATAAAATACGAAAAATGTCTTTTAGGAAGGCGAAAAAATGCTGTCTCTTATACGTATGTACAAGATAACAGCATTTTAAAATACTTTTTATGGATTTTTATCCTCATATCTGACAAATAATTCTTTCCGTTCATTATCTTGGATAAGCAGTGTCATTTACTGCTTGATAATAAACGACTTTCTCTTACTCACCACATCAAAAATAACCGCTGCCATAAGAACTGCACCCTTTACCACCTTCTGAAGGTTCTGGTCCACACCCATGATGCTCATGCCTAAGTTCAGCACGCCCATTAAAGTTGCGCCCACGATTACTCCCGGTACGGTTCCGGTACCGCCATATGCGGAAGCGCCTCCGATGAAGCAGGCGCCGATGGCATCCATTTCATAGCTGTTTCCTGCTGTAGGATTGGCGGAATTTAACCGGGCCACAGTTACCATACCTGCAACTGCTGCCAGTAGTCCCATATTCAAATAAGCGAGGAAATACACCTTATTGGTATCAATACCTGACAGTCTTGTGGCCTTCTCATTTCCTCCCACAGCGTAAAAATACCGCCCTGTGGTGGTCTTGGAAGAAATATAACTGTAAATCCCGATGATCACGGTCACCCAGATAAGGGCATTGGGAATACCTTTATATTTTGCCAGCTTATACATAAAGAACAGGACCACAAAACTGATGAGAGCCATTTTGATTGCCATGCCCCCAATTGGATCCACCCGGTATCCTTTTTGCAGCTTTTTTCTGCGGTTTATAAGTTCCAGGGACACAAAAACCAGACAGGCAATGATTCCAACTAAAAAGCAGGTCAGGTTAAAGCCCTGCATCCCGAATATATCTGGCACATAGGTATTAAACAGGTTCAAAAACGGATCCGGAATGGGGGACAGGGTCATGCCCTGCAAAACCACATTGGATAACCCCCGGAACATGAGCATGCCTGCCAGGGTCACGATAAAGGGAGGGATCCGTACGTAGGCGATCCAGAAGCCCTGCCATGCGCCTACCAGAATACCCATGATCAGCATCGCAAGCATGGTCAGATAAGGATTGATCCCCATGGTGATCATCATACTTCCGCCTATTGCTCCTACAAAACAGACCACAGAACCTACGGATAAATCAATGTTGCCTCCTGTAAGGATGCAAAAAAGCATGCCGGTCGCCAGAATAAATACATAGGCGTTTTGGGCAATCAAGTTATTCACGTTCTGGGGCAGAAGCATTTTTCCTCCGGTGTTGGCCGTGAAAAGAATGATAACAAAGGCCAGTACGATCACCATCGTATATTTTTTTAATCCCTCAGATAATTTCATCTTATTCTCCATCTTCTACTCTCCTTTATCTGATTTTAAAATACAGGCCATGATCTTCTCCTGGGTTGCCTCGGCCGCACTGACCTCTCCCACCATGCGGCCTTCATTCATGATATAAATGCGGTCGGACATTCCAAGTACCTCAGGAAGCTCAGACGATATCATGATGACAGATTTACCTTCCGCGGCCAGGCGGTTGATGATACAGTATATTTCGTATTTTGCGCCCACATCGATTCCTCTGGTGGGTTCGTCTAAAATCAGAATGTCCGGTTCCGCGAACATCCATTTTGAAAGAAGGACTTTCTGCTGGTTTCCGCCGCTTAAGTTTCCTACATTCTGATCCACAGTGGGACACTTGGTTTTTAATTTATCCCGGTAATCCTCTGCCACAGCAAATTCCTTATCCTTATCAATAATGGAATGGCGGCTGACAGCCTGCATATTTGCAAGTGTCGTGTTGATCCTGATGGGATTTCCAAGGATCAGGCCATTGCCCTTGCGGTCCTCGGTAACATAGGCAAGCCTATGGCGTATGGCTTCCCGTACCGAGTTTAACGCTACCTCTTCCCCTTTGATGCGGACTGTTCCTGAGATATTGACGCCGTAGCTCTTTCCGAAAATACTCATGGCAAGCTCTGTTCTTCCGGCGCCCATCAGGCCGCAGATTCCCAAAACCTCTCCTTTCCTCACATAAAGGGAAACATCATTTACCACTTTCCGGTCCGAATACAGAGGATGGCAGGCATTCCAGTGCTCCACCTCCATGGCCTTTTCACCGATTTCCACGCCATCACGCTTTGGAAAGCGGTCCACCAGTTCCCTTCCTACCATGCCTTTGATGATCCGGTCCTCGGTAATGGCATCCTTTTTCCTGTCCAGTGTTTCTATGGTTGAGCCGTCGCGGATGACTGTGATCTTATCCGCAACATAGGCAATTTCATTCAGTTTATGAGAAATAATGATAGAGGTTAATCCCTCTGATTTAAATTTTAACAAAAGCTCCAAAAGCGCTTTGGAATCATCTTCATTCAAGGATGCGGTAGGCTCATCCAGGATCAAAAGCCTGGCATTCTTTGCAAGTGCCTTTGCAATTTCCACCAGCTGCTGCTTTCCCACGCTGATATCCTTGATTAAAGTATGGGAGGATTCCATAAGTCCCACCGTACTTAAATACCGGTCCGCCTCCCCATAGGTCTCATTCCAGTTGATGGCGTACCTTTTCCCCTTTTCATTCCCCAGATACATGTTTTCAGCAATCGTCATATAGGGGACAAGAGCCAGCTCCTGGTGAATAATGACGATTCCCTTCTGTTCACTGTCACTGATACGGTTAAATTTGCAGATTTCTCCGTTATAAATAATGTCTCCCTCATAGGTGCCATAGGGATAAATGCCGCTGAGCACGTTCATCAAGGTAGATTTGCCAGCTCCATTTTCACCCACCAGGGCATGGATCTCACCTTCCTCTACCTGAAGGTTTACATTATCCAGAGCCTTAACGCCTGGAAATGTCTTGGTTATGCTCTTCATTTCCAAAAGTATTTTTGCCAAGAATATCCCTCCCTTGCCGTCATTTCTTAAGGACGGCCTCCATATCGGTAAGAAGCCGTCCCCATAAGAAAATATTTTTTATTACTTTAACTGGTCTTCCGTGTAGTATCCGGAAGTAATTAACATATCCTTATAGTTGTCAACCGTTACAACCACCGGGTCGCACAGAAAGGTGGGGATAATTCCGGTTCCATTGTCATAGGATTTGGTATCATTGATTTCTGCTTCTCCGCCCTGCATTACGGAATCTACCATCTTTACCACCTGGGTAGCAAGGGTACGGGTGTCCTTAAAGATACTCATGGACTGTTTTCCTAAAAGCATGTTCTTTACATTGGCGATATCACAATCCTGACCTGTGATGACCGGATATTTTCCGGTATAGGAAGAAGCCAGGGCATTCTCCACACCGAGAGCGGTGGAGTCGTTGGAGCAGAGGACTGCATCCAATACGGTTCCGTCGGAATAGTTACCTGCGATTATGGTATCCATACGGTTCTGAGATTTTTCAGAATCCCAGTTAGCGGTGGCTACCTGCTCAAATGCAGTCTGGCCGGATTTTACCACAAGTTTGCCGCTGTCAATATACTTTTTAAGGACATCCATGGCTCCGCCAAAGAAGAAATTACAGTTATTATCAGCCGGATCGCCGGTAAACAGCTCAATATTCTTAGGTTCCGTCCCTTTCTCAAGGTCAAGAGCCTCTACTAAGTACTCACCCTGCTTTTGACCGACTTTGTAGTTATCAAACGTTGCATAATAGGAAACCGCATCAGAGTTCATGATCAGACGGTCATAAGCAATTACCGGAATTCCCATGGCCTTTGCCTGGCTTAAAGGCTCTCCTAAAGAGCTTCCGTCAATAGAGGCAACGACAAGAATCTGGCATCCATTGGAAATCATGTTCTCCACCTGGGACACCTGGGTCTGGACATCATTGCTTGCATACTGTAAATCTACCTTATACCCGGCGGCTTCCAGTTCCTTCTTCATATTGGTTCCATCCTGGTTCCACCGCTGCAGATCCTTGGTGGGCATTGCAACTCCGACTAAGGTCCCCTTCCCCTTTGCTTCTTTGGTTTCCTCTGCCTTGGTCTCAGCCGCCTTGGTGGCTTCTGTGGTGGCTGCCGCAGTTGTCTGGGTCTCTTTCACCGGTGCTGAACCTGCAGAACTCCCGCATCCGGAAAGCATTCCTGCCGTTAAGGCAAGGGCCATTGCAGCCGCAAAAAATTTTCGTTTCATGTTTTCTCTTCCTCCTCCAATATTTGTTTTGCTGACAGCTTTATCTTATCACGGACAGAACAGGACTTGTTTGTGAACCATTAGCACGGATTTATCCTAATAAAAAAAGCCCTGAATGCATAGGACTTTTTCACGGCAAGAAAATGCTACTGCTGTTTCACATGCAGATATGCCTCCTCCCTTCCATTGAAATCGCCAAAGTATATGGTGTAAGCAGAAGGGAATCAAGACTTTAGGTTGCAATTTATCTGGCATATTGTTAAAATAGTATTGGTAAAAGTTTCTCTTATCATATATCTCGATCAGGCATTTTAGATCTCATAAAAAAGATATGGTGGTTAAATGGAAATCAGAAAATTGTCATATTTTGTTTCGGTTGTAAAACATAAGAATTTTACAAAAGCTGCACAGGAACACCACATGGTGCAAACAGCGATGAGCCGCCAGATTGCGGCAATAGAAGAAGAACTGGGTGTCGTTTTGTTAAAGCGCAACAACAGGACCGTTTTACTTACACCTGCCGGGAAAGTTTTTTATAACAAAGCCTTAAAGGTTATAGAACTGTACAACGAGATGATTTCTGAAACCCAAAAGACAGCTAAGCTGCATCCTAAAGTATTAGAAATTGGTTTTGGCCATTATGAACATATCTTAATTGCGCAAGTAGTTTCTGAGTTTAAGACCCTATATCCGAATATCGATGTTTTGGTTGCTAAGTATAGCTATAACGACCTTATTACTAATTTACAAGCCGGAAAATTAGATATAGTCTTTACTCTTCCCTTTAGTCCCGCCTTTGTATCGCCTGATGAAACCGTGGTGAAGCAGGTTTTTCCTTCTACGATGTATATCATTGTAAATAAAAAGCATCAGCTTGCCCGGTTTGATACCATATCAGCTGATTCACTGAATGAATGTACATTAATTACTTTAAGTGAAGATTCAGGTCCTTGTTCCCTGGATATTTTAAGACAATTTACGATGACGGCCGGCCTTAACATCAAAGATATTATCAACGCCAATAGCTTGGAATCACAGATATTAATGGTAGAATCCGGGCTGGGTGTGGCATTCTTACCGAGTATTTGCATCAAGCATTTAACACCAAATGTTAAAGCTATTAATTTAAAGGATTTTGATCCAGGGAATTTTGTTGCCATGTACCAGAAATCTAATGAGAATCCTTTTATTAAAACTTTTCTGCAATTGGCTTCTATTAATGACAGCTGACAAATGTGTAAAGTAAAAGGGATATTGCAAGACTAACCTGGGTTAGTTTTCAATATCCCCTTTGATATTTCTGCCTTGTTTATTCTTCCGGTTTTTTAGTCAGGGCAATGCCCACGCATAGAAACAGTCCACCCCATACAACGGAACAGCCAACAATCATCATAATCAATGCAAATGGATTCATAGTAATTTCCCCCTTGTATATCGAATTATTAAATCTATAAATTATTCAATGTCAGCTTGCCATGGGCGTTTACAGAATACAACAGCAACACCGATCATAAGTACAACTGTTCCCCAACCAAATACAATATTAGATATCAATGTTATAGATTCCATACCAAACATCTTCATAATACCGGACACAAAATTTGTAACAACGGTAATTCCCAACAGTATGGGGGTAAAGTATTTTAGTAAGTAATCCCACCATTTACCGATCTTGAAGTCAGAATATTGGTTTGCATCTTCCCTGAGTTTCTCCGTACCATAAATGTAACTGATTGCAATAACTTCCACAAGTCCAAGAGTAGCGATCACATAGTTTGCCACGTAAGAGTCCACAAGGTCCAGAATGAAATTAAATCCGCAGTATGTAGCAAAGGTCGCACTTCCAATAAAACCGGCAATGGATATGATGTTGGTTAATTTTTTACGTGAAATCTTAAACTTATCTAAGGCTGAGGTATTGAATGCCTCAAGCATAGAAATACTGGAGGAAATACCGGCAATAAATAAACAAAAGAAAAATAAAAATCCTAAAATACCTTGAACCGCAATGTTGGATGACATCGTTGAAATCGCTATAGGAAATGCGATAAAAGCAACTCCGGCTCCGGTTCCAAACGAGTCAAAAGAGACTCCTTGTTTATTGACCAAAAATCCCAGGGTTGAAAATACGGTAATCCCTGCAACAATATCAAAGGAGCTGTTTGATAGTACGGTGATAAATGAGTTGTTTACAATATCCTGTTTTTCTCCCAGATAAGAGCCGTAAGCTATCATAACACCAACTGCAAGTGTGGTGGAGAAAAATACCTGTGCATATGCTGCAACCCATATACTTGGGTTTAAAATTTTAGAAAAATCCGGTGTAAATAATGCATTTAGCCCGATGCCGGCGCCCTCTAACCTCATGGAGTTAATCATAAAAACTATCATTAAAATCATTAGCAGAGGAGTGAATATCTTTGAGGCTTTTTCAATCCCTCCTGAAATTCCACGCCGGACAATGGCCCAGTTACAAAACCACACGACAGCCACTGCACCCAGCATATAAAGACTGATACCGCTTGCAAAGTCGAACGCATTTTGGGCCTGCCCGGTGATAACACCTAACAGTGGTCCCGGATTGCTCATCCAGTTTACCATACCGAAGGCATGCCCGATGCAGTAGATCATAAAGACAACGGATATGGATATGATGGTGCTGTAGAACATCATGACCACGAGAGGTACCATAACCTGTACCCAGCCAATTAACTCTAAATTCTTTTTAAGTTTGGCAAATGCCTTTGTAGAACCGCCGCGTATTCTCCGACCATAGGTGTATTCCATGATCATTAAAGGAACAGCACATGTAATAATAGCTACAAAGTATGGAAGAAAGAATGCTCCTCCACCATTTTTATAAGCTTGAAACGGAAATCTCCATAAATTACCTAATCCTACCGCAGCCCCAATTGCTGCGAATAAAAAGCCTGTTCTGCTGTTCCACTGATCACGCATAGTAAATACCCCCTAATGTCGGATATATTCTTAATATTCGATGGGTTCCAAAGATGCCTGGAAGTGACGTAAAATCGGCGGCTCCCAGGTGATGCGGTATCCGCGTTTGATTTCGGTTGCTCTTTGCCTGATTGCGATTAATGCATCAGCCATGATGTCAATATGTGCCTGTGTATAAACCCGGCGCGGAATCGCAAAGCGTGTGAATTCAAACTCAGAATGAAGCTGAACGCCGGTATCAGGATCGTTGCCCAGCATAAAGGAACCTATGTCACAGGTACGGATTCCAGCCTCTTTGTAAAGCTCTATTGCAAGCACCTGGGCAGGGAATTCATTATACGGGATATGCGGGAAAAATGCTGCCGCATCCACAAAGACCCCATGACCGCCAACCGGCGATTGGTAAGCGATTCCTGCCTCGTCTAATTTACCTGCCAGGTATTCCATCTGACCGATGCGGTATCTTAAGTAGTTTTCATCGATTCCTTCATAAAGTCCAATTGCCAGAGCTTCAAGATCACGTCCGGAAAGTCCCCCATAAGTAAAAAATCCTTCAAATGAAATGCAGTTAGCTTTTATTTTTAATATAATTGGTGAATTGCCATCTTTTACTCCAATCAGACCACCGATATTTACAATTGTATCCTTTTTGGCAGACATTGTAAACATGTCGCCATAACTGAAAATCTTGTTGACAATTTCTTTAATAGACATATCTTTGCATTCTTCTTCCCGCTGCTTTAAGAAAAAGGCATTTTCGGCATATCTGGCAGCATCAATATTAAGAGGGATATGATACTTTTTACAAATTTCTGATACCTCTCTCATGTTTGCCATAGAAACAGGCTGACCACCTGCTGAGTTGTTAGTAATGGTCATTACAACAAGACCAACATTTTCAGCACCCAGATCATTGATTAGCTTTTCTAATTTAACAACATCCATGTTGCCTTTAAAAGGAGCTCTTACAGAAGGATTTTTTGCTTCTTCTACCACACAGTCGATGGCTCTGGCTCCTGCCAGTTCTACATGAGCTCTTGTTGTATCGAAAAACATATTGGAAATAGCATATTTACCTTTGGAAAGGAAGATAGGGAAAAGGACCTTTTCGCCGGCACGCCCCTGATGAACCGGTTGTATAAAATCATAACCGAATATATCCTTACCAGCATCTAATAATTTATAGTAACTGGATGAACCGGCGTATGCCTCATCGCCCCTCATGATGCCTGACCATTGGTCATCGCTCATAGCATTGGTCCCGCTATCAGTTAAAAGGTCAATATAAACATCTTCACCCCTTAGACCGAACATATTATACTTAGCCTCTTTGATTTTTTCAATCCGTTCCTCTTGAGTTAACATTTTAATTCGTTCTACCATTTTAATTCTGAACGGTTCCGGAATATACTTTACAGCCATGTTTGATTTCTCTCCTTTTGCCTTTTATGTATATATTTAATATACTTTCATTTTAATACGATACAAAACGTTTGTAAAATGACTAAAAAAAGTGGCATCACAACATTTTTATTATGATATATATATAACCGTGACGGATCACAAAGTATTCCCCTTTGCAGCATACAATACCATGATCCCCTGAAGTAAAACTCACCCATGCGCAATAAGCTAAAGCCCATAATAAAAAAAGCCCTGAATGCTCAGGACTTTTTCACGGCAAGAAACTATTACTGCTGTTTCACATTCAGGTATACGTCTTCCCTTCCATGGAATCCTCCCTGAATGATGACGGAATCCATATTTTCCCTGGTTACTGCCACCGGCTTTAGCTCCAGGCTGGGAACATCATAGGTTCCATCGTCAATGGTTGTTACAATACCCTCCAAAGGCTCCCCCTTGCCAAGCTTCACTGCGTATTCCGCTGCAATTCTGGCCTCTTCCTCTATGGATTTGAAGGCAGTCATATTCTGGGTTCCTTCCACGATCCTCTGACAGGCCATCAGATCCCCATCCTGACCCACCAGACAGACCGTTCCTGCCATCCTGTCCTCAGACAGGGCGCGGAAAACCTGGGTCGCCAGATCATCATTGCCGCACATGATCCCTTTCACATCCGGGTGTTTTTCCAGCGCTTCCTTGGCATAGTCAAAGGCATGCTCCGAAAGCCAGCCCTCACAGTTGCTTTTATAAACCACCTCAAGATTTTTCCCCTTTATCACGGATTCAAAGCCCTCACGGACCATTGCCACATTATGATCCGATTCAGGGCCCTGGATCATGAATATCTTGCCCCCGTCAGGAATGTCTCTTACCAGGCTTTCCGCCATGAGTTTTCCGACCTCCCTGTTGTCAAAGGATATGTACATATCACTGTCCGCATTCTGGATCAGCCGGTCATAGCTCATGGTCTTAATTCCGGCATCCTTTGCCTTTTTCACGACATCGGACAGGGCTTCACAGTCCCCTGCCACCACCACAATCACATCCATCTGCTTTTTTATGAAGTACTTAATCTGTTCGATCTGCTCGTTCACATCCCCGTTGGCGTTTTGTACATTCACTTCAGCCCCCAGCTCCTTTGCGGTTGACACAAAAACATCCCGGTCCCTGATCCACCGCTCGATCACAAAGGAATCAATGCTTAACCCAATCTGTAAGGGCCTATCCCCGGCCTTTACTGAAACCTCGGTTTCTGTCTCTGCCCTGGCATTTCCACACCCTGCCATCAGGGTGCAGCAGAGTATCATCACCAGTAACAATCTCCCTCGACCCATTTTCATACACTTACCTCTCCCTATACTCGCTTGGCGTCATCCCTTCATACTTTTTGAATATCCGGCTGAAATAATTGGGGTCACTATAGCCGGACATGATACACACCTCCTTGATGCTGTATCTGGAATCTTCCAGAAGACGCCGGGCATTCTTAATCCTTGTTCTGGTTACATATTCTATGAAATTCTCCCCCACCTCCTGCTTGAATAATTTACTGAAATAATAAGGACTTATGTCAACCATTCTGGAAACATCATCAAGGGAAAGGTCCTTGGCGTAATTCTCATCAATATAACTCTTGACCCTGGAAACCACATTTTCATATTCTCTTTCCCTGGAAGTGCTGATGTTTTCGCATACCTCCCTTGTCTTATTTAAAAACCAGCGCCTAAGCGCTTCTGTATCGGCAGCTTCCTTTAGTTCTTCTAAATAGCTCTCCCTGTAACGGAAGCCATAACGGACACTCCCTGCTTCAAAAGCCCGTCTCTCAAGCCACATGACCAGCTCCAGTATCTTTACCTCAATATTGGACCTCACATTACCGTCGTGAACCAGCATCCAGTCAAAAAATTCGCCGGCACAGGCCAAAGCTCCTTCCCTGTCCGCCTTTGTCCCCCTTTGAAGGTACTGGTTTTCTAAGTCCAGGGGATATTCCCCGTCATAATCAGCCACCACCGGGATGTCCGTGATATGCACCACATGGCTGTCACTTTCCCGCAGAGATTTTAAGGCCTCTTTATAGGAGTCCCGGATCCCTTCCAGAGGCTTTACAGAGCCGATCCCTCCCCTGCATTTGATGTCCGTGGTGCTTTCCAGCTTATGGATCATATTCCGGGTCCTTGTAATGATTTCCACCCGCTCCTCATACCGTACCTTTTCATGTTCAAAGGAAAGGAACAGTACCAGCCGGTTTCCCATGGCAGGTCCAATGACACAGTCAAAATAATCCTTAACAATCTCTCTGACCATGGAATAATACTTATTCACCCGGACGCTGACTCCTATGGCATTGGTCATGGTCCCTCCCTCAATGCTGTCCCCAAATTCCAGGACAACCATGAAGCCATAAGGACTTTTTATGTCCAGCATCTCAATATATCCGTTCTTAGAGAGCTCCAGGTCATCCTGCAGCACATTGTAGATGAACCCGCTCTCGATCATAGGAATTACGATTTCAAGCTTTTCCCTGATCCTCAAATCGTCGCTCAGCCTCTGTCTTGCCTCTTCCACCTGGTGCATGGCCTTTACACATACATCCAGTATTTTCTTTTTATTGACCGGCTTCATAATAAACTCCATAACCCCTAAGTTCACCGCTTCCTGGGCATAAGAAAATTTATCATAGGCAGTTATGATAATGAATACTACGGAAGGGTTGAATTTACGCACCTCCTTAATCGCCTGAATGCCGTTTAATCCAGGCATCTGGATGTCCACAAATGCAATATCCGGCCGGAAGGAACCGGCCTGCTCAATGACCGCCCTGCCTGTCTTGACACAGGCGATCTCGCAATCGCTGCCGAAATTGGACTTTATAATATGACTGATGGATTCCAGCATGATCCCCTCATCATCAGCTACCAGTATTCGAAACATGTACATCTCCCCCTCTTTTTGGAATCCTTAATACCACAGTGGTTCCTTTATCCTTCCCCTCGCTGCATATATGGAAAATACCGTCAGCATTATAATAAAGCTCCAGCCGGGAAATAACATTGTGAATTCCGATCCCGGTAGAATCCGTTCCCTCCGCGGCCTGACCTCCGGCGCAGATCCTGCCAAGGGTTTCCTTTTCCATTCCGGTCCCGTTATCCCTGATACGGATCTCTATGTTCTCCTCATGGTTCTCTACGGTTAAATAAATTTCTCCCGGCCGTTCGATATTCCGGATTCCGTGGGTCACCGCATTCTCCACCAGGGGCTGCAAAATCATGCTTGGGATGGAAAAATCCATTGCATCTTCATCAATTCTGGAATGGTAGCGGATATCCCCAGCAAAACGGACATTCAATATATAAACATAGTTCTCTACTGCCTCCACCTCTTCACGGATGGTGGCATCCCTTGAACCCTTTTTCACATTATAGCGGAAAAAATCAGCCATCTTTTCCATAAAAACTGAGGTTTTCTCTGCATCCTCCATCATGGCAAGCTGAACCCCGGCGTTTAAAGAATTAAAAAGAAAATGGGGATTGATCTGAGACTGAAGATACTTTAACTGGGCTTCTTTTAAATGGTTCTCCATTAAAAGCTCCCGTTCCTTCATCTCCTGTTCTTTTTCCGCGCTCTCTTTAATTTTATTCACATACTCGTCCAAACTGTCCACCATCTGGTTAAATGTACCGGTCACAATCCCCAGCTCATCTCCTGACCCTATGGACGGCACCTTTACGTGAAAATTTCCCTGTCCTACCAGCTTTGCCGTATGGGCCAGGTTAGTGAGAGGGGTGACGATATCTTTTGTCATCATCATCATGACCGTCAGGCTTATGATCATAACGATCATTAAGATCACAGTACTTATGACCTCTAAATACTGAAGGGCCGCCTGCAGGGTCTGGTAGCTGGCGGAATTATTTTTAAACTGCCGGCTGTTTAAGACCGAAATGTCACGGTTGATGAACTGGTAGAGCTTTAGGGCGGATTCGTAGGAACTTTTGTATTTTTCTACATTCTGCCCGCGCTTGGCCTGTACGGTCTCATCAGTAAGGGCCAGATAGCTGTCCGACATGTTGCGGATGTTTTTCTCCAGGATCTGAATCTGATTATCAGTCACAGTAACATTAAGCCCCTCTAACAGCTTCCTGTAATCCTGCTCCGCCCGGTAATAATCGGTCAAGGACTCAGAATCCTTTACCTGTAAGTATTTGTACATGAAATTCTGCACATCGGAAAAAACATCCGACAGCTCATTGAGATTCACATTGCTTATGTATACAGAATTCATCCGCTCTACCATCTGGTTGATCTGTGCGTAGATAAACAGATTGCTGGCAAAAAGCGTGGCTGCCGTCACCGCAATTTCCAAAAACAGCTTACGGGCGATCGGCAGGTTTTCCCAAAGGTGTTCCCATTTATTTTTCATAGCCGCTCCACTAATTACTCATGAAATCTGACGCATTTTCCTTAGTTACAAACTGAAGGTCCACACTGTAAAAGGAATTGGTCCTCCCGTCGTGTATGGACTCGGTAAGGGCCTGCACGCTGAATTTCCCCATCTGGCCGGTGTCAATGTACAGGGTCATTGCCATCGTCCCCTTTCTCACCGCCTCTAAGGCTGCCTTTGATTTATAATAGCCGATGACCTGAGTCTTGCCTACGCTGTTATAGTCGATGACCGCCTGGTACACGGCCTCCGTATCTACTTCATCCATGCAGACAATGATGTCCGGGGGGCCCTGGGGATTCTGAAATAAGTTGCGTACAATTTCCTCGGCTTCAAACGCACGGCCGGAGGGGATCTTGATCTCTTCCACCTTAATACGGTCCGCGGTTTCCCTTGAAGTGACCATCCGGTTGTTGATCTGATTAAAAATCTGGGACTGGTTGCTGTCAATGGAATTGTCATGAAGGAGCATCATCACTCTGGCCTTCCTGGAATCCTGGGGTAATATCTTTAAAATCTGATTCCCGTATTCCTGCCCCAGCTCATAGGAATTGATTCCAACATAGCTTTTCCGGTCCGTGGCAGGTGCATCGTTTAATATGGTTACCACAGGGATTCCTTTTGCAGCCGCTTCATTGATCCGTTCCTCAAGTTTTTCTTCTCCCGTAAATTCCAGCAGGATCCCATCCACCTTTGCCGCTATGCTCATATCCATAAAATCCACGGCAGTATATTCCGACGACTGGTTCCTTCCCTTAAGCTCTACATAAGCATCGTGTAAGGCGGCTTCTTTCCGCACGCTTTCATACACGTCATTCCAGAACTGGGAATCCAGGTTATTGATGATCATGACATAATGATACCGGTAGGTCCTGGTATTTTCCGCATGTTCAACTCCGATCTTTTTTAATACATATCCGTAAAAGGAGGTGGTCAAAAGCGTAAGAAACACGATACTGAACAATCCCCCCAAAACCAGCAGCAGCAGGCTCTTCTTTCTGTTTTCCATGGTTATCCCCTTTTTCATATGACACTATAATCATTATACTAAATCATGAAGAAAAAATAAACGGAAAACAGTCCGGTTTTTTACCGGACTGCCAGAAAGGTTATCGCAGATGATTGTTATTATTTTAATTTTTTAAAAATAGGTCTTGCAAATCATTTTTAATTCACTTATCTTTATTTTAAGGATATCCTTTATAACTTAAAGGAGGAAATTATATGAATCAAGAAAAAATTAAAGAGCTTGAAAAGACGATAAACAGTGACTATAGCAATATCGCGGGCATTCTTATACAAAAAAACGGCATAAAACTATATGAAAACTACTTTAATGGATATACCGCCGATAACGCCATTCATGTATATTCAGTGACAAAGAGTGTTTTTTCTGCATTGATTGGCATCGCCATTGAAAAAGGCCATATCAAAAGTATAGACCAGAAGGTACTGGACTTTTTCCCGTATTACACTGTTAAAACAGGTGAAAAAACAATACAGGGCATTACGCTTAAAAATTTGCTTACCATGACGGCCTCATATAAATACCAGTCCGAGCCATACGAGGAGTTTTTTGCAAGCGATAACTGGGTAAATGCCGCCCTTGATTTATTGGGAGGCGAGAAACATACAGGAGAATTTATGTATTCTCCCATCATAGGAACACACATCCTGTCGGGCATTCTTGTAAAAGCGACGGGTCAGCCAGTACTTGATTTCGCTGCAGAAAATTTATTCTCGCCACTGGGAATCAACGTTCCGCACAATGTGGTGCTGCGTAATAAAGAAGAGCATATCGCCGTTATGAAAGATAAAAATATCAGTGGCTGGGTTGTTGACCCGCAGGGAATAAACACGGCAAGCTGGGGCCTCTTCCTGACGCCTGCGGATATGGCAAAAATAGGCCAATTGTACTTAAATGGCGGAATATGGGAAAGTAAACAAATTGTACCGGCAAAATGGATAGAAATGAGCACAATGGAGCACATCAGGTGGGGTAGTCTGTCTTATGGCTACCTGTGGTGGATTATTGATGAGAAAGAGCATATCTATGCCGCTCTGGGAGACGGGGGAAACGTGATTTACGTCAATACAAAGAAAAAAATGGTTGTTTCTATCGCTTCTCTTTTTATGCCGGACGCTAAGGACAGAATAGGGCTTATTATGGAGCGGATTGAACCAATATTTGAGGATTGAGTATGACAAATCCCCATTTCCCTCATGATAGCCCAAAGGAGAAATTCAAGGCATAATTGAACCATTTGAAAGTATCCTTAAAATAAAGAATAGGCTCAAAGTATATCTTGAGCCTATTTTTTAGCAGCATGGCAGTCCGGCTTTCTTGCGGACTGCTTTTCTCTGTGTTTTATCTTTCTTTTTTCCAATATTCCCTGTTCATGGTAAAGCTTAAAACCAGCCTCTTTGGCAGACTGCGGTACCGCTTTCCCATAAGATATCCCATGTATTTAAAACCGCTTTTTACAATCACTCCGGGAACAAGCCACGGCTTCCTTTCCTTTACAAGCCAGGCACAGGTCTTTTTCACAAGACGGATCCCCTCGCCTTCCGAACGGATTCCTTCAAACACCTCAGGGTGGTCCGCCTGGGAAACCGCAAGGTCAAAATTCCGCTTAAACTGGGCTATGCAGCCGTAATTGTGGGAATGGTACACTTTTGCTCCGGCTTCGTAGGCCACCGCCTGCCCCCGGTGTCTTACCGCATTTCCCGCATAAATCATGTCTTCATTAAAAATAGTCCGGCTGATAAATCCGCCTGCCTCCAAAAATGCGGCCCGGTCATAGGCACAGCAGACATTTGAGGCAAAAAAGGTCTTGATTCCCAGCTCTTTTAAATCCCCGCCTGTCTTTACCCTGCTTTGTTCCGGGTAATTAAAGGAACGGGTATACTGCTCTGCCAGGGCGCAGTCAGAATTCGGCAGTTGCCTTCCGTAGGCCATAACCACCTTTTCTTTGCCCTTTCCGGTCTGGTCAAAACTCCTTACCAGCGCTCCTATTAAATTCCCATCTGCCGGAACTGCGTCATCGGTCATAAATACCATAATATCCGCCTCAGAATAACCGGCTCCCTGATTCCTGGTGCCGCCATGGTCAAACTCCTCTTTTGTCACATGATGTACTTCCAGATTGGGAACCCAGCTATATTCCTCTTCCTTCCAATAAGACCGTTCCGTGTTCATGATGATGATCCGTCGGATAGGGTATGACTGTTTTCCCAGGCGTCTCAGCAAAAGCTTTAACTTCTCATCCGGCTTATATACGGGAATGATCACATCAACGGTTTTTTCCTGCATTTTTTCTTCCATAGCAAATTCCTACCTTCCAGTTGAATACTCCGCGAGCAGCCGCCAAGGTCAGGCGAGCTTGACTTTGGCTCGTTGCCTTCACGTGAATCAATAGCGCAGACACGACGTGGAACAGATGCGTATCAGGGCATAGATGCTCACAAAGCATTCTAAATACCATGCGCTTTTCCTTAAATCCAGGTTTATGACCAGGCGCTTGTCAAATACGACCAGCAGCACAAGGGGCAGCAGAGGAATAAAATACCTTCCCTGTACGCCCGTTATATAGGTAAGCTCCCTTGGCGTCCAGCCTAAAAGCATGGAGGCCATAACCAGGCAGGCGCTTAAAAACACCAGGAAAACCATCCAAAGCTTCTGTCCGCCTGACATGGGGGCCTCTTCCCCTTCCCTCCTTATCACACTGACCAGGAGCACATACCACAGAATCGAGAGGCAGAAGGGAGGCACCGTCAGATTAGGATCCAAATTGCCCAGAAACCCTCCAAGCATGGTGGTCAGGTAATAATCAAACTGAGTCACAAGAGTCTCATAGTATACTAAAAAGATACGATAGGGGTGTTCCCACACATCCTGCAGCGTATACCCTGCTGCTTCACTCCACCCCACATAGCTTTCCGTAGTGGTCGCCCACGCAGAAAGGACCAGACGGTTTACCAGATACACTGCCAGAACGACAGAAATTATGACGCCTATGACGGAGATCCAGTAATTCTTCCTGGACTTGAATTTGGAAGAGGGAATAAACAGGCAGATCCCGGCTACAGGTAAATAAACGATTTTTCCAGGCTCCAGAAGGATCAGCAAAAGGGCAAGAAGAACCGTATCCTTTACAGTCACTTTCTCTTTCTCAAAGGCCAGGTAAAAGCACCAGGCCAGAAAAAGCATGGACAGGCCGATAAAGGCCGTATCATAGGAAAAGGAAGCTGCCAGATGAAGGGTCATGGGAAGGCATGATACCGCCATGAAAAGCTCTTTTTTAAAGGGCATGATCCTCACTGCTAAGGCTGCCATACCTGCAAAAGCCAGTAGATTGAACAGCCTGCCAAGGTATACCAATGGGATGTATCCCAAGTGGAGCAGCCTGGCAAGGCAGATCCCAATGGCCTGAGGAAGGTAAACCACAGGTGTGGTGTTCACCGGTATTTCATAGCGGACCGTCATCCCCTGGCTGTTATCAAGGGAAAACATCTCCTTAAGGACTAAGTTGTATGTGGCCCGTCCCACACTGGTATAAAGCCCTGGAACGTCATCGCCGCTCCGCACCAGAACATTGGCCCCGCGGCTGATCCTCTCTTTCTCCTCTTCATTTGCATGGGAAAGAAAGGCGTCATCAGCCACAGCCGGTTTTCCCATAAGCTGGCTGGAGAGCCGGTAAGCGCTGGTAAAATGAACCGCCTCATCGGGCGTTGAAAAGGGAGTCAGAACCATCATATAAAACAGACCAAGAATCACCACTGTCCCTGGAAATAAAAAGTACGGGGGAGTCTCAAGTATCCACAAGACCGCTCCCAGGCAAGCCAGAAATCCACATCCAAACACAATTATCCACCAGTAAAAGCGGCGGACTGCCTCAAATTCCGGGGATGGAATCCCCACAATGGTTTCCTGATAGGTTTTTATAAAAAGAAAGGCGAGAAAGAAAATGCTTCCCGCCGTAAGCAACAATCCCTTTTTATTCAGAATGAGCTTCACGATGACCTTCCTCCTTCTCCCTGTCCTCTTCCCGGTCCAGAGCAAGCATCTGGATCATCTCCGTCATTCTCCGCTCCAGCTGGGATATTTTGACAGACTGGAAGAAAACCTTTACCAGCAGGATGAAAATCATGAAGGTAAAGATAAAGTTGGCGGTGGAATAGGTCCCCACCAACCGGGATATGAAATCAGCCAATGGCGGGAATAAGCTGAAAACCACCAAAAGTAAGGCAAACATCACCCAGAAGATAGAATCCTCTATCTTCATCTTGGAATGGCGTATTCTTCTAAGCACATAAAATGTAAGCAATATGGAAACGCATATCAGTACGCAGCGTAGCAAAACTGTCATGTTACGTTCTCCCTTCCTTTATCTCCTGTCCCTAATACGGAAGCTTTGTACCAGCAGTATGGAAAACAGCATCTTTCCCATATACCTGGCCGCATTGACCGGATTCAAATAGCTCTCTCCCAAAATCCGTTCATCCATGATTACAGGGATTTCCGCGACTTTTGCCCCCTTGCTGATCAAATAGGATATCGTATCCGGTTCCGGGCCGTAATTTAAGCCATCAGCAAATTCCTTGATCATCTTCCTGCTGAACATGCGCATCCCGGAGGTAGGATCACTGACCTTTATTCCCGTGGTGAACCAGATGGAGCCGCTTAAGAGCCTGCTTCCAAGCATCCGCATGGAATGGGGCTTCTTCCCCGTCACAAACCTGGAGCCGATAACAATATCGTAGCCCTCATCCATCTTCTCTTTCATGGGCAGAATATATTCCGGCCGGTGCTGCCCGTCCCCGTCAAACTGTATGGCATACCGGTACCCCCTCCTGTGGGCATATTTAAGCCCTGTCTGGAATGCTCCGGCAAGTCCCAGATTCATAGGTAAGTCAATGATCTTCCAGCCACGCCTTCTGCAGATATCCGCCGTGTGATCGGTGGAACCGTCATTGATGATCACATAATCAAACATGGGATAGTTCTCAATAACTTCTCCTACTACACGTTCAATATTTAAAGCCTCATTGTATGCAGGTATCACTACCAGTACCTTATCCATCATTTTTTCCGCTCCAGCCTCCCTTTTTCCTCTGTAATAAAGACACGGATTGCCTGTCCCATGAAGCAAAGCATAAGAATCAGCATTTCAAGCATATAGGAGAAGGCTCCTCCGTTGATCCCTCCCACTCCCACCAGCCAGAAGGAGAGAAAGAAGGAAAGGATGCAGACCGGCACATAGCCGAAAAAGATCCCCTTCTGCTTTTTCATGATAACAAGCACATAATAAAACAGATTCATAACCGCAAAGAAACCGCCGCCAAGCACGATGTATAGAAGCCCGGATTTATACGGTTTAAGTTCCACATTGGAAATAGCTCCCAGCACAGGAACCCCAAGCACCCAGGCACCAGCCAGGGCAATCACCGTAAGAAGGAATATGATACCGGAAAGCTGCTTTAGGCCGGACTTGAATTCCCCAAAGTTCCTCTCTTCCCATTGGTAAGACATCCTGGTCAAAAAAGGACGGATCACAAAGTTGGCCGCCAGGTTAATGACCGAGGTCGGCATAAAAATAGCCACAAAAACGGCGTTGTCTGTGGAAGTCATCCGGGCATCCACCGCATATTTTGCCATGGCAAAAATGAGCCCGTCCAAAAAAACGGACAAAAACAGCAAAAACCCATCCTTTAAAAGCTTCCATTGCCTGCCAGGAGTCCTGGTAAACACAATTCCGGGGACATGCTCTGCCGCTCTTTTATCAAACAGCAGGATTCCTGCTCCCTGGGATAAGACCGCGACCACGCAGGAAAATATAAGCTCCTTCGTTACAGCCAGAGTTCCTAAAAAGCAGCACACGGAAAGCAGGGTCCGGAGAGCCATGGCCTGTCCTGTAAGATACAGCCGTCCATTTCTCTGGAATTCCGATTCATATACATCGGCAAACCCGTCAAGTACCTTATACAGCACCATCAAAAATACCACCACAGCTTTTTGGGTTGTATAGCCTGCCGACGGAGACAGGGTATTAAAAATGATATAACACGTTCCAAAAAGGACTGCCATGGAACAGGTAACGAACCGGGCCAGACGATATTCAGAAAACGTATAGCTTTTGCTTGTATCCGTGCTCTGTAACGGCCTCATGCCAAAATAGGCTACCAGAAACATCTGCTGCCCGAAGGTGCTGAAGGCAAAGCCAAAGATTCCTCCCTGCTCCGTTCCTATGAGATGGTTGACAAGAGCCGTAAGGAGCATGCTGGAACCGGCATAAACCAGGCTTCCGATCATATTCCAGGCCACATTTTTTCGTTCCATTTATTTTCCTCTTAATTACCAACAGTATTTGGGCATAAAGGGATACCCACCGGGTATTTCACACAAATTCCCTCACAATGTTCCTTTATTCTACAATATCCGGCTTAAAAAGTAAACTTAAAACCACCCTGCCTACTGTTTCATTATCCCGGAGAGACGGCACAGGTACAAAAAGGCCTCCAACCGGAACAACCAGGAAAGCCCTGCATAGACAACCACTCCCACAAGGATCTGGACAACCAGGGTTAAAAAGGTTCCTTCTATTACATACTGTATTCCGTAAGTCATGAGGCACATCACCGCTGACAGAAAAAGAGAAGGAAGCACGTCCTTCCATTGCTCGAAAAAGCTGTAGTTTAAAAGCTTTTTATTGGGATATGCATTGATAAAGGTACAGATGAAATCGGTCACTGCCCTTAAAGCCACCATGGTGTATATCCCAAAAGGGATGCTGATGAGAAGGGCAGCCATGCTGACCGCTTTCTTTATTATTTCCAGCTTGAGGAATACCTCACTTTTCCCCATGGCATTAATTGCCTGCAAATTTGCCACATGAAGGGGCCAGGTTGCATAGGCTACGCACAGCAGCCGGAGCATGGGGACACAGGGTAAATACTGATCCGTTAAAAGCAGCTTTACCATAGGCTCCGCCACAGCAATCAAGCCGGCCATCATGGGAAATACCAGGTAAGAGCTGGTGACAATGGATCTTCTCACCATGCGCTTTAACCTCTCCTTGTCTTCCTGGCTGGCCGAAAAAGCCGGAAGCATAACCGACTGGATGGCCGCCCCAAGATTGTTTGCAATCAGGGCAGGAAACTGGTTTCCTCTTGAGTATTGCCCCATCATGGCAGAATTATATAATTTCCCGATGACTAGCCCGTAAACATTATTAAATACTGTATCAATAAGGCCGGAACAAAGTATTTTCCAGCCATAGGAAAACAATTCTCCCGCCTTTTTAACGGAAAACAGCAGCCTTGGCCTCCACTTCACCAGAAATGCCAGCATGATCATTAAGAAAAAGCTGTAAAAAAACTGCTGCATGGCAAGGGCCCATAGACCCTGCCCCTTATATGCCAGAAAAACGCCGATGATACCGGAACAAAGGGCGGCAAAAAGACTTGCCAGACAAAGCTTCCGAAACTCCATATTCCTGGCGACCACAGCAGACTGCACGGAGGTAACGGCGCCAAAAAACAGGGTCGCGGAAAGGACCCGCAGCACCGGAATAAAAACAGGCTGTCCGTAAAAAGAAGCAATGGCCGGGGCAGTGAAAAAAAGGATCACATATAAAACAAAGGCAATGGCCGCGCTGATATAAAATGCAGACGAATAATCAGCCTCATCTACCGTCCGCTTCTGGATTAAGGAGGTATTAAAACCGCTTTGAACAAACACATTTCCAATGGTAATGAATATCATGATGAGCATGACTTCTCCGGACTCTGCCGGCGTCAGCATCCTGGCCAGCAGAACCGATACAAGGAACTGAATCCCCTGGGTACCACCGTTTTCCATCACTTTCCAGAACAGTCCGGAAAGGACCTTTTTTTTCAAATTTTCCTGGTACATGCTGGCTTTTCTCCTTGCTTTACCAATTTACATTTCCGCCTTATTGTACTATATTCCCCAATAATTGTAAATCGTATATAGCATTTTAGGCCTAATTGTGTTAGAGTATAAAAGAATATACTTTTTATTTATAAGAATTCAGGAGGTTATATATTATGCGTAAACTGACACGCAGCCTGATGGTACTCTGCCTGACGGCCGCTCTTGTTTCTGGACAAGCTTCCCTTGCATGGGCAGATGAAGCATATGGACCGGGATTTAAGAATGGTGTCGCCATCAGTCAGAGCGAAGGGCAGTCTGAGGCTCAGACCCAGACAAACACCCAGACACAGGGCGTAACTACGGAAGAAGCAGAAACCGCTTTGGCAAATGCCGGCATAGACATTGGAAAAGAAGGGGAAGGCAGCGGCGAAGACGGCGTGGTGGATGAAGCCACCAGAGCGGCCCAGGAAGCTTTAAAAGCCAATTTCCCACGTCTCCAGACTACCGTTATGACCGGTGACAGCAACTGGTCACAGCCTTTTGTAAATGATGCATGGATCACCAATAACGGACAGGGCTTTCACGGATTATCTACATTTCTTACAAACATTGTAGGAAACGTGCTTTACCGGACCTATACCTCCAGCACCGGCTGGTCTCCATGGGTTTTAAACGGGCAGCAGACTACCAATTATGCCAATGACATAAACATCGAAGCAGTACAGATGCGGTTTTCCGGTTATGTGAATAACCAGTTCGACCTATACTATACCGCTCAGCTGGAAGATGGAACCACGATGGACTGGGCGAAGAACGGGACCACCACAGGAACCATGGGAACCGGCCACTACATAACAGGGCTGAGAATGGCCTTTTACACCAAGAATACCCAATTTCCCTATGCCACGGATAAGCCTTTGATATCCGCAGTTCCAGACGGAATGCGGCAGATCGACGGCGGCCTCCGTTACTTTAACGGCGACGGAACATCCTTTACCGGCTGGGCGTGGGCAGGCAATGAGCGCTACTATTTCCAGGATTCCTATGCGGTGACCGGCTGGCAGTATCTTGACGGCTTCAAATATTATTTTGATGAATCCGGAAGAATGCTCTCTGACTTAGAGCCGATTATCGGTGGAAAGGGACCTTTCCTCATCAGCATCAACAAGTCCATGAACTGCATGACCATCTTCGCGAAAGACGGGAATAACGGCTTTATTATTCCGGTAAAATCCTTTTTGACCTCCACAGGACCGGATACCCCTCTTGGGACATTCCAGACTCCGGAAAAATACCGTTGGAGAGATATGAATCACGGAATCTTTACCCAATACGCGACCCGTATCTGGAAGGGCTTCTTAATTCATTCCATTCTGTACAGCAAACCTAATAATATGACGCTGGATCCGACAACTTATAATTATATGAGCATCGCTCAATCAGCCGGATGCGTCCGTCTCCTCTCCGGAGATGCCAAGTGGGTATATGACCATTGCTCTATTGGAACTACCGTTACGATTTATGAATCACTGGTTCCGGGACCATATGAGAGGCCGGCCATTGAACAGATCATACCTGATACCCAGACCTGGGATCCTACTGATCCCAATATTGCACGATAATCTGGGTCAGGCAGCTTTATAATGATATAACGCATGGGCAGGAACCGGATTTACCGGATCCTGCCCATGCGTTTGCTTTCTTATTCTTTCTTTCCCAGGAATATCTTCCTTAACAGCCCATAAGCTCCCGGAGCCCGGTATTCGGCCTGAATAAAGAACCTGGTTCTTGGCGTCAATTCCATATAATATTTACGGTATTCCGGATTCATAATCTCCATAAACTGTCTGGTATTGACCATGGTATGATAATAAGTCCGTTTTGCCGCGCTCTCTGCTGCTTCCTTTAAACGGCCTTCTGTGGCAGCGTTAAATTCCTCGTACACCTTTTCCATCCGTTCCCAGTAAATCTTCTGCTTTCTGGCGTAATTCCCGCTTTTTCCATCCATGGTCCAGGAGCCTGCTACTCCCACCCGGTAGGCGCTCATGGTCTCATCCATGTAATAGCCATACCCTTTTGCAGCCGCCATCATCTGAAGGGGAGTATCTCCCACCGGACAATCCACATAGTAATCAGGAAGCTCCTTGACCAGGCGGGAGGGAAATGCCATGGAGGACATCGCATAACCGGAAGGCTTATCCACGATCTCCTCCGGCGTGATCACCCGGTTCCCCCGGTAAGGACGCATCTGTTTTTCCGTCAGGGCCCTTCCCACCAGTTCGATTTTAGCACTGTGTATGCAAAGGGTGCAGTCCGGATGGGCCTCCATATAGTCCACCTGCTTTTGCATCTTATCCGGTGAAGTCCAGTAATCATCTCCATCGCACATAAAAATGTACTTACCTCTGGCCCGGGGGAAATTAAACGCTCCGCTGATATTGTCGATCCCCTGGGAGTACTGGTTCTCTGTCTGTATGAGGGGCTTCACCTTATCCGGATATTCTGACTCATATTCTCTTAAAATATCCCCTGTCCCATCGGTGGATGCGTCATCATGAACCAGAATTTCATATTCAAAATCAGTCTTCTGCATCAGGAAACTGTCCAGAGCCTGCCTAATATAAGCTTTATGGTTAAAGGTCACGCAGTTAATGCTGACCATAATTTTCGATTCGGAATTGCCGCTCATTCCTCTCCGCCCTTTCCTGCATCTGCTTTTGTAATATAACTTATATGAACTTGCAACGCAAGTGAAGATAAAAGGGCTATTTTTAGCCCGTCCATCCGATTATGGGAATTGCTTTTTACTTCCCATAATATATTCCTCATACTTCCTTGCAATATACATGCCCGTAATTCCCTTTGAAGGTTCAATGGCCTCTCCGGTAAAGCATCTTAAATGGTTGGTGACACAGTCGTATCCTGCCATACAGGAAAACTCTACGCCGCCGGAAAAGCGGGGATTGCATTCCAGCATATGATACGATCCGTCCTCTGCCTGAATGAACTCAAAATTCACGCAGCCGTTGATGTTAAGGGCATTGGCTATTTCCCTGCACACGGCTTCCAGAATGGAATCCAAAAACACAAGCACCGAGGTTCCCGCTCCATTCGGGGTCCGCAAAAGCTCCTTCCGGCATACGGCTACGCTCTCTCCTGTATCCGCCTGCCTTACCACGTCCACGGTAATGACGCTTCCCTGGTAAAAGGGCTGTACGATCAGCCCCTTAAGGCCCCCGCATTCTAAAAATCCTTTCATCTCATCAAGAGATTGAATATAGCGAAGTCCCTGACTGCTTCTTCCGTTAAAGGGCTTGATAACCGCCGGATAGGAAAGGCGCTCCGGATCCGTCTCCGAAAGCTCCAGTGTAGGAATGGGATTGCCTATGCCCTTTTCCACAAGAAAACGGTACAGCTCCATTTTATCCCTGCATAGAAGAAGGGTTTCCTCCGATGACAGACATAATGTCACCGAAGCCAGGGCCAGTTCGTCCCTGTGGCGGTTCCAGACGTCTACCTCCACATCCGTAAGAACGATCATCACCTTTGCCTGTTCCTCCCTGCATATCTTCAGGATTGAGTCCACATACCGTCTCTCGTCAGTTGCAAGGGGAACTTTGTAAAAAGACGCCACGTTCCCGGAATCTGCGATCCATTCTCCAGGATAAATATCACAGCCAACTACCCGGAAACCGCCTTTTTTTAAGTTTTTTATAACAATATCTGCCGAAAATGACCCGATCGCAGTCACCAGTGCTGTATTCATAATTTCCTCTTTTCCGCTCTGTTTATCAGGGCATATAGGTCTTATTGACGCTTCCTTTCATCCTATCTGGCACCTAAAATAATGGCGCAGATGCGGTCGACCTGATCCAGGGAAAGTTCTGCATATAAGGGCAGGGTCAGTACGCTGTCCGCCGCCTTTTTTGCCACGGGAAGGTGTACATTTAAAAACTGCTCCCGATAACATTCAAAGTCAGTGATCAGAGGATAAAAATACTTTCTTGCAAAGATATGATGAGTGGCCAGCAGCTCATATACCTCATTTCGTGTTAAAGAGAAGCCGTCAAAAGCAACCGGAAAATAAGCATAATTCTGGCGGATCCCTTCTTTGGCGCTCATCAGGCGGATCCCAGGAACTCCCGTCAAATGTTCCCGGTACCGTTCTGTCACAAGTCTGCGCTTTACAATGTTATCATTCACATGGCGAAGGTTACAGATACCCATAGCCGCCTGAAACTCATTCATCTTTGCATTGCCGCCGATGTATTCCACGGTTTCCTTGCCGGTGATTCCGAAATTTTTCAAATAATTGAGCAAAATCTCCAGGGACGGATCCTGGAAAGTCACAGCCCCACCTTCAATGGTATTAAACACCTTTGTGGCATGGAAACTGAACATGGAAGCGTCTCCGTAGGTTCCGATCCCTCTCCCATTTACCTCTGTACCAAAGGCATGGGCAGCATCATAAATTACCTTTAAATTATGTTTTTTCGCGATTCTTTCGATTTTATCTACTTCACAGATATTTCCATAAACATGAACCGGTAAAATGGCGGTGGTCTTTTCCGTAATCAGCGCTTCAATCTTATCCGGATCAATGGTATAATCCTCCTCACGGATATCGCAGAATACCGGAGTCAGATTATTTCTCACAATGGCATGGGTGGTAGAAGCGAAAGAAAACGGGGTGGTGATCACCTCGCCGGACAGATTCATGGCCTGCAGCGCCATTTCAAGAGCCATATGTCCGTTGACAAACAGAAGAAGCTTTTGTACCTTTAAGTACTCCTTTAACTGCTCCATCAGTTTCTCATGAAATTCTCCCATATTCGTCATCCAGGCCGTTTCCCAGATCGGCTTGATCTCTTCTATAAATTCTTCATAGGAAGGCATGGAAGCCCTCGTCACTAATATATCCTCTTTGTTGTCCATGCTTTATCCTCCATTTCCCGGTCAGATGGAAAACATCTGGCCCAGCGTCCGCATATGGGTGCTTTTCATTAATTTGTATTTCCAAATAGTGTAAATCTTTTCCGCCCTGTTTTTTCCGGACAGTCCGACAAAATGTTCCAGAACCGCTCTCTGCTCCTGGGACATCTCATTTCCATAGAGCTTTAGAAACGTCTGTGCCTGCACAAACATTTTCCTGTAATTTTCCCGGACTGCGTCTTGATTTTGGACCCGCTCTGCATACTGCTCCTTGCCGCTTTTAGATCCCATCTGGTTTTTCCCGTGCTGCCGGTATAAAACCAGAGGACGGTCAATGTAGGATATCCTTCCAAAACAGCTTGCCAAAAGTCCCAGCCACCAGTCATGCATGACGCATTCCTCAGGAACATCAGCCAGGAACCGCATAAATGCCCTATTGACCATGACCGTATTCCCGGTGATGTTGTTCTCAACCAGATAATGACTGAACCGGTTGTCATGAACCCCGATCTTCTGGAAATCCGCCATGGATTTGTGAAGAATGCGGCCCGCCTTATCGGTAACGGATAAGTCTCCGTGGACCAGCAGGGGGATCTCTTTCCCCCATTCAGTCTCCAGCCGTTTCATTTCCCTCAAAGTGACCTCCACCTTATCTGAAAGCCATACATCATCCTGGTCACAAAGCATGACATAATCATCAGACACCGACGTCAGCAGGCGGAAGAAGTTATTCTGGGCGCTGCCGGATCTTTTACTATTCCTAAGGCACTTCACCCGGCCAGGATATTGTTCTTCATATTCCCGGATAATGGCAGGGGTCTTGTCTGTGGAAAGGTCATCGGAAATCACGATGGATAAATCGGAAAACGTCTGGCTCAGAATGGAATCCAGCTGTTCCCGTATATATTTTTCTCCGTTATAGGATGCCAGAAGCACCGACACCATACGCTTTCCCCCTTTCCTCTTCTAACCCAAACTTTTGGGCAAAACCTACCAGGACAATCCCACGATCTTAGTCAGAAACCAGATTTCAGCCATAAGAAAAGCCAGGAAAGCCCTTACCAGGCATTCCTGAATCCGGTTGATCCCCAGATATTTTTTATAATAGTGAAGCTTGCTCTTATGAAGAAGTGCCTGCTTCTTTAAAATAGATTTCACATTCTTATTAATGGACACAGAATGAAGGTGTACATAAGACTGATTTAAGAGAAGCACCGTCCCGTACCCCTTCTTTTTCAGCTGAAATCCCAGAATTTTTTCTTCATAATATAGAAAAATTTCTTCATCATAAAGACCGCATTCCATCAAGGCATGAATATCTGCCATAAAAAGAGATCCAAGCACGGCATCTACATAAACGTACCGCTCCTTTCCAAAATCCGTCTTTAATTCCGGCCTGTCATTCAGCCAGTGGGCAAAAATCCGCCTGGTAATAAGGCCGGTATCTAAAATATCTCCCAAAAGGCTATTAAGACGCCAGCTCGACAGCGCTACCTTTCCTGTCCCATCCCTGGTAACTGCCGCCGCAACTCCCAGCCGGCTTATCTTTAAAAAGGAGTCCTTCATGGCCTGTATGCATTCCTCTGTTACCTTTACATCAGGATTTGCTATGAGCACATGGGAAGCGTGAAGCGACCCATATGCATACCGGATTCCCTGATTATTGCCATAGCCGTATCCCCCGTTCTTTTCCGTGGAGATAAAATGGACCTTTCCTCTGGCAATTGCCTGAAGCCTTGAGGCGGACTCATCGGTAGAACAGTTGTCCACGATCACAATGGAATCCAGGATTTCATAATTTACCATGGAATTAACCAGGCTTATGGTTGTTTCCGCGTCATTATAATTAAGAATGATACAGCTAATGTTCATATCTGCTCCTCTTTAAGAACCCTTTCTGGAATTGATCACCTGCATACCAAATCTGGCGCTAACGAAGTCCCTCACAGGCGGACATAAAAAGGTAGCATAATCCATCATATGATAGGCGGCCATATAAAGGCGGCTTCCCTTTTCCTTAGGCGTTCCTGCCCATGGAGTGAGGGAAAGATAATGGTCGTAAGCCCTTCGGTAATGGTTTAAATTCCCCTCTTTCCAGGGCCTTTCATCCCCCATAAAATGCAGGAGGGCAGGATGCTTCTTTGCTTCTTTAAATCTTTTTAAACCAAGCTTTCCATAAACAGGAGACAGCCTGACCAGATGGCTGTACCGGTAATAGCGGTAATTGGTAAAAAAGTTATACTTAGGAGATAAGGGCTTTATCCTCCCCTTTAAAGCTCCGTTAATGGTATCCTGATCCCCTGCAAACAGCTTGCCGCCCTTGGAACAGTAAAAATCCAGGAGCAGCTTCTGGGCGTTTTCTTCTTTCCAGCGATTCATATCAATGAGAAGGACGCCGGAATTATAATAAGGCTCCGACGGCAAAAGACCGATATCTTCTTTAATAGAAGGGTATATGGTAGGCTCCATCACCGCACCTAAAAGATAAGTCTTCAAATCCGTTTCCCAAAGCCTTTTTAAAGAGGAAAGCACCACTGTATCACAGTCCAAATACAGCACTCGGTCTGTTTCCTCCGGGAGAACTTCTCCTATGAAAAGCCGGGCCATAATGCTTAAATCAAAGCCGCCCGTATCCACATCATAGGAAAAGCGCTCCTTTAAATTTCCCAGCTCTACGACCGTCAGCTCACGTCCAAACCCGTCTGCCACGGACTTAAGCCGCTCTTTCGTCTCTCCGGAGAGGCTCATGGACAAAACATATATGTGAATGTCTCCCATATCCCTGTTATGATCCAAAAGGGAATAAAGAGATACGGCCAGATGCCTGGCATAATTATCGTTGGAAGCGTATACAACGTTCATAGATTCCTCCAGTTGACCCACGTTCCAGGGCATAAAATTCCAGCCCTGGTTCCGTAGTATTGTACTATATCCGACATAAAAAGTAAACAGCTTCGCCTGTAAGCAGGCTTACCCCAGTTCCTTTTCCGCCCGGCTCATGGCTGATTCGATGACCTTGTCCATATCATAGTATTTATATTCCCCTAACCGTCCTCCAAAGATCACTTGATCTTCTGTTTCAGCCAGTGCAGCATATTTAAGGAATAAATTCTGGTTTTTTTCATCATTAACCGGATAATAGGGCTCCATACCCTCACTCCAGTCCACCGAATATTCCCGGGTAATAACGGATTTTGGCTGGGTCCCGAATTCAAAATGCTTGTGCTCGATGATCCTGGTATAAGGTGTCTCCCTGTCCGTATAATTTACCACAGCTACCCCCTGGTAATTATCCATATCCACGACCTCTGTTTCAAACCGCAGGCTCCTGTATTCCAGCTTGCCGTACCGGTATCCATAGTAACCATCTATGGTCCCTGTATATATAACCTTCTCTCCCAGCCCGTCATAATACTCCTTGTTTTCCAGATAATCAACGCCTGTTTCCACGTCACAGCCTTCAAGGAGCTTTTCCATGATCACATTGTATCCTCCGATGGGGATGCCCTGGTATAAGTCATTAAAATAGTTGTTATCATAGGTAAAACGCACGGGAAGGCGCTTGATGATAAAGGCCGGAAGCTCCTTACAGTCCCTGCCCCACTGCTTTTCCGTATACCCCTTTACCAGCTTTTCATAAATATCCGTTCCCACAAGGCTGATCGCCTGCTCCTCCAGGTTCTCAGGCTCCCTGGTAACGGAAGACTTCTGCTCTTCGATCATAGCCTTTGCCTCTGCCGGGGTGGATATCCCCCACATCTTGCTGAAGGTATTCATATTAAAGGGCATGTTATACATCTCACCTTTGAAATTTGCCACAGGGCTGTTGGTATAACGGTTGAACTCCGCCAGCTCATTTACAAACTGCCAGACTTTCCGATTGCTGGTATGGAAAATATGGGCTCCGTAACTGTGTACGTGGATCCCTTCTATTTCCCCGCAGTAAATGTTGCCTCCGATGTGGTTCCGTTTCTCTACCACAAGACACTTTTTCCCTTTTTGCCCGGCCAAATACGCAAATACACCGGAATAAAGACCGCTGCCCACCAGCACATAATCATATTTTTTCATGGTTTCATTCTCCTGTCTAGGTTATAAACTGTCTCCATTATACTAAAGTCACCGGGAAAAGTAAATTCTATTACAAAATCCCAGGTTTCATGGAAAATGCCCGGGAGCATACGGCTGTACGGAAAAAGGGAATTTGGTGATGATACCAGTTTCCCCTTCTGGTACGATCACCAAATTCCCTTCCTTCTCTTTTGTCATAGCCAATAAGGCTCATAAGACAGATTATTTATGCCTTGTGACCTTTTCCTTGATCCTTGGCCCTATGATCTGCACCACTATCACCAGAATCAGGATGATCCCCTTGATGGCATCATTGATCAGAGAATCCATCTTAAGTGCAACGATGATCTTGTCAATGATGGTATAGGACATGGCTCCAAATAGGATTCCCAGACATTTGCCCTTTCCCCCGGACATGCTGATGCCGCCTAATACGACTGCCGCAATGGCATACATTTCATAACTGTTTCCGGTTGTAGCCGGGTCAGAGGAGGCATTCATGGCCACCCATAAAAATGAGGCAAGCCCTGTCAGGATTCCCCCAAGAACAAATACGGACACCTTCATAAGACTTACATTGATCCCTGCCATCTGGGCCCCTTTTGCATTGCTTCCTACTGCATAAACCTTTTTTCCGTACTTGGTGCTGGTAGTTATGTAAACAAATAATGCGGTCATTAAAATCAGGATCAGCCCCACGATGGGAACAGTAAAGATTTTTCCATTCCCAAGGCCGTAAAACGGCTGGTAAGAGGACAACTCCTTGATCATACGGTATACACTGCTCCCGCCTCCTGCCAGAGCCTTATCGATATGCTGGCAAATATATTGGGCAAAGGAACGGAAAATCAGCATGGTCGCCAATGTGACGATAAAAGCCGGCATTTTTACATATCCCACCAACAGGCCGTTGATCAGGCCGCAGGCAGCGCCGAATAAAAGGGCAAACAATAAAGTTACCAGAATATGATCCGTGATATTAAACACAATCACTGACAACCCGCTGTTTAAGGCAAGCATGGAACCCACCGATAAATCGATTTCCCCGGTCATGCATACCAGGCCCATTCCCAGCCCGATGATTCCCACCACTGCCGAATGGCGGAAAATATTCATGGTACCGCTCCAGGTCAGCCCGTTGCTGGTCAGGGCATATACCATAAAGATCAGTACAAATACGATGATAAAACTGAATTCCCCGCACCATCTGGAGAAAACACCAAGGGACACTCCGTTTCTCTTTTCTCCTGCCTTCATTTCTTTATCCTCCTATTTCCTGGTTCACGGCATTTGTAGAATATAGCATAACCGTAGTATCATTGATTTCATCGTGCTCCAGAATTTTGATCATTCTTCCGTTGTAAAAAACAGCGCAGAAATCAGCCACCTTCTGGATCTCCGGTATTTCCAGGGTATTGATGAGAATCGTCTTTCCCTTTTTCGCCATTTCCAGTATCAGCTTGTAGATCTCAGCCTTTGCCCCTACGTCGATACCCTGGGTGGGATTATCAAACAACAGAATATCCGCATCCGTATTCAGCCATCGGGCAATAAACACCTTCTGCTGGTTTCCGCCGCTTAAAGACAGAATGGAATCCGAGCTGCTTCTGGCTTTGATATTGAGCAGGGCCTTAAACCTTTCAAACCGTTCTTCTTCCTTCCGTTTTTGGATGTGGGGCCTGTTTGCCGACAGGGTATGTTCCGCAAGGTACATGTTTTCCAGTAAATTCATATCCGGGATGACGGAATTTTCCTTCCGGTTAGAAGCCAGCATGGCAATCTTGGACTCCATGGCTTTGTGGATGGAATGGGAGGGCACCCTTTTGCCCCTGACCGTCATTTCTCCTGATGTGGCCGGCCTAACCCCAAACATGCACTGCATCAGCTCGCTGCTTCCGGATCCTTGAAGCCCGGTCAGCCCGATGATCTGGCTTTTTTTGACCTGCAGGGACACAAGCTCAAATCCCGGCCCTGAAAAATCCTTAAGCTCCAGCACCACTTCTCCGGGCTTTCTCTTCTCATAGACCTCTGCGGCAGAATAATTCTCTCCTACCATAAGCCCTGTTACTTCTTCCGGAGTCGTATCCCCTATGGCTCCGTCACTGATGAATTCTCCATTCCGGAATACCGTATACCGGTCAGCCAGTTCAAAAATCTCCGGCATTTTGTGTGAGATAAAGATAAAGGAGGTTCCTGTCTTTTTTAAATGATTGACAATGCCGAATAAATGCTTTACTTCTTCATTATTAAGGGAAGTGGTAGGTTCATCCAGGATCAGCAGCTTTGCCTTAAAGAACAGTGCCTTAGCGATCTCCAGCATCTGCTTCTGGCTGGTCTTTAAATTCGCCACCAGTTCACAGGGATTTATGTCAACCCCCAACTCATGGAACAACCTCTCCGTTTCTTCCATCATCTTTCGTTTGTTCAGCTTTCCCAGCCTGTTTTGGTATTCTTTCCCCAAAAAAATATTTTCATAGACCTTTAAATCGTTAAACAGATTTAATTCCTGATGGACAAAGGCAATTCCCAATTCTTCCGATTGTCTGATGGTGATGGTATCGATTTCTTTTCCGTCAAATGCAATGGTTCCGCTGTCTTTGGGAAATACTCCTGTCAGCACGTTCATCAGGGTCGACTTCCCCGCCCCGTTTTCCCCAAGCAGGGCATGGACCTCCCCCCGTTCGACCTTTAAGCGGACACCCTTTAATACCTGAACTCCGTTAAACGCCTTGCTGATCCCATTCATTTCCAATAAGCTCATATCTCAACCTCCAGTTTTATAAAAGGGGCCGTTCCTTAAGCGATGAACGGCCCCCTTTGTCCCTCAGACCACTATTTCTCTAGAAGGATGGGTACTCAGTTACATTATCTGATGTTACATTCTCGCAGGCAATCACATGATCCTGGGTCACCTGTTTTCCATCCAGATAATCAACCATGTCTTCAATGGCTGTCTGAATCATGGACGGGCTGTAAGTTACTGACATGATGCCGCCGCATTTTGATGCGATATCCTGATAAGTTTTCCCCCGAAGTACTTCATACAGCTCATCAAGGCCGCCGCAGCCGGTGATAACGGGTTTGCCGGAAAGGAAGGTTTCCTTGGTTGCCTCGTCAATTCCGCCGCCGGAAAGGGCCTCTAAGATTCCCATGGCCAGCTCGTCATCTTCTGCATAAAACCATTTGGTCTTGGCATTTTTGCTGTCTCCCATCAGGGATTCAAAAGATGTTTTTGTGTCTGAACGGCTCCAGTTCATTGCGCCGGAGTATGTAATGGACTTCAAATCATCCTTGGTCCACATCTTATCTGCTTCAATCGTTTCTCCGCCGAATTCCAGTTCCCCTGTTAAGTATTTGGTAAAGCCTTCATCACGCAGTGTGGTTACGGAAGAAGTATCGCCTTCATAAACATAGATAGCCTCTCCCGGTGTAAGTCCCAGGGAAACAAAATAAGCGGCTGCGCCTGCACCGATGCCGGAATTGTCGCCTTTTACATTGGACACGGCCTTGCCGGACACGCCGTCAATGATCCTGTCAAATGCCACATAGGGGATTCCTGCGTCGATCACGCCCTGAATGGCGGACTGCACCGTATCATCAATCGGCTGGATAACCATTGCAATGTTCTTTTCTCCCTTGGAAACGATGTCCTCGATGTTCCGGATCTGCTCCGCCGCATTGGCTGAGGTGATCAGCTCCGCTGTGTAAGTGCCATTTCCGTTTACCTCTTCGATCTTCTTTTTCGCAAAGGTAGCCACGGAACCGGTCCAGCCATGATCCTCAGGAACGGTAAGGACATAAATATGAGTGCCTTCCTTCACCGCCTCTGTTTCTTTCACAGCTTCTTCCGTTGTCGTTGTCTCCGCCTTTGCCGCCGCTGTTGTGGTGTCTGCCGGCTTTACCTGGGAACATGCAGTTCCTGCCACCGCCACCAATGCTGCCAAAATAATTGCTGCTGCTTTTTTCATATTACTGTTTCCTCCTTCTACATTTTCCTTCTCTATCAAAGCAGTTTTACTGCCTTAATTTAAATGATAAACTGGTCCATATATTTCTTGGACAGCTTCAGACTGTCAAGGATCTTCTCCCTGGTGCCTTCAAACGCCCTGTCTTCCACTTCAATGCAGGTAAACCCATCATAACCGATATCCGTTAATGCGCTGACATATTTTCCCCAGTTCACATCCCCAAGGCCGGGAAGCTTTGGCGACATATAAGCCAGGGGATATGCCATGATCCCCACCTTTTTTAACTCATCCTCATATAGTTTAATGTCCTTATAATGGACATGAAAGATCTTATCCCGGAACTGGTAAAGAGGCTTAATGTAATCCATCATCTGCCATACAAAATGGGAGGGGTCATAATTGATCCCAAGGTTTTCATTGGGCAGGATTTCAAAAATCTTTTCCCAGATCGCCGGCGTTGACATCAGATTCTGCCCGCCCGGCCACTGCTCCCTATCAAAGAGCATAGGGCAGTTCTCAATGGCGATCCGTACCTTTTTTTCTTCTGCATGTGCAAGGATCGGCGGCCATATTTCTTTCACCAGTTCTAAGTTCTCTTCCACGGTCTTTGTCTGGTCCCTGCCGATAAACGTGGTTACCAGATGAACGCCCAGAACGGCACTGGCTTCGATGACCTTCATAAGATGGGAAATATTTGCCTGCCTTTTTTCCTCATCCTCTTCCATTACGTTGGGATAAAAAGCAAGGGCTGAAATATCCACATTCCGTTCTTTGCAGTAGTTCCGTATGTATTCCGTCTTTTCTTCTGTTAAATCGGCCACGTCAATGTGACTGACTCCCGCATATCTGCGTTCTGCCTTTCCCTGGGGCCAACAAGCCACCTCCACACACTGGAAACCCATGGCTGCCGCCGTATCGATCATTTCTTCAAAGGTCCATTCAGTCAGAATCGCGCTGACAAATCCCAGTTTCATGTCCTTTCCCCCTTTTCCCTGATGACGATCCTTCGTTTCTCCCTGCTGGACTCCTGGCAGGCAAATACGGCTTCCATGGCGCTTAACACATCAGCCCCGCTGACCGGCACTTCCGTTCCCGCCGCCAGAGCATCCACAAATGCGTCAATGATCCCGGATTTTGTCTGATTGTCATTAGTCTGTATCTTATCGATGTCATATAAGATCTGCTCCCCATTTTTTAAAACCACGGAAATGGAATGATCCGGATCGTCATAAATCTTCATGATTCCCTTGGTTCCATACAGAACTGTGGAATTATCTTCCCTGCCGTAATAGGTCCAGCTTGCTGTCATAGTTCCTATGGCACCGTCTTCCATCTCATAGATGCAGATGGCGTTGTCATCTACGCTGATCAGCTCTCCTGACTCATTTCTTTTATCAAGGGTCAGCATCTGAGCGGTCACAGCCACCACTTTCTGGCCAAGAAGGAACTGGATCAAGTCCGTCTTATGAATTCCTAAGTCAGCCATGGCTCCCATGGCAGCTTTCCCTTTATCAAAAAACCAGCTGTTTGGTCCCTTATCGATGCTCCAGGTTTCCGGTCCCCCATGCCCGAATGTGGTTTTAAAGGTGAGGACTGTTCCGATCACGTCTTCCAAAAGAAGCTCCTTAGCCCTTACATGTGCCCTGGCAAATCTCTGGTTCTGTCCGATCATCAGCTGCCGGTTGTTTTCCGCCGCCGCATGCACCATTGCTTTACATTCCTCAAGGCTTACCGCCATGGGCTTTTCACACAGCACATGTTTTCCCGACCGCAGGGCCTTGATGGCAATTTCCGCGTGCGTATGATTGGCCGTACAAATGCTCACCGCATCAATTCCCCGGTCAGCCAGCATTGCATCTGCAGAATCATATACGTTTCCACCGTAAACTGCAGCCAGCTCCCTTGCCCGTTCCTCATTGAAATCATAATAGCCTGCAATCCGGGCTCCGGGATGCGCCCCGTATTCAGGGATGTGCCTTGTCTGTGCGATCCTTCCGCACCCAATGATTCCTACCTTCATAGATTCCTCTCTTTCTCTTCCGGTTGGTTTTCATAATGCTTTTCATTTCTTTCATTTTTTCAAGGTGATTTTAACATTTCCATGCTTTCTTTTCAAGTTTTTGGGCGTTATTAATAGTTTTTCCATGTTATATCTAGATTCTATTGTGATATTATAAACATTTTGCACAATCTCCCTCTTGTTTTTCTGAAAACTTTTCATAACTTTGAAAACTTCTTATTTACAATCATCCTATCTCATGATATAAACAAAGGAAATAACGAACAAAGGAAGAGCAAGGGAATGAAACAGGAAAAAATCACAATAGAAGATATTGCCAGACAGGCAGGCGTTTCACCGGCCACCGTGTCCCGTGTGTTAAACCACAGGGAGCAGGTCAAGGCAGATACTGCTAAACGTGTGGAAAACGCTATGGCCGCTCTTGGATATGCCTTTGAATCCACCAGTCCGCCATCCATAGAAGAACAGCCGCTGATCGTTCTGAATATTCCGGGAATTGAAAATGTTTTCTATCAGGAGGTCATAAAGGGAGCCAGAGTCTCAGCAAAGGCCCATGGCTGCCACCTTCTCATCAATGAATCTCCTTTGGACCGCGGGTCTATCCGCAACTTCTGCAATCTGCTTCACCGGGTCAACGCCGCCGGTTCCATCCTTTTAAACCGGGCATCGGAGGAGCAGCTGAAACAGATACGCGCCATCACTCCTCTGGTGCAGTGCTGCGAATACAACGAAGACGCCGCAGGATACCCCTATGTCAGCATTGACGACTTTTCTGCAGCGGAGACTGCCACCGGATACCTCAGTAATTGCGGCTGCAATAAAATCGCCCTGATCAACGGCCCTCTAAGCTTTAAATATGCGGTAAAGCGGCAGGAAGGATATTTGAGCGCCTTAAAAAAGGCGGAAATCTCTGTCCCTCAAAACTGGATCATACAGCTACCGGAGATCAACTATCAGATGGCTTACGCCGCCATCTGCCGTTTATTAAACAGCGAGCCAAGGCCCAACGCCTTCTTTGTAGCCTCCGATATATTTGCGGCTGCCGTCATCCGGGCCGCAAAGCGTTTTAAGCTCAATGTGCCAAAGGATATCATGGTGGTGGGCTTTGACAACATCGAATTTTCCACAATGACCTGCCCTTCCATCACAACGGTCAATCAGCCCCGCCTGCAGCTTGGATATACTGCCTGTGAGATGCTGTTAGAAATGATGGAAAACCCCTTAAGTTCCCCAAAATCACTAATCCTGGACGCAGAACTGGTGATCAGGGAGTCAACTGCGAAAATCTGATATGGTTTTCCGCCAGAACATAAAAAACAGGGTCAGCCTTTTATCAAAGGCTGACCCCTTTATTTTATGAATAGAATAACCGGTTTACCGCGCTGAAGATTCCGCGGATAGAAGCTCTTGTAATGTTGGAACTGATTCCCACACCGTAGGTAGCCTTTCCTGTCTTCACATCAAGGAGGTGAATATAGGAAGCCGCCTGTGCTCCGGAACCGGAAGTAAGAGCATGCTCGTAGTAGTCCAGAACCCTGATCTCAATACCAAGTTCTTTTTCCAGCCCTTTTTGTACCGCATCAATAGGTCCGTTTCCAATGCCTTCAAAGATTTTCTCTACGCCGTGATCGGTGTAGCGGACTTTTGCAGCTGTGGAGAACGCTGTATCATCTTCTGCTTCCGTAATCTGGGCTTTACGGAAATGGATAGGCTCTTTCTTCTCCGAGTAGTTGCTTTTAAACTCTTCCATGATCTGCTCAGGAGCAACCTCACCCTGCTTTTCGGAAATCGCCTGGATCACGTCAGCAAACTCTTTATGCATACCCTTTGGAAGCTTGAAGCCGTAGAAGGTATCCATGACAAAGGCTACGCCGCCTTTGCCGGACTGGCTGTTGATCCGTACGATAGGCTCATACTGCCTGCCGATGTCCGATGGATCGATTGGCAGGTAAGGAACCTCCCAGTAAGTATTCTTTCTATCCCGCATGGCCTGCATGCCTTTGTTGATGGCATCCTGGTGGGAGCCGGAAAAGGCGGTAAAAACAAGCTTTCCTGCATATGGATGCCTTGGCTCCACTTCCATCTTGGTGCAGCGCTCATATATGTCAACGATCTCACGAATATTCTCAATATGAAGCTCCGGATTGATTCCGTGAGAGAACATGTTGTATGCGACTGTTAAAATATCCACATTCCCGGTCCGTTCGCCGTTTCCTAAAAGCGTGCCTTCCACCCGGTCGGCTCCTGCCAGCAGGGCAAGTTCTGTCGCTGCGATTCCGGTTCCCCGGTCATTGTGGGGGTGAACGCTTAAAATAATGCTGTCACGGTTCTTGAAATGAGTGTTCATCCATTCGATCTGATCCGCATAAACGTTAGGAGTTGCCATTTCCACGGTGGAAGGAAGGTTGAAGATAATTTTTTTATCCGGTGATGCACCCCAGGTTTCCTGGACTGCCGTACAAATATCCAAGGCAAAATCCAGTTCTGTTCCAGTAAAGCTTTCCGGCGAATATTCAAGAACCACTTCTCCGTCAAAGCCCTGCATATATTGCTTCACCCATTCCGTACCCTTTACGGCGATATCCCTGATTTCTTCTCTTCCCTTGTTGAAAACCACATCCCGCTGAAGAGTTGAAGTGGAATTGTAGATATGTACAATCGCCTTCTTAACTCCCTGAAGGGCTTCAAAGGTCCTCTTGATCAAATGCTCCCTGCACTGGACCAGAACCTGGATGACCACGTCATCAGGAATCAGCTTACGTTCCACAAGCTGCCTTAAGAAATCAAACTCAATCTGGGACGCTGCCGGAAAACCGACCTCAATCTCCTTAAAGCCCAACCGGATCAGGAGATCAAACATCTCGATCTTCTCTTCCACAACCATGGGCTCCGTAAGGGCCTGGTTACCATCCCTTAAGTCAACACTGCACCAGATCGGCGCCTTCTTAATCTCATTGCACGGCCATTGTCTCTCCGGATAGCTGACTACCGGTACTCTTTTATATCTTTGATAATTCAACATGTTTTATCTCCTCCATAATCTTTTAATCGTCTGCTTTGCCCGGCAGATCACCGGGTATTTTCTGAAATAGGAAAAAACTCAACGCAGGCTTTGGAGTCGATAAATCACGCTGTATCTTTTGACAATGAACAACGTGGCTTTTACAGGTCTAACCCCATCTTTCATCATTCCTTTGCATTAAAATCACATACCGTGCTCTGATAGTGTGTCACGGTGAAGTGTTATGTTATTATAGCACGACTAAAAAAGACTTACAACAGAAAAATTAATTTTCTATTGTAAGTCTTTTTACCTTTGTTATTTGCTAAGCTGTAAAAGCTTGGATTTCAATTCGCCTTCCATCCGGCTTAACTCCACTTCCGCTTCCCGGCGTTTTGTCCTGCCCTCGGCCTGGATCCGGACCACTTCATCCAAAGTCGTTATAAGGGATTCATTGGTTTTCTTAAGGGTTTCCATGTCCACGATTCCCCGTTCTGATTCCTTTGCCGTCTGAATGGTGGCGGTCTTTAATACCTCTGCGTTCTTCTTTAAAAGCTCATTGGTCATATCCGACACCTCTCGCTGGGCCTTTGCCGCCTGCTCGGAATGGCTGATTCCGATGGCAAGCACCATCTGGCTCTTCCACAGAGGAATGGTGTTCACAAGGGTGGACTGTATCTTTTCCGTCATTAAGGTGTCATTGTTCTGAACCAGACGGATCTGAGGAGCCATCTGAATGGATATCATGCGTGTAAGCTCTAAGTCATGAAGCTTCTTCTCAAAACGGTTCAGCATGGAAGACAAGTCATTGGCTGCCTGGGCATCTTCCGGAAGCCCGCTTTTCGCCGCCCGGTCCAAAAGTGCCGGCAGCTCTTCCTGCTGCACCCTGGCAAGTTTCCTTTTCCCCGCCAGGATATACATGGTAAGTTCTTTGAAATACGTGGTGTTTAAGTCATACATCTTATCCAGAAGTGCGATGTCCTTTAACAGCTGGATCTGATGGTTCTGAAGGACCTTGCAGATCTGGCCTACATTGGCTTCTGCCTTTGCATACCTGGCCTTAATGCCTTCCACCCGGTTTACGCTTTTTTTGAAAAGACCGAAAAGGCCCTTTTCTTCTTCCTCCACTTCAATGCTTTTAAGCTCTACAACCACCTCTGACAGGATCTGGCCCACTTCCCCCAGATCTTTGGTCTTTACATTATCAAGGGCTGCTTCTGAAAAGTCGGCAATCTTTTTCTGCGCTCCGGCTCCATACTGAAGGATCAGATTGGAGTCCCTTAAATCGATTTTTTCCGCAAAGTCAGTAACTTGTCTTTCTTCTTCCGGTGTTAAGTCGGCTGCAGGTACTTCCTCCACCTCTTTAAGAACGCTTTCCGTCTGCACCAGCCGGGTTTCTTCCATTCCACCGGCCCCAAGGGGAGACAGTGTCAGTTCCGGCGCTTCCTTTAACATCTCTTCAATATCCTTACTCATTCTTCATACCTCCTGTAAAGTCACTTTCCGCCCAGCCATCCTTTTTTAACATAGTCTGGATTACCGAAGCATCTGTGGAAACATCCAAGGCGGCATCCTGGTAAAGATCATCAAGCAGCCGCTCAAAGGCCTGGTTTATAGTATCAAGAGTTCTCTCTATCTCCGCCTTTGCGGAAGAGATATTGGCTCCCTGGGATCCTACGCTGTCAAAATCCCGGTATGCGTTTACCAGCTTTACTGTTGTGGGAAGGTAATATTCCATAAAGCGCTCCATCTCCCCGATCCGTACCGGATGCTTGGAAACGGATTCAAAAATCCTGCGGATCACATGTTCCAGATTAGAAATCTTCTGGGAAATCACTTCCCCCGGAATGGCGTCATTGGCCTCCCTTAATATCCTTAAATAATTCTGGCCGTCGGCCATCATCTGTTTTATTTCCTCAGAAGGAGTATCTTCTTTTGTTTTTTCTCTGGCATCTTCAATCTCTCTTTCCTTAAGGGCCTTCTGGCATTCCAGATACTGCCTGTAAGTGGATTCACTTAAGATCAGGCATGTCTTTTGTTCATCCAGATACGCCTGTTTAAAGATTCTAAGCTTGATCATCTTTTGGACGTCCTTCAATACAAAATCACGGGATCTGCCAATGCTTACCGCCAGTTCCTCTATGCTGCAATACATCCGCTTTCCTGACTGCTTAGCATAAATCCTGGCCCTCTTTAACCGGTCCCGGATGGCAATTCCTGTTCGGAGCATGAAACCGGATGCGCCGCCTAACAGGAGCAAGAACACGGATGCTCCTGCCACCGCCCAGATGACCGGTTTCACCACCAGAGCCACAATCCAGACGACTAAAAGAAGAATCAGGATCACGCCGATGCCAATGCTTCCAAACACCGTATACAAAATACTCGATACACGGCCCGTCTGATTTAACTGTATCAACTCTCCCTGACCATCACCCGTTCTTTTTTGAACATCCCGGCTGGTCTGAAATGCCCGGTAACCCGGTCCGTCTTCACGGCTTTCTCTTTGGGCCGATGCTCCGCTCCACTCAGTCTTCCGGTATGTCTCCGTTCTTTTGCCGCTTTGGCTGCTAAAGCTGCCCGGCGGTGTTTTCTTTCCAAACTCCGCCCCCTTAATCAGCTGGCTCCTGGCTTCCTCCAGGGCAGAATTAACTGTATCGGATATGGTCCTGTTCAGCTGGTTAAAATCCATGGAGTCAATGGCATTCTGCACCGAATCCCTGATCTGGTCTCCTAAATTTGAAAATTCTCTATTATCCATATTCCCTGGTCTCCCAAAAACAATTTGTTGCATCAGACTATAATCATATCATGAATTGTCCTGATTTACAATTATGCATAACTGCAAAAAAATAGAAAGCCTCCAAAACCGGAAGCTTCTCCGGACTTTGGATCACTTTCTATTCTTTTAACTATCTTCTAGGAAAGCAGATGGCCTTTTTCTTTCATTACCTCTATGACCTGATCCACATAGTTCTCGCAGGTATTTAAGTCAGCGGCCTCCACCATGACCCGTACTACCGGCTCTGTGCCGGACTGGCGGAGTAAAATCCTTCCACTGTTTCCAAGACTTTCCGCCACTTTTTCCACTTCAGCCTTTACCGCCTCATCATCCTGGGCCGCCGTCTTATCGTGTACATGGACATTTTTAAGAACCTGGGGATAGATCTCAAGCTCGGAAACCAGCTTCCCAAGGCTTTCCTTCTTTTCCAGAATGACTTCCATCACCTTTAAGGAAGTTAAGATACCGTCTCCCGTAGTAGCGTGCTTGCTGAAAATAATATGGCCGGACTGCTCCCCGCCCAGACAGTTTCCGTTTGCCACCATATTTTCATATACATATTTATCGCCTACTGCAGTTTTCTCATATTCAATGCCTTCCCGTTCAAAGGCTTTGTATAGACCGAAATTGGACATGATGGTGGTAACCACCTTGTTATTCTTAAGGGTCCCCTGTTCCTTCATATACTTGCCGCAAATGTACAAGATGGAATCTCCATCCACCTCTTCTCCGTTCTCATCCACGGCTATGCACCGGTCCGCATCTCCGTCATAGGCAAAGCCCACGTCAGCTCCCACCTCTTTTACAAATTTCTTAAGCTGTTCCATGTGGGTGGAGCCGCAGCCTGTATTGATGTTTAAGCCGTTGGGCTCATTGCTGATCACATGGGTCTCAGCTCCCAAGGCGTCAAAAACGTTCTTAGCTATGGCGGAAGCACTGCCGTTTGCACAGTCCAGAGCTACCTTTTTGTTCTTAAAGGATCTGGTGGCTATGGAAATCAAATAACCGATATAGCGGTTTCTTCCGGCGGCAAAGTCTACGGTACGGCCGATCTTATCACGGTTTGCCAAAGGCAGCTCAACGATCTCACCATCCAGATACTTTTCAATTTCCAGGATCACGCTCTCTTCCAGCTTCTCGCCCTTTTCGTTAATTACCTTAATCCCATTGTCATAGTAGGGATTATGGCTTGCGGAAATCATGATTCCGCAGGAAAATCCTTCGGTGCGTACTACATAAGATACACTTGGAGTAGTGGTAACATGAAGCAGATATGCATCGGCTCCTGATGCGGTAAGGCCCGCCACCAGAGAATATTCAAACATGTAGCTGCTGCGTCTTGTATCTTTTCCAATGACAATCCTGCATACTTCTTCCGGATTCTTCTGCCCATAGTACCAGCCCAAAAAACGGCCTACCTTAAATGCATCCTCCACCGTCAGCGTTACATTGGCTTCCCCGCGGAAACCGTCTGTTCCAAAATATTTTCCCATATAATAATATCTTCCTTTCATCTGTCTGCAGATTATACAGAACAATATGTATGCTTATAACCCTCTAATCTTCACCCTGAGGCACTTCACAGGCGTATAGAATGGTTCTTGCATCATTAAACTCATAGCTGCAGGTTACAAAAGACCAGAGCTGCCTCACCGGTTCTACCGGTTTCTGCAAAAACAGGCCGCCCTTTGTCATCTCCTCCACATATGCCTGAAAACTTTCCTCTGTTTCAAACACGGTTTTCCGGCGTATGGAAGAGGGATCCGTATAGAGGGCTGTGACGGGCTTTAAGTGGTATTCCCTCTCCGGCGTATAAATAAATATATCCTGATGTTCTTTAAAAAAAGCCTCATCCTTGTACTTTATGATGTCCTTAAACATGGATCCGTTCTTCATGTGATGCCCGTATATTATATTATGCCTGCCGGAAAAATCAGGTTCGCTTTCATAATCAAGGTAAATGGCTCCGGCCACGCTTTTCTTGCCTTCAAAATCCGTATCCAGATAAGTTTCATTGTTATCCGTCTGTACAATGGGGTAGTCGATTACCGTACCCTCGATCCTGATCCAGCCCACGATATCAGGATTGATTTTTTCCAGTTCCTCAAAATCAATGGGGGAAGCATAGGCAGCGCTTGTTTCTGCTTCCGGGACGCTGGCCGACCTTTCTCCAGCTGTAGTCTCCCTTGCAAGTTCCGCAAGACTTTCATACTGCTGTTCGGCATGATCTCTCGTTTTAAAATCAGAATAGAGCATTCCTACACCCACAGCCAGAAAAATAACGGCCATGATAAGAATGCCAAAGGCCAATTTTTTACTTTTCATGCTCATTCCTGCTTTCATTAAGGTTTTAAATCCCCCTTAGTATACCTTATTTTTACAAATATCACAATCTTTTATAAGCAATGCTAGACTTTTCCACTTTTTTTCTATATACTAAAATAAGAAAATGTTAATATGGAGACATTTATGAAAAATCAAGAATCTATCATTCATGTAAATATGCTGGGAGGTTTCTCCATATCCATGGGGGACAGGACAATCGTAGACCAGAATAATCAGGCAAAAAAACCCTGGAGCCTTTTAGAATATCTTATTACGTTTCGAGGCCGCGATATTCCTGTAGAAGAACTTATTGACCTGTTTTGGAAGGATGAAGCCAGCAATAACCCGGCAGGAGCCTTAAAGACCTTAATGTTCCGTGTACGCAAACTTTTAGAGCCTCTGGAATATCCCACACAAGAGCTGGTGTTCCAGAACCGCAAGGCCTACGGCTGGACAAAGGACCTTACAACGGTCTGTGATACCGACCTCTTTGAAGACTTGTGTGTTCGATTGGAGGCACCCGGCCTATCCGAAGATGACCGCTTATCCATTTGCATGGAAGCCTTTGCCCTGTATAAGGGAAATTTTCTACCAAAATCCGAGTGGGAATCCTGGGTTGTACCGATTCACACCTATTATCACACGCTCTATCAGAAACTGATCCAAAAAACTTTGTTCCTTCTGGAAAAAAGAAAGGATTATCCCACTATCATTGATGTATGCCAGAAAGCCATTGCCATTGATTCCTACAGTGAGGAAGCTCATTATTACTTAGTCTACGCACTGTACCAAAGTGGAAACCAGCTTATGGCCATGGAGCATTACCATCATGTGACCGACATGTTCTATAACGAATTTGCCATCACCCCCTCCATTCGCTTTAAAGATCTATACAAGCTAATCAGTGATAAGAAACATGGAATTACCATGGATTTAAGTACCATACAGGAGATCCTTTCAGAGGGCGGTACGAACAGCGGGGCCTTTTGCTGTGAACCCTCCGTGTTCCGAGACATCTATCAGCTGGAGACAAGAGCGATCCAGCGTACCGGTGACTCTATTTTCCTATGCCTTCTGACCATCAGCAATTTAAAGGGAGAGCTTCTAAAACCTGCGGTTCAGACACGGGCAATGGATGAGCTTGGAGAATCCATCCGCAAATCCCTGCGCAGGGGAGATATTTTCTGCCGCTACAGCGTAAGCCAATACCTTTTACTTCTGCCCACGGCAACCTATGAAAACGGTGAGTTAGTCTTAAAGCGCATTATTCAGAACTTTAAAAGAGAATATTCAAGAAAAGATCTTTCCATTACTTATTCATTGCAGAGTATCATACCAAACTAAGCCTTATTGCTAAGGATACATACAGGAAGCAGCTGCTTACAGGAGGAACCGGATGTTATCAAATGACTTTATTACATTCACACTGGAAAAGAAAAAAAGCATCGCACTGATCGCTCATGACAACGAAAAGCGCGCACTGATCGAATGGTGTACGGAGCATAAGACGGCTCTGGAAAAGCATACTCTCTGCGGTACAGGAACGACGGCACGGATGATCACTGATCAGACAGGCCTTCCCGTAAAGGGCTATAACAGCGGTCCCCTGGGAGGTGACCAGCAGATCGGCGCAAAGATTGTGGAAGGAAGGGTCGACCTGGTCATCTTCTTTTCCGATCCTCTCACCGCGCAGCCTCACGACCCGGATGTGAAAGCGCTTTTACGCATTGCCCAGGTATACGACATCCCCATTGCCAACACCAGGGCGACTGCTGATTTCATCATCACCTCTCCACTCATGGAAGAGACCTACGAGCATCAGGTCATCAACTTTCACAAAAACATTGCGGACCGGGCAAAAACCCTGTAAGGGTCCTGGCATACGGATTAACAGAAGGCAGAGCTTTTTCAAATTTAAGCCCTGCCTTTTTTTCTGTATCTGTCCATATTTTATTCAAAAACCTTTTCGCACAATTTTATATATTCCTGATAAGCAGGAAACTCCTCAAGGCCTGTAAGTCGCTTTGCGACACCCTTGTAATACCAGGCGTGTTCTGATTTATCTTTTTCGTTAAAGCGCTGCCAAAGATCATCTCCCACTAAAAAATAGTCTCTCGCGGTCGATCTTAAATTGCTCAGCTTGTCCGCCAGAACAAGGATCTTGCTCTCTCTGGAAGCCGTTTCTAAATGATCAAGTGTCGCGCATTTGCGCTCCTTCCAGCACTTCGTTTTATCTTCTGTTTCTTCCATAACCAGTTCAGCCACCCGAAGTCCGAATTTTTCTTTAAGCTCTTCCTCTGTAACACCCGTATCCTCCACCACATCATGAAGAAGCGCGGCGCAGATCAGCTCTTCATCCGTTACCATAAGCGCAACGATGACTGCTGTTTCTAAAGGATGGACGATATAGGGAATCTTCGTCCCTTTCCGAAAGGTTCCTTCATGGGACTTGGTTGCAAATGCAACAGCTTTCTCGACCATACTGAATCTCCTTTTGTTCATTCTTAGGCATAGCCGTTCAGTTAGCCAAAGGCGGACCGAACTTCCTTAATATCTTAACACAAATTATTTAGATTTAATAGATGATCTTGTAAGATTCATGATAAAACCGTGATTTTTAGACTTTTTGCTTCCCTAGCTTCACGATCCAAAGGCAGCCAGAAAGTGTACCTTCCTGATCAGGAGTGAGTGTCTTCGATTTCATGGCCAACTGATTATTGCCGGATGCTGCAGGCCTTTACCCATGGTACTATGGGCAGAAGATTTTCTGTTTGGCTGTTAATTCCTTAAGGCTCACTCTCGAATTTGTGTATAAAAGCACTTCTAACCTGTATTAATTTGAGGTTTTGTGTCGTATTTTCAGATATTAACAATTAATCCACAATTGTTTCCACATTATTGTGGATAAGTGTCGTTTGGGGTGTCAGAAAAGAGACGTCTAAGCGTCTCTATATTTATTATCTTTTAATACTGCCAGCAGCCTCTGCAAAGTTTATCCTCTGTGCTTGTACTAGCTGCTTCCGGCGCTCTTTATGCTCATTATGCGATAACATGTTCAACAAATCAGAATGTATATCAGAGCCAGACAGCCCAATCGCCGTAATCAAAGGTACCGCTACCATGATGAAGGTTGCCATCGTCTTTCAGCTGGCGGAAAGCGTCTCGCATACGGCCGAGAATCTCCGATTGAATGTCCAGACTGTGATGAGCCGGAAATACCTTTTTCACGGGCAATGCCGCTATCTTTTCAAGCGACATGAGATATGCCTGCGGATCGGTGGAGGGGTAGTACGCAAACAGCGTGTCCTTGTAGACAAGGTCGCCGGTAAATAAGTATCCACGTTGCGCTTCCCAAAAACACAGATGCCCTGGAGAGTGTCCCGGTGTATGTAGTGCAGTAATCTTGCGCCCACCTAAATCGATGGTATCACCGTCATGTAGTACCCGTGTAGGCATTCCCTGAAAGAACTTGTAAGTATTGACGTTATAACCCTCCGGCAAATCGCAGCGATCTACGACCATATTCCGGATAGTATCCATTGTCAGCGGGAATTCGCCGTTCAGCCAGTTTAGTTCCGCCTCATGCGCGTAGAAATCCGGGTAGTATTCGTGCCCACCGATATGATCCCAATGGATATGTGTTGCCACAGCAGTTACCCGTTTATCTGTCAGCTTTTTCACTTCTTCGGAAATGTTACAGACGCCAAGCCCGGTGTCAATGAGCAAACATCGTTCATCACCTTCTAGCAGGTAGCAGTGCGTTTCCTCCCAATGGCGGTATTCGCTGATAATGTGAGTATCCGTATCAATTTGATTGAGTGTAAACCAATTTTCCATTTTTATTATTCCTTTTTGCTTTGTAGTAAATCAAGAGATCCTTATAAATAAAATATCACTAAACTTATTAACTATCAAAATTACCGTAATGGTTTATATGCAATGCCATCCATCTGGCATAAACAAGTCTGTCCAACAAACTCAGTCGTTGTTGTCATTCTTGCAGGCGCTCCGTTTTTAAAATATTCTTTGAAAACATCAGCGGCTAATCGAAAATCATTAATATCTCTAAGGTAAAGGTTTATTTGCACCACGTCATCAAGAGTAGCATCAACAGAAGCAAGCGTTTTTTTCATGCTTTCAAATGTTTTTCGCATTTGATATTCAATGTCTTCCTTGTCTTGCCCACCTGCATGATGAGCCAGGTAAATATGATCTCCTGCAACAACACATGACGAACAAGTCTCATCTCCACAATGAGTCGGCATTCTTTTAATCATTTTTAAATCTCCTTTCCAAATATAGAACTAATGTTCTTTTACTATACCACACCAATTATCAATATTCAATTATCAAGGAACAATAATTCTTTAAATATTAATAGGAATTTTCGAAGCCAGTAAGGTAATTTCGTGTAAAAGCAATTTTGATATAAAAACTGCTGACCATAGTAGTTAGAAGATTATTTCATAATGTCTTTAATTACAGTTATTTAACCAATCATGAAAATGTAAATCAAATAGTGGTTTATTTTCTATTTGAAGATTATGTCCTGCTTTATCAAGACACACAAAAGTTAAACGTGGCAAATGCTTTATAATCTCCATGCGTCTTCATAACCAACACAATCGTCTTGTTTACCTGTTATTACAGCAATCGGTTTATCGAAGTTTATATCTTTTAATGATTCTTCAAAAGAAAAACCGTATCCTTCTTTTTGGTATGTATGAATGAAGTTTATATCTGCATCTTTCTGACCAGGCATGATTTCGTTTTTATATCTTTCCCATGTTTTAGCTGTAGCAATAACCGCATAATCAATAAAATTATCGTACCGAAAAATTGCTAAACGCTCAATAGTAAATTTTCAAGTCAGTTACATCAATCAAATTCTAATTTCCCCGCCTCATCTGATCCACCAACCAAAAGTTCTATCATAACACTTCTATCCACGGAAGACCGTTCTGCTTTCTGGCCGGAATCTGCAATTTCCCCCACATACAGCTCACAAACATACCCGGAAAGCACTACCTCTGCCCGGCTGCGGATTACTGTTTCCAACAGCTCCTCTTAATTCTATCATACATTGCCGGACTAATTCCTGGTACGTGCAGGTAATAAAAGGTGGATCTATGTTACGCAGCACATTCTTCTTTTTCAGAAATTCCTGATTTTTTGATAGCAGTGATATTTATGTCACATATATTAGTATAAAATATATAATAGGTGACTTACTGCATGTCTAATTCAGAAAACTCTAATCAAGATGCTAATATACCAACCTTCCCCTATGATTACGGACCGAACTCTTTTGTTATTGATCTAAACAAGGCAGCACAGCAAAACGATAATTTCCGTTCGACTTTATGGACAGGAACCCATTTACAGGTTACTCTTATGAACATTCCTGTTCATGAGAGTATTGGTATGGAATCCCACCCTGATCACGACCAGATTTTACGAATAGAAGAAGGCTTAGGCTTAATTCAGCTAGGTGAAGATAAATTCTCAATGTACGGACAATATCTCGCATTTGCTAATTATGCCATATTTGTACCCGCCGGCATTTGGCATAACATCGTTAATATTGGCAACAGTCCACTTAAAATATCATCTTTCTATGCTCCTCCCAATTATGCATGGAATACGGTTCAGAGGACAAGAACCTCTGATTCCGCCTTGCAGAACAGCTTTTAAGTAAATTTCTTTCATACAGCCGGCAGGATTTCCCTAATCTTGCCGGCCCTCCTTTTTTATGGCTTTTTTAGGAATTATCTTCACTTGTACAAAACTACACTTGCCCCGCTAACGTCTTCAATTACCCATAGTGTCCAGTCATTTAAGCCTACGGAATGTTTCGTATTCATTCGGTCCAGTTTCCACAACGGCAATAATACGGCTACTGTCAAGCGTAATTAAGAATGCACTGACCAGTTCAAACAACTGCTTGCCAGTCCTGGCATTTAATACAGTCAGCCTCCGGATCAAGTTGAAATTATCCGCTTTTTGGGATACATTGGAGGATTCTCTATCTGCCTCCGTACTTGCCATCAAGGCAACTAATGCAATGATTGATATTACTTTTTCATTCTATTCATGGTTTGATTCCCTTCTTTCTCGGTCTAACATCAGTTTACCTGATTTATAGCAATAAAAAAACTACTAAACCAATATTGATAGTTAGTAGTAGGTGATTAATATTATTAAATTGGAATTAAGCAAATTTTCTCTATTGTTTATTTGGTGCAAATAAGAAAGTATTGAATCATAGGCCCCATCTTCTCTTTTTTTATTACTTTAAAATATGGCATCAACATTGTCTCAAATTCATTATTCGATATATTATATCGATCAGTTCGGCCCAGATGCTCTTCAATAAGTGCTGTAATTTGAAATTCAGGACTTCCTGCATCTGGAATATCAAGTATATATTTACCATCTAGTTTCATTATCCTATGAGCTTCTGCAATTGCCTGCGCCACAAAGTCCTTTTCAAAATATTCCAGCGAACCAATACATGCACCAATATCAAAAAAACTTTCAGCATATGGTGTTTCATGCATACTGCCGCAATATAAAGAGCCAATCGTAACATTATTCTTGTGGACAAATTCTTGCAGCAGTTCTATGGTCTTTTCACTTATATCAACTCCATAATACGTTGATGGCCATTCATTATATCCTCGAAACATTAAGTTCAAACAACACCCAAGGTCAATAAAGTTCATGCCTTTTTTGGGAGATAGATATTCCACTATTTCTTTTTGACTGCTGTCTGAGAGTGTTTCATTCATCCGCATTTTCAGATACAAAGGATAATTAGGATCATTTGTAATATGTGGAGGAAGACTCTGATAAGAATCAATCCCTTTTCGTCCTAAATCAATTCCTTTATCATACGATTTGGCAACTAACTCTAAATGCTTTTTCATTGTGTTAACCCTCCTAATTCCGATATACTTTGTTTAATAATACAACAACCCCTTCTAACTATCAATATTAAGTTTTCAAAGTACAGTAAACCGTAAAATCCTAATTAAAATAGCTAGAACATTTAAAAATTACAAAATCTTTTCTAAATGCGTATGATAAAATCGGAACTTTTTTACAGTCAAAAAGGAGCAATGTTATGAGTAAACCGAATAAACTTAAAACTACTGATATCAATGATTCACCGTTCCTCGCAATGCATCCTGAACAATTATCTGTAGTTAAAACAGCACTAGTTAAAACCGCAGATGAGCCAAAAGTTTCAAAAGCTCCATCAAATACCACTCTACTTGGAGGTGCTCCATATGTACCGGAAGGTTTTCTTTTATGGGTCGATATAAACATGTCCATAAAATTAAAAACCAATGATCATCCTGAGGGGGAATGGATTACTCTTTGGTGTGATGACGAACCATCGCCTTCCCGTTCAGAGGGTAAAAACTTTTTCTGGACATGTTGGAAATCCAATAATAAAAATCTTTTAATTAAGAAAGGTATTCCGATCATTGAATCCCACCATTATTCAGTTGCTCCTTGTGACATTTCAATTCCATTTGAATATGTGATAGAAGACGTATATAATAAGTGACTATTATTGAGCCATAGCATCATTTTCATGGCTCTTTTAATTATCTAAAGGTTCAAGCAAATTTCAGTTTTGTGCATTAACTTTCTTCATTTTGAATACAAAAAAACAACCAGCTTAATGCTGTACTGACCCTAATAAGTTAGACCAAAAAATCTAACTTATTGGAGGTCAGTACATAATACTGATAGTAGGTAGTTTTTATATATTCAGTTTTGTTGCTTCATGCTATAATGTAAACAGTGTTTTTATTTTTTGAGCAACCTTACCAGGTGAAACATATGAATTATCAATCTTAATGTAATTATCAAACGGTATTTCCCCATCATTACTTACCAGCCGGAATCTTTCATCATCACCTATTAATCTTTGATTAGAAATACTAATATCACGTTTTGATGCCTTGTTGCATAATCTATTCTCAGTTACATTTCTTTCCAAACGTATTTCTCTTGAAGCGACAAGTTCAACATGATAAAATTCAGCTTCGTATGGCCTGAATATTTCTTTGACATGCTCAATATAATCCCAATCAGACTGCTGGTCAAACGCCCACATATAAGTAAAAATAATCCCGTAATTATTTGATGCAGCAAATTCTTCAAAAATCACTTCTCTTAAACGAGAAACTACTTTCCCGTTGTAGGAACCAAAGATTTCAATTACTGGCTCAATTGTCATATGGTTATGGAACAAACGTAAATCTGTAATTTTCATCAATTCCTGTCCAACTGTCATCTTTCCAACAGACGCATTTCCAATCAAAAATACAACTTTCATAAAATATTTCCCCCCGTATAATATAAGCAGCTTTGTGGATAGAATACCATCTTACTTACCAACTATCAATATTAAGTTTCCAATGTACATTAATACGTTAAATTCTAATTCTGGATTTAATACAATAAAAAAACTACTAGCTTCATACTGATAGCTAGTAGTCTTCTATATATGTTTTAAAATAACCCTTTTTATTTCATTTTCTTTTCCATTATAAACTGACGTTCTAATTTGTTAAAAGGTTCCTCAATGCTAATAATATTAAAGCCACATTTATTAACATAAAAATGATGGTTACTCATGGAATACCCGATTGTTTCTGTATGCCAAATTTTTGTTTCCGGATACATATTTTCTATACAATTCCACAAATATGTTCCCATTCCCCTACCTTGCAACTTTGGTTTTAAGAATAAGCAGCCTAATTTATTTATCTGTTTTTCAGTTATCCAAAGGATCACACCTCCGATACACTCATCTGATCTGAGTATCTTAAATGATGTACTATCGTTATGCAAAGCCCACTTATTCAAAAATTCACCATTATCATATCCCGGAGGACCATTCTTCACACCATTCCCTAAATTAACCGCTGAATCTTGATTAAATGATTCTCTCATAATACTTGTCAACTCAACAATATCTTTGTCCGTTATGGCCTCGAAACTAATATCTTCCATTCCCTCTCCCCCTATACCTTTTCGTTCTTTTTGAATATAACATAATTTATACTAGCTATCAATATTAATGCGTTAAATCCAAATTTTACGTATCAGGTTGCAGCGCCGACGCCACCGCTTCATGGCCTGTCTCTGACTCCAGGTCTCATCTGCCCTACCGGCTCAAAGTTCATCCACAACGTTTCCACTCGTCTATGATTATTCTGCACCCTGGCCTGGACCTGCAACTTTCGCCAGCCGTTCAGATATAGCTCGTAAAGCTCATTCTGTAAGAATAAATTAAATTATTACGATTTAACAGATAATCTTGTAAGATTCAACATTTTCTGATATGCTTATAGTCGTAAAAACCATCAGGAGGAAAGGGAATCAGTATGAACCAGTATAACAACCAAATCAGATCAAACCGCAGGAAAACGCGCTCCGGCAGCAGGAATGATGCAGGGCAAAACGGTTTTCTATCGGTCCTTCTGTTTTATGTGCTTCCTTTCATCGTTATAAATGGCCTGATCTTTTTTCTGGTGACGTCCAAACCAAAGGGCGAGATTACGATCGGTGAAAGCAGTGATTATATATCCACAACCATGGACCTTAAGATCAAATCCCTGCTTCCTGTGAAGAGCATGGAAGTGGCCTTAGATGGTGCTCCTGTTGAAATGACGAAAACAGGCCTTAAGACCTATTCCGCCATCCTTAAAAACAACGGAGTGCTTGAAGTAAAGCTTATATCCTTTAACAAAATGAAGACCGTTTTATATGAACAGGTGGATGTTTTAGATGATACGCCACCAAGTATTAAGGACAAAGTATTTAAAGACGGAGTTCTATCCTTCCGCTTGGAAGACAGCCAGTCCGGCGTGGATTATTCCTCCATTTCCGGCTGCGATGAGGACAACACAGATATTTCTCCCCTGTCAATAGACCGTAGCACAGGACTTGTGACCTTTGAACTGAAAAAGGATAATCTGACCATTACTGCCAGGGACAACATCGGCAACGAGATGCATATAACCTTTACCCCCCAGGGTGAAAGCATTGAGGATGAGGAAACACAAAACGTTCAGGAAGAAAATCCGACTGAATCTTAAGACATAAAGATAATGGATAAATAAAAAAATACGAAAAAAGTGCGGTTCCCGAATATGGGACCGCACTTTTTCGTATCAACCAGGAATCGTTTCCTTTATCAGATCCCGGTACCAGTAAAAACTGTCCTTGGGAATCCTTTTCTGACTGTCATAGTCTACAAAAACAATTCCGAATCTGTCGTCATACCCCTTTTCCCATTCAAAGTTATCTAAAAAACTCCAAAGGAAATACCCCCTAACATCTGCACCATCTGCAATTGCCCGCTCAAGCTCTTTTAAATAGCGGTGAAGGTAATCAATCCGGCCAGGGTCATGAACACCCCCGTCCAGGGAAACTACGTCAAGAGCGGACATGCCATTTTCCGTAATCAGAAGAGGAAGCCCATAAGTCTCATAAAAATTGCGGACCGCCCAGTACATGGCCTTTGGTGTGATCGGCCACCCCATCCCGGTCTTTCCATGTCCGGCCGGTAGCCTTCCAAGTAAAAGATTTCCCTGGCTGTCATGGCTTACTGAAGTTCCCTGATATAAATTCATCCCGCAAAAATCCAGAGGCTGGCTGATGAGTCTTTGTTCTTCTTCCGTTATGTCCGGAAGAATCGGACCAAACAGTTCTTTGCATTGATCATGGAATTTCCCTTTAATAATCAGTTCATTCCAGAATGCTGATGAGTAAATCCAATCTTGTTCCCCAAAGGAATTCTGAAGAATCCGGGCTGCATCGATCAGTTCAGCCGTTTCCTCAACAGGCCAATAAGCGTTGCCGCAGGTAGGCGCATAACCAACCTCGCTGTCCGGTACCCATTTCCTTATCTCCTGCACTGCCCTCCCGTGGGCCAGCGCAATATGGCGGCACATGATAAGGATTCTTTCCGCCGGATATTTGATGCCGGGAGCATGAATGCATTTATCATATCCAAGCCAGGTAAATATCTGGGGTTCATTGAATGTAAAGAAATGCTTCACACGGTCTCCCAGTGCTTTAGCTACGGTCTCCGTATAAGAGGCGAACCATTCCGGACTGGCCGGATTCAGCCAGCCGCCCTGCATTTCCAGATCATTGGGATAATCCCAGTGATAAAGGGTCACATAAGGGGTTATCCCGTATTTCAACAATTCATCCACCAAATCCAAGTAAAACTTTAATCCCTTCTCATTTAGCGTGCCACAGCCCTTTGGATAAATTCTGGACCAGGATATAGAAAACCGGTAGGCTTTCACTCCCAGCTCTCCCAAAAGGGCCACATCCTCTTTCATCCGGTGATAATGATCACAGGCCAACTCTCCGGTATGTCCTTCAAAAATCTTTCCCTCCTCCCGGGTAAATACATCCCAGATGGAAAGGCCTTTGCCGTCTTCCTGTGCGCCTCCCTCGATCTGGTACGAGGAAGTCGCGGTCCCCCATATAAAATCCTTTTTGAAATTCATCTTTTATCCTTTCACACTGCCGGCAGTCACACCGCCGATAATAAATTTTGATAAGCATAAATAAATGATTGCTACCGGAACGATTGCAATGGTTATCAGCATATAAACCTGCCCCATGTCAAACTTCAGGAAATCTGCGCTCCGAAGCTGTGCAATCAGTATCGGCAATGTCTTTTTAACATTGGATTTCAGTACCAAAGAAGGTACAAAATAATTATTCCAGGAAGCTACGAATGCAAAGATGCCCTGCACCGCAAGTGCCGGCTTCACAATAGGAATTACAATGAAATTAAAAGTATAGAATTCGTTGGATCCGTCAATTCTGGCCGATTCCACGATTTCCAGCGGAAGATTGCTCTCAAAATAGGAAACCATGAAATAAAATACCACCGGTGCCGCCATGGAAGGAAGGATGAGGGGAACAAAACTGTCCATCAGCCCCATTTTGCTGATCAACCTTAAAAAACCAAGGGTCGTTACCTGATTGGGAATCATCATAATCAGAACAATAAACAGATAAATCACATTTCGCATCCGGAATTCATAAGCATGGATGGCGTAAGCAGTCAGAGCCGAAACATATACCGCAAGTGCCGCAGAGCTTCCGGCTATCAAGAGGCTGTTGACGATCCCATAAATGACCGGAAGATTCTTATTATGAAGTACGTTATGTAAATTTGTGCCAAAAGACTTACCCGGTATAATTGAAAATCCCTTTGAAATCTCCGGATGAGACCTGGTGGCATTTATGATCAGACAATAAAAGAAGAAGAGGCATAAAAACGCCAAAAGGGATAAAAGCACATACGCAACGGCCTTCTTTATATTCATCATCTTACCCATTACCTTCCTCCTCCCCTCTTTTTCCCGGCACTGGTCAGTACAAAGAATACCACCAGGCTGAGTGCAGCCGTAATGACAAAGAGTATTACCGATAAGGCACCTGCCATGCCATAATTTTTACTGTAGAGATGGTTGTTTAAAAACATAATCAGGGTAGTACTTGTTCTGTCCGGGCTCCCCTTTGCATTTGTCAGCACCTGGGGCACATCAAACATCTGCAGACCGCCGATCAGGGAGGTGATCAGAACATATATGAAAATGGGTTTAATGGTCGGCATGGTTATCTTTGTGAATATCTGCAGAGATTTTGCACCGTCAATGGAAGCCGCTTCAAACAAGGAGGCATCCACACCAAGTATCGCAGCCATCAGAAGAATCGTTGTATTTCCAAACCACATCATAAAATTCATGAGACCGATCAGACCCCTGGTCCCCCAGACGGTTGCCAGAAAACGGATAGGACTGTTCAAAATCCCCAGCTTTATAAGCAGGTTGTTCATGGGGCCGTCATCTGAGAACAGAGCAAAAAACAGCATGGCAAAAGAAGCTGCCATGATGACATTGGGCAGATAGATAATGGTCTTAAAGAAAGTGCTTCCTTTTAACCTTAATCTAAAATCCGCAAACCAGACTGCCAGAATCAGAGAAATGATGATCTGGGGAATAAAACCGATGATCCAAAGGATCATGGTATTGCCCAGATACTTAAGCAGGTCACTCTGAAAAATAGATTCATAATTTTGCAGTCCTACAAAGTTGGGACCGATCTGTGTTAATCCGGAACGATAATTTTCAAACAGGCTGTTATAAAATGTATTTACCAGGGGGATAAAGGAGAATATCAAATATGTGGCAAAAAATGGTATCAGAAAAATATATCCCCATTTCGCATAGCTGATTTTTTTTCTGGTCTTTGCCTTTTTTTCTTTTACCATAGCAAAACCTCCTGTATTACGCAGGGCGGGATACCCCCGCCCTGCAGATCACAACTATTCTGTCTTTAATTCCGGATACTTCTCAGTAATTGCGGTGTGAAAATTCTTAATTGCCGTATCTTTGTCAACGGTACCATTAAAGTAATCGTGCATCGCTGTCTGGAATTCTTCATTAAGACCCTGGTCATAAGGGGAGATTTTACTCATATCAATTTTTTCAGCCGCATCACAGAACATCTGAAGAGGATTCTGCCCTCCAAGGAATTGGGACTTGTAATCACTCTTTGCCAATTCTTCCATGACAGCCTTGTTATTGGCAAAATCATTCTTTTCCTCTACGATCTTTTTCATCGTGGCATCATCACAGCAAATGGTTCTCATAATGTCCGCCACGATATCCGGATTATCGGTTCCGTTGGCTGCACAAAGCCAGGTACCGCCCCAGTTATAGGACTCCGGGCCAATGGTTGCTGCCCAGTCGCCATAGCAGCCATTTCCCACTTCCTGTTTTCCTCCATCCGCTTCTGCTGTTGCAAGGGAGTTCCCTGCCATTACAAAGTCCACGCCCCATGCAGGCATGAAGTATCCGAAAACTTTTCCTTCCGGTCCCTGGCCAGCCGCCCATTCTGCTGCCCAAAGGATGGTCTTCTGGTTATATCCCTTATCCGTATAATTTTTTGTCTGCTCTACCCATTTTTCCAGGTTAGGATCAATAGCCACTTTATTTCCATCGACCCACGGAGCGGAAACATTATTGGAGAAGGTACGATAGGTGTCATCAAAACCAGATACCATATAATATCCTTTTTCTTTCATCTTTTCCGCGGTTTTGTCAAAGGAATCCCAATCATTGATTGACTTCTGAACTTCTGCCGGGTCATCTGTTCCAAGCACAGCCTTAGCGATGGAACGGCGGTAAATGTAAAGTCCCGGGCAGCCCTGCCAGGAAATCCCCTTCTGCGCACCGTTTGCATCCTGGGCGATCACCTTGGTATAGTTATATTGTTTGGACATATCCTGGTCCGTAATGCCGATTCCCTTTAAATCAGTAGTGCTGTCGGAATTCACATATTTCAGGATATAATCCGCCTCTACCAGGAACATATCAACTTTATCATCTGCTTTTGCATCAGCCTGGTTTAACAGAGCCTCATCAAGAGCATTCTGATAGGCATTGTTTTCACTGGGAGTCGTTACAAAGTTCACCGTATATCCCGCAGGCAGCTTGGAGGCATAATAATCCTCATATCTTGCCTTAAATTCATCATTCCAGACATAGATATTAACGACTTTCCCCTCCGTGCTGCCGGTCCCCGTTTCCGCAGCCGCTTCCTTACTGGTAGTCTCCGGAGTTCCGCTTCCGCTCTGAGTGCTTTGAGTACTCTGGGAGCTGCAACCTCCAATCAGTGATGCTGCCATTGCAGCACACAGCAATCCACTTACTACTTTCTTCCTCATATTACCCTCTCCTTTTCTGATATGAACTATCATTAAATATTTGCACTTCCAACCGATTCCCCCTTTAACAGCTCTCCTTCCACAATGATCTGTTCTGTAAAAGTTGTCTTGGGTTTATCGATGGTGCTTATTAATTTTTTAGCGGCCTGCATACCAATGGTGGCCGTATCCTGGCGTATGGTGGTCAGTTTGGGATTCAATAACTGTGAGATCCGGCTGCCATCATATCCGGCAATGGAAATATCCTCCGGGACCCTTAAGTTCCTCACCCGGATTTCATTTAACCCGCCTATTAATGCCGTATCATCCGGATACAAAATACAGGTGGGTGGATCCTTTCTGTCAAGCAGTTCCCTGGTGTATGCCATGGCCTGGCTGACATCCAGATAATCTGCTTCCAATACATAATTGTCCGGTATATGCAGATCGTGACTCTCCATAAACCGGTAAAAGCTGGTCAGTCTTGCCTTTGTAACGGCCGTATTCATCTGTCCGTGGATATACGCAATCTTTCTGTGCCCATTTTCATAAATATACTCCATCAGGCACTGGATTCCCTTAATGTTATCGGATAAAACTGAGGAACAGTTTTCATGTAAGTGGTCAATGGTAACCACGGGAATATCGCCTCCCAAAAGGTCTATTACCTCCGGGTTGTCAAAATTTACACAGGCGATTACCACTCCATCCACATTTCTGTATTTGCAATGATCATAATAAGAGACCTTTTTCGTTCCTATCTGACTATTGATAAACGTGATATCATACCCCTGCTTCTCCGCTTCAACTTTAAAGCCTTCCAGCACCGCTGCAAAATACTCGTGAGTCAAGCCGCTGTTTGCCTCGTCAACAAACAAAACGCCGATGTTGTAGCTTCTGTTTGTCTTTAAAGATCTTGCAGCTGCGTTGGGATAATATCCCAGCTTTACTGCCGCTTCTTTGATCTTGGTTTTTGTACTCTCCCCGATGTCGCTCTGATCATTGAGTGCTTTGCTTACTGTGGCAACGGATACTCCGCAGTGTTTTGCCAGTTCTTTCATAGAAATCATATGTGTCATCCTTCTTACTTAATCGTTTTCGTAGTTCCAATATACTCCTTTCTTATAGATAAATCAATATAATTTTGTTTTTTATCTAATTTATATAAATTAACTTAACATTTTTTATGCATTATAACTAATTTCTAAATAGATGGACATTTATTTTTTTAAATACCTATTGTAATTTAAAAATGAATGAGTTATTATGGCGCTATAACTCCCTAATCCTTTACTTAATCGTTTTCGTAAAATATCGATTTTAGTAAGTTGGTTATCCAATCAGAAAGGAGTTATTTAATTATGAAATATGGATATTTCGATGACCAGGAAAAGGAATATGTCATTACAGCCCCTGATACTCCGCTTCCATGGATCAATTATATGGGCAGTGAGGATTTCTTCTCGCTGATTTCCAACACAGGAGGCGGTTACAGCTTCTATAAAGATGCAAAGCTGTTAAGACTGACACGGTACCGCTATAACGACGTCCCTCTGGACAGCAACGGACACTACTATTATATCAATGAAAACGGCACCATCTGGAATCCTGGATGGCAGCCCACCCAGACACCCCTGGATTTTTACGAATGCCGGCACGGGCTGGGAGTCACCCGCTACCAGGGAATAAAAAACGGCTTATCTGCCACTGTTACAGCCTTTGTTCCTTTGCATGACACCTGTGAAATCCATAAGGTGACCTTAAAAAATGAAAGCAGGGAACCAAAAGATTTTACCCTGTTTTCCTATGTGGAATTCTGTTTATGGAACGCCGTGGATGACATGACCAATTTTCAGCGGAATCTAAGCACCGGAGAAGTGGAAGTAGAAGGCTCTGTCATCTACCATAAGACAGAGTACAGGGAACGGCGTAATCATTACGCTTATTATGCTGTGAATGCAGACATTCAGGGCTTTGACACGGACAGAAATACATTTGTAGGGGTATACGGCTCCAACCAGCTGCCGGTTATGGTGAAAAATAACACCTCAGGAAATTCCATGGCAAGCGGCTGGTCCCCTATCGGCTCTCACCGTTTAACACTGCATTTAGAACCTGGGGAAGAGACAGGATTCATTTTCGTATTGGGCTATGGGGAGAATTCAAAAGATCAAAAATGGACCGCTCCCAATGTCATCAACAAAGAGCCGGCCAAGGCTGTTCTGTCAAAATATCAGACAAACCAACAGGTTGATGAAGCCCTTGCCGCATTAAAGCATTACTGGGAACAGCTGCTCTCCAACTATTCTGTTACCATGGCTGATGAAAAAACAGCACGCATGGTAAACATCTGGAACCAGTATCAGTGTATGGTTACCTTTAATATGTCCCGCTCTGCCTCCTATTACGAGTCCGGTACCGGCCGGGGCATGGGCTTTCGGGATTCCTGCCAGGATCTGCTTGGATTCGTACATATGATTCCGGAAAGGGCCAGGGAACGGATCATTGACATTGCTTCCACCCAGTTTGAAGATGGAAGCGCTTATCACCAGTATCAGCCTCTTACAAAAAAGGGGAATATGGACATTGGAAGCGGCTTTAATGACGATCCTTTGTGGCTCATCGCCGGTGTTTCGGCTTATATTAAGGAAACCGGGGATTTAAGTCTTTTGGAGGAATCCATCCCCTTTGATAACGACCCGGAGAAAAGCCAGCCGCTTATGGAGCATTTGAGACGGTCCTTCCGCTTTACCCGGACCCACTTAGGACCTCACGGTCTGCCTCTGATTGGTCGGGCTGACTGGAATGACTGTCTGAACTTAAACTGTTTTTCCACAGAGCCCGGAGAGTCCTTTCAAACTACCGGTCCCTCAGAAGGACCTGTGGCAGAATCCTTAATGATCGCAGGTATGTTTGCAAAATACGGAATAGAGTATGCTAATATTTGCCGCAAAATGGGATTGGAAACCGAAGCAGAGGAAGCGGAAGCTTCTGTACAGAAAGTGTACGATGCCGTGATTCAGTCCGGCTGGGATGGCAGCTGGTTTTTGCGCGCCTATGATGCATTCGGCCAGAAGGTTGGATCCAAAGAATGCAGGGAAGGACAAATATTCATTGAACCTCAGGGCTTTTGCGTCATGGGCGGCATCGGAATTAAGGAAGGCCATGCAAAAAAAGCTTTGGACAGCGTAAAAGAAAAACTGGATACCACCCATGGGATCGTCCTACTGCAGCCGGCATTTACCAGCTATCAGGAAAACCTGGGTGAGATTACCTCTTATCCCCCTGGCTACAAGGAAAACGCAGGCATCTTCTGTCACAATAACCCCTGGATCTCCATTGCGGAAACCATGATCGGAAGGGGCAACCGGGCTTTTGAAGTTTACCGGCGCACTTCACCGGCTTATACAGAGGACATCAGTGAAATCTACAAAGCAGAACCTTATGTTTATGCACAGATGATTGCCGGAAAGGATGCACCCCATTTCGGAGAAGCCAAGAACAGCTGGCTGACCGGAACCGCTGCATGGTCATTTGTATGCATTTCCCAGTATATTTTAGGGATCCGCCCTGGTTTCAACGGGTTAATCATAGATCCCTGCCTGCCGGATTCCATCAAGGAATTTTCCGCAGTCCGTAAATTCCGGGGAGCAAATTATTATATCCATGTGAATCATACCAAACAAAACGATAATGGAATTCTTTCCATTCTGGTGGATGGGAAACCTTTGGAAGGAAAGGAAATTCCTTATGTGGAAGGAAAAAAGGAATACCATATTTCCTTAACATGGGACTAAAGCTAAGGGGTTGTTTATGATTATAATTGATAATAATTCTGAAACACATCATTTATGCAGTCATATTTTATGAAGGAGTACTTTAGCTCCATCAGTTAATTCTTCATAATCGTTAATATAGCAAGCGCAAAAAGGAAGTCAATAAACTGGCTTCCTTTTTGAATTATCAATCCATCTGCCAAGGATCATCCTTTTCGTCTTTTTCTGGTTCTGCAAAGTATCCGCTGTAGGCTGCCTCCAAGTTCACCATGTCCTGACGTTTGATTTCTACTATAAGCTTATCCGTCAGCCCTTGAAAATAGACTGCATATTCTTTTTTACGGCTTTCAGCAGTTCTTTAGGAAGCTTCTCCACTTGTTCTCCTAAAATTATGCCGTGAGGCTCCTTGTAGCCGTCATTCCATACAAAGTTAAATGTGCTTTCGCTGGCTGTACTGTTCTTTCCGATTTGAAAAGCGTAAAGGGCAACATCTTTCGATAAAAGCTCTTGGACAGCATTCTTAGCCAGGCCGGGAAAACTGGAGGCTCCGTCAGTAATTTCAAAAATTATTTTTATATGCTTTCCCATTTTAAGCTGCCTTTCTTCTGCGGGAGTGATGCTCCCTGATATTTCTTTCAAGCAGCTTGCATCGTCTGTAGCGCCATCGGTGGAATTAAGCCTTACGATGGAACGGATTATATCCGCCGATTCTTTCTCTCCGGAGGTTTTGTCGTTAAATTCTTTCATATGATAATATTGACTTCCGAAAAACCATGTTTCGCTTAAGACTTCTATTTTCTGGTTTAATTGTTCAGCATTTCGCTTAAGATATCTGTTCAAATCATCAATTGACAGCAACGTTACGGCCAGCGCTTCTCTTGCAGATTCAATCTTTGCAGCATTCATGGAGCCTGAATTATCTATAACAAAAGAAATTTCGATTCGTTCCGGCAATTTATCTGCCTGGGTTTCCAGCAAATATCTGCTGAACACGGGAAGATTTTTATAATTTCCTTTTTTCTCCGCTTCTACAAAATCCGGATAGGCGGCAATAAAGCTGTTAACGTCTAGCTTGCCTTTTATTTGCCCGTCTTTTTTTACGCTGATTTCTTTTTTCGCATCTCCAATAAGTTTACTCCAGAATTGACGCATCTGCTCTCTTTCCAGCTTCATTTTATTTGAATAATACTGAAAAAGCTGCTGATCATTCTGGTTGATGCCGTAAGATGTTAAGTCGATCTTTCCAGTCATTATATTTTGAACTATTTCATTGTTTTTCTCCTGCTGGTCCAGCAGTTCTTCAAGGATCGTTTTTTCTTCTTCCTCCGTGGATTCCAATGCATCCCTTTTTTCTTTTTCCGATTGTTCAAAAGGGCTTTTTCTTTCACTTACCTGTTCCTGAGATGCGCCTTGGGATTTAAAAAAGTCCATTGCATCTATTTCTTCTTTCCATAATTGCTCAAATACAGGATAAATAAAAGAACGAATAAGGGAATCTCTTTCTAAAACACCCTCTTCGCTGTTTATCTGCCTTACTAATTGAGAATGAATGAAATCCAAAAAAGGCTGATTCAATATCCTTTTGCTGAATGGATTCTCACCCCATCCTTTAATATCAGGCGTTGTTTTATAAATTTCCTTAAGGATAAAACTATTGATAAATGCCTTGTGCTTCGGCATTTCTTCAATAGCCTTCATTTTATTGCCTGTCTGCTCCATATATGCAGCTATCTTTTTAAAATTAGCTTCATCTCTGTAAACAGGGCACATTTGCAGTACCCTTAAAAAGGAAGTCAGCTTATCCAGCCTGTGCAAAGCATCTAGTATTTCCTTTTTAACATATCCGGTTATAATATCCGGCAGATATGCGCGATCTTCTCCAAGGCCTTCTTTCTCAATGCGATGAAGGATATATCCGGTCATTCTGTCTTTTTCTTTCTCCCATCTTTTGCCTCTGTACAGATAGGCTTTCGTTTGTTTTTTCCAATCGGGATACATGGCAAGCTCATAATAAATATGCCATAAAATCTGATTTTCGTCTAAGTCCCTGTCCAAAAAGGCCGCCAGCGGAAGATATAATATGCCCTTGGACGGATTTAACAAAAATCTTTCAAGCTTTGGATCAGGCATATACATCAGGCTGGAATCCCCTGTAAACGTAGCTAACGTACGCTGCTCTCTCTGCAAAAAGGATTCCACATGTTTTGTTGACTCTTCTATCAGCTTCTGTTCATCATAATTAAGCAAGCCCATTCCCCTCCTACTGGTATAACGGCAAATCCCACAAAGCTTGCGGGGTATCGATTCTGTTAATATTTAGTGTGCATAATCCGCCTTCTACCCCCATCAGCAAATACTTTGATGGATAAAGCTTCAGCACGTCGGTTAAAAAGACCCCTTCCATAATTGAATCCTTATTGATATGCCATTTTCCGAAATTTTCCTCCAACAAATATAGAATTCCGTCTTCGCTTAATATTACGGCTGTTCCTTTTGAAGACTCTGCATCAAAAAGATTCCCTTTAAGGAAATTTCCTTCATCAAGAATGTTTATATCCGCCCCGTCAAGAGAAATGATATGAAGCTTACCATTATTCCCTATGGACAAAAGAGTATCCTTCTGCCCCTTTTCATTTTCGAGGCAATGGATTTTGCGTATTTCGCAATCTGGAATTTTAATTTTATTTACTATAGAAAGATTATGATAGTTCCGTTTTATAAAGTATATTTCTCCTGATTTGGTGCCGACGGCAAATTCATCAGCTCCTGTTTTCTCCATTCCGATTATGTTTGAAATTGGAAGAGAAGCGTCTTTATGGAGTATCAGGCGGTATTCTTCTTTTTCTTTAACAATTTCCAGCAAAACCAGCTCTTCCTGCTCTTTTTCCGCGGCTATTAAATTATTGCTTACGGACAGGCATTGACCTAACCAGCTCATTCCTGTTTCTGTCTCTATCTTTTTTATATGCATCTCCCCGCTTCCATTAGGGATTTGTTTAAAATTGCTGCATGATAATAAATAGCAGCCGCCTTTGCTTCCCAAAAGCAGAATTTCATTCTTATTAAGCCTGTGAAAGGCCGAAATTTTTTCTTTAATATCTTTAACAGGCGGACTCCATTCCTCCTGAATCCTTTCCTTGCCGGAAGGTTCCGTTCTTTTGCTTATCTGAAAAAACTGCAATGCACAATCTGTATTTCCGGCAACAAACATATCCTCGGAAAGCCTTAGAACACTTTGAAAAAATCCTTCAAAGCCACAGGCTCCCAGCCTTGTTATAGATTCTGTTTTTATGGCGTCTTTTGAATTTCCTGCATATGCCCTGTAATGGGGAATCATCTCCGTAAGAAGCTTTTCCTCCTTAGCTGAAAGCACATCAAGGCATTTTTCGAAATCATCTTCTAAAATGCCCGTTTCCCGAATTTTATTTAGTTTTTGCCTTAGGTCTTTTACCTGTTTTTTAAATTCTTCCTCATCAACCGATAAATTCAGCTTCATTTTAGCCTCCATTATTCTCCAAATGCTCAAGGAGAGCTTTTGAATGTTCTAAATGGGATAATTTCTGATCCAGCAGCTGATATTTTTTTGCATCAATCCTCAGCGTATCTTCCAGGTCCGATTGAAAAATATTTTTTAATTCTTCCGGTATATTTTTTCTTTGGGTACCCTTTCCAAAAAGAATATGAACTACATCCAAATGGCTCAAGGTCTGGGTTTTTGGGCGTACATAGCGATAAGGGCGGGTTCTGATTTCGTCGTAAGTGGTGGTTGATTCTCCTATGCCTTTGGTTTCAATCTTCCAGCCTTCCTCTGCCGGGAAAAAGCCAAAGCGCACCGCCTGAGAAAGAATATAATTCTGATCGTCGGAATAAGTGATAGAACTTATAAATCCGTCCCACAGGGCCTTGCTTAAATCCTTTTCTTCTCCTTGATTCCAATTGTCCAAAACGTGCAGAATATTTCTTATGGACAATACGGATTCTCTAAGCTCTAGCTCCTCGCCGGAAATTTCCTTCTGCTCTTCATCCTTCCATTTGCCCATAAATACATTTTGGGTAACACGGCAGAGCTGAGAAAACCGAAACAGCTCTTCAAGGGTCCGTTTGGGATCGGGAATTTGAATTGTTCCGTTGGCATTTGAAAGCCTTGCAATAATAACCCTGAAAAGTTCATTTTTTTCCGGGTCTGCCTGTTCTTCCATAGAGCCTTTGGTATTCTGGGAAACGTAATTATATTCGATAGTTACAAACCGGGATTTAAACGCAGAGTTAAGCTCATTTGTACCTTCGTAATTAACCATCTGGGTAGACAGATTTCCTGTTCCTATAAATGCAAACCCCGGCTTAATTAATACAGGGCCTACCCCTGTAATATAAGCCGTATGCCCTGCATGGCGCTGCAGTATATCGTTTAATCCAATGAGATTCTGCATTGCGATGGTGTTAATCTCGTCAATAATTACAGGCCGGCCTTCTTTTACCGCGATTAATATTTCCTTCTCAATTTTCTTGATTTCCGTACCGAAGGCACTGTTGCTTGCAACCAATAAATCGGAGAAGCTGTTCCATATCTGTATTTTAAGCTGAAGCTTTTCTTCTTCCGTCATCTGCTGAAGCTTATCTTCGTTTTCATGCAGCCACTGATAAAAATCTCCGATGATCATATCCAGATAATCATTATAGGATTTTTGAGAAAAGCTATGTTTGAGCGTCAGTGTCTTCTCCACAAACATATCTTCATAGGTCAGATTGTGAGAACCGGATATAAAGAGCGGCTGCAAAGATTCTATTTCTTCTTGCGTTCCATTTGTCAATATTTCCTTATAATACTGCTTTCGGTGTGTATATATCTCCTTGAATTTTTCAATAGCCTCTTTTTCCCCGGCCTTTGGATTGGCACAATACCATTTCTCCAATTGATCTTCAAGTTCTGCCTGAATTTTATTCTGTATTGAAAAGTCCATGGCGGCTTCCGTGGCAAGCTGGGTCTTTCCGCTTCCTAAATGCCCTACAATATAAACCGGCATTCCAAGGTTTAAAGAATCTATTACCTTTTCCTTTGCTTCCATTACATAAGGAGCCGTTACTAAGCGCTGCTGATGCTGAGTTTTTATATCACTCAGCAATTGACGGGTATGATAAAATTCCCATGCTTCGGCAGAGCTGTCCAAAAGCTTTTCTATCTCTTTTTTTAAACGCTCTATACGGTAAACCCTGTATCTCGTAGCGGAATTACTTCTGTGATGGGAATAATTATTGCTCTCATAGCTAACCCGCCTTTCCCATTTAAGAAAAAAAGTCTCGTACTCAATAAGAGTTTCAATTTCCTCTATTGTCAGACCCTGATTTGCTGTTTCCTTTTCAACATAGGCCCTGTATTTTTCAAAATATTCAATGTCTGTATTTTCATCTGCCACAGAGCTTTCGCTTATCTGTTCAAATCTTCTAAAGGCCTTGAAAAAGCTTTCTTGCCCGTCTGTAATTTTATTGTGCTCATCCTCTAATAACCGAGAAGCTTCCTTTCGCAGCTGCTTTTCATACTGCTCCTGCATGGCTTCAATAGAGGGAATACAGTGCGGTTCAATGTCGTGTTTATCCTTCATGGAAAATTCCCCTTTGCACGATATTTATAGTCAAATAAATTCAAATAAGTAACAAAAGCCTGTATTCACAATTCATCATCCCGGTTCCTTGGGAAAGGTCCGTTTTGATAAAGGCTCCTGTTACTTTTATTTGTACAGTAAACGAAATTGAAAACCGTTATAGGATTTTAGAACCTTTCTTACACGGAATCTGTACATTTTTTAACTTGACTGGCTATAAATTAAAATCCCGGCTTTTAAAAAACCGGGATTTTAACCTTTTTATCTAATTTCACAACTTTGGTTATTTTATAAAACCCCACAATCTTTCAGCATTACCTCAATGTCCGTTCCTGCTAATTGCTTCATAATCTTGCTTTTTTTAAGAGGGGGCAAGTCTATTTCCAGTTTTTCTCCGTCAAGCAGACATACGCCTGCGCTGAGAAGATAACGAATATCGTAACGGGAAGCAAATACTTCGGGAACACCCTTTTCCACTCCGGTTAAAACATATACGGCTTCCATAGCTGTACGTCCGGAATATTCAATGGTAAATACTGTATCGCGGCCGGGATCATCCAATGTTTCAGCGAACTGTCCAAGGAAAGCAAAGTTTACTGCATTCTTAGGCACTACAAAAGGACGGTCACCAGATTCACGTGGCATAAATTGAGAAGTTATGAACGGCATCATTACTGGGATAGCTGTACATGTATTGGCTAACTCCTCTATTTCATCAACAGGCACTCCTATATGATACAACCATTCTTTTGTGATTTCCTTGCCGGTACAGTCTCTCATGGGCTTTTTAATATAGTCTCCCGGAACATCGGAGAATAAACCGTATACCCAAACTACAACGTCTTTTTCAGGCTGTCCGTAGTACTGTTCCTGACGGTTTATTGTCCAGCTCATAAGCCATGAAGAATCCAATGCGGTAACTATACCGCCTGTTACTGTACGGCCAGTATAAGGTGAGCGTTTTGTAATCTTTTCAATATATTTGGGCACGCTTTCGTCATGGCATGTTACAGTACAGGATTCCCAATTAGATTTTTCAGGCTCTCCGCAGAATTTATCTGGTCTTCCGAATTCATCGCATTGATCAGCGATATTTTTCCAAAGTGTCCAGCATCCGCCAAGCTCTTTATTGAAAGGAGCAGGCGTATTGTCATCACCGTATCCGGAGCCTTCTGTCATGGAACCGTTTGTAATAAATACTAAATCATTTTCCGACAAGTCCACGGAAATGTCTGTTCCTTCTTTATCTACTGCAACAATCTTTGTAGCAACCTTCTTTTCTTGAGAAATTGCAAACTCTACATTGTTTACGGTAACTCCATATCTGAATGTTGCTCCATTTTCCTTCAAATATTTAACCATAGGCATTACGAAGGAAGTATACTGGTCATGGCGTGAAAACTGCAAAGCTGAAAGGTTAGGTAAACCGCCCACATGATGTATGAAACGGTTCATGTAAAGCTTCATTTCAAGTGCACTGTGCCAGTTTTCAAAGGCAAACATAGTTCTCCAATATGTCCAGAAATCACTGTCAAGAAGCTCGTCGGAGAATACGTCTTCTATGGTTTTGTTTTCAAGCTCTTCATCGGATGTTGCTACAAACATAGCAAGTTCTTTTGCAAGTTCCTGGCCTAAATTGAATTTACCGTTGTCATAGCGAACGCCGCGTTCTTTTGTAATACGGCAATTGCTGTAGTTGGGGTCTTCAAGGTTTGTATAATACAGATGATCCAATACAGTCATATTCGGATCCTCTGTGGATGGTAAAGAGCTGAACAAGTTCCAAAGGACCTCGAAGCACTGGCCCATTTCACGGCCGCCGCGTGCTACATAACCTGTGTTTTGCATAACTGCACCGTCTAAAGAACCACCGGGAATGTCAAGCTGCTCTAAAAAAACAATTTTGCTGCCGTCCATATGGGCGTCCCGAATCAAAAAGCAGCCTGCAGCCAAGGCACCGATGCCTGTACCGATTAAATAGGCTTTCTTATCTTCGATTCCTTTCGGCTTTCTTGCATGAACCAAAGCATGATATGTGCCGTTTGTAAGAGTAAGTCTTTCATCATGAGTTTTAATTTTCATTCTTAGCCCCTCTTTCAAGATTTTAATTTTAAATGTTAACTGAAGTAATGTATAGCAAAATAGAATAATAACAGCAACAAAATCCGTATATTTTAATGACTAAAATATAGAGGTTTTATATATTTAAGCCGTTTATGAAAAACAGGCTTTTGTTACTCCCTTCATGTTATTTTGCTGTAATAGAGTTTTGAGCGTTCACCTGGTCTTAACAATAGGCAATACCCCTTTAATTTTATGAACGCCGGCAACCTTATTTCCTACATCATATAACTTTTTTCACAACTTTTCATTAGACAAATAAGCCCCAGTGTTCAAAAATCGAACACTGGGGCTTATTTGTCTAGCATTTAGACCTTAAAATAATCAGATTCCGTAAGCGGCAAATGCTTCAGAAAAATCAGCTTGCCTATTTGCTTATTCTTAAGTTCGTTTACTTTAATTAACCATTTGATTTGGCAATATTTTAAATATTTAGTTTTCCACTCCTTTTAAGGGACAGTGTGATATGACCGTCAAAAAGCTCGCCGATGCGTCTGATGATTACATTGGGATCTTCTTTCATTCCTGAGCCTATCCAGCGCAGCACCATTTCAGTAAGAGCGCATTGATAGAAAGAGGCTATGAGTTTTTTATCTTTGGTGGAGGCTTGAATCCCTTCGCTTTCGCTTTCTCTTTCAACATAACGGTACATAACATTTCCGGCAACGCTGAAAATATAATTTTCCAATTCCTCTCTCTGCATGGAATTATATACATGATAAACGGCTCTTCTGTTTTCCATTGCAAATTTAGCCGCAACAAGAAAGCCTTCCTCCCATGAAAGGGTATCGTTATATTCATCAATGGCATTTTGAAGCTCCGACTGAAAAATTTCCGATAAAATTGCATATATATCTGGATAATGGTAATAAAAAGTATTTCTGTTAATATCACAGGCTTTAACAATATCTTTTACTGTGATTTTATTCAAGGGACGCTCATTCAGCATATTAATGCACATATCCCGAATCATCTTTTTTGTATATTGTTTTGCCAAATTATACCTCCAAAACCCAATATTTCACTTAATATTATAACATGAAAGCTAATATTTGCAAATATATTAAGCCTCCCCAATAATATTGCTCACGTAAGTTACAGCCACTAATTTTTTATACTTTGTATTTATAAAAATCAGATTGTAACACAATAAAATCCAGCTAGAATAAGGATTTCCCTAATAATGGACATTCTTTGTAACACTCAGGTATGTAGAAAACTTCATTTGTTACATACGAAAATCTTTGATAGTTGCAGACTTTGCCTGCAATCTGCGGCACGACGTGTTACGCCCTATTCCTGCCATAAATTCTGCAAGGGTTTATGGTAGCAAGGGAAGGCGTCCCTTATCGGGTGAGCGAAGCGTGGGGGTGAATACCTATCCATTAATTCATAGACTTTGTGGTAGGGTCAAGAGAAGGCTGTCCCTTGTCGGGTTTGGAAGCGGGGCGGAAACCGTCATCGGCATTGTGGGTATGTGGGTAAGAGACTGTTTTTAGAAGTGTGGAGAAATTGTTTTGTCTTAGTTCGTTCAGCAAAAAGTAATGTTGTATAATTCCAAGCCACTGCCAATATACATATAATTAAATACTATTACCAGAAAGAGCACGAGGTGCTGTTCTATGAAGCTTTTCAACTTTCCAGGCTTGAATTGCTATTACAGCAGTGTTGTAAGTGCAGCAAATGCTTTTGGTATTCCTATTATTGACGCATTTGCAACTTTGTTTTCGGAAACCGATTTTGATTTTAATCCCTGTAGTAAGTCGTTTTCTTCCAAACGCCTACTTACAAACCTGAACCATCTGGGCGCACATTCGGAAGTTTTTGCCTGCGGTATGCCAAAAGAAAACAAAAGCAGTTTCCTACAATGTGACAAAGAAATGTATTTCATCATTGGAATGGACCCGTTTCACATTCATTGGACCCCGTCTTTTGGCAGGTTCAACGGCTATCACTATTTTCTTGCCAAGCCTGCGGGCGGCAATGACTTTTTGTGCTACGATCCGACTTACGGAAACCAGAAAGAACCAATGACACAGGAGGTAATTGTTACACACGCATTTGACATTACTAGCTTTTGTCGTTCCCAGAAGAATTCTTTGGAAACAGATGATTTGGCCGAGCTTTTAAATGTTGCAGAGGGAGATACTCTCTCATTTTGGCAGTTGCTTTCCCAAATGGAAGCGGGTAAAATACCACCCGATGGAGTGAAAGACTATAGTACATATTCCATTGCACCTCCTAGCGGAAACAAACCAAACACTGACCGCAGGGTTGCCGAAAAAGCGGCCAGATATGTGGATTGTCTGATTCACAGCCGGCTGCTTTATGAATATTACCTCCAAAATCGCAAGCTTTTCCTTTTAAATGAGCTTACAATTTTTAACGCCGACTATTTCAACCGTTGGCAGGCAGTGAAAAACGGCCTGCTCAAGGCTTCCGTCCTCAGGAACAATGCCGCAGTGCTGGAGAAAACAGAGGAGCTGTTTTCCAACCTGATACATTGTGAGAGGGAAGCGGCAAAAGCAATTTGCCAAAAGAACGGGAAAAACACGTCTTGAATGGACTTTCAAAGCCCGTTTCAAGACGTGTTTTATTTATTATTTGTTTAACCTCATGATTAGCAGAGCTTTAACAAAGTCTTTGATGAGGTCATTGATGAAGCCTTTAATAAATCCATTGGCAAAGCGTTTGGGAGATGCCTCCCGCTTTGTATGCCGCTAAAGATTTGTCATGTCCATAGCTCCGACGCAGGGAGCGGGAATGACCTGTATGGATGTTCCATTTGGATTTAAGATTAGTACTCCATTGCTATAGGTTGATTCATATACATTTCCGGTCTCAGGGTTGACCGTTGCCCCGCCCGGAAGCCCTCCGTTATATTGGAACGGACCAAAAAGATTAAGCAGGTTTCCGTTCTCATCAAATAGCATCGAAGATCCGCTGTAATTGCTTCCGTTTACAGTAACTTGATGATTAACAGGGTCTACGGTTAAATCAGCATTATACAGGCTCGTTGCCGGAAAAGCCTGTTGAGTTAAAATTGTGTTGGTGTTTCCGTCCAAAGTGGTCAACAGTCCCAGGTTGCTTGGCTCAGTAGAATTAGGATTATGGCTCAGGATATAGACTCTGTTTGTGACTGGGTCTACCGCTACTTTTTGCAGTTCCGTAAATCCAGTAAGTGTTTGAACTATCTGGTTTGTGGAAGCGTCAATTACCTGTACATCGCCTGAGGCTGCTTCGGCAACATAGACCAGATTGGTAGTCGGATTCACTGCTATGCTGGTCGCCGGCGACGCCAATGGGATTTGTGTGATTAACTGATTGGTGGCGCCGTTGATGACATTTAGAACGTCACCGCTATCTCCGACATAAACGAGGTTTGTATCGGTATTTATAGCAGGAGAGCCTTCGAAGGTTCCCGGTATGGTAGCAATAATTTGGTTAGTGAAAAGATCAATCACCTGAATTGAGCCATCTTGTTCTGTGACATATGCAGTTTTAGTAACTTGATTGATCGTTATCTTCTGTGGTGTTGAGCTCAGTTGAATGGAACCCAGTTCTTTTCCGGAGGCTCCACTCCAAATATCAATTGTGCCATTGCATTGGTTGACCGTATAGAGGTTGGCGTTTGATGGTTCATTATTTACGGCAGTTCCTCCAGCCGGTCCGGTTGGTCCTGTTGGTCCTTCTATTCCCTGCGGTCCGGTTGGGCCAGTTGCTCCGGTAAGTCCGGTGGGACCAGTCGGACCAGTTGCTCCGGTGAGTCCTATGGGGCCAGTAGGTCCGGTCGGACCAGTCGGGCCAGTTGCTCCGGTGAGCCCGGTGGGGCCAGTCGGGCCGGTTGCTCCTGCAGCTCCGGTCGGGCCAGTCGGGCCAGTTGCTCCTGCAAGACCACTAGGTCCGGTCGGGCCGGTTGCTCCGACAGCTCCGGTCGGGCCAGTAGGACCAGTCGCTCCGGTAAGTCCTATAGGGCCGGTCGGGCCGGTTGCTCCGACAGCTCCGGTCGGGCCAGTAGGACCAGTCGCTCCGGTAAGTCCTATGGGGCCGGTCGGGCCAGTTGCTCCAGCAAGACCGCTAGGTCCAGTCGGGCCGGTCGGACCAGTTGCTCCAGCAAGACCACTAGGTCCGGTCGGGCCGGTTGCTCCGGCGGCTCCAGTCGAGCCAGTCGGGCCAGTTGCTCCGGTAAGTCCTATGGGGCCGGTCGGGCCGGTTGCTCCGACAGCTCCGGTCGGGCCAGTCGGACCAGTCGGGCCTGCAAGACCACTAGGTCCGGTCGGGCCGGTTGCTCCGGCGGCTCCAGTCGGGCCAGTCGGGCCAGTTGCTCCAGCAAGACCGCTAGGTCCAGTCGGGCCGGTCGGACCAGTCGGGCCCTGAGATCCTTGGGCGCCAGTTGCACCAGTTGGTCCAGTAGGTCCTTGTAGTCCCATCGGTCCCCGGGCACCAGTCGGGCCAGTCGGACCAATAAATCCCCGTGGTCCCATTGGTCCCATCGGTCCAACAGGTCCTTGTAGTCCCATCGGTCCTTGAGCGCCAGTTGCTCCGGTTGGTCCAGTAGGTCCGGTAGGCCCTGGTACACCTTGTGGTCCTGTTGGTCCCACGCAGCATCTACAGCCTTGCGATTTATCAAAACAGCAATTTTCATTATGACTCCTACAATTACAAAAATTACTCATTAAAATATCCTCCTATAATGGTGCAAATTATACTTTTATACTTATAAACCATCTGTATAAATTTAAAGTATAAATTTAAGGTATAAATATAAAGAGCTTTTCCTCTCTTTATATATTAATATATGCATTCCCTCTCTCTTCGATAAGACAGATCCCTTTCATGAACGGATCTCAGTTCCACTCATTCGTTTCCTTCTCTCTTCGATAAGGCCGATCCCACTCATGAACGGAACTCAGTTCTGCTCACACGCTTCCCTCCCTTCGATAAGGCCGATCCATTCATGAACGTTACCTAGATAAATGATAATTCTCTATGACTTCATATTTTTTTACACTTATTATATGAGCCAGATTCGCTCCCCAAGTGTTACCAGCACTTGTTTGATGGACTGTGTTTTTATCTATCCGAAATGTTAGGTATAAAAAAGAGACCTAACATTTTTTTAGGTCTCTTTCACTCTTTTCTATATTTTCCATCCGTAAGCAATGTATTTACGCCTGTATGCACGACCGAATTTATCGCTTTTGCACAGGCGAACGACCAGTTTGAAGCATTAAATGCAAAACTGATAGGTTTAAGCATAGACAGTAACCCTTCCCATCTGGCATGGGTAAATCAGATCCGTTTATTAACCGGCGTTCAAATTCCGTTTCCAGTCATCGCCGACCGTATGGCTGAAGTTGCAAACCTTTATGGAATGATTGCCCCGGATGTTAATAAGCAGGAAACCGTTCGAAATGTTTTTTTCATTGACCCGAATCAGATCATACGCGCAATCCTGGTTTATCCTCTAACAAACGGCAGAAACATTTCTGAAATACGTCTGTTAACTGCTCTTCAGACAACAGACAAATGCGGTGTAGTAACTCCTGCAAACTGGATGCCTGGCAATTCTGTAATGGTACCTCCGCCTGGTACTTATAGTCAATCGTTGGAGCGGCTCAATGAAACCGGAACATCGGAACTAAATTGTATTGATTGGTTCTGGTGCTATAAAAATGAGCCTTGTTAATTATGCTGTAAAATAGTTCAAATACCCCCTGCAGCCAGGAAACGGCTGAAGGGGGTATTTTATGAATTGTTTTTATGAAATTCCTGATTCTATTTTTTCTCTTTTTATTCCATGCTTTTCAGCGAATCCGGTCAGAATCATGGTCAATGCACCGTCACCGGTTACGTTGCAAGCTGTGCCGAAGCTGTCCTGCAATGCGAAAATGGTCAGCATAAGGGCTGTTCCTGTTTCACTGAAGCCTAAAACTCCTGTTATAAGACCAAGAGATGCCATAACTGTTCCTCCTGGAACGCCCGGGGCACCAATGGCAAATACACCTAATAAAACGCAGAACAATACCATGGTTCCGTAGGATGGAAAGGCTCCGTATAGTATTTTTGAGACAGTCATTACAAAGAATACCTCTGTTAAAACGGAGCCGCACAGATGAATGTTGGCAAACAGCGGAATGCCGAAATCCACCATATCATCACGTAAAGTAGGCTGAGACTTTTTTGCACAGCGGAGTGCCACGGCCAGGGTAGCGGCCGATGACATAGTACCTACGGCGGTGATATAAGCAGGTCCGTAATTTCTGATGACATCCATAGGATTCTTCCCGGAATAAATACCGCCGATTGCATAAAGCAGTGCCAGCCAGATAAAATGGCCTATCATGACGATAAGGACAACCTGAAAGAATACTGGAAGCTGCTTGGTAATGGTTCCCTCGTAGGAGAGGGCACAAAAGGTAAATGCGATGAATACAGGCAGCATAGGGATAACAATTTTTGTTACAATGGAAAGCACGATTTCCTGAAATTCTTCCAATGCTTCGGTAATTACCTTTGCCTTTGTCCAGGTTGCGGCCAGACCCAGGAGCAGGGAAAATACCAATGCGCTCATTACCGGCATGATCTGCGGAATATCCAGCTGGAACACGATTCCAGGAAGTTCCTTGAGTCCGTCTACATCGGTAGCGATGGACAGATGGGGAATCATGATATAGCCGGCCGTCATTGCGAAAAATGCCGCCCCAATGGAAGATATATATGCAACGGTAACTGCTACGCCCAGCATTTTGGAAGCATTATTACCCAGCCTTGTGATCGAAGGAGCGATAAAGCCAATGATAATGAGAGGAACACAGAATGTAATAACCTGATTTAATATGTATTTCACTGTCACGACAAAATTCATGACATGTTCGCCTGCTACCTGTCCAATCAGAATCCCCAGAACTACCCCCAGAAGTAATTTAAAAGGTAAACTACTTATTATTTTTTTCATACCTATTCTCCTATCATGATTTTAATAATTTCCTCGTTGGTTTCCTTCATACCCTCTTTCCCCAATCTACCAACATTTTTATGCCTCCACACCTTTGGTAACGATGCCGTCACCATCAAGAAGCTGCTGCCCCTGCATGTACATGCTGTAACCGAAAATACCGGCATCAATGGAAGAAGCGATCTTTGCTGCACAGGAGGCCTTTGCCCCATCGCATACAATACCTGATATAATTGCAAGTGCATTAACCATCGTATGTATGACTTCCTTATAGCCCCCTCCGCATAAATAAGCAATAGCTAAAGCCCTTCCTCGGCAATGGCCCAAAATGTTTCCGTCTTTCTCAATGAGAACGATATTGGTATGGAAATTGGCAATGCGAACTTTACTGTAAGAAGAGTCTTTATACAGAGTGACTATAATGTCAAAGGTAAGTCCGCTTTTAATGTGTTCTATCCTGACCTCCGTTCCTTCCATAAATTCTTTCATCTGCATGATCTGTTCCTGCGTTACTGCCCCAATGACCTCCAGCTCTTTCTCTGGCTTCCCTGCCACGCTACCGGCTGTCACTACAGCAGGAATTCCCTTTAAATGGCCTGTGTTAGGAACAATCACAGATTTCACATTTTTTATGATGCTTCCACTTACCCCTACTACCACTCTGTCTGGCATTTCCCCCAGCGTTCTCCTTGCTACGGCAGCAGCATAGGCCAAAGCGTTTTCTAAGTAACTTTAATGTACCATAAAAACATATGTATGTATAATTTAATTATTTTATGATAATGTTTAAAATTTATAAATCAACAGAAGAAAGGGTAAGTTATAAGAGGGCTATCTGGAGTCTTTCTACTTAACATTAAAAAGAGAGCTTATTCAAGATGCAAATTTCTCTGCTCTTAAATAAGCTCATATGGAATTATTAATTCTCTAACCCCTTAAAAGATTATGCCGTGGCCTTTTCCTCTTCTGAGGCATTGGAAGTATCTTTGCCTTTGCCAAGAATACAGGTATAAACGAATACTCCAAAGCATACCGCTGCAAACAGGATGCCTGCCGGATAAGCAATGCCGGTGGAAAGCTGGAACCCTTCTTTCGCGATCAGAATGTAAGTGAAGGATACTGCGGACATAAAAGTTGCCGGAAGTACTGTGATCCAGTAAAAACGTTTCCTCTGGTATAAATATACGCTTGCGGACCAGAGCGCAATCATGGCCAGGGTCTGGTTGCTCCAGGAGAAGTACCTCCATACAATCTGTACATCAAACTGAGTCAGAACGGAGCCGACTGCAAGAAGAGGAATGGTAAGAATCAGCCGGTTTTTTACAGGCTTCTGGTCCATCTGGAACCAGTCGGCCAGCGTCAGCCTGGCACTTCTATAAGCGGTATCTGCTGAAGAAATGGGACAGGCAATGACTCCGATCATGGCGATGACCGCACCCACAGGCCCCAAAAGTTTGAAGCAGATTTCATAGACCACGCTGGATTGTCCGTTTCCCAGTGCAGTTAAAAGACCACCGGTACCGTCGTAAAATGCAACACCTGCAGCCGCCCAGATCAGAGCGATCACACCTTCTGCCACCATTGCACCGTAAAATACCTTACGGCCATCATTTTCATTGGTAAGGCAGCGTGCCATAAGCGGAGACTGGGTTGCATGAAAGCCGGAAATAGCACCGCATGCAACAGATATGAACATGGTCGGCCAGATGGGAGTTTCTGACGGATGAAGGTTTGACAAGGTGATCTCAGGAATATGGTAACCTTTAAAAAGAATGGCACCTCCTACCCCCAGCGCCATAACAATCAGACAAATGCCGAAAAACGGGTAGATCTTGCCGATGACCTTGTCGATAGGGACAAATGTCGCAATAAAATAGTAAATCAATACTACAGCAAGCCAAAACCGAGAATCAAGTATATCCGGTGTCAGCATGGCTAAAAGATTTGCGGGACCGGTTGAAAAGGCAACCCCAACCAGAACCAGAAGGATCACGGAGAACACCCGCATGACCTGCTTCATGGTATTTCCCAAGTATGTACCCGTAAGCTCAGAAACACTGGCTCCTTTATGGCGCATGGACATCATGCCCACCATATAATCATGGATGCCTCCTCCAAAAAGGGTGCCAAGGGTGATCCACAGGAATACGCTGGGCCCCCAGCAGGCTCCGGCCAGAGCACCGAAAATTGGCCCAAGACCTGCAATGTTTAAAAGCTGGATCAGGAAAATCCTGGGTGTTCCCATTGGTACATAATCACTCCCGTCTGTCATAGTCAGAGCAGGGGGCTTTCTGTCATCCGGGCCGAAAACCTTTTCAGCCACCTTGCTGTAGGTTAAGAATCCGATGATCAGCAGTGCCAGACACGCAAAGAAACTTATCATATTCATACCTCCTGTAAAATATTATGAAAACCATTCCTATTACCGATTATACAATAATATGTACAAAAATAAATGATATTTGCATGAACGTAAGTGCTAAATGCACAAAAAGCAGAATGGCTGTCATAAACCGGATGGAAGTATTTTATATTCCGATAAGCTGTCTTAAATGTTTGACCTTTTCCCTGCCTACAGGAAGGATATTTTGTTCAAAACCCTGCATCTTAACCGCCATACTGTTGCCGGCCCAGGGAAACATTTCTGCGATGTAGTTTAAATTTACCAGATAGCTCTTATGGATACGGCAGAAGCTGTAGGGCACCAGACGTTTTTCGTATTCTCCCAGCAGCTGGTTTTCCGTGTAATCCTTTGAGACGGTATGTATGATACAGCTTCTTAGGCAGGTTTCAATATAAACGATCTGGCTGATGTCCAGCAGTGTGATAGTACGGTTCACGCAGATTGGCATCCGGTTGGCTGGAAAAGGCGGGAACCTGTCTTCCAACTGGATTTTTTCTTTTTGCAACCTGGCCAGATCCCGGCTGCATTTTTCAAGGACCAGCCGTACTCTTTCCGGATCAAAGGGTTTAAGGATATAATTACTTACCCCCAGTTCAAATGCCTTCACCGCATATTGGGAGTAGGCCGTAGCAAAAACAATCTGTGCCTCCGGCAGCATGCACTTTACTGCCGATGCCAGTGTAGTTCCTTCCATGTCATTTAAGTTAATGTCCAAAAACAGAAGATCAAAGGACTGGTCCTCAAGAAGTTCCAGAGCTGCTGCTCCGCTGCCGGCCTCTTTTATCAGACTGTCCGGCAAAATAGATAAAATCTGATGAATCAGCTCTTTTCGGGCAGGACGCTCGTCATCGATCACTGCAATTTTCATGATGATTCCTCCTTTCCATTGTTCTTATGACTTATGGTTGCAGCAAGCTCTTCCACATACCTGGATTCTGAAACCGCCGCTGGGATTAGAAAATAGACCTTGGAGCCATTCTCCGAGCTATGTATGTGAAGTCCGTTCTCCTGCCCGTAGATGCTCATTAACCGCTTATGGACGTTCTCCAGGCCCACCCCCCCATAGCTCTGTCCTGCATACAGCCTTGTAAGAATTTCCTGGGGAAATCCCGTTCCATTGTCGGAAACCGCTATTTCGATCTGGTCGCTGTTTGCATGGGCCTGAATGGACACCAGACGGTTTCCCATTTGATCAGCACCGTAACGAACGGCATTTTCCACCAGCGGCTGAAGAATAAAGGCGGGAACCATACAGTTTAAGTCCTCCTTAATGTTGATTTCCACACATAGTTTTTCTTCAAACCTCGCTTTTTCAAGATCCAGATAGCTTGAGATGTGATAAAGTTCCGTATGCAGATTCAGCATATACTGGTCATTTTCCAGGGTCTGCCGGTAGTAGGTAGAGAGGGAGCGGAGAAGTTCCCTTGCCCTGTCCGGGTTCTCCCGGCTGACGTAAGAAATTGTATTGAGCGCATTGTATAAAAAATGTGGGTTTACCTGGGACTGCAAGGCCTTAAACTCCGCCTTGCGCCGCAGCTTTTTCTGGTATTCCAGATAAGAAAGCTCCAGCTGAGTGGAGAAAAGCCTGGCCAGTTCAGAAGCAAGACTTAAGTCAGATCGTGAATTATGCCAATGCTTTTTGACCACCATAGTCAGGCTGCCGATAATATGATCCATTTCGATCAGGGGAGCGGCCACAATCATGTGGTTTTTTAATATGGGATAAAAGGGATCGTCTTTTTCTGCATAATCAAAAATAGTGGAATTCCGGTCATGTAAAGATGCAAGAATAGGAGCCAGGATGGAATCTCCTTTTAAGGCGCATAACCCTGCATCGGATTTCATAGCCAGAATCTTACGGTTATCCGTGAGCAATATAGCGGCACAGGACGTGGAGCGGTAAATAATTTCCGTGGCAGCCTCCATATCCTCTGTACTGTATAAGCCCTTACGCAGATGGGGCAGGCTTTGCTCCACAATTCCCAGAGCAAGGCGCATTTTTTCCGCAAACTGGCTGTCTTCCTCCATAAATACCATGTTAAAGGTTCCTAAAAAGATGATCATGCCCAGGGCATTCATGATGATCATTGGAAATGCGATCACCTTCACCAGCTGTATAGCCGCCGGAAAAGGCCTCGAGATCAGGAGGATAATTGCCATCTGTCCCGTTTCGACAATCGCGGTAAGCAGAAAGATTCCGGCACTGTCTATTTTTCTCATTTTAAAACGGCGGGAGAAAATACAGCCTGCAAGGCCTTCCATTAGAGTAGATAAGGCACAGGAAACGGCTGTAAATCCGCCAATATCAAAAAAGTAGCGGTGCAGCCCTCCGATCAGGGCCGCCCCCATACCGACCCAGGGCCCCCCTAACAGGCCGGCCGCTAATACGCCGATCACACGGGTGTTAACAATGGCTCCCTGTTCATGCACTCCCGTATAGGTGGAAATAATGCTGACGAGACCGAATATGGCTGCCAGGGCTGCCGTGCATCCGGCAGAATTTTTATCATACAAAAGCATGCTGCGTACGATGGGTATTTTGGTCAGCAAAGTGGCGATGAGCACCAGGAGGCCAATATTTAACAGGAGACTGAAAAACATGGTATCAGGCATGGAAAATCCCTCCTTGATCAAATGTGAGATATAATAAAATTATATCAAATAATAAGTAAAAATGCAGCACAATTGACAAATTTACTCATAATCTTGCATTTAATCTGGAGGGATTGCTTATTGATATGGAAAATTATTTTACTCTTCTTGTAGACTCTCCTTCTACCAGCTCGGCCCTAAAAACCTTTTTCTGATGCTCTGCCTTATTCTTGATCACATCAAATAAGATCTTGATGGTGGCCTTTGCCATCTCTTCCACCGGCTGGCGGATGGTGGTGATGGACGGGTTATAATAGCGGGCAATATCAAGACCGTCATAACCGGCCATACAATAATCTTCCGGTATCCGCATGCCATGCTCAAAGATGGCTTTGCAGGCACCGATGGCAATGCTGTCTGAGATCGCATAAACAGCCGTAAATTCCGGCTTTTCATTCAGAACACGGTTCATCATCCGGTACCCGTTGTCCATGGTATAGCATTCCTCACATTCCTCTGAAAATATGATCAGAGATGGGGAAGGGGTGATGCCGTTATCTGAAAGAGCCTTCTTGTATCCTTCCAGACGGAGGCGGCCGATGCTCTCATCATCAGAAGGAGCGGTCAGGATAAGGATTTTTTCATGACCAAGTTTACATAAGTAATCCGTCATTTTGTAGCTTTCCGCGTAGTCATCTACGGATACGCAGGAAAAATCAGGAGATTCGCCCAAGTACTCTGTCATTCCGATGGTACTTAACACATAAGGAACGGTTAGCTGTTCCAGCTCTTCTCTGCTGTGGGAAAAATATCCTCCAAGGAACACGATTCCCCTTGGCTTCTTTTCCTTGATCAGTTCCAAAGCCACATCAACCTCGTCCTCCTGCTCATCGACCCTCTGCAGGATGAATGAGTATTTCTTTTTCTGGATCTCCTCCTCGAAGATACGGATCATCTTGCTGAAAAAGGGATTGCCGATACCCTTGATCAGCACCGCAATAGCCCTGGAATCGGTACGTTTTAAATTCCGCGCGCTGTTATTGGGAATATAGTTGTTTTCCTTAATCACCTGCATGATCATGTTCTTTGTCTCTGGATTGATATCCGGATGGTTATTGATGGCCCGGGATACGGTACTCACACCTACCCCGCACAATCTGGCTATATCCTTTATATTAATGGAGTCCATCAGAAATACTCATCTCCTTTCGTCACGCCCTGCCGTAAAGCCTGGCAATTTTTCTGCATTTTTCCGCAAGCTCTTCTGTTATTTCCCCGGAAACCATACGCCATCTCCAGTTTTTCCCCAGGGTGGAGGGCACATTGATCCTGGCCTCCCCGCAAAGACCCAGATAATCCTGAACCGGTATCACCGCCAGTCTGGCAACACTTGCAAGGGCCAGACGGACAAAATCCCAGTGGATCTCTTCTCTCGGCGTTCTTTCGTTATTCATATAGTCAATGGAAAGCTGGCGGTCCTCCGGGGACAAGTCTTCATACCAGCCCCTGATGGTATTATTGTCATGGGTTCCCGTATATACCACGCAGTTCTGCGTATAGTTATGAGGCAGATAATCGCTTTCCTCTCTGGAGTCAAATGCAAATTCCAGCACTTTCATCCCTGGGAAGCCTGTATTCTTAACCAGTTCTAAAACCGATGGGGTCAAAAAGCCAAGGTCCTCCGCTATGATATCCAGTATCCCGAATTTCTCCCGCATCTTGTTGAAGATATCAATTCCAGGGCCTTTTTCCCAGGCACCATGAACGGCATTCTCACTTCCTGCAGGAATGGAATAATACTCATCAAAGCCGCGGAAATGATCCACCCTCACCACATCGTAAAGGCGGAAGCTGTATTCCATTCGCTTCATCCACCATTCATAGCCCGTTTGTCCATGGTAATCCCAGCGGTAAAGGGGATTTCCCCATAACTGCCCGGTGGCGGAAAATCCGTCCGGCGGACAGCCTGCGACCGCAACAGGCTCACAGTTTTCATCAAACTGGAACAGCTCCGGATGAAACCAGGAATCCGCACTGTCAAATGCCACATATATAGGAATGTCTCCGATGATCCTGATGCCCTGTTCTCCTGCATAGGACTTTAACCGGCTCCACTGCTCCTCAAATTTTATCTGAAGGAAGCCATAAAATCCGATCTCATTTAACAGCTCCTTTTCATACCTGGAAACTGCATCTTCTCTTCTGAGGCGGATATCCTCATCCCAGCAGATCCAGCTTTTTCCTTTAAAATGATCCTTAACTGCCATGTAAAAACAGTAGCCGGCTGTTTCTTCCCCAAGAAGCTTCCCCGGCTCATCTGACGTATGTCCCTGCTCCTTCCACCGTCCATAAGCCTTTCTTAACAGGGGAAAACGGTTATAATACATTTTCTCATAGTCAATATCTCCCGGATCATCTCCAAAATCCACGGCCTCGCATTCTGCTAAAGTAAGCAGTCCCTCAGCAACCAGCTCATCTAAGTCAATAAAATACGGATTTCCCGCAAATGCGGAGAATGACTGGTAAGGAGAATCCCCATAACCTGTGGGCCCCAGAGGCAGTATCTGCCAGTACTGCTGACCTGCTTTTTTTAATAGATCAATAAATTCATATGCCTCTTTTGAAAATGCTCCGATCCCGTATTTTGACGGTAGGCTTGCAACCGGGAGCAACATACCACATTCCCGCATAATCAGTCTCCTTTTTCTGTTTATTTCTGCAAGCAATGAACCAGGTGCAGGGATGCTTGCATTCCTGCATCCGGCGAATGCTGCAGGGGCCAAATACTCCGTAATTTGCTGCGGGATATTTGACTTCCTAGCCCTTTACCGCACCTGCAGCTACGCCCTTTATGATATATTTCTGACAACTTAAATAAAATACAATGATAGGAAAAATCGCCAGAACCAGCATTGCCATCATGGCTCCCATATCAATGGAACCATATCCGCCTTTTAAGTTCTGAATAACCATTGGTATTGTACCTTTTTCCTGGGGAAGAATCAAGCTTGGAAGTAAATAATCGTTCCAGATCCACATGGCATTTAAGATGGCAACGGTCACTGCCGTAGGCCTTAACATGGGGAATACCACATGAAAATAAGTCTGAACGGGGGAACAGCCGTCGATCATAGCCGCCTCTTCGATTTCAAGGGGAATGGCCTTAACAAAACCGCAGAATAAAAATACCGCCTGCCCGGCGCCAAAGCCCAGGTAAAGAAGCACAAGGCCGTACATGGAGTTTAAATACAAGTCATTTGCTGTCTTTGACATGGTGAACATGACCATCTGGAACGGCACGATCATGGCAAATACGAAGACGTAGTATAAAATGTTTGTAAATGCGGATTTCACTCTGGTTAAAAACCAGGCCGTCATGGAGGTGAACAGGATGATCACTGCCACAGAGGTTACCGTAATAAACAGGGACCTGCCAAATGCCGGGAAAAGCCCTGTTTTCCGGATGCCTTCCGCATAGTTGGTAAGCCCCACATAGGTGCCTGCCTTTGGAAGCTGAAACGGTGCATCGCTGATAAACAGCTTGCTCTTAAAGGAGTTTATGAAAACCAGGACAATGGGGAACAAAAATGTCAGGGAAAGAACTGCCAAAGCGGCCGTTAAAAATGCTCCTGTGGTTTTTCCTACTTCCATCTGCTGAATTTCTGTATTTCTTCCCTTTCTGCTCATCAGTTCTCCACCTCCTTACGCCTTGTTAATGAAAGCTGGGTCAGGGATATGACCGCAACCATAAGAAAGAACACCGTGGCCTTTGCCTGGCCCACCCCTTCCCAGCCAACTCTGCCGTAAAAGGTATTGTAAATATCAAGGGCCAGCATGCTGGTCTGCCTTCCCGGTCCGCCTGCCGTCAGCGCAAGGTTCTGGTCAAACAGCTTAAAGGAATTTGTCAGGGTCAGAAACAGACAGATGGTAAAAGACGGCATGACCATGGGGATCATGATGCGTTTTAATATCTGGAATCCGGTAGCCCCGTCGATCCTGGCGGCCTCAATCAGTTCTCCAGGAACATTTTGAAGTCCGGCAATGTAAATGATCATCATATACCCGATCAGCTGCCAGTTCATTAAGATCACCAGACCCCAAAAGCCGTACTTGGCACTAAAAGAAAGGGTAACGCCAAACCTTGCAAGAATACCGTTTAACAGAAGCTGCCAGATATAACCCAGCACAATGCCTCCGATTAAGTTGGGCATGAAAAATACGGTCCGGAACAGGTTGGTTCCCTTAATACCTCTTGTGAGGACATAGGCCAGAAGAAACCCCAGGGTATTGATGGTCACCACCGACACAAGGGTGAACTTCACGGTAAATACCAGCGCATTGAGAAAATTCCTGTCCATAAATATTTTCTTATAATTTGAAATCCCCACCCATGACGCATCCTTTACCGTAGTGAATTCCGTAAAGGATAAATAAATGCCCATGATAAACGGGTACAGGAATGCAATGGTAAATGCAGCCAGTGTGGGAAGAACAAATATTGGAAAGTACCGTTTCATTGACTTTTGCATAGCAGATCTCCTTTCTTTATTACTGTCCATGCTTTTTGGACAGGGCCCGCCCCGCTTTATCGGGCGTAAAGATATACCCGCAGGGTATTCAATAATCCCCCGGGTGAGCTGAGGGTAGTTGAATTTCTTATATAAAAATGGGTGAGGCATTTCCCCCGCGCTCACCCATTTCTTTTAAAACTATTTTAATTTTATTATTTTGTCATAGCTTTTTCGTTTGCCCAGTCGGCCTTCATTTCATCCACCACTGCCTTCCATTCCTTGCCTCCCTGAGCATATTCAAGAAGGGATGCTCCGAAGTTATCCTTAAAGGTCTGGCTTGGGAAAGAGGTAAAGTTCCAGGACACAGAATATAAGTCTTTGTTGTTCATATACCGGTCGATCTCCTTTGCCAGAGGATCGGTTGGCTTTTCATCTGCCGCAAAGGTATCAAAAGGAGCGATAAAGCCCAGCTTGTTGGTCACATAATCTTTACCTGTATCAGAAGTGAATAGCCACTCCAGGAAGTCAAGAGATGCCTGCTGGTCCTCTTCCTTTGCCTGGCTGTTGATGGAGAAGAAGTTTTCTGTTCCAATACAAAGTCCCTGTTTCTCCTCACCGTTTACTCCGGTATAGATAGGAAGGAATTTCACATCCTCTTCCTTTACAGTGTTTCCGTCAACACCAGACACCTGTCCCCAGCCCCAGTTACCGTTCTGAACCATGGCAACCTTGCCCAGAGCAAATTCCGCCATGGAATCCTCAACGGTCTTTGCGCCTACCATTTTCGGATCTGTACAGGAGTTGTTAATGTATAAGTCAAAAATATTCTTGTAGTTGTCTGCATACTTAAAGTCAAGAGCATCCTTATCGGATACGTTGTCATCCTTATATTCATAGTAAACCGGAAGGTTTGCCAGATGGGTCTGCCATCTCCAATCCTCGCCAGGAGCAAAGGAAGTGGAAGCAAATACGCCTTCGATTCCAAGATCTGCTTTTCTTGCCTGCATATCTTCTGCAACTGCTTTAAGAGAAGCAAAGCTGTTGATCTCATCCATGGATTTTGCTTTTGCGCCGTCAAGGGCAAAATACTTCTTCATGATGGCATCATTATATATAATTCCATAGCCTTCCACTACGTAAGGAATGCCGTAAACTCCATCTCCATCCTTTACAGCCATATCTTTATCAACCAGATGTCCATAGATTGTGGAATCCTTTAAATCCTTGCAGTATTTTGCCCAGGACTTATAGCCGATAGGTCCGTTGATCTGGAACAGTGTAGGCGGTTCCTTCTTAGCTACTTCTGATTTTAATGTCTGCTCATAAGTGCCTGCTGCCGCTGTCTGAACCTTCATGGGAACGCCGGTTTCCTCTGTATACTTCGACGCAAGCTCCACCCATGTGTCTGCAACCTCCGGCTTAAAATTCAGATAGTAAACCTGGCCTTTGGCTACTGATGTATCACCGGCCTTTGCAGCAGTGGTTTCCGCTGCCTCGGTTTTTTGTTCTGTCCCCGATGTTTCCGCTGCCTTGTTGGAAGAACATCCCATAAGTGTTCCGGCCGCCATTGCTGCAGCCAGGGTAAGTACTGCCAGTTTCTTTAATTTCATAATATCCTCCTTCCGTGCATATGCACCTTCCGGTTGATGGATCGTCCACTCAACCCCCAATTTTTTCCTGCATGCCTCCCATACAGAAACTTGTTGCACCTGCTTGTTCCCAGGCTTTATCTTTCCTGATCATTGGAAACCAGTTTGTTGGTAACGATATCGGTAACGTTTCCAATAACCTTATGGCTATAAGATATCACAATGCACAAAAAAATGCAATAGATTTAGCGAAACTTTCTCTTTTCGTTAATACATTGCATTTTTATTTATTTTTTTATGCACTTTGTACAAGTTATGTCAGCCTATCAGCATTTTCCCATCATTTTTTAATCTTTATGCCTATTTTTTCCATTGTCATATTTTCGTAAATAAAACCTAGGAAATTCGACCTGGAATGTTAAGAGAAAAGAAATACTAATTCCTCATTTTTCCTGTAGAATATAAAATATGAAAAGGAGGAAATATTTATGAGAAAAATGAATAAGCCATTGGCGGCCGCTCTCGTTGCCGCAACCGTACTAAGCATGACCGCATGTGCCCAGACAGGAACCGCTTCCGTTCCCGGGACCAATGTGACTACCATTAGCAATAAGGAAACCAATACCATACAGGTAAGCAGCACAGAGGGATTAAAGGTAGTTCCCGATATGGCCCAGGTTAATTTTGCAGTGCTCACCCAGGCCGGAGATCCCAAAACCTGCCAGGAAAAAAACAGTGGAGATACGAGCAGCGTCATAGCATTTTTAAAGAATTCCGGCATTGACGAAAAATCTATCCAGACCTCCAGCTATGGCCTTGAGCCGATCTATGACTGGAGCAACTCCACCCAACAGATCACCGGATATCAGATGCGCACAAGCATAACCTTATCCGACCTTCCCCTTGACCAGGTGAGTGCGATTCTTTCTTCCAGTGTAGATGCAGGTATTAACTGCATTGACAGCGTAAACTATCTTTCCAGCAAATACGATGAGAATTACAGGGAAGCTCTTAAAAAGGCCGTTGATGCAGCCAAAGTTAAGGCAGAAGCAATTGCAGCCGCCAGCGGAGTTACCCTTGATGGGATCGCTCACATCGAGGAGCTTAATACCTATCCAAATATCAGATACTCTTCCACCGTTGCAAAGGAAGATGCCGCAGCAGGAGCCAAATCCGTAGTTGTGGAACCAGGACAGATCGGCGTAGAAGCCCAGGTGACCGTGACCTTCCGGGTAAAGTAATAAAAGCAGAGGCGTTCCAGTCTAAAGGGACTGCCAAAGATAGATTCATTAATAAATGAAATGCACCAGATGTTAGATAAAAGTATATCTAGCATCTGGTGCATTTCATCATTTATAAAGCTTATTATCTATGCCATCAATAATATCCTAATGCATAAGCGGCAATTGCAGATTCATTCTGGATGGCCCCTTTTTTTGTATCAGGAATGGCGGTCCTCCACCTGCACTTCCAGCCGGCTGCAGGGAATCTCAATTCCGGCCTCTTCTAATCCAATCTTCAACTTTTCTAAAATCTCCCATCTGGCGGGCCAATAATCGTCCAGGGAAGTCCAGCCCCGGCCTCCGATGGTAACGGCATTTTCTGTTAAGTCACTGACAAAAATTTCTATGGGTTCCTCTTTCATGATTCCTTTCTGACTGCGGAAAATGCTTTCTAAAATTTCCTTTGCCTTCTTTAAATCCGAATGATACCCGATCCCCACCAGGACATCCAGCCGCCTCTTATCCATGGCGGTCACATTGGTCAGCGGGGAATTAGAAAGGGTGCCGTTGGGAATGACCACCTGCTTATTATCGCCTGTGTTCAAAATAGTGTACACAAGCCCAATGGTACGAACCGTACCTTCTCCATCCTTGGATACGATATAGTCCCCTACCCGGAACGGCTTCATAAGTAGGATCAGCACCCCGCCTGCGAAATTGGCCAGGCTTCCCTGGACTGCCAGACCAATGGCAATACTTGCGGACCCCAGCAAAGCCACGATGGAAGCCGAATTCACCCCGATCTGCCCTGCTATGATAAAAGCCAGGAGGCAGTACATGACGGCGTTTAAAACGGACAGAAGGAATTTCCTTAGGCTGACCTCCATATCCACTCTCTTAAAGGAGCGGTTCAGCATATGGTAGAGGATCTTAATGATCCTGGAGCCAATGAAAAAAATCACCAGAGCGATTAAAAGCTTTATCCCGAATGCAATCAGCCCGGGGGCCCAGCTCTTTAAGGTTTCCAGCACGGCATTAGGCTTTAGCTGGTTTAAGTTTTCCTGTACCTCCTGCTGGAGATCCGCCAGGGACTCTCCCGGAAGCACACCGGAAACCATATGGAATATCATTTAAAAACCTCCTGATCCTTTTAATTTTTATACGAATGAATCTGCCGGATATGCAGGCATATCCGTTTGATTTATAAATCCTGGGTTGAAAGTTTTTTTCTTTCAGCCTTTGCCTTTTCAGTATATGTGGGCTTCTTGGCCTTCTTCCCTGTCAAATTCGGTTTCATTTTTTCAGGGGTACAGGTAAAGACCATGATACTTAAGGGAGCCACGTTTATTTCTATGGAATCCGGCCTTTCATCCGCCTCCTTTTTCTTAGAGGTTTTTGCCCGTAGATTTACCCGGCCCTGTCCTCCGAAGGCCTTGTCATCACTGTTTAAAATCTCCTTATATTTACCTTCAAAGGGAACTCCTACCGGGTATTTCCCGTGATGCATTGTATCGAAATTACAGAGGAAAAGAAGGGTCTCTTCCTTTTTCTTTGTCTTTCTTAAAAAGCCTACGATGCTGTCCTTGGAAGCCGTACATTCCACCCACTCAAAGCCGTCCGGATCATAATCCAGCTGATACAGGGCCGGCTGGCTCTTATAGAGATGGTTTAAGGCCTTCACGTAATCCTTTGTCTGCTTATGAAGGGGGAATTCAAGGATCTCCCAGTCAAGACTCTTATTTTCATTCCATTCACTGATCTGTGCAAAATCCTGACCCATGAACAGAAGCTTTTTACCGGGATGTCCCATCATAAAGCCGTAGGCAGCCTTTAAATTCGCCGCCTTTTCTTCCAAGTCCTCCCCCGGCATCTTACCTATCATGGAACCCTTTCCATGAACCACCTCGTCGTGAGAGAATACAAGGATAAAATCTTCACTGTAAGCATAGAGCATGCTGGACGTCATCTCTCCATAATGGTGTTTCCTGAAGTAAGGATCAAATTGCATATATCCGGTGAAATCATTCATCCAGCCCATGTTCCATTTATAGTCAAAGCCCAGACCTTCATTTTTTACATCAGCCGTGATCCGGGGCCATGCCGTGGATTCCTCCGCAATCATAACGGCCCCATCCTTTCGGCCCTTGAATATGGAATTCAGATGCTTTAAGAACTCGACAGCTTCCAGATTTTCATGGCCGCCGTAAATATTGGGAATCCATTCTCCCGGGTTTTTGCCGTAATCCAAGTACAGCATGGAAGCCACCGCATCCATACGGATTCCATCCGCATGGTACTTGTCCGCCCAGAAAAGGGCATTGGCGATAAGGAAATTGCTGACGCCTGGCCTGCCGTAATTATAAATCAAAGTTCCCCAATGGGGATGTGCCCCTTGCCTTGGATCCTTATGCTCATAAACACAGGTTCCGTCAAAGCTGGCAAGCCCAAAGCTGTCTCTGGGGAAATGAGCCGGAACCCAGTCTAAAATCACGCCGATACCCTGTTTGTGCATGTAATCCATGAAATACATAAAATCATCCGGCGTACCGTAGCGGCTGGTGGGCGCATAATACCCGGTCACCTGATATCCCCAGGATGCATCAAGGGGATGCTCCATGATGGGAAGGAGTTCCACATGGGTGTAGCCCATATCTTTAACATATTCCGCCAGTTTTTCTGCAATTTCACGGTAATTATAGAATTCGGAGCCAACAACTGCCTCTCCGCTTTCATCAAGCCCCACTTCCTTCCGGAGCCAGGAGCCTAAGTGCACCTCATAAATGGACATGGGATTTTGCTTGGAATCAGTCCCTGCCCTCTTTTTCATCCATTCCTGGTCACTCCAGGAATACTGGTTAATGTCCCAGATAATGGAAGCATTGTCAGGACGGAGCTCACAGTAATTGGCGTAGGGATCGCTTTTAAGCTGGGGTGTCCCGTTCATATGCTTTATCTCATACTTATATATCATTCCTGCCTTTAAGCCGGGAATGAACAATTCAAAAATACCGGAATCCCCAAGCCTCCTCATCTGGTGGCGCCTGCCATCCCACAGGTTAAAGTCCCCTACCACGCTGACACGCATGGCGCAGGGAGCCCACACGGAAAAGTATGCCCCTTCCGCTCCGCATGCAGACATGGGGTGCGCCCCCATTTTTTCATAGATGCTGTAGTGAATTCCGGATTCAAACTTTTTGATATCTTCCGGCCTGTAGAAAGGCGGAAAGGAATAGGGATCCTGACATTCCTCTGACGTTCCATTGTCATAAGTGACCAGCAGGGTATAAGCTGCTGCCGTTTTGCGCGGTATGAGAGCCGCAAAAAAACCGGCTTCATCCGCTAGCTCCATGGGGTATTCCTTACCGCTTTCCCTAAACCGGACAGTCACCGATTCAGCCGTAGGAATAAATGCCTGGATAAGCAGCCCCTGCTCCGTAACGTGCGGACCCAGAATCTCGTGGGGATTCGCTGCTTCTGAATATACAATTTCTTCAATGCCGGCCCAATCCATCAAATCATACAATTTACCATCCATACATGACTCCTCCTGGTCCCTCTTTATGAAAATATTTTATCACCAGGGCCTGTAATTTTCAAGAGTTTACCAGGAAGAGACTTATTTAGACCTTGCGTAGGCCAGCATTAGATCAACCATTCTGCCATAGCTGGCTACCCCATCGGACTGGTTGTTGAGCTTTAAATAAGTATCGTTCATCCGGTTGGAAACCTCGGCAGTCTTCCCCTCGTATTTCCCCCAGAATTCATTGTTGTACCTTAAATCCGCCCAGGCTTTTTCACTGAGCAGTCCGCAGACTTCTGCGTATGCCTCCCGGTCCGCTTTTGCCAGGGCATTGGTTGCATAAATCCAGCCGGTCAAGTTCCCGCTGTAGCGGAATGCGTTATCATCAGAGCCGATGCAGGCCAGGTATCCGATGAAGTTGGCCTCATCCTCCCTCATGAACCCTCTTAGATGAGACAGCTCATGGCAGACGGTATGAGGAATGTTGTAATCCGGCATGGACCGGTTATAGGTGGCCTCCACCGTAAAAGGGGAATACTGGCCGCAAAGCTGCTGAACCGAAAAGAAGTAAGACCACAGGAGAGGCTTGGGAGGCGGGTAATAGCCTGCCAGCTCCGGATAAACCTCTCCCAGCCTTTTCATGGCTTTCACGCTTTCCTTTTCCAGGCTTTTTAAGTCCGTTTCTTCTGCTAAGCCTTCTCTGCATATCCGGTTTACCTCATCCGTAAGCTGAAGACAGAGGCTCTTTAGTTCCTCCAGGGAAGACAATCTCACCTCCAGCCCTGAATAGCTGGAAAACGGTTTCCGGTAATAGTTGATCCCGCAGTCAACCGTAAATAGTAAAAAAAGGCCGGTAACAAGAAACACGGCTCTTATGAGGATCTTTTTCCCCTCCTTACGGTGGATAAAGACGTAATAAACGACATACAGGATAAGCAGGCAGGTGCCGGTCTCCACAAGGGCAAAGGGAAATCCCCCGGACAGCCTTCCTATGCTTCCTACCATAAACCGGTAAACCCGTCTGGCATACCAGTCCCCAAATCCAGGAACCTTTCTTGCCAGTATCTGAAGCAGCAATGAAATTGCAAACATTAACGCAGAAGCTGCAATAAGCCTTTTATCCTGATTCCGGCTTCTCCCTCCCATAATCCGGTTCCCCCTGGTGTTAAATTTTTATCTAAAAACATGGTATCATGATTTTATGGACAATCCGTAGAGTATTTGTGAATATTTTCTTACCATTTTGTAAAACCCCTTGCGTTATAAATGAAACTCATTTAAACTTTGTAATGGAACCACCAGGAAGGGAAAGAAGAGATCATATGAAAAGAGACGATAACATGCCAAAAGAACGGGAACCGTTCAGCTGGAGGGAAGAAATAATCAGTTGGATCAAGATCATCATTACTGCAGCTGTCATTGCATTTTTGCTCAATAATTTTATCATCGCAAACAGCAGGGTACCCAGCGGATCCATGGAAAAAACCATTATGACAGGGGACCGGGTCATCGGCTCCAGGCTATCCTATTATTTTGGCGATCCGAAGCGGGGAGATATCGCTATTTTCCATTTCCCTGATGACCCTACCGGTAAGACCTATTACGTAAAACGTGTCATCGGCCTTCCGGGCGACATCATCGATATACGGGATGGAAAAGTTTATTTAAATAATTCCGAAACACCACTTGAGGAGTCTTATCTTCCGGAGCCAATGGAACCGGAGCCTGACGCCCATTATGAAGTGCCGGAAGACTGTTACTTCATGCTTGGAGACAACCGGAATTTCTCCGCAGATGCAAGGAGATGGAAACATAAATACGTGGAAAAGGACAAGATCATCGCAAAGGTTCTGTTCCGGTATTTCCCTTCTATTAAAAAAATTGAATAATGAAAAAAACGCAGGCCGGAGCTGCTTTTCCGCCTGCGTTTTTATATGTCTCTTACCACTGGTAATATTTGACCAAAGCCTGTGTTCCCTCGTCTTCATGACCGGATGCAGCCATGGTTTCATACATGGAAAGTACGTGATCAAGCACCCCAAGCTGCACACCGGCATCCTTCGCCTCCTCGGCTGCAAGCTTCATATCCTTGATAAAATGCTTGATAAAGAACCCTGGGGCAAAGTCCCCGGAAAGGATCCTGGGAGCCATTGCATTTAACTGGGCGCTTCCGGCCGCTCCGGTAGCGATGGAATCCACCATGGTCCCTACGTCAAGTCCATTGGCCTTTGCATAAACCATTGCCTCGCAGACACCTGAGATGGCCCCTGCTATGGCAATCTGGTTGCACATTTTGGTGTGCTGGCCGTTTCCGGCCTTTCCCTCATATTGGATAGCCTTTCCCATTGCCTCAAAAACAGGGAGGCTAAGATCATAGGTGTCCCTGTCTCCCCCTGCAAGTATGGTGAGGGTTCCTTCCCTTGCGCCGGTATCTCCCCCTGTCACCGGGGCATCTAAGGCCTTTAGCCCTGCCTTTTTTGCTTCCTCATAGATCCGCACAGCAAGCTTGGGGCTTGTAGTAGTCATGTCAATCACACAGGTTCCCTTGTCCGCGTTTGCAATGATCCCGTTTTCCCCGAAATAAACCTCTTCCACATCCTGAGGATAACCTACGATGGTGATGACCGCATCCCTGCCTTTAGAACAGGTTCTCACATCCTCACACCAAATGGCTCCCTCTGAAATGACATCCTCTGCCTTGCTTCTGGTTCTAGAGTATACCGCCACTTCATATCCGGCCTTCATCAAATTGCGTACCATGGACTTTCCCATAATTCCAATTCCAATAAATCCAATCTTCTTCATATGTTCCCCCCCTTTCGTAATTTTTCTAGTTTCTTTTTTCGATATCCATTACCATATCCACACGACGCTGGTGCCTTCCGCCCTCGTACTTGGCATCCAGCCATTCTTCCGTGATCATCTTTGCCATTTCCACGCCAATGACACGGGCCCCAAAACAGAGCACATTGGAATCATTGTGCATTCTGGAAAGCTTTGCAGTATAGGGTTCGCTGCAGACACAGGCCCGGATCCCTCTGACCTTGTTGCAGGCAAGGGAGATTCCCACTCCTGTTCCGCAGATGGCGATTCCAAGATCAGCTTCTCCGTCTGCAACGGCGCGTCCTACCTTTTCGCCATATTCCGGATAATCACAGCTTTCAGTGGAATTGGTTCCAAAGTCGATCACCTCATATCCTTTACTCTCTACAAACTCCTTGATGTAATTCTTCATTTCTATGGCCGTATGGTCATTTCCCATTGCAATCTTCATCGTCATTCTCCTGTCATTCTGTCATTGCCGGCAAACATGCAGGCATATTTGTCCGGCTCATTGCCCGCGTAAAATATATCCGGCACTTAACATATCATAAATGCCGGATTTTATCAAGTTTCTAAGCTTCTTCACCTACCCCGGCCGCCTGCCGGCCGTAAAATGCAAGAATCCTGTCCATTCTGGAGGCCATGTTTGCAAGCAATAAATCTGCGGTGGTAAGCGCTGTCATGGCTTCCACCACCACCACTGCCCGCGGAACAACAATGGGGTCATGACGCCCCTTGATCTGGATCTCGGTTTCCTCTCCCAGACGCGTCACAGTCTTCTGGGGCTGTGCCACAGACGGGGTGGGCTTAAATGCTGCACGCAGAACCACCTGGGAACCATCGCTGATCCCTCCAAGGATTCCTCCTGCATGGTTGGTGGTCTTTTCCACACCCTTCCCCGGATCCTTACAAAAACCATCATTATTCCGGGATCCCAGGGCACGGGCTGCTCCAAAGCCGTCTCCGATCTCAAAGCCCTTGACCGCTCCGATGGACATGACCGCCTTTGCAAGAGCCGCATCATATTTTTCAAATACCGGATCGCCGATTCCGGCCGGAACACCGTCAATGACGCATTCCACCACGCCTCCCACAGAATCCAGTTTTCCCATCATCTCTTCCAAGTATTCGGAAGCAAGGGCCGCTGTTTCCTTATCAGGCATATAAAGGCTGTTATTGTCCCGCTCTTTTATGTTGAAATGCTCTGCCTTTACCTCATAAGGCCCGACGGACCTGGTGTAAGCGGTCACGGTAATTCCCAGACTCTTTAAAAAACAGGCGGCAACAGCGCCGGCTGCCACCCTCCCAATGGTCTCCCTACCGGAGGAACGGCCGCCGCCCCGGTAATCCCTGATCCCATATTTTTCATCAAAGGTAAAATCCGCATGGCCAGGACGGTAAACTTCCATTATGTTTCCGTAATCCCTGGAGCGCTGGTCCGTATTCCATATCACCATGGAAATGGGCGTTCCCGTTGTTTTTCCCTCAAAAACTCCGGACAGGATCTCCACCTGATCGGCCTCCTGGCGCTTTGTGGTAAATTTGCTCTGGCCCGGCTTTCTCCTGTCTAAGTATTCCTGGATATCCGCCTCTTCCAGTTTAAGTCCCGCCGGACAGCCGTCTAACACTACGCCGATGGCCTTTCCGTGAGATTCCCCCCAGGTTGTCACCTTCCATATTGTCCCCAGTGTTGATCCTGCCATGTATGTCTCTCCTCTCCTCTCATTTGCCCAAGTATTTTGAGCATAGAGGTATGCCTGTAAGGTGTCTTAATTGCTAACTTTTACGATCACGCAGCTGTTTGGCTCATTGACCCTGATTTCCTTGCCGTTCATGACCAGAAGCCCCTTCGTATAATCAACCGTAAAGAATGTGATACTGCCTGTCTCATGGTTGATGGAAGCAATGTGCTTATCATCCGGGAAAATGCAGATATCCTTGGGATAACTGCCGCTTATGGGAAGACAGCATAAGGCTTCTAAAAGCCCTGTGTCCTTGTCCCGCTTGTAAACCGAAACAGAATTGTCCCCGGCATTGCCGCAGAATAAATACTTTTCATCAATGGATATGCGCATGGAGCATGCCGAAGTAAGCTGGCTGTGCTTGGGTCCGGTTGTTGAAACTGTCTGTATCTTCTCAATCTTTGGCTGGCGCTCCCCTGTTTCATAGGTGAACACATCGATCACATTCTTTAACTCGGAAATGAGATAGAAAAACCTTCCGTCAGAGCTGAAGCGGAAGCATCTTGGAGCAGATTCCAGCTCGCAGTGCAGGGCATCCACAAGAATCATCTCCTCATCATTCTCGTTAAAACGGTAAATCTTAACCTGGTCAATTCCCAAATCAGCCACCATGATAAATTTTCCGTCAGGAGTTCTCCTGGTACAGCTCACATGGGGACGGAAGTTTCTCTCCGCCACGCTGCCAAGGCCCTTATGGAATACTCCGGTCACGATCTCTCCTACAGAACCGTCCTTATTCAGCCGCAGCACGGTGGACTTTCCATCATGGTATCCTGATACAAAGATATACTTGTCCTCTGCATCGGTAGACAGATGGCAGCCCCTCATTCCCTTTATATTGGCTGAATTAAGCCTTGTAATCGCCCCATTCTCATGAATGCGGAAGGATACGACCCCTTCGTCTGCGATGGAGTACAGCGTCTTTCCATCATTAGAAGCGATCACATAAGAAGAATTATCAACTTCCACCTCGCATCTTGGAATAAAACGGCCCTCTTTCACATCAACATCGTATACGGTGATCCCCTTAGCCTGTCCGTTGTAGGAATAAGAACCTACATAAGCCATATACTTGCCTTTCATCATACATTTCCTCCTGATATATTCCTTGGCATAACTCTCTGAATTGAAGCAATTCCAGGTGCCGCCCGAATCCAAAAAATCAGCCGTTCGACAAGCTTTTCGGCGAATCGAACTTCCTTGTATAACCTAAAACTATCATATCATAAATTTCCTTGTTTGTTAAGGAAAAACTTCCTTAAAAACTATTGACATACATTGAAAAAACAGTATAATGTATCTTGCTGCCTGTTTATCATTACTAAACTTTTTAGTTATATCTATCGTCAGTTAGTATAGGTAAACTTTCAGCTTATCATTAGCAAAAAGGAGGAGCATATGGATATCGGTGCAAAACTAAAGGAGCTTCGGGTCTTAAAGGGGCTAACCCAGGAAGAACTGGCTGACCGGGCAGAGTTGTCAAAGGGGTTCATCTCCCAGCTGGAAAGGGACTTGACATCCCCCTCCATTGCTACCCTTTTGGATATATTGCAATGCCTTGGGACCTCTGTCGGTGAGTTCTTCAATGAAAGCCCGGAAGAACAGATCGTATTCGGAAAATCCGATTACTTTGAAAAACACGATATAGAGCTTAAAAATGATGTCAAATGGATCATTCCCAATGCGCAGAAAAACATGATGGAGCCGATCCTTCTCACCCTGGAGGCCGGCGGAGAAACCTATCCCGACAATCCCCACGAAGGAGAGGAGTTCGGCTATGTGCTACAGGGTAATATTTCCATTCATATAGGAAACAAAACATACAAAACTAAAAAAGGGGAATCCTTTTACTTTGTATCAGATAAAAAACATTACTTAAGCAGCAAGGCCGGCGCTACTCTCATCTGGGTAAGCTCCCCGCCAAGCTTTTGACAGGAGGATAAAGGGTCATGGGTCAGCCATTAATTAATTTACGGAATATTACAAAAAGCTTTGACGGTACCATGGTACTGGATGATTTAAACCTCTCGGTAAAGGAGAACGCGTTTGTTACTCTGCTAGGACCCAGCGGCTGCGGTAAGACCACAACCCTTCGAATCATCGGGGGATTTGAAAGTCCTGACCAGGGACAGGTGATTTTTGATGGGCAGGACATCACAAACCTGCCTCCCAATAAGCGGCAGCTGAACACAGTTTTCCAGAAATACGCGTTGTTTAACCATATGTCCATTGCGGAAAACATTGCCTTTGGCCTGAAAATAAAAAATAAACCAAAAGCTTATATACAGGATAAGATTAAATATGCCTTAAAGCTGGTCAACTTAGACGGCTTTGAAAACCGCACGGTAAGCTCCTTAAGCGGCGGCCAGCAGCAGCGGATCGCCATTGCCAGGGCAATCGTAAACGAGCCAAGGGTCCTTCTCCTTGACGAGCCTCTGGGAGCTTTGGATTTAAAGCTTCGCCAGGATATGCAGTATGAGCTGATCCGTCTGAAAAATGAGCTGGGCATCACCTTTATTTACGTTACCCATGACCAGGAGGAAGCCCTGACCATGTCAGACACGATCGTTGTCATGAACCAGGGTTATATCCAGCAGATGGGCTCTCCGGAAAACATCTACAATGAACCGGAAAATGCCTTTGTAGCTGACTTTATCGGAGAAAGCAACATTGTACCCGGAATTATGGTCCGGGATGAGCTGGTGGAGATCTTTCATGCCAGATTCGTCTGCGTGGATAAGGGCTTTGGAACCAATGCCCCGGTTGACGTGGTCATCCGCCCGGAGGATATCGACCTGGTGGCTCCGGAGGAAAGCGCCCTGACAGGCACTGTGACCCATTTGATTTTCAAGGGCGTCCACTATGAGATGGAAGTGACCTCGCCTGATGGCTTTGAATGGCTGGTGCACAGCACGGATATGTTCCCGGTCGGACAGAAGGTGGGCATCCACGTTGACCCCTTCGACATTCAGATCATGAACAAACCGGCTTCTGAGGATGAGGAGGCTGTAGGAATCAATGAGTAAAAAATTATTATCCGGCCCATATATCATGTGGATGATCGGCTTCATCCTGATCCCTCTGGCGCTGATTGTATTCTACGGACTGACGGACCGGTCCGGGGCCTTTACCCTGGCAAACGTCCTCTCCATAGCAACGCCGGAGCATGCGAAAGCCCTTTGGCTCTCTCTTGGGCTTTCCTTTATCAGCACGGTCTTATGCCTGATCCTTGCTTATCCTCTGGCCATGGTTCTGCGTTCCAGGGGAATGGGTCAGGGAAGCTTTATCGTTTTTATCTTCATCCTTCCCATGTGGATGAATTTCCTTCTTCGGACCCTGGCATGGCAGACTTTGCTGGAAAAGAACGGCGTCATAAACGGAATGCTGAACGCGCTCCATCTGCCCAACCAGAATCTGATCAATACATCGGGAGCCATTATCCTCGGCATGGTTTACAATTTTCTGCCGTTTATGGTTCTTCCAATTTACAATGTACTGATGAAAATTGACGACAACGTGATAAACGCTGCCAGGGACTTGGGAGCCAACACGGTTCAGGTTTTGTTCCGTATCCTGTTTCCCTTAAGCATTCCCGGCATTGTGAGCGGAATCACCATGGTATTCGTTCCGGCTCTTACCACATTCGTTATCTCAAACCTTTTGGGAGGAAGCAAGATTCTTCTGATCGGCAATGTGATCGAGCAGGAGTTTACCAAGGGAAGCAACTGGAATTTAGGCTCCGGCCTTTCCCTGGTTCTAATGATTTTTATTCTGATCAGCATGGCACTTATTGCCAAATATGATGAGAACGGGGAGGGCACGGCATTCTGATGAACAGAAAAACTGGATTTATTAAACGTTTCATTCAGGATTTTTACCTGGTGATCATTCTGGTGTTTTTATATGCCCCTATTGCCACCATGGCAGTGCTCTCCTTTAACAGCTCCAAATCCCGTACCCAGTGGGGCGGCTTTACCACCAGATGGTATACCGAGCTGTTCTCAAGCAGCACCATTATGACAGCCCTTTACAATACGCTGCTGATCGCATTCCTGTCTTCCCTGATTGCGGTCATTATAGGCACCGCGGCAGCAATTGCCATTAACAGCATGAAACGGGTCCCCCGGTCCCTTCTCATGGGTATTACCAATATACCCATGCTGAACGCGGATATTGTTACAGGAATCTCTCTTATGCTGGCATTTATCGCCTTTGGGTTTTCCCTGGGCTTTCAGACCATTTTGATTTCACATATTACCTTTAACATACCGTATGTCATTTTAAGCGTCATGCCTAAGTTAAAGCAGACAGATAAAAGCACCTATGAAGCCGCCATGGACTTGGGAGCCACATCAGTCTCCGCATTTTTCAAGGTCGTGTTCCCGGATATCCTTCCGGGCGTGCTTTCCGGTTTCCTCCTTGCATTCACCATGTCCTTAGATGATTTTATCATCACGCACTTTACCAGGGGAGCCGGCATCAATACTCTTTCTACCTTAATTTACAGCGAAGTGCGCCGGGGGATCAAGCCCTCCATGTACGCGCTGTCAAGCATCATCTTTATCACGGTGCTGGTGCTGCTTCTCATCACCAACTTTGCACCAAAGCGTAAAAAACAATAGGAGAACAAATACATGAAAAAAACTTTATCTAAGATCATGACAGTCGGCTCCCTGTGTGCTCTTTCCCTCTCCCTTTTAAGCGGCTGCGGAAAATCCGCCCCCAAGTCAGGAAGCGCTGGAGAGGTTTACGTATACAACTGGGGGGAATACATTGACGAATCCGTTATCCAGGAATTTGAAAAAGAAACCGGAATCAAAGTCGTTTACGACATGTTTGAAACCAACGAAGAGATGTATCCTGTCATCGAGGCAGGAGGCGTAAAATATGACGCGGTGTGCCCTTCCGATTATATGATTCAGAAAATGATCGAAAACAATCTTTTAGCGGAGATCAATTTTGACAATGTTCCAGATGTAAAAGAGATTGATCCCAGATATCAGGAGATGTCAAAGAGCTTTGACCCGGAAAACAAATACTCCGTTCCATACTGCTGGGGAACCGTAGGAATACTTTATAACACCAGCATGGTAGATCCGAAAGACGTTCCGACCAAATGGTCCGACCTATGGGATGAAAAGTTTAAGGACAATATCCTCATGCAGGACAGCGTGAGGGATGCCTTTATGGTGGCATTAAAATCCCTTGGCTATTCCGCCAACACCACCAATGAGGAAGAGATCAAGGAAGCAAAGGAACTGCTGATCAAGCAAAAGCCTCTGGTTCAGGCTTATGTCATCGACCAGGTCAGGGATAAAATGATCGGCGGCGAGGCTGCACTAGGCGTCATTTATTCCGGAGAAATGCTCTACATCCAGAATGAAGTAAAGGACCTTGGTCTTGACTACTCCTTAGAATACGTGATCCCTGAGGAAGGAACCAACCTCTGGCTGGATTCCTGGGTCATTCCTGCCAATGCGCCTAACAAGGAAAACGCAGAGAAATGGATCAACTTCCTCTGCCGCCCTGATATTGCCAAAAAGAATTTTGAATACATCACCTATCCTACTCCAAATAAAGGTGCCTTTGATTTACTTGATCCGGAATTGCAGAACAACAAAGCCGTTTTCCCGGACGTGGACTCTTTAAAGAGCAGCGAAGTGTATAAGTATCTGGGGGATGAAGTGGATTCCCGTTACAATGAAGCCTGGAAAGAAGTAAAATCCAATTAAATGGTCTCAAGCATTAAAAGGCACGAGACATCATATTACCGCATGATTATAAATTAACACAAAAGGCAGATGCTTAAAGGGTGTCTCACAGAGACATGTACGATACCCTTTACTCACCTGCCATTTGTGCTCTCATGAAAGCCAGTCTGTTCGTCTGCCTCAGTTAGAAAGATTGACTCTGAGTTTTTCTATTTCATCGTCAGTTAAACCTATTGACTTGATATAACTCTCTGCTGCTTTGGACAAATCTACCCCTTTAAGACTGCTTCCCTTGGGAATACCAGCCATCTGCCTCATGCTCTCCAGGATGTTATTGTTCCCAATCCGGTCATATTGACCGGGTGCGACAGGCACATGGAAGAAATTCACGAAACTATCCATATAGTCAACTTTAATCTCCCAATATTTCGCACTCATTAGGGCTTCAAGCAATGCGGCAACGAAACCGGTCCTGTCTTTTCCCTCTACACAGTGGATAAGGTAAGGACCTTTCTTTTCGCCCATTTCCCGCAAAACAACTGCAAGTTTCTGTTTGAAATCTTCCGATTGCGAATCAAGTCCCATACCCAGTGCGTACACATTACCGATATCATTCAGTCCCTTGTAATATGCTAGATTACCGTTGGCATCGGTTCCTAAATGAGCGGCCACCTCTTCGGCTGTTTCTGAAAGATTAAATATGACCTTAACTCCCGCAGCCTCCGTAAGCCGCATAGCGTATTGGTTTCTTCCAATTTCCGGATTTATCGGGTTTGATGACCTGTATAGCCTACCTGGAGCTATACTGCCATAAGTTACTTCACGGAAATTGGCAAACACCTCATCACTGATATAGTCATCTCTGTTGTTCGTACGTTTTAGTTGACGTATTTCGTATTCATCTAAGTATCCGCCCTTTTTTGAAAGGGTGATCGTTACATTATCATTAACAGCCGTCCCGTATGTATCTGCAAAGCTGCCGAGATTTATTGCCAATATGATATCCTCATTCACTTTATCCTCAGCTGACGATGCAACGATTACAACCTTCTTACTGTCCACATCACTATAGGAGGAACATACCGGAACCTCTAATAACTGTCCTCCAATTGTTACATCCACGATGTCGCCATATTGGAATAATTTTAGAAAATCGGGGTTTTTAATGCCGATATATACATTGCCATACTTCTCATGCACTTTTGAAACCTTAACGGACAACTGATTCTGCGACTCTTGTATTACACCTGCATTTTCATAAGCCATGGTGTAAACAGGCTGAGCACCACTTAAGAATACAGCAATAAATAAGCCAATCGAAACACAATTTCTCCTTTTCATTAAAACGCCTCCATATATTATATTTTATAAACCTCACACATCAAGAATACCACAGAACAAGCATGATGTTAAGTATAATTACGCATCAGTCTTCCCGTTGTTTATGCCGGTATGTATCCCCCAATAAATGTGGTGCTGCTGTCATATTCATCGAATAAAAACCATTGCAATTTATCTGAAATAATATAAAATTATGGCTAGATGAGAGAATTAGACAAAATAACTATTTTGTCTAAGACTGCTCTGAAAAGAGCGAAAATTTTTGCTCTTTTTTTAATAAAGCTTTGACTTCATTTCATGTTGATAATCCTCATATATATTTGCGGATATGCTATAATTATTATATATATATAATGGCTGGTTTTAAAGAAAGAAAAGGGGATCAAAGTGGAAAACATCGTTACAGACAGACTGATCATTAGAAAATTTGAACAAAGCGATTGGCAGGATATGCATGAATACTTGTCTGACAAGGAAACCGTTGCATTTGAACCATATGATATTTATTCAGAAGCTCAGGCCAAAGAAGAAGTAGCCAGGAGATCAAATGATGATTCTTTCTATGCGGTCTGCCTGAAAGGAACCGAAAAATTAATAGGGAACCTGTATCTGGGCAAAGAGGACTTTAATACTTGGGAGTTAGGATATGTGTTTAACAGGAAGTACCAGGGCCAGGGCTATGCCACAGAGAGCGCTAAGGCTCTCCTTGACCATGCCTTTACACATTTAGGGGCAAGGCGCATCATAGCCATGTGTAACCCAAAGAATGACCATTCCTGGAAGCTGCTTGAACGCTTACATATGAGACGGGAGGGCTTGCTTTTGCAAAATATTTATTTTAAAACCGACATCAATGGTGAACCTTTATGGCTGGATACTTTCGAATACGCTATATTGAGATCAGAATGGTACCAGTGATATTAGTTTCAGAGCAGTCTGAGCCGGCTGAATGATTAAATTCAGCCGGCCTTATTTATTTGCCTACCATTGACTATAATATACAACGGGAAAGGAACATTTGTTTAACTCGCTGAAAAAACGGGAAACCTATTTGGAAGACTTATGGACCAGTTAACGACGGAATTATATATTAATTGTAATGGTGATCATCTTATGAAAGATAGAAAAGGCAAAGGGTTGTTAATAAATAAAACTTACAAATCTTTAAAGCGCTGCAATCCTGATATCAGTATAGGACTAACTGCAGAACAAGTCCGTAACCGTATAGATGCAGGGGCTGTGAATGTACAGAGAACGGGTCTGACCCCGACAACCTCCAGCATTATATCAAAGAATATTTTTACACTATTCAACTTCATCAATGTTTTCCTGGCGGTAATTCTGGTAATTGTCGGACATCTGGAAAATATACTTTTTCTTGGAATCGCCGTAAGCAATACGTGTATGGGTATTTTTCAAGAATTGAGGGCAAAACGCGGATTAGATAAATTATCTATATTAGCCAAGGCACATGTAACCGTAATCCGGGATGGAGCTGAGTATACAGTGGCACAAGATGAGATTGTACTCGACGATATTGTGATACTGGCTATCGGTAACCAGGTTTGTGCAGATGCCATGGTTGTTTCTTCGGAACGGCTTGAAGTAGATGAATCCCTTCTGACCGGAGAGGCAGACAGAATTCAAAAATCAAAGGGCGATACTCTTCTATCAGGCAGTTATGTGACAAGTGGACATGGTTATGCTCAAATAATTGCCATAGGGGAAAACAGTTATGCTCACTCTCTGACCGTTGAGGCCAAAAAAAGCAAAAAGCAGGTCCCACCACTTCTGCGTACTTTAAACCGCATTATCATGATTTTGACTATTGTAATACTGCCGCTGGGTACCACGTTATTCTATATGAAATATTTTTTGCTTGGAGATACGTTAGAGACCGCCGTTCTTGGTTCGTCAGCATCTGTATTGGGCATGATACCGGCAGGGCTTATCTTATTAACTGGTGTCACTATGACTGTTGGAGCGCTTAAACTGGCAAAAAGAAAGGCGCTTGTTCAGGAGTTACACAGTATAGAAACTTTAGCCCGTACGGATGTGCTGTGTTTGGATAAAACAGGAACCATAACAGACGGATCACTACAGTTTGAAAGGTTGGAACTATATTCCGATGTTTCTGAAAAAGAGGTTGAATTAGTCATATCTGAACTAATGGGGACGTTGGAAGATAAAAATGCAACAGCCGCCGCATTGACCAAAGCATTTGAAAAAACTGAAAATTGGGCCGCTGACATGGTTTTACCTTTCTCCTCGGAGCGCAAGTGGAGCGGTGCTACCTTTAAAGAAAAAGGCAGCTATATCGTTGGTGCGCCAAATATCGTATTTAGGGGCAGTAATAAAGACTTTTTAGAACAGGCCAATGCAAAAGCCGCCTTGGGATTCAGAGTATTGTGCCTTGCATACTCTCCTCTATCTATCGCGGAAGAGAATCTGCCAGAGGAGCTAAGCTGCTTAGCTCTTTTGATTCTTTCTGACCATCTGCGGGAGAATGCTAATGAGACTTTCCGGTATTTCTCACAGGAAGGTGTGATTCTTAAAGTGATTTCCGGCGATAATCCCCGTACAGTCCGAGCGGTTGCAGAGAAGGCTGGAATCTCAGGATCAGAAAATATCATTGATATGAGCCTGGTGGAAAATGAAGCTGACTACGCAGCTATCGCCGAAGAATATACCATATTCGGCCATGTGACACCGCAGCAAAAGCGTGAGCTAATCCGTGGCTTGAAGAAAAATGGCCATACAGCATGTATGACCGGAGACGGCGTAAACGATATTCTGGCAATGCGCGAAGCCGATTGCAGCGTTGCAATGGTCGGCGGAAGCGATGCTGCCCGCTCCGCCTCTGATTTCGTGTTAATAACTGACGATTTCAGTGTCATGATTGACGTTTTAAAGGAAGGGCGAAGGGTTATCAACAACATTGAAAAAGTTGCAGCGATTTTTCTTTTAAAGACAGTTTACTCTGTTTTGCTCACCATGATTTATATTTTTATTCCATATCCCTATCCGATTGCGCCGCTGCAAATGATGCCGATTAATGAACTTACGATTGGCATACCGTCATTCTTTTTGGCACTGCAGGCAAATTACTCCCGACCAGAGGGAAAGCTGCTTACTAATATTTTAGAACACACAATTCCTGCTGCAATAACAGTTGTTTTTAATTCACTTTATATACAATTAGCGAGCATTCTCTTTCATATCCCCACAACGGAATCTTCAACTATGGTCGTCTTCCTAATAGGGGTAATGGGATTTTACCAGCTGGCACAGTTAGCAAAACCGTATACGCAGCGCATTCAATGGCTGTTGATTGGACTAATTTGCAGCTTTATCCTATGCTTCGCACTTTTGGGCAATTTGTTTATGTTATCCAGTTTGTTTAGCCGGAACGTATTTTTTTATATGCCGCTTGTGTATTTCAGCTATCATGTTCATAGCTTTCTGGGTAATGTCTGCCATAAGGCGGTTGAGGCATTTCATATATTAAAAGCTGCCGGCTGGCTAAAGAGGAGTGCCCGTGAATAAGATATGCAGGTGAAAGCAGCAGCAATGCATGGTAAAATCTTATTATTAGCCATTATTTTCTCTCGCAGTGAATATAGATATAGCATCAAATAAACGAGGGGGAATATGTATCAAAGAATATCCGGAATTTAATGGCATACCAGATGATGGTGCCTCACAATTAGGAGCTATTATAAATGCAGCTGTTACGTTACAATCCCTCTCTTTACGGAAATTAAGTACACTGAGCGGAATTTGCACATCTAGTATATCAAGAATAATAAGTGGAAAACAGTCTGCAAACATACATCACCTGCAACAATTTTCCAAATGTTTAGATATACCTATTGAACAATTATTACAGGCTGTTGGTGTCGAAGTCAACATGAATACATCTTCAAATTCAGAATTTATCATCAGGATAATTCAAGATATACTGAAATCCAATGGCATTGAATTAGATGATGTTATTATTGATATGCAAAAAGAATTAAAAAAATGTGAGCAGTACGCAAAGACAGAAGCAGGAAAAGAAGTAATACATTCTGGCTTTTATTCTAAGATTAAGGAATTGAATGGAGAGGGTATCATTATTGAACAATTAAAAAAGCTTTATGAATTGTTTTGCTCAGATGATATTGATTCAAGCGTTCAGCCTGTGATTGGCAGCACATTGCTCTACTTAATACTTACTCCTGATGTTATACCTGATTATGTTTTTCCTATCGGTTATTTAGATGATGCAATCGCGGTTTCCATGACGGTAGACCGTCTTTCCAATGATTTCAATATTACGATATAGTTATTTCAGTTTGGCCGGTATTTTTATACCGGCCTTTTTTATATCTAATGCATTCTGTTTATCCCAGTGTTCCGGTTTTGCAACATTACGTGCTGTAATCGCAACCGTTGTTGCTATTTATTCAATCACTTTTGTTTGACAGTAACATTGTTGCGCAAAAAGAATATAGTGTTGATATAAAAGCATAAGGAGTGTTGTAAAATGGAGCAAATCAATGCCCCTGCAATGGGAGCGCCTCATGAGAACTTTTCTCAAACCGGCCTGTCTTCCATACAGGTCAAGGCAAAGTTGGATCAATTCGGTGAAAATACCTTTAAAAAAGAAAAAATAAATGGCTTTACAATTTTTTGCAGGCAATTTATCAATCCATTAAGTTTTATACTAATGTCTGCGGCCGGCCTTTCGGTTTTCATGGGGGAATATTCGGATGCTGTTGTAATCATGGTTATTGTTCTTTTGAACTCGTTTTTAAGCTTTATTCAGGAATATCGTTCAAGTAAGGCAGTTGAACAGCTTTCACGATTAATTGAGCGCAAAGTTTTAGCAATCAGGAATAATGAGCAGGTTGTTATAGATGCCAGCCAGCTTGTACCTGAAGATATAGTTATATTGCGAGGAGGGGATGTAGTTCCAGCAGATTTAAAAATTATAGAGTCTTACAACCTTTCAGTAAATGAATCTCAACTAACTGGTGAATCAGTCCCTGTAAGCAAGGGAAACAATCCCATAGATGCAAATGACAGCCTGCTTTTCACCGGCAGTGTAATTGAAAGAGGACATTGTAAATGCGTTGTTTTTGCCACAGGCAATCAGAGTGAGCTGGGGAAAATCGCACAGTTATCCAATGATACAAAGAAAGTAACACCTTATCAGAAATCCCTTACGGAATTCAGTATTTCTTTGCTGCGTATGATTGCTGCTACAATTGTTCTTATGGTGACAATCAAGGCTTTTACCATACACAATGTCAATGATTTTGGAGAAGTATTGATTTTCGCTGTCGCCTTAGCTATGACAGTAGTGCCGGAAGCACTGCCAATGATCACCACAATCAATCTTTCCTACGGTGCTTTGCAGCTGGCGAAACAAAAAGTAATAGTGAAAAAGCTGACGGCTATTGAAGGCATGGGCAGGATCAATCTTCTTTGTACGGATAAAACCGGTACCCTGACCGAGGATTACCTTACTGTCTCCAATGTGGTATCAGAAGATGTAATGCTGTTTCAATCATTCGCCTATGTTTCTATTGAAGATTTACAAGCAGAAAACAAAAAATATATCAATTCTTTTGACCGGGCGTTCTTACAATATGTACCGAGAGAAATTATGAGACAGGCAGCGTTTTGGATACAACTTCAAAACCTTCCCTTTGATCCTGCTGCAAGAAGAAGGAGAGTGATTGTTCGGAATCCAGAGGATGGCAAATCATATTTAATAGTTGTCGGTGCACCTGAAACTCTTATTGAGCTTTCAAAGCATACGAAAAACCTGCCATACAAACAGTTAGCAGCAGAATCCGGAAAAAAAGGTTTGCGCCAATTAGCCATTGCTTACAAAGAAATTAATTATGGTCCGGATTATGACATTTTGAAGGACGAAAAAGATTTGGAATTCCTGGGCTTTGCTGAATTGCTTGATCCTCTTCGTCAAACGGCAAAATCGACAATAGACAAAGCAAAGCAGCTGGGAGTGGACGTAAAAATCTTAACAGGTGACAGCATAGAAATAGCAGAATATGTCAGCAAAGAACTGGGACTTACAAATGATGGCGATAAAATCTACGCAGGCGATGATCTTGAAAGAATGACAGATATGCAATTTGAGACAGCATTAAAAGAATGCTCTGTTTTTGCAAGGGTTACACCGGAGCAAAAATATAATATTGTCAAACGTCTTAAGAAGCATCATGTAGTGGGTTATCAAGGGGATGGCGTTAATGATGCACCTTCGCTTAAACTGGCGGATGTATCAATCGCAGTCCATAACGCGACCGATGTGGCGAAGGATTGTGCGGACATTGTTTTGCTGGAAGATGATCTGGGCGTGATTTTAGATGGGATTCAATACGGCCGAAGCATTTTTGTAAATATCAATAAATATATTAAACATGCCATGATCGGTAACTTAGGCAACTTCTTCTCCATGATATTCTTTTATGTGTTTTTTGCTGCAGATATACCAATGCTGGCAATTCAGCTCCTGATTGGTAATATCATTCAGGATATGCCTTTAATGACCGTGTTTTCTGACAGCGTGGATCCGGATGAAGTACGTAAGCCCCAGGCTGCCAGTCAGGTTAAGTCATTGATCAATACTTCTTTAGGACTGGGTATTTTTACAGCTGTTTATTATTTATTGTTCTTCCTGTTTACCGGTACTGAATCGACACCTTTGACACAAACCACGCTATTTTTGTTTTATAACTTCACCCAGCTTCTGATTATTATTTCTGTGAGGAGCAAAAAACACTTTTTCTGGCAGGGAGCAAAACCTTCCCGCTTGTTATTAGGCACGATTGCACTATTTATCGCTGTTTCCATCGCGCTTGTATATACCCCTTTCACTGCGGGATTAATGGGTTTTGTGCCTTTACCATTAACAGATTTTACGGTTCTCACAGGAGTTACTGTAGCCTTTATCTGTCTGCTTGATCTGGCAAAAGTAGGGTTGAATCAATTGAAAAGCAAGGTTTTTACCTGTAAATCGATCGTACCGTAAAATATTGTGCAGGTTTTAGCAGTTTAACTTAAGATGGCATATGTTTATGTACTTCTTTTTTTAAACATAAATTAAGGGGAGTCTTTTAATGACTCCCCTTAAAAAATCCATGATCAAATTTGTTCTGATACATAGACTTCATTAATAATTGGTAATCAGCACCTCAACCGTGACCGCATTCCGTTCCTTAAACTGATAGCTGCAGTTAGAATAGGTGTTATCGATATAATGAACCTGATATCGTTTGCTCCACTCGATCAAGAGGTCATTGGACAATCCTTTATGATACAGGACGTTGGATAGGGCAAACTTGGTTCCCTGCTCATGAAGCCGGTCCAAAAGCTCCAAAAGTGCCCGTTCCTCTCTTTCCTTCCAGTCCTTGAACCCCCGGTTTCCATCGTTGTAATTCCCCGTGGAGATCAGATAAGGCGGGTCGCAGTAAACCAGGTCCTCCGGTCCCAGGCCCGTATAATCCAGTTCCGCAAAGTCCAGGTTTGAAAACTCAATGTTTTTCTCATGGAGAGCCTGACAGAACTCCGTTAAATTCTTTTCAATGCTGCCGTTAAAGGAGCTTCTGTTCCTCCCAAAGGGGGAATTGAACTCATGGCTGTTATTAAAGCGTATCTGATGGTTAAACGCATAGCAGGCCAGCACAAACAGCTCTGTTAAATCCTTTGTTCTGTTATAATCTGACCGGAGGGCATAATACCCTTCCTTGTTCTGCTGGGTCAGCTCATATTTTGAGATCAGGCCCTGAATCCTCTCCAGGATATCCTTGATATCCGTAGAACGGAACATCTGATACAGTTCGATCAGATACGTGATCTGGTCATTGCAGATGATCTGCTTAGCGTCCACATTGATCCCTACGTTAAAGCCTCCGGCAAAGACATCCACAAATGTACGGATATCCTTTGGAAACGCCTGAAAGATGGGCTCCAGAATCTTGAACTTCCCCCCAGTATAATTCAGAGGACTCTTTATGTGCATGGCGGCACCTGCTTTTCCATGTAAAACAAAAGCTCCCTTAACCGTTCTGTTTCCTTCACCTTCCGGCTCTTATATCTACGGTAAGGGATCTCATAGATCCGGAAGGTTTCCGGCTTTCCGTGCTTTTTCATTGCTTCCTCAATCTCATCTACCGTCATAAGCCCGTCCGTGCTGTAGCTTAATATGATATGCTTAAACTGTGCATTCTCAAGAAGTTCCTCAAACGCCGGAACCGCCTTATTCTTCATGCAAAACTCTGATTTCTGCCCTTCGTCCGGACGCTGTCCTGTAACTCCCCGCACCATTGGATAGTCATATCTGGCGGCTGTCTCAAGGACATGGTAATTGGAAAGATACTGGCGTGCATTATAGGGAGGATCAATGTAGAGGATGTCCCCCTCTATGCGTGTTAATAAGTCCACTCCGTTTTCATTGAAGGAGCGGTTCTGCTTTCCATTGTGTGTTACGGGAAGCCGGTACAGCTCATACCGTTTATAACTCCGCCTCTCCCAAGCCTTGTGGAATGCACCATAGGTTCCAGAGGTATTGGAAACAAAAGGGATCCCCTCCACAATGCAGGCGACCAGATAATAATACTCGTCCTCACTTAAAAGACCGGCAGTCTTCCAGTCTTCCACAGTGCACCTGGCAAAATCAATGCGCAGGGCATTCTCATCATTTAAATACATACGGCCGCCTGTGGGCGCATAGGTGTTCTGAAAAAACCGGCGCTCCTTAGACAGTTCCTCCAAATCCTTTTTTTCCCTGCCGTTAAAAAAGTCCACAGGATCCATGATCCCGGTTTCTTCCTGCAAACGGGCAAACTCCGGCACACTGTCATTCTCAACGGTAGCCCTCTGCAGCACATAGGAAAAGTACAGCAGGTCATTGGAACAGACCTGGTACCACTGTTTAAAATATCTGGCAACCGTTGCGGTTCCAGAAAATATATCACAAAAGCTCTCCGCTCCCGGCGCCTTTTCATCAATCACATGCTTAATCTGGTCCAGCAGCAATGTCTTGCTTCCAATAAATCTCATCCTTTTCTTGCTCCTATTTCATTTTAACCTGCCTATCATTATAATGTAAAATCATAAAAAACACAAGAAAAGTTGAGCTTTCTAAATTCCTTCGCCGTCTGATCCGTTATTTATCTGTTTCCGCTGCCTTTTAAAGCGGTACATCCTTTCATCTGCCATATTTAAAACGGCCTCCGGAGACATGTCCGTCCCCTTTGCAATGTAAATCACACCATAGCTGATGGACATTGGATAGGCCATCTCAACATCAGAAAGCTTCTTATCGATAAGATTCATCTTCTCCTCTGCCAACTGTTCCTCACAGTCGTGAAACAGCACGATAAATTCATCGCCTCCGAACCGGCAGGTAAAGTCAATATCCCGTGCAAACTCCTTCAGAGCTTCCGAAACATATTTTATATATTCATCTCCCTGCAAATGGCCGAACTGGTCATTGATATTTTTCAGCCCATCCATATCGATCATGCAAAGAGAAAAAGGAATGCCCTTTTGGATATAAGAGTCAATGGTACGCAGGCCGCTGCGCCGGTTATCCAATCCGGTCAGTTCATCCTTATAGGCCATGACCTCTAAGAAGGCTTCATTTTCCCTCTGATATGTAACATCCGTCACAAGATGGACCACCGCCTTTTTCTCCTCCCACAGCAAGGAATAGGATTTAACCTGGAAGGTCTTATTGCGGGCGCATTTGAATTCATACCGCAGCTCCTGTTCCAGATCGGTATAGGACTTGAGGCGGGCCATTAAGAGACAGTCCCCTCCCCCGCAGGCAAATTGCCCTGTCCCAGGATCATAAAACCGCCTTCTGGCTGATTCATTGGTATATAATATCGTCCCGTTCTCTTCTTCAATAACAACAACCCATTCTTTCAGGCTGTCCATGATGGATATCAGCAGCCTATTGAACCTTTTGATCTTTTCCGCCTGCTCTTTCAACTCATTTTCCCTTTTCTCCAGCTGGACCACCATTTCATTAAAAGCCTGGGAAAAGTCTCCCATAAAATTCACCCGCTGCTTATAATCTCCCTTGATCACCTGGCCGGTCTGCCACGTTAAATGCTTTAAGGCGGCATAAAGCTGTTTTAAATCTCCTGCCTGAAAATTATGACGGTCAGGCAGGGGAATGTCTAAATTCCCTTCCGCCAGGTTCTTAAGAAACTCGTTGGATTCCATTAGACAGTAAGAAAGATAGGAAACTGCCTGCTCCAGGTCTGAAGACACCTGTGTTTTCTCTTCCATCTCCCCGGAAACCGGCTTATTTAATATGATATTGCGGATCTGCTCCAAAAGAACAGAAGCATCTTTTTCTGTCATCCACTACACCTTCGTCTGATGATCGACACTGGCCTCAAATCTGCATACACGTGAACCACTGGCCCAGCAATCAACTTCTTTTACCACATATTCCTTTCCCGTGTATTCTTTTAATACGCCGGAAAGAAACCCCTCGTCATAATTACAAACCAGATCCCCCGTCACGGGAAGTCCGGAACAATCCAGATCTTCTCCAACAGTAAGAACCACATATCCAGTATGGGGATCAAACTTTTCAATTCTTAATATACCTATTTTATGTACCTCCAGGATCTTTTGCAGGGAGGCAAGGAAGTCATTCAGCGGAAGAGTCAGATCAAGCATGTGTAAGGCAAATTCTCTTCCGGAATGCTCTCCGGCACTTCGGAAAATCTCTCTTGCCATTTCTTCGCCGAATCTTTGCGACAATTCACTTCTTAAGGAATACTGGAACAGCCGGTACATCATGACGGGCATCCCTTCCCCCAGATTCTTCCTCCCTTCTGCTATATTCCCTATCATGTTCCAGGAAAAATTCTTCTCTTCCCCTGTTTGAAAAATATTGAACATATGCCTCCTCCTGTATCTTCGCCTGCACAGCCCGATTGCTCCTCCTGGGTCAGTTACTTGTACATTCATAATTTAAGCATATCTTGCCTGATTATTACCATTTTCCGTCTGTTTTTTCATTTAACTACCCGATTAAAAGGGGTACCTTTTGATCAATATGGGTTATCTGCCAAATGATTAAAGTCAACCATATTATATTATAATAAAAATTCCGACAAATTTCAACAAAAAAATGGTAACAGAAATTTTATGTAACCAAAATGAACAAGTAACAAAATAATATAAGGAGAAGCCATCTTGAAAATTTATGCCAATCCATGTTAAAATAAAGGAATATCCAATGAAAGCAGGAAAGAGGGTGATGATACGAAGATACAAGAATCTGCCGAAAACTATCTGGAAACAATCCTGATGCTTAAGAAGCGCAACGGCCATGTGCGCTCCATAGACATTGCCGAAGAACTGGATTTTTCCAAACCAAGCGTCAGCGTGGCAATGAAAAATCTCCGGGAAAACGGGTACATCGGGATAGACGAAAACGGCCACATCATTTTGCAGGAAAAGGGACTTGAAATTGCAGAAAGGATATACGAGCGCCACACCTTGCTTTCGGAGTGGCTGATTGCCCTCGGGGTGACCCCCAAAACTGCACTGGATGATGCCTGCCGGATCGAGCACGTAATAAGTACGGAAAGCTTTGCGGCCATTAAGGCTCACGTAAATAGCGGCAAAGAAGCATAAAAAGGAAAACAAAAAGAGCAGTCTGGCAAATAAAAGCCGACTGCTCTTTCAATGATTGGAGGAAGATTACATCCATTCCTTATATCGGTGCATATATACCTTTTTCATCATCTGCACGGCTGCAAGATAACCGGCCAGGATCAAAGCAAGCCAGGGAACGAAGTGTACCGGCAGACGATACATATCGAGACCAATGGAAAAACCCGAAAATCCAATGAACAGAGCAAGGACCGCAACTATAAATGTGGAAAGAAACAGGGGCATAGAGGACCTGCTTTGCACAAAGGGCAGTTTCTCTGTACGGATTAAGTGGATAACCAGCACCTGGGATACGGTACCGAATACGAACCAGCCGCATTGGAACAATGGAGAAAGCTCCACTTTATTTGCGCCAATGGCCCACCACATAACCGCAAAGCATAAAATATCAAAAACAGAGCTAAGGGGACCAAAGAAAGCCATAAAGGATTTGATGGACTTTGTATCCCATTTATGAGGCTTCTTTAAAAATTCCTTATCCACATCGTCAAATGGAATCCCCATCTGGGAAAAATCGCACAGCAGGTTCTGGGTCAATATCTGCACCGGCAGCATGGGCAGAAACGGCAGGAATATACTGGCAACGATGACAGAGATCATATTTCCGAAATTACCGCTTGCTGCCATCTTAATATATTTGATGATATTTCCAAAGGTTCGGCGGCCTTCGATGACTCCTTCTTCCAGGACCATTAAATCCTTTTCCAGGAGTATGATATCGGCTGTTTCCTTGGCAATATCCACAGCGCTGTCAATGGAAATCCCTACATCAGCCTGATGCAGGGGCGGCGCATCGTTGATGCCGTCTCCCATATAACCCACCGTATGTCCTGCGCTCTGGAACGCTTTTACTACCCGTTCCTTCTGGGATGGAGATAATTTTGCAAACAGATTGCATATGCTTACCGCATGTAAAAGCTCTTTATCATCCATCTGCTCCACATCCCGGCCTGTCATTAAGGTAGATGCGTCTACGCCCACCTTGCCGCAGACCTTTGCTGCCACGCCCTCGCTGTCCCCGGTGAGGACGACCGTTCTCACCCCATGGTCACGGAGAGCGGCAATGGCGGCGCCTGCGCTCTCCTTTGGCGGGTCAAGAAAACCTACGAAACCTATTAAAACCATATCCCGCTCATCATCCACGCTGAATACCCCAATACCGGGCACCTCATTCTTCTGTGCAACGGCAATCATGCGCAGACCGTCATTATTATACTTTTCATAGGTCTCCATGGCAATGCGCCGGGTTTCCTCATCCATGGGAAGAACCGTCCCGTTCATCTCCACAAAGGATGAGATCTCCAGAATCTCCTCCACAGCCCCTTTTGTGATAAGCTGGAGCTTTCCCTTCTGATCCGTTAAAACCACGCTCATCCTGCGCCGTGTAAAATCAAAAGGGATTTCATCAATTCGGCGGTAAGAGCTTAAAACAGTCTCCAGTCCGTTCTGTTCGGCACGGTTTATGATCGCTAAGTCAATGAGGTTCTTTAAGCCGGTCTGAAAATAGCTGTTTAAGTATGCATGACGCAGGATCCTGGCATCCTCATCCCCACTTAAATCCATGTATTTTTCCAGGACCACCTTATCTTCGGTCAGGGTACCTGTCTTATCGGTGCAGAGCACATCCATTTCTCCAAAGGTCTGTATCGCTCCAAGAGTGCGGACGATTACCTTGTGCCTGGACATGGAAACCGCACCCTTTGCAAGGGTGGAGGTCATGATCATGGGCAGCATTTCCGGCGTAAGGCCAACTGCGATACTGATGGAAAAAAGAAGCGCTCCTGCCCAGTCACCTTTTGCAATGCCATTGATCAAAAACACCACCGGAATCATGACAAGCATTCTTCTGACCAGAAGTCCGCTGACCGAATCCACTCCCCGCTCAAAACTGGTCTTGGCCTTATCACCTGACAGGGATTGGGCCATGGAGCCGAAAAAGGTGTTATTGCCGGTTGCCAGAACCACAGCCGTGGCGCTTCCGCTTACCACATTGGACCCCATAAAGCCGATATTCTGCAAATCCGTCAAAGAGTCGCCGGGCATATTGTCCCCGTCAGAAAACTTCTCCACAGGAGCGGACTCGCCGGTAAGGGCTGCTTGGGCCAAAAAAGTGTCTTTGGTAGATAAAAAACGCACATCTGCCGGAAGCATATGTCCTGCGGAAAGCTTGACTACGTCTCCCGGAACCACCTCATCCATGGGGATCTCGGTAAGTTTCCCATCTCTCCATACATCTGCCTTGTTGGAAATCATCTCTGAAAGCTTCTCAGCGGCGGCATTGGAACGCTGATTCTGGACAAAGGCAACCAGACTTGAGACAAGCACCAGGAAAATAATAATGGAAACGGTGAGATAGTCAGGTCTTGAGGAAGCAATAACATCTGTGAAATAATTAACAGCTGCAATGACGAGCAAAATCACATTAAAGGGATTGATGACCGACTCTCTCAGCCTGTGAAGCATTGTATCTTTTTTTCCTGCCGTAATTACATTTGCCCCGAATTCATCCTGTCTTTCCTCAGCCTCCTCATTGGTTAGGCCGGTCTTTGTTGCGGAAAGGGAGGATAAGAGCTTTTCTTCCTCAAGAAACGCATAGGCTCTGAGCTTTTTTTCCGTGTCGTATCTGTTTTTCTCGATCTGTGTGCTGATTGTTTTCTTTCTCATGAATTTCATTGGAATCATCCTTTCTATATTATGATTCCCCAATGAAAATAAAATAGCAATAAAAAAAGCCGTCCCAATAGACGGCGTGAAAGGCATAGACTAAGAAAGCCCATCTGTATCAACAACAATGGACAAAAGCCCGTTAAAAGCACCGGCATATTGGTTTATATTTTCATACTGGGGTTTGAAGTCACATATTGGACTTCGGGGGCTGCCTTCCATTGTTTCACTTCCTTTTAATAATTTTAGTTTATATTATACATCCAGTGTATTCGATGTTGTGGCAAAAGTCAACCATACTTGAGCACATCTGTTATTACCGCTTGTTTTGTGGATTTTACAGTTGCTTTTTTGGTAATATTTGGATCATTTGCCGTTATCAGAAACATCTTATAATAAATACATGATAAGCAAAGGAGTATTTTACAATGCCGCGAAGAGGAGAAAATATTTATAAACGCAAAGACGGGCGCTGGGAAGGAAGGACTTTAAAACTGGATGGAAAGTATCGGTATTTCTACTCCAGAACCTACAAAGGCGTAAAAGAAAAAATGAAGAATTTCCAGGAGATCCAGGAATCAGTTAAGGAAAAACTTGCCATTGACGGAAACGATGTCTGCAGTTTGTTTGAGGCATGGCTGGAGGATGCTTCCCTTCGGGTTAAACCCTCCACTTATGAAAGCTATTACCGGTGCATGGATAAATACGTGATTCCATTTTTTAAACAGGAAAAGAACCTGCAGATAACAGAAGATTCTGTTTTTTGTTTTGTAAAAGCCATCAGAGAAAATAACGGATTGGCAGATTCATCCAAGAAAAAATATCTTACCATCTTCAAAATAGCTTTAAAAGAAATCTTAAAGGGAGCGCCCGAGGGCTTTTCCATCATTGAACAGGTGAAAGTCCCGAGGCCGGAAGACAAGGAGGTTATGGTCTTTTCGATGAAAGAGCAGAGGATCATAGAAAATGCCGCACTGAATTCCAAAGACAGGCGCGCGACAGGAATTATATTAAGCTTTTATACCGGCATCCGCCTTGGAGAATTGTGTTCCCTTAAATGGGGAGATATTGATATGGAAACCGGTACTCTGTCCATTGCACGGACCGTATCCAGAATAAAACATTTTGAAGAAGGTGAAAGCAAAACATCTCTGCAGGTGGGTGCTCCAAAAAGCCGCAAGTCTTTAAGGAAAATGCCTCTGCCGGACTTTCTGTTAAAAATGGCAGAGGAGCGGGGATTTTCGAATGCAAAACCGGACCATTATATCTTTTCCGACGGGGATACTCCCTTAGATCCCCGCAGTTTTCAAAAGCTTTACAAGAAACTATTAAGGGACGCTCACGTCCAGGACCGTAAATTCCATGCCATCCGCCATACCTTTGCCACCCGTGCCCTGGAGCTGGGAGTGGATGTGAAAACCATCAGCGAACTGTTGGGCCATTCCAGCGTTTCCATCACCCTTAATGTGTATTCCCATTCCCTGATGGAACAAAAAAAGGCTGCCATCGAAAAATTTAACCATATGTATCTTTTAAATATGGAAACCGCCGCCGCTGCCCTGCCTGATCCTGGCCCGGCTTTGAAAAGTCTTACATAAAACGTACATTTTGCAGCAGCCTCGTTTTTTGATAATAAAAACGACCCGGCGGTGTTACGGGTCGTCATAGTTTCAAAAAAGCGAGGCTACTCCCCGGAGATCCTTGCCGCCACCAGGGAATAAAGCTTTTCCATTGTTCTCCAGTTCCGCACCGTTGCCGGTCCGCCAATCAGTGACAGATTGCCTGCAAGCTTGGAATTGCGGATGCTGTGGCAAAGCAGAAGATAAATATCCCTGCCCTGTATCCTGTAATCATCAGACTCCCCTGCAAAGGGCTTTAAGCGTTCCGCTTCTGCCTCCGGCGGAGCCTGATGAAAAAGGCAGACATAAAAGCTTTCTCCTTCCGTATTCAGAGCCTCCGCTTCTTTCCTCTCCTTCTCTGTATAAGGACAGTTTCTTATTATTTGTTCCAGCTGATTGGAGGTTCTTAAAATCACGCTTACGGAGAAACCGAATCTTTCCCTGATTTTATTCTCAAGCTTCTCCTTTAGCTCCTCTTCCTTATCCTCTGACTCAAATATGACATTGCCGCTTTGAATATAAGTCTCCACCCGGGTCAGGCCTGCCTCTTCCAGCAGCTGTCTTAACTCAGCCATTTTTATCTTGTTTTTCCCGCCCACATTGATTCCCCTGAGCAGTGCGGTATAAATGGTCGTCATGGTTCTTCTCCTTTCCGGGCCTTAATTTCTATAAAATAACATTGGCCTGATTGCGCCCTTCTGACTTTGATTTATAAAGGGCCTCATCCGCCCGCCTTAATGCCCCGTGAAAATCCTCATCTCCTTCCTTAAAGAAGGAAAATCCGACGGATACGGTGATCCCTATCTCTTCATGGTGTTCCAGTATTTTCAAAGAAGACACAGAAGTCAAAAACTTGCTTCCAAAATCCAGTACATGCTTCTCTTCTATTCCATTAAGAATGACAACGAATTCATCACCGCCCCAGCGGATAATCTTATCCGTGCTTCTTAAGGTGCTTTTCATCACGTTTACAAATTCAGCCAGAGCCATGTCCCCTGCAAAATGACCGTATTGATCATTGATCCCTTTAAAATGATCCACATCGCACATCATAATTCCGGGACTTAAGCCTGTCCGTTTATATTCCTTAAAGGCATTGGTCAAATCGTTTGTCCCGCTTCTTCTGTTCCCTGCCTTTGTAAGGACATCCTGGTTAAGCTCAGATTCCATTGCCTTTTTCGCATGGCGGTAATATATTTTTTCCAATAAGGAAATGGAAAACAGGCTGACGATCAATATAACAATAAGCAATAAAACCAAAAGAAGGGTGATCCTGGATACCAGTTCTTTACTTTCCTTACTCGTCTGGTCAACATAAGGCTGTAAGTCATCCAGATAAACTCCCATGGCAACTACCCAGTCATAATCCTTATAAAGCTTGGCATAAGCCAGCTTTTTTGATACCTTATCGCTGCCTGGTTCCTTAAAATAGTAAGAGAAATACAGCTCACCATCCTTATTAATTCCCTGAAGCTCAGTCAAATATGGATAATTTCCTGCGATATCCGTCATATCCGTTGAAAGATAGATCCCCTCCGTATCAGGTAAGTTGGGATGGATTCTCCGGATGGCATAATTTTTCCCTCCCTGATAATTCTGTATCTCGTTTACCCATATATAGGAATTTCCGTCAAATTTTGAATTTCTGATCACATTTGCAATATCAGACTTAACAAGCTCATTTACGTAGCTTTTGGTAAGCCCGAAGAGATATGCATAATCTCCGTGAAAGAAAACCCGGTAAGAGGATAAGCCGGAGGTATTGGCTTTGAGAGTATCCTTCCAGGTGTCTCCTGCCAGATTTCCCGGGTCATAAATTGCTTTATTTGCCTGATTGTCCCACAGGACCACAATCATAGATTTATAATCAGGATTATCCCGGAAAAACCGGATGAAGAAATCATTGAATCCGCTGTCCGGAAGATCCTTTTTCATGTTAATGATATCAGACGTTCTGGAAACAAAGGTTTCCACGTATGACGATTTGGATGCCCGCCTAAGTTCAATTTCAGAAATCAGGTTATTGACCGTATCCTTTAGGAAATCTTTCTTAATGTTATAGATCGCTTCCTCTGATTTTTCAATATAAATATCGCCGACCTTGTCAATGGAAAACAAATAAAAGCAAACCATAACAGTGCAGATAATGCAGATGATTGTGGATAGAAATATAGTATATTTGCGCCTGATAACGCATTCCTCCTTTTTGGAATGTATATTTTTGCATATCATGTAAGCACTTTTTCATTTACTCATCCACATATTCCAGAAAAATCCTGTTATTAAATCCGCCCCTGTTTTTTGCCTTTTTTTCCCGAGCAGCCTCCAGTTCTGCTTTCGTATATCCTCTGGCACTGCAAAGAGAATATAACACTTCCAGCACATCTGCCAGCTCTCCCAGGCTCTTATCCTCCTGATATTCCTTTACCTCTTCGTTAAGCTTTTCTTCCAGTTTTACCATATATTCTTCATCAGCCAGAATACGGCATACCGCTTTTTTTCCTTCTGCTTCAATTACCTCCGGTATCCTGTCCCTGACTAACTTATCATATCTTTTAATGGCAAATCCCCTCTTTCCAGTTAATAATTTAACGGGTCTTATGTTCTGCGAAAGATACGCTTAAAAAACAGTATAGCACATTCATGGAAAATTGTCGTCTGTTCCTGTTAATATCACTGCTAAAAGATCCTGAAATTTTCCTTAAGTTTTTAATAAAAATCAAACAGTATTCTGCATTCCACATATAACTTCTTACGGCGTTCCTCCGCTTTCTATTTGATATTTTACACAATGTATTATAACATCATACACACATCATTCTATCATAAAGCAGAACTTCTTTTATATATTCGTTGACACTTGTTATATGATGTTATATAATGTATTCATAGATTAAGTAAATTAACATATTGGAGGTAACATATTATGACAGTCAAAGAAATTGTTTCTGCAATCAAGGCTGAACGTCCAAACATCACTGCTGTCTGCTTTGTCGGTTGTGGTGCTTCCATGTCAGAATTATTTCCCGGTAAATATTTTCTGGAAGCAAATTCCAGAAGACTTCGCGTGAGCATTTACACTGCCAATGAATTTAATTATTCTCCCCCCGTATCCGTAGACGAATCTGCGATCGTGGTCACCTGCTCACTAAGCGGAACGACTCCTGAAACTGTAGTAGCCTCAAAAAAGGCCATGGAGTTGGGCGCTGCTGTTGTCTCTGTAACACATGTGGAAGGCTCTCCCCTTGCCAATGCTTCCCATTACCAGATCATTCATGGCTTTGAAGCCAGCTATGCGGAAAAGATGGAGAAAATGACCGGCGTCCTTGCGCTTTCTGCGGAAATCCTTAATGCCTATGAAGGTTACTCCCATTACGACGCGATACAGGATGGACTTTCAAAGATTTATGGCCTGATTGAAACTGCTGTTTCCATGAGCCTGCCTGCTGCAAAAGCTTTTGCCGTGAACTACAAGGACATGCCTATTTTATATGTCATGAGCTCCGGGGCCACCCAGATGGTTTCTTACTCCTTCTCAAGCTTTCTTATGATGGAGATGCAGTGGATCCATGCAAGCTCCTTCCATGACGGCGAATTCTTCCACGGGCCGTTTGAAATGGTTGAAAAGGATGTTCCTTATCTTCTTCTGATGAATGATGGGCCCACACGTCCCATGGATTCCAGGGCCCTCACCTTCCTGCAGCGGTTTGACGCAAAGGTAACGGTTGTGGATGCAAAGGATTTCGGCTTAAGCTCCCGCATTGACAAATCCGTTGCGGAATATTTCAATCCCATACTTATCAGCGGCGTACTGAGAATCTACGCGGAGCAGCTGGCTATCATACGCAATCACCCTCTTACAAAAAGGCGGTATATGTGGAAGCTTGATTATTAAATAAATACGTCCCTGTAAAGCACTGCTTAAAAAAAGCAGGTGTCTTATAGGGACGTTTTATATGCTGTGGATCACTCTTCAAATCTTTTTCCAAATCCAAAGGAACCGTCCTTCTGGCAGTTCTGTGAGGAATAAACGGCAGCCTTATAAAGACTGGTCATTATGGTCATATCCTTATACTCCTGTGCCGAAGTGATGCCGGATTCTCCGGAATTTTCCGGAAAATCAACCGCATATTTCATTCCCTCTAAATAGCTGATCAAAAAGCATGTAAGAAAGGAATCCCCTGCGCCCATGGTATCCTTTGCCCTGATCAGGCACGGAGACTGTTCATATATCTTTCCGTCCACATATACAAATGCTCCTTTTGCTCCCCTGGTGGCTATGACGATATGCCTGCAGCCATAGGAAATGATGGTTTTTATCTGATGAACGATCTCCTCCTTTGTCATGTCTTCCCCGCAGGAGATACAGGCACAGTCTATATAAGGACAGGTCTCTTTTAAATACTCAGAGGAAGCATGGCCGGAAAAATCCATGGAAAGAAAGGCTGCCGCTTCCCTTAGATTGGGAAGCTGGGCCTCGATATAGCTGAAAATACTGGTATGCACCATGTCATAGCCTGTAATATATTCCCTGTCCATATTGGTCAGTTCCAGAGGATGTTCTTTGGAGACTCCGCCCTTATTGCTTCCGATGAATACCCGGTCACCGTCCACCAGCTTAGCCTTTGCTGCACCGTTTTCCCCTTTCCAGAAGCGGCATCTGGAAACGTCAAGCCCAAGAGCCGTAACCGTTTCATATACATGGCGGGCCTCTCCGTCATCTCCAAAATTCCCCATATACGCAGATTCATAACCAAACAATTTCGCATACACCGCAAAATTCAAGGCATTCCCTCCCGGATACATGGTCAGGATATGCATGTATTTATCCACCACATTATCACCCAAGCCTAATACTCTGATCATCGTTCGTTCTCCTTTTTCGTTTTGGTCCTATATTTTTACCGGTAAGCCCCGACGCCTTTCAAACCGTGTGACCTCCTTAAAACCTGCTTCTTTTAAGAGCTTCTCTGCCTCATGAAAATCAGCCCCCACATCCTCCGGCCTGTGGGCGTCTGACCCAACCGTTACCACCGTTCCTCCAAGCTGCGCAAACAATCTCACCGTTTTTAATGCGGGCATGGATTCTCCAGTTCCCTGCCTGATGCTGGAAGTGTTGATTTCAATGCCCTTTCCTCTGGAAACCAGATTTCTAAGAACCCTTGTGATTTCCTTCTCATACTTATCATAATAATCAGGAAGTCCATTTTTTACCGAATGTCTTTTAATCAGATCCAGATGTCCCAGACAGTCGAATTCCCCAACCTCCGATAGCCTTATCAGATGGCGGTAATATGCCTCTGCAATATGGGGCATGGTCCTTTCTGTATACTCCATCTGGCTGACATCTACGTTCTCAATCTTGTGAAGAGAGCCGATAATAAAATCAAAGGGATATTTGCTAATGACTGCAAATGCATTTTCAGGACACAGATGCATCTGACCGATCTCAAGTCCCCGCCGTATTACCAGCCGCCCTTCAAATTTCTCCCTGCACATCTCCAGCGACCTCCAGTACTGTTTTAAGTATTCTTCGTGAAAATACTCCTTTACGACTCCATGGGCATAAAACTCATAATGATCCGTAAAGGCTATCTCATCCATCCCCTTTTGTATGGCGCTTTCGCACATTTCCTCCATGGGTACCCCCGCATCCGGAGAAATGCTATGAACATGATAATCCGCTGTCAGCATAGTCATCCCTTTACCGCTCCCTGGGTGAGTCCTCGTACAAACTGCTTCTGCATACACAGGAATAAAATGATCATAGGAAGTGAGGCAATCAGGATCCCGGCCAGCATGACCACGTAATCCGACTTTAAATCTCCCTGAAACGCCATAAGCCCAAGAGGAATGGTCATGATGGATTTGCTCTCCAGAAATACATTGGCAAACAGGAATTCGTTCCATACAAAGTTTAGGTTTACGATGGCACAGGAAGCAAGAACCGGCCTGCTGACAGGAACGATGATCAGGAAAAACCGCTGCAGGCTGTTGCAGCCATCTACAATAGCCGCTTCCTCCAATTCCCTTGGGATAGAGATAAAATAAGACCGGAGCAGGAACATTGTAAATGGAATGCGGAATGCCACGTAGGGCAGGATGATCGCCCATTGAGTATTGTAAAGCTTTAAGGATTGCAAAATTTTGTAAAGAGGAACCAAAGCAACCTGTTCAGATAAGGCCATGCCTCCCAGTACCAGGAAAAAGAGAAAGGTGCTGCCCGGAAGCTGAAATCTGGTCAGACCATAAGCCAGAAAGGAGCTGATGAACAGGATAAAAAGCAGGGAGACCGCACTAACCAGAATAGAATTCTTAAAGTAGCTAAAAAGGCCTTTATTCCATGCAGTCACATAGTTAACGGCCATCCACTTTTTAGGCAAAGCCAGGGAATTCAAAAACATCTCCTGATTCGTCTTTAAAGAGTTTAAGATCAGCCACAAGACCGGAAAAAGAATGACACACACCAAAAAAACCAGGAAAATATGCAGCAATATCTTTAATAAAAAAACCTTTGAATTATTAGAATGTTTCATTCTGCATTCCTCCTTTATATCTCGCCGGACCTTGAGGCCTTCAACTGTATGACAGATGCGGTCAGGGTGATGGCAAATATTAATACTCCTGTAGTGGCCGCCATGCCCATATCGTCATGCAGGAATGCATTCTGATAGAGAAACAGGCCAAGAACCTGAGAATTATTTCCTGGACCTCCGCTGGTGGTTGAATAAACCTCGGTAAATAATTTAAATGCACCGATAATAGTAATAATGGAGCATACCAAAAGCTGCTCCTTGGCAAGCGGAAGGGATATGCTCAAGGCTCTCCTTACCGGACCTGCCCCGTCGATGAGTGCCGCCTCCAGATAATCCACCGGCACATTTTGGAAAGCAACCACCATTAGCAGCGTGATATATCCGGTAAACTGCCACTGGCTCATGGCTATGATACAGAAGATGGCCAGTCTTTTATCCCCCAGCCAGGTTTGCTGGAACTGAGAAAGTCCCACATTTTTTAAAAATGTATTTAGGAGGCCAACCTGTGGGGAATAAATGAAATTAAACATTAGGCCTACAGCGGTCAGGGAAATCAGTGATGGAATAAAGTAAACATTCCTATAAAATCCTCTTGCCCTGCCGGTAAGCCTGCTCTCCAGCAAAAGAGCAAGAACCGTTCCAAAACCAACCTGGACGATCAGCGATATGATGCAATAATACAGGTTGTTGCGTATCATAATCGGAAATACTTCATTCATAAATAAACGCTTGAAATTATTGAGTCCCACAAACTTCATGGTGGAGGAGTAGGAAGATAACCGGAAAAAACTGTACACGCAGTTGACTATGATAGGAATGTATACAAAGCCCAGCACCATGAGAAGCCCCGGCAGTATATACAGGTATGGTACGAATTTCTTTTTTTTCATCTGGATCCCATCCTTTTTCGTGAACAGGGAGCGTGATACGCTCCCTGTTAAGCTATATTCGTATATTTATTTAGCGTACCAGTGACTGTGCTTCCTTTGCTGCTGCCTGAACCTTTTTCATGGCCTCCGCCGGAGTCACGTCTTCGTTGGTGATATCTGAAATAGCGGTAAGGTATGTGTCGCATACGGTTGAATACAGGGAACTGTCAAACCATGGCCCCATTTCCTTTGCAGAAGAAATCGCCTTATATGCATCGATCAAAGAGGGGTCCTTTAAGTTTGCGTCAACACCCTTGGAGGCATTGAACCAGCCAATCTCTTCCGCCTGGGCAGCGCCCACTTCCGGCCCAAGGAACCACTTTAAGAACTGGACGCATTCATCAGGGTATTTGGTCTTTGAAGAGACGACAAAGCCCTCTGGAGAACCGGAAAGAAGATCCGTATTGCCGGAGCCTTCTACAATCGGGAAATGAAACATTCCCCAGTTCAAATCCTTATTTTCCTGCTTAACATTTGTAATTTCTACCAGCTCTGCATACAACATGGCGGTCTGTCCCTGAGTAAATCCCAATCTTGCCATATCATGAGTCTGCCCATTGACTCCGGCGTTCATGTAGGGTACCAGCTGTTTATAATATTCAAGGGCCTTCACATATCCGGGATCCGTAAATTCCCCTGTCTTCGGATTATAATCTTTAGCCCTTACATCGTCTGCCACGAGCATCTGATTTAATGTTCCCACATAGTGGCATGCCGGCCATTGGTCCTGATTGCCTTCCGCGATGGGCGTGATCCCGTCCGCTTTCAGCTTATCACAAAGGGTTAAAAATTCATCCCATGTCTTAGGGATTTTAAGGCCTTCCTTTTCAAAAATATCCTTATTGTAAAAGAACAGTTTGCCGTCCAGGCGGAAGGGAACACCGTAAATCATTCCGTCATCAGTCGTATACTCCACCATCTGGGTGGTCAAAAGAGAATCTTTCCACGCCGTATCCTTTTCCATATACTGCGTCAGATCCAGAATCAGGTTTTCACGGATAAAACGTTCGGAGAACTCGCCGCCCCAGCTGAAAAAGATATCAGGGCACTCATCAGAGCCGACAACTACTTTGATCTTCTCTTTATACGGCTGGTTCTGAGCGCTTGTAATCTGAATATCAATGTCCGGATGGGCTGCTTCATATTCCGCTGCCTTTTTTTCAATAAATGAGTTGCACGGATCATCAGGGAACCGGTGAAACAGCTTAATAACCTTTTTATCCCCCGCTGAGGCTGCTGCCGTTTTATCCCCGGAATCGGACTGGGAAGATTCGGATGTGGCTTTGGATGAAGGGGATTGCTCATTGGTATTGCCGCTGCAGGCTGTCATGGACATAGCCATGATGCAGGATAAGCCTGCTAACATTGCTTTTTTAAAGCTTTTTTTCATAATTTATTCTCCTTTCTTGTATCCGGTAAAATAGTTGTCGCGGTTATGTATTGTATGCATACATCTTATTACAACTAGATACATTATATTATGATATAACATATTTTGCAATAGCTTTTTTTATTTTATTGTCTGTTTCCTCCCATGGCCTAACCATATGCCGGCTTTTTATAGTAAAAATGACGAATATTTTAGAAAATAAATTTTATTTTCCTAAATACTTCGTCATTTAAGCAATCAATTATGAAATTTACTTTGTTACGTTTACGTAAAGATCGTCAGCTTATACCGCTCCGGATTGATGATCAGCTTGCTGTAATGGATGACCTGGCCCTCCTCATCCATTACCTGATCCTTATGCAGAAGGAGAACCTGGCCTTCATTCACTCCTAAATATCCGGCTTCCTCTTTCGTCGCATAGCAAATTTCCACTGTCTTCACCGCATGGGTGGGTACGGTATCATGCCTGCGCAGGATAGAATAAACAGAGCCTGTTAAATCTTCTCCCATCAGATAGGAGTACTTTGACGGAAAATATCCTTCTTCCAGCATGACCGGCTCCTTGTCGCTCTTGCGGATCCGGATAATCTTTAGAACACGTTCCTTATCATTTATATGAAGATACCGGCTTATGGAAACGGAGGCGGATGTCCATTCCAGGGAAACCATCTCTGTGGATGCTGTCTTTCCGTCATTTTCACATATCTCTGTAAAACTTAAAAGCTTATTCATAACCCGGTTCAGCTTTTTTGCAGCCACAAAGGTGCCTATCCCCTGGTGCTTTCTGAGATATCCTCCATCAACCAGTATTTCAATCGCTTTTCTGACCGTAATCCTGCTGACGTCATAATTCTGGCTGAACTCAAGCTCCGTCATAAGTTTATCGTTTTCTATTAATTTACCTTCCACAATCTGCTGTTTAATATCATCCGCAAGCTGCTGGTACAAAGGGGTGATTGAATTCTTATTCATGTTACTCCTTTCTGAACTCTCTCATTTATTTGTATCATACATCTTATAATATCACGTCAATCTCAAAAGGACAATTCTATTTCTTCCTATATTTTGTCCCAATTCCTGTATGGACCTGGCCAGATGTATTACCCAGGATTGGTACGCGTTCATTCCCTTCCATTCTATTAAGATTATTTTTTCCCGTTGGAGATTGCGGAATATTTCCCGGCGTCAGCATATAATATTAATTAATTCACATGCTTTTCAGGGGGGTTTTATGAATACTACTACTACAGGCAGAAGGGGAAGCATCACTAAAGTCGGGAGCATCCTGCACATTGAAAACGCCCTGGTAGAAGATGTGTATACTTCCAACAGCAGAACCGGTTATGTCATAGTTTCTTACGCGGCCCACGGCCGGAATGAAATGGTCTATATTGAACTCCTTCAATTGAACGTGGATTGGGATACGATCTTAATCAATCAATTTGGCGACCCTATCAGCTTGTGCGCCATCAGAAGGGATATGTGGGTCAATGCCGAGTTCTCCTCTGCCATGACAAGAAGCACTCCTCCTCAATCGAAGGCTTACCGGATCGTTGCCTTTCTACCGAATCCCCTTTTTCGCGTAACGACGGACCGAATCGTATCCGTTGATGTTCAAAATGGCTTCCTCAATACCGGCAATCCTGATGATGAGACGGACCAGATGAGATTTGTCATTTCCCGGGCTACGGAAATACTGGATCAGAACGATAATCCCATTGGCATAAGCTCCCTTCAGCCCGGACAGCTGGTAAGGATCGAGCATGCCAACTTCCAGACCGCCAGCATTCCTCCCCAGACCACTGCTTATCGCATTAAACTGATTTAATATAGTGTAATATTCCATCAATTATAAAGACGCAACCGCCCCTCCATACAGGCAGGCCCGGTTGCGTCCGCCGTTCTCCGGCTCATTCTTTATAATCGCCTCTTTTTTCTACCACGTTATAGCCAATGGAGGCAACACGGTTTCTCAGACAGACATTACATTCTGCAGCTTCCTCTCCGGTACAGATCTTGTTGTCATACAATTCATATTTTTTCCGGACACCAATGGGAGATAAATTGGGCATCAGAACATTGGCTCCTGATAGGATCCCTTTTTCCCTTCCCTTTGGGTCAAGGGTCCCTAATGCTGTGGTGGAAGGCAGCAGCGCATTCGGCAGCATCAGCCTTAAAATCCCTATGAGAAACAGTGTGAGATCAACACTTCCCGCAGGGAAACCGGCAAAGGGCGTATCCTTATGAGGAATAAAAGGCCCAATGCCCACCATCTGGGGAGACAGCTCTCTGATAAACTCCAAATCCTCAGCAAGACACTTTGCGGTCTGGTAGGGGGAACCAACCATGAATCCGGTGCCCACCTGATAGCCGATCTTTTTTAAATTCCTTAAGCATTCCTTCCGGTTTTCTAAGGACAGGGAATCAGGATGAAGAAGGGAATAATGTTCCTCATCAGCTGTTTCATGGCGGAGGAGATAGCGGTTTGCCCCCGCTTCATAATATCTCAAATACTGGTCATAGGTTTTTTCCCCTATGGAAAGGGTGATGGCACAGTCCGGATACTCCTCCCGGATGGTCTTTACAATATCCATCATGATCTCATCTGTAAATGCAGGGTCTTCCCCTCCCTGAAGCACAAAAGTCCGAAAGCCGAGTCCGTACCCGGACTCACAGCAGGAGAGGATCTCTTCCTTGCTCAACCGGTACCGGCTGGCATTTTTATTGCTTCTTCTTATGCCGCAGTAATAGCAGTCATTTTTGCAGTAATTCGTAAATTCGATCAGTCCCCTGATATAAACTTCCTTCTCATAATGATCCTGACTGTAGGTCCTTGCCAGGGAAAATAAATATTCACTGTCTTCTTTATCATAATTTTCCAGCAGGTAAATGAACTCGTCCTTATCCAGGTTATGAGTTTCATACAGCTTATCAATCAAATGCTTCATTTTCTTTGCTCCTTGCTCTGTAGTTTCCGCCGCTGCCTGGTTTTTTCCATCCTTTACCCCAGATTTTCCACAAGCTGTACTCTCATGCCATTGGGATCTTTTATAAAGGCAAACCTCACGTGGGGATTTGGCTGTACCGGATCTCCCAAAATAACCGCACCTTTTTCCTTTGCCAGGGAAAGGGTCTGATCAAGAGACTCCACTTCAAAACCCCAGCTGATATCATCTCCCACATGAATTTCCCTGTCTCCGCCGCATATAAATTCGATTTGTGTTTCCCCTTCGCCCAAAAATGCAATTTCAGTACCAGGGCCGGCAGGGAATCTTCTGGTTACCTTCAGACCGATGATCTCTTCATAAAATTTGATTGATTCTTCTAAATTCCTAACGTTTAAAGTGCTCCAGCAAAACTTCATAATAATTCCTCCTGTTTTAATCATTTTTTCGTATTTTATATTAGCCTGTGCAAAAAGGATATCTGTGCTTATTCATACCAGAATGACATGTTTATTCTATCATTTTCTATATAATAGTTAAAGTCAATTTTACAACATTTTTTTCCATTCGATTCCAACCTCCATTTCAGTAGCCAAAAGTATGATTTTATTAAAATAAGTCCCGATTACATAAGATTTTTAATACTTTAATCTATTATAATATAAAACATAGAATCCAAAAGCTTTATATGGAACGAAATTTTTAACAGGAGGGAACCCTTATGAAATACGAAAGTAACAAAACCTGCGATAGCAATTACTTCCATTTGGAAGAAAGCGCCTTCCACGTATATGGAGAGCAAGATCGTGAAGTAATTGCACTGATGGCCAACCGTTTTATCGGGCATAACCCCCAGGCGCCTTATCAGTACCGGCTGGATTTCACATCCGGCATCACATGTAATACAAAAGGTTGGTATCAATTTGATTTTAGCAGCCGCTTTTCTAAGGCCGCCGTTGGAGAGGTCTGCTATGGAGCAGGAGATTTATATAGCCACAGCCAAACCGTCTCCCAATTTCAGATCCAATGCTGCGGGCCAACTGTTTTATGGGTAAATGGAGAAAAAGTATTTCACTCCCTCCCCCCTCAGGAAGGCTTGAAATCCTGCTGTACATTTTCCATTCCCCTAGAGGCAGGCCTTAACCATTTTCTCTTGGAAACCGAAAAAACGGAAATCGGCTTCGGCCTCTCTTTCCGCCATGCACAACCCCAATGGCAGCCTTCCCATTTTACGTCACCTTTGGCTGAAAGGAAGGGACAGGCAGGCTTTGTCTATTGCCCTCCTATTGGCCGGGGGACAGCAGATGCCTCTGCCCTGATTGACGGTTCTTTTGAGGGACTTCCCTGGTTCCCAAGGCAGGAGTATGAGGCGCCTGTCTCCTCCTGCCCCTTATCCCGGATCTTCGGCCTGGACAGCCAGGGAACTGCCGCCGCCAAAAGCAGCTTTTTCCATGGGGATTCCGGCAAGGTCCTGATCAAAGGAATCTCAAACCAGCCGCTTAAGGTCTATATCAACGGAGATCTGTCCCTGGATTGGATGGAAGGGGCCTTTGAAAAGGAAGTCTCTCTGCCCAGAGGTATGTATGAGGTAATACTGCTTTACAAAAAGAAAGCAGGACTGGAAACAGGTCTGGCAGTTGAATTTCAGGATGCTGGCGGAACCCTGCCCCTTCGCACCGGTGTAAAAGGATATGAGGGAGAATGGATCTATACCGGTCTTTTTGGAAAAGAAATCCCCCCCATCAGCTATTTTACAGGCATGGATAAGGTGTACCCCGGATCAAATGGCACCTGCTACTGGCAGGCAGACCTGCCAGATTCCTTTGTACGGATATTCGCGGAGCAAGAATTATACGGAAAATGGACCTATCCCTGTGGCGTGACTCTTTATGGCCTGTTAAAAGCGGGCGAATATCTTGGCCGTCCGGACTGGCTGGAATATGTACAGGAGTATGCCCGGATGACAGCGGCGGTGTATGATTATTCCATTTATGATAAATCGGTATTCGGATATCCGGGAGTGAATACCCAGCTTTGCTGGCTGACCGAGTTGGATGACTGCGGCTCCTTTGGCTCCTTTCTGCTGGAAGCCAACCGGCGTTGTCCCACGAAAGAGGCCCATGCCCTGGCGGATGTGATTGCTGATTTTATGAAAAACCGCCAGCGAAGGGAAAAGGATCAGGTGTTCTCCAGAAACGACAGCACCATGTGGATCGATGATATGTACATGAGCATCCCGTTTTTATGCCGTTACTACCAGCTAAGCGGAAAAGAGGAATACTTAACAGAAGCTTGCCGCCAGGCGAAGTTATTCAAGCAGTACTTCTTTATGCCGGATCAGAATCTGATGTCTCATATTGTGGATCTGGAATATAAGAAAATGAATAAAATCCCCTGGAGCCGGGGAAACGGCTGGGTGGTGCTGTCCTTATCAGAGCTGCTGCTGGTTCTCCCAGAAGATCACCCGGACCATAGCGCGGTGGCCGGATTCTTCCATGAGATGGCGGAAGGCATTTTGCGGGTACAGGATGAAAACGGCCTGTGGCATCAGATTCTGGACGACCCTTCCACCTATGAAGAAGCTTCCTCCACTTCTATGTTCATCTGTGCTCTTTCCAGGGGAATCCGCCTGGGGATTTTAAGCCCAAAGCTGTGCCGGGAAAGCATTTTATCCATTCAGCGGGCATGGAAAGGAATGAAGCAAAGGGTAATCAACCGGAAGGGCGACCTTTACGGTGTCTGCCAGGGCTCCGGATGCTCCTTCAGCCGCTCTTATTACCAGCAGCTTGGATGGCGTTTCAACGACCCCCATGGAATTGGAATTGCTATTTTGGCGGGAGTCGAAAAGCTCATGCTTGACGATTTCCTTCAGCATAACCATATCCCTGAATAAATAATATATGCTCCTCTTATGGCAGAAAGCTTTTCCTATTTAAGCGGTCTGCCATAAGGGGAGCATGTTACGTCACAGGCTGCGCCCTCTGATATTCTTTATCCATTCATAGTGCTTATTAACAGCATGATATTTAAAACCATGCCTAACATACCAGCGCCTCTCTCTTCATTTCCTAAATTCCTGAGCGTTCAATTGTCCAGTGTTTTTTTCAAGCAGCAGAAGCAATTCATCCTGAGGCAGGGGTTTGCTGAAATAGTATCCCTGAATCTTGTTGCAATCATACTTTTTCAAATATTCCAACTGCCCTTCTGTTTCAACCCCTTCCGCTATAATAGATAATCCCAGCCTGCGCCCGATCATAATGATCATATTGGTAAGTGAGGTATCCTCTCCGTTATTTGTAATTGTATCAATAAAAATTTTATCGATTTTCAGCGTATTGATAGGAATTTGCGTCAGATAGCTTAAAGAAGAGTATCCTGTGCCAAAATCATCAAGAGCTATTTTTATTCCTTTTGACTTTAATTCTCTAAGCTTGTCCTTGATTCCATCATAAGATTCAATGAGTACGGATTCCGTTATTTCCAGTTCAAGGGATCCAGGCTCCACCCCTGTTTCCGAAAGAGTCTTCATTACCTTTTCTGTGAAATCCTGCTGCATCAGCTGAATGATGGAGACATTCACTGAAACCGAAATATCCGGGTGGCCCTGGTCGTGAACCTTCTTTAAAAACTTACATGCATTGAATAAAACCCAATCCCCGATGGGATTAATTAAATTGGTTTCTTCTGCTATGCTGATGAATTTTAAAGGAGAAACCAGGCCCAGCCTCTCACTGTTCCACCGGAGCAGGGCTTCCATGGAATTGATCCTTCCTGTGGTGACATCGATCTGGGGCTGATAGCAGAGGCTGAATTCTTCACGCTCCAGGGCCTTCCACAGCTCATTTTCCATGATCATCCGTTCCTGGATCTGCATGTCTATATCCTGACTGTAAAAGGTATACCTTCCCCTGGCGGTGGATTTGGCTTTGTACATTGCAATATCCGCGCACTTGAGAAGCATATCCACATCATTGCCATGGAGGGGATACAAGGCGATTCCCAAGGATACGGTAACATTCAGAACACTGTCGGAGACCCGGAAAGGAATGGCAAAAGAATGGAGGAGCACCTTGGCATAGGTTTCTATTTCCTCCAAGGTTTCGTATTGATGAACAAATACTACAAACTCATCCCCACCTATCCTATAAATGGATCTGCTCTCATCGGATAAGCCCATCAGCCTTTTACCGATTTCTGAAATCAGCAGATCCCCTGATACATGCCCCAAGGTGTCGTTGATGTACTTAAAGTTATCAATATCAATGAACATCAGCGCCATTTTGTTGTCAGGGCAATGATCCATATGCCGCTTCGCCGTCTCGTAAAAGGCTGCCCTGTTAGGAAGGCTGGTAAGACGGTCCTCAAATGTCATCTGCTTCAGCTCCTGGTTCATGGACTGGATTTTTAATAAAGATATCCTTAATAAAAGATAAAGCACAGTGGCTGTTGCTAGTACAAAACCCCCTCCCTTTATCATGCTGACGGCCGCCGACATCTGTCTGTCCATTGTGAGCTTCAGCAAAAGCCGGTCAGAAAAAAGGATCCATAAGGTTCCGGCAAATATGTATAAAACGGAAATCTCCATGGCAAGCTTTCCTGGGTGGAAATCCCCGGGGCAATTGAAAAACCGGCTTAATTTATCACGGATATGAAATCTGTTTAAGAACTTTTTGGCTTTCTCCCGTCTATTCATAGCACTCTCCCTTCCAAACCAAAAGCTCCGCCAGCTACTCTATTCTGTTTCTTTCCCTGACCTCAAGCACCCTTTTTTTCAAAGGATCTACAATCCGCATAACATCATACGTCTTTTCAAAAATCTTTATTTGATCAAATAGAGCTTCATATTCTTTCATTCCTGATACCTCCTGATTTTTGCTATTGTGCCTAACCATGGCCCATGTTCAGAGTGCGGCAGCTAAAAAACACAGATTGCATTGCGAACCTTTTTTGCCTCATACAGGGCCCGGTCGGCATGAATAAAAAGCCTGACCGTATCAACCTGACCTGATATTGATGCAAGCCCGAAGCTGGCCGTCAGCATCAGCTTTGGATAGTCCTCAAAAAACAGAAGATTCACCCTGGCTTTAATCTCCCCGCAGATGGCCTCTGCGTCTTCCATGCTTTTGCCACAGAACAATAAGCAGAACTCATCGCCCCCGTAACGAAAAGGCGTCATATCCAAAAGGAATTCTTTTAAGATATTGGCAAATTCTATTAAGCAGCGGTCTCCCACGTGATGTCCCCAGGTATCGTTAATATTTTTAAATTTATCTATGTCTACAATTGCAAGAATATAGTTCCGGTCTGATGCTGTATCTTCTACATATTTCATTTCAGCCCGGAACGCTTTCCGGTTGTATATTCCGGTCATTTCATCCATATGGACGCTCTGCTGCAAGAGCTGCCGCTCAATCTCCTTTTGTATGCCTGCGCTGTTTTTTCTGCGCTCAAACCGGATCACTGCCATACAGGCAATGGAGAAAGCGATCAGGACGGAAAGAGAAATCAGAAAATCTCCCATCCGGTGGGTGTTCTCAAAAATGCTGATCTTATCTATATCCCATTCCAGAAACAGTTCGGAAATGATGATGGAACTAATACTGGCCAGTGCTGTAATGCATGTGATGCGATAGTCCGCATAGATTGCTGTCAGCATAATGGCGATTGCAAAAATATAATAAGTTGCCGTAAACGTGCTGTGTACCGTAAAGAGAACAAAACCGATCCCTACAAAGATAAGTGAAATCGCATAAATTTTATGGTTCTGGGAAAAACGCTTTGATCTCATGATCATCGTTTCGATTGCAATGCAAATAAAGTTTACTCCGCTTGGAATGATCAAAAATTTTATAAAAAATCTGTATACCGTTGTTGTCAGCATATCTGAATTAACCAGGATCATTCCCATTGCAATCTCAACCAGTAACGAAAAAACAACCAGGACAACGGAGGTTTTATAATGAAGCTGAAGCCAGCTTTCATCGATTTTTGTATATTCTTCCTGTATTGCCCTGATATACATGTCATCTAAATGTTCTTCATCAATAGCAAACTCAAAGCGCTCAAGCCCCACGTGCTTACCTCCAGGTATCATATATGATTATAATATATAACAATACAAAATTAAATCAATCTCAATATGAAACCTTTTTTCCGTCATTTTTTATTTGGGCTTGTTTTCTTTTTTATTGATATACATTTTTTTATCAGCTTTTTTGATGGATTCATATATGGTTTCCACGGATTCTATTACTTCTACCCCATAAGATATGGAAATATGGAATCCGAACCGGTTCGTATCGCTTAGATTCTGGTTCACACTGCCAAGCAGCTTAAGGACAGGATTTTCGCTAATCTCTTCTATCACCACGATAAATTCGTCGCCCCCAAATCTCACCACAAAATCATTCTCACGCAGCATATTGCTTAAAGTGCTTGTTATGAACTTTAATACATTATCTCCGGTTTCATGCCCATAGGTATCGTTAATACCTTTAAAAGAATCAACATCAATCATTGCAACAACAAACTGCTGTTTTTTTATCTCATTATTTTCACTCTTAATCCAGTTATCAAAGAAAAACCTTGTATATGCACCAGTCAGGGAATCATAATTGGCATAATTTAAGCAAGTATCCCTGCTGTTCTCCATGTTCTCGATCATGCGGTTTGCCGCCCTTACGAGACTCATATATAGTACAATGAAAATCAATGATAACCCAAGGAAAAACCCAAGGATGCTAAACAGGGATACCCGGTTAATATTTGCATAAACATCATTTGTCGGTTTGCTGATAAAAACCAACAGGTTTTCAACAACCGGCTTTGCCACACACATATAATTCTGCTGTCCCAAGTGTCTGTCATATAATTTTTCCGGCTTTATATCCTCTAACAGCGGGCTGCCGGATTCTAATATCTTCACCTTAAATCCATCGCTGGATAACTGGAAGATTTCCTGTGAAATATCTATTACTATAATATCATAGGCGATCAACTTTTTTTGATATAAAATAGGGGAATACACGATGATATTTGAGCGGTCCCCTTCTTCTTCATATTTATAGCTGGTCTCCGTTGAGCGGTCAAACAAATTTAAGTAGCGGTCCGCCTCCTTTCCCCCCGGATTATACAGGGCCAGGGGGACATCCCCTACACATCTGACCGCAAAGCTAAGATTTCTAATGATCTTGATTCCATCACTATATTTAGGGTATGTCAGTTCCTCAAGCTCCGACCAGCTTATTTTCCCGTTGTTGTAATCCAATATCAAGTCCCTTACAGGGGTTCTGCTGGATATGCTGTTTGCGCTCGTTCCGCAATTATCGAATAATGCAGTGATTGTCTGCCGTTTTGACTCCGCAAGTATGCCGTAATTTTCTTTTACTTGTCTTTCCAGTTGATAACTCATTGGAAGAAAAACAATGAGAAACAATATTATTATTAAAATTGAAATAAACAAAAGATATTCCTTTTTGATGTTTAAAACAATCTTATTCATCACCCACCACCCTTCTTGAAATGAGCTTATTTTATCAGCCTCTTAAGAAACGGTCAGCCTCCCCCAGAACCAGCTTTGCGAACGGACCCTGTCCCATCCCAGCGCTCATGGTGAGCTGTTTTATCTCCGCCTAAGTTGCTTCTGATCCTTCCCTAAACCACTTTTCAATACTTTTTGCATCACCAGGCTTTGCAAAATAATACCCCTGGATATAATCGCATCCCATCTCCTTTAGAATCTGCCTTTGCTCAATCGTTTCCACCCCTTCGCATACCACCTTTAAGTTCAGGCCGTGGGCCAGCTCTGTGATGCTTTTTATCACCTGTTGCTCTGTTTCGCTTTCAAGAGCTCTTCCTAAAAATGACTTGTCAATTTTTAATATATCAATAGGAAGAACCGTCAAATAGTTAAGGGAGGAATACCCTGTGCCAAAGTCATCCAGCGCAATGCTGACCCCAAGGGACCGCAATTTTTTAAGAATTTCAATATTATTTTGGGAAAATTCCAAAAGAACACTTTCCGTAATTTCAAGTTCCAGCTGGTTTACCGGAAACCGGGTCTCATCCAGAACCCTTTTTACCTGATCATAGAAATTCTCATTGCGCAGCTGATGTACAGAGATATTTACGGACAGCTTTCCAAATTTATAACCGCTGTCAATCCATGCCTTTCCCTGCTTACATGCATTTTTTAATATCCAGCTGCCAAGAGGAATGATCAGTCCCGTATATTCGGCCACCTCTATGAACTCAAGAGGCAGGATCATGCCCAATTCTTTTGAATACAGCCTTGCTAAGGCCTCTACCCCTCTTATCTCATCCCTTAACAAATCCTGCTGCAGCTGATAATAAATAAGAAGGTCATCATTTGCCAGGGCTTCCCTGATACATACCTCCACATTGGATTTTCTGATAATTTCATCATGCATCTGTGCGTCGTAGATGCAGTACTGGTTCTTTCCGCTTTCCTTTGCCTTGTTAAGAGCCGTATCTGCGTTCCGAAGCACATTATTTGCGGTCTGGCCGGCTTCAAGACCATGGACAACGCCTATACTGACCGATAAATAAACGGATTTATCCATCAGTACAAAGGGGGCACCAAAGATGCTTAGGATGTTCTGGCAAATCCGTTCCACCTCTCCGATGTCCTCATGATCCCTGATGAGAATTAAAAACTCATCCCCTCCGAACCTTGCCACCATATTTTCCTGGCCCAGGATCTGTGACAGCCGGTCGCCTACCTGCTTAAGCAGCTGATCGCAGAAATCAAGCCCAAGGAGATCATTGTGGATTTTGAAATTATCCAAATCAATCATAAGAATGGAATACCTGCACAGTGTCTCTCCTATGTTCCTTAAGGTATCTTCAAGGGTGCTCATAAACCGTACCTTATTAGGCAGCCCTGTCAGCGTATCATAAAATGCCATGTATTCCATTTTTGATTCTTTCTGCTTCCGGTCATCAATATTGGATACAGCCCCTGCAATCTTGCCAGGAAGGCCGTCACCGTCAAAATAGACCTTTCCCTTATTTAAGACCCAGGTATAGCTGCCATCCTTATTTTTGATGCGGTATTCCCGGTGAAATTCCCGGGTCTCTCCCATTAAGCAGGAATCAAAGGCAGCCAGCACTGCCTGATAATCCTCCTGATGAATGGTTTCTTCCTGTAAGATCCCCCGGAGTCCATGCCCTTTGGGGGCATTTCCGGTAATATCAATCCATTTATCGGAAGTAATGATTTCATCGGTCATGAGGTTCCATTCCCAAAGCGCATCATTCGCACTGTCAAGAGCCAGGGTATAGCTTTCCTTCAGCCTTTCCAGCTCCTTGTGAAGGCTGGCAAGATGCTGAATGTTTTCATCCTTTTTAAAGAGCCCCATCTGCACATAGATAAGAACTCCCATAAGAATCAGTATCAGCACCGAGATAAAGCCTATGACCGCTCCGTTGGCATTGATGCTATTTCCTTCCTTTGACAGCTTCATTGTCCAGTAAGTATCCATCACAGGGATCTGGACAATGTACGAATCTCTGTCCATCCAGGGGGAATCCCCCCAGATGAGCCCTCCTTTTTCATTATAGATGCTGATGTGGTAGGAATCAGGTACCGCCTCCCGGATCACCTTGTCCATATAGGTATTAAAGTTAAAAACCACAACAAAAAATCCGTTAAACTGATCGTCCTTATAAAGAGGATATCGTATCACAAGCCCCATTAAATCCCTGGTGTTCTTTAGGATAAAAGGGTCATTGATCGTAATTGCCCTGTTTTTGATCGCCTTGTCAAGTGCTTCCTCCACCTCCGGACGTCCGCGCAGGGAGGCACCCAGGGTATAATCATAAGCACCGGGATACACCATATCCGTGACCGTATCCTTATCTTTGTGCTGTATGTAGAGGATGTCCTGGTTTTCCTCCATGTATTTGGCTGCCAAAATGTCAAACTTGTACTTATCGATTTTATCATCAATTTCATAATTATAAGCAAGGGAGGTTAATACGCCTTCTGTTATTGCAATATGCTGCTGCACAGAATAGGACACAGATTGTCCGATGCTTGAAAGAAGATAATTGTTTTCTGACTGCTGGGAACGCAAAAGAACGAAAACAATCGTCATGAAAATGATAAGCATAATGACCGTCTGTACGGCTATATATCTGGTATACTTATTTCTCATTACAGCCACCTCGGTACTGGTTTATTTCTCCATAACCGGGAATTTCATTGATTCTCTTTCACAGGTTATATACATCTGAATCATTGAAACACAATCCCCCTATGGAGTATATAAAAATAATCTGCTATGAATAAAGTATACAGCAGATTATTTTTTTCCACATACTCAATTATGTAGTATATTTGAGTTTTTTGTCAGAACTCCTTTGTATCCAGTTCTGTTTTTGAATGAATATCAAGTTTACTGTACACACTTCTGAGAATCGTTCTGACAGTTGCTTTAGATATATACAGCCTGTCAGCGACCTCCCTTGCAATTACCCGATCCCTTGCAAGCCGCGCAATTTCCCTTTCCCTTGGGGTCAGGGGCAATGCCCCATTTTTCCAGCTTCATTTTCCATTTAAAGATTCTGTCATAATAAATTATTTTCCTATAATTTACCATAAAAATCGACATATTTCAACATATTGTAACATGCCAGACATGAAAATGCATTTGAATGATATCTCTGAAACACACTTTTATTTATACTTTTAATATAAAAAAGAGGCCGTGTTTACTGGTCATAATTACCCCATTAAACTCAGCCTCTTGATCTCTGAAATTAATCAATATACTATTCTGTAGGTCTTGAAAGTGTACCTTTCATGGTCAGGCCGTTTCAGACCGGGATTCTTATAATCTAAGCCTTATTGTCTCCGGTTTTCAAATACCCCTCCGTGATAACAATAATAATGGTCTGCATCCAGAGATATAAGATTATTAAGCGAAGCTTTGGCCGCATCCAAATCCAGGGTATAATGCGGATTTGCGATGACCAGCTGATTGCCCTCAATGACTGCGGCATCTCCTGTGATAACGGAATTGCTCTTCTTTAGATATAAAGAAATATGTCCCGGCATATGCCCCGGAGTATCTATGATCTCACAGCCGCCGCCCCAGTCAAAATGTTCCCCGTTCTTAACCTCTATATCAACGGAAACAGGTTTGATCCCTCTCAAGGATTCACAAAATTGAATTCCAAAAGGCTTTTGTTCTTCCGGCAGCACATGAAGCATTTCTTCCGCCTGCAACAAGCGCAGCGATTTTTTCTTGCCTGAGATATACCCGCTTTCCGTATGGCCTGACACGACCTTAATCCCAGGATATTTTTCCTTTATTTCAAATAAAGCTCCCATGTGATCGTCGTCATGGTGAGTGATCAATACCTTTGTTAAGGAACTTGGATTAACACCCTTTGATTTCATCTCCGCCTCTAATAAAGGAAGGAAACCGGGATATCCGCAGTCCACAAGAACAACATCATTGGCGCTTAACAACAAAACCGGATGAATTATCCGGGTTTCATTATGATATTGAAAATTTATATCCATCATAATTATCTGATCCATTTTACATTACCTCACAAAATTTACTAGCGGACTGCAGACTTGTATTGATTATATAACTTGTCTGCCTTTTCAGCAATGAGAAGATATTTTTCCCTGATCTGTTCCTGATCGGATAAAACGAGATACTGCTCCTGCCGCAGCATGTTAATCAAATCTTCAACCTGTGTATAGTAAAGAGCATTCCCATAATCTCCCGACAATTTCTCCCTCACGATTTTCTTTCGTCCAATAACGGACTTGCCTCTCCCTTGCAGAACAGGTTGAGCCTGTGAAGAGCCCTTGTGCAGGCGATGTATAATAACTTTTTATCATCCTGGCTGTGATACGTTTCAGCATCAGCGTCACAGATTAAAACAGCATCAAACTCAAGCCCTTTTGACATATACACCGGTATAATAAATACGCCTTGTAAATCTGTTGTGCTTTCGCTTTTTATTAATTGGACATCAGCTTTATCCTTTAAGCACTCAAAGAGGAAAATAGCACTTTTTTCAGTTTTACAGATTAGTCCGATTGACTGGTACCTCATTTCCAGACAGGATTTCACTTCTGATACAATCATATCATGATACGATAATTGGTCTTTAGCCGCGTATATCTCCGGTTCATCTCCTTTTCGGTTGAAGCTCTTTATCTCTGTACTTTGATCAAGGAATCTTAACCCATAATTTAAAATTTCATTTGTACATCGGAAGCTTTTGTCCATAGTAACAAGGGAAGATTTTTTCTTATTGAAGATTTTTCTGATCAGTTGGTAGAGGGATAAGTCTTCCCTCTTTTCCAGGGTCTGGTTAATATCCCCCAGGATCGTAAATTTCGCTTTTGAAAACAGAAGGTGAAAGATTTCAAAATGGAGGGGATAGTAATCCTGTGCTTCATCAATTACTACTTGCTTAATGGCTTTATATTTATTGATCCCGTATATTTTTAAATTCAAATAAGTGAGAACCGTTGCATCATCATAGTATAGCAAATTGGTATCTAAATTTTCCTGGGTAAATGTTATAATGTGGTCCATGCAGCCGGGAAGCTCTATGCCTTTTGCCAGGCTGTAAAAATATTCTTTGTCATGGAACAGCTTTCTATAAACATCCTTTATATCAAGTTCCATAAATTTCAGCATTTCATCATTAATCAGTATTTTCTCTGATTTTTTTAAGCGGTATTTCTTTGACTCGCTGATCAGCTCCAAGATATATTCCCCTATCAGCTTTAATCTCATACCCAGAGGAGTTTCGTTTCTACCGGATAATACTTTCTCTTTTATCATTTCTCCGCTTATGATACACTCACCGCCATAGCAGACATCCTCAAAGTTCATCCATTTGTGGGGCAGATCATCAATAAACCGATCCAATATCTCCAAAAACTGGCGGGATGTTTTGAATTCAATACTGCTTTTTATAATATCCCTGTATTGAGTATTTGAGATCAGGTTTTCTAAAAATTGATTTCTCGATTGAACATGCTCATTCTTCAGTACAGAAGCAATGATATCTTCAAATACAACCGAAACAACATGATCTTCTCCAAGCTCGGGCAATACATTGGAAATATACTGCTCAAATAATGAGTTTGGCGAAATAATTAAAATATTATCAGCGGACAGTTTTGAGGACAGGCCCTGGTACATAAGGTAGGCTGCCCTGTGAAGAGCAATGGATGTCTTGCCGCTTCCTGCCACTCCCTGTACCATCATTAAATCATTTTCCATATCCCGGATGACAATGTCCTGTTCCCTTTGAATGGTTTCTACAATCGTTTTCATCTTAGGAGAAGTATTCTGGGACAGCAGCTTCCTTAAAAATTCATCCACAATCTGTACATCAGCATCGAAATAATACTCCAGTTCCCCTTTGCTGATTTCATACTGGCGCTTTAAATTGACCTCTCCTGTGATCCTTCCGCCAGGGGCATCATAAAATACCTGTCCCAATACAAACCGGTAAAAGACGCTTGCTATGGGTGATCTCCAGTCATAAATAAAAAATTCGTTTGTATCATCTTTCTTTAAAGAGGTGCGCCCGATGTAGATATCTTCGAATGTATCTTCATCATCGAACTTAAAATCAATCCGGGCAAAATAAGGGGATTGGATCATGTTCTCCAACAACAGGATTCTGTTTTCTACCGCTTCATAATCGGCGATTTTATCTGTGATCGGATTTGCATACTGGTTTAAGTCGGCAAGGGCTTCAAAGCCTTCGCTGCTCCATAGATTTGATATGGAGTGAGACGTATTCTCACGCAGCTCTTTCTTGGCAGAAATTATGGCCGACTTATTCTCTTCATTGCGCTCTCTTGCTTGATCCAGCTGTTTTTTCGCTAAAGCAATGGTTTGTTCTAACCTGCTCTTTTCAAATTCTAATTCCGTCCGGTTATCTTCCATAACAAATACCACCTCTCTCATAGAATCGGCAGAAAACTTATTTCCTAAACCGTTATTCAAAATAGTCTAGCACAACCAGAATCAGAAAAACAGTCTTGTTGTGGCTGACTGTATGTGTTATAATTAAGGTAGAGAGAGAAAGGTGATTGCCGCAGACGCACAATCACCTTTCTTTTCCTATATGTTATTTTTTATAAAAACATAAGTCCCGGCCTGTACAGCAAAGGTTATTACATGACGCTGCTGTTATAAAGCTGCTTTCTTTCCTGCTATACATAAGCCGAAAAACTCCCTGCTGACAGCAGTATTTTTCAGCTTTGACTGACTGAGCAAGTTTGTTATTTCATCGACCGTATATGAGGCATTGAAAGAAGTCAAAAATCCCGGACGGATTTCCTTCGGCCTGGTTGAGGAATAAATAAACCACTTGATCAGAGGATTCACATCACGGCGCATGTCTGTGATGCAGAAAAGTCCCTGGGGCTTTAAGACTCTGTCTATTTCATTAAAAACCTTTACGGGATCTTCCCATTCATGAAGCGATCCGTTGGAAAAAACAGCATCAAAGGAGCTTTCAGAAAACGGTATCTGCATACAGTTGCCTTCCACATAGTCAGTTCTTTTTTCAAAACCGTAATCCCTCGCATTCTTTTCTGCGAGCCTGATCATTTCCCGGCTTATTTCACATCCGGTAAGAGCTGCATCTGGAAATCTTTTAAGCCATTCCAGACCCACATACCCGGGACCGGGGCCGATCTCCAATACATTCCCTTTTGTAATCCCTGCTTTGATGAAGCTGTCTACATTGTTCCAGCCTTTATCCCGCATGATCCTGGCAAAATTATCGAAGATTTCAACCGTTATTTTATCCTGAATGCCTTCATTTGTTTCTATGATTCTTTGCTTTCTCATGATCTCTCCCCCTATAAACTCAAACGATTAAACGATTCTTCCGCCCAGTCCAGCTCCGCCCGGTAATGGTGTTCATGATGGCTAAATATAATATTTACCATTGTCCGGTCCTCTTCAGGCACAAAATGCATGGTCTCTTCCCTATGTTTTTCAATATTGGATATTGCTGTATTAAGCTTATGGATATAAGCAGTTAAATGGCTTAAAATCTCTGTATTTTCAATGTAATCAGAGAAGTAAAATACACCGTCTGAAGGAAACGTCGGCCGGTATTCAAATTCAACCAGTCCGGCGATCATTTTCTTAAATGCCACCATTCCTTTATCCGTAATCGTATAAATCGTTTTTTCCGGCCTGCCCCCCGGCTTTTCCCTGTTTGCAGAAAGCAGATCATCTGTTTCCATCTTTTCCAGATGATAATAAATCGTCGGCAGCTTGATCTGTGTAAAATCGGATAGCTGCTCTGCAATGATCTTTTTAATCTGATAGCCGTGCTGCGGGCCGAATCTTTGAAGTAATCCAAGAATATAAAGAGGGATCATAAAATTCACCTTTCCAAACAATTAATTAGTCAGTACTGACTATAATTATACTCAGCACTGACTAATTGTCAAGAATAATATTGAGAATGGCTTTTTTCCTATTTCCCTAACCGCGCCTTTTCAAGGACAGCAATATCCAGCTTTTTCATCTTCAGAAATGCCTCTGTAATTCGTTTCACTTCTTCCTGGGTTCCGTTTGTCAAAATATCCTCCATGTTCTCAGGCACGATCTGCCATGATAAGCCAAACTGGTCCTTCACCCAGCCGCATTGCTCGGCCTCGGGAACAAAGGAAAGCTTATCCCAGAAATAATCGATTTCCGTCTGGTCTGCACAAGGGATCATAAAAGAAAATGCTTCATTAAACGTAACATCCCCGCCTTGTCCATGATCCATGGCGATAATCTGGTTTCCCTGGATATTCAGTTCACTATAGTTTATTTTTGCCCTATTATCCATAGCCTCTCCCGCCTGATAATAGTTTACATACCCTTTTGAGGATCCATCAAATACGGAAAGGTAATAATTCAGGGCTTCTTCCGCACTGCCGCATACACTTTCCGAAAACAGCAGGGTTGGTCTGATTCTCTGATGCTCTTTCATATCCTCAACCAGCATGATCTGCCAGCTAAGACCATATTTGTCCTGGATCCAGGCATACCGCTTGCTGAATGGATACTCTCCCAATGGCATAAGTTCTGTTCCTCCGGCCGATAAACTGGAATGCAGTATGTCAACCTCCTCTGGGCTGCCGCAGGCAACCATAAGAGAAATGGAAGGGTTAAAGGAAAAATAAGGCCCGGCGCTAATAGCAGAAAATCTCATACCGGCAAGCTTAAAATCAACGGTTTGCGCATCACCTGACGGAGTATCGGTGAGTGTGCCGGTATGAATGATCCCTGAGTCCTCAAAAAGCTCTACATACCATTTGGCTGCCTCAATGGCTTCTTTGTCGTACCATAAATGTGGAATTATTTTCTGCATAGTGCTGACCTCCTAAAATTTTTATCTGGCTGACGCATATTATAAACGATTTCTACGAATGAATGCGCCTTTTTCACTACCAAGAGCATAATGCTCCTTCTTCATAAAGGTAATCCAAAAATACCTTTGCCATAAAAGACATTTTCGCAGGCAACCTTTCATTGTATCCGTTTCATTAATGCTATCATACCGTATCACATATTACAATTATCCCATTATATTTTTAAAATAGAGTGCAGTCCTTTTTCAAGGAATGCACACTGATTTCAAAGTCAAATGGAATGATTCCCTTCTGAATAATCCAGCACAGACCAAGCTGAGCCAATTCGATTTATTATCGTATGAAATTAGTCATAACATGGTCTTCTTCTACAGGAGCAGGTATATTCTCTTTTTCTGCATCAATGATCTTTAGCAGCCAGGCCATTGATCTGGCATTTTTGCGGATAGTCTGGATTCCTTCCTCGTCCTTAATAATTTCCCCTTTATCCATACCGTATGCTACTGTCCAGTATTGGGACGGCGGCATAACGGTCTGGGCTAAGTTAAGATAGTTATTAAGCTGATGTACTACATCTACACCGCCTGCGCGTCTTACAACTGAAATGGAAGTTGCAACTTTATATTTGAAATAACCTGAGCTTGTGAAAAATACCCTATCCAGAAAGGCCTTCATTGTTCCTGCTATTCCTGCATAATATGTTGGGGATCCAAGGATGAAACCGTCTGCCTCCCGCATCTTTTTTGCAGTCTCATTAACAATGTCATTTTTGAAAACACAGTGATTTCCTTCGGAAGTCCAACAGTATCCGCAGTGAATGCACCCGTGGATATCTAGATGACCTATTTGAATGATCTCAACTTCTATCCCCTGCTGCTCCAACTCATCTGTCATTATCTTGAGTGCCTGATCTGTATTACCGTTTTTACGTGGACTGCCATTAATTGCTATCACTTTCATAAATCCACACTCCTTTCTTTACTATACGGAAAGTATAGACCCTACACTTAGATGTAGGTCAATAGTATAAATAAAAATTATTATTACATTATTCGACAATTTTTATAATCACTCCAGACTTAGATTTAACATAGTCTATTATAATTATCGAAGAAAAGGAAATTATAATATGACAGATTCTATATTTTTCATTATTATCCTTGACCTAGAGCTAAGTGTAAGCAGTATAATATATAAAAACTATTTGAGGTGATAAACGTGAACTATACCATAGCACAAGCTGCTAAAAAAATGAATTTAACAATATACACATTAAGATACTATGACCGTGAAGGGCTGTTATCTAACGTGAAAAGGGATAAATCAGGCAGCCGCATTTTTACAAAGGATGATATGGAAATGCTCTCGCTTATATGCTGTCTTAAGAATACCGGTATGCCTATTAAGAAAATAAAGCAATTTACAGACTGGCAAAATGAAGGCAACCAAACCCTTCATACCCGTAACGATATGTTAGAAAATCATAAAGAAGACATTTTAAAGCAAATCGATGATTTAAAAAAACATCTTTGTTCGATTGACCGAAAGCTGGATTATTACCATGATGCCTGCCAGGCCTATGATACGAACTCACCTATTCCAACCTGCTGCGAATATACGGGTGATGAATCAGAATTTTAGTCTGCATTTAGGCTCACCATCGTCTTTTCATTGTTTTTCGCCGGAACCGTTTTATAGATTCCTCAAGCCTTTGAAAATCCAAAAAGATGATACATGAAGCGGGGATTCCTTGATGTAAAATCTTGTACTATTATATTAATTCTAATCATATTTTATTAATAAAAAGATTAGAATGGGGTTAGCACATTGGTAAAAGTTAAGGTTCATTTACAGCCATTAGTAGGTAATATAAATTTACCCACTGTTTTAAAAACAGCCATACTTCCGGGTGACAAGGCAGAACGATTATTTATTGCAACCCAAATCGGAGAAATCTTTTACATAGGAGACGGAGCTATAGAAACTTTTTTAGATATCCGCCCTAGAATTTTAGAACTGGGGGGTTCTTCCGGCGGGTATGATGAACGTGGATTACTGGGATTAGCATTTCATCCCGACTTTTATAAGAATGGCCTGTTTTACCTTCATTACTCAGTTGCCGGAACGCAAGGTCCAGGTGCTCTTCCTTCATTTTTTAAGCCTGACCCATGCGACCCTGCAACCTTAAACTTAAAGTGGACAAATAGAGAAACGCAGTATAATCACATTGATACCGTTGAAGAGTGGATCTTACAATCCAATTCCCAACCTCAAAAACGCCGTACATTACTTAGTATAAGACGGCCATTCCTAAATCATAATGGTGTCAACAGCTTAAACTTTTCACCAGAAACAGGAAAGCTTGTTTTAACAACCGGAGATGGCGGCGCAGGCTACGATCCATTTAATTTAAGCCAGGATGATATGGAAATTGCCGGTAAAATAATAGAAATTGACGTGGGGGAGAATACATTTAATGATAATCCGCCCGTTATCACACGCTTTCAAGAGCTTCCTGTACCCTTTCAGGATACGCTTACGGTTATTGCCAAAGGAGTCCGCAATATAACAGGCATTTCATTTCAAAGGTTTAACGATCAATATATCAAATATGCAGGCAATGTGGGACAGGATCTGGTAGAGTCGATTTTTTCATTTGTTGATTATAAACCCATACCGGTTACCAAGCTTATCCAATCTTCTATGATGAATCCCCAGCCTGATCAAGAAGGATTTGTTAACTTTGGCTGGCGTAGCTGGGAGGGTGCTCTCCCTACTTCAATTATAAGTAACTGCTCAGCTAACCCGGCTTTAAATGAGAAAATAATTGCTTATTACGATGAAACAATAACAACATCGGTAAAGCGCTTACCGCCACTCATCAGTTATTTTCATCAAGATCCACGGCCCGATAAATTTGGGGCAACTGCGCTTACAGGAGTCCAGCCATACATGGGAAATGAAATCCCCGATTTAACGGGAAGCATTGTGTTTACTGATCTTGCCAGGAACGAAGACTCTCCGCCGCCTGTCAGAGGGGCTTTAGCTTATACCACGGTAAAAGCAGGTTGTGAACTCCAGGATTTTAGTGTTATTGAAACTGATTATGATTTTGGTTCTAAATCAGCCTATTTTGTTGGCTTGGGAACGAATCTGGATCAAACCAGGCTATATTTAGGGGTCTATGGGTCTATGAAAGTAACTGATTTAAACCAGGGTACTATTTTTGAAATTATTCCATGAATATTAAATACCAATAAGAAGGAGAGATACTTATGATTATCAAGCCATATACCAGAAAAACCCATTATTATGAAACCGACCAAATGGGGATTATACACCATGCCAACTATATTCACTGGATGGAAGAAGCACGGGTGGATTTTATGGATCAAATTGGCTTCAGCTATGATCGCGCAGTCAGCACTGGAATCGATTTTGCACTATTAAGTATTTCCTGCGAATACAAATCTATGGTCCGATTTGGTGAAACTGTTAACATTCAGGTCTCGATTTCAGCCCTCTCTGTTTCTAAAATGACTGTCCAGTATCAAATGACGGATGCAGCCACCGGCAAATTAAGGACAATCGGGGAAAGCACACATTGCTATTATGATGCAAACAGGAAGCGCCCGGTTTCTTTAAAAAAGTCTCTGCCTGATTTATATGATTTATTTACTTCTCTCTGTGAATCAGAATAAGTTTGATATGGCTTAAATGTTGAGCATAAAAATACCGCCAACCGTAATTCAACGGTTGACGGTATAAACTTATCTTATCCACTGAATCTTAACAGGAAGACCAGCAAGATCAATCGTCACAACATTTTATAATTTGAACACAAGCTGTCGCGGTATTATTGTCAAGATCTGGATCTGGTGTTGTTGAACTGACTTGTGCTGTATTAATTATTTTACAAGAACATGTTTGCCGTATACATCCTTTTATAAGAACGACTCTTGATGTGCCTGCTGGTATTGTGCCTAAGTTAATACTTCCAGGCCATGGCTGGAAAGCAAAACCATCATCCAGTGAATACACCGGCTTTTTAAGAATGTTTGCCAAGCTATCTGTTAAAACGACATTCAGAGCATCTGCTGGGCCTGCATTTGATACCACGATTGTAAACTCCACCAATTCTCCGCGGCAAGCCTCTTTCTTATTTGCAAATTTCTTCACAGAAACGTCTGCTTCTGTTTCTTCAGCTGCCGCTACTGCTACACATATTGATGATACGTTGTTAAACAGATTAGGATCCGGCGTTGCTGAGATTGCAATTGCCGTATTATTAATACAGCCTGAAGCTGATTCTGCTACTGTACCTCTAATGATAATTGTTCTTGATTCTCCAGCCGGCAATGCCCCTATATTAAGGGAGCCCAGCCATGGATTAAAGGTTGCCCCTCCATCGACTGAAAATATCGGTTCTGTAATGCTTGCTGAGATATTATCATTTACAATCACATTTTCTGCAGTATTTGGTCCTGCATTGGATACTACAAGAGTGAAGGTTATCATTTCACCTGGAGCCACTGGATTGGGGCTTGCAGTTTTTGTAATTGAAACATCAGCCCGTGCAGGAGCTAATATTGGCGTCTCTGTCGTTGAAGTGTTGTTCTCCGGATTTGGGTCTGGTGTAGGGGAGCTGACGGTTGCTGTATTTATAATAATGCCTGCTGCCGTTGGGCTTACAGTTCCTCTTATTACTATAATTCTTTCCGCTCCTGCCGGTAATGTTCCTAAATTAAGAAATCCTGGCCATGGATTAAATGTTACTCCTCCATCGATTGAGTACTCTGGATTAAGAATAGAACTTGGTATACTATCCATCAAAAGAACATCCTCTGCAGCATTTGGACCAAAGTTATTCACTACAATTGTATAGCTAAGCGGCTCTCCTGGTATCGCAATCGCCTGATTGCTTTGTTTTTCTACAGCAATATCTGCTTCGACAGCTGATACTGGAGTTTCTAGCGTTGAAGTGTTATTCTCCGGATTTGGATCTGGTGTCGTGGAGCTAACGATTGCTGTATTGGAAATCACGCCTGTTGCGTCAGGGCTTACAGTTCCTCTTATTATGATAACTCTTTCTGCTCCTGCCGGTAATGTTCCTAAATTAAGAAATCCCGGCCATGGATTAAATGTTACTCCTCCATCGATTGAGTACATTGGATTAAGAATAGAGCTTGGTATACTGTCCATTAGAAGAACATTCTCTGCAGCATTCGGACCAAAGTTATTAACTATAATTGTATAGCTAAATGGCTCTCCCGGTATAGCAACTGCCTGATTACTTTGTTTTTCTACAGCAACGTCTGCCTCGACAGCTGATACTGGGATTTCTAACGTTGAAGTATTATTCTCTGGATTTGGATCTGGTGTCGTGGAGCTAACGATTGCTGTATTGGAAATCACGCCTGTTGCGTCTGGGCTTACAGTTCCTTTAATTATGATAATCCTTTCTGCTCCTGCCGGTAAAGTTCCTAAGCTAAGAAATCCTGGCCATGGATTAAATGTTACTCCTCCATCGATTGAGTACATTGGATTAAGGATAGAACTAGGGATACTATCCATTAAAAGTACATTTTCTGCTGCACTTGGGCCAAAATTATTAACTGTTATCGTATAGCTAAACGGCTCTCCTGGGACTGCAATTACCTGATTACTTTGCTTAACTACAGCAACGTCTGCTTCGACGACTGCTACCGGAGTCTCTAAGGTTGAAGTATTATTATCTGGATTTGGATCTGGTGTAGGTGAGCTGACCGTTGCTGTGTTCGTAATGACGCCTGTTGCTGTTGGGCTCACAGTTCCCCTAATAAGAACAATTCTTACCCCTCCTGCCTCTATTGTTCCTAAGTTAAGGCTTCCGGTCCATGGTTGGAAAGTTACTCCGTCATCTATTGAAAACTGTGGATTGAGTATACTAGTAGGAATACTATCCGTTAGAAGGACACTTTCTGCATCGGCTGGGCCAAAATTTGAAACTATAATTGTATAGGTGAACAACTGCCCTGGGACTGCAGTCTGATTATCACTTTGCTTTACTACAGCAATGTCTGCTTCGCCTGGTAATTCTTCAACCATAAGAGGAACTGGGTTGGATTCTTCTGAAAAGTTACCTGGTATGCCACCCTCAACAGGTGTATATGAGTAATCGATAGTTGCTGTATTTATAGCAGGATTCGGATTCGGAATGCCTTCAACTCTTACCTGAAACGTCACTTCCGTGACGGATCCACCTGGAATATCCGGCAGCGGAAAACCTATATTAGGATCAACTCCCAGCTCAGGAACTCCATTAACCGTTACACTTCCAGGTATGAATAATAAACCATTTGGTACATTATCCCTAAAAAATACATTAGTCAGAGGACTGGTACACGTATTTGTTAATTTAACTGTATACGTTACGATATCGCCCACATTTGCAGTAAACGTGCTGCTTGATTTAACTGGGGTAAATATTGGTACTAAGATTTCCTGTAAAGCCACATCATCAATTGCATAATCGTTCCCTACAACAGCTTCTCCTTCACTGAAGAATTCTACTGTAATTTGAGTGTTATTCATAGAATTAATGACAGTTCCTATTTGTTTCCACTCTGGTGCGTTTATATTAACTGGAATCTCAACTCCTAATGCTTGCTGAAACAGTACATTACCGTTTTGATCCAGGATTCTGACACCTAACTGTGCTGGCGGAAAGCCTGTTACTTTAAAAAGATTAAGAATCCATGTGCTGAATAAAAAATTAGTATTTGGTGTAACCGGTACTGTAGACCTAAAAAATACGGCTCCTGGGTTAAACCCATTTACTACCATCATTCTTCCGGTTTCATTTCCTGTCGTATGGTCAGCGATACGCCACCAAGCCCCTATAACATTGCTCATTGCATCTGTCATAAGATTTTGTACCGTATATTCTCCATCAATTGGTGTAAACTTAGTTGGATCCGGTACTACATACGTAAAATCTGGTGTAACATTGGGATATGGTGCGACCGCAGGTCCTGTATTCGCTGGTGTCCCTGGCGGAAAGAATCCAAACGTTCCGTTATCTGCATCTGTAATAAGATTAGTATTGGATACAGTTGTACATGGGTCTAATATCGTTGTAATCGGTGTATAAATCACTGGGCCATTTAGTATATTTTGGTTGGTTATATCTGCTCCTGTTACTGTTATTAATATTGTGTTAGGTGTTAAACAATCCAAGTTTGTCGACCCTGCGGGTGGATTCGCGACGAAACTAATGGGGGGTGTTGCAGCTGTAGGAACTGGCCCTGCTACTGCCAGGGTAAAATTACCTGGTGTTGGTACTCCCCCCGCAGTACCAAACGCCTCTACGATTCTATAGCTGCCATTTGGAACATTAATAAATGCATAATTTCCTGCAGCATCCGTAAGAACTACAAGCCTGACACCTGTTGTTGTATTCTGTAATACGACAGGTACATTCGCTATTCCAGAATCTCCAGCATCTATCGAAGCACTTCTATTTCTATCAAATATAATTTGACCTGATACTGTTGCCATATCATCACTCCTTTATATGAATTCTGTAATACTATAATATTCTGCCAAGCTCTCTTTGGTGACATCCCCGTCCTTTTGTACTTACTCCAACTTTTCATACTTCACGTCTTATTCTCCTTGTTTTGGTAAAAAAAAGAGAACCTTTTTACAGTTCTCTCAGCTTTACTTTTGACTATTTCATTTGATACCACTAAAAATCCTTTCGCTGCCATAAATGACTAAACGGTTCAGTTACTTTAAGCGCATCCTTTCCTTAATATGTCCTATCTTCTCCGGTGGACATTGCTACTATCTACTGGAATTTACCTGAAAGGAAATTGGCTATGGTACCTACATCTTTATTGTTTCCGGAATCATTTATTTCCTGGTCCAGCTCATTATCATTTGTAAACGACCCATCAGCCCCTTGAACGTAAACAGTGGCTATAGGTTCTCCAGACGCCCCATCATAGTTGTCTTCAACAATAATAATTATATCCTTCCGTCCATCCTTATTTACATCCTGAAATGAAACTGCTTTAACATCTACGCTATAAGGAAGAGCTGCATAGAAATTATAAAGAACATCTCCATTTTCATTGGTTAAATAAAATACTACAGGTATATGGTTACCACCTGTTAATTTTCCTGATACGAATTTAACATTGCCCCATGAATTTAAATCCACCATAAAAGTTTGATCTTTGATAAGCTCTAAGCCGTTAATATTTTTAAGATTATACGGAGTAAACTCAAACGTGCCTTCCGGAAGGCTCATGATTGTATCTCCTGATCTCTCTGTTATTGTAATCGTAGCAGCAAGGGTATTATCAGGTTTCAATAAAAGTTCAACGGTTCCCTTATTTTCCCTCGAATCATTAACAAGCTGGCACTCTGCTGTATCATTGATAACAGTTCCTTCAAAATCTGCGCTATCCATATTGTATGCCGGGCCTTTGCCCACTGCACTGATCTCCCCTTGTATCTTTCCATCCTCAATCTTTGAAATTATAATAGATACTCCGCCATTGTCAGGAAAACCAAAATCTGTATTTCTAACCCATGTCTTTTTAAGGTATTGCTTATAGTCAATTGTATTACTTGTTGATGCAGCCGTTGTAGCCGCTGCAGTTGTTGTTATGGGTGTACTCTCTTCTTGAGATTCGGCCGTTGCACTATTTTCTGTAGAAGCTTCCAAGGACGGCTTCTCATTTTGTTGCAGTTTATTGGTTGAATCATTTTTCCCACAGCCTATAATAATGAGAGAGGTTGTGATAATTGTGAACAGTATCTTTTTTTTATTCATTCTTACCTCCGATGGCAGTTCTGTTAGACTTTGTTGATATATAGGATCCTGCGTATATGAAACAATTCATATTATATCATTATCTCTTTCAGCTTTCTATCTTTATTTGTTAATGCTCTGTCCGGCAGTTGGCGCTGTACCTTATATATTTTTTCAGAGGTAATATATCCATTGGAAATATCGTTTCCGGGCAGTCCTCTATTATATTTTCAATATCATCAATCTTCGTCCAACGAATATCTGTTGCCTCATCTGTTTTAATAGCAGGCTCTCCTTCCGCACACCAAATAAATGCCATCATGATTAAAGAATAAATCAAGTAGCTTTTTGCCCTAAAATATCCAGGCAAAAAATGAGATACCGTTTTCACGGTATCTCAATAGCCAATGAAACTGCCTAAAATCAAGCCTCTGTTAGTCTGGACGAATACTCTGCTTAAAGTGGAATATATTCTCCGGGTCGTATTTGCATTTAATCCGCATAAGTTCCTGATAATTGGTACCATAATATGCGTTGGGCCAGTCTTTTATAAAAACATCAGGCCAATTGACGTAAGTTCCATTCACAAATTTTAACATAGCTCTTCTGAGACTTTCTACCCAATGTATATTTGGCTCTTTTTCATTATCAGCTTTCCAGCGTGTTATGTACTGCATGATATAGTTTGCATCACGATGGAAATAGGCCGTTCCATCTGGAGGAATATCCCTGACCGCCCCTCCCAGACTTTGAAATTGAACCGAGTTATCTTTGTTTGGGGAAGTCTCCATAAAGCAAAGCAGGGTTTCTATTGCCTCATCAGGTAAACTATGATATACAAAAGCTCCCGTGTTTTTAAACTTATGAGGACCTAGCCCGCCATCAAACTTTATTACTGCTTCAATATATGGGATTGTCTGAATTTCAATCTGAATTGGATTGCCTGCGGCAGTTAATGGTTTTAGTAAGCATCTCAGTTGATCTTCATTGCCTAAAAATTCACCGGCTGAAGAAATACGGCCATCTTCTTTGGTAAACAGGTCTATAATTGATGTCAGCCGTTCATCAACAAACGGTGCCCAGGCCTGCCATGCCTTAATGACTTCTCTGGCATCCGACCAATCCCAGGTAATATCATAAACAGCAACATCTGAAATAGGATGAACATTAAAAACAAATGATGTTACTATCCCGAAGTTTCCACCCCCGCCTCCCCGGAAGGCCCAAAAAAGATCAGGATTCGTGCATCGGTCAGCGCATACTACTTCCCCCTTTGCATTAACCATCCGGACTGCTATTAAGTTGTCACAAAGCAGGCCCATCTCTCTTGTCAGCATGCCAAATCCCCCTCCTAGCGTAAGTCCGGCAATGCCAACAGTCGGGCACGTTCCTCCCGGAATAGTAACTCCCCTATCCCATAAGGATTCGTAAATCGGCAGCAGGGTAGCTCCGGCCCCGATCGTTGCTTCCATATTCGTTTCATCAAGAATGACTTTGTTCATTTCGCTTACATCTATGACAATTCCGTCATTCAATATTGAAAAAGCTTCATAACTGTGCCCTCCACTGCGGGCACGTATTGGAATACAGTTCTCTCTTGTCCATTTTACCGCATTAATAACATCCTGGATCTCTTGGCAGAATACAATAGCCAGGGGATACTTTGAGAATCTCGTGTTATAATCCCTACGGGCAATCTCATAACATGGATCATCTGGGAAAACAATTCGGCCAGTAAGCTTCGTCATTTTGGTCCTTTGCCTCCAAACAGCTTTTTTATTCATTATATATAACATATGCCTTCTATTTTGACTTTAATAATTATTTTAAGGTCCACAGGGATAATAATTATAAATCTGTAGGTCATAGAAGCCGGCCTAAAACTTAGCCTATCTTCTTCCCATGTTTTTTTACATTTTTCCTAATAAAATGCAATTTTATATTTATTATTTTGTTTGATATTGATAAAAATATAGTATTTTTATGAGGCTTATGATATAATGTGAGAAATTAATATATTAATTTAAAAAACTTACCGTTTTATTTTATAACTGATTCTTATTTAAATCTTTCACTCAAAAACTTACTATTTTTAAAATTCACAAAGGCGGTAAGCTTCCATGAATGAAAAATCTACAAACAGTAGCGAATGGGTATTTACTCCGAATCTTTACAGCAATCATATTCCTGATGATTTTTCTTCGGTATCTTCTTCCTCTGAATTATTTAGATTAATCATTGATATTATTCAGGATGGCATCAGCGTATTAGATCCAACTTTAAATATTAAATATGCTAATACTGTTATGAAACATTGGTACTATAGCAAATCGGAATCAAACATGGAAAAATGCTATCAACGTTTCCATAACATTAATACTCCATGCGAAGTATGTCCTTGTATAATGGTACTGGAAACAAAGCAGCCTCAAATGGAAGTGGTTCGATACCAATTAGATAATAAAGATATCGGTTGGCAGCAACTTTTTGCGGTTCCTCTTTTAAGCAGAGACAATGAAGTTGTTCTAATTATAGAGTATGTCCGTGACATTACACTCCGCAAAATCGCCGAGGATAACTTCCGTGATCTGGAACAACAAAAGAATGTCTTGATAGATGCCTTAAAAAACCGTGAACACAGCAGAGATGAATTTGAAAAAATTATTATCAACAATATTGAACGATATGTAAAACCCTCTTTAAATTATCTTAAAAAAGTAGTGAAAGAAGAAGATATTCATATGGTAAGTGGTATTATTGATGAAATCATTTTACCCCTGACAAAAACCCGGCCTTCACAGGTAAGCATGTTAACACCCAGGGAATTGCAGGTTGCTTCGTTAATTAAGCAGAATTGTCCAAGTAAAGATATTGCAGATAGATTATATATCACCAAGAAAGCTGTTGACTATCACCGTGCAAATATCAGAAAAAAAATAAATTTAAAACGTGAAGAAAATTTGCAGGTGTATCTGGAAACTCATCTATAATTATATTGAAAAATATTAGGCGGAACGTATTGATTTTATTATTATAGAAATACAAATATACAACCCCTTGGTTATTATATCGGATAAGCAAGGGGTTGTATGATTATGATTTTTGACCAATAAGACCATCTCTTCCGGGAATTAAGTATGCTTTTCTTTAATCGATCCTTTTGTATGAATCATATTCAGATACTCTTGCGTATATTTCTTATCAAAAGTCGCACATCCTACCTTGGTCTGCTGAATCAGCATCTCTACGCAGTGGTCGCAAAGTGTACACCATTTTATTGATGCATCGTCATTTTTCTCCATCTTCGTTGGGAGATATGGATCCGCATAAGACTGACGTCCAATAGCTATAGCGTCAACAACACCCTCATTAATATTCTTTTCTCCCCAGAAACGGAGTGTATTCTTTTCTTTTTTAACTGCATGGAAGCCTTTTCTGCCATCTCTGTATATTGAATAGCCGGAACCTATTACAGCGGTTTCAGGTCTCAGAGCATTACGGCATGCCTTCTGTAAATAAAAATGTATGTATGCATAGTCAGGAGTACGTACGTCAGGGTGAGCCAAATCCAGAGTGATGGAGGGGGAGCCTGCAGACTGGAGTATGAAGTTTGCACCATGAGCTTCCAATGTTTTAATTAAATCTATTGGCTCTGTCAGATCCATGCATGCGCTGTCTGAATTCAATGTACCGAATCCGCCCGGGAATCCTTCATAAATAGAAATTTTTGAACCTAATACAAAGTTCGGATCTGGAATAGCAGCTCGTACTCCGTCATAAATATTAATTGCAAACTGTTTGCGGTTTTCCCATCTGCCGCCATATTTCCAATTCTCTTTGTTATAAGGTCTAAGGATCTGAGAACCCAAATAACCATGACAGAGCTTGAGGTCTACTCCATCAGCACCAACTTCATAAGCGTATTTTGATCCCTGTATATATTGATCGATTACCTCATCGATTTCCTTTTCACCAACCAGCTTTGCATCCTCATAGCCTGGCAGCGGCTCTTTTGTAACACGTATTCTTGTTGAAAACTCCGGATTGCTTATCTCACCTGAATGTGTGATCTGGAACAATAAAATAGTATCAGGGTTGATTTTCTTCAAATGGGCAACGAATTTCATCAATGCCGGTAAATTATGTTCTCTGATTGAAAGCTGATCTTTACGTGATCTGTGATCGTACTGAGGTGTAATGGCTTCCAGAACAACAATACCAGCTTTTCCTTCAAACAATCTCTCATAACGCGCATAAGTTTCTGGACTTGGATCACCATTTGGTAATGCATCGCAGCATTCCATAGCATTGATTACGATACGATTTGGAGCTACTCTGTTACCAATCTTCAAGGGCTTAAAAAGTGGACTTAACTCTCTCATTTTATAACACTCCTTTTGATTTTTTTTCGATGGATCGAATCCATCTGACAATTATAGTTTAAACCAAAAGAGAAAAAGGACAACGCCTATAAAACGCCTGTAAAATACTAATGGAAACCTGGTATTTTTATGAATTTCCGTTTTACTATATTATTGAATAAGCTGGTTTTAAGCCAGTTAAAAAGCAGAATTTCGTGAAATTATCTGGTCCTTTAAGTTATGTATCATAACCTTTGATGTGTAAAAGCATCTGGAAGATCATGATCAATACCAGGTTTATATTAGTATTAATCATGTATTTTTCAGGAATTACGAATCACGATTTTGTATTATAACATTATGTTATATAACTTTTTAATATTTAATAATCTAAAGGAGGCTATATCATGCGCAGAATGGTAACATTATTCACAGGTCAGTGGGCGGATTTGGAATTTGACATTATGTGTCAGAAAGCGAAGCAAATGGGATATGACGGCTTGGAAATAGCGTGCTGGGGCAATCATTTAAATCCATCAAAAGCAGCAACGGATGAAAGTTACGTTCAATCCATCCTGGATACTTTGAAAAAGTATGATTTAAAATGTGAAGCCCTCGGAGCACATATCATCGGCCAATGTGTAGGAGACGGGCCGGATGTAAGACTGAATAATTTTGTTCCTAAAGAATATTGGAATAAACCTGAGGAAATTCGTAACTGGGCCGTTCAGGAGATGAAGTATTGTGCAATTGCGGCGAAACATATAGGTGCGAAGGTTGTTACAGGCTTTACAGGATCTCCCATATGGAAATACCTTTATTCCTTCCCTCAAACAACAGATGCAATGGTTGAAGAAGGCTTTGACGAAATCGTTCGCTTGTGGACTCCGATATTGGATGTATTCAAAGAAAATGGTATTAAGTTTGCTTTGGAAGTTCATCCCGGCGAAATCGCATTTGATTATTATACCACGGAAAAAATACTCCAAAAATTTGCTGACCGTGAAGAATTCGGCCTCAATTTTGACCCTAGTCACCTGATATGGCAGGGGATCAAGCCGCATATCTTCCTGAATGATTTCATTCATAAAGTTTACCATGTGCATATGAAGGATGCAGCCGTAACTTTAGATGGAAAATCAGGTTTGCTAGGCTCACATTTTGATTTTGGTGATTTAAGAAGAGGGTGGAATTTCCGCTCATTGGGACATGGAGATGTAAACTTTGAAGAAATAATTCGCGTTTTAAACCGATATAACTATCAGGGCCCTTTATCGGTAGAATGGGAAGATAGCGGTATGGAAAGGGAATATGGCGGAGCAGAAGCCGCAGCCTTTGTAAAAAAGGTTGATTTTGCTCCTTCTAATGTTAAATTTGACGATGCGCTTAAAAGCTGAGGAGGGTTATATTATGAAACGCAATATCATCCGTTATGGTATGGTAGGGGGGAGCCTAAACTCTTTCATTGGCAGAGTACATAAAAATGCTATTAATTTCGAAGTCAATGCAATGCTGACTGCCGGGTGCTTCAGTTCAAACAAGTCAAACAATCTGGAAACAGGAGATTATTATCATTTACCAACAGACAGGGTTTACGCAGATTATAAAGATATGGCTGAAAAGGAAAGTCAAAGGAAAGATAAAATCGATTTTGTGTGTGTTGTTACACCAAATTCAACTCATTATGATATAGCAAAAGAGTTTCTGTTACACGATATTAACGTAGTCTGTGAAAAACCACTTTGCTCTGAAATCAGCCAAGCAGAGGAATTGAAAAAGATTGCCTTTGAAAGAGGATTGTTATTTGCTGTGACATACACTTATTCCGGTTATGGAATGGTAAAGCAGGCAAAACAACTTATTAAAGAGGGTGGCATCGGCAAGGTCATCAACGTAAATGCGGAATATTTGCAGGAATGGCTTATAGATTCAATCGGCAGTGATGCTTCTCAAACGGCCAAATTATCTGGTTGGAGGACGGATCCTGAAATTGCGGGTATATCCAATTGCGTTGGGGACATCGGAACTCATATTGAAAACACCGTAGCGTATATGACTGGTTTAAGAATCAAACGTGTCGCTGCCAAACTGGATTATTTCAATCAGCCTTTGGATTTAAACGCAAACATGCTGGTTGAGTTTGATAACGGCGCTAGCGGCGTTTATTCCTGTTCGCAGGTGGCTGTAGGCTATGCAAATGGCTTAACGATAAGAATTTTCGGCACCAAGGGTTCCATTGAATGGAGGCAGGAACAGCCGAATCAGCTAAAGGTCACGTTAAAAGGACAGCCGTCAGCTATTTATGAAAGAGGTACAGGATACATCACCGGAAGAGCTGCCCAACTGAACCGTATCCCTAGCGGACACCCTGAAGGCTATTACGAAGCTTTCGCCAATGTCTACAAAACGTATCTTGGTGCCATTTTAAAAACTATTAACGGAGAAAAACTAACAGCAGAAGATTTGGATTTTCCCAAAATTGAAGATGGTGTTGAAGGCGTAAAGTTTATCCATGCTGTTGTAGAAAGTGCTGGAAATGATTCATCGTGGTTTATCATTTGATCTTAATTGGATCCAAAAAAAGTTAATTTCATCGCATTGATAGACAGTAAGAATTTCGGGAGCTAAGTGATTCTTACTGTCTATCATTATATAGTTAACAATTCTGAACCTGAGATAGTATATGAGCCCACTTTCCTGCCCGAGACTGCGCCCATGCTATTCACGAAAAAAGGGCGTGAAAGTTATCACTCTCATGTCCTTAATTTTAGCAAATAACATTTTTAACCTCGGAACTCAATGAATTCGCCGTCAGGGCCTTGAAAAACAACTCTTTTCCAGCTTTTTTCCTGAGGTGATCTGGGCTCGGGAATATGTGGCTCAGTTACGACAGGGATCCCTGCATTCTTAAGCTTTTGATAATCTGAATCAAAATCATCGCTAATGAGACAGAAATGATACCCCTTATTCTCCTTTTCATGAGTCCAGTGTTCAAACTCTAACACGGTATCGCCCAACTGAAGATAAACAACCTTTTCAAGGTCCGGTACCCCGGGAACATCGTGTTCAAAATATTTTTTAAATCCAAAGTTTTTTTCATAAAAGTCGATCGACTTTTGTCTGTCTTTTACCGAAAATGCAACATGATCTATTCGTGTAAACATGAAACAATACCTCCTGTGCTCAATCTTAAATTTTTATAAATATAGTTTAATCCTTATTAGAAAGGTCAATTTTAATCTGCAGCACAACCCAATTATCAGAACTGGTATTATTGAATCCGTGTGTCTCACCATTCGGTGAGAAAATTATATCCTTTTCTTTCAGAAGTATTTCTTCATTGTTTATTGTAATTGTGCCTTCACCAGAAATTACATAAAAGACTTCATCGATATCCGAATGCTTATGATCAGGAGTTGTTTGTCCTGGGGCATAAAGCAAAAGTCCTGTATCCAACTGGCCTTCTTTGAAAATTGCCTTACGCGCACTTTTTTCAGCTGCAAAATCAAGAATATCGCCAATATTAATTTTTTTCATTATTTTTACTCCTATCTATTTGAAATAGTATTCAGCTATCATTAGCAATTTAAACCCAAACCATCTGACTTAAAAGGTACTGCTGTACAATTACTATAATATCGTTACAAACTTTTTGCAAGAAGGCACTATTTTGTGTTATACTAACCATATAGTAAGTGAACACAATAATTGATAGGAGTGATAATAATGCCATGTGATAAATTATGCCCTATTGAGCATACTGTCAACTTGATCGGGCACAAATGGAAGGTACTTATCCTGAGGAATCTATTCAATAACGGTACACAAAGATTTATTGAACTCAGTAAAGGAATCAACGGAATAAGCCAGAAGATGCTGACACAACAGCTTCGGCAGTTGGAGGCCGATGGGATAATTTGTAGAAAAGTTTATCCAGAGGTACCACCAAAGGTCGAATATTCTCTTACGGAGCTTGGACAATCTTTAAGTCCCATTATGGAGGAAATGAATCGATGGGGAATAGAGCATCTTAAACACAGTGATCTGAATCAGCAAAATAATGGGTAATTGTCTTTATCGAAACAAAGGGAATGCCGGTGTAAGCTTAACACCGGCATTCCCTTTGTTTTGACCTATATACGTTAGTCAACATCCCTATGCTCTATAGCGAATTCAGGATCACGGATACGACCAACGATGATAATTGCCACAATGAAAATAGTAAATGTAAACACAAATGGCAAGCGGCGGTCAATACTTGATAACCAACCAGCAAAGTAGCCAAATGGTGAGGCAAAAGCAATGGTAAAGGACATAATCAAAGCATTAATACGAGCCCGCTCCTTGGGATTAATGTTTAACTGGAGCAAGGCATCCTTACGAGGCACTACTAGGGCACTTGCTACTGCCGCAACAAAGACATAAATGATAATAAACGGTATACTACCAATAGGAGTCAGTATCAGAAGAATCGAGCTCGCGGCATACAATACCAAACCGATCCACATAGGTATCCGGAATTTCACAAATTCCAAGCGGTGTTGTATTCCAATCATGAAAAGCAACATCACAGCCGCATTCAAAATGGGGAAAAAAGCCAGATAACGATCTGCTATGCCTAGCCTTTGTGTTACATACAAGCTAAAGAAGTTGGTACTGACAAGATTCGTTATATGTAATATCACAGAGACAATCAGCACTTTCATAATCTCTTTATTCATTAGAACTTTGGGTATTAAATCCTTGTATTCATATAACATCTGTAAAACAGGGGTATCTTTCGTCTCGGCCATACGAATCTTTCCTTGCCGGGTTTCATCACAATACCGATAAGTAATAATCACCTTAATAAGCATATTCACAGCAAAAACAAAATATAAAACACGGACAACCGGAACCACGGTAAAGGAATTTATCAACAATCCCGAAATTGGAGCAAAAAAGATTGCAACTAAACCGCCGATGTTCACCCAGGTGTATATTCCTAATAAATCCTTGGATTCTGCATCTTCAATCAATAAACAAAACCATGCCGTCTGGTTAATCTGCTCAAAACTGTTAAATAAAACAGCAATTAAAAAGAGCCAAAAGTTACCCGAGATTGACCATACCAGGCAAGCAATACACCAGCCAAAGAAATCACCCATCATGGTTGTAAATTTGCGCCCCAACTTATCGGTGATGATGCCACCAAGGAAGGAAAAAAATACCTGGACAAACATAGCAACCGACAGAATCAGTCCGATTTGAACGTCCGTTATTCCCTGCGTGTACATATATAGTGTGGCAAAAGGTGTGATTAAGTTAAACGGAATACCCCATAGAGGTTCCATCAAAATTAGAGTTCTTGGATTTCCTTTGTTATGTTTTAATAATTCAATTAGTGGGTGCTTCCGCAGAGTTTTTACTTTTTGTACTGTATTCACTGGTTTCTCCATTCTACGACTGATTCTATATTCATGACTGTTCCGTCAATTTCTAAGGAAGAGAACGAAGCGACGAGTAAACAATATTGTACTAGCTATTTTTCCACGCCTCGGTTCCGGGATGAAATCCTGTTAATCTGAGGTTTACATATCAACACCCACTGTTATCTACACATGATAGCTTGCTTCATTTTTTTGGGTTAATAAGACACTAGTCTTCAGATGCATCCCTTATAGAAGCTTCATTTTATAGTAGCACTAATTTATATTTATTGCTACCTATAAATACCGCAAATATGGTATTAAAATAAAATCTTGTTATAAATTGTTATAATAAAATCTAGTGGTACTTAACAAAACCTGTATACAGTTGTCAAATCATAGTCGTTGACAACATAAGGCGGGCCCGGAATTGTACTGAACTCCAAATATTGGTCTGTTCTATGAATGCTTTGACCTATCATACCCCCAACCACAATCCACCAGGCCACTTACCAGGCATTCCATGGATTGTATAACCCTTAACTCTTCTGCTGTAAAACAGTCTCTTAAATCATCTTTCCGATTCCATACTTTTCCCGCAACTTCTTTGCGTTTGTACCACAAATAATATTATGAATAGCAATTAAAGTAAAAAATAAATCAGATTTTGTTGTTAATTAATATAATTTACGTTTAGGAAACAAGGGACTACGAAAATTACATAACTATTTTATTAAAGAAAGTAGTTTTTTGATAATTTTCTCTTGACACATTTAAATCGTCGTGTTATACTAAGCATGTATTTTAAATAAGGTCTTGATTTCGCATGTATACGTAAGTCATTATTCTATTGATGATTTACATATATATGCGATTTTTAGTTCTATCAAAAATACAATATTAATATTTAAGGAGGTATCTTTCATGACTAAAGGTACAGTAAAATGGTTTAATCCACAAAAAGGCTTTGGTTTTATCTGTGACGAGCAGGGCAACGATATATTCGTTCATTTCTCCGGTCTCGCAATGGACGGTTTCAAAACATTAGATGAGGGTCAGTCTGTAACATTTGATGTAACAGAAGGTAATCGCGGATTACAGGCCGTTAATGTTCAAACTGCATAAACCTTGTGATAAGAAAGACCGCTTATAAGTGGTCTTTTTTTTTTATGTCTTCTACGTCCATAATTTATTAAAATCTATCTTCCAAACTCATCTGCTCAACTGGCTCAAAATTCAGCCGGAATCCATGGCTCTGCATGGACCGCACCGCAAAGTACCCGGCCTGCTCACCGGAGACTGCGGATCACTCGCAAAGTTTAGCGGAACCTAATTCTGATGAGCAAAAGTAAACGGCCAAAGGAATGCCTGCCGGATTGCACTACCTTATAGTTTAAAACACTGTCTAATAAATCGCTATCGGTCCATAGGGCCCATCAATAATTTCTATTTTCGTTTCAAAAATATCCGTCAAAATTTTTGAATCCATAATCTCATCTACGGTGCCAAAAGCGGCAATTCGTCCATCTTTCATAGCACAAATCCGATCAGAATATTTGGCCGCAAAATTAATATCATGCATAACCGTCAGAATTGTTCTTCCAAATTCATTAGCCGCATGTTTCAAATGCTCCATCATTTGAACAGAACGAGCAACATCAAGATTGTTCAAAGGCTCGTCCAAAAGTACATATTCCGTCTCCTGGCACAAAACCATTGCCACATATGCCCTTTGCCTTTGACCGCCAGAAAGTTCATCTAAATATCTATTTTCCAAATCAGTCAAGTCTAAAAAATCGATATATTTAGAAATAATAGCTTCATCCTCTTTCGTTAATCTTCCTTTTGTATAAGGAAAACGCCCAAATCCAGCCAGCTGCCTGACAGTAAGCCTCGTTACAAAATGATTTTCCTGCCGCAAAATAGTCAAAACTTTTGCTAAGTCCTCTGATTTTGATTCAGTAACATCCATATCTGCCACCTTAATGTGACCTTCTTCCATATCCAAAAGTCTTCCAATCATCAAGAGTGTCGTAGATTTTCCAGCACCATTGGGTCCAATTAAAGAAGTAAGACCTGCTTTTGGTATTTTAATATCCAAAGGTCCTATTTCTACCTCATCATACGACTTTCTGGCATTATCAATAATTATCATAAAGTACCCTTCCTTAAAATTACAATTAAAAATGCTATTCCGCCAAACATCTCGATAATAACTGAAACTACACCTTGAGCCTTGAATATATGGTACATAAAAAAGTATGCACCTGTTATTATCAAAAATCCAATCGCGAGAGCCATTGGAAAAATATATCTGTGATCATACGTTGGCGCCGCTTGATAACTCAAAGTTGCAACTAAAAATCCATAAAAAGTAAGTGGTCCAACCAAAGCCGTAGAAATTGACATCAAAACAGAAACTAATATTAGAGCATAAATTACGTGAGCCTGATGTTTGACACCCAAAGAAGTAGAGCAATCCTTTCCAAGTGACACAACATTTAACTTCTTAGAATAAGAAAGAAGAAGTACTGCTACAATTATTACAACTGGAATTGCAAGAGGAAAATATTTCGAATCTGCATTATTGACAGAACCAAACAATCTTGCCTGTAAAATATCAAACTCTGACGGTGCAAGAAGTCTTCTCATAAAAGATGATAAAGACTTCAGCCCAGTTCCCATAATTACTCCAACTAAAAGCATAAGCTGTAAATTTCCATACTTTCCGGAAAGCAGCCAGCCATAAAGGATCAAGCACATCAAGACCATAACAACAACTTGAAATACAAAGGATTCAATACCACTAAAATTTATAAAGGCACTGGCACCAAAGAAAAATATTGTACTGGTATGAATGGTTGAGTAAAGTGCTTCAAAGCCTAAAAGCGAAGGGGTTATAATCCTGTTACTCGTAATCGATTGAAAAGTGACTGTCGACAAACTCTGACAAACTGCAGAAATAATCATTGCAGTAAGAGCGAACGTCCTTCTTCTGACAACCGGGAGAAAAGAAGGAGAATCAATTGGAACCGGATTATTATAAACCAAAAGGCCATAGGAAGCAAGAACGCCCAAAACAATCAATGTTATCAACAAAATCCAATAATTTTTTTCTTCTTTCTTAGAACGAAAAGCTCTCGCTGATCTGTTTTCATGATGAAGGCCGGTATTGTATTCTATTCTGTTCATCTTAGCCTCCTTTGCCTCAATAAAATAACAATAAATACAATTGACCCCACTGTTCCAAGAATCAAAGAGACAGGTACTTCAAAAGGCATTATAATTGTTCGGGAAATAATGTCACAAAGAGTTATTACACCCATTCCCAACACACATACCCAAGGCAAATTACTCCTAAGATTATCTCCTCTATACATTGAAACAATATTGGGTACAATTAAACCTAAGAAAGGTAAATTTCCAATAACGGCTGTAACAATTCCAACAGCAAAAGAAATAAGGCCAGTCCCCAGAATAACTATCTTGTTATAATTTACTCCAAGACTTGTAGCAACATCTTCCCCCAGACCGGCTAAAGTCAGCTTATCAGCACAAATAAAAATAAGGCCAGTAACTATAATAATCAGCCATAAATATTCGTATCTTCCGATTTGAACCGCTGCAAAAGAACCTACAAACCAGCTTTCAATATTTTGCGTCATTTGGAAGGTAAGTCCCACAAAAGTAGAAAATGCAGAAATAACTGCTCCAAGCATCATCCCAATAATCGGTACAATCAAAGAAGAGCGAAGTTTAACTCTTTTTAAAAACAAAAAGAAAATCATAGTTCCTATAAAAGAGAACACGATTGCCCCGGTCATTCTTAAAACTAAAGTTGGTGCCGGAAATAATAAATAGACAAGAAGAAGTCCCAAACCCGACCATTCAATCGTCCCTGTTGTGGTAGGTTCAACTAAACGATTCTGTGTAATAAGCTGCATGACTAGTCCTGACATTGACATTGCAGCACCAGTAAGCATGAGTGCAGCTGTTCTTGGAACCCGTGTTATGAAAAACATATCCCTTCCATCCACTTGACCCCGTATATCATAAACTCCGGTAAACAGTGATATAATACCTAAAATAATAACAACGATAATCGCTAATATAAAAGGTTTTGTCCATTTTTTACTGTAATTATAACGTTGGGGCTGAGAATTCCCAGCCCCAATCATTTTTTTCATTGTATTTTTAAACACTATGCTATACTCCTATATACTATTCAGCCAAAGCCTTTGCAAGGTCTCCAAATAACTCCAGATAGGTTTGTATGGATTCATTTGTGTATGTATCAGCTGGTGCATAAACGATATGTCCTTCAGAAACTGCAGTTATGTTTTGAAGAGCAGGTGAATTATCGATAACATCCTGAGCAGGAACCGCATCAGTTGTAGAAGATACTGCAGCATCACGATCTAACACGAAAAGCCAATCCGGATTACTTTGTGCAATGGCTTCAACAGAAACATCATCGCCTTGATGATCGGAAGTAGCATTGTTAATGTCTAATGCCGATACCCAGCCGAACACTTCATACATCGGTCCCCAGACACGTCCCGAACCAGGAGCTGAAAAACCAATATTTCCGCCAGAAACCACAACACTCATAACTGTATCCGTTCCATTATATGCAGACTTGACAGCTTCAATAGCCTTATCAAAATCAGCTGCCAGCTGTTCAGCTTCTTCATTTTTATCAAAAATCTTTCCCAAAGTAACTGTAGAATCCTTAAGTCCATTTACTAAGTTTTCTCCAGGTGTATCAGCTTCCTCAGAAACATCAAAATTCAAATCAATAACAGCTGCATTTGGTACTAATTCTTTTATTTCTTCGTAATAGGAAGCAAATCTTTGACCAATAATTACGAGTTCAGGGTCGGCTGCTGCTATAAGTTCAAGATTTGGTTCACGATGATTTCCGATATCCTGAACGGACTCATCGGTTACATATGGTGAATCTGCCGGCATTACCCCCTTGGGAACAGCTACTAATTTAATTCCCCAATCTGATAATGTTTCGTAAGTTCTATTATCCAAAGAAATTACATTTTTAGGATTTACAGGAACTGTAACCGTTCCATGAACATCGGTGATTTCAACCGTTAAAGCTGCCTCAGGCTCCGCTGTTGTAGTGGTTTCAGCTTCAGTAGCCCGAGTCGTTTCAGTAGCTGTGTTACTTGAATTTGAGCAGGCTGTCAACATCATAGCTACAGCTGCAATAATAGCAGTTGATTTTAATATAGATTTTTTCATGGCTGGTCTCCTCTTTAAATAAATATAGTAAGTTAGTTTCCGCTAACTCCACCATTGTATTATTATAAAAGGTTATTGTCAACCGCTTTTTTTAATAATGGTGAACGAATTTCACATTACCCAACCTCTGAACGTTTAACTTTCATCCCCACATCTAACTTGACATTTGTGGAAATCCGAAAAAAAACGGGACCAAAAAAGACCATTTTTAAGTCTCTTTTTCGCCCTGTTTTCATCAAAAAAACACTATATCTTGTGGTTCTCATCTGTTTTTATTAAAACCGCAATACGTCATCATTATCACTACTTCCACATGTCTTGAGTATACAAAAAAGATGCCGCTTGAGTTTAAACGCAACGCCTCATACCCTTTTTCGATGACTATATGTATTCCTCTATAAAAAAACTGCACCCCTTTCGTCTAACATGTTGATTTTATCACATGCCTGACTTTTGGAGTGCAGTTAAATCGGAGGTTGATTTCCCTGTGTTGTTTAAATTTGTTTTGCCGTTACTTTTGCATAATATGGATGGCAAAACCGCCAAACTCGCCGTCTAAATAGACGTTCTTCAGTTTGCCATCCTCGGAATATGCGGCAGTATCCATGTTGAAGGAGAAGCCTTTCTCTTTCAACTCCTCTGCGGCAGCGGTCAAATCAGGTGTACGCATAGCGATATGACCGTTTGCACCCAGGAATGGAGCCTTCATACACTCGAAGTAAGGGCCGCCGAATTCGGATTTTTGTCCGTGACGAGGCTCCAGGTTAAACATCATGCTCAGAAGCTGAGCCAGTTTTTCTGCCTCCTCAGCATTTGGGGTGTTGATGCCAATATGCTCTAGTTCAAATTTATTATTCATAATCATACCTCTTTCTCAAAATGTCGGAATATTATCCGTTTCATATAAAGTTAGTTATTTTTTGATACGCATTGAATGCATTCAGTCACTACTGATTTTGTCGCAATACGCTTGTCGTAAGCGATAAGAGAGACCATAGATCCCTCATATATGCAATAAGGGCTTAAATGAATCAAAAAGATTACCATTCATATAAGTAATTTAGAAGCTTACATTGGGAATATCAGCAAAGCTCCGGCAGTAAGAGCAAGCAGGCGGATGAAGTACATCGGAACTGTGAATTTCCAGAACTCAGTCAGCTTGTAGTTGCCAAGGCCCATGATCATAGCCGGCATGCCGTCAATAGGCAGGAAATGACCGTTCCAGCCTGAAACTACGATTGCAGCCGCGGCAGCAGTCGGATTTAGACCCAAGCTTAAGCAGGTAGAAATAGCCAAAGGTGCAAATACATATACAGTACCCAAGGTAGAACCTGTAAGGGTTGCAAGTACACTTGTCAGGATACAGAAAGCAAAAACCAGAAGGAAAGGATTGATGCTAGTGCCAAGCATTTGGGCCACAGTTTCTCCAACTAAAGCGGTCAGCCCTGTATTGCCAAGAGCATCGGCAACGCCAATAACACCGGCAGACATCAAAATGATTGGAGAACCGATGCTGTTACGAATTTCATTGAAATCCAAAACATGGGCAGCCAGCAGTACAGTTACAGCCAAACCTGGAATTACATAACCTGCATCGCCAATTTTGCTTTGAAGAATCATGCCAACAACGGCAGCCGCAAAGGCTACATATGTAGTGTATTCTTTCCATTTTGGCATTTCGGTAATGTTTTCGCCATGGGACTTAGCATTCTCGGTTGCCTCTGCGATCGGATGGCTAGGCAGTCTTTTGTAAGCAATTAAGCACCATCCCAGGAAGGCTAACGAAAGTATTAAGTTCACAAAAGAGAATTTCACTAAGGAAACCTCACCAACAGTTGCTCCGGCAGCTTGTAGAACAGCAACAACAATGCCGTATTGCAGTGCCACGTTCACAGGAATCAAAGGATGGTTGGCAGCGAAGCCGGAAGCCATAATAATTTTGGAACCTGGTAATTTTTCATTGAAAGGTATGGTGGACAGGATACCTAGAGTAAGAACATAATATGCAGTTGAGCCTGTGCCGAATAGGCTGGTACCTAGCATAACCACAAGAATCAACAGTACATAGGCCTTAAAGCCACCTTTGCCAGCCATGTTGTACATTGCTTTTTTGAAAGAAGCAATAAAGCCGGTCTTTTGCAGAGCGGCTATGATTGCCATGAAGGAGGCAAGCATAACAATGGTAGAGTTAGAAAAGCCAGCGAAAGCAGTCTTGATATCGGCTACGCCGAAAAGAACCAATAGCAGACATGCGAGAATTGGAGGTGCACCGAATGGAAGTTTTTCTGTCATGATTAAAATAATCATGACTACAGTGATAGCAAGGGCAATAATCATTGGGATGGTCATTTGTTTGAACTCCTCTCTTTTATACAGGATTATTTTTTGCAGTTGGGCACATGATATCAATTCAAGCATTCGGTTTGGCGAAATGCTTGAAAACCGACTTGGAGAAATGCGCGTACAGTGTATATACCATACAATGTCAGGCTTCTTTCCTGGCATTAACCATAAGGATGGCATAATCTATGGCATTGACCAGGCTCAGCTCACTGGAACGGCCGCTGCCTGCTAGGTCGATGCCGGTGCCATGGTCCACGCTGGCACGAATGATAGGCAGACCCAGGGTTACGTTCACACCTTCGACAGCCTCCCAATGCTTTTCCTCACGGTTATAAACAAAGCCTTTCACCTTTAGTGGGATATGACCTTGATCGTGGTACATGGCCACAACGATGTCATACCAGCCGCCCAGTGCCTTAGAGAACACTGTATCAGGAGGGGTAGGCTTCTTTTCAGGGATAATGATGCCCTCAGCCATGGCAGCCTCGATGGCAGGCTGGATTTCTTTCACTTCCTCCCAGCCAAACATGCCGTTCTCACCACAGTGGGGATTCAGCCCTGCAACGCCAATTTTAGGTTCTTTAATTCCCAGTGCTTTGCAGCCTTCGTTGGCAATGCGGATGCAATCTAAGACACGATCTTTCTTGACACGGTCACAAGCTTCACGTAAAGACACATGAGTGGAAACATGGACGACCCGCAGATCGCCGTGAGCCAGCATCATGGTGTACTTAGGTGTGCCCGTGTAATCAGCATAAATCTCGGTATGGCCTGAGTAGTGATGGCCAGCCATGTTTATGGCTTCCTTGCTCAGAGCATTGGTAACCGTAGCATTGATCTGGCCATCCATAGCCATCTGAATAACTTTTACAACATACTGGAAAGCTGCCTCGCCACCTAAGGCACAGGCTCCCACGCCAAAAGGCTTAGGTACATCCAGTTTGGAGGTATCCGGAATTTCGTCTGAAGGAATCAGCTTCAAATCCATTAGGTCGATGGTGCCATAAGTGTACTTGCCTTCGGCGGGTGTGGAAACCACATTCAGCTCCAGATGAATTCCGTGAACTTTCCCGGCCACCTTCAGAGCGTAACTCATGGAAGTCTCGTCTCCTACTACTAAGGGTTTACAACGCTGGTAGATTTCCGCATCTGCCAGTGCACGAACAGTAATTTCCGGGCCATTTCCAAAGGGGTCACCCATGGAAATGCCAATAATAGGTTTCAATTGTATACTCATATTAGCACATCCCTTTGTCGGCGTTTTCCTTCAAAACTTGTTTTAGTGCGGTGGCGCCTTCGTTGCATAGGTAGTTGAATGGACGGCGGCAGTCGCCTACAGGATAACCAAGCAGAGAAACAGCCTTTTTCACAACAGTGTTAGGATTGCCATATTTGAATACGGCACGGAAGGAGGCGATGGAGTCTTGAGCGGCTTTAGCCTCTCCGAGCTTGCCAGCCTTGAACAGTTCATAAATAGATGCAAGAACATGAGGATATACGTTGGCACATCCTGCGATGCCGCCTGCACCGCCTGCCTCTAAGCAAGGTAGAATCAGTGAATCGTTTCCGGACAAAACACGGAAATCTTTGTCTAATTCCTTTGTAAGGTTGATGTAGGCAAGTAAGTTATCCCAGTCACCGCTTGAGTCTTTGGCACCCATGATGATATCTACATCTTTCGCCAGCTTTGCAACGGTTTCAGGAAGCAATTTATTGCCTGTGCGTGCAGGGATGTTGTACAGCACGATCGGAATGTCTACATGCTTTGCAATTTCCACATAGTGGTCGTAAAGCTCTTTTTGTGAAGCAAGCGCAAAGCTGGGCGTGATAATGGATAGCACGTCGGCGCCAAGCTCCTGCGCTTTCCTGCTAATACGAATGGTATCCGCCGTGGAAACGCAGCCGGTACCTGCGTACACAGGAACACGACCTTTTACTTGGTCGATCGTAGCCTCAAGAACCTCAATTTTTTCATTTTCGCTTAGGATGTAACCTTCGCCGTTGGTTCCGAATGGGAACAGACCATGGACGCCGCCCTCCAACATGCGTTCAATCTGGTTACGAAGTTCCTTCTGATTGATCGATTCATCGGGATTCATAGGGGTTAGAATCGGTGGGATAATGCCTTTTAATTCAACATTCTTCATAATAACGCTCTCCTTTTCTATTTGTGTAATAATTTATAGGATTTCTAAGTACAGGTTTCTTGCATCCTCTGCAGTTACAAGACGCATATTATTTAACAGCAAGCGCTGCACTTGCATACCGGCCTCTACTAAGCCGTCCAAATCCTCGAGTGGAACGCCGAATTCCTTTAAGCTGGTTGGAATTTCTAAATGACGTACGATTCGCTCAAGTTGCTCAATCATCCATTCTGCCTTTTCATTCGTTGTTTGGCAGATATTTTCGGTGTCATGGCAGCAGCGATCATATACTAAAGCAAAACGATCCTGACAGACAGGTGCATTGAAACGCATAACCGGTGCCAGTAAGATCGCATTGGAAACGCCGTGAGCAATGTGATACTTGCCACCCAAAGGATAGCTTAGGGCGTGAACAGCTGTGGTACCGGAAGCTGTGATGGCAATTCCGGCATAGAATGCAGCAATCTGCATCTTGTTCTTAGCTTCCATAGCCTCGGGATCATCACAGGCAGGGATAATATTGTTCAAAATCAGATCAAGCGCTTCCATTGCAAAGGTGTCTGAGAATGGATTAGCCTTTTTGCTGGTGTAGCACTCAATGGCGTGAGCTAAGGCATCCACGCCGGTAGCAGCAGCAATCTGTCTAGGTAGATTTTTAATCATGCGGGCATCTAAAATCACATAATCGGCAATCATATTTTCGTTTACTATGCCAACTTTCAGCTCTTTTTCCGGAACTGCGACAATGGCATTTGGAGTTACCTCCGCACCGGTGCCGGCGGTGGTGGGAATCAGAATTGTTGGAACACACTTTTTTGCACGCCCCGGCTCATCCAGTAGTTCCTTTACACCGTATTCATCGGTTACAAGCACGCTGGCCAGCTTGGCAGCATCCAAAACACTGCCGCCGCCGCCGGCAATCATCATATCTGCGCCGCTTGCTTTGAATTGATCAACAATATTCTGCACCGCTGTGTAGGACGGCTCTGGTGGAATCTCGTCCAGTACATAGTAATCTGCACCCGCAGCCTTTACTGCAGCTTCCGGCAAATCAAACAGGCCGGAGGCATGTATTACCTTGTCGGTAAACATGGCTACACGCTTAACTTGATGATTCTTTAGGATTGCGGTGATATTGTCTATTGAGTTTTCGCCGCCATAGACGGCATGGGGCAATTTTACGTTATATACAGTCTGCATCTGACATCACTCCTTTTGGTAATAATTTAGTAAAAGATATCCTTGTGGATGTTGCTTATTTTGTGCCCTCGCCGGAGGTAGGGTTGTACACGCCGACGTACTCACGCTTTGCGCCGATAACATCTTCTTCGGTGAAGCTAACGTATTTAATGCACTTACGGGTGTACGCCGCGTATGTTAGATGCAGTCTGCCATCAGTGCTCTGCATCAGGTAAGGGTACTCGTACTGCTTGTTGTTTGTTTTGTTCTCCTCACCGATGTATCCTTCGCCGCGTTCCATCAAGCGGATTAATGGGAAAGTAAGGCCGCCGTCTTCGGACAGTGCCACAGCAACAGGGCAACGCAGCCCCGGCCATGCAGCTTTGCCTGGAACGGGAGATGGAGTGGCGGTGGGGTTATATGCCACAGCAACACGGCCGCTTTTGGTGCGGATAGCACTTATAGAGGAGTTATTGTTTGGCAGAGGAGTAGGTTTCGGCTCTGACCAGGTTTCGCCCCAGTCCAGAGATTCGCTGCGGTAGACATTGTCGGCCTCACGGCTGCGCATGAAAGCTGCAAGGTGCCCGTCATCCATCTCCACAACGGTAGGATGAACACGGCCACAGCTGTCCGGCATTTCTACCATACGCCAAGACTTGCCCTGGTCATCAGAAATCTGAAATACGCTGGGGTCACCGGACAGACCTTCTTCAGAGTCGGTGCACAGCCAGTTGCCAAAAATCCAGCGGCCATTTTTCAGAATCTGAATCGGCTGGCGGCAGAAGCTGCCTTCTCTTGGGAAGACGGTTTCATAGCCGCCCCAAGTCAGGCCGCCATCAAAGCTCTTTTGGCATCTGATTTGAGAGGTGAACTGCATGTTGTCTTTGCCCGCAATGCGGTCCAACTGCGCGGTGTACATACACCAAACAGCACCGTCAGGGCCGTAGAATAAAGATGGATTCTGCTCGCTGCGCTTTGGGTCACCGGAAACGGAGACCGGCGACCTCCATCGATCGGCACCCTTTGGAAGACGGGCACATACAATATGTACGTCGGCTTCCCCTTCATAAGTTCCCGCAAACCAGCAACACAGCATGTCGCCGTTTGGCAACTCCAGCATAGCAGGAGAATGGCAGGTGGCGAAAGGGCCGGGAGGTACCATGGATTCCACAGTACCCATTTCTTCGTTGCGGTAGATACGACCGTCTAAAGTCAAACCGGCGAGAGTAGGATAGTTCATAATATATACCTCCAGTTAATATTTTGTTATTTTCAGGAAATCTTTTCTGCTAATTTTATAAGCAGATCTTGATCTCCAAAACCACCGGATTTTGAAATAATATGATATGTTTTTTCTTTGTAAATAAATTCTGTTAAAACAACGCCTGTTGCCATTTCGCAAATTGGCGTCAGCTCCGAAACGTCTACCGCTTGCATTAATGCCATCAGCGTGTCGCCGCCGGTACATAAAAGAGTGGCGTTCAGACCATCGTCAAGTATTCGTTTAATCAAAACTGCCAGATTGTCCGAAATTTGCACCCGAAGCTGTTCCGTTGTCAAGTTGTGTTCCCGTGCGTAGATATCGGTATCCTCACACCCTTCCGGGTCATTAACATCAAGAATAAAGCGTTTTTTTGCGGATGCCTGTGCCAGCCATTGACGAACACATTCGACCGCCTGTTTACTATCCACCCAGCGACCTTCCAGTTTTTGAACAGGGTTCAAATTTACATGTGGAAAGCCGTGTTCCTGTGCCGCCTTCATTTGGCTGATCGTTACCGGATTGACACTGCCGCAAGCTATAAACAGAGTATCTTCAAGCTTTGGTATTTTCGGGGCAGGCCCCTTCAAATTCAGCATATCTGCAAGCACCGCCGCAAACCCGGCACATCCTGCACAGAATCGTAACAACTCCAGCCCCAGTTCTCTGCCGATGTGTTTTAAATCTGCATCTGTTTCAGCATCAAATACCTGGATGCCGGGATTTGAAATCTTATGCTCTTCCTTTCGTGGGTGTATCAACACCGGCACATTTGTTTGCTGACCAAGGATATCCGCCACCGCCGAGTCCAAAACCGGTTCAAAAAGATCCTGGCCAAAAACACTCTGGGCCAAAGGTACACCGTCGATATAGTGAATTCCCTCCCGGGTGACCCTGCCCAGTTTGGGAAAGGCAGGGAGAAACGGTATGGTTTCGACACCTGTTGCGTCCATCAGTGCCGTCAGTTCACTGCCAATATTTCCCCGCAGTACGGAGTCTGTCTTTTTATAAATGTAAGCAATTCCGGCTTGAAATGCTCTATGCACTGTGCTGTACACAATCTCATAGGCCTCCTGTGGCTGCAGATGCCGGGTTTCTGCAACCATTACTAAAACTTCAACTGTTTTTTCAATTGACCGGAAATCATAGTTTAAATCTGTGACCACGATTGTTGCCGCACCCCTGGCTGCAAACTGCACGCCTGTGTCAAGTGCTCCCGTGAAGTCATCAGCAATGATTAATAGCTTTACCATTCATTCACCTCCTGTTGTTTCATTTTGAAACAGTTTAGAAGGGCTAATTTCTTTTTTTGTACATTTCGGAAATTGTTAATCCCTTTTAGTTTAAATTTATATTCATTTTATATAAATTCCACTACTTTCGTCAAGTTATTTTCGCCTTTAAATTGTTTATATTTGAAACATATGAAAAATTTGTTGCTTAATTTTTGTGCATTTGGTATAATATGTTCAAATATGAAACGTATTATTGAGGTGTTTATGAAAAATTATATTCGTGTTTTGGGCATTGCACCCTACGAGGGAATGAAAATTCAGATGCTCAATCTGGCGAAAGAATATCCCCAGATTGATTTGACAGTCTATGTGGGTGATATGGAGCAGGGTCTTATCATCGCTCGGAATAACTTTCATGGAGATTACGATGTGGTAATATCCCGTGGTGCTACGGCGCAGATGTTGCGGCAGCAGCTAACCATTCCGGTTATCGAGATTGAAATTTCTATGTATGATATTCTCTGTGCCATCAAACTGGCGGGCGGGCTGAAAAAAAAGACTACCATGATTTCCTTCGCCGATATTCGAAACCATGTGCAGCCCCTATGCGATTTGCTGGAATGTGATATTGATATTCATATAGTAGATTCTATTGAAGCGGTGGAGCCGACCCTGCGTAGTCTTCAGGATAAACAGTGTGAGACCATTCTCTGCGACGTGATTGTTAACACCACAGCCCAGCGGCTCGGAATCAATTCCTTCCTTATCACCTCCGGGATAGACAGTATCCGAAATGCCTTTAACCAGATATTGCTACTGTGCGACAACCAACAATACCTGCGGGATGAAAATTTGTTTTTTCGAGAGCTTATTCGCGGGCAGATCGGACAGACTATTGTCTTTGACAGTCAGGGAGATCTGTTTCTGTCCACGCCGGAAGATCTAAAGCCCGAATTATTGGAATTGCTGCGTCAGGAACTATCCCAAGCTGGACAGGAGGGGGATCAGCGAATCAGTCGTTCTTTAAAAGGCATGCGCTACTCCATTCGTGTTCGGCAAATTGCCAGCGGTTCTTTGCGATATACCGCCTTTTTCTTCGATGAAAGAAAATTACCGGTATCCTCAAACCAGATTGGTATCAGTTTCTCCGGTCGAGCCGAGGCAGAGGCAGCTTACTACAACAGCATTTTCAGCTTTGCAGGGAATCTCCAAGGTTTTCAGCAGGAAATTGACCAAATAGGCCAAAGCACCGCCCCTGTCATTTTCACAGGCGAGGATGGCACGGGTAAGGAATCTATCGTCAGCATGCTTTACATCAGGGGCCCGCTGCACAACAACCCCTTAGTGTCCATCAACTGCAGCCTGCTGAACGACCGTAGCTGGGCGTTTCTTATGGAGCATCACAACTCCCCATTGGCAGACGAGGGCAGCACCCTATACTTTGCAAATGTGGATGTATTATCTCTGGAACGGCAGTACCAGCTAATCGCTGTGCTGAAGGAGATGGATGTGTGCCAGCGAAACAGAGTAATGATTTCCTGTGTTTGCCAGAGTGGCGAATATATATCTAAAGTAGGTGCTCTTTTTCGAGAAAAACTTTCCTGTCTTTCCTTGTATCTGCCGCCGTTGCGTCAGCTCTCACATCAGATTCCCACTCTGATGAATCTATGTCTGAGCCACATGAACGTCAACATGCCCCGGCAGATTTTAGGTGCAGATCCGGAAGCGCTGTCTCTGCTGCAAAGTTACAACTGGCCCCATAATTACACCCAATTCCGTCGGGTAATTGGGGAACTTGCGATAACGGGTGCCAGCCAAATCATCACCGCCGAAAATGTCCGTCAGGTACTGCGTAAGGAGCGGCACGTTGGTGCTTTCTCCTCCCTGAAAGAAAATGCCGCTACTCCTCTGGATTTAAACCGTACACTTACAGAGATCAGCCAAGACATCGCTATTCGGGTGGTCAACGAAACCGAGGGCAACCACACCGCCGCAGCCAAACGCTTGGGCATCAGCCGTACAACCCTATGGCGTCTGTTGCAAAAATAATAAGCAAAAAAAGCACACAAGTATCTGTCAACTAAACATATGAGTGCCTGGGATGGCAAAAAAGCTAGTAAAACATTGTTTACCAGCTTCAGACTGCAGACAAAGGAGCTAGGGTACAAGCCCTAGCTCTATTTTTATTTTATTTTCGAATAATTTCAGTACAGAAATTTCATGCAATCATTTTCCTTTACAATCTATCATATGTCTGTTTCAGGAGCAGAGCATCCTTTTCCAGCAACGGGCCTTCAGCAATTATACACCCCTTAACCTTAAAATCCTTAATCGCTCTCAGACATTCTCTATAGTTGAAATCACTTTCCATTAATGGAGCATGACTTTTTTCTCCCTTTGAGGTATACCTTATACCTCCCATGTGAATATGCAAATCCTCTATTGCGCTCCTGCCCAGATTATTGCAGACATATTCAAGAATATCCGTAAAGTCATCATACCTTCTGAGTCCTCCGTTCGTTCTCGCATGGATATGTGAAAAATCAATACAAAGCTTACAAGTAGGAATCTCTTTACACAAAGCCACCAGTTCCTCCAGAGTACCAAACTGAGTTCCTTTTCCAGTTGTCTCAAGCCTATAATTGACTCCGCAGTCAGGCAGCTTCCTTAAATTATCCTTAATGGTATCATAAGTTTCTTTCTTTGAATCTTTCATATAGTATCCTGGATGCAATACCAAACTCCTTCCGTTGACCTTTCTCAGCCCGCCGGCAGCATCAATTATTCTTTTTACTGATTGGTTCTGTATTTCAACATCATCAGCATTCAAATTCAAATAATGAGACGCATGTGCGGAAAGATAAAATTCTTCCTCATTCTTCGCCTCCAGTATTGCCTCCTTGTTGTGATCCGTTACATTAACATTACGGACAAAAAGAAGTTCCATAGCATCCAATCCCACAGACCTCAAATAATGAATGGCACTTGCATAATTATATTTCTTTGTGCCGTTATGTATCGGCAAGCCAGATATACCAAATAACAATCTTTTCATACTTTCTACTAATCATCTAAATTCCTGCAAATTTACTGGAACCCGGAATTTCCCTTTCATTGTTAAAGTGAATAACTCAATTTGCGGGTTTAGCCCCAAAAGATTATTCCCAACCTCCAACCTAACCCGTCTATAATAATCAAACCTATAATGCCATTATCAGACGGTTCTTTAATTTCTATTCTGACAACATGGGCACTAAAAAGAAAATATAATTATTTAGTTATTCTGTCCGCTTAATATCTTCTATTTCCGTCTTTATATCTAAATACCAAGAAGCTATCATACAGGACAGAAACATTATATAAATTCTATTTCGGGCAACCGGTCTTTCCCCTTTGTTTGTATTATAATGCAGATTCCGGTCATTTCAAGAAGAGCTGCTTTCTGACAGCCCAGAAAGTTTTTAATGTTAGAGTTTTTAAGTTTTTCAACTTGAGCTCGGAATGGAGTTTTTTATGGTTGAAGTTACTTCAGTTGAAAATCGTTTCCGCATATGGGAAAAGCCCACTTTTACATGGGCCTTTTTAGTCTGTGTTTTTTTGTTTTAGTTTTTAAGAGCAGTCTGAAAGGAAATAAATTAAAGGCATGCCTCTAATTTATTTCCTTTAACTCACCTGTAATCATGTATATCGTTCTTTCACATATATTGGTAGAATGGTCGGCAATTCTCTCAAGATACCGTCCTAAGAACAGAAGTTTAGTACCTTGTTTTGTAAGTTCCCTTTTTTCTGTGATGATGTTTAGGATATCATTTATAACGGTTTCATAGAGCCTGTCAACATCTTCGTCCCTCTCAGCTGCCTTTTCTGCAAGGGCAATATCCTCATTTACAAAAGCATCAAGACTCATTTTTAACATTTTCTGAGCAATATCTGCCATCCTTGGAATATCTTTTAGGGAATTCATAATGGGTTCTTCGCCAATCTCAAGTATTACCTCTGCAATATTTACTGCATTGTCTCCCATTCTTTCAAGATCTGTTATGATTTTCAGAACCGATGCAATTGTCCTTAAATCCTTGGCGAGAGGCTGCTGAAGGGCAAGAAGCATCATACATTCCTTTTCAATTTCAAGTTCTAACTGATCTATTTCGTCATCTTTCTTCAAAACATTCCTTGCAAGATCAAGATCTTGTGTCTTTAAAGCAGTCACTGCCGTGTCAATAATATTCTCAACCTGAGCTCCCATTTTTAATACCTTTTGTTTAACTTCAAGTATCTTCTGTGTGAATCGTTCTCTAACCAATATGCTCATCTCCTTTTACAAAAAATTAAAGAATATACGGAATTTTAACCAAATCTTCCGGTAAGGTAATCGTTCGTTCGATTGTCCTTGGGGAATGAAAAAACCTCTTGGGTATAGCCTTGTTCTATTAGATCTCCCATTAACATGAATGCAACCCGGTCAGCGATACGCCCAGCCTGCTGAACCGTATGTGGTGCAATGATAATGGTGTATTGCTCCTTAAGCTGTATTAAGGATTCCTCAATTTTAGCCGTTGATATTGGGTCAAGAGCAGAACAGGGTCTGTCCAGCAAAATAACCTCCGGCTCAAGAGCCAAAACCCTGGCAATACACAAGCGCTGCTGCTGACCACCGGATAACCTGGCTGCAGGAGTATCCAGCCTATCTTTGACGTCATCCCAGAGGGCAGACATACGCAGAGCCTTTTCTACTTCCTCTGCCACAGCCGCCTTGGTTTTCATTCCACCCATACGGGGTCCCAATGCGACATTGTCAAAGATGGACATAGGCAGAGGTGTTGGTACATCAAAGACCATCCCTACCCTGCGGCGCAGTTCTGTCACATTAACGTCCGGGTCAAAGATGTTCTTCCCATCTAAAAGTATCTCACCCTCATGCCGGGCTCCCACAGTCAAGTCACTCAGACGGTTTAATGTGCGAAGCAGTGTTGTTATACCACTGTTGGCCGGACCAAAAACAGACATAATCCGATTTTGGGGTATCTCTAGGTTAAGTTCTTTAATAACCTGCTTTTGTTGATAATAGAAGTTTAATCCTTTTATTTCTATTTTTGATTTCTGTGTCATTTTTCACCTCTTAACGGCCTTTAGCTATGAATCTATTGACCAGCATATTGAAACCAACATTAAGCAGAAGAATAAGAATAATCAAGAGCGCTGCTGTTCCATAAGCGTTATCCATGGATATTCCCTCCCTCGCCAGTATATAAAAATGTACTGCCATCGTTCGAGTTGGGGAGAAGAGTGATGTTGGCATGCGCAATGCTGAGCCGGCTGTTAAAATAACAGCAGCTGTCTCCGCTACACATCTCCCTATGCTCAAAATTACTCCATTAACGATACCAGGGAGTGCAGATGGGAGTACCGTCCTGGTTATTGCCTGCCACTTAGTGAGTCCCAAAGAGAAGCCTACCTCCCGGTATAGCTGTGGCACAGTACGAATCGCCTCTTCTGATGTACGTATGATAGTAGGCAGAATCATGATAGCCATGGTTAATCCACCGGATAAAATTGACCATCCCATTTTTAAGTATATGACAAAGAAGATAAAACCAAAAAGTCCATAAACAATGGATGGTATCCCTGCCAGGGACTCGGCACTGAAACGGATAATGCGGGTGACTCTGCTCTCACGTGTGTACTCCGTAAGGTATATAGCTGTTCCAATTCCAAATGGTGTTGCGACAATAACGGCAACTGCAGTCACAATCAGAGTACCGACAATGGAAGAGGAAATACCCCCAGAACGGCCCATATCCCGCGGAATATCCGTTAAAAACTGCCAACTGAGCATAGGTATGCCCTTGATTAGTATATGGATAATTATTGAAAAAAGAATTGCAATAACAAGAAGAGCAGCTGTCCAAATCAAAAATTTTGCTATCTTTTGGGAAGTTTTCGCGCTAATTCTCATAGTGACCTCACCTCTTTCGTGTGATGTATTGGGCAGTAGCATTTAAAATCATGATAATGATAAACAATACAATACCTGTGGCGAAAAGCGCCTGTTGGTGTTCGCCAGATGCATATCCCATCTCAATACCGATATTCGTGGTCAGTGTCCTGACAGGGTCAAGAACTGATTCAGGAAGTGCGACAGCATTACCCAAAACCATAATCACCGCCATGGTCTCACCAATTGCCCTGCCTAAACCTAAAATTATGGCGGCAACAATACCCGATTTGGCCGCAGGTAGCAGCAATGAATGTATGGTTTGCCAATGTGTCAACCCTAATGCAAGTGCCCCATCTTTATAATGGCGTGGCAGCGCAAGGAGAGATACTTCGGTGATGCTGATGATCGTTGGCAGGATCATAATACCCAAAATGATGGAACCGGCCAATATGCTTAAGCCCGGCCCTCCCAGGTAATTACGTATCATTGGTACAACGAACAATACTCCCCAGAACCCATATACCACTGAAGGTATAGCCGCCAACAACTGGATGGCGGGTCTGAATATGTTTCTAAGTTTTGCAGGAGCAAACTCAGCCAAAAAAATACTGCAGCAAATGGCAATAGGAACTCCTAGGATTGCTGCTCCTAAAGTGACCGATACAGATCCCACTATCATCGGGAAAATGCCATAGGCACCTTGGCTTGGAGCCCATTTCATCCCAAAAACAAAGTTTATTATACCAACCTTGGCAATAATAGGTATACCCTTTATAAATATAAAAACAGTGATGAGCGCCAGCACCGATAAAGTCGAAAGAGCAATTAGAAGAAACACACGCTCAGATAATTTTTCCTTAAAACTCTTCATTTCCCTGCCCCCTCTTCTGATGGAATAAGTCCCTCATTGCTCAGTAATTTCTGCCCCTCTGAAGAAAGGGTAAAATCTATGAATTCCCTATTTAACCCGGTCGGCTCACCGTCGGTGACAAATAAAAACTGCCTGGACAGTCTGTAGCTGCCATTCATTATATTTTCTCGTGTCGCTTCGATGCCATCTAAATGTAAAGCTTTCACTTCATCCGTAACCAAACCCAAAGAGATAAATCCTATCGCATTGGGGTCATCCGAAACCAATTGCCGTACCGCCCCATTGGAGTCCTGGACGATAGCTTTCGGGGTTATCTCTTCTTCACCCATCAACAGCTCCGTAAAGGCACTTCTTGTACCTGATCCTTCTTCACGCGCTATGATATTGATCTTTGATTTTGACCCACCCAATTGACTCCAGTCGGTAATTGTAGCTGCATAAATATCGCGAATCTGATCTGAAGTAAGGTTTTGTATCGGATTCCTAGGGTTCACTATCAATACCAATCCATCCTTGGCAATTTCTACATTCCACAGACTTTTCTCCTCATCTTTCAATGCACGGGAGGACATTCCAATATCAGCACTGTGTGTCTTGGTTGCCGTAATGCCGGCCGAAGATCCTCCGCCCTGGATATCAATCACAGCGTCTGGATTTAAAACCATGTACTCTTCAGCCAGAATCTCAGCATAAGGTTGTACAGAAGTTGAGCCTGCAACAATCGTGGCTGAGCCAGGTGCTTGGCTGCAGGCAGTCATCATACCCATAGAAAGGGTCAATATCACTACGCTGATAGAACCTCTTATTCGTCTTAATAATTTGCATGTTACAATCTTTTTCCTCATATCTCTCACAAAAATTAAACATCAGAATCATCAACTATGATAAAACTCTAATGTTTAATTTCCTCCATTTCTCAGAATATATTAAAGAACTACAAGTTCTATGGTGTACTTATCAACCCTATCGGATACACCTTTTAAAAGTTTCTATCCGAACCGACCTGTAATATAGTCCTCGGTGCGTTTATCCTTAGGATTAGCAAAAATTTGTGCTGTTGGAGCGTATTCGACCAATGTCCCCGCTCTATCATGATCCATCATCATAAACGCAGTCATATGAGACACCCTTGCCGCTTGTTCCATACTATGAGTTACAATAATAATCGTATATTTTTTGGCCAGTTCCTCCATTAACCCCTCAACTTGCATTGTAGATTCCGGATCAAGAGCACTACATGATTCATCCATTAATAAAACCTCAGGCTCCACAGCCAATGCACGGGCAATACATAGACGTTGCTGCTGGCCCGGAGAAAGATCAAAAGCAGATTCTTTCAGTTTGTCCTTCACTTCGTCCCATAAAGCCACCTGGTTCAAGTTCCTCTCCACAATCTCATCAAGACGAGCTCTTTGTTTTATTCCATGATGCCTTGGACCAAAAGCCATATTATCATACACAGACATCGGAAAGGGATTGGGTTTTTGAAAAACCATACCAACTCTTTTTTTCAGTGCAACAACATCCATATTCTTATCATAGATAGAAACACCATCAAGCATAATTTTCCCCTCTACCCTAACTCCTGGTATCGGGTCATTCATACGATTAAAAAGACGCAGAAGGGAAGATTTACCGCATCCCGACGGCCCAATTATGGCTGTAATAGCACATTCCGCTATATCCATTGTAACATTCCTCAGAGCTTGGAAGTTGCCATAAAAAAGGTTTACCGCATCTGTTTTTATCTTGGCACTTTGCCCAGACTTTAACATTAGATCATCCATTCGTCACCCTCGCTAATCGACTCCTTATTAAAGCTTTAATAAGAAGCTCTTATCTTTTATAATATTTTAAATTTGTATCTTCTTTTTCACAACAACAATTAATTATACAATAACCAAAGACAATTAAAGCATTATCTATGTTAATTATAGGTAAAATTTTTGTAAAATTTTTCACCTCCGGAGAGATCCGCAGGCAAGGTAATATAAAGCCCTCCCTTCGGGATTCATATAATACCTATATTCTACAATTAGAATTCCGAAGTATTCTTGAAAACAATTCTTCGAACATAATCGCATCTTGTCCTTTATAACTATCAAAAGGATTTTATTGTCCGTAATTCGAAATACGTTTTTATATTCATACTGTTCAAGTTCCCAAATCCCTGTTTATTTATACTGTATTTTGTATGTATTGTAATATCTTCCCCAGAATATCACGGGTAACAGAATTGTCAAAAATTAAGAAAGAGATTTCTAATTGAAATCTCTTTCTCTTAATACTATATATTTATATCAGTTTCCATATTAAAATTTTTTCTATTTTTGTTGGATAAAAGTACCACCGTCTCCACGTGCATTGTACTTATGATTCTGATGACCATAAAGGTATCAACGTAATCCAACGATAACTTAGTTTCTGAATTTAATCCCATATGATTCTTTCCAGCGAGTGTATAATTCCAGCTTTTTTCTTGCAGATGAGACATATTGTAATAAGGTTGATCTTCTCAATTGTCAATAACTATTATTCTTTCATTTTTTGCTGAACAGTCTACCATAGTAACTAAAGCCTTAGGATGAGTATAAATATGAACACATGAGCCAAAGAACTTGAGCTGGAATATTGTGATATCCCTTATAGATTGGATAGCCTGCCACTAAGATAGCACTGATAATGAAATAAATGCAAAAAGAAGGCACAGTTTACTATGAAATGAAACTGCACCTTCTTTTAAGTATCTTTCTAGGAAGATAAAACCGTTAACCTATCAAATGGTATTCCTTTAGCAGCTTTTCAATTTCTGTGTTCTGTACTTTCTTAATTACCTCAACAAGTCCCTTTTTCTGGTCAGGTTCTAATTCAAGGCCCATTAAACTTTTTCCATCCTGTAACTGGACAGTAGCACTAAGAAGACGACGGATATCATATGTGCTTCCCCAAACCTCGGGCACACCACGATCAATGTTCAGTAATGTATAAACGGACTCCATTCCGGTTCTTACAGAATATTCTGTAGTAAAGATAGTATCACGCTTGGTTTCAGCAAACTGTCCAAGGAAAGCAAAATTGGTGCTGCCTTCAGGTACAATACTTGGACGATCACCTAAACGGCGTGGCATGAAAAATGCAGTAATATAGGGCATCATGCAAGGAACGGTATTTGCGCTATGTTCTGCTAATTCTTCGATTTTATCTGTAGGTACGCCCATATGATACAGCCATTCCATACATATTTCCTTACCTGTGCACTCTCGCATAGATTTCTTCACGAAGTTACCTGGTTTGTCGCTGAACAGTCCATAAATCCAACCAACCAGCTGATTCTTTGGTTGACTGCTGAAATGTGGCTGACGATTGAATGTCCAGCTGAGAAGCCAGTTAGAATCTTTAGCTGTTACAATTCCACCTGTTACGACTTTGCCATCGAATGGATCACGTTTACAAATGTTTTGAATATACTGCGGAATACGCTCATCTAAAGTGGTGACAGTAGCCGACATCCAGTTGCTCTGCTCAGGATTGCTACAGAATTTGTCGGGATTTCCAAACGATGCATCCTGCTTTGCGATTTTGCGCCACATATCCCAGCCTCCACCAGCATTGATATCACAGCGGAACTCTGCCGGATGATTTTGGTCACCCAATGTTGAATTTTCAACACAACCACCATTTGTAATGAAAACAAGGTCGTTCTCCGTCAGGGTGATCGTATCCTCCACCTCATCATGAATACACAAAATGCTCTTTGCCTGTTTTTTATCCTTTTGGATATCAAACTCGACATTGACTACTTTCGTTCCATAGTGGAATTGAACGTTATGATTCTCCAGATATTTTACCATCGGAAGAATTAAAGACTCATATTGATTATATTTGGTAAATTTGAGTGCCTTAAAATCGGGCATGCCCCCAATGAGGTGAATAAAGCGGTGAAGGTAGCGTTTCATTTCCAAAGCACTATGCCAATTTTCAAAGGCAAACATGGTACGCCAGTATAACCAGAAATTAGAATTCAGCACTTCATCATTAAATATTTCTTCAATACGTTTATCATACAGGTCTTCATCCTGCATAAAAAACAGTTTCATAATCTGCATAGATCCCTTATCAGACAAACCAAATTTTCCATCCGTATGGGCATCCTCTCCCTGATTGATTGTCGCACGCATAAGAGAATAGTTGGGATCACGTTTGTTGAGCCAATAATATTCGTCTAATACACTGACGCCTTCTGTCTCAATGGATGGAATGGACCGCATCAAATCCCACATACACTCAAAATTACTTTCCATCTCGCGCCCGCCGCGTAATACATATCCAAGTTCATTATATTTATAACCATCGCAGGCACCTCCGGGGAGTTTGTCTTTTTCCAAAATGTGGATTCGTTCTCCCTTCATATGTCCATCACGGACAAGAAAACAAGCCGCTGATAAAGCTGCAAGACCAGAGCCGATTATGTAAGCGGATTTGTTATCCACACCTTCAGGCTTCAAAGGACGCGCAAAAGCTTCATAATTACCACTACTGTAATACATACATTAATCCTCCTTTATAATAGCAAATTCAGGGTTATACCCTAAAAGCTTATGAATTTATTCTATCAACAAGAGGCTTTCACTGATACAGACAAATAATAAAGAGTGTTCGAATTTCGAACACTCTTTATCATCTGATGAATTTTCATATATCCTTGCTGAGACAAATTTACCAACTATCATTTAGCTCAACACTTTTTCGTAAAGAACGTTCTATATTTCCATTAAAAAGTTGGCCGCTTCTACGAATAATATTTTCTTGCTCCACACTCATGCCAGAAGAAATCCAATTAATAAACATTTCGGTTAGGGCATATTGATAAAACAGAATGATAATATCTATATCCCTAATGGAAGCATGGATATCAAGGTTTATTATTATCCTTTCCACGTAACGTCTCATGGCATTACCAGATACATCGAACAAGTATTTTTCTAATTTCTCTTTCTGTATGGAATTATAGATATGGTAAACAGCCTTTTTGTTTTCTACCGCAAATTTCAATGCTTGAAGTACGCTCTCTTCCCATGAATTTGTATCATTATAATCATTGATTACTTTTTGTAATTCTGTTTGAAATATTTCAGATATAATATCATAAATATCCGCATAATAGTAATAAAACGTATTCCGATTGATCTCACAAGCGGTTACAATGTCTGTCACTGTAATTTTCTGTAATGGACGTTTGTTCAACATTTGAACGAACACTTCACGTATCATTTTTTTAGTCAACAATTGTGGCATTTAGAGTCCTCCTTTTCCCTATAAAGTTTTACAATATTGACATCCTTATTTTGAGTATCATTCGTTCATTTCTTCGTTTATTATATCATCTCATTATTGAAATGCAATTGAGGATATCCATCCTTATATAATTCAGTTATTGCTCTCCATGGCAGCTTATTGTTTTGTGTAATATGAAAACAAAGGCATCAGAATTTTTGATTCCAATGCCTTTGGCTTACCTCTGTGAAAGTTGTGTTTTTTGGGGTGTCATTTTAAAAATTCCGAATGTCATCTATAAAAGCCCCTAAAAATCGGGCCAAAAATGCATTTTTCTATCCCATTTTTCGACTATTTTTTGCTAAAACCATAATTTTCTTTTCGTCAGCAAGTAATTCATTACTCTTATACTCAATTATTAAATCTCTGTGACAAGTTCTAGACAATATACGCCATGTGCACAACAATCGATAATCCCCATCCTTCCCATCTTCTTACAAATGCTTCAATCCCTTAACAATGTCTACAAATAAACATGTATTGTGCCTTTGAATTGTCATACTCATTATTTTTCATTATCGTTTTCATAATATACCAAATCAATACTATTAACACCTATTTTCTTGTATCCTCACACTCTATATCAACAACCACAAAAAGATTGATGTAGTTTTAATGATCTTATTCCTGATTTTATCTCACTTACTCGTGAAGACGATATATTTGAAAAAGTGTCTAAAACAAAAGATTTCTACGTATCAGCTCGTTGTATCAACACAATAGCCTCCACATACGGAGGGCGTAAGTTTTATTCTACATGATGAAAACGACCAACTTACATCTATGGTCTGTTTATTATATTCATATTTCTTCTACTAATCATTTAAAGTTACTCTTGTATTATCTATCATGTATAGCTCTGTACTTTTTAAATTTATTCTGCAAAAACTTTTGCAATCTCATTAGTCATTGTTCCTTAACCCTGTAAATGAGGTTTTTAATTAAATTAGTATTTATATATATGTAAGCTCAGACTTCCTAACGGTTATATTTGATACATCATACCCCCATAGGAATAAAATTTGTTTTACTTCACGTTCTGACATACCACATTTAGGTCCAATCACAATTTCATTAATAAAACTATCCTTTTTATTTTGAAAATTCAGATCAAAATATGTCAGTATTTTATTCTTACTACAATATGTTTTTATTTCTGACAATGTACATTTACCAAAATATGCTTTGTTGTTTATTCTACACTCTGGGCTCATTGATATACTAAGCCTCCACTCTTGTTCTTCCTTAAACATAGGGTTTTTCATGCAAGCATATTCATTTACTTTATTCTCATATACATCACTTACTGCATGGAATATCAAATCTCCTTCTAGTATTGCTTCCACTATGGAACTAGCTTGTTCTCTAGCATATTCATTCTGAATAGCTTCATCATAACATACTGGCGAGAATTTTATTCCATATATCTCTTTATTAAAAACCTCTAAAGCTTCTTTAGAAAATCCTATAGACAGGCCTTGGGCATTATCTGCATAGGCTCTCCATTGACTCAATACATCTCCATTTTCAGAAAAACAGCTTGCATATAGTTTGGAATTATCTTGAAGTACACCTTTAGCAAAATTAAAGTTATAATTAACGAGACTTTTTTCCTCTTCAGTAACCCCTCTTAATCCATTAATTTTATCAATTACCTGTCTCTGTATTTTATTTTCAATCCAAACTCTTTCTGCTAAATCATTTGAATTTTGAATATCAGTCAAACGTAAAGTATAAAATTTCGTTATACTATGAAATACTTCAATGCTACAATAATGAAATACATTTAATAAATCTTTATTCATATTATTCCCCCAATTTAAATTTATAAAATGTTATAAACTATTTTCTAATAATCATTTTTTATATTTATACACAATATACTGGTGCTTTAGGAATCACCTTATGAACACATGGTAGTACTACTTTCAGTTCATCTGGCCTTCCAGCATCAAGTTTTTTAAAATATAATATATTTATATCTTAATACCTAATTTCATCATCTTCATTTATGCGATATACATGTGAAAAAGCATATTTTCCACACTATTCATTCTTTCTACATGATCCAATCCGTATGTATTTTAATTACATCAATTTTTTTGTATATTTCATTTTTTTGTTTTGCAGTTTATACATGTTCAACTGAACCAATTATATTTTTCAAGTTCATATATATCCACTATACTTGCATCACCAGTAAAATGAGCTCTTTTTCCCATAAACTCTACTAGGAAAACAATTGAATACTGATTGACTAACTTCGAATTAGGTATGCCAATGGTTCCGTCGCTCTGCACTTTTCTCTTATAATCATCTCTAACTTTTTCAACATCACCTACATTGTTTGGATGTATGAAAATCATTACAGGAAATATTTAGTAATTCTTAATTCTTCTGGCGATTCCTCACTTTGCCTTTCCTTATGCCCATCAACCATAATTATGTACTTTTCTTTTTCATTGACCATCACAATAAAAAACGATCACCAAGTACACTTCCAAAGTTTCGAATAACAAATTTATTCATCATAAATCCTCTTGTCTACTATAGTAAAAATCTAAATTTCCAAATCATAATTATATTATAATTAATCATGGTTTTTCTTGTTTTAACGAAATATCATAAATCATTCGAATTGTATGCAACACTTCTTATACTTTTTACCGCTACCGCATGGACAAAGATCATTCCTGCTAACTTTTCTATGATTTTGACGCTGGAAACTTGCTATTCTGCTTTTTCTATATTCGATATTCAATTTCCTTAATCGGTCAATGTCACTGGTTGGGATGTCACAATAGCTGCATTGTTTACCCTCTACATCAAGCAAATTTCCGTCTTTATCATAATCAAGATTAATCCACATTATTGGCATAGATTCATAGCTAAGAATGGCAGACAAAACATAGTCCTGACGTTCTGCTATATCTATGACTTTAATCCCAGGAGTTGACACAAATAAACAATACTTAATTTCAACAAAAGTAGACATTACAACCATTTTTCCAATTTCATGCTGCCTGCGAATCACATGATGAATAGCTTTGCAAAATTCTTCCTTAGCTTCTGAAGACATATTCAAGAGGAAGTGCGCCACATCAATCTTGTTCTTTTCTATTCCTAGTTCTAATAATTGAATAATCTCAGTTATTTTATATGGTATGTCTTGTTGCGGCTTTGTAGGATTAAGCTCTGGGTGATACAAGCCACCAAAATAGTCGTCTAAATTTTGCCTGTAACCATGCCAATTAACTCTATGCTCTGCCGGAAATTCGGAGGCTGTAATCGAGTACATATTATGGCTAATATACATACCCAAGTGGTCAAGCTCATCGTTCAGTGCAATTTGAGGAATATCTATCGCTAGCTTCCGTTGTTTCAAAAAATGAAGAAAATATATTGGTGAATCAAAATAGTTTTCGTATGCTAGTAGGTCGTCATATGAAATTACAATAGTTTTACTTGAAAGAGTTATAAAATTCAGCTTCTCAGCCTTTGCTGCAAAGTCATTGAAATTATCAATAGTAACAGAAAATGAATATACTTCTTTAAATTCAGAGATGCCGTTGATTTCAAACTTCTTTTGCTTATCAATATCATAGAATGGAGCAGGCTGATGTCCATCTATATATTTAATGGTCCGGCTACATTGAGAATCTGCTTCTTGCGCTAGCTTTGTATATGCCTTTATATGGGCATCGAAGTCATTAATTGGTGGTGTTTGAGGGAAGGAGCCTGCTTTTACTTCTATAATAAAAAGGTAATTCTCATATATAATTAGTAAGTCATTTTCATTCATCTTCTTTAACGAATTGCCTACCGGATAGTAATTACCTCCATAAGCAGTTGCTCCAGGCAGTAATTCTAAAAATAGATCTTGAACCATTTTTTCGCTGGCTATATTTTGTCGTTTACTCCATTTATCTACATATTCAGGTTTTATACGGAATATTTCTTTCTGTAAGGCTCTATAAATATTGTCAAATAATGAATAATAATCAAAAGCATACGCAATCCCATCAATTTTTATAAATGGTTTCTTTTTGGTCGGCATCTCCATGATTGGCCATCCTGAAAACTCTGAGCCGTCAAAGAAGGAATTACACTCGCCAACGCCTAACGACAGAGTATCTATTAACCTGGAATCCCATCCAGTAACACTAGAAATATCATTTAAAGCTTCTCCAAATATTTTTTCGACTATGGAATTCATCAAATCACGTGTATCTTCAATTGCTGCTTTAGGATCTGCTCCCAAATCAACCATCTCGCAAAACTTATCATATTTTTTCCCCATGTCCATCCAAGCATCTGCTAATCCCTGCGACATAGAATATTGGAGCTTTACAAGTCCCGCTATTACTTGATCAGCCGTAATACCGAACAATTCCACAAGAACATCATTATGCGAAGGTAAAAGATTTTTTAGTGGCTCAAGTTCAAAAACCTGATAGCGATTACCTCTAACGAGATAGAGCATCTGGGATTCTACAATATAATTCATCATCTCATCAGAAATCTCATCGGTGTCTTTTTTATACGATGACCAATAATGATAGAAATACATGAATTCCATATACAAGTCTTTTATGTCCGAGAGAACTGAATACCACCGTTTCTCCTGATCTTCTTTGGGTTCGGTTACATCAAAATGGTTTTCTGTTGAAACCAAAATGCTTTGAATGTATTCTTGTTCTCTAATTACAATATTTTCTTCGGTTGAATAATCAAGCTCTGAAAACTTATTCAGATGAGACAACATAGCCATGTCTTTAGTGAATTTAAGCAACATTAACGGATTGCAGATAGATATTTCATTTTTTATTTTTTGGATCTTTTTATTTATCCGGTCCTTAACCTTTGGGTATTCCTCTTTATAAAATGCTAGCATTTGTTTATGCTGTTCGAGTGTGCTAAGGTTACGCATCGATACAACTTTACCATAACGGGCGAGTTCAAATAACCCATCATTATAATATTCATCAACTTTTACTAATTTTTGCTTTTTATATTTCTTTTTACTCATGAAGTACACTCCCTCCAACAGGAATAACCATCTCAACAACATTATTATCTCAATTTTACTCCCATGAGAAGATTTTCACAATGATTAAAAACATTATTTGGTAATAAACCATTTATTCTCTGATTCATTTTTAGTCGTTCATACTCACTTATTTACTCTCAAAACAATCGGTTAAATATTCATATCCTCTAAATTTGAATTATCTATTCCGCATCATTTTTCCCCTTTACGACTAGATATTTTTGATAAACACTAACCCGCTCAACCCTCTCCCTTGTGATATTCTCATCATATAATTCACCACAGACCATATAGGCCAGCCTTTCTTTTATCCATTCCTCATTTATAGTCGGTGACTCTGGGCACGCTTCTTTTCCTTTCTCAGTTCTAGTCTCACATCTCCAAACAACTTTCCCTCTTTCAGTTCTTCTTCGATAAGAGGCTCTACATTCGCCATACACAATGAATCACCCTCGCACGTTTAGACATTTCTTCCTGAACTCTATCAAACACCTCAGCAGTAACAATCGACAGATGACTTTCGCTTACAAAGTACCGAGTTCTCTGTCCAGTATTTTTTGCTTAACTACCCTTCATAATATCTTCTGTAAAGGTTTTTTGAAGCAAGGTATATCTATCTGTAACTGTTGGTACTCCAAGTTTTCTGATTCCACCATCTGACTTTGGTATCTCCACGCGCCTTACTGGTTGCGGTTTATATTTACGTGTCCGCAACTGTTCCTTAATTATTTCGTCGTTCTCCGAAAGGTATTTGCCTAGTTCTGTGTACTCCATTCCGTCCACACCCTCTGCTCCTTTATTTCGTACGACTTGCAGATATGCTGTATTGAGGTTATCTTTACTTAATATCTGCTCCATTAGATTACTTGTGTCCATGCGTTGCTTCCTTTCTGTCCCGTTTGCCTCTGCCACCTTTGACGTTATCGACAGGTGTTGCTTTGGCTACAAGTCGGAACCCACTTCAACTGATTGATTGTTCACCCCTTTACTCCATTTCCATTACGGAAACTTCTTCGCTACTATGGGTTCTGCTGACTTCTCACAGTTCGTGGTTACTCGGCTAATGAAACCGCTGTGAGACCTCCCCGATTAAGGTGCGAGCTCTTTCCTCTCATCTATCCGCCACATTTACTCTTACTTCCAGCAACTTTTGGACTTCATCTCTTTGTGCAGACTTATCCATATTTCAGAGCCTTATATGTGATTTCTGTCCGTAGGACCAAGAGTTTGCCTACAGCTTCCTTCAGATTCCACCTCACGATGGACACCCTTGCTGTTCAGCTATGTGCTTCCTCGTTGCCTAGAATCTCCTTTGCTTCCTTATATCCATCAATGCGAATATTCAACTGTTCACTTGGATAAAGTTCTCCATTATAAAGCTGTTCTATTGTCTTTTGCACCTTCATCACCTCCTGCTTACCATGTTAGAGCAGAATCCATTGAGCGTCCAGACTGGAATAGCGTACAAACTTTTGGTGCGATTCCGGTGCAATCTTCGGCAAAGGCGCATCAAAAAACGTGACTGCCAATCGCTGACAACCACGTTTCCAACTTAATTTATACAACTTTACCAACACAGTTTTACACACTCTATGCTCTGACTGCGACTAAACCCGCACTCCTTCATGAAGTCTTTTATTCTTAAAATCTGCCCCATCCATAGCAAATGCAAAGTGCTTTTGATAATGGGTAAATTCCAGAATAACATAGAGTTTATGCGGATTCAAAGGACTTCCTATCTCGCTTTCTACTTCTCCACCTGACATAGTTTTACCACGCACCCTACGTGCGGTGAAAGTTTCTTCTTATACTACATGGTGAAAACATACTAGCATATTAAAGTGGGGGTAACCTTTTTACCCCATCTATTAAATTTCCATGCCATAATAAAATATCTCTCTTAAGTAAGTCTTATCTTTGTATTATATGGATAACAAGCATTCGATCTACTGTTTAAAATACAGTCCTAATAATCAACGGGAAAAAACGAAATTGTATTTTCATTTTTTGAGTATTCTCTTTAAGTAGGCGACATCTAACAAATTTACTGTCTCAAAATTTCCTTTATAAAACACACCCCAGTTATTGAAAACACAAGGCAATTCCTTTGCTTTTTGTAGCGTATCCACTTGAATTAAAGATACAGGAACGTCATTCATTTCACAATACTGTTTTATCATCTCAATGTTTTGATAGACATAGGGGCATTGCATATCATAATAAATTGTTAGCTCTTTGCTTTCAATTTCTTGATTTTTAACATTTTGTGCGAACTTTGGCGTTGTTCCGTCAAAAGAAAGTGCAAGCAATTCATATCCATTATCGGTAGTATCAACAACCTCAAAGCCGAACTTCTTCGCAAATGATTGGTCAGAAAGGAAAGATTTTTGTTTTTTTGCTCCGAGCATACAAATACCAGATTTACCTCTTTCTTTGGCATCAGCCAAACAATACTCCATCAGTGATCTCCCATACCCTTTTCCTTTGTGACTACCAGAAATCCATAAGCAATACAGATAATAATAGTTGTCACCAGTTATGGGAACCCAAGCTGTTTCAAGAGGAGCATATTCAATAAAAACCGTAGCCTTTTCATTTAACTTTCTAAAGACATGGCCTTCATTTAGTCGGTCTGAAAGCCATTGTCGCTTTGTTTCAATACCTTGATGGAGCTTTTTACTGCGGATAATGCAGCATAAATGCTCATTGACAAGGTTTTCTGTTGTTAAGTTCACAAAATCAGTATTCATATTCACCCTCGCTTTATATTAACATCTATTGCTTATTATGCTGCTAAAAAATGTTTAACATAAACATTTCTTGCGGTTGTTCAAATGGTGTGTTATCTAAAAAAAGACTTCCTCTATCTTTGTATCCGAGCTTTCTATAGAAATGCTGGGCTCCTTCGTCAACTTGTGTTGATGTCATAATCATTTTATAGCCATAGTCTTAAGTTCAATTTCAAACATATAAATTTACTCAAGGGTAAAATAAGTTTCCGCGGACTAATCATCAAAGTTAAAAACACACGTCCATTCTTCTTCCAAAATCCCAGAAACCTTTTATTTACTAGCCTTTCCGCTCCAGCAAACAGACCGTTTCCACATGCAACCCCTGCGGAAACATATCACACCCTCTAACCTTCTCCACCTCATACCCTCTCTCCGCCAGATACTTCATATCCCTTGCCAAAGTAGCCGAATCACAGCTCACATACACCACCCTCTTAGGCGCCATCTTCACAATCGTATCCAAACACGCCTCATCGCAGCCCTTCCTGGGAGGATCCACCACGATTACATCAGCATACACATGATTCTTCTCATACTGCTCCTGCAGAACCTCTTCTGCCTTCCCTACAAAGAACTCCACATTGTCCAACCCATTTAATCTGGCATTCTCCCTGGCATCTTCAATAGCCTGGGGTGCGATCTCCACTCCATACACCTTTTTTGCCTTTTGAGCCAGGAAAAGAGAGATGGTTCCGATCCCGCAGTAAAGATCCCAAACCGTTTCCCCGCCTGTCAGCCCGGCATATTCAAGGGCGGTGCCATAGAGCTTTTCCGTCTGCACTGGATTCACCTGATAAAAGGAAAGAGGCGAAATACGGTATTTCACATCCCCAATATAATCCGTAATATATCCCGGCCCATAAAGGTTTTCCACCTGGTCCCCTAAAATCACATTGGTCCTATACCTATTGATGTTAAAGGAAATACTGGTCATACCCGGAATTTCCAGAAGACGTTCCACCAGTTCCCCGCTGTGGGGCAGGCTTTTTCCATTAATAACCTGACAAACCATAAGCTCTCCGGTCCGAAAGCCTTTACGAATCAATGTATGGCGGATCAGGCCCCTGTGAGTGGCTTCGTCATAAGGCATAAGGTGATACCGCTCCATATGCGCCTTGATCCGCCTTAAAATCTCCCGGTTCTCCTCTACCCCCAAAAGGCAGTCCTCACACCCAATGATGGAATGAGTACGCCCTGCATAAAACCCAACAATAATATTCCCATCCTTATCCAATCCCCATGGAAACTGCGCCTTATTCCTATATCTCCATGGCTCGTCCATCCCCATGATAGGCAGCATGGGAACTTCGGAAAAGCCGCCGATCCTGGTGATATTGTTACAAATCTTCCGTTCCTTATACCGAAGCTGTTCCTCATAATCCATTGCCTGAAGCTGACAGCCGCCGCAGGGCCCTGCAACTGGACATTTGGGTGTCACACGGTTTACAGACGGCTCTGTGATCCGTTCCAGTTTTGCAAACCCATAGGACTTCTTGGTTTTCATCACCTTAGCCTCAACCTTATCTCCTATAACTGTATCTTTAATAAACCAGGTAAATCCATCGGTCTTACCGATCCCTTCCCCGGTTTCACTCATATCTTCAATTACTGCTTCTATTCGATCATTCTTCTTCCACTCTGCCATTATAACCTCCTGTATCTACATATCCGCTCCCAGGCTGTCTTCCACGTCCCTGTCCGAAGCATTTCCAGGTTAAAACATCATGAAGCCTGTACCATATGCACATCTTGAACATATTGTAACTTCTTTTTCCACAAGAAGCAAGAAAACCTTTTACTGCCTGTGGACAAAAAAAATGGGAGCCCGGCGGATCCGGTAAGACGATCCGTCTTCCTTCCTCACCAGCTCCCGGAAATTTATCTGCCTTTTCCGTTGGCTTTTTCCATATGGATATTTTTTCCTTTGATCTTAACATCCTTCATGGCCTGTAATACTGCATCGGCGTTTTCTCTCGGCACCTCTACGAATGTATACTTATCATACATATCAATGCTTCCGACCATCTTTCCAGGCATACCGGACTCTCCGGCAATGGCACCCAGGATATCTCCCGGCTTCACATTCTGGTTCTTTCCGATGTTAATGAACAGACGGGCCATATCATCTCTGGAAGAATCGTTTCTTCCTCCCCGGCTGTTTCCATTTCCATTACCATTTCCGCTTCTGCTGCTGCGGCCACGGCTTCCGCCGCCGTAGAGGCTATCCAGCGTATCAAGGGAACGAGGTTCTCTTGTATCGATGATATCCTCACTTTCGTCGCCCATCGTCATTTTCAGCAGGGCAGCCGCTAAATCAAGGGAGGTGTAATCCTCTTCCAAAAGCTTCTTTTCAATGATGTTTACCATCTTGCTTAAATCCGTATCTCCAATGGTGTCCGCCACACTTTCCAGAATCTTATCCACCTTAATGGCTGTCACGTCATTTAAGGATGGGATCGCCTGAGGAATGATCTTGGTCTTGCAGTAACGCTGAATGTCACGGAGCTTATAAACTTCCTTGCCCACTACAAAGCTGAAAGCAATGCCCTCACGTCCTGCACGGCCTGTACGGCCGATCCTGTGAACATAATATTCGTCATCCTGAGGAAGATCGTAATTAAATACGGCTTCAACATCGTCTACGTCGATTCCACGGGCTGCAACATCAGTTGCCACAAGGATCTCCGTCTTACCATTACGGAAGCTGTTCATGACCCTGTCACGCTGGATCTGCTTTAAATCTCCGTGAAGTCCTTCCGCAAAATATCCCCGTCCCTGAAGGGCCTGTACCAGCTCGTCTACCTGCTTCTTGGTATTACAGAAGACAACGGACAGCTTCGGTGCATACATGTCCAGAAGACGGCACATAACTTCTACCTTGCTCTTAGGCTTTACTTCATAATAATACTGGGTTACCTTCGGAACGGTCAGCTCCTTCTTTACCACCTTAACAGTCACCGGATCCTGCTGGAATTTTCTGGCGATCTCCATGATGGCGTTCGGCATAGTAGCAGAGAACATAACCGTCTGCCGATCTTCCGGAAGCTGGCTTAAAATGGTTTCCATATCCTCAAGGAATCCCATATTTAACATCTCATCGGCTTCATCCATGACCACAGTATGAACGTTTTCAAATTTCACGGTCTTTCTGCGCATATGATCCATAACACGTCCCGGAGTTCCGATGATGATCTGAGTACCGTCTTTTAAAGAACGGATCTGTTTTACAATGTCCTGTCCTCCGTAAATCGGAAGAACTTTAACACCGTGCATATATTTTGCAAGCCTGCGGATTTCATCTGCCACCTGAATGGCAAGCTCTCTGGTTGGACAGAGGGCAACCGCCTGAAGCTTTTTCGACTTAGGATCAATCTTCTGCAACAGAGGGATGCCAAAGGCTGCTGTTTTTCCAGTTCCAGTCTGAGCCTGCCCAACGATATCTCTTCCCTCTGCTTGGACCGGAATGGCCTGGGCTTGGATAGGAGATGCCTCTTCAAATCCCATATCTGCTACTGCCCGCAGAATTCTTTCATCTAACTGTAATTCATCAAATCTAACTGTTTCCATAAATGCTTGGTTCCTTTCTTACGGCCAACCGGCTTCCCATGTTGCCGACGGCCTCGCACACACTTTTCGCAAACAAAACGAGAGGTAGCAGGCACGTTTCAGACCTTCATCCTCTCGCTTCACACAAAGGTATATTATAGCAGATTTTTTTTTGAGTGTCAAGGGCGATGGCTTGAATTTTCCATATCATTTTTAATTGGAAATAATTCCCAAAACCCTGCTTCTTATCTTTTAAGCCAGCCATTCTTAGTAAAATACCAAATCTCTATCAGAATAATTATGACACTTGCTATCACGCAGACCAGATAGCCGTAATCCCAGTTAAGCTCCGGCATATTTCTAAAATTCATGCCATACCAGCCGGCAATCAGCGTAAGAGGCATGAAAATTACAGTGACCATCGTGAGAAAGGTCAGCACGTGGTTCTGCTTCATATCTATATGCACCTGGTACATTTCCCGGATCTGCAGGGCATATTCCCTTAATTCCTTCCCATACTCCGAAAGCCTTGCTATGCGGCCGGAAAACAGGTAAAACAAAGCACAGTCCTCATCCTTTAAGAGTCCGTTATAATTTTCTGTCAAGGTCTGGCTGATATTTAAGAGCTGTCCATAGTAAGAGGAAATCTTTGCCAGCTCCTTTCTCGCTCTTAGAATGGAAGCAGGGACATCGCTCCGGTCCCTTCTACCGCTCATGATCCGGTCTTCCATTTCCGCCAGCTTTTCCTCATACTTCTGCAAAAATTCAATCTCATCCTTTACCAGATACTCCAGGAAATCAAAAAACATATGGGAAACACAGGTTTTATCAAAAATCTGGATCCGGTCCATCTCGTGAAGGTTTTTTTCCACTTTTCCACTGTCATCAATGAAGATAAGCCGGGTCTGGTCCATGTAATAGCCAAACACCACAGGCCTGCCTAAAAGCTCTTTTTTAACAGGAATAACAAGGGTTCCAATGACACAGTCCTTTAACAGCTCTGCCCTGCAGTACTGCGCCCTTTCTAAGTTTCTCATCAGCAAATGATCCTGATACTTCGTATGATAAGCTTTAAAGTATTCTTCCTTGCTCATGATCTCCACCAGGGGTTCCCCTTCTGGAACCGTCTCATCCGCTCCCACAGGAATCAGCCTTTTCTTTAATCGATAACGCACTTTCTTTTCCTCCTGCCACCGCATATTTATCAGGCGGACTTTTTTACCCAATCCCTGCCAGCCTGCTTCTTTATCCAATTTTATCCCTGGTTTTCTTCCATGTCAACAAAACAGGCCCTTTCAGTAAAAAACCGGGGTTTTCACCCAAGTTTCACCAAAAAGGCCTGTTTTTATGAAAAGCTTCCCAATTTGATTATTCTCCATATAACTGACGCACAATCTCTGCAATCAGCTTTGCGGTTCCCGTAACTCCAAGAAGGGAAGAATCGATCATCAGGTTCTTATGTTCCGGATCGCCGGGCAGATAACCGGCGTATTTCTTATGATAGGCATTTCTGGCCCTGTCAACAGACGCGATCATTCGTTTTGCCTCACTCTCTGTCATGCCAAGAGTATTCACACAGTTTTCCAGCCTTTTTTCATAAGGTGCATAAACGAAAATATTGATGTTGTTCTTTTCCTTTTCCAACAGGTAATCCGAGCATCTTCCTACCAGGATGCAGCTGGTCTTTTTAGCCAGGTCCAGAATGATGCCTTTTTGAACATCAAAAATAATATCCTGGATATAAGTCTCGTCCGTCCCCAACGGAAACATACGGGGCAGAAAGCTCTGCTTTGATTTTTCTTCCTCTTCGCTGACCGTGGAGACAGGAAGGTTAAGCTGTTTTGCTACCTCCTCCACAATATCGCGGTCATAGAATTCCACTCCCAGCTCTCTGGACAGCTCCTTGGCGATAGAACGCCCCAGGCTTCCGAATTCACGGGTAATGGTGATTGTAAACTTTTCCATAACAAGATGTTCCTCCCTAACCGGTCACAATGGTTTTCTGATATCCCCTCACCACGCAGCTAAGAGCAAAGCAGATGGTAAAATAGCAGAGGGCTTCAAATCCGAATAAAAGCAGCATACCCCTGGTATCGTAAATGCTTCCAAGGACAACGGAGCAGTTTCTCATAAACTCCGCCACATCCACCATTTTTAAGAAGGAAGTATCCTTGATGATGGTGATTACCTGGCTTAACAGGGCTGGAATCACCTTTTTATACATCTGGGGAAGCACGATAAATAAAAGAGTCTCCACAAAGCTGAATCCCTGGGACTGGGCACCTTCAAACTGCCCCTTTGGAATGGAGTTTAAGCCCCCGCGGAAAATTTCAGCCATGACCGCTGAGGTGAAAAGGGAAATCGCGAATACTGATACTCCTACCTTATTCCCCTTCACGGTGAAATAGATCCAGAGTATCCACAAAAGATTGGGTGTACAGCGGAAAAATTCTGTATAGGCAGCCACAAGCCCTCCTGCCCATTTCCATTTTCCTGATGAATAGGTTCTGATAAGAGCAAGGACCGTCCCGAAAAATGTGCTGATAAGGGTGGCAAGAACGGCAATCATGACAGTCATTCTCAATCCCTTCAGCATGAAGATCACGTTGGCCTGAGTAAATATCTGCTGAAATAATTCTAACATGCTGCCTCCTCATCTGCCTTAATGTCAAGCGTTTTTGCTATAGGAAGCCGCATGGATCTGATTTCCAGATAACGGGCCAGCCTTGCCAATGGGAAACAGATGATAAAGTACATCAGTGCGCTTGTAAAATACGCCTGGGCAAAGTATCCCCGGTCAGCTCCCCAGGAATCCGTAAAGTACATAAGATCCATACCAGCCACCATAGCCAGAATGGAAGTATTCTTCACCAGATTAAGCGCCTGATTCGCAAGAGGCGGCATGATAATCTTTATGGTCTGAGGCAGAATGATATGATACATGGTTTCCAGAAAGGAAAAGCCCTGAGACGAAGCTGCCTCGGACTGGCCTTTTGGTATGGCTTCGATTCCGGTCCTGATGACCTCTGATATATAGGCGCCGTGATAAACACCTACTCCGATCACTCCCAGTACGAACTTAGGGATCCGGAAGCCTGAGCTGGAAAATACCATGGGCAGTACGGAATAATAGCACAATACCTGCAAAGCCAAAGGCGTGTTCTGTATGAATTCCACATAAATTCGTGAAATTATCTTTAATAGCTTAAATCTAGCCGTGGAAAACATACCAAATATCACTCCAAGGGCCAGCGCAACGGCCAGCCCCACCAGTGATATTTTTAGCGTCATAAGAAAGCCCGGTATATAATATTCAGGAAATGCCTGAAACAGGGCATTCCAGCGTTTTGCATCAAAAAGACCTTTTATCATATCATCTATCCTTTACATAAGGTTTTACTGCAAGCCCCATTTGTCCTGAAGGGTCGTAAGGGAACCATCAGAAATCATGGAAGTCACTTTTTCATCAACAAGTGCCGCAAGCCCTGCGTTCTCCTTTGCTGCTGCCACACCATAGTCCTGTTCTGCGAACCGGTCCTCTAAGATCTGGTTGCCGTCATTTAAATAGCCTGCCAGGATGGCACGGTCTACGGAGAAGCAGTCGATCTGCTTGGTCGCCAGCGCCTGAGCCAGTGCAGGGTAACCGTCAAATTCCTGGAACTGAGGATTTACCTTGAATCCTTTTTCGTCAACATATTTCTTAAAGCCGTCCTTCGTCGTGGAGGACTGGGCAACGCCGATGATCTTGCCATCCAGATTTTCGATGGATTCGATTCCGGAGTTCTTATTAACCAGAAGTCCTACTGCATCGGTATAATATGGGGTAGAGAAGTTATAAGTCTCTTTTCTTTCCGGTGTAATGGTAAAGGTAGCGATAACAAGGTCGATTTCTCCGTTCTCCAGGAGAGGTCCTCTTGTCTTAGCGGTTACACCCTGGAATTCTACCAGCTTCTTTTCTTTTGCTTCATCCGCGGTGCATCCGAAGATGGAGCCGGCGATCTCATAAGCCAGATCATCCTCAAAGCCTTCATATTCTCCGGTTGCCGTATTCTGTAAGCTGAACTTTGGAATATCTGCCTTACAGCCAACCTTTAAAGCTCCGCGGTCAATAATCTTCTGTACGTCTGCAGTCACTTTTCCGCCTGCTGCCTCTGAACCAGCCGCCGTTGTTCCTTCCTTTGCAGTAGTCTCTGCGGTGGTAGCCTCCGGAGCCTTTGCTCCGCATGCGGTTAAGGATGCCATAGCTGTAAAAGCCAGGGCCAGTGATAACATTTTTTTCATCATAATTGGTTCCCTCCTCATTATTATTATTTAAACAACGTCCTAATGAAGGATCTTGCTTAAAAACGCTTTGGTCCGCTCATGCTCCGGACATTCAAAAAAGTGTTCCGGTGTTCCTTCTTCCAGGATATAGCCCCCATCCATAAAGATCACACGGTCTGCCACCTGGCGTGCAAATCCCATTTCATGAGTCACACAGATCATGGTGATATTCTCATGAGCCAGCTCCACCATAACATTTAAAACCTCCTGAACCATCTCAGGATCCAGTGCAGAAGTAGGCTCATCAAAGAGTATTAAGGGCTGTTTGGTGCATAAAGCCCTGGCTATGGCCACTCTCTGCTGCTGTCCGCCGGAGAGCTGGACCGGATAATTTCCCGCTTTTTCCTTTAAGCCGACCCGTTCCAGGCATTTGATGGCATTTTTCTTTGCCTCTTCCTTGGGAACATGCTGCAGCTTAATGGGTGCAAGAGTCAGATTTTCTAAGACAGTGAGATGGGGATATAAATTGAATTGCTGAAAGACCATGGATGAATATTTTTTAGCCATTTCCAAATGGTTCTTTTTTGTCACTTCCGTGCCTGCCACGGTTATCTTTCCGCTGGTGGGTTCTTCCAGGTAATTGATACAGCGGATAAAGGTGGACTTTCCTGAGCCGGAGGGTCCGATAATGACCAGCTTTTCGCCCTCCTTTACCGTCAGGCTTATATCCTTTAAAACCTCTAAATCTCCGAAGTTCTTTTTTAAGTTTTCAACTTTCACCATATCTGGCATAATTCCATCCCCTCTCTGTAAGCTTTTTCTAAAAATATGCAAAAAGACGCCTTAGAGTTTGAATATCTTAAGCGTCTTTGCTTAGTCTTTTTTAATTGTTGTTATTATAAAAAGATTTATTTGAAAAGTCAAGGATTATTTTCTTTTCATCCAACAAATGGCAGGCAGGAGCAAGCCACAAAATGCCCGGGAGAAACCTCTCTCATCTCCGGAACCTTACCGCTGCATTCTTCCCTGGCATACATGCATCTCGTATGAAAATGGCAGCCTGAGGGCACATGCATGGGGCTGGGAAGCTCTCCATGAAGCATCAGGCGCTTTGACTTTGCGGAAAGCTGCGGGTCGGCCACCGGGATGGCGGAAAGCAGTGCCTTAGTATATGGATGAAGGGGATTTTCATACAGTTCATCACTGTCTGCGATTTCCACCAGCCTGCCCAGATACATAACGCCGATCCTTGTGGATATATGGCGCACCATGGATAAGTCATGGGCCACAAATAAGTAAGTAAGCCCCATTTCCCCCTGTAAATCCTCCAGCATATTCACTACCTGGGCCTGTATGGAAACATCCAAAGCAGAAATAGGCTCGTCGCAGAGCAAAAATTCCGGCTCCACCGCCAATGCCCTGGCAATTCCGATCCTCTGGCGCTGGCCTCCCGAAAACTCATAGGCATACTTATACATGTCATCAGGCTTCATTCCAACCTTTTTAAGCATCTCTTCGATTCTGCCGTCTACCTCGCTTGCCGCTATGCCAGATACCGCTGCCATGGACTCCCCAATGATTTCCCGCACATTGTGATGGGGATCCAGGGCTGAATAGGGATCCTGGAAAATGATCTGCATCTGCCGGTGGATAGGAAGTAATTTACTGCCCTTTACCCTGGTGATATCCTGTCCCTTAAACAGGATGGACCCGCTGGTGGGATCATACATACGGATTAAGGTCCGTCCTAAGGTAGATTTCCCGCAGCCGGATTCTCCTACCAGTCCAAAGGTTTCCCCTTTTCGGATGGTAATATTCACACCGTCCACTGCCTTTACCTCTGCCTTCTTGCGGCCGAAAAAATCCTTGGCAGGAAAATATTTACATACTTCCCTGGCTTCCAGCAGGATTTCCTGGTTCCTGATATCCATATCACTCCACCTTCCTTTCCCTTGCATCCAGTTCCTCTGCCGAAAAGATGCACATGGCTCTCTGGGTGTCCGAATATACCCTGTACTTAGGAATTTCTTTCACGCATTGCTCACAGGCAAATTTACACCGCTCTGCAAACGGGCAGCCATCCGGAGGATCCACCAGGGACGGAGCCATTCCGGGGATAGGTTCCAGCCGCTTCCGGTCCCCTGTCTGGGGTTTGGGAATCGCTTGGAGAAGGGCTCTGGTATAGGGATGCTTTGGTGCATAAAAGATTTCTTCGGTCAGCCCCTCTTCCATCAGGAGCCCGCCGTACATAACCAATATCCGGCGGCTTAAGCTTGCCACCACTCCCAGATCGTGAGTGATGAGTATGATACTCATTCCCGTCTCATCCTGAAGTTTCTTCAAAAGCTCAAGGATCTGGGCCTGAATGGTCACATCGAGAGCCGTCGTCGGCTCATCTGCAATCAGAAGCTTCGGACGGCAGCAAAGGGCCATGGCAATTAACACCCTCTGTCTCATACCACCGGAAAATTCATAAGGATACTGGTTTAACCTCTTTTCCGGAGATGAGATGCCCACCTGTTCCAAAACCGCGACCGCTTCCTTATGGGCGGCCCGCTTATCCATACCTCTGTGGCGTTTAAGTACTTCTGTCAGATGAAAACCTATGGTCCTCACAGGATTTAATGCCGTCATGGGATCCTGGAATACCATGGCGATCTCTTTTCCCCGCATCTTTCTTAGCTGTTCCGGTGCCATGTGAAGCATGTCTTTATCCATGAACATCATCTGGTCCGCAGTGACTTCTGCGTTCTCCGGCATCAGGCCTAGAATGGATTTCATCAGAACACTTTTCCCGCTGCCCGATTCTCCCACAACGGCCAGGATTTCCTTGCGGCCTGCATGTAAGCTTACGCCGCGCACTGCCTTTACCGATTTCCCGTGGGTACGAAAGGTTGTATGCACATTTTCAACGGACAGGATCTTATCATCGTTTTTCTTAGTCTCTTCCAATTCCTGTTTCCTCGCTTTACTCTTTTTCGTCGTTCATAATTTTCGGTTCCACGAAAACCCGGAGCAGGTTTCCCAGCTTATTAAAGGCAAATATTGTGATTATGATCAGAAGCCCTGGAATCAGTGCCATGTAAAAGGTGTTCTGCATGGTTCCCTGGGCGTTTTGCAAAAGGCTTCCCCAGGAAGACATGGGCTGCTGGATGCCCACTCCCAGGAAACTTAAGGAAGACTCTGTCATAATTGCATTGGCAATGCTGGTGGTAGCTGACACAATGATCGTGGGAAATACGGAAGGTATGATATGGCTGGTAATGATCTTCCAGATGCCCACGCCGGAAAACTCGGCATAAAGGATGAATTCCCTTTCCTTAAGGGAAAGTGTCTCAGCCCGCACCAGCCTGGCAATTTCCATCCAGGTAAAAAAGCCGATGACCAGAATGATGGATTTTAACCCTGGCTTTAAAAAGATGCTGACAACGGTAACCAGAATCATCCATGGAATTGAATACAGGACATCTACGATTCGCATAAGAACCATATCCACCATGCCGCCGCAAAAGCCGGAAATAGTGCCCACCGCTACCCCGATGGTAAGGCTCGTGAGCATAGCTAGGAATCCAACCAGCAGGGAAACACGGCCCCCGTAGATAACTCTGGCAAAATAATCCCTTCCAACTTCATCGGTCCCAAACCAGTGTCCGGCAGACGGGGACTGAAGGCGGTTTGCAATATCAGTGGCATTTGGCTCCACAGGAAGCAGCGGTGCAATGAGTGCAAATAAAATGATCACTCCCAAAAGAATCAGGGATATGATAGCCGCCTTATCATGCTTTAATGACAGCAGTACGCTGTCCACTCTGACGGATCTGTTCTTTTTTGTGTTCTCTTTGTTTCTTTTCATCTTTTGTCACCCCATTTCCCTGATACGCGGATCCGTAATGCAGTAGAGGATATCCGACAGAAGGTTTCCAAAAATCACAAGGGCGGAGGACAGTACCAGAACAATCATGACAATGGGATAATCCATGCCCTGGATTGCCTTGATAAAATAAGGTCCGACTCCAGGCCAGCCAAATACGGTTTCCGTAATGATGGCCCCTGTTACCAACAGCTGAAGAGCCATGCCAAGCCTTGTAATAATGGGAAGCAGCACGTTTTTACAGACATGCTTATACATGATTTCCCCTCTGGAAGCCCCAAAGGCCCGCTGGACGAGCACATAGTCCTCAGAAAACTGGGTGACCGTAGAGGAACGGACAAATTTTACATTGGCCGGTAAAAATGTAAAGGTAAGGGTGATAAAAGGCATGATAAAATGCCTTAGAAAATCCACCATGGAAGATTCCTTTCCTACGGAATGCATCCCCACGATGGGAAGAAGCTTAAGCTTATAACCCAGAACAAAAATCAAAAGCATGGAAAACCAGAAGGAAGGAACGGCGATCGCTATGGAAGATATTCCGTCAATCACTTTATCTGCTGCCTTATTCTTATGGGAACCTGCTAAAAGCCCAAGGATGATTGCCATAATATAAGCGGTTGCATAGGCCGGCAGAACCAGTTTTATGGTGTTTGGAATCCTGACAGAAAGATCTCCTGCAATGCTTTGCTTGGTTACGATGGAATATCCGAAATTCCCGTTCAATATTCCGTTCAGCCAGCGCAAATACTGGATGAACAGAGGTTTGTCGTACCCATATTTTGCCTTAATCAATTCAATTGTTTCCGGTGACATCTTCGGTGTTGTCATAGCATCAATGGCATTATAAGGTGCAAAATGCATCAAAGCAAAACATAGAATTGTGATTAAAAGGACCATGGGTATGGCTGTCAATATTCGTCTTAATATATATTTCGCCATATAGTTTCTCCTTATATATAGAAAGAGGTGTCTGCTGCAGGATTCTAGCAGCAGAACACCCTTCCCTTTTCACAGCTGATCCACAACCCGCCATTTCTGCAGCTTTCACACTGTCTGCATTACTTCATCTGTAATTTGGAAGTATCTTCAAAGGTATAAACTGGAACCAGCTTTGCTTCTTCAATTCCTGTTACGTTTTTGGATACTACAAGAAGGCGTTTGTTGGAATACAGGGGATAGAAGCAAGCGGTATCCTGCAGCTTCTGCTGTATGGTTGAATAGATTTCCTTACGCTTTGCCTCATCTGTTTCCTTCCGGCCCTGTGCAAAAAGTTCATTCATCTCAGGATAGTCATAATGCATATAATTGTATGCTGCACCTGATTCAAATAAGCTTGAAAACGTATCCGGGTCTATGCCCATGATATAGCCGCCAAAGTACATATCATAGGAATTGTCAGCCTGCTTCATCTGCTGGCTGAGAGCAGTGGAATCCACGCCCGTTAAGTTCACCTTAATTCCTGCCTTCTGAAGCTGCTCCTGTATCATGATGGCAGAGGTGGACTGGAGGCTGTCAGAAGCGTTATAGGCAAGTGTTAATTCCGGATTTGTCACACCGGAAGCAACAAGAAACTCTTTGGATTTATCCAGGTTCTGTTCATATTTTTCCACATCCTCCGTAAAAAACTTGCTGTTAGGAGGCATAAAGCTCCATGGCAGGTCATAATACTGGGGATCCAGAAGGGCCGCATCTGCAATGGCTTTTTTGTCCATAGCATAGAGGATCGCTTTCCTGAGGTTTTCATCCTTTACGCGGTTGGCATTGATCATCATATATCCCACACGGCCTTCCTGATATGGATAAACCGTTAAATTGGCCGCTTCCAGATTCATCTGCGTCACCTGTGCAGGGGTTCCTATCCATGCGTTTACTTCTCCGCTCTGAATCACTGTCATGGCCGTATTTTCATTTTCAATGATCCTGAATACGAAATTGTCAACGGAAGGGGCGCCCAGGAAGTAACTCTCGTTCTTTGTGAATTTTACATAGGAACCTGGGGAGTATTCCGCCATTACGTATGGTCCGGTGCCTACAGGCTTGGTGTTAACGTCATTGTTTTCAAAATTCTCCACATTTTCATAGATATGCTTTGGCATGATGAATATCTGGGAAAACATCTCCACCGCGGCGGAGTTGACAAAAGGCATGGTAAGGGTAACGGTATAGTCGTCGATCTTTTCGATCTTAACTGCACCTTCAGGGAACACCAGCTGAGAATATGCCCAGCCTGCGTTTTTCTCGTCTGCCATGGCTTCAAAAGTAAAGACAACGTCATCGGCAGTGAATTTCTCTCCATCCGACCATTTTACATCATCCCGAAGGTGCATGGTATAGGTAAGTTTGTCATCAGAGGTGTCTATGCTCTTTGCCAGGAAATAATTAATCCCATCCGCATTGTACATATACAATGGGGAATAAATCATCTTAATGGTCATAAGGCCGAAACGGTCGCTTGTGGTGATAACATTCACATTAGCCCCCGGATCGCCTGCAATTGCATAGGTAAATGTGCTTTCCTCTCCTGCAGCCGTTGTTCCGGCTCCTTCATCTGATCCACCTGCTGAACTGGCGTTAGCAGCCGTGGTATCTTCTGCGGCCGGATCCTTTCCTCCGCAGGCGGTAAGTCCGCCCAGCACTATGACAGATGCCAGCAGGAATGCCGCACTCTTCATAAAAATTTTTTTCATACATTTCTCCTTTCAGTTTTCCGTCAATCATAACAGATGCTGTCTCCGGTTATCCCTAAGAAAAGCCAGATTCATTATAAACACATTTCCGGTGTTTTTGCAACTGTTTTAAGTTTATTTCCTACTTTTTCTATAGGCTTTATGGTGATTCAATTTGAAAAACAGCTAAAAACTTCTATACTGGAAAATCATCCCTGCTGCTTTATCCGCTGATGGAATCGATTCTTTTATCATTTGACAACTTGACGATTAAGTCGTTTTTCTCATATCCGGCCGGATAAAGGAGATCCAGCTCCACCTTGACCGCATCCTTTGTTTTTCCTACCTTAATGTTTAAAACCTTAATCTTCTCCTCATTTAAATTATGAAACAGCTCCATAATAACGATGTCGTATTGGTTTGTCGTTATTTTTAAGACGCCTCGGTATGGCTCCCTGGATAGAAAAGGAACATCATGAAGAATGACCTGGGTAAAAATGAGAAAAAGTCCTGCTCCGCACCCCATAAAGTAGTCGCCCGCGCCGATTGCCATCCCTACTCCCGCAGTTGCCCAGATGCCTGCCGCAGTGGTTAAACCGCTGACTGAATGATTCTTAACAAAAATAACCCCCGCTCCAAGAAAACCGATCCCTGATACGATCTGGGAAGCGATTCTGGAAGCATCAAAATTGGGGACATCCCGGAAACCATATTTGGAAACCACCATCATCAGAGCGGCTCCCATGGCCACGATGGCATGGGTTCGCATCCCCGCCCCCTTATAACGATTCGTTCTCTCATATCCGATCAGATACCCTAAAAACCCCGCAACAACAATTCGAAAAAACAAACCCGTCTGGTAGATAAGGTCATACCTCTCCACAAGGTTTACCAGTACTTGCCAAACCTGGCTCATGATTACTCCTCTTTTCTGATATTAATTATCCATCAATATCTTATAAAATATGCTGGCAGAGTATATCATGTTTGCAAATAGGTGTTTATAGATCTTCTGTTTGTCCTGCACGGCCCTGATCCTGTCTATCCCTGTGTCTTCCGGAGAAGAGCTGTTAACTGGCAAAAGCCAGAAAAAGACAGAAGCCTGGAGGCTTTCCATCTTTTTCTGGCCTTTGGTAAGAGGGACCAGGATTAATTTATTTTAATTCCTTGATCCAGTTGTATCTGGGATCATCCACCCGTGTTGTCCACGGATTGCCCGGAAGGTGCCGGATCATCCAGCAATAGTACATAGGAAATCCAGGCGCGGTCACCTGGGGGTGAGTCCTGCCGCCAGTAATGGCAGCACAGCTTCCATCCTTGATCTTAAAGACTTCCTCCCCAATAAAGCAGGCACCAAAGCCCTCCGGCCTCTCAAAGCGGTAATAATAAACCTCAGGCTGGGGATGCTCATGTGGCGTGTAGCTGGACCACCCTCCCTGGTGAGTGATGACTTCTCCATTTACCATATTGGAATAGGGAGCATTTTTGTAGTCAAAGATGGTGCGGACTGTCCGCTTCATCTTGTTTTCTAAAAGCCCTTCCCCAAAAATATCATTGGTGCAGTCCTCGGGCTTATAGAAAACGCTGTCAAATGCTCTGTCATTTTGGGTGCGCTGAACCAGGACCTGACTGTCCTCTTTTGCCGATACACTGACCAAAACGCCCTTTGAAACGTGAAGGCAGTAGGGTCCTTCCTCTATCAGACTGCTCCGTTTTCCCCACTCCTTCTTTTCTTCCCAGGAAAATGAGATTTCTCCGGTAAGGAGAAGGACTGCCATCTCATCCGACCGACTGGAGAAGGAACGTTCCTCCCCCGCCTTCATCTGATAAACGGCAATGTCCATTAACATATCATTTTCCCCATCTCCTGCTTTGGTGAGGAGTTTTATTCCTTTGGGATCAAATTCCGGATAACTGAATAATTCGCTCATAGCAGCTCCTTTCGCCGTTCGCGCCGATGAGCAAGCTCATCTTCGCTCTCTTGCGCTCATTATCTCATGAACCTGCGGTTCCTGAGCGGCATTCGCCGTTCGCGCCGATAAGCAAGCTCATCTTCGCTCTCTTGCGCTCATTACATCATGATTTCAGAGATCTTTACAGGTCTGTGCTCTTCTACGGACTTCTTGGCAGCAATGCCCATTAATACGGGCTTTAATCCATCTTCTACACCAAGAGGGGTATCGGTATCATTCTCAATGGCTTCGATGAAGCAGTTCACTTCCTTTGCAAAGGACTGCATATAACGCTCTAAGAAGAAGTAAAGGGGCTTTTCTCCTGTAACGCCTTCGGCAGTGCTTAATACTGCACTGGTTTCGGTATCATTGGAGGTTGCCACCATCCCCTTGGAGCCGAATACCTCTGCCCTCTGGTCATAGCCGTAAGCAGCCTTTCTGGAATTATCAATGACTGCAATGGCTCCGTTCTCCATCTTCAGGGTAATGACTGCGGTATCCACATCCCCAGCTTCCCCGATGGCCGGATCCACAAGCACTGCGGACTGAACGTAGATTTCCTCTGCATCGCAGCCTGCTAAGTAACGGACCATATCAAAATCGTGGATGGTCATATCTAAGAACATTCCTCCGGATACTGCTGCATACTCAGCGCTTGGCGGCTCCGGATCTCTTGAGGTCACTTTGATAATGTGAGGCTCCCCGATCTTTCCGGCTGCAACCGCATTCCTCACGGCCTCAAAGTTGTGGTCAAAGCGGCGGTTAAAACCTACCTGATATTTTATCTTACTGCCCTTTAAGGCTTCCATAACTTCCTTGATCTTCTCAATGTCGTGATCAATAGGTTTTTCACAAAATACGTGCTTTCCCGCCTGAATTGCCTCAACGGAAATAGGGGAATGGGTATTGGTGGATGAGCAGATCAACACGGCATCGATCTCCGGGTCTGCTAAAATCTCCCTGTAATCCTTAGTCGTATTGGGAACCCCCATGTCTTTTGCCCATTTGTCAGTTTCCTCATTCATGTATGGATCGGCAATGGTCTTGATCCTCCCATTCTTTACCAGGTTACAGATGCTGGTTGTATGTACTTTTCCGATTCTTCCTGCTCCAATAATTCCTACAGTTACCATAATTTTCTTCTCCTTTCTCTTTCTTTCCTCTTATAGACCGGTCTTCTCGGCGATGAACTTTCTTGCACGGATGGCATATTCCAGAGGATTTGCCTTTGCAGGATCCTGCTCTGCTTCCACTACCATGTAACCCTCGTAAGAAGCTTCTTCCAATACCTTAAAAATGGAATCAAAGTCCACGCATCCGTCTCCGGGAATGGTGAATGCGCCTGCCCGGACTCCTGCCAGGAAGCTCATTTTTTCCTCTCTTACCCCTTTTACGATCGACTGCCGGATATCTTTTAAATGTACATGCTTGATTCTTCCCACATACTTTTCCACCATGGCAACAGGGTCCTCACCACAGTATGCAAAATGGCCGCTGTCAAAGAGCAGGCTCACATATTCCGGGTCAGTGCCCGCCATCATGCGCTCTACCTCCACAGCGCTCTGGACAACGGTTCCCATGTGGTGATGGAAGGTCAAAGCCACCCCGTATTTTTCCTTGGAAAGTTTTCCAAGGCGGTTTAAGCCCTCACACAGCAGGTTCCATTCCCTGTCATCCATCTCATATTTTCCTTCAAACACCGGCTGGTCTATAATCCCCTGTGTGCTGTAGCTCTGCTCGGAAACACCTACGACCCTGGCTCCCATGGCTGCCAGGAACGCCACATGCTTTTCAAATCCTTCTTCTGTCTCCTCATAAGGCCTGCTGATCAGAAAGGTGGAAAACCATGCATTGCAGATTTCTACGCCGCGAAGATCCAATGCCTTTTTTAATACTTCCACATCTCTTGGATATTTGTTGCCCACCTCGGAGCCTGTAAAGCCTGCCAGCGCCATTTCGCTGACACACTGTTCAAAGGTGTTTTCCTTCCCCAGATCCGGCAAATCATCGTTGGTCCATGCGATCGGTGCAATTCCTAATTTTACTTTCTCCTTGTTTAACATTTTTGCATCCCTTCCCTGTCTTATAATATTTTTTACACCGCCTGTATTTCGGCAGTTATCCCCTTTGTTATTTTAAATTCTTCATGCTGCTATATATCTCTCTCATCTTCAATACAATCGGTCTGATTCCTCAGATTGTAGTTCAATGAATATAGGAATGAATATAAAGCGGCATCAATACTTTCTTGCCTCATTTCTACCTTCCATGACTCTTTCCCACGCTTCTCTCACGCTGTTATTCTCTGAGGTTGTGGCAATACCTACGTTCCACCAGGATTCATATCCATCCGACATGGTTTTGGGAATTACCTTTAAATCAAACAGGCAGGCCCTTTCCTGTGTTTTGGCATCTTCCAGAGCCTCTTCCAGTTCTTTGATGGTTCTGCAGGTATAAGACTTCAGGCCGTAGCCCTCCCCGATTTTGGCATAATCAACGGTCATTAAATCCCCAGAGGGCTTTTTCCCGTCCGTATAGCGGAATTCCGTGGCAAGGCTTCCGATCCCATGGTTCATTTCCAGATTATTGATGCAGCCAAAGCCGCAGTTATCAAATATCAGAATATTGACCTTCTGTCTTTCCTGCATAATGGTCATGATCTCACTGTGGAGCATCTGGAAGCTGGAGTCCCCTACAACACAGTAAACTTCAGATTCCGGTTCCGCAAATTTAACGCCCAGTGTGGCTGCCACTTCATACCCCATACAGGAGTACCCGTACTCCGCATGGTATCCGCCCCGTTTGTCAGTGGTCCACATGCGCTGCATACAGCTTGGGAGGGAGCCTCCTGCCGTAATGATGATGGCATCTTCATCAATGACCCTTCTGATTGCTGCAAGAGCGGCGGTCTGGGTGATCTTTCCATTGGTTAAGCGGACAAACTCCGGAATGGTCCTGGGATCCCGCGCTTTTATGTTGGGTTCAAAATCATCTCCAGTGTATTCAATGCTGCCTAAACGCACCATCTCTTCGTCCCATTTTCTTTTTACATCAACGATCTCGTTTTTGTATTGAGACACATACTGTCTTTCCTTAAGCTTCTCCGCCAGGGCCGAAACGGTCACCTTTGCATCCCCCACGGCCTTGACCGCATCCATCTTGTATGCATGAAATCTGCTGTTATTGATGGTAATAAATCGGACATCTTCCTTTTGATACAGCCACTTTGAGCTTGTAGTAAAATCGCTCAGCCTGGTTCCGATAGCAATCACCACATCTGCATCCTTTGCGATCACATTGGAGGCATATGTTCCGGTAACTCCGATTCCGCCAAGGCAATAGGGATGGCTTGATTTACAGGCGCTCTTCCCTCCCTGAGTCTCTCCAAAGGGTATTTTAAATTCCTCGCAGAATTTTTCTACGGTTTCTCCCGCGTCAGAGTAACGGACTCCCCCGCCTACAATTACAAGTGGCTTCTTAGCTTCTGCAAGGATGTCTGCGATCTCATCCAGTTCTTCTTCTACTGCAAGAGGCCTGGTGATCCGGTGTACCCGTTTCTTAAAGAAGTAATCCGGAAAATCATAGGATTCACCTTCTACATCCTGACAGAGGGCAATGCAGCACGCTCCGGTTTCCGCCGGGTCCGTCAGCACGCGCATGGCATTGATCATAGCGCTCATGATCATTTCCGGTCTGGTGATCCTGTCCCAGTATTTGCACACCGGTTTAAAAGCATCATTGGTTGTGGTCGCAAGGCTGCTGCTTTGTTCCAGCTGCTGCAATACCGGATCAGGCTGTCTGGAGGCAAAGGTATCCGCCGGAAATACCAGAAGCGGAATGTTGTTTACCGTTGCGGTTGCACAGGCTGTTACCATATTAGCCGCACCCGGTCCCACGGATGAGGCACATGGAATGATTTTCTTCCGGTTATTCTGCTTTGAGAATGCAATGGCCGCATGGCACATCCCCTGCTCATTTCTTCCCTGAAGCACCTTAAGCTGTCCGGGGTCCGTATCCAGAGCCTCTCCTAAGCCAACCGCGATTCCATGACCGAAAATAGTAAAAACACCTTCAACGAACTTTGTTTCCACTCCATCGACAGAAACATACTGGTTATCCAGAAACTTCACAAGTGCCTGTGCTGTTGTCATTCTTATTGTTTTTGACATGTTCCGCTCTCCTTTACATTTTTATACACGGGCGATCATCTCACCAAACTTTTCCTTTTCTTCTTTTATAAATGCATGTACTTCCTCCGGCGTAGGCAGAGAATCCGAACAGTTATTGCTCTTTACCATCATAGAGGCCTCTGCCGAACCAAACTCCAGGCAGTCTATGATATCCCAGCCCTCATACAGACCATACAGGAACCCTGAACCGTATCCGTCGCCCCCGCCGAAACCTTTTCTGGCCTCCACCGGGAACGGTTTGATAGAAAATGACTGTCCGTCATGAGTATATGCGGTAGACCCTTTCATTCCGTGCTTGATGACCACGATCCTGGCACGATAGCTCTGCCACAGTGCCGCACTATCTTCGTCTGTCATGCCTGGCTTGATCAGTTTTTCCGTTAAGTCGAATTCTTCTCTTGAGCCCATAATAATGTCTGCTTCTTTGGCAACTGCGGAGTAATATATGGATATTTCGTCCGCATTTTTCCAGTTATAGGCTCTGTAATCGATATCAAAGATAATTCTGACATCGTTTCTCTTCGCCAGCATGACCGCCTTAAGGGCAGCTTCTCTTGACGGGCTTTGTGCAAGCGCCGTACCTGATATCAAAATGGCTTTTGCCTTTTTGATATACGCTTCGTCTATGTCTTCTACATCCAGCTGCAAGTCAGCAATGCAGTTCCGGTACATCAGGATATTGCTGTCACTGGAAGAAAGCATTTCTGTAAAGGTCAGGCCCAGCTTTTCTCCATTTTTGCATCTTGTAATATGAGAAGTATCGATTCCCTGTTCATTGAAATAATCCACTACAAATTCACCGAACTGGTCATCTGATACTTTCCCGATGAATCCCGCCCTCATGCCATGTCTGGTCACACCTACGGCGATGTTAGCCGGAGAACCGCCCACAAACTTTTCAAACATGTGCACCTTCTTTAAGGGCTTGAATTCTTCTTTCACATACTCATTGTAAGCCGGATTAAAATCAATTGCCACCCTTCCAAGAAGAATTATGTCCATCTCTCTGGTTTCATCAAATTTTATATATTCCATCGTTACCTCTCTCCCATCCCGTTCTGCGTGCCATTGTCCTTATTTTCTCCCGGTGAGTTCAGCCATATCATGGCGTGAAAAAACACACTGCAAGGTTTTAATCCGCCTTGCAGGGCGTTTTTATCTATCATTGGCCGGTAACTTTTAGATTGTTCCATCCCAGGTATTCACGTTTGTGGATTCTCCGGTTTCTTCGTCGAACCATCTGGTAGTTACAACTTTATTTTCTGTGAAGAACCGGTATCCATCCTTGCCTAAGCAGTGCAGATCTCCGATAAATGACAGTTTATTGCCGTTGAAAGGAAACATGCCAACCGGAACCGGAATTCCTACGTTAATACCGATCATACCGCCGTCCGAGTGTCTTGCGAACTCTCTGGCATAGTGACCGTTCTGAGTAAAGATAACAGAACCGTTTGCATATGGATTGGCATTCATGATCTCTAATCCCTCTTCAAAGGTCTTCACTCTCTTAATGCACAGCACCGGTCCGAAGATTTCTTTTTCCCCTACGCTCATGTCAGGAGTCACATGGTCAAAGATCGTCGGCCCTAAATAAAAGCCGTTTTCATAACCTTCCACTACAATGTCGCGTCCATCCAGTACAAGCTCTGCGCCTTCTTCTAGACCTGTCTCAATCCACTTTACGATGGACTCTTTATGAGCCTTATTTACCACCGGTCCCAGTTTTGTACTCTTATCATAGGCCGGTCCCACTTTAAGTGTTTTAGCCTGAGCGATGATCTCCGCAACAAGGGCATCGGCAATCCCCTCCTGTACAACCACAACAGGCAGAGCCATACACCGTTCTCCTGCGCATCCGAAAGAAGAATTGATGATACCCGCCGCTACACGCTTAACCGGAGCATCATTTAAAACCAGAGCATGATTCTTGGCTTCACAGAGAGCCTGAACTCTCTTGCCCGTGGCCGCAGCCGTGGAATAAATATGCATACCCACAGAAGTAGAACCCACGAAGCTGATCCCTTTGATATCAGGATGAGTGAGAAGAATTTCTGCTTCTTTTCTGGAGCAGGTGACAATATTAATGACGCCATCCGGCAGTCCTGCTTCTTTATACAGTTCTGCTATACGCATACAGGACCGAGGGGTAAAGGATGCTGCTTTAAGCACTATGGTATTGCCGCAGGCAATACACATGGGAGCCATCCAGCCCATAGGGATCATTGCAGGGAAATTAAAAGGCACGATACCGGCAAATACTCCTAAAGGCATACGGTACAGCACCGTATCAAATCCGGTGGAAGCGTCCATCAGGCTCTCTCCCATCATCAGTGAAGGGGCACTTATGGCCTGTTCGGTTCCTTCTTTGGCTTTCAGTACATCGCCCTGAGCCTCTTCCCAGCTTTTACCGTTTTCCTTTGCCACCAGCATGGTCAGTTCATCCATATGCTCGATGAGCAGATCCCTGAGCTTATAAAGTACCTGAACTCTTTTTATTACAGGGGTAGATGACCAGGACGGAAATGCCGCTTTTGCAGCCTCCACGGCTTCTTCCACTTCTGCCGGAGTACAGCATGGTACTTTGGCTATTACTTCGCCGGTGCTGGGATCATATGAATCAGAATACTTTTCCGTCATCGATTCCTTCCATTGACCATTTACAAGATACTTTAGTTTTTTTACTTCTCCCATTTTTATATCCATTCCTTTCTCTTCGCTCAAAACTGGTTGTATTAAAACGTTGTTTTAAGCGGTTTTAGTTTATAATTTTTGCATGTAAACTTTTAATGATCTTATTGATTTACGTAAGCGGCTCCGCACATTGAAAGATCCTGATATGCTGCTTTACATTCTCATACACTCCCCGGACCATCGCTTCATTCAGCCCGAAATAATCATGTTTTCCTTCAGATTCCAGATACTTTGCAGCTTCTTTCGTAAGGCTGTCAAAACTGGCCGTTGCAATGTTGATCTTCCGGATTCCAAGGCCTATGGCTTTCCGGAAGTCTTCTGGGGTAATTCCTGTCCCGCCGTGAAGAACCAGAGGCACATTGGTCTTCTGGTCAATGGCTCCCAGAACATCAAAGGCCAGCCTTGGAGCCACCGGATAATTGCCATGGGCATTACCGATTGCTACTGCAAGTGCATCCACTCCGGTCCTTTCGCAAAAGGTTCTGGCATCGTCAGGATTGGTGCAGCGGATTCCCTCATCCGTACTCCCATCCTCGCTGCCGCCCACCAGGCCAAGCTCTGCTTCCACGGTCGCCCCATATTCCCTGGCGAGATTCACTGCCTCTAAGGTCTTTGCCATGTTCTCTTCAAAGGGAAGGTTGGAACCATCCATCATCACGGAGGTGAACCCATAATCCAAAGCCTGTCTTAACACTTGAATGGTCTTGCCGTGATCCAGATGAACTGCGATATCGACCTTTGCATTCTTTGCCGCCTCCACCATCATGGGCCCCATCAGAGTCAGCGGGGAATGGGGAAGACGCACTTCCGCGATCTGTAAGATAATGGAGGTATTCATATCTTCAGCTGCCTTTACAGCTCCCTTCACCATCTCAAGATTTCCCACACTGAAGGCTCCAACCGCCCTGTTTCTTTCTGAGGCCTGATTCAGCAATTCCTTCATTTTTACTAATCCCATACTTCTTCTCCTTTATCCGGGCTTCCATCCCACTGACTGTGGAAAAGCTCCGTCACATCATCCCTAATCATCTCTTTTCCGGTATTGGAGGAGGAAATCACTTTTCCTGACCCCACCACCATTTCATCAGTGACAATAAGAGTTTTTCTCTCCCTTCCCTTTTATGGTCATGTTTTGATTTTATTTATGTAATGTTATGGTCATATTTTAGCACTTATTTAGGTGTCAGTCAAGACAATCTCTATTATTTTTTAAATTTTGGTTAAGTGTTGGTTACTTCTTGATATTTTTTTGTACATCTGCTATAATCTTACTATAACAGTATGCCAGAGAGGCAGCTGAGCAAGGAGTACACCTATGAGAATTTCCCGAATTGACCAACTGGAGCAATATATACTGGAGCACAGAACGGCTTCCATTGATGCCCTGTGTGAAGAATTTGAAATTTCAAAAAATACCCTTCGCCGGGACTTAGAGATCCTTGTTGCCCGCGGCACCGTGGAAAAAGTCTACGGCGGCGTCATCGCATGCGAAAATGCGTCCCCTATCCCTAATCTGGTCACCTTCCATGAGCGTGCCGGAAGAAATGCCCAAAGTAAGCAGAGGATCGCCGCACTGGCCGCTTCCTTTGTACGGGAGAGGGATATCATATTTATTGACAGCGGGACCACCACCATGGGCATTGTGGATCACCTGACCCATTTAGGTACGGTCACTGTCATTACCAACAGCCTCCAGGTCATCAATAAATCCATGAATTATCCCAACATCAATTTAATCGTCCTGCCCGGATCCCTAAAAAGGGATACCGCTTCATTAGTGGGCAGCTCCTGCGTGGAATACTTGGAGGATTATAACATTGTCCGGGCATTTATGGCCTGCACCGCAATTTCCCTTCAGGCCGGGGTTTGCAACGCCTCCACAGAGGAATACATCATTAAGAAAACGGCGTTAAAAAAGAGCCAGAAGCATTATCTTCTGGCTGATTCCTCAAAGTTTGGGCGTACCTCTCTTATGACCTTCGGTGAGATCGGGCAGTTTGATTGTATATTGACGGAACAGATGCCTGATGATGATTTCAGTTCTTACTGCAAAGATCAGGACTGTGCCATCCGAATCGCTCCCGAATCGTAGATTAAAGCTTTATCTATTCGGTGTGGAGAGAATCTTCCAACTCTTATGTTAAAATGATAACCGGCGGAAAATAAAAGAAAGACACAGGTGTCTGCTGCTGTTATTTGGCATTACCTGTGTCTATTACAAGTGATCTAAACTTTATAATCTTCCAACTCCTGTATTGCGTGGTATATCATTTCTTTCGTGACCGGATAAGGTGTATGGGTCAGTTCCTGATTTGCCAGGGTTGCCTCCAATACATCCTCAAGCGAATCGCTGCGGTCCAGCTCCAGATCCGCCAGACAGACCGGAAGACCGATGGAACGATTCAGTTCATAAGCCTTCTGAAACTTATCCCAGTTCTGATCGAGAATCAGATTTACCAGAGTGCCATAGGATACAACCTCACCATGCAGATGATTCTTTTCGATACTTTTACGCTTTGTCAGTCCATAAAACAACGCATGTGCGACCCCGCCGTTATAATCCGGATGAACCGATACCGAAGTGACACCAGGAGCTACTACGACATTTAAAATCGTATTTACCAATGCCTCGCTTACCTTTCCTGCCTTCGCATCCTCCAGTGCCTGCTTTCCTTCCCGAACCATCGGAAAAAAGCACATATTACCGGCTGTGATGCCAAACTCGCTGCCAAAGTCCAGATGTTCACCTGCCTTGGCGGACCACTCAGATTCCACATTTTTCGCCATCGCATCACCAATTCCTGCCCAGAGATATTTTGCCGGAGCCGCCAATATGATACGCGGATCAATAAAACAATGAGACGGTACGGATTTCAGTTTTACGATCTCGCGGAAGGAACCATCCTTATGATACATAATGCTGATTTTTGTTACCGGAGCACAGTTTGATGCGATGGATGGAACCGTAAACACAGCCTTTCCCATTCTATCCCCAATTACCTTACCCGTATCAATGCATTTTCCCCCTCCAACGGCAAGAATCATATGGATATCCTGACTGCCGAGTATTGCAAGGATTCGTTCCACATTTTCAAAGGTTGTGTCCTTGCCGTAAAGCACTTCTGCCGTTACGGTAAGTCCTGCTGCCTGCAATGCAGGCAAAACATAAGATTTCGATGCATTCCATGCCTTTTCACCATAAACCACTGCCACTCTGGTTCCGTATTTTCTCATCTCATCACCAAATGCTGAAAACGCATCCTCACCAACCGTAAACTGCGGCAAATAAATCGATGTTCGTATATTCATGATTGCTGTCCATTCCTTTCCAACCTTTTAATCTAGTTAAATTCCGCCATGGCCGAATCTGTATCCCCCGGTGAAATCACCTCATGCAGTCCCCTGTCTTTTGCAGAAATATATCTACAGCCTTCCATTCGTTCTTTTATAATCTTTCCAGTTATCATATGAAAGCCTTCTTACCGAACCAGATATCCGCCGTCTACTGGAATGACCGCACCATTTAAATAATCGGAGGCTGCTGATGCCAGAAAAACGCATGGTCCCTTCATATCTTCCGGAGTCCCCCATATATGTGCCGGGATACGGTCCGTAATCTCGTTGTATCTTGGATTATCCGGTTCTGTCAGTGACGCGTTCATTTCCGTATCCATGTAACCAGGTGCCAGTGCATTGACATTGATACCCGCAGCTGCCCACTCATTGCACAGAGCTTTTGTAAGCTGTGACACGCCTCCCTTGGATGCCGCATAGGCCGGCACGGTATAGCCGCCAAAAAAGGATAACATAGAAGCGATGTTGATAATTTTTCCTTTGCTCTGCTGTTTTAAGAACTGCTGCCCGGCAAGCTTGCAGAGCTTGAACACGGCATTCAAATTGATATTGATTACAAAATTCCAATCCTCAATGGGAAATTCTTCTGACTTATGACGCTTCTGCACGCCTGCTCCATTGACCAGAATATCCAGATGTCCTCCCATGCCGGTTATTGCAGCATGGAAGCCGTTCTCAAGGTCCTCATCATCTCCCAGATCTGCAATCACGCCGTGGCAAATGTAACCTCTGTCACAAAACTCTTTCGCTGCCTCCAGAGTCTTTGGGCTGATATCAATGATGCAGACTTCTGCTCCTGCTTCCAAAAGGCCTTCCGCCATGCCATGACACAATCCCTGTGCCGCACCTGTTACGATTGCCTTTTTCCCGGTTAAATTTGTGAAATTTTTAATTTCCATCCCTTTGCTCTCCTTTTTATATATAAAATCAATCTTATTTCCTTCTTTATCAGGCGCCGGTTTAAAAGGTACTGACCTACGGCACCAATTCTACAAGAAAATAGATAATCAGATATCCAAGAAAAAATGGCAATTTCATTTTTCTCCAATGCCTTTACTTGTTTTTCTCTTCTCTTGTTAGTCGTCTGACAAGTATTTTCTATTTTATACCCCGGCTCATCATGCCGGGGTTAAAATACAATGAACTATGATTCAGTTCCTGAGTCCAGCGCATCTTTCATGGAAGTCTGCAAATGCTCTTCCATCAGCAGTCCTGCCTTTTTCCCATCCCGATTCTTAAGCGCTTCCAGAATCATCGTATGATAATAGATGCCGTTTTTATATCCAACCAGTTCATTCAGCTGACGATGGTACTCTCTCGTGTTTGTAAGTACTTCACACAAGCCGTGCTTAAGCAGCAGATTACCAGAGGCTTCTGAAATCTCCTGATGAAACATCATATCGCTGCGCACAAACCCATCCGAATCTCCCACACTTCGTTTCATCTCATCCAGATAAGCTTCCAGCCGCTTTAACCCCTCCGGAGCGATATGCTCCGCTGCCAACTGGGCCGTCCCCTTCTCTACGATAATTCGATACTGAAGAGACTGAACAATATCTTCCATGCTGTAGTAATGATCTTTTCTGCCGGTTTTCCGAAAGACGGACATATCATTTGAAATAAGATAAGTTCCCTTTCCATGATGGCTCTCCATCAGCCCCAATGCAATGAACTGCTGAATCGCCGTACGGATACTTGCCCGAGATACGGAAAGCTCCTCAGTAAGAACATGCTCCGACGGAATCATCTCACCGGCTCTCCAGATGCCGTTTTCAATGTTGGATTTCATATATTCAATAATCTGAGCTGTTACATTCGATTTTTGAATTTTCATAAGCATTTATCTCCTTGAAAGGCATTATAACAGCTTGTCAGACAAATTACAAGTAGCATTTTTTCTTACTCTTGCATTCATAAACCAGTCGGCAGGAATATATATCGTTAAATTGATTCCAGTATTTTCTTAAGTGACTCATAGGCCATGGTGAAGGCCTCTTCTCCGCTCAACTTTTTCTTTTCAGCTGCATTCTGCTCCAAAGCGCTGAATCCTGCAAAATCGCTTAAATGAGGTTCCAGGGATAAAAATCCCTTGTATCCTCCGGCTTTCAGCATCTTTAAGATTTCTTCCACATGTCCGTCTCCCATGCCTGCAGGAACCACGCTGGCATCGGACCACAGGGCATCCTTTACATGGATATAGGCGATGTAGGGTTTTAACATCTCATAAGCTTCCAGAGTGTCCTGCTTGCACTGGACGAAATTGGCAAAGTCAAAGACTGCCTTAAAATGCTCCCCATAGAATTCCTTCATAATTTCCAGACAGCGGTCTGCCACATCTCCGTATATATCCTTTTCATTCTCATGAAGAAGCACCACCTGGCTGGTCTTTGCGTAATCTACGAACTGTCCAAGCTGTTCCATGACCTTTCCCCGATAAGGAGCAAAGCTTTCATTCTCAGGCATGAAGAAGCTGAACATACGGATGTATGGAACTTCCATCATATGGGCGATTTCCACCGTATGCTTGTAAAGCTCCATATGAGGTGCAAAATCATCGGTGATTTTTATTTTTCCAATAGGAGAGCCCACAGAGGATAAACGGATTCCCGCCTCATCAAGCTGCTTTTTGATTTCCTTTCCTTCATTTATGGAATACTCGACCAGGCCCTTGCCGTTAACCCCCCGCATCTCCACATGATGAATATCCAGCTTCTTTAATACTTCAATCTGCTTTCCTAAGTCCATATCGATTTCATCTGCAAAACCAGATAATAGAATTCCATCCCACATAATCGTTTCTCCTTTTTTCATTTCCTATTTGTTGGCCATGCTCTTTGGGCATAAAGGGATACCCGAAGGGTGTTTCCTAATAGCTTCCTTCTGTGTTAAACACCACTTCGGTCCCTTCTTTTTTCCTGGATTCCTTACGACGCTTATTAAGCTCCTCCAGGAATAAATCTTCATCAAAGGGAATCTCCACCTCCCGCTTTAACCAGCTGGATAAATGCATGGCATTTGATAAGGTCAGCCCGCCTATTCCTTCCACGCCTTCCGCAATTAAGGGAGTGCCATGAAGAATCTTCCCGGCAAACGCCTTTAACACTCCCACATGCTGTTCATTCTCCCCGTCTGTCGTAGCTTCTGTCACCGTGCATTCCGGGGTATCAAACCCGCCCTTTGCCGTTTTGCAGAAGGTGCGCTCGTTTTCCGCCAGCTTATGAATCATAAGCTTATCGTTTTCGCATACCAGCTTGCCCATTTCCAAAGTAATCTCAAACCGGTTGGTTCCCGGCGCATCTGCGGTTGTGGTGACAAAGACTCCCGTAGCCCCGTTTGGATATTCCATATAAGCCGTTACATCATCTTCTACTTCAATGTCATGCCATTTCCCGTTGTGGCAGAATGCCTGTACCTTACTTGGCATTCCGCAGATCCACTGGAGTAAGTCCATGTTATGAGGGCACTGGTTTAACAGCACGCCGCCGCCTTCTCCATCCCAGGTGGCTCTCCAGTTTCCTGAGTCATAATAGGACTGAGTGCGGTACCAGTCCGTTACGATCCAGTTGACCCGCTTGATGGCTCCCAGTTCCCCGCCAGTTACAAGCTCATGCATTTTCCGGTAAATGCAGTTGGTCCTCTGGTTGAACATCATGCCAAAGACCCTGTCACTCTTTTTAGCAGCCTCATTCATTTCCTGAACCTGCTTGGTGTAAACTCCCGCAGGCTTTTCACACATTACATGCAGCCCATGATTCAAGGCATCAATGGTCAGTTCGGGGTGCTGGTAATGTGGCACTGCAATTAAGACCCCATCGCATACTCCTGCTGTAATCAGATCCTTTCCCTCTTCAAAAATGACAACCGACTCCGGCAAATGCTCCTTTGCCCAGGTTCTTCTGCCTTCCTGGCGGTCCGCCACCGCAGTCACTTCCATCTCCGGAACTTTTCCGTCCAGAATATTCTTTAAATGACCGCTTCCCATGTTTCCAATTCCGATAATACCAAGTCTTACCTTATCCATGTCCTATCTCCTCTCATTTCTTGCGGAATCATAAATATCCATCATGGTGTAAAATGTATTCTGAACCGAGGCCAGGTCATTGAAATAATCCTTCCCGGTTTCCAAACAATCATAAAAATCCCTGATACAGGCTTCGTGTCCGCTGCCCCAATAAGTCTTTCCCATAAGAGAAGACTTTTTTGCCTGCCATACCACAGGCTCCTCCTGTCCCTCCGTCTGATACCAGACAGAGTTTCCTTCCAGACGGACGAATCCGTTTTCACAGGCTAGCTCTAAGAAAACCGGCGCATCCATGGTGTAAGCGGTGGTGGCATAAAAGCTGGCACTTACCGGCTCTGCTCCTTCTGTAAAAGCCATATAGGCTTCCAGGGTGTCCTCTACCTCAACAATTCCTTTCAGATGGTGATTGCTCATGGAGCCTTCCGTCCTTACAGGTTTTCCAAGCCAGGAAAGAAGCAGATCAAGAGCGTGGATGGACTGGTTGATTAAAGCCCCTCCGCCCTCTGTTTCAAGTTTTCCTCTCCAGCCGCTTTCTGTATAATAGGAAGAATCCCTATGCCAGGTCACAAATGCCCTTCCGCCTTTTATCCTGCCAAGGGTTCCCTGGGCCAAGATCTCATTAACCCTTTTTGTGGTTTCATTATACCGGTTCTGGAAACAGATGCCTAACCTTCCCCTGCTCTGGCCGGAAACAAATAAAAGCTCTTCAAACTGCTCTCTGCTTATGGCCGGCGGCTTTTCCATAAATACATGAAGTCCTTTCTTTAAGGCCGCTGCCGCCATAGGCACATGGCAGTAGTGGGGCGTGCAGATATGGATTACGTCAAGCTCTTCCTTTTCAAGCATATCCTCCATGGATTCATATGCCTTTGCCTTTCCGGCCGTAAAGCGGGCCGAATATTCCTCTGCCCGTTCCAGGCGGATATCTGCCAGAGCGCAGATCCGGACCTGTTTTATTTCATTCAGTACCATAGCGTGAACTCCCCCGATGTTTCCGCAGCCGATTATCCCAACCCGAACCATGATTACCTCCTCTTTTCTTTTTCCTCATTCTGTGATAGATTTATTATATACTGTTTTTAACGCAATTTGTTTGCGTAGATTGACTATAAGTATGCATAAATTGTCTATTTAAGGAGGAAGCCATGAAAAAGGAAAGCCCTTACCATTACAGCCAATTTACCGAGCCCTTCAGCTGCGATTTTACTACCAGCCAAATTGCCGGAAATGTAGATTTTCACATGCATAACAGCCATGAAATCTATCTGCTCATGGACGGCCACATCCAGTATTTTGTGGAGGATGCCTGCTACGATATGACCCCGGGAAGCTTGATCCTGTTTTCCAACCGGGAGATCCATAAGGCCATCAACACCACAAGCGAAGCCTTTACCCGCCTGGTCATTCACGTAAATCCTGCCTTTATCCGCCCTTACTGCACCCCTGACACCAACTTATTAGAGTGTTTCCACCGTGAACCTGCCATAGGCAATCTGGTCCTGCTCTCTAAAGAGGAATACAGGCGTCTGGTTTCCATGGCTCAGGACCTTCATGAGGCAATAAAAAATCGCTGCTCTTACGGCAGCGATCTAACGGCAATGACAACATTGATCCAGATTCTTATTATTATTAACAGGGCCTGGCAAAAGACAAGCCCCGGAGGGACAGCCCCAAAGCCCCACCGGGCTCAGGCGATCATGAGTTACATTGACAAAAACTTAACAACACCCATGACCCTGGATTCCATTTCCCAGGCACTTTCCCTTGATAAATATTATATCAGCCACTTATTTAAATCCGAGACAGAAAGCAGTATTTTCCAGTATATCGTGGTAAAACGGGTGGCTCTGGCAAAGGAACTGCTTACTCAGGGACATACGGTTTTAGAAGCCTGCCATTTATCCGGCTTTCATGATTATTCCAACTTTATCCGTACCTTCCGCCAGACTACCGGCTATACACCCGGACAGTTTAAGCGCCTGAGCCGGTAATTTTACCGCTGCTTATAGGCCGGATCTGCCGGGTATCCGCCCCGCAGTTTCTGCATTCCGCGCTGAATGGCGTCCTTAGACTGCTTCCAATCCGCATCCCGGTTTAAGTAATCAAATTTCTCGATGAACCAGTCGACATCGCCGGATATCCGCTCCATATTTAGTTCCATGACTTTAAAAATGGCAGGATAAAACTCCTTCCGCTCCCTGTCATTTAAATATTTATCCGCTCCGCTGCACAGATCAGCAAAGTGGTGAAGACAAAATCCCTTGCTTTTATTAAGCTTTTCCTGAAAAACGGGATCCTTTTTGTATAGGTGGAAAAAGGTTGCCACATACCGCTCATAGGTTTCAGAAAACCGGTCGCATATATAGCAGGTCTTTTCCTTCCCTTCGATCCAGTCGCTGATGGAATTGCAATTTCCCGCCTTTCCCGTAAGGCGTTCCTTTAAGGAGGTTTTTCCAGGAGCAAACTCCTTAAATTCCTCCTTCATTTCCTTTATCAGTTTCTTATAATAGGTCTTTAATATCCAGCCATTTCCCAGGGCATTTCCGTAATCAAACATCTTCTTTTGATGGATCCGGCAAAAGCCTGACCGGTCTGTAGCTTCTCTTGTATCGCTTTCCATATAAGAAGCACAGGAGCCTAATACAAAATCCATAAGCTCCTGTTCCGCTTTTCTCTCAAGACAGCAGAACGGGCATTCATCGTCTGCATCCATGGCATCATTTAACGGTATCTCGTATAGTTTTTCCTTCATCTTCTATACCTTAAACCGGTAACCGACTCCCCATATAGTCTCGATATACTGAGGCTTAGCCGTATTAAACTCAATCTTTTCCCTGATCTTCTTAATATGAACGGTAACCGTAGCGATATCGCCAATGGATTCCATATCCCATATTTTATTGAACAATTCTTCTTTCGTAAATACGTGGTTAGGATTCTGTGCCAGGAAAGTTAATAAGTCAAATTCCTTTGTTGTAAAGTTCTTTTCCTCTCCATTGATCCATACCCGTCTGGCGGTCTTATCGACTTTAAGTCCCCGGATCTCAATGATCTCATTGTCCGGCACTCCGCTTCCGATCAGCCTTTCATAACGGGCAAGATGGGCTTTAACACGGGCAACCATCTCACTTGGGCTGAAGGGTTTTGTGATGTAATCATCAGCCCCAAGGCCCAGGCCCCGGATCTTATCGATATCTTCTTTTTTAGCGGAAACCATGATGATCGGGGTGTTTTTTACTTCCCGCACCTTCCTGCATATCTCAAAGCCATCCACTCCCGGCAGCATTAAATCCAGGATCACCAGATCAAAATCCTCATGGAGTGCCATATGAAGTCCTTCTTCTCCGTCATTCTCAATCTCAACCTCAAATCCGCTCAGCTCCAGATAATCCTTCTCCAGCTCTGCAATGCTTTCTTCATCTTCTACTATCAGAATTCTGCTCATTCCTGTATGACCTCCTGGTATTTTCTCAAAACAAAATGTATCTCCGTTCCAATGCCTTCCTTGCTGGTGGCCCAGATCCGGCCTCCATGATCCTCAATGATCTTTTTAACAATGGACAGGCCGATTCCACTTCCGCCCTGGGCGGAATTTCTGGAGGAATCGGTGCGGTAAAACCGGTCAAAAATACTGGGCAGATCCTTTGCCGGAATTCCTTTTCCGTTGTCCTCAATCTCCACCTGGATAAAGTCTCCCACATCCTTGATCCGGATATTGATGATCCCGCTCCTCTTATCCATATATTTCACTGAATTGCTGACAATATTATTAATGACCCGGCGAAGCTGCTCTGCGTCCGCAATGACCATCACATCCTCATCTACATAATTAAAGTATCCCAGCTCAATGCTGCGGTCCTCCATCTCTAAACCAACTTCATCAACGCAATCCCTGAAATAGCCTGCCACGTTGATCTTGGAAAAGGTATAGGGGATTTTATTGGTGTCAATCTTTGAGTAAAAAGTCAATTCATCGATCAGCTTATCCATGTCATTGGCCTTGTTGTAGATGGTACGGATATACCGGTCCAGCTTTTCCGGAGAGGAAGCAACTCCATCCATGATACCCTCCACATATCCTTTAATGGCAGTGATGGGAGTCTTTAAATCATGGGAAATATTGCTGATCAGCTCCTTGTTCTCCTTATCATACTCCACCTTTTCCTCCGCTGATTCCTTAAGGCGGATCCTCATCTCCTCAAAATCCTGGCACAGCTGTCCGATCTCATCGTCATTTTCCACCTCAAGGGAGAAATCCAGATTTCCGTCCCGTATCTTCTTGGTGGCGACTTGAAGACGCCCCAAGGGACTTACCACGGACCGGTATACCCACATCATGAGGATTGCATCGGTAAATACGATGATCATAATAATGGCCGTCAGCATTTCCGCCATCATGACTTTGATCTCAGGAAGGAGGCCGTTCACATTGGAAACAATGAATAAGCTCCCCTTGTCCCCATCGGGATAAAGAAAATCCATCTGCTTTACCAGATGCTGCGTCTCCCCATCCAGATAAATGGCGCCGTCTATGCGTCCGTCTATTTCCTCATATTTAGGAAGCTGGTCATAAAACCCCTGGGTGATATGGCTGTTCCCATCAAAAATAAGGGAATCTTCCTTCCGTACAATCATATAGGCATACTTTGATGCCAGGTTCTCATTAAGCTTTCCCAAATAATCCACATCCTGAAACTGACCGGGATCGCTTTGGAGGATCTGGCTGATTTCATTTTGCTCCGACCGGGTCAGGCGGTTAAATAACTGCAGGGAATTGCTTGACAGAAGATCGACCTGCTCCGTTAAATTATAAGCTTTGCGGAACGCCTTCATCTGGTAATTGCCAAGCCCTGCCACCACTGCAAAGATCAGGATCAGGGGGATCACTGTTATAATCAAAAATGCCACAACAAGACGGGTTCTCAATCTTAATTTCACTATTCTCGTCTCTCCCATGCTCTGAAACTTTATTTATAACGAAAAATTAATATTACATAGGGGTATTATAACACACATGCACATGAGAATTTATAAAACAATTCTAAAATTTAAGGCATTTACGCATGATTTCCGAATTTTACCAGTAAATAAAGACTTACCTAATCCTATTATTCCCTTAAATTGAATCAAAAATGCTGTATCCTTCCTATAGGTAAAAGGATACAGCATACAAAATCATTCATTTTAAGTTTTGTTTATAATTCTTTTGGGTCTATTCCAAAATGATCAAAGAGAATTTTTTCTGCTTCCCCATTCCACAATCCCTTGTGCGCCTTACAGGATTCACTGAGTTTCTTATACAGCGGATCGGTTTTGCCCAGCTCTTCAAAATCTTCAATGGCTGTCAAAGGCATATCAAATTGTGTATAGGCAAGCTTCTTTCCTCCAGGTATGGATGGCAGATTTTTTGTTGCTTCTGCAATGCTGTCAATTCCTCCCACATGAGTTACCATAACCGCCGCTTCTATGGCTCCTTCTGCCGAAAGTTTATTGGCCTCAATCAAATCATCCGTATTACCGCCGGTAGTTCCCATAATGTGAGTACTTGTATAGTGGCAGTTATAAAGATTTATTTCTGCCTTAAACCGGCTGTCCGAAGGACCGGCGAAGAAGTTCATGCAACCGTCAAAGGCCAGAAGCTTATCACCCATCTCTGCAACCTCTTTTACAGGAACATATACAAACACATCATCGTAGCCCTGGCCATCGGTTATAGCCATTAAGCCAGAAACAGGATCATCCATCTTATCTGTATTTACATAAAGAAGTTCGACTCCCCTCTCCTTTGCGGATTCTTCTGAAATCACTTCCCTGGCCCGGGCAATCCGCTCATCGCTGATATCCGTAACTACAATCCTCTTAGGCTTATTCTCAAACTGAAGGCCATAGCTGACCGCTCCAAGCCCCATAGGGCCGCAGCCTCCCATGATCAGGATATTTCCGTCCACTTTAGTCCCCATGGCATGATCATAATTTCTTTTGTTGGTATGGTAGTTGGCATGGAACCCACCTATGATACAGCTCATTGGTTCACCTAAGGATGCCTCAAAAAAGCTATCTCCCGTGTAATCCAGCAAACATCCCAGTTCCATGACCTCGTTTGGCATAATGCAGTATGTACAGGCACCTCCGCAGAATTCATAAGAATATCCCGGCGAATCCAGTTTTCCCATATAATTTAAAGCGGGCTGCAGTGAAAATTTTTGTCCCGGTTGAAACTGATCCTTCCACTTTTTGCCGACTTCCACAATCAGTCCTGAGCATTCATGGCCAACGATCACGGGATTGGTATCTATATTCTGTGGAGCTCTTTTATGCTTTTTGCCTTGTTTTACCAGTTTGTAGGTAGACATGCAGATGCTGTCACTCATGATTTTTACAAGAACCTCATTTTCAGCAATCTGCGGCAGTTCAAACTCCTCTAATCTTAAATCATCTGTGCCATACATTCTTACCGCTTTTGTTTTCATAGTTCCATCCTCCAACCTTATTCATTAAATTTACTTCCGGACTTCCAGCAATTCTACCTTCTGCATCAATTCATCAACCAGACTGCGATGGGGCGGCTTGGTCCCTATGCTGGTAACTGCACCTGCCGAGGCTCCCATGCATAATCTGATGCATGTTTCAAGGGGAAGCTTCTCATTCCAGGCGTAAGCCATGGCCCCCACCAGGGCATCTCCGGCCCCCACGGTTGAATGCGCTTTCACGCGAAGTCCGGGGCACCGGTACCGTTTATCCCCTGTTATAAATAAAGCTCCCATCTGACCAAGGGAAATCGCGACCATATCGGTTCCATGTTCCAGCAGTCTTTCTCCCATGGTAACCAGTTCCTGCTCAGAGGCACGGTAATCCATCTGGTAATAGCGTTCCAGCTCTGAACGGTTAGGCTTTAACATATCCGGTACCGCCTTTAAGGATTCGGCAAACAGCGTGCCGTCTGCATCCAGCAAGACCTTTGCCCCTTTTTGGTGAACTTCTTCCGTGATCCTCCGGTATATATCTGTTGGTATGCCTGCCGGTATGCTTCCTGCCAGTACAAACAAAGTATCAGGGGCTGCATAACCATTCAGCCTTTCCAGAAGATCTTCCAGCTGCTCTTTTGACACCTCAGGTCCGGGTTCATTAAGCTCTGTCACTTCACCATTTTCCTCCACCACCTTCAGATTCGTTCTCGTCTCCCCTTTTACTTCCACGAAATCTGTCTGAATGCCCTGGTCAGCCAGCACATGTCTGATGATGGTACCGCTGGTTCCTCCCACAAAACCCATGGCAATACTTTCTCCGCCTAATTCCTTAATGGTCTTGGAAACATTGATGCCTTTGCCTCCGGCATCCAGCTCCACACGTTTTATCCTGTTTAAATCTCCCCGTTCAAACCGTTCAATATCTACGGTTTTATCAATGGCTGGATTCATAGTGACTGTTACTATCATTGCGGACACCTCTTTCCTGTAAACATGGTAAGGATTTCTTCTGCACTGCATCCGGTGATCCGTTCCACATCTGCCGGATCAGCCAGACACTCTGCGATGATTGAGAGTATTTCCAAATGCTCCTCTCCTGCCCCTGCAATCCCTATGACCAGTTTTACCATTTCTCCTCCCCAGTCTGTTCCCTCAGGGAATACCATAACTGCAATGCCGGAGCGCTTAACCGATTTTTTAGCTGCCTCAACGCCATGGGGAAGTGCAATTCCATTGCCGATATTCGTGGAAAACGTCAGCTCCCGTTGAAGCATGGCTTCTATGTAGGATTCTTCTACACAGCCGCACTGATAAAGCAGCTGCCCTACCTCCCTTATTACCGCCTCCTTTTCCCCTGGTCTGCAATCCAAACGGATATTCCCAAGTTCCAGAAGCTCTGCACTCTTTTCTACATTCTTTTTCCCGTAGCCAAACACGTTTTTTGCCCTCCTGTGTTAACTTTCTATCTAAATTATAGGGGTGTCATCTCCTCCTTTTCAACGAAAACAAAATGGCATTTGGCGCCATCTGATAACGCCAAATCTGAAATCAACATAAAAAGCCGGACCCTTTTGGGCCCGGCTTACACCTTGCGTTTATCTCATATCTTATCCAGATATTGTTTGAAATATTGGTTTAAATACTGGGAAACCAAGGCTCTGATCTCCTCTTTTCCCTCATGTCTCACAGCTTCCAGAAAATCTTCTTCCTCGATCAGCCGCTCGCTTAACACACCCAGAATATCGCTGTTCTCTACCTCATGATCATCCTTTGGCACCAGCATAATTAAGACAACACATACTCCCTTAAAATAAGGGTCGCTGAATGGTTCTCCATCCTTTGTCTGGCACACCGAAAACACCGGCTTTACCACTCCTTCCGTCCTGGCATGAAGCAGGGCAAAGCTTAAGTCCGGATATATCTGGCTGCACAGCCGTTCTCTCCTCATTAAATCTTCTTGAATGATGCTTTGCCGTTCCGGGTAGGCAGCCAGCTTCTCGCTGACAGCGATCAGCAGTTCCTCAAAGGTGATCCCATTATTAACCCGCTGGTATTCCATAAGCCTAATGACATTTTTAATCTGTACGGCTATAAAATTCACCTGGTCTAATTGAATGGTAAACTCTTGGTTATCCTGCTTTTTAGGCATAAACTCACACCGGCGTACCTTTCCGGCGATCTGCTCCATATCCTCAGCAGGAAGCAGGGGGCTTACATACAGGATATCAGCCTCCTCCTTAATGGGTATGGTGGATACAAAGAAATCCGTCTTGCTAAGTACATAAGGAGACAGATCCGTCATTCCATAGACCGACAGCTCCACCCTGTCCGCAAAATCCCTGGCAACCTTGGAAGACATAAGCCGTGAGATTCCGATCCCGCTGGCGCAAACGATCCCTATATTCACCTTTCTCCGGCTTTCCTTCCTGCTTTCCATCCGAACCTCTGCCGCACCGAAATGAATGGCAAGAAACCCGATCTCTGATTCCGGCACTTCATATCCATACCGCCCTTCGATCACCTTGGCAACGGTTCTGCACCGTTCAAATATGACCGGATAATCCTGCTTAATTTGCTCCAGCAAAGGATTCTGGATCTTCATGCCATTGGTTAAGCGGACCAGAGTTGGCTTTAGATGGGCAATCAGGCCCTGAATCACAAATTCCTCATCCTGCTTTAGCAGATAGGCAATGCTGTCGTCATAGCAGTCGATCATCTCATTGACCACATCCCACAGTTCCCTGGATTCCTCTATTTCACTTCTTGACTTCTCATCAATATTCAGCTGCTGGATTTTGGAGCCTTTAATATGCAGGCAAATATAAGCACACTCAATTTCCGGAATCTGAATCTGAAATTCAGCTTCCAGGGATTTGGTGATTCTCTTTGCCAGGTCATAATCCTGATCATTTTGCAAACTATCTGCCATAAGCGGATTTTCCTCAATGATCTCCTGCCTTCGGATCCGGTTCACAGCAATCGCCACATGGATCACCAGTCCAAGGTAGGAATCCTGAGTCAGATTAAGAATGCGTTTATCCCGGATTCTTAAGATGCAGGCTGTCACCCTTTTTACAATATCTTCATCTAAGATCCGGTAAATATTCCTCTCACTTTTATTCTGAATCACATTTAACACAGACTGGTTCCTGTCCTCATACATCTCCTGTATGATCTCCGTATGGATGTTTTCATCAATAAACACGCGCAGGGCACGGCGGAAATCCCGTTCGCTGCCCTCAATAAACACACCATACCCAGGTTTTCTCTTTATCTCAAGATGATACTTGTGAAACCACTCTTTTACCACCTCTAAATCCGAACTGACGGTGGCCTCGCTGACTCCAAATAAATCACTGTAGTAATACAGCTTTTTTAAGGTCTTATCCTTGAGAATCTCCAGGGTCAGACGCTTCTGACGTTCTATCCTGTCTGAAACATCCAGAGCATCATCCTCTTCAAGTTCAGCCTTTAAGGCTTCCATCTGATTCTTATCTCCCTCCAGCCAGATGCCGGTTCCCGTTTTTGAGCAAAAGTTGAGCCCGTATTTCTTTAGCACTCTGGGAATATACTCCAGCTCCCTTTGTACCGTTCTTTTGCTGATATGGATCTGATCAGCAAGCTGCTTTACGGGAGCAGGTCCATCCTCATTAAGAAGAGCCAGGACGATCTGCTGCATCCTGGGTGTAAAATCATTACCTGCCATCTTCTCCACCTCCCATTAACCAGTTCAGGAGTTCCTTATAACCAGACATATCCGTGAGATTATTGACTGTAAAGCATGGTTTATCAATTCCTGACAGGGAACGGGCAAAATCCTTCTGACATACAATCACATCCGCGTCAGGCGGAATGCGGTCAGCCGATACATGAAACACTTCAATACCTGTTAAGCCTTCCAGCTTCAGCCTTTTCTTAAACAGCGCGCTGGCCATGGCACTGGAGCCCATGCCAACATCGCAAACAAAATAGATTTTGGCATGTTCCATTTTCTTCATTGGCATCCCTTCATCTTTCTGTAATTTTTCTTCATCAGCAAGTACTTTTTGTTTCTTTCCTGACATAATCAGGCAGGACAGGAGACAAGTCACCCCGGCAGATACAAAAATCCCCGTAAGGATTCCCAGCCAATGCTTTTTGTCTGCCATAATCATGATCGTGATGATACTCCCGGGAGAAGCCGGTCCCAGAAGCCCGCTGCCAGTGACCATGAAACAGTAATTTCCTGCAATACTGCCTGCTATGGCAGCAGCCAATAATCGGATATCTGACAGTACATAGGGAAAGTAAACCTCATGGATGCCGCCCAGGGACTGAATAATAAGGCTGGAAAGCATTTGCTTTCTCATATTCCGGTAAACCAGGGTATAGGCAAGGAGAATTCCAAATCCCGGACCCGGATTGGTCTCTAAGAGAAATAAAATGGAACTTCCTTGTGTTTTCATCTGCTCTAAACCCAGGGGGAGGAAAAAGCCGTGGTTGATCCAGTTATTAAAGAAAATGATTTTTAATGGTTCTACCACGAAGCTGATGAAAGGGATGACTCCCTTTTCGATCATTAGTGATAAACCGTTTCCCAGAAAGGTGAGCAGCCATGCGGCCACCGGTACAAGCATGTAATGGGTGAGCGCTCCGGCTAATAAACCAAGACCTGATATATATAGGTTGCTAAAGAGCATCTCAAACCCGGCCGGAATCCGGTGCTTGATCCGATCCAGACCCTTCCGGGATAAAAAACCGGCAATGCTGCCTGCGATGGCAGACAAAATCATGGCAGAAGCAGGTTCTGCCATGACAACAGCAGAAGCGGCAAGGGTGCCGGCTAAACCGCCGACATCCCCGCCGCACATCGTGCCTGCTTTGTATCCCATAAATACCGGAATCACCAGAAAAGACAAAATATTGGACATTTCAGGCAGGTATCTATTATGGAATATCACTGCCGATAAGACAGACAGCAGCCCCGCTGTCACAAACAAAGGTATGCACTCGGCAATTACTCTGCTGTAATACTTCAGTATTCTCCCCGCAAATTTCATTTATATAATTCCCCTTTTGAATCCGTATACATTATTGTACCGTAGGTCCGCAGTGCAGCTGGTAAAGCCTGCGGTTTTACCAGCTCACGGGCATTCGCCCTATGAAATAAGGCAGGGATAAAATTTCTTATGTGCAAGCACAACGAAATTTTATCCCTGTCTTATTTCGCACTGCTCATTGCTTTCGTGTACATTATACCATGATTCACAATCGGATACCAGGAAGGCTGTTTATTTCATCTTATAAATCTATTTGTTTATTTTTTAACGTTTCCACCAGTTCATCATATTCCGGTGCCGCCATAAAATTAGTGATTAAGATCAGTTCTGCCTCAGGATTGCTGCGGGATGCGCGCTCCTTGAGTTCTTTATGAGTCACCACAATCTGGGCATCCTTGGGAATGGAAGACACGGGTGAATGAACCACCTCAATATCCCCGAATCCTGCTGCCGCCAGTTTTTTCTTCAATATGGTAGCGCCCATAGCGCTGGAACCCATACCTGCATCACAGGCAAACACGATTTTTTTGACGGTTCCTGCTGGTATCATTTTCTTTTCTGCGGTCTGATTTCCCTTAGACTCCTGCTTCATTTGTTTTACTTTTTCCGTTGACTCTTCCAAATCCCCGCCTTTTCCTGTAAACCGCAGTAAGGGAAGGGCTACAAGGAAGGAAACTACCGTCGCCACCGTAACACCTGCTAAAACTCCAAAATATCCGCCTCTTGGTGTCATTGCAAGAACAGCAAGGATACTTCCAGGAGATGCGGGTGAGGTGAGTCCAACCCCAAGGAGCTGGAATACGAAGATTCCGCTGGCTCCGCCTGATACCACCGCCAGTAGTAAAAGGGGATTCATCAGTATGTATGGGAAATAAATCTCATGGATTCCGCCTAAAAAGTGAATGATAATTGCGCCAGGCGCAGAGCTCCTAGCCGATCCTTTTCCAGCAAGGCAGTAAGCCAGTAAAACACCAAGTCCCGGACCCGGATTCGCCTCCAGAAGAAAGAATATAGACTTCCCGATTTCCTCTACCTGCTGGATTCCCAGAGGAGAAAGGATACCATGATTGATGGCATTGTTTAAGAACAGGATCTTGGCTGGTTCAATAAAAATGCTTGCCAGAGGAAGCAGCTTACGGTCCACAAAGAATCCAACTCCTGACTCCATCACCCGGTTCATCACCTCAACAAAAGGCACAACTCCCTTTAAAGCAATAGCCGTCAGGATGGCACCGATGATGCCGAGGGAAAAGTTATTTACTAACATCTCAAATCCGGCGGGGATCTTGCTCTCGATCTTGCGGTCAAATTGCTTAATCACCCAGGCGCTGATTGGTCCCACGATCATCGCCCCGATAAACATGGGAACTCCAGAACCAACAATCACGCCCATGGCTGAAATAGCGCCGATAACGCCGCCCCGCTGTCCGTAAACTACCGAACCGCCCGTATAAGCGATCAAAAGCGGCAGCAGCATGGATGCCATAGGGGAGACCAGGGCACCAATTGCTTCATTTGGATACCAGCCGGTCGGAATAAACAATGCCGTAATCAGACCCCATGCAATAAATGCACCGATGTTCGGCATTACCATACCGCTTAAAAAGCGGCCAAATACTTGTACCTTCTCTTTCATATTACATACCCTCACTTAATTATATAGTATTTACTGTATGATCCGTGTAAGGTATGATTGGCCAATCAAATCCTTTCGATAGCCTTATTATAATCAATGTCAACTTCAGATTTCAACAGGAAGAAACAAGGATTTGGCGCTAGTTTTAGTGCCAAACCCTAAAAAGCCGGAATCCCCTGTCCCATTGTTTCCTCAGATTCCCTGCAATCAGCGGAAAGCATTGCCCTGAGAATCAGTCTGACTTTATGTACCAGTATATAAAAAGATGCCGCTAGGCAGCTATAAACCAGCTGATTTTGCGGCATCCTTCTTATACATGAAGATTATAAATATTCTTTTAAGAGTGAAACCTTGTCAAGCTTCTCCCATGGCAGATCTAAATCATTTCTTCCAAAATGTCCGTAAGCCGCAGTCTGCTTGTAAATCGGACGGCGTAAATCCAGCATCTTGATGATTCCTGCAGGACGAAGGTCAAAGTTTTCCCTGATGATCTCCACAAGCTTTTCATTGCTTAATTTTCCGGTTCCAAAAGTATCCACCATAACGGAAGTGGGGTGTGCCACACCGATGGCATAGGAAAGCTGGATCTCACACTTGTCAGCGAGCCCTGCTGCTACAATGTTCTTTGCGACATAACGTGCCGCATAAGCAGCGGAACGGTCAACCTTTGTGCAGTCCTTACCGGAGAATGCTCCGCCGCCGTGGCGTGCATAACCGCCATAGGTATCTACGATGATCTTACGGCCGGTTAAGCCGCTGTCTCCGTGAGGTCCCCCGATTACAAAGCGTCCGGTAGGGTTAATGAAGAAATTGGTCTTCTCATCCACCAGCTCTGCAGGCAGAACTTCATCAAATACATACTTTTTAATATCCACGTGGATCTGTTCCTGGCTCACGTTTTCATCATGCTGAGTGGACAAAACCACCGCATCTAAGCGGAGGGGCTTGCCGTTCTCATCGTATTCCACGGTTACCTGGGTCTTACCGTCGGGACGGAGATAAGTAAGGGTTCCATCCTTACGGACCTTTGTAAGCTGAAGGGCCAGCTTATGGGCAAGGGCGATGGGGTATGGCATATACTCTTCGGTTTCATTGCTGGCAAAACCAAACATCATACCCTGGTCTCCTGCTCCGATGGCGTCGATCTCTTCGTCAGACATCTTGTGTTCCTTTGCTTCCAGGGCCCGGTCAACACCTAATGCAATGTCAGCGGACTGCTCGTCCAAAGCAACGATCACGCCGCAGGTATCGCAGTCAAACCCGTATTTTGCACGGTCATAGCCGATTTCCCTTACGGTCTCCCGTACCACCTTCTGAATGTCTACATAGGCATGAGTCGTTATTTCTCCCATAACCATAACAAGACCTGTGGTACAGCAAGTTTCACAAGCCACACGGCTCATAGGATCCTGCTTTAACATCTCATCCAGAATCGAATCAGAGATCTGGTCACACATTTTATCCGGATGTCCTTCTGTAACGGATTCTGATGTAAATAATAATTTTTCCATGTTGTCATTTCCTCCTTGATATCACATGGGGGAATAACAAAAAGAAAAGTCCGCAGCAATGCGGACTTGATTCAACAATGTATCAAATCCTCTTATTGCTCGATTTCTCGCTCAGGTTGGCACCTTCCAACCGCGTCTTTCTGGCTAATGCCATCATTTCCGGTAGGGGTTGCCGTGACTTCACAGATCCTTTGTATCTCCATCACTCTGAATAAGGGATATTACGTACTTCTCATTTGTTATTCAATTGTAAGCTGTTTTATTGCATGTACATTTTAACGTATTTAAAAACGGCTGTCAAGGGAATTCTATCAGGACACACCCCACCACTTAATCCTCCAGGCTCCGTCTGGCCTGTGCCAATGCACCTTTGCCGTCAACTATTCCATAAACCTGCATGTCTATTGCTTCAATTATTTTTTCAGGATATTCCTTTTTCAGCTTATTGGACATATATCTGACCTGCGGCCCTAATAAAACAATATCGGCTTCAGGAATCACCTCTGGTGCATCTGCTATGGGATATGCATTTATTTCACACTCATAGTTATCTGTTTTTGCAGCATCCCTCATATGTAATACCAGCAAGCTCGTTGACATTCCTGCCGAACATATTAAAACGATCTTTTTCATATTCCTACCTGCCTCTCTTTTATCTCTCTGCACTATATTTCTTTACTCATTATCAATTAACGCACCATGCATGTATGCTTTTACAAATCCATGGCTTCCTGCTTCAATTGCCCTTATGGTTCCCATCGAATGATAATAATCATAATATGGAACATCATTGATCTTACCTCTAAAGATTTTATAGTTCTGTAATCCTTCAAACCAGGTTTTCATCTCTTGTTCACTCATGCTTACATATACAGTGGGGGTAAATCCAATCAGATCTTCACAATTCTCTCCATAGTAAATCTGTATGGGATTTCCCTCATTATGAAGGATTCTTACCGCCTGTGTTACTGCCTCATATGTATAATAATGTCTGGGGTGCAATGTTCCACGTGCATGAGTTATAACACAGTCAGCTTTTTCCCTTCTCAGATATTCCAGGATTACATTGGTAAACACTTCTACATCCGGCAATTCCGCTGAAATATAATTCATGCTAAAGCTGTTGCACCCCATGGTTGCAGCCGCATGTTCGATCTCATCGTTTAAAGCAGTCTCATATGCCTGTTTCTCTTCCTCAGTTGCTGTTAAATCTGTAAGACGTCCTTTGGTCACATGGACGAATGTACCGTCAGCTCCCTGTTCCGCATATTTTATCAGCATCGGTCCACCCATAAGTTCTGCATCCAATGGGTGAGCGCCAATGGATACGATTCTATTATATTTAGCCATTTCAATCTTCCTCCTATATGCTTTTCCGGTAGAGCTGATATGTTCTGTAAACACTCATTCCATGCCGTTCATAGAATCTAATTGCATCACCGTGAGTCCATAAAAAATATGCATAATAAATACCTCTTTTCTGCATTTCCCTCATCTGTAAATCAAATAAAATTCCTCCAATTCCTTTAGAACGAACAGACTCTTTTACTCCAATAGGACCAAATCTCGCATCATTACCGTCAATCTTGCGCATACAATATCCAATTACATGATTTTCCTTATCCTCTGCAATTAAAATGGTACCCTCTGCTTCTCCATCACGAATCGCCTGTAAAATATTTCTTACCCAGCCGGCATCAAATTCTTGTTTTACAAATGCTAATAATTTTTCCATATAGGAAAGTGAATATGTATGAAACCTTATTCCTTCTTCCTTTAGATGCTCGATCATTTCCAGAGTTTTCTGCGGCATATGATAAGTAAATAAGTCTTTTTTCATACTCACAGCCTCCATTCCTCTCACATAGCCGTTTTGTTCAAAGAAAAGCAACGCTTTTTTATATTTTAAATCCACACCGGGAGTAAAATAATTTGGACTGTAAGCACACAGAGTAATTTCTTTTACCTGCTCTTTTATAAGTTTCTTTTCCACTTCTTTTAACAATGCTTTTCCATATCCTCTGCCCTGATACTCTGCCCTGACATACATAATGCTGATCCAGCCTCTATCTTCCTCTAAGCCTCGGGTTAAATATGGATATTGTCTTTTAATACCAAAGCAAAATCCTGCAACCTTCTCCTCTGCCAACAAAACAAGTGCCAAATCAGGATCAAAATTTTCGTCCATTAAAACCTGCTGTAAAAATCTTTCTTTACTAATAGGATCAAAAACCAGTGTCTCATTCCAGCCAATAATAAGCTGTTCCATATATTCCTGTCTGTATGATACGATTCGGTATTCTTCCATCATTTCTTCCTTTCCAGTTCCATTTCGTATTGTTGCTCTTCTATTAAAGCCTGTTTTTCCATTACTTTGAAAAAGGGCAGAAACATAAAGAAAATAATCACAAAATTTATTAAGGTGATAATCGGAGCTACTATATTGAATCCACTGCCAATAAAGGATGCCAGCGGAGCAGGCATAGTCCATACTGTCATTGCAACAACAGGGGGAGTGATGCCTAATATTCCAAGGATCGCATTAAATATGTAAAGCACTGCGAAACCAAGTACCCAAGGAACAAACATAAGCGGATTTAACACAATAGGCAGGCCGTACATAACTGGTTCTGCAATATTGAAAATAGTTCCAGGAAGAGATAACTTTCCTAATACTTTAAAGCGTTTTACTTTACTCATGGTACAAAGAAGTGCGACCGGAAATAAGGAACATCTTACATAAAAATTAATCCATTGTTCCGTAAACATATATGGTATCTTCTGATGTGCCGCAAATGCATTAATATTATCAGTTATCATAGTAGCCCAGATCGGCTGCATAACAGATGAAACAATGTTTGACCCATGTAATCCCACAAACCAGAGCAGTCTATCCAACATAAATCCTATCCCCTGTGCAACAGGTCCGCTTCCACCTACTACCAGATATGCCGTCCCCTGATTCAGCATACTTAAAAAATCAAACTCTCCTATGCCCTGTCCAATGAAAGTACACAATATAATAACCGCACAAACCGGAATCATACTGGTAAAAGCCGACGCTATCATTGGCGGTACTGCTTCCGGCATCTTAATCGTGATCTTTCTTCCAATCAGAAATCTATATATTTCTACCGCAAAAATACTAATCAATAATCCTCCAAATAAACTAGGTGATCCCAGTATATATACCGGCCAGTCAAATTCAGCACTGAGCTGCGAAAAATCAATAAAGCAAAGGAATGCGATCATAGCTACAACTGCCGATGCTACCGCAGTAACATTGGAATCTTTCCTGTTATAATAATCACCAAGGAAATATCCATTCAACAAAGCTGCAACCATCGCTAATAAATTAATTGTCACAAAAACAATCTGAAGCAGCCATGGTCTGCATGGAGCAGTCACACTGTCAATGGCTTTTGCAACTCCAAGCATATTTAACCCGGTTTCCTCAGCAAATAATCCGCTTAGATTTAAAATAAGAGTTATAGTCGCACCTAAAACCATATACGGCATTAATGTTATAAACGTCCTCTGTAATGCTTCCAGATACCGTACCTGTGACAGACTTAACAGGGGTGGTGCAATTTTTTGTTCAATAAAATCCGTACTTCTTTCCAATACTGTTTTTTTTGCCTGTGCTTCCATAATAGTATACCTTCCCCTTTCTAACCTCGCTCTTTATTCTGTTTTTCACATTATACATTAATCTTCTCATTATTTCAATAATTTTCTCATTTATTTTGGGAAATTTACCACTTTTGTTTTTATATTAGTTATGTTATAATTTTTACAATCAAAAATACTTGTTATAATTTATGGAGAAATTATATGAATCCTATGGAATTGATCAATCTGCATGAATCAGAATTTACGAAATCAGATGAGAAAATAAAAATATTTGTCATTAATAATCCGGATTATATTTCAGCCTACCCTATTATTAATGTTGCCGCAAAAGCAGGTGTTTCGAAATCTGCCTTGCTGCGTTTTTGTCAGAAACTGGGCTACGACGGATATTCTGAATTTAAATACGAGGTTTCCAAGTATCTCCAGTCCGGTAGATTTAAAAATCCAACAGTTGTTAAATCCAATATGGATATCATAGAAAATTATTTAAGCTGCATACAAAAACTTCCGGACTATATAAGTGAAGACAGCCTTATTTCTCTCGGTAAATATATTCTGGGTTCTTCCCATATACGAATATTCGGTCTCCATGAAAGCGGTCTTTCTGCCACGTATTTTTCCTATCGTCTTGCATCATTGGGAATTGATTCTGAAGCAATAATCCATGGAGGTATCTTTAGTGAAAAAGCCTCTTTTTCTGTTGCTTCTGACTTCCATATTTTTATATCGGTATCGGGTACTACTGATTGTATCACTGCAGCCGCAAAAACTTCTTTTGACCGCTGTACTCCCTGTGCAATTATCACACAAAACAGCAAGGCTAAATATTCCAATAAATATGACTGCTTTATTTCTATCCCATCTTTAAATTTGGATAAAAATCAGTTGTTCCTGGATTCACAGGCTATTTTACTCATTACGATCGACCTGATTATTAATAAGTTATCAAAACTACTCTGACCTGTTTACTTACATTATAAATATCACCTCCCAAGCAGGTTATCTTGGTTCAGGCGGTTATAACTATATTTCCTATTCGGTTTCAAAATACGCGGCGAACATGGATAAAGTTCTTGCAAAATTTTAATCCATAATGTATAATGACACCATTCTTTAAATATTCGCCATATGAAATCTCCGGAATGCGCCCAGCGCAGACCGTGGATGGATGGCACTCTGGAGACATCTGCTACCACGCAGGGGCCGAAGGGGCAAGCGCTTAGGCGCGAAACTCTCAGGCAAAAGGACAGAGGCGATTGTTTCACTTTCTTTTTGGAATATCGCATGATCTCTGTTTTTTTGTGAGTGGGAGTATATCCCACTCTTTTTTTATCAAAAAATATGAAGGAAGGGAAGTAGAAAACAATGCAAACAGTTATTGAACTTTTCAACAAGCTGGACTCAGCAATTTGGGGGTTACCCATGATTGTACTTCTGTTTGGCACTCACCTCTTTTTGACCGTACGCACAGGCTTTATCCAGCGCAAAACCTTTACAGCCATTAAACTTTCCGTGACAAAAGACCCTGATTCACCAGGTGAGGTCAGCCAGTTTCAAGCGCTGACTACTGCCCTTGCCTCCACCATCGGCACTGGCAATATTGTGGGTGTTGGTACAGCCGTGTTCTTAGGCGGTCCGGGCGCAGTTCTCTGGTGCTGGCTGACCGGTGTATTCGGCATTGCCACCAAATATTCTGAGTCCCTGATTGCAGTTAAATATCGTGTACAGACAAAGGATGGACGAATGCAGGGAGGTGCCATGTATGCACTGGAGCGTGCACTGGGCTTAAAGTGGCTGGGCATACTCTTTGCCCTGTTCGCACTGTTTGCTTCCTTTGGTATTGGAAGCGGAACTCAGATCAACGCTATTGCTGAGATTATTGAAAACAACGTACCGCTGCCGATCCCACGCATAGCGATCGGCCTTGTCTTCGGTGTGATTACCGCTGTGGTTATTATCGGGGGCATCAAGTCCATCGCAACGGTGTGCGAAAAGCTTGTACCATTTATGGCTGCTTTCTATGTGGCAGGCTGTCTGATCATTCTTAGTATCAACGCTGATTTCATCATTCCTGCGCTGAAGGCGATTATAACCCTGGCCTTTAGACCCGGTGCGGTCGCAGGCGGCTTGGTTGGCCGGGGCATTATGCTTGCTATGCAGTACGGCATTGCCCGCGGCTTGTTCTCCAATGAGTCCGGTATGGGTTCTGCACCGTTAGTAGCTTCGGCGGCACAGACACGCAATCCGGTACGCCAAGCGCTGGTTTCCTCAACCGGCACCTTCTGGGATACGGTTGTTGTCTGCCTTATGACCGGTCTGGTTCTTGTTTCAACTATCATGAAGAACCCGGACATCAACATGGATATGATTCAAAACGGCGGTCAGATGACCACTGCCGCTTTCCGTCAGATTCCTGTTCTTGGCCCGGTGATTTTAGTCGTGGGCATCATTACCTTTGCTTATTCCACCATTCTTGGCTGGTCCTATTACGGAGAACGCTGCTGCGAGTACTTATTTGGCGCCAAGGGAATGCTGCCCTATAAAATCATCTTCGTGTCAATCGTAGTTGTCGGCCCTGTGCTGTCTCTGGATCTGGTGTGGACGATTTCAGACATCCTAAACGCACTGATGGCGATTCCCAATCTTGTGGCCGTGCTGCTTTTATCTGGCGTTGTGGCTAAGGATACAAAGTACTATCTGAACCACTTAGACGAAAGGGACGAAACGCCGATTCCGGTGGTGGATAAGTAATAAATGGCAAGTGCCTCATTTTTTGAGGCACTTGCCATTTATTGAGCTAAAAGGATTTAAAGCAGAATACATGGGGCATTTTTTCTTGCCCCTCCGGGTAGAGTTTCCGGTAAATCTCCTCCCACACAGTTCCTATTGCATCCTCGCCCTCCCGTATATCTTCAACGATCAAACCGCCATCCTTCATTAACAGCTCATACGCTTGAGCAAATTTTCCAAGCTCCTTCAAGGCAATGATGTAATAAAACCTTATTCTTCCTTCCCCTGCAATTTGATCTGGAAGGCCTGAGTACAATTCTTCCATTTCACGGTATGCGCCGCAATCATTTAATAGCTTTAATACTCCTTTTGTATAAGACAGGCTATTACGGCATAGTTTAATGCCTTCTAATGCAGAAGATACGGCACTCTGCTTATCCTCCTCAAACCTGTAAACCGCAGCTAACCCCAGCTTAGCCCAAGGATTTTCGGAGCAGTTATAGGAATTTAAGAAACTTTTCTTTGCTTTTGAAAAATCCTTGTAATAAAAGGCATGGAAGCCAAGATGCAGCCAGGCATACCAATTACCGGAATCCTTTTCGTTAACGTAATCACTTAATCTTTGGCAAAGATAATCGTCCAGGAAATAATCTTCCGGTGCCTCCATTGGGTCAGGAGAAGAAAGCCTTCCCTGCTCTAAAAAGTCTTCCCATACTTTTTGCCTGGTATCAGGACTGCTAAAATCCAGTTGCGGAGCGAGAGGAGGAAGATGGCGTTCTTCCCTCAGCCGATTTTCCAATTTACCATATCCGCTTCCTTTATGGATAACGGTCCCTTCTTTTTTTGCCAGTTGGCGGGTTTTTAAAAGCTTCTCTTCCAGAGTGTTTAATTCCGCCTGCTCCCTTATGTAGGAGCTGACTGCTTTCCGTGCTGATGGAAAATCCTGCAAAGCATCCTTTGATATCCGTACCGGTCCATACTGCTCAATCCATTCCCAGGCAGTATTGGGGGCCATAGGAATACATCCGTATTGGGTCTTGCCAAGACCTGCCTGAATCTCCACATATCTTCCCGCCTCTTTTGTCAGGAACTCCTGCCATCGGTCAGACCCCTCGCTATTCCCCCAGCAAAAAAGCTTTCGCCCCCGAAGACGGTTTGTGGAAACCTGGAGCAATCCATAGCCCTCTTGATTTACATTTGCTATGAATTTTAATTCTTCCTCAGGAATATCAAAGAAATAATCCACCTGAGTCTCAATATTTCCATAGGATGTCACATCTGTTTCCTGAACATATGGTATGGATACCTTCTCAATGGTACCCTTGGTAGTTGTATATGCCTCCTTTGCAGGGACAATCACTCTTCCGCCCGGATACTCCGGAACTGCCATATTGCTCCACCAGTACATGGGTACAACCTGTTCATTCTGGTTATGGATGCGCATTCTGCAGTTTAGGTATCTGCTCTCTTCTTCCAACCAGAAATCAATCTGATATGCTACTTTTCGAATTCTTTCAAACTCATAGAACCGCAAAACAGGTGTGGTCCCATCCTCCAGGCTTAGTTCAGCAGTGAATACCTGGGACATGGTGAAGGGATGATGCCCAATCATTCCGATATTCCATTCCACACCTCCGCTGAACCAGGCATTCCGCAGTGCAAGATTGCTTGGTCGGATGACGTCATTGGTATACAACAGGTTTGTCCCAGTCCGTTTGTCAATGAAACTCCAGAGCCTTCCGCCATAGGTCGGAAGAAAGGTCACCTTTACATGTTCATTTTCAAGGATAGCGACCGGAACCTCCGCTGGTTCCAGTTTGCGGTTATAGGTATTTTGCAGGCAGTATGGATAAACATTTTGAAGCTGGCCATAGCCTTCATAGATTTCTTCATATTCATTGAGTACAGAATTTATTTTATTCTGTATGTTGAGTTCTCCCAGAATATCCGGCAGTACGGAATCCGTCCCTAAATCGCTGATTTCCATGCTGACTTCCGAAAATGTTAATTGCGGTTTCATTTTAATCCTCCTCTGGCTTTTCATGTTTCCTTACCCTTTGACCCCGCCTCCGGTAATGCCTGCAATGATCTTCTCCGACAAAAAGATATAGAGGATAAAGGTAGGAAGAAAAACAATGATAACGGAAGCAAACATACCCGACCAGTCTCCCGTATATTTCATGGAATTAATCATGGAATAAAGTCCAACCGCAACCGGCCGTACCCTGTCAGAGTTGGCAAAAATCAGGGAAATGAAATACTCGTTCCATATGTTGATAAAATTAAAAATAGTAACTGTTATAATCCCTGACTGGGCCATGGGAAACATGATCAGCCAAAAGGCCCTCATGGGAGGACAGCCGTCAATGGCAGCCGCTTCCTCGTAAGCCCTGGAAATATTAGCAAAAAATGTCAGAAGAAATATGGTCGTATAAGGGACGTTAATTCCCACATAGAGAAAGATCAGCACTGCTTTATTGGCAATATAGTTGTTCAGCACATTCATTCCGGCAATCAGGCTGAACAAGGGCAGAACGATCATGACCACAGGCACTCCCATGGCAGACACGAGGCTGGTCTGGATCATTTTATTCCCTGCAAAGCGAAAGCGGGACAATACGTACGCGGCAGGCGCACAGATCAAAACCAGAAGCGTGCACGATACAACGGAATACATCAGGGAATTAAAGAAAATAGCGGACACATTGGAATTAGTCCAGGCTTTTGCATAGTTCTCAAAATGAATTCCCTGAGACAGGACATGGCCTGAGAAGATAGCCTTTGTCGTAGAAAAGCTGGCGGCTACCACCCAGCCCAGCAATACAATGGTAAATAAAATCCAAATACTTAAGAGCAGATAGCCCGGAAAAAGTCTAAGCTCTCTTTTCCAGTTAAATGTCTCCATAAACGTTCCCTTTTTAGCCATTGATTCCCCTCCTTAGAATTCCAGATCATCCTCTTTTATCAGTTTATTGCATATCAGGAAGACAGCTACCACGCAGATACTTAAAAAAACGCCGATTGCCGCTCCCAGGCCCGCATTCCGCTCGGTCATGCTGTTGCCGGCTCCAAAAATCATCATATACATATAAACCATGGGAGTAATGGTCTGGGTATCCGCCGTAACCGTTGAAAACAGCTGGGACCAGACGAAAAAGCCTACCGATGTGACGCTCCACATGGTGATATTGGTTTTAAATACCCCTTTTAACAGGGGAAGGGTGATATAGCGGAACTGGTTTACTTTATTTGCTCCATCCAAAGTGGCCGCCTCATAGTAATCCTCCCCGATCCGTTCGATCCCGCTTGCAAATATCAGCATGTGGTATCCCACCATACCAAAGCAGTAAGCAACAAGCAGGGCCATGAATTTATGATCATTATCAAGCCACTGGACTTTGGATAAATACTTAAGTCCCACGGCGGAAAATACATTTTTAAGGAGACCGAACTTAGGGCTGTATACATACTGAAGCCACATGGTTGCAAGGGCAACCGCACTGACTACGTTGGGAAGATAGATCATTGCCCTGAAAAAGCTTTTAAAACGTATCCCGCTGGTGAGGATCACCGCAAACAAAAGTGCGAGGGACATAACAACCAATCCGCCTATCAACCAGATGCGGAACAGATTCCACATGGAAATACGAAATAAGCTGGTCGCCGCAAGCTTGCTGTAATTGGCTAATCCGGTAAACTGCCACTTGGTCATAGAATCCGTGATTCCTTCAATCTTAAAGAAACTCATTAAAATTGTCCTGAGTATGGGATATAGGAATACAAGGACAAACATCAATACTGCCGGCGTTAGAAATACGGCAATCATTGTCTTATTCTTCTTCACGTTAAATACCTCCCCCGGCTTTCCTTAATCACAGGGTGACACCGCCAAAGCGGTGCCACCACATTAAATCTATTGATCCGGATTATTTGCCAGCCGCTTTCAGAGCGTCGGTGAACTCTGCAGCGGTAATGGAACCTCCGCAAAGCTTCATAAAGTTTTCCTTGATAATCGGTGTTAAGTCAGCATTGGCTTCCGCTCCGGCTGCCCACGGATAGCGTACGCTCAAGCTCTCCATAACTGGCTTCACACTGGCAAGCTGTACCGGCCACTCTGAATTTCTGGAATCAGCCGGAATACCCATTGACATCTCGGACATCTTCTTGTCAAATTCTCCCTGAGTGATGTATTCAATCAGCTTAAATGCATTTTCTCCATTTTGGGAATTCTTGTTGATCGCCAAAACCTGAGCGCCGTAGTTGGAGGCATTGGTGCCATCCTTTCCGCCTTCCACTGCGGGATAGCTGAAGCAGCCCCACTTAAAGTCTTCTCCTGCCATATCCTTTACTTCATTGGGAAGCCAGGAGCCGTTTAAATACATGGCTGCCGTTCCAAGAGCAAGCTCCTGGTTCTGTCCTGCAGGCCATACGTTAGAAGCAATGGTTTCTGAAAAATACCCTTTCTGTGCAAAGTCTTCATAAGCCTGAGCCGTTTTAAGGACTGCCGGGTCATCCCATTTGCCTTCCTTAACAACCGCCTCTGTTCCCGGTTCGCCTAAAAGTCTGGACATGTGATAGCCAAACATGGCTGTGATGTAGGCGTCATCACAGGTAATGGGAGTATAGCCTGCATCCTTGATCTTCTGGCAAGCTGCATCAAGCTCTTCCCAGGTCTTTGGCACTTCCTTGATTCCTGCCTCATCGAAAATAGACTGGTTATAGAAAAATGCAAATACATTGGGCTGGTAAGGAATGGATTTTAATGTTCCGTTTCCTACTTCCCTGCAGGCCTTTATTAAGCCCGCATTGGCATTGGCTTCATAACCGGAAGTCTTTACCAGATCCTCTAAATCCATCAGGTACTGCCCCCATGTAGTGTTCACACGGTCAATGTCCTCATCAAATAAGTCAATGTTGGTTCCAGCATCCAAAGCCGGCTGCAGACCTTCACGGATTCCCGTACGTCCCTTAAACTGAACATCGACCTTAATCCCTGTATCTGCCGTAAATTTGTCGATTGCCATCTGGATCGCCTGGCCCTGAGGCTCTGTTGCCTCCCACATGGACCAGTAAATAAGCCCTTCCCCGCCGCCTGCAGCCGTCTCCTTCGGCGCATCCGTGGAAGCCCCGGCCGCCGCTGTGGTGGCTGTGGAAGCCCCTCCGGCGCATCCCGCCAGAAGACCGGCAGTCATGACTGCACTTAGCATAACACCCATAAAACGTTTTTTCATAATGTTACCTCCCTCTGTTATCCAACTTATCCGTCGGATGTTCTTGGTGAGTCTATATTATTATACTTTTAGACAAAATGCTTTGTACAAAAGGTCATCATTTTTAACATTTTAGATTTTTATTGTTTGCTTTTTTCATAATTAGAAGTTAAAATACAGATAAATTATATGCTATTTGCACAATGTCGCTTTTGTGAATGCGAAAGCATTTAGTCTATAGAATCAGGGGGGTAGCATGAAATATAAGTATACGGAATTAACAGAAGAGGTGACAATACACCGGATCATCAGCATTCATTATTTTGAATATATGAGTGACTTCACGTTTGCGGGAGAATCTCATAACTTTTGGGAATTGCTTTGTGTCGATAAGGGCGAAGTGGACGTGGTGGCTGATCATGAACGGCTGACGCTTCAAAAAGGTGATGTTATTTTCCATCAGCCAAATGAATTTCACCGGGTTCTGGCCAATGGAGTCATTGCTCCCAACCTTGTGGTCATTGGATTTGACTGCCAGTCACCCCGCATGACTTCTTTTAAGGAGCAGATCTTAAAGGTGGGGCAGGAGGAGCAGGAGCTTCTGGCACGGATCATTGCGGAAGCCCGCCTGTGCTTTGACGGAAGGCTTGACAATCCCTATCAGGAGGTGCTGGTGCGAAAGGAACATGGTCCCTTTGCGGCAGAGCAGGTGATAAAAATTTATCTGGAAATATTCCTGATACAAATGTACCGCCGTGCTTTTTCAGCCCGGCGGGCTCCCGCCCTCCATAAGGACATCCCTTCTGCAGAGGACATCTATGAAACCATTCTTCTTTATTTCGAGAAGAATATCTCCACCCAGCTGACCATTGACCAGATCAGCCGGGACAATCTAATCAGCACTTCCCAGTTAAAAAAGCTTTTCTTTGAAAAGGGAAACACCGGTGTTATTGAATATTTTAACGGTATGAAAATCGATGCCGCCAAACAGCTTATCCGGAACCGGAAGCTTAATTTTACCCAGATCGCCAATCAGCTGGGGTATAGCTCGGTTCACTATTTCTCCAGGCAGTTTAAGCATTTGACCGGGATGACCCCTACGGAGTACGCCACCTCCATAAAAAAGCTGTCTGATAAAAATATGCTGCGAAACCCAAGCCTATAAGCCCAGGCCTGAATTCTTCGGGAATATTGCCGGCTTATTAGCCTTGCCGTGGCAAAGTCTGCGTGCTCTCAGGTGAATGGCTGACAAGTCCTGATTTTCTGAACGGAAATAACCCTATAAAAGAACAGGAGTGCCGCACACTTGTATGAAGTCATGATAACTTCATGCAAGCGACGGTATTCCTGTTCTTTTTTCACCTATTCATAATTCTCTTTTCATTCATATCCGGCATCTGCTGTGAGCCTAAAGGCTGTTCCAGCCTATTTTAAACGATAAATTTTATATAAGTCCTGTCATCAATGGCAGTTTTTCCGTTAGTAAAGCCTGACCCAGCTTTATATTTTTCAATGCACAATGGATCATGTTCCTTAAGTTCCTTTAAATACAACTCGCTTTCATACAATGATGGTTCTAATCTGGGATATCCGTCAGATGCTAATATGACCGTATCCCCCTCTTCCACGTCACGGATGATTATCTTTGAGAAATCATTGCAAAAACCATCCAATACATTAAATCCATACTTGCCGCCTTTATCACAGTTGGAAAAGTACAGTTGATTTTTTACGACAGGAAAGATAATTTCATGAGATGGGTCCGAAAAACATAGTTCTTCTACTGATTTTCCGCTGATAAGCTCTGATTGAAGATATACTGATCTCACTTCCGCCAGCAATCGATCGATTTCCATTTCTTCTTGAAATACTTGCCCATTAATGCTGAATTGGCAATCTCCAAAGCACCAAATCTGTTGATATCTGCGGCTGTAAATCACAATGGTAGACCGTATTCTCTCCGTTGTATTTTTAAGGAAATAATCATCGTTGCCATTGTATTGCTTATGAAGCTGGGAATTTAAATATTCCAATACCTGAACCGCACTTTCACTTCCGTTTAATTGTTCCATAGCATTCAGCAGTGTTTCCTTTGCATGAAATCCGCTGGTCTTATTGTTCCATAAAATATCTCCTTTGGCAGTGACTCCATCCATTACAGCAATAAATTTATCATTGATAAATAACCCATCCTCACACAAAGCATCATCACCATACTTTGACGCTATGAATTGTTCAATAATTTGCATTCTCATTATGTATGCAGTATACAGGCATACGATCCTTTCTAAATTCTTACTACTAAAATTGATGTAATCCTTTTGTAATTGACAGCCAAACAAAAAAATATCCGTCCATGGAATGAAAATCCTAAGGATAGATATTTTGATAACGGAAACTATCTGTTTTAATTATCACGATAGTAAATAACTACGTAATTAAATGATTTTAAACTCCTCTTCCTGGTTTAAAAGAGTTCTTATCTCTTTTTGCATTTGGCTTATTTTAATACGTTTCAGCGAATTCATAAACTCCAATAAGAAGTCTATCTTATTTTTCATTCCCTGAATTTCCATTTCAACATTTCCGCTCTCAAGGTTCTTTATCCATCCAGTTAATTTTAATCTTAATGCCAGCTGCTCTATTTCCAGGCGAAAACCAACGCGTTGTACTCTACCCGAAAAAATAATATGATACCGTATGATCTTATTCGGTTCAAATTCTGGAATATTAATTCTTCTCACCTGCTCAATAACATAATTATTCCTGATCTGTTTCAACATCATTTTTATCTTCATCTTTCCCTCAAAATATATTCTTATTTTATCAGTATTAAAGTTCAACGGTGATCTGAAATAATAGCTGTTTGATGGGTCGAAAAAATTCATAGAGCATCTGCTTCCGGCTGGCCGCCATTAAGACCAGCCGGTGCATCATGCAGGGCAAAGGCCCCTAAGCTTTTACCTGTATCCGTTAGGGTTCCCGGACTGCCATCTCCAGGAGTCTTCACACATCTCGTCAATTCCGCGTATTGCTTCCCAGCCAAGCTCCTTTTTAGCCAGAGCTGCATCTGCATAGCATTCTGCAATATCACCTGGGCGGCGGGGTTTGATGGAATATGGGATATTTTTTCCGCATGCCTTAGAAAACGCTTCTATCATCTGAAGCACGCTAAAGCCCTGCCCGGTTCCCAGATTATAGATGCGTACCAAAGGCTCTGAGGAGGCCAGCTTTTCAAGGGCTTTTACGTGGCCAACTGCCAGATCCACCACATGGATATAATCCCTGACTCCGGTTCCATCAGGCGTGTCATAGTCATTTCCAAATACACCTACTTCCTTCAGCTTGCCGACTGCAACCTGGGTAATGTAGGGTGTTAAGTTATTGGGGATTCCCGCAGGATCTTCTCCGATTAAACCGCTCTTATGAGCGCCAACAGGATTGAAATAGCGAAGAATGATCACGCTCCATTCCGGATCAGCGGTATGAAGGTCTGTGAGGATCTGCTCCAGCATGCCCTTTGTCTGCCCGTAAGGATTGGTAATAGCACCTTTGGGGCATTCTTCCGTGATCGGTACAAAGGCCGGATCGCCATATACGGTTGCCGAGGAACTGAATATGATGTTCTTTACCTTATGCTCCCTCATAACATCGCACAAAATCAGAGTCCCGGTGATGTTGTTGTGGTAATATTCCAAAGGCTTGGCAACGGATTCTCCCACAGCCTTTAATCCGGCAAAATGGATAACAGCATCGATTTCCTCTTGATCAAATATCTTCTCTAGCGCATCCCTGTCCAGAAGGTCTGCTTCATAGAAGGTTACCGTTTTCCCGGTAATGGCTTCCACCCGCTCCAGGGACACTCTGGAGGAATTGCAAAGATTATCCACTACAACAACTTCATGGCCTTGTTCTAAAAGTTCAATGCATGTATGGCTGCCGATATATCCGGCGCCTCCGGTTACCAATATTCTCATATTCTCTCCTCTTTCTTATTCATATTTTATATACTAATGAACCAATCGGATATGCTTACATATCCAGTTGATGCCTGGTGAAGCGGGGCATGCTGTTCATTAATTCAATGTTGAAAGCTGCTTTTCTTATTTTTCACTCTTGCGGACAATCTCTTCCATTTCTTCCCACTTCTTCTCCATGTCAGCCACAAGCGCAAACTGGGTCCTGGTCCGGTCCAGATTGTGATTTTCTCTGCTTGTGTGGAAATAAGTATCTCCCTGAAGAAAATCTGTTAAGAAACGCACGCCGCACTCAAAAGTCATAAGCTTTGCCCCCATGGGAAGCATCTTCTTTTCATCCGGCGACAAACTTCCTTTACATCCCTCTAAATATCCTCTGGTATAGGTCTCAAACAGAGGCAGGGACAAGGATACCTTGCTCACATCAGGCTCATCCTCCTCAGCCGTATTGGCCCCAAAACGGATGGAATCGCCAAAATCAAAGATGGACAGGCCTGGCATAATTGTATCCAGGTCAATCACACACAGGGCTTCTCCGGTTTCATCATCGATCATGATGTTATTAAGCTTGGTATCATTGTGGGTAACACAGAGAGGGAGCCTGCCTTCCTTTAACATATTCATGGCAATGGCTGCCTCTTTCTCCCGGTCAAGGGCGAATTTTATTTCAGCCTCTACCAGATGGGCACGGCCGCAGGTATCGGCTTTCACAGCCGCCTTAAAGGCTTCCATACGAACCGGGGTGTTGTGGAAATCAGGGATGGTTTCCGCCAGTTCATCTGCCGGATATTCTGCCAGCAGGCGTTTAAACCGCCCGAACGCCTTGCCGCTACGGTAGAAATCCTCCGGTTGTCTTACCTTATCATAGGTGGTGGCCCCTCCAATAAAAAGATAGCCTCTCCAATAATTCCCGTCACTGTCCTGGCAGTAATCCTTGCCATCTGTTGCTTTCACAATATTAAGCGTCTCCCTGGCCGGATCTCCGCCCTGGGTTTCGATCCGTTCCCGCAAAAAGGAAGTAACGCCTGCAATATTTCTCATAAGAGAAACCGGGTCCTTAAAGACCTCATGGTTGATTCTCTGGATGATGTAGTGTTTTTCCCCGTCCCCTGTCTTACAGATCAGACGAAATGTATCATTAATATGGCCGCTTCCATAGCGGTTCCATGAAACCGGCTCTCCCTCAAAGGCCAGAAGTCCGATGGCCTCTCTGATTTTTCCGCACTGTGCGTCTCCCATTACTTTTCCTCCCATAGCTTATCCGGATACAGGCCGGCTTCTTTCAGTTCTTTGATGGCATTTACCACGGTCTCTTTGTCTTCTTTATAAGTGACTCCGTACCAGCGGTCCACGCTCTTTAATACTGAAACCTCTGCCTTATCTTCCTTTAACAGCTCATCAACCACAAAGGGAAGGAAGTATTCACATTTCACAGGATTTACAGGAAGCTCCCTGTCTAAAAATGCGGCAAACCGTTCCTCAAGCTCCTTTAATATGCTGCTTGTGAATCCCCACATATTCATGGATACGATGGTGTCCTCTCCAAGTTCTGTCCAGGTCTTACCGTCATCCTCTGTAAATTCTGCCTTGTCGCCATGTTTTTCGATCCTGGTCCGCTCATGAATGTCAATGAGCTTTCCTGCTTCATCGGTACTGCATACGCCTCTTGCCACATGGCCGTTTTCCGTCAGGGTGTTGTAAAGCTGGTAGCCGACCATGGTGTACTGGTACTTCTTCCCGTCAGAAACCTTATTAAGCTGGTTGTAAATGGAAACAAAGGCGCTTCTGCCATAATAATCATCTGCATTAATGACCGCGAAAGGACCGTCTACCATGTCCTTGCAGCATAAAATTGCATGTCCTGTTCCCCAGGGTTTTGCTCTTCCCTCCGGAATCTCATATCCTTCCGGAAGCTTATCAAGCTCCTGATATACGTATTCCACCTGCACATGAGCCGCCATGCGGTTCCCGATATTTTCTTTAAATTCCTTTTCAATGTCTTTTTTAATGATAAAGACTACTTTTTCAAATCCAGCCCAAACCGCATCATAGATAGAAAAGTCAATGATCTTGTTTCCATAGGTGTCCACAGGATCGATCTGCTTTAAGCCCCCGTAGCGGCTTCCCATACCTGCTGCCATGATTACCAGAACCGGTTTCTTATTCATCGGTGTTACCTCCTAAATTCTATTAACCTCAGTATAATGAATGCACGCCAAAAGATATTTGCACTATTTATTACTTAATTTGCATTATCGTTCTCTTCTCGCTATTTTACCACGGAATGTGGTATACTGTCCATAACACAATCACATCTGTCCGGAAGGAGGTTTCCATGGCATATAAAAGCACCCAGCTGCGTTCCTCAGCAATTGTAAAAAAAGTCATAACCATTCACTATTTCGAATACATGAGCGATTTCTCCTTTCCTGGGGAAAGCCATGACTTCTGGGAGTTTGTCTGCGTTGACAAGGGAGTCATCGATGTAATGGCCGGCGAAAAGCAGATCCCATTAAAGCGGGGAAACATCATCTTCCACAAGCCCGGGGAGTTCCACAATATCCTGACCAACGGAACCGTAGCTCCCAATCTGGTGGTGGTAAGTTTTGAATGCAATTCACCCTTCATGAAAGCCTTTGAGGGAGAAGTCCTTTCCGTACAGGAGACGGAAATGGCCCTGCTGGCACAGATCATTATTGAGGCGCGGAATGCATTTTCAGAAAGGCTTGACGACCCATACCAGGAAGAGCTGGTCCGAAGGCAGCCTCCCCTGTCCTTTGGGGCGGAGCAGCTGATCGGAAATTATTTAGAGGAGCTGATCATCCATCTTTACCGCAGATACTTTTCAAATCCGGAACAGATTTCTACCGGACGCGTGACAGCAAGCTCCATGCATGGGGATGCCCACAACCGCATCGTCCGCTATATGGAGGAGCACATCGGGGAACACCTTACCATTGAAACCATATGCCGGGATAATTTAACCGGACGGTCACAGCTTCAGAAAATTTTCCATAAAGTCTATGGCTGCGGGGTCATCGATTTCTTCACAGGCATGAAAATCGACGCAGCAAAGCAGCTGATCCGCGGCAACCAGCTGAACTTTACCGAAATTGCTGACCGCTTAGGCTACAGCTCTGTCCATTATTTCTCCAGGCAGTTCAAAAAGCTGACCGGAATGACGCCGTCGGAATATGCCACCTCCATACGGTCCCTTTCGGAAAAAGGTATGGAAAAGCAATAGCCCGCACAAATAGAAAAAGGCGGGAATTATCCCCGCCTAACCAACTTTTAATTTAAATTTCTTTACTTCATGTTCAGAATCTACTTTTTCAATCATGGCACCAAGGCCCTGAAGCTTTTCATCAAAACATTCATAGCCCCTCTGGATGTATCCGATCTCATCCACAACCGTATATCCATCCGCAGCTAGTCCGGCAATTACCAGCGCCGCACCTGCACGGAGATCAGGAGCGTTGACAAACGCCCCGGTAAAGCCTTCTACGCCGTCAATAACGGCTACATTTCCTTCTACCTTGACATTGCCTCCCATACGGGACAGCTCATCCACATAGCGGAAACGGTTTTCGAAAATGCTCTCTGTGACTACACTGGTACCTCTTGCAAGGGCCAAGGTCACTGTCATCTGAGGCTGCATATCAGTTGGAAATCCCGGATAGGGAAGTGTCTTGATATCCGTATGCTTTTGATATGACTTACCGACCACGCGGACCGCATCGTCGAACTCCACGACCTCGCATCCCATCTCCAAAAGCTTTGCAGAAATAGCCTCTAAGTGCTTTGGGATGACATTTTTTACCATTACATCTCCACGGGTGATGGCAGCGGCACACATAAAGGTACCTGCTTCAATCTGGTCCGGAATGATGGAGTATTCGGTTCCATGGAGCTTTCTCACCCCACGGATTCGGATGGTATCCGTGCCGGCTCCCTTGATATTGGCTCCCATACTGTTTAAAAAGTTTGCCACGTCAACCACATGGGGCTCTTTTGCCACGTTTTCCAGTATCGTCTGTCCCTCAGCAAGAGTTGCCGCCATCATGACGTTGATGGTAGCTCCGACGCTTACCACGTCCAGATAGATATGACTTGCCACCAGATCAATTGCATGAGCGATCACGGCCCCACGTTCAATCCTTACATCGGCTCCAAGAGCGCGGAATCCTTTTAAGTGCTGGTCAATGGGCCTGCTTCCGATGTTGCAGCCTCCCGGAAGGGGAACCTGGGCGCTTTTGTATTTGCCAAGCATTGCTCCGATAAAATAATAGGAGGCTCTGATCTTACGGATGTAATCATCATCTACTGAAACTTCCCGGATGGTCCTGCCATTGATGCGGACTGTATGCCTGTCAATCCGCTCCACATTTGCACCGATCTCCTCTATGGCCTCCAGCAACACATTTATATCTCTGACATCAGGAAGATTATCGATCAGAACATCCTCATCTGTCATGATCGCTGCTGCCAGAATTCCTAAAGCGGCATTCTTTGCTCCGCCAATGGTCACTTCACCGACCAGGGGATTTCCGCCCTTCATAATATACTGCTCCATTTCACACCTCTGATTATCATGTTATCTATTACAAAATTCTTAAATTTTTCCATTAGCCTTTTATGATTATAACATATCTTACGAATTTGTAAAGAGAACGCATTTTCTATTCCGTAAATACTCCGCAGACAAAGTCATTTCCCTGGCCTGAAAAGTATGCAGAGGCATCATTTAAGCCCATTTTCTGGCTCTCTCCGGATACCGGATTATAGACCGTCACATTATAGGAATCATAGCCGGAAAGGAGCACATAACCGCCCTGAAGGTTATAGGCTGCCACCGGACATCCATGGCCGATGAAATACAATACCTGGCTTAAGGTGCAGCCCCTGGCATCCAGCATAAGGACTCCATCCCCATAGAAGCTGTTCTCAGTAAATCCTTCCAGATTCCGCAAAAAGGCTGCTCCAGTTTTTAAAGGCTCCTTCATGTTGCGGACCGGCGGACGGTTCACACGGCTCCATATGATTTCCTGGTTCTTATCGGTCACAACTCCCATTTTATCATAAGCAAGGGTGAGGGCATCCGTAAAACTGCGGCTGCTTCCGAGATAATGGCCTCCCCCATATGCATAAAACTTATTTTCCTGGGTTCTTGTATTGCCCTTTAATTCCACGACCTCCGTGGTTTCATAGGCTACCTTTTTGGGAACCGAGATCTTTACATCCCGGCTTACCACGTCTTTATCCAGCTGGACAAAATACAACTTTCTTCTGTCCTCTGAGGCGTACCAGCCAATGCCTTCCATCTCTCCGTCTGTCAGCTCCTGGTTGCAGACAATGGTATCCTGCTTGGAAGCCACATAGGACTGATCACCGGATTTCGCCACCTGAGTCAGATGGATCCGGCTGGCTTCCACGGACACATCTGCGATGTAAACATTTTCATGCTCATATTCCTTAACGATCTTTCCGCTTTGGTCCATGATCTCGATCCGGTACATGGGAGCATCCTTTGTCCTTCCGTTTTGCACCCACACGTCGCCTTTCCGGGCAATTCCGTAAATGAAATCATCCCCAACAAACCCAAGGGGTCTATAGATATTATCCTCGCCACCGGTTATCTCCCGCTTCACTCCGGTATCCAGGTCCATGAGATGAACCACTCCGGCTCCATAAAGGTCACTGCCCTCCTGCCATGCAAAACGGCGCGATCTGCTGCTGACCGCATATCCGCCCTCAACCAGGGAATCTGCAAGTACCATATATTCATTGCTGTTTAAATCAATGCCGTAGACCGCCCGGTCCGCCATCAGATAAAGCATCCCATTGGTTCCCACGTGAGCCAGCTGGTCGATATCCTCTTTAAGCATGTCAAAGGACAGGGTCACAGGGGTGAAAAAGCGCTCTTCAATGGCATTGTCCTGGCTGCTGTACTGATACATGGCGACACCTAAGCTTCCCTCGTGAATTCCCCGGTTCATATACCCATAAACCAGGAAATCCACATCTCCGTTATCACTGACCGACAATATCTTGATATCATGCTGGTTGTAGCCGCTGCGAAGCCCATCATCTTCGCCGCTTCGGAAAGAAAACACCTTTACCGCATGCTCACGGCTTTGGTCAAAGGCCCATAAATCCCGGTTTACCACATAGGCCAGGCAATCCCCTGAAGGGCTTTTTGCAGTCCGTATTTCATCTTGGTTGGAAATGCCAAGCATAATCCGTTTTCCAGAAAACAGTCCCTTTTGCCCGGAAAATACCTGATTGGTATTCCGTTCAAAATCCATAAGGTAGATACGTCTGCTGTCCCATTTCATCGTGAAGCTGTCTTCCACCTCATACAGCTCCTGAGTTTCATCCTCTCCGGTCCTGGCCACCTCATATTCCAGCTGAACGCTGCACATGATTCCATCTAAATCCTTAAGAGTCGCCCTTATGTCTCCTACCGGCGTCACCGAAAGCCCTCCCCATGTAAGCTGGGAAAAGCTGGAGCGGATGGTCACATGGCCAAGGGAGCTGTTATCCTCTCCCTCGCTGGTTTCCAGATAAGTGGTAAGCTGCCGGGCCTGATCATAATCAAAAGTCCGGGTGGTGAAATCAACCGCAAAATCGATCATGTCCTTTACATTGGTGCTGTCCGTCCACATGATGCGGGTATAATAAAGCAGCTTCCCATTCCCCGAGGTATCCAATGACAGAATGAGAAGGTATTCCTTATCCTTTGCCAGAAGGTTCTGGATCGGAAGCGTGGCCGTAACGCCTCCCTCTCCCTGGTTCCACGTATCTACCTTTGTCCGTTCCACCAGACGTCCTAAGTCCATGCTGCGGACTTCATACTCAATCCCCTGGATACTGCCTTTATAATCTGATATCTGTATGTTCATGGATCTGTCCGCAGGAAGAACGGTAAGAGCTTCCCGGGAAACCCCTTGCTTCATATCCTGGGTATATCCATGGAGAAGGTTCATCTTTCTTCCATTCATATCGGAATATACCACGGGCAAGGCTGCCTCATCCATGGAGGTATATACCATAACATCGTTTTTTTCCGTATTTTTCTGGTTCCATATAAAATAAACTGCGATTGCTATAACGAAAACCGCAGATAAAATTCCTACTTTTTTAATTAACTGATTCATCCCAAACTTCCTCTGTTTTCGCATTTTTGTATACTAATGATCACGCGGATATGCTTGTTATCCAATTGGTTCACAAACGCAAGGTTGAAAGATGTTTTTCTTTCAACCTCGTCATCTTTATTGTATACAATAATATCCAAAACTACAATGAAAACTTTCTTAAACATTCGTTAATTAGAAGAATTTTGAGGTCAGATTTCTTTATTACATACTGTCCGGCGCCGAGAATCCTAGAACATCAATACAGGTTTCCAAAATCCTTTTGCAAAGCACCAACAGAGAAAGGTGAGATTTCTGTACCTCTTCATCCGTCTGGACAAGGATTTTTGTCTCATGGTAAAACCGGTTAAATGCATTGGAAAGATCATAGATATAGGTACATATCTTATGAGGTGCAAACTCCTCATAGGCGGCTTCCATTACTGCCCCGAAAGCTGCTAGAATGAGCATCAGGTTTTTCTCACTTCTGTCATGAGGGATTAAAACCATGGGTCTTTCCAGGTTTCTCCCCATTTTCTCATACTTATTTAAAATAGACTTGATCCTTACAATGGTATATAAAATATAAGGACCTGAATTTCCTTCAAAAGAGAGAAACCGTTCCATATCAAACACATAATCTTTTGATGCCTGGTTGGATAAATCCCCGTATTTTAATGCGGCTACAGCGACCGTTTCCGCTGTTTTCAGTATTTCTTCCTTCTTTAAGCCTTCCGGTCTGTTTCTGGAATTCTCTTCCATCTTCTGGTACATCTCCCCAGTGATTTCTTTCATTAACACTTCCAGACGCATGACTCCGCCCTCACGGGTCTTAAATGGTTTTCCATCCGTTCCATTCATAGTCCCGAATCCCAGATGCGTCAGTTTCGTACCATCTGGAACCAGTCCTGTCTTTCTGGCACAACGGAATACCTGAAGAAAATGCATCTCCTGGCGCTTGTCCACAACATAAAGAATCATATCCGGATGAAAATCCTTTTCCCGCTGGACAATCGTTGCAAGATCCGTTGTGGTATAAAGAGAAGCTCCGTCTGATTTTTTCAAAATACAGGGAACCACCTCTTTTTCATCTTCTTCACAGGAAACGTCAACCACCAGTGCTCCTTCGCTCTCATAGGCATATCCTTCTTTCTGCATCCGGTCAACCATATCCGGAATGAAGGCTTCTGCATCAGACTCTCCGTACCACAGTTCAAAATGTACGTTCAGATGATCATAGATTTTCCGAATATCCTGAACGGAAATATTTAAGATATGCCTCCAAAGCTCGTAATAACCAGACTTCCGGCTCTGAAGAAAAACGGTCGCCTGCCTGGCTTCTTCCTTAAAATCCTCATCCTTTTTCGCTCTTGAACTGGCTGCTGTATAAAGACTTTCCAGATCAGCAATGGTAAACGGCGCTTTTTCCGGATACTCTCCTATATGCTCATCATCAAAATAAACCAGATCCGGCATTCTATGCTTCAGTTCTGTAATAATAAGCCCCATTTGAAGTCCCCAATCCCCGATATGTACATCACCGATCATTTCATGTCCCATATACCGGCCGATCCGTTTTACGCTTTCTCCGATAATAGCAGAACGGAGATGTCCTACATGAAGAGGCTTAGCCACATTCGGGCCTCCGTAATCCACTATGATAGTTTTTCTTTCTCTGCTCTGTTCACAGCCCATACGGCTGTCACCCAGCATCTCATTGAGGTAAGAAGTTAAAAATTTTTCTGATACGTTAAAATTTATAAATCCTGGAGACAGGACCTGAATCCTGGTAAACAATCCGGAATCTTTTAATTTTCCCGCAATTTCACCTGCAATCTCCAACGGAGCCTTACGAACCTTCTTTGCCAGCGCCATGGCGCCGCTGCACTGGTATTCACACAAATCCGGACGGGCAGACAAGGTTACTGCTGCCTTTTCTCTTTCATAACCACAGGCTTCAAATGCCCTGCCCATTTCAGAGGTTAAAATACTTAAAAACTTGTCCATAAACATTCCATCCCTTCTTAACTGTTAATATTCTTAAATTGCTCAGCCAGTTGATGTGAAGTACCTTCCCTTGTAATAACAAAAATGGTATCATTCCCGGCAATGGTTCCTATGATTTCGTTCCAGCCCAGTTCATCAATGATGGAACAGACCGAGGCAGCCATTCCAGGCTCGCAGGCAATGACAATCACATTCCCTGACTGCTCCACAGCCTTAACTGCCATGGAAAACAGTACAAAAAGCCTGTGGGATATCTGGCGTTTGGGAACGATTCTGCTTTGAAAATATCCTTCTCCATTTACTCCCTTTATAAGGTTCATTTCACGAATGTCCCGGGATAAGGTAGCCTGAGTCACATGAATTCCCTCCCGGCTTAAGCAATCCTTAAGCATTGTCTGGGTCATAATGGGGTGTCGCCTGATCAGTTCAAGGATTTTCTTCTGGCGCCTGCTTTTTATATTATCTTTCTCTAATTCATTCACGGCATTCCCCTTCTATCTACATCTCCTAAAGAATTTCAACTCCAGTTTCCATATCCCGGTCAGGAACCATCAGGGCCAGTTTCCCCGCCCGGTCCTCCGCCACCATCAGCATGCCTTCTGATTTCATCCCTGCCAGCCTGGTGGTCTTCACATTTTCCAGAACCATTACCTTTTTTCCAATGACTTCTTCCGTTTTATAATATCCCTTAAGACCGGAAAGAATCTGGCATATCTTATTCCCGATCTCTACCTGAAAGCATAAAAGCCGGTTTGACTGGGTTACTTCCGTACACTTTACGATCTTTCCTATTTTAAACTTCATTTTAATCAGATGATCACAAGTTACATATTCTTCTTTTTGGTATTCCATTCTTTCCCTCTTACCTTTCCACTTTTTCGCAACGCTCTTTTTGCATAGAGGCAGACCCGCAGGATGCCTCCATTAGTTGACAAGCTTTGCCTGGGTTGTCCGGAACTCATTGGGCAGAACATGTCTGAGTTGAATAAAGTTCCTGCGGAATGTATTTACCGTGCCATAGCCTACTTCAATGGCAATATCCGTAATAGATTTATTCGTATCAAGAAGCATTTCACATGACTTATCTATCCTGAGCCGGTTTATAAAATCAGAAAAATTGCATTCTACCTGCATAATCAAATGCCGGTTCATCTCTTCTATGGAAATGCCGAATTTTTCAGACGTTCCCAGTGCCTGAATATCCTCCTGATAGTTTTTAGTAATATATTCCACAAGTTGGTACGCCAGCCTTTTTTCTTCTATATTAGTAATGTTCAAAACTTTTTGATAGGTTCTCCGATACTCACTGACCTTATTTTCCATCCGACAGGAAAACACCTTGGATATATGCGCCGCATCTACATATCCCAGAATAGGCGCAATATCCTCCAAAGTCATATCCGTATACAAAAGGTAATTGATTATTTTCATAATCCGCATTTCACTCACCAGTTCTTGAAACGCAAGTCCTGTTTTTTCATAGACATACATCCGGACCGATGATTTGCTTAAATAAAACTGTTTTGCAATTCTTTCCAAGGTGATCTTTTCACCCAGATGCATGTAGATGTAACGCAGAATCAACATCCGGTTGTCTTCTAAATCGTTTTTCATACTTATTATTTTATCCCGGTTATCTATCACACGGCAAAATGCAATAATCAAAGAAGAAAGCAGCATAATAATATTTATTTCCTGATAGGACCTTCTTTCCCGAAAATCCATTACCGATTCAATCCCCACCTCTTCCCTGATTTTAAGAAAGAGGTATTCCATCTCTGTTTTCCTTTCATTCGATAGATATGCATAGGGGGATTCTTCCAGTCTCTTTAATACGGAAACCGGATCCCATATGCAGGAAGAAGATTTTAGATTCTCCGCCACCACATCATAATTATATTTAACAATTTCAAAATTTAAGGACTCCTTCACCTCTACGACTTGCGTACATTCCCATGGCAGTATGGAAAGCAGTACCCCTGATTTTAATTCATACCTTTTTCTGTCTATCTCAATACTGCCTTTTCCTTCTCTCACTAAAATGAATCTTGGACTTCTGTGATACAACGGCAAAGTTCTTTCCGTGATTGTTTCGTAATCAAAAGTGCATATTTTTTTAATATCAATCTTTGAACAGAACTGCGTCTGCAGCTCAATATACTCTTTCATCTTGTTAAATCCTTCCAGATTTTGCGAAATACATTTATAAGTTATTGTATATTCATCCGTTTCTCTGTAATATAAGTAGTTTTATTCATACATCAGGAAAAGATATCCCATTTTATCTGCATACAGAGGCGCCGTCTGTTGAACATGCACGCATGTTCGCCCAGCTCACTGTCCTCGTAAATAAAATGGGGGGATATCTTTTCTTTCGTCTTATCTGCTGACAATCCTTGTTCCAGTTGTTCCGTTTAAAGCCTCTGCTGCTTTTTCCAGTGAACAGATAATAGATATTCCATCCTTTTTCTGCTCTATGAATTTCATAGCAGCCTTTACCTTGGGAAGCATGCTGCCTGCAGCAAAATGACCTTCTTCTATATACTGCTCAGCCTGTGCAAGAGTAATCTGAGAAAGATCTTCCTGGTTTGGTTTTCCAAAGTGAATGGAAACCCGGTCCACTGCGGTCAGTATGACAAATACATCTGCCTCCACCAGCTCCGCCAGTTTTTCAGCTGCCAGATCCTTATCAACCACTGCAGCCACTCCATGGTAGGAACCATCCCCGTCTCTGACTACAGGGATGCCGCCGCCTCCGCCGGCAATGACTACATGATTGGCATTAATCAGCGTATTTAATGAAATTCTTTCATAGATGCTTACCGGCTGCGGAGACGCCACCACCCGGCGGTATCCCCGTCCGGAATCCTCTACATACTTCCGGCCGGTTTCCTCCATCAGTTTTTTTGCTTCCGCCTCATCATAATATCTTCCAATGGGTTTCGTAGGATTCTCAAAAGCCGGATCCTTTTCATCCACAATCACCTGCGTCAGCATCGTAATAACAACCGTATCTTCAATGTGATTTCTAACAAGCTCCTGATCAATGGCCTGCTGAAGATGATAACCGATATATCCCTGACTCATAGCCGTACATTCAGGAAGCTGCATATCCGGTACAATTCCCGCCTCATGACCCTTTTCAAAAGCAAGGTTTATCATTCCTACCTGGGGACCGTTGCCATGGCACACGACCACCTCATATCCCGCTTTTACGATATTCACAACTGCCGCCGCCGTAATTCTTACCCGCTCCAACTGTTCTTCCGATGTATTGCCCAGCGCATTTCCGCCCAGGGCGATTACAATTCTTTTCATCCTGGTCAACCTTTCTAGCAAAGTGTTGCATACATAACTGCTTTAATGGTATGCATACGATTTTCTGCCTCATCAAAAACCTTGGAATACCTGGCCTCAAAAACCTGATCTGTTACTTCCATTTCTGCCAGGCCGAATTTCTGATAAATGTCTTCTCCAATGGTGGTTTTTCTGTCATGGAAAGACGGGAGGCAGTGCATGAAGATGGCCTGGTTTCCCGCATTCTCCATAACCGCTTCATTTACCTGATACGGGCTTAAAAGCTTGATGCGTGTCTCCCATACATCATCCGGTTCTCCCATGGAAACCCAGATATCCGTATAGACGACATCGGCTCCCATAGTTCCCTCTTCCACATCTTCCGTCAGCGTTATGGTACACTGATTTTCTGCCGCGATCTCCCGGCACACTTCAACCAGTTCTTCGGCCGGCCACAGATCATTCGGCGCACAGGCTGTAAAATTAAGCCCCATTTTGGCACATGCCACCATTAAGGAATTTCCCATATTGTTTCTGGCATCTCCCATAAAAGTAAAGTTGATTCCCTTTAAAAAGCCAAAGTGCTCTTCAATGGTCAGAAGATCTGCAAGCATCTGGGTGGGGTGAAACTGATCTGTTAATCCGTTCCAAACCGGAACACCCGCATACTGTGCTAGTTCAGTAACCAGTTCCTGGCTGAATCCCCGGTATTCAATCCCATCATACATTCTTCCAAGGACTCTTGCCGTATCCGCAATGCTTTCCTTCTTCCCCATCTGAGAACCGCCCGGATCAAGATATGTAACTCCCATTCCAAGATCATTGCCCGCCACTTCAAAAGAGCATCGGGTTCTTGTGGATGTTTTTTCAAATAATAAAACGATATTTTTTCCCTCAAGATATTTGTGGGGAGTGTTGGTTCTCTTTAAGTTCTTAAAATTCTTAGCCAGATCAATCAAATAGCGGATTTCCTCCGGTGTAAAATCCAATAATTTTAAATAGCTGCGGCCTCGTAAGTTTACTGCCATCTCTTTATCTCCTTTTTCTGTTTTATTTTCAGGTAAAATTTAGTAATTAACGGGTTCACGGTCCAGCGGCATACTCATGCAGCGAGGACCCCCTCTGCCTCTGGACAGTTCCGCACTTGGAATTTCAAGGACCTTCATCCCCCTCTGTCTCAGTAATTCATTGGTCTTTGTGTTACGCTGATAGGTAACTATAGTTCCCGGTGAAATACAAAGGGTATTGGAGCCGTCGTTCCACTGCTCTCTTTCTGCTGCAATCATATCTTCTCCGCCGCATTTGATCAGTTCTACCTTATCAACACCAAGACTTTCTTCCAGAATCGTCTCAAGATCAGAATGAAGGACTTCTACCGTGATTTCACTTCCGCAGTTTCCTTTTTCAATTTTATAAACCCGAAGGGGACCCAGAATTCCCGGATGAATGGTAAATTTATCGTAATCAATCTGGGTGAACACCGTATCCAGGTGCATAAATGCGCGGCTGTTTGGGATGTTAAATCCAAGAATGGTTTTGATTGTACTGTTTTCCTTTTCAAAAATATTCTTTGCCAGCAATTCCAGTGCATCCGGCTCCGTTCTCTGGGAAATTCCCACAGCAAGAACTTTATCGTTGATATTTAAAATATCCCCGCCTTCAATATGAAACGCGTTGTAACGGTCGTAATATTTTTCAACCTTATCTTTAAAATCCGGATGGTATTTAAAGATATACTCTCCATAAATGGTTTCCCTGTTTCTAGTTACAGAATACATCCGGTTTAAACTGACCCCGTTCCCAATACATGCAAATGGGTCACGGGTGAAATACAGATTCGGCATAGGGTCGATCACCAGTTTAGAAGAATCACTCATAAGGTCTACCAGGGAACCGCTCTTTGTATAATTCAGTTCCTTTAAAACAATTCCTTCCATAGATTTAAGTACCAGCGCCTTGCTGTCATCCTTAAATTGCATCATGTAATCATAAATTTTTTTCTTATACAATTCGGTGGATATTCCGGCCTCATTGATCCACTGTTTTATGAACTCATCTCTGATTCCATCGTTTAAGTCCAACACCTCGGCCATAACATCTTCCAGATAAAGCACCTCCACCCCATTGTTCCTCAATGTCTCAGCGAATGCATCATGCTCCTGCTGTGCAGCCTCTAAAAAAGGAATATCATCAAAGAGAAGCCTCTCCAATGTATCCGGCGTCAGATTTAATAATTCCTTTCCTGGTCTGTGCAGCAATACTCGTTTTAAGCGACCAATTTCACTTTTTACATTAATACTCTGCATAATCAGTAACCTCCTTTTATGTTTTCTCTTCTTCCAATTGTTTATCATTGGCATCCTTTACAACGTTTTTGCTCTTTAGCTCTCACGTCCATCAGAGAATAGCACCAAAAATCAGGGTTTGGAATAAACTTTTTCATCTATTTTTATGAATGCTCTACATTTTAGACAAAACCTTCCATAAACTTTGTACATTTCTCACAATTTATCTTGACTTGATTTTTCTTACACGCTATACTGAAAGAAAAAATTTCAAGAGGAATCATGAAATTGATACTTTACTTGTATGACAATACACTTTTAATTTTATATTTCGGAGTGTGCCTTCTGGCTTTCTGCCGCTATTTAAGTGAACGATGCGGTATCTCTGCCTGGCTGTCTGCACTCTATTTCTTTTTATTCGCCAATCAGCTAGTTGTATCTATGGCAGAATTTATTCCCGAATTCACCCGGATCTACCAGGATGCTTATATTTCCATGCCCATATGGAGTACGGTTATTTCCATATCCGTTTCCATCTGCCTGTTAAAATTGAGCTGTCTGCTGAATCATACCTTAAAAGTTCCCTTCTATGAATCCATTGCTTTGTATCCATTTATTTTTCTTCTGCTGGTGGTTCCCACCTTAAAAAGCAGCAAGGGCGCCCTGTTTATTTATAACTCTCTATTCCCCATCTTCCTGCTTTACAGAAGTTTTTCGTTTCATGCTCTTGCAAATAAGACAGGTACTGCTCAGAAAGAGAAACCTTTATCCGTTTTTCATCCCATAGTCTTCCAGGCCTTTATCATTTTTTCCCTTTCCGGTATATTGGAAACCTTTATCAGGATTTTTGCTTTCCCCACTTATGGCATGATTTCCTTCTCCCGTATTCTTTCCATTGATTTTTTATTTGCTGCCACCGCCCTGATCTATATCTGTTTTTTCCTGCAAAAAACAGCAGCTCTGCATGCATGCAAAACTGCTGTGAATTTCCAGGAGTCGGATTTGGAGGTTGAAACTTCACCAAATGACGAACCTGCTCTCTATTATTCTTTTTGTAACTCCTATCATCTCACTCTGCGGGAACAAACTATCCTTACAGAGCTGTTAAACCATGCCACCGATAAGCAGATCAGCGCCAAACTTCTTATCTCAGCATTTACCGTCCGATCCCATGTCCATAACCTTCTGAAAAAAACCGGCACAAAATCCCGGCAGGAGTTATGCGTTCTGTATGAAAACAGCAAAAAGCAGAACTCAGGTTAATGGATTTTGCCCCCAGCTTACATAAAATTCCTTATATTTATGAATCAGTTCCGACCTGTTCCTGGAATCCGTTTTTTCATAAATTCCATGGGCATGAAATTTTACGGTTCCCACAGACAGTCCCAGTTCTTCTGCCATTTTCTGATAGGTCCAGTCTTTCATCAGCAGAAACAGCACATCACGCTGGCGGTTGCTCAGTCCATAAGCTGTGATAAAAGGCTCCTCTTCCAATGGGACTTCCTTTTCCGGCCCGGCTTTACACGGAGCTGCTTCTGCCTGCTCTATGCTTTGAGTCAGTTGTGAAAATCCATTCTTTACTCCGATGATTGCCAGAATCGCAAAAAATATATCTTCGCTCAAATTATGTTCCGTAAACACTTTCAAGTCAAGAATATTGACCACATACTGAAAATTAAAGATAACTGTACTGTCTTCGGCGAAAACCAGAACAGCAAAAATACCGCCAACAAGAAAAAGGGACCGATATTTACTGATCCGTATCTGATACTCTCTGTCCTTGGAATATGCATAATAGATAAAATAATAAAGAACATAGCCTGCCAGATATATCTGACGGATTGTGTAAAATATCCAGTGCTGCGTTGCCGAACCATTTAAGTTCCCTACATATACCGTAACACATATAAGCGGCATCATAACAATGGCATGAAGGAACCCGATTTTTTTCTCAAGAAAAGAAGTTGTCAGACACAGATACAGGGCGCTTATTGCAATTCCGCAGATAACCTTAACGCCGAAGTAGGTCAGCACATGATAAGCCCCTTCGAAAAGGGGCACTTTAAGAAGAAAATCAGACATGAAAATAATCATGGAATTCAGGCAGTAAAAGAACATAAGCACGCCGGTCTCTAAATCCCTGACATGCTTGTGTTTGCAGTATGCAGTTACATTAAGCGTACCGGAACAGGCAAAAATTATGATCAGTACGATGTCAAATATAAAAATTATTGTACTCATTTGAACCTCCATTATCCTGGATGTCTCTTTGAGGTAAACCGGGAGCTCACAGTCCCCCGGCTGGTAGTACTACTGGTGAACCCAGGCCGCTTCGCAGTACCCTCAGCTTAAGGACTGCCTGTCCATGTTCAGACTATGACTCACTCCTGATCCAGAAGAATCATCGAAGGAGTTCCAAATGGTGTTTTTCAGTCAGGTAATCAAACAGCGATTCCACCGATTATCAGCATATAAACAGAGATGGCGGCCCCCAGAAGAATGAACAGTATAACGATCCCTTCCTTTTTTGAAAAGACTTTTTCTGCTCCGTTTTCTTTTCTTGCTCTCACGTACAGGAAAATACCGATAATATAAACCAGCATGCAAAGCAGAAAATATCCGATTCCGGAAGCCCAAATTGCCCATGCATAAAAGACGGTTCCGATAATTCCTACTGCCAGCTGTCCGGCCTCCCCCCTTTTTCCGCGATTTTCATAAGAAAGCTTCATCTGATATACGCATACCAGGATCCATGTAATAAAGATTGCTGCAGTACATAGAGAATAAGCAAAATTATAGGCTTTATCCGTAAATAACAGGGTAAAGATAAAAATCTGGGAAAGAACAGTCATAAAGACCAGAGAGAAGGTTGGTACATTTTTGGCATTTATTTCTCCAAATTTTTTCGGAAGAAGATTCTGCTGTGCCATCAGCAATGTGGTTTCAACAGGAAGCATAGTCCATGACAACCAACAGCCCGCGACTGATATAATCATTGCAATATTGATAAAAGCCGCTCCCCACGGGCCTACGATATAAGAAAGGAGATATGCCATGGTAGGCTGCTTTAGTTCACATATCTCACCGCGGCTCATTAATCCATAGGGCAAAAGAGATAAAAGAAGATAGACACATAAAAGTCCTGACAGACCAAGTACGGTGGCTTTCCCCGCCGTTTTTTTTGTTTTAGCACGATCTGACATCATTGCCGCGCCCTCAATTCCCACGAATACCCACATGAGCACCATCATGCTGGAATTTACCTGAGACATCACATCTTTGAAAGAAAATTTTCCTGAAACAGTTCCCCAGAAATCCATAGTAAATATGTCCGTTTTAAACGCTATAATTGCCACAATGGAAAAAAGCAAAAGAGGAACTAATTTGCAGACAGTTATTATAACATTTAAAAATGCTGCGCTTTCAATCCCCCTGTTTACAACCAGACACATAATCCATAATATCACACTTGCCACAATAATGGAGAGAAGATTGCTTCCGTCCCCAAGTGCGGGGATAAAATAGCTGAGTGCACTCATCATAATAGTGGCAAAAGCAATATTGCCAAGCCACGCGGATAACCAGTATCCCCATCCGCTGATGAATCCTCCAAACGGGCCAAATGTCTCTGTTGCATAACTGAAAATCCCACTTAATTCAGGCCGCTTATTAATAATATTGGTCAATGCCAGGCACAGCATGAGAACTCCCACGCCGGTGATGATCCACGCCACAATAGCTGCCCCAGGACTTGTCCCCTCCGCCATGTCCGACGCAATACCAAATATTCCGCTTCCGATAGAAGAACTGATTACCAGTGCAGTCAGTGCCAAAAGTCCCAGTTTCTTATTCTCCGTTTCCATAAGAACCTCCTTATTATAAAAGTTTCATGTATATTTATACTTTTATAATAAGGAATTACAGAAAAAGATGTCTGACAAAAAAGGGCTTTTTTCTTGTAATTTGGCACCGTATTTTTTACCGATTAGATCGCATAGGATTTACAATAATAGAAATATCGGTATTTTCCGCTTCACAGTTAATACCGTTCAAAAACAAGTATAACCTTTTACCGTTGTAAATGAATAATTAAAAAATGCACAGAACACGACTTTCATCCTTGAAAAATCACCATACCGGGTAAACTTAAAAAGCAGCCGTCCTGCTAAGGACAGCTGCTTTCCATTTCCTATCTGCAAAGTCCGCTGCGGCATCTCCTGCGGTGCATCTCATTAAGAAGAAGCACATTGACGACGCCATCCAGCAAACCGTCATCAGTCCTCTGGCTCCATGGCCCTCTCGGTCCCCATGGACCCCATGGACCCCATGATCCTGGCCCCCACGGTTCTCTCGGCCCACAAGGTCCTCCCCACGGCCCGCAAGGTCCCCACGGCCCTCTAGGCCCTCTTGGTCCCCTTGGTCCTCTTGGTCCCCTTGGTCCCCTTGGTCCCCACGGATCCCATGATGAACCACGGTCCTGAGACAGCAGATCCGATTCTTCCATCTCTTCTGTTCCCCACTCCATCTGTTCCGCCAGCTCTTGCTCCGCTGCCGTCGGTTCTTCATATTCTGGTCCTTCTGTCATTTCATCCATCAGGATACCATCTTTACGTATCTGGTCGCATATAGAATCGCAGATCTGGTTAATCATCATTCGGTCCGGAAATTCGTCATACATGGGACTGTTCTTATAATCCAGATGATCGCACGCTGATACTACATATTCCTGCAACCGTTTCATATGTCCTGGGTACATTCCCTGTAGGTATTCCAAATCCTGTACAATAGAATCCTTTCTTTCCAAGGAACGCCCTGCAGCACTCCTGTCACCATAAAGCATATATGGCTCCAGATCCTGAAAGCTGTTTCCATAAGTATAATCCGGGTTAATAGGCACGGTTGTTATCACTCCCTGCTTTCTGCTTATACAACACTATAGTATGCAAAGCAAAAAGGCAAGGTGCAAAATCACAGGAAAAGAAAATACGGTTTTCTGATTGGCAAGCCATCAGAAAACCGTATTTTCTTTTTACTTCACATCGAACAGGCGCTCCGGATACACACCTTCTGAAACCAGGCCCCTGATAGCCGCAGCAACAGCAGGCTTGTCCTCTTTATAAGTTACACCAAACCACCGGTCTCTTGTTTCAAGCACCGTTACCTGCGCTTTTTGAGAATGAACAAGCTTATCGATGATTTTAGGAAGCAAATATTCCGTTTTCACATCCCCCTCTTTTAAACCGGCCAAAAACTCCGGGAATCCTCTCTCCAGCTCCTCAAGAAAGGCTGGGGAAAGCCCCCACATATTCATGGAAACATTTTGATCTAGCGGGATTTTCACCGGGGTTCCTTCCTCACTGCGGCCTTCTGCCCAGTCTTCACTTCGCCTGATCTCATATGTCTCTGTAACCCCTTTCAGTATCCCTCTTTCATCTACCTGGCATACCCCCCTGGTCACTCCACCATTTTCGCTCAAGGTGTTGCCCAGAACAAATCCTCCCATGCAGATATCAAAAGGCTTAGACATTGGATCCATCTCATTTACCAGATATTCATGAATCTTTATAAAACCTTCTTTTCCATAATAGTCATCCGCATTAATCACGACAAAAGGTTCATGGATCACCGTTTGGGCACATAAAAGCGCCTGGCCGGTTCCCCATGGCTTTGTTCTGTCAGCCGGCTTTGCATAGCCTGGAGGAAGGTCATCCAGTTCCTGATAAGCGTACTCCACATGAGCGATCTTTTCGATCCTCTTTCCAATGATCTCCTTAAAATCCTGTTCCAGATCCTTTCTTATGATGAACACGACTTTGTCAAATCCGGCATTCAGAGCATCGTATATGGAATAGTCCATGATAATCTCACCGCTCGGTCCTACGGGTTCCAGTTGTTTGATCCCTCCGCCAAACCGGCTGCCAATGCCCGCCGCCATAATCACTAATGATGTCTTCTTCATAACACTATCTCCCTGTTTGTTTAATCTGCCTAATAGTATAACACAAAAGAGAGGTTTAATCCATAGATACCGGATCATCCGCGCTCCCTCTTCTCATTTACAAAGATTCATTTATCATAGAAAAAGGGATTTGGACTTATTTTGCAAGGTCCAAATCCCTTTCTTACTTTACTTTGTAAGTGAAAGCCTTATTAGGGCCCTTTTCAGAGCAGATTCCGCTCTGATAATATCAATCTCTCCGCTCTGTTCCTTTAAGCGGCGTTCTGCACGGATCCTAGCCTCCTCTGCACGGTTTGCATCAATCTCTCCCGGCCATTCAACAACTTCCGCCATTATGACGATCTTCTCCGGTAAAATCTCAGTAAAACCAGACATCAGGGCCGCTTCCTTCACTCCGCCTTCCTCGTGAATCTTTAAAATTCCCGGGGCAACGATGGCGGTCATGGGGATATGATTCCGGTATACACCGATATCCCCTTCCGTGGTAGTCAGCTCCATCATGGAAGCCTCTCCCTCGTAAAACTTTCGTTCCGGAGAGATGATCTGCAGTTTGAATAAATCAGCCATATTCCAACCCCCTATTTTTTCACACGGGCAAGAACGTCCTCGATGCTGCCTGCATTTAAGAAATAGCTCTCCGGAATATCATCATGCTTTCCTTCTAAAATCTCCTTAAAGCCCTGAATGGTATCAGAAAGCGGCACATAGCGGCCTTCCAGACCGGTGAACTGTCCTGCAACGAAGAAAGGCTGAGAAAGGAATCTCTGAATCTTTCTTGCACGGGCCACCGTGATCTTATCTTCCTCAGAAAGCTCATCCATACCCAGCATGGCAATGATATCCTGAAGTTCTTTATATTTCTGAAGCACCTCCTGAACCCCGCGGGCAACACGGTAGTGTTCCTCACCTACGATACGGGGATCAAGGATTCTGGATGTGGAACTAAGGGGATCAACCGCCGGATAAATACCCAGCTCCACGATGGAACGGTCAAGAACCGTGGTCGCATCCAGATGGGCGAATGTGTTGGCCGGAGCCGGGTCCGTAAGGTCATCGGCCGGAACGTAAACTGCCTGAACCGATGTGATGGAACCATTCTTCGTGGAAGTGATCCTCTCCTGAAGAGCGCCCATCTCCGTCTGCAGGGTCGGCTGATAGCCTACTGCGGAAGGCATACGTCCAAGCAGAGCGGAAACCTCAGAGCCTGCCTGGGTAAAACGGAAAATGTTGTCAATGAATAACAGTACATCCTTTCCGCCCTGGTCACGGAAATACTCAGCCATGGTAAGGCCGGTAAGGCCTACCCTCATTCGGGCACCCGGCGGCTCATTCATCTGTCCGAATACCATGGTTGTTTTATTTATAACGCCTGATTCCTGCATCTCGTGATAAAGGTCATTTCCTTCACGGGTGCGCTCACCAACGCCGGTGAATACGGAATATCCGCCATGCTCTGTAGCGATGTTACGGATCAGCTCCTGAATTAATACAGTCTTACCTACTCCTGCACCACCGAAAAGGCCGATCTTACCACCCCTTTGATAAGGGCAGAGAAGGTCAACGACCTTGATACCGGTTTCCAGAACCTCCGTTTCAGTGGACTGCTCCTCAAAGGTGGGAGCCGGTCTGTGAATCGGAAAACGCTCCTTTACTACCGGTGCCGGTTTATTATCGATCGGATCACCCAGAACGTTAAATAAACGTCCCAATGTTTCCTCTCCAACCGGTACGGTAATCGGACCGCCGGTAGCAACCGCGTCCATACCACGTACCAGTCCATCGGTGGATCCCATGGCGATACATCGTACCGTGTCATCGCCAAGATGCTGAGATACTTCTACAACCAGTCTGCCGCCATCCTTTGCAGCGATATCAATGGCTTCATTGATATCGGGCAGCTTGCCCTGGCTGAACTTGATATCCAGTACGGCACCGATGATCTGAGTGATCTTACCAATATTTTGTCCTGCCATCTTGTTTCTCCTTCTTTTATATTTCTCTCATTCCTGAAAAATAAAGTTCGATTCGCCTTATGAAATCGCATTGGCACCGGCTATGATCTCGGTAAGCTCCTGGGTAATGGACCCCTGTCTTGCCCGGTTATATGCCAGTCCAAGTTCTTCTATCATCTCTTCCGCATTATTCGTTGCAGAGTCCATGGCTGCCCTTCTGGCCCCGTTCTCACTGGCAACGGCCTCCAGCAAAGCGCCATAGATCATGCTGCTCATATACTTAGGAATAATGGAATCCAATACCTGATCCTCATCCGGCTCATAATTCATTAAAGTCAGATCCGTCTTTTCACTTCCCTTTTCCATTTCAACCGGGAGAAGCTTTTTAAGAGTCGGTATTTGGGTTACAGTATTCTTAAAAGATGTATAAGCCAGATAAATTTCACCTATCCGGTTCTGTCCAAAGGCGTCTAAAAGCTCCATGGTAATATCGGCCGCATCGCGGTAGATCGGTTCATTGATCACCTCGGAATAATCCGCGGCAACCGTATATCCCTTTCTCGCCAGTGCTTCCTTCCCTTTCCGTCCGACGGCGTAAACATCCGTAAGTTCCGGCGTAAGCCTCTCATCTCCATGAACCATTTTGGCAATGTTGCTGTTATAGCCCCCTGCCAATCCACGGTTTGAAGTGATGACGATAACTGCCTTCCTCTTAGAGTCACCTGGTTTTAAATACTTATGGTCAATGCTGCCGGATTTGCGCAGCATCGAGCCTATGGTATCATACATCATGTCGTAATAGGGTTTGGATTCCTCTGCCTTTGCTTTGGACTTCTGCAGCTTAACGGTAGATATGAGCTTCATGGCTTTTGTAATCTGTTCGGTACTGGAAATACTGTCTCTTCTTCGTTTGATATCCCTAATGGATGCCATGATTGTTCACCTGCCTTTAAAAAACACCTGCTTTGCATTCGTTAATTGCCTTTACCAGCAATTCTTCCGTCTCAGGCGTGATCTGCTTTGTCTCGCGGATGCTTGCGGGAATTTCAGAATATTTGGTGTCAATGAAACTGGTCAGAGCCTTTTCAAAATCAAGGATTTTCCCAGTAGGAATATCCAAGAGCAGCTTCTTTGTCGCCGCGAAGATAATGATGATCTGGTATTCAACCGGCATCGGCTGATACTGGCCCTGCTTTAATACCTCTCTGATCCTCTCGCCCTGGGCAAGCTGTTCTGCCGTTTCCTTATCAAGCTCGGAACCAAACTGCGCAAAGCTCGCAAGCTCGCGGTACTGCGCCAGTTCCACACGGATAGGAGCTGCGATCTTTTTCATAGCCTTGATCTGGGCGGAACCGCCTACTCGGGATACGGAAAGTCCAGCGTTGATGGCAGGACGGAAACCAGAGTTAAACATTTCTGTCTCCAGGTAAATCTGTCCGTCTGTGATGGAAATGACATTGGTCGGAATATAAGCGGATACGTCTCCAGCCTGGGTCTCAATGATCGGAAGGGCTGTTAAAGAACCGCCTCCCAGCTCTTCTGAAAGTCTGGAGGCTCTCTCCAGCAATCTGGAATGCAGATAGAAAACATCGCCCGGGTAAGCTTCACGGCCCGGCGGTCTCTTAAGCAGCAATGACAGGGTACGGTAAGCGGCTGCATGTTTACTTAAATCATCGTAAACAACCAATACATCCTCTCCGTTTTCCATCCATTCCTCTCCTATGGCGCATCCGGAATATGGAGCAATATACTGAAGAGGAGCTAAATCGGAAGCAGTTGATACGACAATGGTGGTATAATCCATAGCGCCGTACTCTTCCAGTGTCTTAACAATGTTGGCAACCGTAGATGCCTTCTGGCCAATGGCTACATAAATGCAATGAACCCCCTGGCCCTTCTGATTAATGATCGTATCAAGAGCAATCGCCGTCTTTCCGGTCTGGCGGTCACCGATGATCAGCTCACGCTGTCCTCTTCCGATGGGGATCATGGCATCAATAGCCTTAATACCGGTCTGAAGAGGGGTATCTACTGATTTTCTTTCAATAACGCCATGAGCCACACGCTCAATCTTACGGAATTTGTCTGTCTGTATCGGTCCTTTTCCATCAATGGGCTGTCCTAAGGCATTAACAACACGCCCGGTCAATGCATCACCAACAGGAACTTCCACCACTCGTCCGGTAGTCTTAACCGTATCGCCCTCGCTGATCGCGCCGGCACCCAATAAAACTGCACCAACGTTATCCTCTTCCAGGTTGAGCACCATGCCGTAGATTTCTCCCGGAAATTCAAGAAGTTCCCCCTGCATGGCATTTTCAAGGCCATGGATACGGGCAATTCCGTCCGCCACCTGAATGACTGTACCGACATCAGAGACATCCATTTTCGTGGAATATCTTTGTATCTGTTCCTTGATGACGGAACTGATCTCTTCTGGTCTTAAATTCATTAAGGTTTGCACCTTCTTTCTTTATTTATATGGAAGTTCGATTCGCCTCTCGGCTCCTCGAGCGGCTGATTTACTAAATAAAAGCTACGCTTACGCTTGCTTTCATTAAGTAAATCATGCCAATTGCAGCTTTAACAGGCTGCGTCGCAGCTCGTAAATCTGCGTTTTAATGCTGGAATCCACTACCCGGTCCCCGATCCGGATCACCATGCCGCCAATGATTGACGGATCCACTTTATAATCCATCTCAAAATCCACATACCGGGTTGTATCCAGCAGTTTTTCTAAAAGCCGGGCTTTTTGCCCCTCATTTAATTCAACAGCGCTGGTCACATGGGCCACGCCGATCTTCTTATATTCCTTAACAGCGTTTATGAAGTATTCACAGATTGCCGGAATCTCCTTCTGCCTGCCTTTGACGACAATGACTGTCAGAAAACCCATCAGGTCATCCGATACGCGTCCGTCAAAAATATTCTTAATAATGCCGATTTTTTCTTCCTTTACAATCTTCGGATTATCAAGAAGCTCCGCCAATGACTGATTCTCGCGCCAAACCACCTGCAGGCCTCTCACTTCCTCAAACAAAGCGTCCACTTCCTGCTTTCTTAGAGCTTCCTCAAACAATGCATCGCCGTATACTTTTGATACTAGCTTTGCCATGTGCTCTCACCCATCTCTTTCAAAGTCTCGTCAATCAGGGCATCCTGCACCGTAGTGTCAATGGAAGCAGCCACGACCTTACCGGCCATAACAGAAGCGATGGATATGATCTGTTCTTTCATATCATCAAGCGCCTTCTTTCTCTCCAGTTCCACCTCGCGGTTGCCCCGTATAACAATGCGGTCCGCTTCTTCCCTGGCTTCTGCAATAATCTCAGCCTCACGCTGCTTTGCTCTTTTCCTGGCATCCTCTAAGATTGCTTCTGCCTCTTTCTTCACTTCATGAAGCCTGGCTTCATATTCTTCCTTCATTGCATGCGCTGCTTCCTTATCGTCGGCAGCGTTTTTTAATTCTCCCGCAATCTTCTGTTTTCTTTTTTCCAGGGCTTCCCGCACCGGATTGAACAGCATATAGGATAACGCAAAAAACAGGATAAATATGTTAATGCCTGTCACAAATGAATCAAAAAGCAGCTGTGCGTCAAATCCCAATAATCGATCCAAGGTTTCGCCTCCTCTCGCTCTTTATTCTTTCCCATTCTACTGGCAGGCTTTCGCCGCCTGCCATTCCACTCTTTAGCTGAATGGCTTTAAGAACATGAGGATAGCAGCAACAGCGAAACCATAAAGACCTGTTGTCTCGGCAACGGCCTGTCCTAAAAGCATGGTAGATGTAATATCAGACTTTGCGCCTGGATTACGTCCAACTGCGGCTGCTGCGTGGCCTGCTGCGATACCCTGTCCAATACCAGGTCCAATACCTGCGATCATCGCAAGACCTGCACCGATTGCTGAGCAGCCTAAGATAAAATCCTGTCCTGAAAATCCGTTCATAGAAAAATTCCTCCTGAATTTAATATTATTAAAGTTTAATCCATCTTATCATTGACATATACCATAGTCAGCATACAGAACACATAGGTCTGGATACAGCCTGAAAATACGTCACAATATACGTGTAAAAACGATGGGATACCAATCTTTACAAAGATTGGCATCATCCCATACCACAATCCCATAATAACAACACCTGACATCATGTTGCCGAATAAACGAAGCGCCTGGGATAATGGGTTGGTAATTTCACCGATTAAGTTAATCGGGAATAAAACGGGAAACGGCTTGAACAGGCCTGTCAGATGGCCGACTCCGTGATTCTTGAATCCCTGGTATTGCACGATAAAGAAGGTGAAAATACCAAGCATAAAGGTAACACCAAAGTCTCCTGTTGGTGTTCTAAGACCAAATAAGCCGCCAATATTGCAGAACAATATGAAAATAAATATAGTTCCGATATAATTAACAAATTTCTTTGCGTTGTGACCCATAGTACTATTCACCAGGTTATCAAGCGCCTCCACAGCAAACTCTACGATATTCTGGAAGGTGCCAGGCACTTCTGTAGCCTGCTTCATTTTTCGGTTGGCAATCACTGCTATAAACAGGATTACGATTGTCACAATGCTAAGGCCTATTTCTGTGGTTGTGACCCATAGTTCCTGCCCAAAGGCCTGAAACTTTGTTACTCCTTTGATCATAAAGTCCACATTATTGGCACTCGCAACTACCATACGCTTAATCCTCCTTTCTTAAGAAATCCCACTTGACCGCAAAGGAAATCACTCTCCCTTTGCCCTGCGGACCGCGATCTTGTGGATGATAGGCTGAAAAAATGCTCCAGCCTTGAGTCCGAGGACTCCGATTACTACTGCGACCGGATTGAACCAGTCCGAAAACCGTTCAATGACTACTATCATTATAACAATAAGCAGCAGATAACGTAGGACTGCACTGATAATACTCTGCTTCTGAACAGTCTTTGGATCTTCCGTCTTCATAGAACGTTCAAGTACCAAAGCCATGGATAAAAACATGGCCAGGGCTAACACCATTCCCAAAATCAATCCTGCATAAACAGCACGTCTGGGATACACAAAAAATGCCCCAAGCATAACTGCCACCGTGAAAAATACAATTCCGGCAGAAACCTCAAGCATCAGATTCTTTGTTTCCTTCCCCATTACAAATCCTCCTGTCTACAAAAGTTTCTCATCGTCATGTCCCCTCACGCGGCTTTTCTGCTTTGGCTTATGCACCTTGGTTCTTGCCTCCTCTTGCCGCTCTATGCGCTCCTTCTGATCCTCAGCCCGCTCCTCCCTTTCATTCATGGCTAGTGTGGCCTTTGCCAGCTTATAGGCATTCAAGCCTCCTGCCAGAAATCCCAGAAACATAAATAATAATATCAGCTTTGTCCCAGCATACCGGTCAATATAGTAACCGGCAAGAAGACAGACAAATACAGGTACCATGACACTGATTCCCAGTTGGGTCACCATCATGAAACTTCTCATTACGCTCTTGTTGTGGCGCATAATTCCACCTGCTTTCTGCATCCTGCACATATACCTGGTATTATACCTAATAAAACTTATTTTGTCTATTATATACGGAAATTTAACTTGACACATCAAAAAACTTTCTGTTTTTGCACCATTAGACAAAAAAATTCTTGAAAAAAGGCCTGTTTTTTGCAGGAAGAACCCGTAAAAAACAGACCTTATCAAATTTTTAATTATGCTTCTTTTGTGCCTGGAAGAATTGTTTCAACTTCTGCATGTGGACGTGGGATTACATGTACGGATACCAGTTCTCCTACGCGCTGAGCTGCTGCTGCACCTGCATCAGTAGCTGCCTTAACGGCACCTACATCACCTCTTACCATAACGGTAACAAGACCGCCGCCTACGAATTCCTTACCGATCAGGGTAACGTTTGCTGCCTTAACCATAGCATCTGCAGCTTCAACGGATCCAATTAAACCTTTTGTTTCGATCATTCCTAATGCATCATATTTCATTTTTAAATCCTCCTGATTTATAATTAATTTTTAATGGTTCACTTACTTTACAATGGTTACGCTTGAAGAACTGCCAAGTCCCATGGCATTTGCTTCCTCCGTATCAAGATGGCATTCCAGGCTCGACGTATCGGTTACCCGGATTGCCGTATGATGAAAGATACCGCCTCGGATTCCCTCTGTCTGAATGCTTACCGTCTGTCCGTCATGTACACCGAATTTCAAGGCATCCTGAGGAGTCATATGAATGTGTCTCTGGGCGATGATAAGGCCTTCCTTTGTCTGAACGGAGCCCTTCGGCCCCACCAATGTGATCCCTGGTGTACCGGCTAATTCACCGGACATCTTCGGCTTAGAATTTGTTCCAAGCTTAAAACAGTCTGCAGCCAGAACCTCAACCTGAGTCTGTTTTCTGACCGGACCTAATATGCGGACCTTTTCAATGGCTCCTTTGGAGCCGCATATGGTGACTGTTTCCTTACATGCATACTGTCCCGGCTGGGATAATTCCTTTAATTTGGTCAGTTGGTAACCCTGGCCGAAAAGGATATCCAAGTCTTCCTGTGACAGATGTACGTGGCGGTTGGAAACGCCAACTGGTATTCGAAACTCATCGGTTCCGGATTCCGCTTTCACGGCTTCCATTAAGAGTTTGATTACCGCTTCATACTTATCCATTCCTGTTCTCCTTTCCTGATTCGTTTTACTGGCCCTTCATTGCCAGTACGATCTCCTTTACAAGAGCTGCCAGCTTCTCATTTTCATCGCTGCTTACCTGGCAGGATGAAGCAGGAGCACATTCCTTTTTATCAAAGGAAGCTACGAAGTCAGCAGGACTTAAGGAAGCAGCCTGGGAGCTTTCCTTCCATGTAAAAGTTGGATCATCTGCTGCGATGGTAGAACAATCCTTAATACCGAATGCTACCTTTTTCACATTGAGGAGATGTTTCGGGCTTACGTTTTCAGAAACAGAGCTTCCTCCGCAGGTTCCGCATCCTAATGTAAAGGAAATCGGAAGGCCTGTGCTGATTCCTGTTCCACCCTGGCTTCCGCCTGTATTTACAAGGATTCTGGAAGCAGGCTTTGCAGCGAACTTAAGAACCATATCCCTGTCCTGGGTATGAATGCTCATGGTATGTCCAATTCCGTTCTGTAAAAGACGGATGCTTAAGCCGCAGGCCTCTTCCCAGTTCTTTACGGTATAGAAACCTAGTACGGTTGTCAGCTTTTCGTAGGATAACGGATATCCCTCTCCAACGCCTTCCTGTTTCCCGATGAGGACTTTTGTTCCCTCAGGGATCTGGATTCCTGCTGCCTGTGCAATCACCTGGGGGGAACGGCCCACAAATTTGGCATTCATGTTATGGCCATTTTTAAACAACAGATCACAGACTTTATCGGTTTCTTCCTTTGTCATGAAGTAACCGCCCTGGCTCTTTAACTCTGCTACGACCTCTGCGTGATTGCTCTCCTCGCAGATGATAGACTGCTCGGAGGCACAGATGGTACCATAGTCAAAGGTCTTGCTGGCAAGGATTGTCTTTACCGCCTGCTTCACATCAGCCGTCTTTTCTATGTAAGCAGGGGAGTTTCCTGCACCTACGCCGATGGCTGGCTTTCCTGCGCTGTATGCAGCTTTCACCATACCCGGGCCGCCGGTTGCAATGATAACGGAGACTTCCTTGCACTTCATCAGTTCGTTGGTAGATCCCATGGAGGGCATGGATACACAGCCGATGATTCCTTCCGGTGCGCCTGCTGCAATAGCGGCGTCACGCATAACCTCTGCAGCCTTTAAGGTACATTTTGCAGCAGAAGGATGGGGAGAAAATACGATTGGGTTTCCTGATTTAATGGCGATCATGGATTTAAAGAATACGGTTGAGGTTGGGTTGGTCGATGGGACGATACCCATTACAAGGCCTACCGGTTCTGCCACATCAATGGTCTTATTCACGGTATCCTCTGCAAGGATTCCTCTGGTCTTCATATCCTTTATCTCTTCATATAAAAGAGTGGAAGCAGCATGGTTCTTATATGCCTTGTCCATGACCTTTCCAAAACCTGTTTCTTCAACGGCCATTTCTGCCAGGCAAAGAGCGTGTTCCTCTCCTGCCTTTGCCATACTCTTAAGAATGGTGTCAATTTGTTCCGCCGTAAATCCGGCGATTTTTTTTGCAGCAGCTTCACCGCATCTTGCTAAGTCCCTTGCTTCCTGGATGGAACGTAAATCATAATCAAAATTTTCCATGTTCCCGTTCTCCTTTTCTAAAAATATTAATCATTCTGCCTGTAATACTTCCCGAATTCTTCCAGCAGCAGGGTTTTATTTGCCTTTGAAATTTCACGTCCGGCTATACTGAATTCCGGATATTCTCTGGCAAGTGTCCTAAGCTCTGTTACCTTCATATCTTCAAGTATCTTCATGGTTTCTTCCAGACCGTCCTGCTTCATCCATAAGTCCACGGTTTCCCGCTTTATGGTATCCACCGTTTCCGGTTCATTGGAAGATTCTTCGACCGGCTCTTCTGCCGGTATCTCTTCAAGTACCTCAGCCGCTGGTTCTTCTACGATTTCCGGAACTGGTTCTTTTTCCGGTTCGTCAGGAGTACCTCCGCCGATTACAGCCGTCAGCTCATCATGAGGCCTGGCAATCACATGGCGTGTTACTAAAGCAGCATCGTTTATGCGTTCTACCGCTGCTGCTCCGGCGTCCACCGCTGCCTTTACTGCCGCCACATCGCCGGTCACCGTAACAGCGACGAGACCTCCGCCGACTTTGGTCTTTTCCAGAAGAGACACGTCTGCCGCCTTTAACATGGCATCTGCCGCCTCAATAGCCGCCAGCACGCCTTTTGTTTCTATAAAGCCAAGTGCCTGCATTATTTACCTCCTTAAACCAAATCAGCCCAGTTTGCCGGATACGTTGCGTAAAATACTCTCGCTTTATCTGGTGAACCCCAGATTACCTTGGAGCCTGACGGTACGAAGAGCACATCTCCGGCTTTTGCCGTATAGGTCTTTCCGTCAATGGTAATGGTTAAGGTTCCTTCGATTACATAGTCGATCTCTTCATAGGTCAATTCCCATTCAAAACTAGAATGGTCGATCACAAGGAAACCTGCACTGATATGGGACTCATCTTTGCTCACCAATTCCTGGTAATAAGCTTTGACAGATGGATCACCCGTATCAAATACATCCATTTTCACAGAACTTCCACGAACCACCTTAAGACCGTTTCCATGACTTTCCGACTCATAGGGTTTTAAAATATCATTTAACAAACCCTTTTCCATCAAAGTCTTCAGTACCATATAAATTTTATCGCTGTCAATATCCATGCCTGCAAAAGCAGCCGGAGCCTGTGTCTGCTGCTCCTCTGCCTTATCGCAGAATTTGATGCCGAACGAATCTGCTGTATCCTTTGCAGACGGAGTGATGATACTTCCGCTTTCCACGTAAAATACCTTTTTTCCCTCAGCGTTTAACTTTTCTACATCTTTTGCACAAATCAACTGCTTCATATGATCACTTCCCTTCTATATAAATTGGCAATCTTCATCAATAATCCCAATTACTACGGCATCTACGGGAACCTCATCGCTTCCCAGCATCCGTCTGGCAGAAGAGCCGGTGGAAATGATCACACGGTCACCGATTCCAGCGCTGATAATATCTGCTACGATCAGCCGCTCGCCTTCCCGTGTGCCGCCAATGATCTCGGCAAGCATAAATTTATACCCATTTAAGGACTCCGCTTTTCTGGTGGCCCATATGTTATCAATCAATCTGGCCGCTACCATTCTTCCACCCCTCTCTTCTCTCTTTGCTTAATCTCATCCATAGCTGCCTCTACCGATGCAGTATCTCCAAAAATCGCCAGCATGATCATGTTCTGCGGGCAGCTTCCTCTGATGTCTTCTACCGTAACACCTACTGCTTTTTCTGCCACATCTGCGGCACAAACCATTTCGATGATCCTGCCTTGTACCAGTCCCACTGCATCCACCGGTCCTATGGAAGAGGAGGTGCCGGAGCCTTTCCTGCGGTTCAAAATATCGATAGTTCCCTGTGACGGTGATTTAATTATACGGTATTCCATATTGTCCACATCCTTTATGCCTGCTCTTCCTGCGTACAGGAAAATGCGATTCCAAGAGGTGTTACAAACATTGGGTTCTCAGGTTTGCGTGTCCTGATTCCCGTCTGTTTTTCAATGATTGCTTCAATCCCGGTAAGGCAGCAGGTCCCGCCTACCAGATAGATTTCCTGTACATCATGTCCTTTAATATGACGGCTTATGATGGAAGCAACCTTCTCCACAACCGGTTTTAAAACCGGCAGCAGTTCTTTATGGTTTTCTTCTTTCCGCTTATAAACCTCTGCCTCTTTAAAGGACATATGATAAGCACCGGAGACCACCAGGGAAAAATGAGTCCCTCCTGTTGGTTCATCCGCTACATACACCACCTTTCCATCCTTTAAAATGGAAATTCCGGTGGTGCCGCCTCCGATATCCACGACTGCACCGTTTTTAATTTTTAAAACTGCGTTTGCCGCCGTAGGCTCATCGAGAAGAGCCGTTATTTCAAATCCTGCTCCCTGGACCACGTTCTTAATCGCTCCGCCGTCCAGTGAATCGGTGCCCGGTGGAATGGCTGCAGCCGAATAAATCAATTCTGTGCCCAGCTTTTCCTCCAGTTCTTCCTTCAGCTCCCGAACAATCCGGATCGCACCGATGTAATCCACGACCATTCCATCCCGGACCACATCCGCATACTGATAAGCGCCTGCCACAGGTTTGTAATTCTCATCCAGCACGGCAAGTACCACGCAGGCTGTTCCCAGATCGACACCGGTATAGTAAACAGAGGAGCTTCCCTTAACGGGCTGCCTAACAACTGCTTCAAACTGGCTCACCAGTTCATTGCAGCCATCAAATGTTATTTCTTCCTTTGACATGTTTTTCCTCCATATTCCAGACATATCATCTGTGATAAGCGGTTGATGACCGGGTTCAAGCCTGCGTTCTCCGTTTCCGCCGCCAGCTCTCTTACGCTGCAGCGCAGGCGGTGCAGAAGAAGGATCTCCTTTCCCTTTTCTGACTGTGCATGAAAACCTGTGATCTCGAAGCAATCCTCATAAGGCTGATTAAAGTTGTCTTTATGGAATCCGGTACAAGGCGAGGGTGGGAATTCCACTTCCCTGCCTTCTTTCCCCAGGTCAGAAAGCTTTCGTTCTAAGTCAAATATCTGCTCTGCCAACAGCACGTCCCGATTTAATAATTCAAGACCCGTCTCTAAAAACTGTGCCTGAAGCGTTTTCTTTTTTAATAGGAAAAGATCCTGACAGATTCCTTTTTCTTGTGCTTTTTCATTTTTCTCTGCAGGTTTTTCATTTTTTCGTTTTACCATCATAGGGTCGTCACTGATTGGAATCTTCTTGTCCACCAGAAATTGGCGTGCTCCAGGTGTCAGTCTGGTTCCCGCAGGGAGATCATAAGAGGTAAAGGGTTCTTTTTTAAATAAAATCCTCAAATCGTCTTCCGTGATGAATTTCATTAATAGCCCCCCTTACACAGTTTCCGATAGATGTCTTCAATTTCTTCTACCGAAGGCACTCTTGGATTGGTCAATGTGCAGTTGTCAGCCAGGGCTTTTTCTGCCATTTCCCGTACAGCCTGTTCAAATTCGTCTTTATCAATCTTTAAGTCTGTAATCTGCTGAGGTATTTTGATCTTGTTCATCAGATTCTTGATGTGACGCACCAGGCCGTGTACCGTAGCTTTATCTGTTCCGGCTGCAATTCCAAGCATGTTAGCGATTGCCACATATCTGACGCAGGCTTTCTGTTCGCCGGCGTCTTCCAGACCAGCGTTGTAGCTGATGACATGGGGAAGCAGGATCGCATTGCTTCTTCCGTGCGGAATGTGAAAGCGTGCTCCAAGAGCATGAGCCATGCTGTGGCAAAGCCCTAAGGAAGCTCCGTTAAACGCAACTCCAGCCAGACATGATGCATTGTGCATGTGAGTTCTGGCTTCCATGTCGCTGCCTTCCTCAACGGTACGTGTCAGGTAGTTCCATACCAGTCTCACAGCTTTTTCCGCACAGGCATCGGTAAAATCACCTGCATTGGTTGAAACATAGGCTTCCAGGGCATGGGTCAGAACATCCATTCCGGTATCCGCTGTAATGTGAGGCGGAACCGACACCGTAAAGCGGGGATCAAGAAAGGCTGCATCCGGCACCATACTATCGGATCTCAGCGGATATTTCGCCTGAGCCTGAGGATCGGAGATCACAGAAAAATTGGTCACTTCACTGCCGGTACCGCTGGTTGTGGGGACTGCGATCAAAAACAGTCTCTCATTTCCCATCTGGCTGTAGATGTGGCTTGCCGCCTTTGCCGTATCAATGGCAGATCCGCCGCCAAGGGCAATCACTGCATCCGGACCAAAACATTTCATTTTGCCGATGGCCTTTGAAACTACTTCAATGGTCGGATCAGGCACTACCTCAGAAAATACTTCATAACTGCTCCCCTTCTCCTGCAAAAGCTCTGTGATCCAGTTCACCTTTCCGGACTGGGCCATAAAGGGGTCACAAATAATATAAGCCTTTGTCATTGGAAGTTCCTTCATCTTGTCAAGACAGGAAGATCCCATATATACCTTTGTATTCATTACAAATTGCTCCACGTTACATTTCCCTCCTTTCCTTTTATTTTAATACTTCCATTAATTCATGAAGACCTGTCCCTTCAGACAGATTGATATGGTAATAGGGCTCCCGAACCCCGGTTTTTTTTAACTGACGGATACACCAGTCATCATTTTCCGGTTTTTTCCCGTTTCCCGTAATCACACCGAGGACAGGAACCCGGAATACTTTTGCAAATCCAGGAGGATAACTTTCCCGGCATGATGACTGGTCTACCAGCATCAGTACATGGGAGGCATCCTGTGCCGCCGCAATGATATGCTTATGCATCCAGGGACTTTCTAAGTAAACCCCCGGTACATCCAGAGTCTTTTCCCCATATACCATGTTCTGGGTTCTCCTGGCCGGACCGGTAAAACCGTTTATAACATTGGCCAGAGAAGTTTTCCCGCTGCCGCAGGGACCGATAATCATGATTCTTTTTTTTCTCATGTTTTTGTTACCGCAGGCACCATATAACCCAGCCCGCGTTTTAAGGTATCACATACTGCAGTCAAAGCGGTTTCCACACTGTCCACATCGCCTGCAATGATCACAGAACCTGTGAAACGGTCTAAGAAGCCAATTTCAACGTCTGCTGCCTTTGCCGCAATGTCCGCCGCAATGATGGACGTTTCAAAAGGGGACAGGGTGAGAATTCCGATGGCTCCCATTTGATCAATGCCAAGGCATTCATACACCTCCGGTATGGGAGATGCGATCACATGAGCTATGGTCACCTGCTTGCCAGGAACGGATTCCTCTATGACACGCTGCGTCTCAATCATGGCCTCTTCCCCTTTCTTAGTGCTTCACCACAGTAACCGGGAACTGATATTCCTTCATCCAACCCTCAATCCGGTCTAAATCTTCTGCGCTTAAGCTTGGATCACCATCAATTGGGTATTTCATATCAAGCTGGTTGTATTTGTTCACGCCCAGCTTATGGTACGGAAGTAAGTCAATTCCCTTAAAATTCTTATAATCACGGAAGGGCATCAGGAATTTAATGACCTCATCGATCTCTTCCCGGCTGTCATTGATCCCCTTCAGCATGGGCATGCGGACCTTCACATTGAAACGGTGGTGAAGCAGTTCTTTAAGATTGGTAAGGATCTGTTCATTGTTCACCCCCACCAGTTCATTGTGGCGGACAGGGTCCATGTGTTTGATGTCAAACAGGAATAAGTCCACATACTCCGCAATTCTTAAAATGGTTTCCGTATTTGTATAACCGCAGGTCTCAATCGCTGTATTGATTCCTTCCTTCTTGCAGGCCATTAACAGATTTAAAGCTGCTTCCGGCTGGGCAGTCACTTCGCCGCCGCCAAGGGTTACCCCGCCGCCTGAAATATCATAAAAGGCAGCATCCTCTTCCACGATTTCAAGCAGTTCTGAAATGGTCTTAACCTCTCCGGCAATGGTCAGCGCTGCATTGGGGCAGACATTCTTGCATTTCATGCATCCGATGCAATCCTTTTCCCGCTGGATTTCATGTTTCCCGGTCTCTCTGGACATCACATGGATTCCCACGGGGCACACATCAGCGCACGCCCCGCAGTTCTCACAGGAATTCTGCTTATACATCACCTGGAATTTCCGCACCATTCCTTCTGGATTGGAGCACCATTTACATCGGAGGGGACAACCTTTAAAGAATACCAGGGTTCTGATTCCCGGCCCGTCATACATGTTGTACTTCTGCACGTTAAAGATAAACGCCTTACGTTCAATCTCTCCTGTCATTCCATGGTCCATTACGATTTATCTCCGCTTTCTATTAGAAATGTGTCAGCATGGTTCTGCTTATGATCTCATCCTGTACATCCTTGCATAACTCTACGAAGAATGCGCTATAGCCGGCTACACGGACGATTAAGTCGCGGTACAGCTCCGGATGCTTTTGAGCCTCAACTAAGGTATTGTTGTCTAAGTAGTTGAACTGCATCTCGCCGTTTCCAAACATACATGCTGTACGAAGCAGGGTGATAAGGCTTTCTTCTCCTTCCGAAGTATCCAGAAGCCCTGCCATAATCTTAAAGTTATGGACCATACCGATGTTCATGCTGTCATTGGACAACTTGGAAACGGACTTGATGATAGCGGTCGGGCCCTTGAAGTCTGCACCCTGGGTCGGGCTGATTCCGTCGGAAAGTGGCAGCCATGCGTTACGGCCGTTGGCAGAAGCGCCTGTCATCTGTCCGAATGGGGTGTTATTGGAAATGGATAAGGTACCGTGGCTCAAAACAGAGTATAAGGTCTTATATTGTCTGTGCTCATGCTCTGTAAAGTCAACCAGGTCAGCTGCTATTAAATCTGCATAATCATCATCATTTCCGTATTTCGGAGCATTGAGGCAATCGGTGCGGATCTGGTCATATCCCACGAAGTCAGCCTTTAACGCTTCATTTATCTGCCCCAGTGTATATTTTTTATCTTCGAAAACAAGCTTTTTGATCGCTGCCATGGAGTCTGCATAGGTAGCAAGTCCCGACCAAACCACACCAGGTCCGAAGTTGTACATTGCTCCGCCTGCGGATACATCCTTGGCTTTTTCCATACAGCCTTCGTACATAATGGACATGAGTGGCTTTGGAGCTAAGTCTCTGTGAACCCGTTGGGAAATTACGGTGGCAACATCTGTCCACTTTGTAATATATTTGATCTCTTCTTTTACAGCTGCTTCAAACTCTTCGTAAGTTTTGAAGTTGTTTAAGTCACCCATATCCGGGCAAACCTGCTTGCCATACCATAAAGGAACTCCTTTGTTTAACACAAGCTCGATACAGATTGGCCACTGGGTATAAGCAGTGGAGGTCCACTGATACAGACGTCCTGATTTCTGAGGCTCTACACAACCCATCAGACAGTAATCACGTGCATCTTCAATGGATACGCCTTTTGCAAGCATCATCTTAATGTGAGCATCGTCAAAATGGCAAGCCGGGAATCCCATTCCGGAACGAACCACGTCTACGATCTTCTTCATGTACTTTTTAGGGGACTTGTTGTGGATACGGCATGCAAGAGACGGCTGGTAAATCTTTACATGACGGACTGCATCCATAAGTAAGTAAGTTAAATCATTGGTGGCATCGTGACCGCTGCGGGTCACACCGCCTACGCACATGTTTACGAATGGCTGGTAGCCTGCGAAGAATTTGGAACCGCCTTCGCTGGTGATCCACATCATCTCAGACATCTTGATCAGCATACAGCCGGCAAGCTCAAATGCCTGATAATCATTCATACGCCCGGATTCAATATCATCTTTGTAGAATGGATACATATACTGGTCCACACGTCCGATGGACATACCGGTCTGGTTCTCTTCTACTACAAGCAGAGATTCGATGGTCCATACAGCCTGGATCGCTTCCCAGAAAGTTCTTGGCTTGTGAGCAGGAACGTAAGCATTAACTTCAGAAATCTTTAACAGGTCTTCCTTACGTTTTGGATTGGTTTCCTTTGCTGCAAGCTCTGCTGCATAATCGGAAAGTCTCTTTGCGTAGATCATAACGCCTTCTGTGGTATCGATAATGGATTTGTAGAAATAAATCTTCTCAATATCATCAGGATTCTCATATTTCAGTTCTTCTAAATGATCCTTGGCTTCCTGCTGAATATCCAGCATGCCCTTCTTCATAAGGATCACATCATAGCCGGGGTTGGAGTCTCCGCCGCCGTTGATGGCATGGTAAGAGCAGTCAGATACAAAGGATTCTCCTGATAATTCCCATACGCCTGCTTCACGGTACTGATCTTCACAATACTCATCAACCGATTTGCCGGACCAATATGGGAACAGCTCTTCTTTCATGATTTTCTTGTCTTCTTCGGAAATATAGAATGGATCCTGAGGGCGTGTTCCGATGGTATCGATCTCATCTACCATCCATCTCCATGCGATATCCGGGGAGAATGCACCTGCACGGGGAGCGCCGCAGGGAGCTCCTACGATGAGCTCGTTGTCCTGAATGACTAGGGGCGCTGTTTCACAGCAGTAACGGAAACATTTTGCACGAAGCATGATCTTTGGCATACCAGGATTTTCTTTTGCGATCTTGGTAATAGCCCGTGCACGGTATGTTGTAATAGATGGTTTATGTTTTAAATAGTTTTCCTTTAAATTCTGAAGTCTTGGAGTAATGCCATCTGGTATCGAGCTTCCTCCCTCACAGCATGCTGCCGCCTGGGTAGCAGGCTCTTTTTTATTGATTTCATCGGAAACAGTTTCAAACATTTTCATCAGAGAAGCTCTTTCTTCTGGTGTCATGTTCTTCGTTGCTTCCACAAATTTATTTGAAAATTCACGAATATCCAATCTGGTTTCCCTCTCTTTCAATTATTTGCCACCTAATGAATCAAGCGGATATGCTTGCATATCCAGTTGATTCACAAATTCAAGGTTGAAAGACGTTTTTCTTTCAACACTTATCATCAAGCTCTTTGGACAAGGTTTCTAAAATCTGCATAAGGAGCGCTTTTGCATCTTCGATGTTTTCCTTTGTCTCAGGAGCTTTTCCATATCCGCCCGAAGACTTTACGGCAGCCCCAAGGAATTCCTTCGCTCCCCGGACTCCATATCCCACACTCCGGATGTAGATGAAATTCATGGGTGAAACGTTGTCCGCCGTGATTCCGGCACCTGCCGTAATGCTGCCAAGTGTCATGGCCGGAAACAGGTTCGTTGTCGCTCCCATGCTGCCCAGAGTGGCGGGGGTATTGACAAGAACCCTGCCCACAGGCTTCTTTAAGGCGAACTGGCGTATTACTTCTTCATCCCTGGAATGGATCACTAGGGTGTGTCCATGGCTTTCGTTAACCAGAAGGCTCATGCATTTCTCGCAGGCGTGCATCCAGTCATTTTCGATGTAGTAGGCCAGTACAGGACACAGAAGCTCTTTTGCAAACGGATTCCTGTCAGAAATATACTTCTGTTCGGAAACCAGCACCGTCGTGGACTCCGGCACCGTAAAGCCTGCTCTGACCGCAAGCTCTGATGCCGGTCTCCCCATAATTTCCGTATCCGCCTTCCCGCTTTCCAGGCAGAGAAGTTCGATCAGCTTTTTCTCCTCTTCCCCATTCATAAAGTAAGCGCCGTTCTTTAACATTTCGGCCTTTACTTCTGCTGCAATGAGGCTGTCTACCACCATATACTGCTCGGCCGCAGATACGATACCGTAATCAAAGGTACGGCTGGCGATGATATCTTCTACCGCCTGCTTAACATCGGCAGTCCGTTCAACAAAGACCGGTCCGTTTCCAGTACCGCCATAAATATATGGCTTTCCGCTTTCTGCTGCCTCGCGGCACAACTCCGGAACTCCGGTATTGACCACCATGGCCGCTGCCGGGTGACGGATCAGTTCCAGGGCTCCAGCCCTTGTCACTGTCTTTAAATACCCGATGGCCCCTTCCGGAAGCCCGCAGGATTTCCCTGCTTCTATCAGCCGGTCAAGCAGCCTGCCCGTTACCTTCCTCGCCCTTTCATGAGGAGCGATAACGATGGGATTGCCGGACTTAACAGCGGTCAATACGTTGTAAATCGCGGTGGAAACCGGGCTCACAGCCGGTGTCAGGGCTGCTATCACGCCCACAGGAACACCTACCGCCATGGTCTTTAACCGTGGATCCTCTTCTAAGATGCCGACGCACCTCATATCTTTTAAGCGTTCCGGAAGGAAATTGCAGACAAAGGTGTTTTTCACGTACTTGTCCTGGAAACGTCCATATCCGGTTTCTTCTGCGGACATGACCGCCAGCTCCTCCGCCATTTCCTTTGCTGCTGCAGCCAGGGCGCCGGTAATGAGATCAAGCTTTTCCTGGGGGAAGGTAAGCATGGTCTTTCTGGCTTCCCGTGCACCTTCCATTAAAATCCTTGCCTCCTGTATGGAGAGTAAGTCTTTATCTACAAAACTCATTTCCTATTCTCCCTTCATCCGGGATGCCTGCTATTCCTGTTCAGGAGCAGTATTTATGGCATATCGTCTGATGATTTTTTCAAGATGGGGATGAGGTCTTGGTATGACTACGGAGCTGTAAACTTCTGCTCCCATATCCTTTACCGCCTTGATTCCGGCTTCTACAGCCGTCTTGCAGGCTCCCACATCTCCACGTACCAATACAGAAATATAACCGGAAGCTACGTTTTCATAGCCAATGAGTTCCACATCTGCCGCCTTGCACATTGCATCCGCCGCTTCGAGAACAAATACCAGACCAAATGTTTCTATTGAGCCTAGGGCTTCATATCTTTCCATATACTGTTTTCCTTTCTCTATGCGTCTATATCGTGCACTGATACAATGTCGCCGACCTCTTTGATGGGTCTTGGCATCACGTTCTTTGCAGTGACCTTGCCGATGGCTGCCGCTGCTTCTGCACCTGCATCTACTGAGGAGCGTACCGCTGCCACATCACCCTTTACCATAATGGTCACCAGGGTGGAACCTACGTTTTCATAGGAAATCAATTCTACATCCGCTGCCTTGAGCATTTTGTCTGCTGCTTCCAGTGCAGGAACCAGTCCAACGGTCTCTACCAGCCCTAAAGCTTCATCTCCGTAATATCTCACCTTTGCAAACCTCCACTTTTTTATTTGCGGTATTTCTTATCCACATACTTGTCAACTGCACTTCTTCCGTCATCGTTGATTTCGTAGCACATGCGCAGCTCCCCGTTCTGATCCAGATCATAGCTGCTTAAGTTGACCATACCGTTTGCTTCCAAAGACATGACATGGTCCAAATAACGATCTTTGGTAAACTGGCGTTCTCCGCCGTAAAGGGGCTTTAATGCCTCCATGATCTGACCGATATCCGCATTTTTTACTCCGTATAAATAATTTAAAACCGCTGTTCTTGCAGGTAATAACATTTCTTTATTCCCCTTTCCTGAATAAATCCAGTGGATTCATGGTTACCAGAATCGCACCAAATACGATTACAAAAGAACCGATTACAATCGTAGGTGTCACTGCCTGTCCCAAAAACAGGATACAGAAGAAAACGCCCCAGAACGCATAGGTTACATTTAAGGACATTCCCACAGCACATCCAACGGTGGAGTTGCTCTTATACCAGCAGAGGAATGACACTGCGGCACTTAAGCCGGATACTGCAAGCCAGATGGCTGGAATTCCTGCAAAAAGTGTTCCGCCAAGAAGTCCCAAGCCGCCAACGATTGGCAGGATCACGAATAAATCCACAACACCGGAAATCAGCTGGCGTAAGTTTACTGCCACATCGGTATCGATCATGGCTCCGCCGTAAGTGGCGAATACGCCTTCCAGGGCCCAGCATACGGCTGCGACAAAGGAGAAAATAATTCCCAGCGTGAAGTTATCGCTGCCTTCCGGCTTTGTCCAGTTGATGATGATGGCACCGGCTACGCATACCAGCATACCCAACATGACTCTCTTGGTGATTTTCTGTTTTAAAAAGATCCATGCAAAGATTGCTCCGAACAAACTGCATAATGCGGAAATCGGAATCGCATAGGCGCCGGCCATGGCAAGACCTACCAGATAAGCGCCATTGGCTATGGGACCGCCAAGAAGAGATCCGATAACGATCATTTTACCAGGGAATGTATTAAGGCTTCTTCCCATCTCACGGATACGGCCGCTTTTTGCATTATAAGCAGTCAGCCAGATTCCTGCGAAAAGATCGTTTAAGCCGGAACACACATATGGTCCTGCCAAAAGTCCTGCCGCACTGACAAGAGGTTCATAATATCCGGCAACCAGAACAAGTACGGTATAAATCCCGTATGTCAGTCCGGACAATGCACCGGTCGTCATTCCGGTTGTCCTGAATTTTTTGTTTATTGCCGCCATTTTTGCATCCGCGGATGCAGATGTCATTCCTTGGTTACTCATTATTTACACTCCTTTTTTTCTTTCGGAAGAATGGTTTCAACCTCAGCGTGAGGACGAGGAATTACATGAACGGAAACCAGTTCTCCAACTCTCTGGGCTGCTGCCGCACCTGCATCGGTCGCTGCCTTTACCGCACCTACGTCACCTCTTACCATAACGGTAACAAGTCCGCCGCCGACAAATTCTTTTCCTACCAGAGTAACATTTGCTGCCTTTACCATTGCATCTGCAGCTTCAATAGAACCGATCAGGCCCTTTGTCTCGATCATTCCTAATGCATCATATTTCATTGCTTACTTCCTCCTTTTTCATGAGCAATTCAAACGGGTCTACGGATACTAAAACCGCGCCCAGAATGATAATAATGGAACCAATGATAATGGTCGGGGTCAATGGCTGTTTTAAGAACAGGATACAAAACAGCACTCCCCAGAACGCGTAGGTAATATTCAGTGACATTCCCATGGCGCAGCCTATTGTACTGTTGGATTTGTACCAGCACAAATAGGATATTGCGGCGCAAAGTCCGGAAACCAGCAGCCACATAACCGGCGGCAGTGAAAAAAGGGTACCCTTTAAAAGTCCCATGCCTCCCACCATCGGCAAAATAACAATCAAATCCACAATACCGGATAATAGCTGGCGGATGTTGATTACCACATCGGTGTCCAGCATGGCGCTTCCGTAAGCTGCGAATACACCTTCCAGAGCCCAGCCGACGGCCGCAACAAACGCACAGATGATCCCAAGGGTAAAATTAGTGCTGCCTTCCGGCCTTACCCAGTTAATGACAATCGCCCCAACCACACAGATGACCATTCCAATGCCTACTCTCGGAACGATTTTCTGTTTCAGGAAAATCCTTGCGAACAATGCTCCAAATAGTATGTACATAGCGGAAATCGGTATTGCGTAAGCTCCTGCCATGGCAAGTCCCATTAAGTAAGCACCGCTTGCTATGGGGCCGCCCACTAAAGAGCCGATAAGAATGATTTTTCCCGGGAACAGGCTTAAGCTTCTTCCGATTTCCCGGATTCTTCCGGTCTTTACGTTATAAGCGGTCAGCCAGATGCCTGCAAACAAATCATTCAGGCCTGAGGTTACATAGGGAGCAGCAAACAATCCAACTGCTCCGGCAAGAGGCTTGTAATAACCGGCGATCAAAACGAATGTGGTATATAACCCATACATAAGACCAGACAGCAAGCCTGTCGTAATGCCAATTGTTTTAAATTTCTTTCGTGCTTCCGTCATTTAAGTTTTCCTTCCCCAACTGGTACTGCACAAAATTCAAGTTAGCCTGTTTCTCTGCTTTTTTCTTCACGTTCAGCTGAAAACGTTTAGAAAACACATCACGCCAGTTAATGTTACTAATTTTACGGAGTCGCTTTGTGTTTTTCTATGCATTTAGTATAAATCTTCCCCCTTGGGGGAATGTCAACATGTTTTTAAACTTTTTTATGCTCCAAATATTGGGAGAAACTGTCACATCCCGGAAAACAAAAAAGGGCTCCCCTGGTACAGCATCTTTCTGAATACTGTATCCAGGGAAGCCAACCTCTAAAACATGCTCCCTTATTCCCTGTATATCGGAACAATTACCTCTGAAACAAACTCCTCCCGGTTTCTGGTGGTCCAGTAATCTACCACATACCGTTCGAAGCTTTCTTTCCCGCACTTATAGCCCTTTTTAGCTGCCCATTTAAGTATTTTCTCGTACTCCTCATCAATCGTTTCATGCTTACCGATATGATAAACCGACGCAGCCATAAACCCTCCAAATACCTGCCTGTTTAAGCAGTTCCTGCATGGATGAATGGCCTGCTGCATGATTCTGGTGCGGCTGCATTTGCCTGCCATCTTTTCCTCAAATGCTTCGAATTTTAAAATTACCGGCCCTGTGATCTCATTCTCAGCTGTCTCTAAGTGGTTGGTCCATTCAATATTGATGATGGATTCCATGTAATTGTAGTCAAAGTCCTGCTCCATGCCGCAATAGGTGGCAGGCTGTATATATTTTACGGCAACATCATGTACATCATTCTGGAGCACCAGTTTGGCTTCCTGTATCAGCTCATACCAGTCCTTAACCGCAATATAGCTGTTATGGATCTGCTGCTCCTGAAGACATAGCTGGTCAATCTTGTTGCGGAAATTCTGTTCCAGATAATAATAATTTTTTCCTTCGACCAGTCCCTGCATCTCTTCCAGTTTAAATCCCATTTGCTTGTAGTATTTCACCACAGGAACAGTCATAAGCGACTCTTTGTTATAATACCGGTAGCTGTTTTCCTTGCAGATCATATCAGGAGAGATGATCCCGATTTTATCATAAAACCGCAATGCTTTTGTAGAAATGTTACAGATCTTACTAACTTCCCCAATTGAATACAATTTCTTTTCTTCCATAGAACCCCCATAAGTATGTGCGCTGTCTAAGTGTTAAATATTAGATTACCTTTCATTTACGAGCTTCCTTGTACTGATAAACTTAGTATAATCCTTCCTGTATAGGGGAATGTCAATAACTACTTATGTTATCTATTATACGAAAAAAATGGCATCAGCGAACAGTAAATATCTGTAAAAAAGGCCACGGGTCTTCCGGTTATCCGGATGACCCGTGGCCTTCACTGCATCTTTATCTTAATTTCTCAATCATTTCCAAAACATCTTTCTTGGACTTAACTCCTACGGAAGTGGCCGCTGCCTTTCCATCCTTGAAAAGTACAAGAGTCGGAATGCTCATAACCTTAAACTGTCCGGCCAGGTCCGGCTGCTGGTCTACATCCACCTTGCCAACCTTAACGCCCGGAAGATTCCCTTCTGCAATTTCGTCTATCACTGGTGCAAACATCTTACAGGGGCCGCACCAGGTCGCCCAGAAATCTACCAGCACAATGCCGCTGTTATCTGCTACTTCCGTTTGAAAATTCTCCTGAGTTAATGTTATAACTGCCATATTATGTTCCTCCTTATTGACTTGCTTTTTGTGTATTCACGAAAAGCGCCTTTTATTCATTATTCACAACATTCCTCTGTATCCGGGAAATGCCGACGCATCATATGATGAACAGTACATCTTCTGCAATTTCATCCAGCCGACGGTCCTATTTTTTATAGTTTTGTCATAATTGCTTTAAATATCCCCGTTTTTTGGATTATTACCTACGGGATAACTGTAACTTAACAAGTTTCAGTATCTCTACTGTTAGTATAAAAGTTACAGTTGTATTTGTCAATAGATTTTTTTATTTACTTATAAAAGTCAAGGCCTAATTGTCCGGCTCTTTTAAGAAACTCATCCTTGACCTCTTGCAATCCGTCACCGGATTCTCCATCTGTTTCAGACAGCTTCCCACGTTCCAAAGCCTCAGAAGAAATCTTACCGCCTTCATATCCTCCGCTCAGCTTCAGGCCAAGCCGGAATCTTTCATTATAATATGTAATGTTTAGTTCGGGTATCTGGAATGCTCTCTTCCCTTCCTGCCCATTACCGAAATAGACTTTTACGCTCATATTAAGTTCCCGCTCTTTAAGAGTTACACTTCCTGCCAGCCGGATCCCTCCATGGGATTCCAGCAAAAGGCTCATATCAGACAGGCCCTCAACTTTGATCTCCGTAATATGCAGCCCTTTATCAATGGTAAATAAAATTTCCTGGGTCTCTCCCTGGGTTTTCCGATCCTCTAACATCTGCCCCCATTCCTTCATGTCCTTTCCAGGGCCTTCTATAAGCATCTCCCCTATCTTACTCACATAAGAGTCAAAGATGCCGGAAGGAACCATTGCCTTAATGGTTACGCCATTCTTATCCCTTTCCACAAATTCTATGTGGCTCTGGTTCATCATATGGATGGTATCCTTTTTTAAGGTTTCAAACTGATCCCTAAAATGGTTTCTTTCCTCCGGGACAATGGAAAATCCAACAACCTTTTTTAAAGTATCCTGGCTGGTTCTTATGGTCGTTCCGTTAATCCCAGGCACAGAAATCACGGCATTTTCCCTGTCCGCCAGGTAATGGACTCCGTCCCTTATGGCACCCAGAAAATACACGTCAAGGCTTCCCTGGGCAAAGGTATTTTCCTCATCCCTTTGTTCCTTCCAGTTGATGCCAAACCCTCCCGGAAGTATCAGCACCGAATGACCATTCCATTCCACTTCATCGGCGATCAGCTTCAGGGAGTCCTCCTTCGCACCTTCTCCTTCCTTATCCTTGCCCCACAAATCCATTAAACGCCCCCTGGTTTGCAGTGCCGAACGGGTCAGGTAAAATCTTGCATAATGCATAGGAAGGTAGTTCCATACCCAAACTCCAAGAACCACTAAAAGCAGTACCGCCCCGCCGGTCCAAAGCATACGGCGTCTGATTCCCGGTGGTTTTTTTCCCTTCTCCATTTTACATGATCCCTGTTTGGCTGAGTTTTTCTTCAAAAAATTCATTCAGTTTTAACACCTTCTTCCGCAATACGATTCCAACCAACAGTGATAAGGGAATATAGACCAGCACGTTTCGTATATCTTTCCAATAATCATTTCCGTAAATACCTCCCACACACTCTCTCATGGCATTGATGAGGTGGGTAAAAGGAAGCAGAGGATTAACGATCTGGAAAAACCGCGGAGTTACCTGTATGGGAAAGGTACCGCCGGAGCCGGCCACCTGTATGACCATAAAGACTACCACAATCGCTTTGCCCACGTCTCCAAAGGAAACCGTCATGGAATAAATGATATTGGTGAATATGATACTGGCTGCTACTGCTGCCAGCACAAATTTCCCAGGATTAAGGCATTGGATCTTCAGCATATACAAATCTCCCAGAGAAACCACCAGTGCCTGGGCGATTCCAAACATCATAAAGGTAAGATACCGTCCAAAATAGGTTTCATACAGCTTGAGCCCTTCAGCCCTGTTCTCTTCCACCTTACACTTTACCAGGGCTACCAAAATGAGTCCTCCCACCCAGATGGCAAGAATGGTATAAAACGGAGCCATGGCAGAACCATAATTTTCTACGGGATAGATCGTGTTGGTAACCATATCCGTAGGCATCTTCATAAAATCACTGAGCTGATCCGGATCATTCTTCATTATATCCATGATCTTATTCAGTTTCTCATTATCCGCCAGTTTGTTCACACTGTCGATCATATCATCCACCCGTTTCTGGCTCCTGTTCATCAGGCTGACGGCGCTGTCTAAAGCTTCGATCAGGCTCTGGGATGAGGCTGTTACGCTGTCAAGGGTGGTATCGATCTGCCCTACCATGCTGCCAATGCTGTCTAAAGCCCCTGCAGTCGTGCCCAGGGCATCATAGGTCTTATCCAGACTGTCCTTTAATGGAATCTCCACCTTACCGGTGTAAAAATCCAGAACATCTGTTATGGAGTTGGAAACCCCATCAAGTGAATCTCCAATTTCCTTCTCCATGTTATCCGGCAGCCTTTTTGTCTGCTTCACAGTCTGCTGTGCAGCCTGCAGCTTCCTGACCAGGTCCTGCTGCTGTTTAACGGTATCGGTAAGCTTCTGCTGAAGCGTTGTTATTTCTTTTAAGGGAATGGGCAGCTTTTGGTTGATTGCCCCTAAAACCTTGTTCACGCTATTGCACTGGCTGATGCTTCCTTGAACCAGATTTTCCGTGGCTTTTAATGCATCCAGGGCCCCGTCAGCGGATGTATCCGTCAGCTTGCCGATTACCTGAAAGGATTCATATACCGATTCCTCTACCTTGCTGATCTGATCCAGGGTATCCTTAATTCCTTCTGTCATTGTATCAGAGAACCCTCTGGAGGAATCGATCAGCGTTCTTGCACTTTCGGCCGTTTGTCCGCCTGAATCTATCATTTTACTCACATCAGGGAGCGTTCCCTTCATACCGCCATTTAAGCTGTTGACGGTACGGAGGGTGGACTGAAGCATGGTGATGGTATCCACCAGCTGATCCAAATCTGTTTTTACATCCGTAAGAGTGGTGACGGCATCGTTCCTGTCTGTTTCCTTGTCAACGCTCCAGTCATCTGAATATTTGTTTAATGCCTTTCCAGCCACCTTTGAGGTAGAATTAATAAAGGTCTCATTGATCTGCTGCTGTACGCTCTCCACCCCTTTGCCAGTGATCTTTGTAGCAATGGCATTTTTCTTCTCATTTACATAATACTCGAGCACAGGCCGCTCAATGTGAGAGGTAAGGACGCTTGATATTTTTTGGCTGAAATCCTCGGGAACAATGACCGCCGCATAATATTTCCCGGATTCCACTCCATCGATTGCCTCTTCCTTGTTGACGAACTGCCAGCCTATCTGCTCATTCTTTCTGAGCTCATCTAAGATCATTTCTCCAATATTAATAGAAGAATCATCAATATCCGTGTCAAATATATCGTCAATGGAAGCTCCCTTATCCTGGTTGACAACAGCAACCTTAAGTCCCTTGGTATTGGCATAAGGATCCCAGCTTGCAGCGATATTAAACCATGCGTATAAAGCCGGAATCAGGGTAAGTCCCAGCGCGATAATAACGGCCACCGGATTAAGCACAATGCGCTTAATATCACCGGTAAAAATTTTCATTATGTTTTTAACATGTATCATGAGTGCCTCCTTGGTATTACAACTATAAAATTTAGCATTTCCGTATTATAATATTTTCCCGCACTAAAAGCAATGCCTGATTCCCATTATCTTATTAAAAGGTGTTAAAAAAAGCTGTTAAATGACCCTTTGAGCAGAATAAAACCGGTCATTTAACAGCTTTCCATTATAGGGAATAAAAAATACTTCTCAAGGGGCGTTTCAGCCTACATACGTTTCTTAAGCTCTTCCACGATTAAAACGCTTGCCGTGGAACCGATCCGGCTGACTCCAATCGCTATCATCTGAAGGGCAGTATCCAGGGTCCTCACACCTCCTGCCGCTTTAATCTTAATTTCATCTCCTACCATGCGCTTCATCAGCGCCACATCTTCAAAGGTCGCCCCGCCCGTTCCAAAGCCGGTGGAGGTCTTAATATAATCAGGATGCACGTTCCGTGCGATCCGGCACAATTCCTCTTTCTCCTGGTCTGTCAGATAGCAATTTTCGAAGATCACCTTTGATATCACCTTATTTTTTCTGCAGACTTCCGTAATTTCCGCCATTTCCTTTTCTATGAAGCCGTAATTTTTCTCCTTTAACTCAGTAATGTTAATCACATAATCGATCTCATCAGAACCGTTTAAAATGGCGGTCTTTGTTTCATTCAGTTTATCTTCTATGGTTGTCTGCCCCAGCGGGAATCCTACCGCAGCACCTACATGAACGGAGCTGCCTTCCAAAAGCTTCCGGCAGCGGACCACCTGCGCCGGATTGATGGCTACCATCTTAAATCCATATTCCATGCTCTCCTCACAGAGGTTTACAAAATCCTGATGGTTCGCCCAGGCTCTTAACTGGGTGTGGTCAAAATAAGCGGCCAGTTCGTTCTGGCTGATCTGAATATTCCCCATAAATAGTCTCCTTTGTCCGTGACCATATCCTTAAGAATCAATCGTCATCATCCTGACTCTCATAATTTTCCGTCTTGCATGCGGCAGTATCTTTCATCTTCTTTAACAAAGGATGCTGCTTCCAGCGGTTTAATGCTGTGGTTGCCTGATATGCAAGGATCTGGAAAAACGGCAGGAAGCATAAGGGGGTTAAAAGCTCCGGCAGCTCCACCGGAAGGTTTAAGATCCCTTCTCCGGTATATCCAGGCTGATTGGTTATTAAAAACGCCTTGTCAGTTACCTCCCTGCAGGCTTTAAAAATGGTCTGGATCCGGCTGCTGCTGTTTCCTCCATCAATGAGAAATACCGTATAACCAGGTGTCATCTGAAGATTGGGTCCATGGAGGAATTCCTCAGATTCATAAGCAACGGAAGGGATCTTTACCGTCTCGCCCAACTTTAATGCTCCTTCCAGCGCCGTGCCGTAATTAGCGCCGCATCCGCACACATAAGCATTAACCATGGAGGTGAATTCTTTATAATGATCCTCATAGAATTTCATGGTTTCCTTTTGCACTGTCTCATGGATCCGGGCCGCCTTCTCCATATCCCGGTATACCGATTCTGCCTCATCTTCCCTCATCAGTCCTTTTCTTACGGCTGCTTCAATGGAAAACAGCATCAGAAACAATGCAAACGAAGTTACACCCTTTGTCACATATCCTACGGTTTCCACTCCAACCCCATAATCAATCAGCACATCCGCATAATCTTTCATATCACTGGAGATACTTCCCGTAATTCCTATTGAGGTACGCCCATGCTCGCGGATCATCTTCAGAGCATCGATGGAGTTGGTGCTGTATCCGCTCTGGGAAACAACAAAAACAAAATCCCTGTCCGTAAAGTCATGTTCACTGCAAAGAAAAGTGAAGGGGGATATGATCTTTACTTCCGACTTTAAATACTTCCTCATAAACTGGCGTGCGCAGTACGAACCATTATAGGAGGAACCGGAGGCAACGATCCACACGGTTCCGTAATCTCCCTTTTCATATTCTGCGATCAGCGGCGCCGTCAGCTCTTTCCGGTTTTTAATATTATGAAGCATTACCTCAGGAGATTCTTCTACATACGTCATCATCGTTTCTTTTATTTTTTCATTCATTCTGTTACCGCTCCTTTTTTGATTTAAAAATATGAGGCAGAAAATAGTTTGTGCAATAATTATATCATATCCTTTATTATAGTCAATAATGTATCGAAAACATACAAAAAATTGTAATTACATATTGACAAACTTTCTCCATGAGACTATGATTTATTTATACATTATTTATACTTTTTTTATAAAAGAGAGTGAAAATATGAAAAAGAGTACAAAATATCAGAGGGGATACAAATTTAAAAAGGAGTGACAAACATATGCCCAACATTCTATTAACAAGGATCGACAACCGGCTGGTACATGGTCAGGTGGGGTGCTCCTGGGTGGGAGCCATCGGATGTAATCTGATCGTAGTCGCAGACGACGAGGCTGCAGGCGATCCGGTCCAGCAATCTCTGATGAAGATGACCGCAGATTCAACCGGCGTAGGGATCCGGTTCTTCACGCTTCAAAAGACGATTGAGGTCATCCATAAGGCAGCGCCAAGCCAGAAGATATTTATTGTAGTAAGAAACCCCCAGGCCGCCAGAGTCCTGGTTGAGGGAGAAGTTCCCATTGATAAGCTCTGCATCGGCAACATGCATGTGGCTCCGGGGAAAAAGGTATCCAATGAGCCTCATGTATATCTGGATGAACAGGATTTAGAGGACTTGAGAATGATTCGGGGGAAAGGCATTGACGTGTATATCCAGATCGCTCCCGGAGATAAAAAGCATGATTTTGAGATAAGGTAAAGACAGATGAAAACCGCAGAAAAAAATCAGCGGTTCAATAAAAGGAGGGATTTTTATGCAAATCACTTTAATCCAGGGGATTTTGCTGGCTTTACTGGCCTTTATCTGTGCCTGTGACGCCTGCTGGGAAGCCTTTTTCTGGTTCCGCCCCATCGTTGTCGCCTTCTTCGCCGGAATAATCCTTGGCGATGTACAGGTAGGACTGGCTGCCGGCGCCGTTGCAGAGCTTTCTTATCTGGGACTGCTGACCGTAGGCGGTACGGTTCCGCCTGATCCGCTGATGGCAGGCATGATGACAACAGTCCTCGCATTTACGACTGGCCAGAGCGCAGAAACAGCTCTGGGACTCTCATTGCCCTTCGCTTTGCTGGCGCAGTGGGTGGGAATTATCTGCAACACCACTTTTGCAGGTTTTTTACGCCCTCTGGATCATGCATGCGAGAACGCAGACACAAAGAAATTTACACAGATCGTTATTCTTGGAATTGTAATTAAAGCCGGAATCTACGCATTGATCACATTCCTGTCTGCCTTTGCACTACAGACCCAGATCGCAGGATTTGTAAACATGTTCCCGGAATGGCTGATCCATGGCTTCGAAATATCCGGCGGCCTGCTTCCTGCAGTCGGTCTTACCCTGCTCCTTGTAGTCATGCTTAAGAAGCAGAACGTGGCATATCTTTTTATAGGCTTCTTAATGATGACATTCTTAAATCTGGGCAATATCCTTCCGGTAGCTATTGCAGGAATCGCTGTTGCATTCATTGGTTATTTAAATGATGAAACGATCAGAAAGAACGCCGTAACTGTAGGAGGTGCTGACGATGAAGGTATCTAGAAATAAATTGACAAAAAAAGATATCAACCAGATGAGCCTGCTTTCCATATTGGAACAGTCCTGCTTCAGTTTTGAGCGCATGCAGGCTCCCGGCTTCTGTCTCGGTTTGCTTCCCGGATTAAAGAAGATTTACGGCGACCAGAAGGAAGAAATCGCAGATGCCATGAAAAACAACATGGACTTTATTAATACCGAGCCCCATATGGCAACCTTCCTTCAGGGTCTTGTCCTTTCCCTGGAAGAAAACGGACAGGACAGATCTTTAATCAAAAGCATTAAAACCGGTTTATTCGGACCACTGGCAGGACTGGGAGATGCTATCTTCTGGTTCACCTTACTTCCCATATCAGCAGCCATCTGCTGCTCCCTTGCCAGCGGCGGATCTGTACTTGGTCCTATTCTTTATATAGCCATCTGGTTTTTAGGAGCCATATCAAGACTGTGGTTTGGCCGCATGGGATATAACATGGGTGTGGGAGCCGTTGATTTAATCAGTTCCAATGCCAGCGCCATTACAAAGGCGGCAGGTATCCTGGGTATGATGGTAGTAGGCGGGCTGATACCAAGCTACGTATCCCTCCATTTTGCAGAAACGCTGGTAGCTCCCGGCGGCGTATCCATACAGGCCATCTTCGATTCCATTATGCCGAACATACTGCCTCTTGGGTTTGTATTCACCCTTTACTGGCTGTTTAAGAAAAAACATGTTAATACGCTGATGCTGATTATTCTCATCATCCTTGTATCAATCGTATTATCTTTCTTTAAAATCATGTAACTCACGGAAGGAATCATATAGAATTCTGCCGGGGGCCGTACAGGAAGAGCTGGAAGAATTTACCCATCTCCTGTATGGCCCCCGCTCCATTTAAGAGGGAGGTCAGAAATGATCAATTTTAATGAAGAACAAATGATAAAGAATGGGAATATTATTTACAGCCAGAGGAAATTCATCGAGGAAACCGCCGATGCCCTGGCAGATGGAGGATTTGATCTTTTATTTTTCACCTCCTCCGGCGGGTCCATGTCAATGATGCTTCCATTTGAGCTTTGGATAAACCAGACATCCAATATACCGTCAGGATCCATGATCTCTGCGGATTTAACAGCCATGGGCTGCAACCGGATCACAGATAAAACCGTTGCATTCCTCACCTCAAAATCCGGAGACACCACGGATACACTGGAAGCCGCCCGGTATTTGAAGCAGAGAGGCGTACGGCTGGTGTCCGTAACCGGCGTCCCGGATTCTCCTCTGGAAAAGCTTTCGGATTTCTGCATCACCTATGGAGACGGGCGCCCTCAGGAGCTGGTATTTTATCTTCTTGTCGGACGGCTCCTTTACAGGCACGGCGCCTTTCCGGAGTATCCCCAGTTTGCGGACGAACTGAAAAACCTGGCATCAGCCCTGGCGGAGGTCCGGAAGCAGGCGGACCCATTCTGCCTGGAATATGCTAAAAAGTATTGCAGGGAGCCTTATCATATCTGGATCGGTTCCGGGGATCTCTGGCCCATGGCATACTCCTATTCCATGTGTACCTTAGAGGAATCCCTGTGGCTTAGAACAAAATCCGTTAGCTCGCCGGAATTTTTCCATGGAACCCTGGAGCTTTTAGAGGATGACGTATGCGTAACCCTTTTGATGACCGATGGGCCTACCAGGTTTTTGGATGAAAAGGTAAAATTATTCGCCAGCCAGCATACGAAAAAGCTTACCTGCTTTGACGCAAGAGATTACATGCTGCCCGGCATCAGCCATTCCTTCCGGAGTCTTCTTTCTCCCGTGATCATGGCTGCCGTGCTCCAGCGGGTCAGTAAAAACATGGAAGCAATCACCGGCCATTCTCTGAATATCCGGCGGTACTACAGAAAAGGCGGCTATTAAAGATGAGGGAGGCGTTTAAATGAAATTTCTTGGTTTAGGCGACAACGTGATCGACTATTATATAAACACAGGCACCATGTACCCTGGCGGAAATGCGGTCAATACGGCAGTTCATGCTTCAAAGCTGGGATCAGAGGCCGCTTATCTGGGCAATCTGGGAGACGATGAACTCTCAGAAGTGATCCGCAATGCCTTAAAAGAGCACATGGTGGATTTTTCCCACTGCACTACGGTAAAGGACGGCACTACGAAATGCTGCGATTATACCGTAACCGACGGAGAGCACCACTTTGCCGGGGTCAGGCTTGGGACAAACTGGTCCGGCCCCATGATCCTGGATCAGAGCCAATTAGAGTATATGAAGGACTTCGATATCATCCATAGCTGCTGCAATGCAAAGATGGAAGCTGACATCTGCAAGACCGGCCGCCTTCCGGCCGTACTCACCTATGATTTTTCTGTAAAAGATAAATACAGGACAGACAAGTATTTAACCCTTGTATGCCCGTATCTGGATCTTGCCCTGTTCTCCTGTGAGCCGATGGAAGAAGAAGCTGCTTTCCATTTTTGCCGCAAGTTTCATGAGCACGGTGCGAAACACGTCCTGATCACCATGGGTCAGGCAGGCTCCTTTGTCTCTAATGGAGAGGTTCTTGTAAAAGGGGAAGTGTTTACGGTTAATCCGGTGGACACCATGGGAGCCGGGGATGCATTTCTGACCGCTTTTATCATAAATCTTGCCAGCCAGGGCTGGAAAAAGGGCAGCCGGATGACGGAATGGGCTCTTAAAAACGCCCTGGCGGGGGGCGCCCGCTATGCGGCAGAAAACTGCATGATAAAAGGCGGCTTCTGATGCCGTTTAAAACACCGCGGACATCAGACACGATATCCGTCAAAATAACGTTGCAGGTAAAATTCCTCAATGATATACTGTACAAATGGGATTTCCCTGCCATGGAGGTGTAAACATGAAGTTTGAATTTTTACAAATTGATAAATATAGTCCGGTTCCTTTGTATGAGCAGTTAAAGAGCTGCCTGATAAAGGCGATCCGAAGCGGAACCCTGACTCCGGGACAAAAGCTGCCCACAGAGGATGAACTATGCCGCAAATTCGGCATTTCCCGCCCTGTCGTCCGACAGGCCTACGGAGAACTGAATAAGCTTGGACTGCTGGAAAGGAAGCGGGGCTCCGGAAGCTTTGTGAAATCAAATACAGACCGGGGAATATTTTTGATGCAGCTTGTCAGCTACCGGGAAGAACTGGCCATGATCGGCATGAAGCCTGGAACCGATTTAAAGAAAAAAGAGATCATCCCATTTCATTCCCGTGTTTACGAAAAACTGAGTTTGGATCCCAAACAGCACTGCCTTCATCTGGAGCGCATGCGATATGCGGACAAACGTCCTTTTACTTTCATTGAAAATTTTGTTCCCATGGATCTTTTTCCGGGAATTGAAGCCCATGATTATGGAACAGAATCACTTTATCACATCATGAAGGATGTATATGGCATCTATCCGGCTAAGGCGGTCCGATCCATACGGGCGGAAATCATTGATCCGGTACAGGCCCGCCTGTTTCACATAGAAAAAGACTCTCCGGTGCACATGCTGGAAAGCATCGCCTACGACCAGTATGAACGTCCCATTGATTACAGCATTGAAACCTATCCCGGCAACACTCACCGATTCGACTTTGTCGTTTACAGAGATTAAAATGAATGGAGGAACGCCCGGAAGGCATACCTATATGCCCAAAAAGCGTGGGCAGGAAAGAGGAAATTATGATTGGAATCATTATTACAGGCCACGGAGCATTTGCAACCGGAATCTCAAGCGCAGTGGAGCTTCTTACAGGCCATCAGGATTTTATTATACCAGTCGATTTTAAGGCGGAACACAGCGAGGAAGAGCTGAAGGAGCATTTAAGAGCCGCCTTTGACCGCTTAAAAGACTGCGAACAAATCCTTGTTCTATGCGATATTCTGGGAGGCTCCCCTTTTAAAAATGCAGTGCTGTTAAGCTTTGGAGATGAGCGGATAAAGGTCCTTTACGGAACAAACCTGGGTATGACCGTAGAACTGGCAATGCGCTGTATGATGGGCCAGATACCGGATGCAGACGCACTGGCAGATGAAATTATTGAAATAGGAAAAACCCAGATCGGAAAATACAAATATGAACCGGTAGAAACGTCCGAGGACTTTGAGGAAGGAATTTGACCAATGATAAAAGCAGTTATATTTGACATGGATGGGGTCCTGATTGACAGCGAGATCATATATTTAGACCATATGTATGAAAAGCTGAGGTTCCTCTACCCCCAAATCAACAGAGAGGCGCTGTTTGCCGTGGTGGGGTCCACCACAAAAAGGACTATGGAGATTGTAAGCGGTGTAATCGGAGAAGATGTGGATTCCCCTGCTTTCCAGGAGCTGTATGCAGGACTTTGGGCCGACTGCCGTCCGGACTACCCTTCCATCCTGAGAAAGGAAGTTCCGGAGCTTTTAAGGGAGCTTCACCGCAGAGGCTACCTGGTGGCCCTGGCATCTTCTACCAGCAGGGCAGGAATTGAAGATGTGCTTACAAGCTGTGGCCTGAAAGGTGACTTTGACTACATTGTAAGCGGAGAGGAATTTAAGGAAAGCAAGCCGAACCCGGAAATTTATCTCCATACGGCGGACACCCTTAAGTGCGAACCAAAGGAATGCCTGGTGGTGGAGGATTCCACTTATGGGATCATGGCCGGGCATGGAGCAGGGATGACTGTTATCTCCGTTATTGATGAAAGGTTTCGTTTTGACCGCAGCCTTGCGGATTATTTCATAAACGGGCTTTGGGAGGTGTTGGACGTTCTGGAAGAATTGAACGAAGCAAAAGGATGAGGATTGGTTCCAAAATCAAAAGCAGGCTCCCAAACATGGAGGCCTGCTTTAAATTTAAATATATTTAAGCTTGATTTTGGAACTGGCTCATATACAGCTTTTCATAAAAACCTTTCTCTGCTATTAATTCATCATGGGTTCCCTGTTCAATAATCGTTCCGTTATTCATAACAAGGATTAAATCCGCATTTCTAATGGTTGAAAGGCGGTGTGCAATAACAAAGCTTGTTCTTCCCTTCATGATATTTTTCATAGCTGTCTGAAGCATTAACTCAAGTCTGGTATCCACTGAACTTGTCGCCTCATCAAGGATCAAAATCGCCGGGTCCGCTAAGAACGCCCGCGCGATAGTTAATAGCTGTTTCTCACCGACTGATACGTTTGAGGATTCTTCGTTTAATATCATATTGTAGCCATCCGGCTGTGTTTTGATAAAGTGATTTACATTTGCTGTTTTAGCAGCATTTACAATCTCTTGCTGCGTTGCATCCTCTTTCCCGTATTTTATATTATCGGCGATTGTTCCGTTAAATAACCAGGTATCCTGTAACACCATACCAAAGATGGAACGAAGGTCATCCCGTTTCATATCTTTAATTTTCACACCGTCAACCTTGATTGCACCTCCATTTACGTCATAGAAACGCATTAAGAGGTTGATAAGGGTTGTTTTTCCGGCACCGGTCGGGCCGACAATTGCTACCATTTGACCGCTTTTCACATTAATATTCAGATGCTCAATAAGCATTTTATCATTGTTGTAACCGAATGATACATCTTCAAAGGTGACATTTCCTTGTAAGTTGTCTATTTTTACAGGATTAGAAGCTTCCGGTACTTCTTCTGTTTCAGAAAGAAAATCAAACACTCTTCCCCCTGCTGCCATCGCAGACTGTATGGAGGCGGATAATTGTGCCACCTGCTCAAGCGGCTCATTTAGCTGCCACATATACCGGATAAATGCCTGAAGCTGTCCAACCGTTATCGCACCTGTAATTGCAAATATCGAACCTAATATGCAAACAGCCACAATCCCTATATAAGTAATGAACGAAATTAACGGTGACATCAACCCGGATATAAACTGTGCCTTAAATCCGTTTTCACAAAGATTATTATTAATCTCCTTAAACTGTTCTATAGAATCTTCTTGCTTTCCATATAGTTTAATTTCGGTTAGCCCGGTGTACCGTTCCTGAATGTAACCATTTAATTCACCAAGTGCGACCTGTTGTTTTTCAAACATAGAAGAAGAACGATTCATAATAAATTTCATAATAAAAGCACTTCCCGGTATCAGTAAAACTGCAACAGTGCCCATAATGGGATTAATATAAAACATTAATACTGTTGCTAAAATAATGGATAAGAAAGCACTCAATATCCTTGACAAACTCTGCTGCAGCGCATTTGATATGGTATCGATATCATTTGAGATGATACTGAGAATATCTCCCAATGTACGCTTATCAAAATAGCTGATTGGCAGCTTTGTAATCTTTTTTTGCACATCATTTCTCAAATCACGCATTGTATTTTGTATACCATTTGTCAAAAAATATTGTGAACCAAAGTTGCTAAGCACATTACCAATATAAATAGCAAGCAAAATCTTTAAGATTTTAATAATATAGGAAAAGCTGATGGAGGCCCCGGGAACTTTGTTCGCGATATTTACAATATCATCTTTCAGTCTTGTTGTAATTAAACCTTCCACCATTGGTGCCGCTGATAAGAAGCCAGAGTATCCTATGGTAAGGAGAATCGCAACAACAAAAAATTTTAAGTATGGTTTTATATATGGATATAATTTTCTCATCGCTCCAGCTCCTCCTTTGTTAATTGTGAATCTGCAATTTCATAGTATACATTGCATGACTTTAATAGTTCTTTATGGGTTCCTATACCAACCACTTCGCCCTCATTTAGTACGATAATTTTGTCCGAATTCATAATTGTACTAATTCTTTGTGCAACAATGAATACTACGGATTCTTTTGTTTCTGCCTTGAGTGCGGCACGCAAAGTAGCATCTGTTTTATAATCAAGCGCAGAAAAACTGTCATCAAAAATGTAGATTTCAGGTCTTCTGACCAATGCTCTGGCAATGGAAATTCGCTGTTTCTGGCCACCCGATACATTTTTTGCACCTTCACTTATAAATTCCTGTAATTTATCCGGCTTATTCTGAATGAACTCCTTTGCCTGTGCTATCTCAATAGCATGATCTATTTCTTCAGGGGTCGCATTGGGATTGCCGAATTTAAGATTTTCTTCTATGGTTCCTTTAAATAAAAATGCTTTTTGAGGGATAAATCCAATTTTTTGACGGAGCGCCTTTAAGTCATAATTACGTATATCCAAACCATCAATTTTGATAGAGCCGCTTGTCACATCATAAAATCTTGGAATTAAATTAATTAAGGTACTTTTTCCGCTGCCTGTACTTCCGATAAACGCTATGGTTTCTCCTTTGTTCGCAGTAAAAGATACATCCTTTATCACCGGGAGTTCGCCATCCGGATACTGAAACGTAACATGGTCAAATTCCACTATACCTTTATTTTCAGCCGTAATACCCCCGGAAGGACTTTTCACCAATGGTTCCTCAACTAATAATTCCTGAATGCGGTTTGCAGATACCTGCGCTCTCGGGTACATTACAAATACCATAGAAAATAGCATAATAGAAAACATTGCATGGAACTGATACTCCAAGAAAGCAACTAACTGTCCAACCTGTAAGGTACCTTTATCAATCATTACACTTGATATCCAAAACACTGCCATCATTGCAAGGTGTAATAAGAAGAAAAAGGCCGGCTGTGTAAATGACATGATCTTAAATAATTTCTTCGAGTTAGTAGCATAGTCGTCATTGGTTTCTGCAAATCGATCTGCTTCATATTCACTTTTCCGAAAGGCTCTGATTACACGGACTCCTGTTAAACTTTCTCTCGAAATTCGATTCAACCGGTCCATACCTTTTTGCTGCTTCTCGGAAAGCGGATTGGTTAATTTAGCAATGATAATAACACCCGCTACGATAAACGGAAGGCTTCCTCCGATGACCAGAGAGAGATTAATACTGGTTTTGATGGTCATAAAAACACTGATAAAAATCATTACAGGTGCCAAAAGCGCTGTTCGAAACAACAAATTGGAGAACAACATTAACTGAAATGCATCGTTCGTTGTTCTTGTAATCATTGAAGATACGCCAAATTTATTATATTCTGTGTGGGAGAATTTCTGTGACTGAACAAAAACATCATTTCTGATATCACGAATCATATAGGTTGAGATTCTTGAAGAAGCGAAAGTCAATAAAATGGTACCTGCACCTCCAAAGATACAGACAATCAGCATGATTCCTCCCATCTTCTTAATATAATCTATATCTCCTTTACCTATTCCGTTATCAATCATCCATGCCATAACCGTGGGAATTCCCAGTTGTACCGCTACGAAACTAAAGATTCCTATGACGTTTAACAGAATTAGTTTGGGATATCTTTTTAAATATTTTAACATTAACTTCATGAATTAGCTCCTTTCACTTTACTGAATAAATATATAAATAAATTTCAGCCGCATTCCTTGACAGGAAAGGGCTGTTTGACTATTATAAACTATAAGGTTGTCTTATAGTCAAGAAAAAAAATAAAAAATTCATTATCATTATAGTTTGATATTTCCTGTTTTTTTAATACCTGCTTTGTTGAGATAAAATATATGTATGAATGAAATAATAAAGTTTGTGTACATGTTGCGGCTGCAAACATGAGGTTTATAAAATGCAGCTTAGAACTGAGGTGATTTTATGTCTAAAGATAAAAATGAATATTTGACAACAGGAGAATTTGCAAAATTCTGCGGAATTCCTAAGCATATTTTATTTCATTACGATCAGATAAAGCTTTTTCAGCCTGAAATCATTAAAGAAAATGGTTACCGATATTATTCCTTCCGCCAATTCGATACTTTTTCTATTATTTCTGCGTTAAAACGGCTAGGAATGCCATTAAAAGAAATCAAAAAGTATATGGATGAAAGAAATCCTACGAAATTGGTTCATTTACTGGAAGAAAAATCAAATGAAGTGGATAAGGAAATAACAAAATTAAAAAACACGAAACGCGAGATAGAGTCTCTTAAGGAATTAACAGAAAATGCCTTATCCGTAGAATACAATATCATTGAGCCGGCTTATCATAAAAGTATGAAAGCTCTTTGCAGTACCTTAATGGATAATGACAATGACAATTCTTATCCAAGTTTCTTGACAGAACTGATTGCATTCCGAAACAACAGCAATGCAAGTATGATTGACTTTCTGGGAGCATCGCTTACCATTGATAATATCCGTGATAAAAGATTCGACAGCTTTTCCTATCTGTATACTAAAACGAATAATGCTTATAAAAAAAACAACACTCTGGTGCGAAAAGAGGGTTGGTATCTCCAGGTTTATTACAAGGGAAGTTATCGTAATATCAGTGAAATGTATACAAAGATTATGCAGTACGCAAAGAAACATCAGATAGAACTCGGAAAAAATGCTTATGAAGAATATCTTATATTTGAAATAGGTGCAAAAGATAAAGACGATTATGTTACGTTAATATTGGCTGAAATTGAGGGCGAACCACAGAAACATTGATTAAAGAGTGCAGATTTACCGATTACCTCAAATATCCTTGCTTTACAAAATAAAAGGCTCAAATAATTATTAGAGCCTTTTATAATAGCAAAGTTTTTAAATTTTATATTAACAGCATCTGAAGTTATTATCTGCAGCTATTGCGGAAAGTCTTGCGTTCGTAATAGTAACAGTAGCATCGGCTGTTGCTGTAGTTACTACTACTGAATAGGTACAGCATTCATGGGGGCAAATGTCACAATCACAAACAAAGAAAGAAAATGTTGAAGTACCAGAAAATCCAGGTGCAGCAGGCGGAACGATTAGTGTTGTATTTGGAACTGAAAAAACCAACTGTGGCCCGACTGGTATTGGGTTACGCTGATTGTCGCAAAGTTTAAATACCTGAAAGTTTGCAACTGTGCCATCAATAGTGGTAGGGCTTGAAAAAGCTAAAGTGCTTGCAAATTCAAGTTTTACACATGGATCGCATAAGCAGGAAGTATTTAAGGTAAGAGTACTAGCGGTAAAAGTAGTGCCTGCCAAAGTACCTGGAGCTATTTGTATTGCACCGCCTGGTGTTCCGCATTTTAAAATAGTCTTGTTTTCTTTATGGCTAAGTGTATTACATGAGTAACAGTCATCATCACGTATCGGATTATCTGTAATAATTGCGGCCAGCCTTGCTGCGAAAATTCCAATATTTCCAATAATAGGAGCAGATCCACCGGCTGAAACTACAATACTATAGGTGCAGCATTCATTTGGACATGAATTACAATCACATACAAAAAACGGAAACGTTTTAGCAAAAACGGCTGGTATTGATTGTGTTAAATAGAATTGTGGACCAATAGGAATTGGCAGTTGATCATCACAAAATCTATATAATTGAAAATTTAAAGTTCCTTGAAAAAGTGTTCCAATTATATTAGATGTAAATTCGAGCATTATACATTTGTTACAAAATTTAGAGGTATCTAGGGTGATCGTAGCGGCAGGTACAGAAGTTCCTATACTCGCACCATTAAATAATAATGCTTGACTAACCTCTCCGCATTTCAGTATTTGACCGCATGAGTCGCTGCTCTTATTACTATTTTTATAATCATCCTTAAAATTAGCTTTCGATGATAAATTCATATTATTTACTCCTTCCCATTGAGAGTTTAATATGTACTTATAAAGAATAGGTCAATGGAGTAAGTTATTTATACATTTATCTAATATAGAATATGAGATAAATGTATATAGGTGATTATTTCATATAGACAAAACGAGTTGAGGGTACGGACATAAAGTTGGACACTCATAATACTCTGAAAGGAGCAACTGGATATTCAAAGTATGGGTATAAACAGATGAAATTCTCTGATAAATATACATCGTTACGCACTTGCATGTAAACAAAAAGAGGGTTCCCAAAACCCGGAAACCCTCATAAACACTACGTTTTCTTAAAAGCGCGAGACGGGACTCGAACCCGCGACCCCGACCTTGGCAAGGTCGTACTCCACCAACTGAGCCACTCGCGCATAATAAACTTAGCTTTTATTCAATTGCTGCAACACTGGAATTATATCATATGTTTTTTTAAAATGCAAGAGGTTAATATCAATTTTTTTGTTATTTTGTACTATATATTTCCATAAATCCCTTTTGATTTCAACTCTTTTGGACATACCGTTCACAGTCAAAACAGAACCAATGGCTTTGTTCTCCCCCTTCCACTTCCTTACGCACCGGGATCATTTCGAAGGTCGACTTCTGCGCCGCATAAGCAGCATGAACATATTTGGAGGCTTCTGCGGTACAGATGGCAGACATATGGAGCAGGTTGCCCGCAGATTACAGGCATAGCGCCGGTTTTCTACTGGCTTTGACAGCATCAAATTCAGTAGCTTTTTTCAGCAAAGAATGATAAAATAAAGGTAGATATTGCATACAAGTTAATATGCATTCCTGTCCTGTCCGTACTTGGCTCACATAGCAATACCATATACCGGACAAGCCTTATACAAAATTTCGAAATATGGCAACACAGGACAACCCCCAACGCCCATGGCGTTATTTATTTGATTTGTGCCGTCAGTTAAGACGGAAGAACGGAGTTTTACATGTCACTCATACCGTTTCAAAAATTACCGCCCCGGAGACATACGGAAGATGCACGCCAATATGCATACCGGATTATCCGGCATTTCATTTTGAACCTTCATCTGCCCCCAGGCCGTAAGATGAACGAGGTTGAACTTGCCGACGCACTGAGCATAAGCCGAACGCCGGTCCATGATACGCTCTACAAACTTTCCCGCAAGAATCTGGTGGACATCATCCCCCAGAAGGGTGCCTTTGTATCCAGGATCGACATTAACCGGATCGAGCAAACCTTATGGATTCACAAGCAGCTTGGGACAGCCATGCTTCAGAACATCTTCATCCGGAATGTGAAACGGCCCCAGTTTGATATTCTTTATCATAACCTGATGCAGCAGGAGGATTATCTGGCCCAAGGCGATTTATCCCAGTCCGTCCGGCTGATCACCGAATATTATCATCTGCTTTATGATCTGGCGGGAAAGATGGACTATATCTGGGAACCCGTGCAGAAAACCGGAATGGACCTACAAAGGCTTCTCTACCTGTCTGTCTCCGACGCTTCCGTATCAGAAGATTTCCTCAGGGACTTAACTGCTCTTACCGATGCGCTGGCAGGACGGGACACGGACCGTGCATGCACCATTTACCACCACCATTTGGCCCGGATCCTTTTGCTGATATCGCCTTTGATGGAACGTTACCCGGATTATTTTATTGAAAGCACAAAAGAACGGACCAATTTCAGTCTTCCGGGACAGAAAGGACTTCTTTATGAAAAATGATATCTATCAGAATATGTTTACACTTGCTGGAAAAAAAGCCCTGATTCCTGGAGGAACCGGAGGTTTAGGAAGCGCCATTGCCAGAGCATTCTTACAAAGCGGAGCTGATGTAGCCGTATGCGGCGGACATCCGGAAAAAGCTGCGCAGCTTGAAGAAGAGGCACAGCAGGCCGGCCGCAGCTTTCTCTCCCTGCGCTGTGACATCCGCAGCCGGGATGACGTGGCAGAGATGCTTGACCAGGTGGACAAGGTATTTGGCCGCATTGATATCCTGGTAAACAGTGCCGGGATGAACCGTCTGCTTCCTGCGGAGGACTACGATGAGGATACCTTTGACCAGGTAATGGACCTAAATGTAAATGGTATCCATACGGTAACCCGGGCAGTAGGAAAGCGTTTTATGATCCCTAACCGGTATGGACGTATTGTCAATCTCTCTTCCGTAAAGGGCTTTATCGGTACAAAACAGGATTATATCGCATACTGCACCAGCAAGGGCGCAGTCAACATGTACACAAAGCAATTAGCCTGTGAATGGGGAAAATACGGCATTACCTGCAATGCCATCGCCCCCACCTTTGTCCGGACGCCTATTAACTCATTCCAGTTGGATGACCCTGTATTTTTAGAAAAGCTGACGGACCGCATCCCTCTTGGACGCATCGGCCGTGAAGAGGATATTTCTGCCGCCGCACTGTTTTTATGCAGCGATGCCGCTTCCTTTGTGACCGGTCAGATCCTCGGTGTAGACGGAGGCCTGACGGCCATGCAGTAACAGGCGGTCCCCCATCTGAATGAATCCAACAATCCATGAAACAGGAGGAATTACCCATGATCTTCGGAAACATCTACAAACCAATGCTGGAAGAGCAGCTTGCTGTGCTGCCGGGTCCCCTGCGCAACGCCATCCGCTATTTAAGGGACAATGATATGGCAGTTCATGAACCAGGAGTATTTAACATAGAACTGGACGGCCTGCCAGTTATTCTGCAGGTCCTTGATTTAGACACAAAAGACAGGGAGAGCCTCCGCCCGGAAATACACAGAAAAAATATTGACGTGCAGTTTCTTGCCAAAGGCGGTCCGGAAGAGGCCGGTTTTTACAGCAAGGACGAAACCGGGCAGGTGGACGAGGATCTTCTTGATACTCCAAGAGACATCCTTTTCTTTTGCAATGATCCTGAGGCTCCGGAGGGACGCATCCGCCTGGTTCCAGGCTCTTATGCCATTTATTTCCCTTGGGATGTCCATATTCCTGCCATCCAGGCCGGAGCTGGCCCAGCAGCCATCCGCAAGATCGTTATAAAGGTGCCTCTTGAAAGCTGCCTGCCCGGTGATGCCCGGCAGGGGGAAGAATCATGAGCTTAAACCAATATCTGACTGAACTTTCCATGAAGGATCCTGACCTGCGCCGCATGGCTTTGGAAAAGGTCTTAAAGCAGGAAAACCTGCCCTTTGAACGGCAGGAAGAAGCTCCCTCTCCCAAAGCTCCCAGAGGAATTGTCAACTATCTGATTTCTCCGGAGGACAGCGGGCCCAGCCTCTTCTTCTGCGCTCATTACGATGCTGTTTACGGAAGCTTTGGGGCCAATGACAACGCTGCGGCCCTTTGCATCCTGATCGCTCTTGCCAAAGCTCTCCGCGCCGAAAACTTCCCTGCCCGTTTCGCATTTTTTGACGGAGAGGAAACAGGCAATACGGGAAGCCGCCATTACGTCAGCCAAATGGACCGGCAGGCCATTACCGGTGTGATCAATCTGGATGTATGCGGTTACGGTGATACCATTGCAGTCTATGACCGGGGGAACGCAAAAAAAGCGTCTATACGCCCTTTCTGCAACAAGGAAATCCTGACAGCCCACAATGGCCTCCTGGTGAAATTTTTGCCAAAGAGCGACGAAGCCTCTTTCTCCGGACTTCGAATTCCTGCGATCAGCATAGCCTCAATTCCCCGTTGGGATATCCAGTATCTAAATGCCCTTTCCAATCTGGGCAGTGGATTTTTAGGCCATCCCCCGGAGTTTGACATGATCCTCAGTCAAATGGATGTTTCAACCACCATGCACGGTGGTTATCGGGACTCTCCTGAATGGGTAGAGCCGGAAGCCATGACGCGTATATATGAATATCTTATGGATGCGCTGCACGCACCAGCGGATAAAAAAAAGCGGTTCCTTCTGTTTTAAATGCAGAAGGAACCGCTTGATTCATTTGTAGATAAATTATGGCTAAAAATCAAAGGTCAATACGATCTTACGAATAGACGGATCATGGCTGTCCACAAAATCAAATGCCTCCTGGGCGCGGATCAGCGGGAAGGTATGGGAAACGGAGCCGTTTAAATCCAGTTTGCCCTCATTGATTAAGTCTATGGCTTTCCCAAACATTTTATTCTGCAGACGGGAACCCCTTACATCCAGTTCCTTCGAGGTAATGGCAAACTGGGTGATCTCCGTTGGAGACGTAGAAAATCCCATGGTCATAACCCGGCCTGCGTTTCCGGTTGCCTGAAGAAGCTGTGTCAGGGAATCCTTGCTGCAAACGGCATCAATGGATACCGTGGCTCCCCTCATGTGAGTATACTCCTTTACCTTTTCCTGTAAGTCTTCCTTTAAGGTATTGATCGTATAAGCAGCCCCGTTCTTTTTAGCGGTTTCCAGCTTATCATCCTGGATGTCCGCAACAATGATATGGTCACAGATCAAACGGGCGGTCTTTAATATAGAGCTTCCAAGAGCACCGGAACCGTAAATTAAAAGCATATCATCCTGATCCAGCTCCGCACGGGTGCAGGATTGGATGCCGATGGTGGCAGGCTCGATCATAACGGCGTCTTCATCGGAAAGGGAATCCGGAAGTACATAGCAGTCTGACTCCGGTACTGCCATATATTCACGGTAGCCGCCGTCAATGTGAACGCCGCGCACGGCCAGATGGTCGCATACGTTGCCCCGTCCGATCCGGCATGGATAACAATGGCCGCAGCTTGTTACCTGGTTGATGATGACTCGGTCACCAACTTTTAAAGTCTGGACAGAGGAGCCAACTTCCGCCACTTTTCCCACCATTTCATGCCCGATGATCCTGGGATAGGTGGCCGCTGCATTGGTTCCATGGTAAATGCCTGCATCGGAGCCGCAGATTCCCGCAGCGGTCATTTTAATCAGCACGTTATTCTTTTCATCAATTACCGGCATTTCTACATCAATGACTTTTAACTCATAAGGTTTTATTATCTGTACCGCTTTCATAAGTCTTAAATCTCCTTTATAATTTTGAACCTGATTCCTGAGGCTTGTATCCGGTAAGTATTAACGGATCTCCAGATACTGATTAAGTACCTGATCCATCTCAGCCTTCTTCTCTTCCGTCAGAGGCAGCATGGGCTTTCTCACTTCGCCGGACGGTATCCCCTGGCTGGTAACGATATACTTTAAGTTTGCACACAATCCGTTCTTTAAAAGCACATCCAGGATGTTATTGCATTTGGATTGGAGGATTCTGGCGTCCTCCTCTCTTCCTTCCAGATACAGCTCCATCACACGTTTAAACTGGGGCAGCATGAAATTGAAACTGCTTCCGATAAAGCCATCACAGCCAAAGGCAAGGAAGGCCACCATACAGCTTTCAAAACCTCCGAAGCACTTAATATCAGGATTGATATTCCTCATCCGCTCCATCTGAAGAAGATTAAGATTGGTATGCTTTACTGATCCTATTGCACCGGATTTTATAAGCGACTGAATATCAGGATGGGAAAACTCCAGTTCTCTGTGGGTGCTGGACGGAATGTTATAATAAAGAACCGGCTGCCCGATTGCCTCAGCAATATCGTAATAATATCCTGCGATTTCCTTCTCAGAAAATCCAAAGTAAAGCGGAGGAGTTGCTGCGATATTCCGGATGCCCATATCCTTTGCCTTTTTCGCATAGAATACTGCTTCCTCCGTACTGATCGCTCCTACATGAGCGAATATGTCTGCACGGTTAACATATTCGGACGCCAGTTCAAAGGTACGGACCCTCTCCTCCCTGGTCAGCAGAAAGCATTCTCCCGAGCTTCCTCCGATAAAAAATCCATCCGCTCCCTCTGAAATATTTCTCTCCCACAGCTGCCTTGCAGCGGATTCATTGATTTCTCCATTTTCCTGAAACGGAGTGATAGAAGCAACATATATTTTCTTCATGATTTGTAATCCCCCTTATCATTTGATTTTTCCCCTGTACATTTTTTTACTCCTTCTCTGGATCTAGACTGCCAGACTAAAAGGCAAAGAGGCCGGTATCCTGCAGCGCTTTACCCTGCGGCGGAAAACCAGCCTCTTTCTATATCCTGTTACCGGCTCTTGTCTTCCATAGCGTGTACCATTTCAACCACAAGTTCATGGGTCGGTACCGGAATGCCGCATTTCTTTGCAGCCCTTACTACGGAGCCGCTGATTGTATCCACTTCTGTTTTCCGTCCATTTTGCAGATCTGCACGGATGGAAGTGCAGCCATTTGGAGACATTTCCGAGGTCTTCTTCACCTTTTCCATGATCTCATCGTCGTCCGCATGAAGACCCAGGCCTCGGGCCACGGAAGCCGCCTCTTTAATCAGGCGCACAGTCATATTCCAGGCGTGTTCATTGGATGCAATATACCCCATATCCACCTGAAGGATGCCTGTTACCACACTTAATGATACGTTGGTAAAAAGCTTGTTCCATATTAGCTGCTGGATATTGGAATGGACATTCATACGAAAACCGCAGCATTCAAAAGCTTCTTTCAGCTTTGGAAGAAACTGCTCCTTATCTTCTGCCAACATGCCCACATTGGTATTGCCTGCGCCGCCTCTTTTTACATAGCCAACGCCCATAACCGCGCCATTGTCATCCGTGGTACCGATGATCATGTGATCCCTTGAAACAAACTCCTCCAGGATGTCCTCGTGGCCGGAGCCGTTCTGCAAGGTCATCACATAGGTCTTAGGACCGATAAAGCTTCTGTTTGTCTCTAATGCCGCTTTGGAATATAAGGATTTAACAAACAGAATGACAAGATCCATTGGCTCCATACCTTCTGTGGAGGTAACTGCATTGGGACGGTAAATATGCTCCTCGTTATCTTCCAGAAGCTTAATCCCTTCCTTTTGAATGTGGTCCACAACAACAGGCGCCGTATCTACCAAATATACATCATTGTTCAGGGATAAACGGGAACCATAGATGGAACCCATGGCCCCTGCCCCTATGACAGCTATTTTCATAAATTTCACCCTCTGTTATTTTGAAAATTCCGCGATGCCTTCGATGGCATATGCGCGGATCGGGCAGGAATCCAGTCCTTTGATCGGGATCGGAGCGTAGGACATGAAGAAGGTGTCAGTGGTCAGCTCTTCTAAATTCTTTAATACCTCTAAGAATACCACATCAACCTCCATCAAAACGTCGTGGAATTCACATACATCCTCGTTATTGCTCTCAATGGAAACGCCGTCGCCAAAGCCAACGCATTTTACCTTCTTCTCCTTTAACCATTCTGCTGTCTCTCGGCAGATGAAAAGGCGCTCATCTTCCGGAGTGTTGGAAGCAGGAGTGAATGGAGGAAGTTTGCGTGGGGAATCCAGGATAACAATATCCCCCTCTTTGATACGGCCGCCGCAGGCTTTTTCTAAATCTTCTCCCTTAATTTTGCCGTTAGGCTCCATATGGTTGATGTTTACATAGATTGCGCGGCCCATGAAGGTGCTGATCGGCAGACCCTGTACGTCTGTCCAGTTATCATTGTGGTGGTATGGACATTCCACATGAGTACCTAAATGACTGGTCAAGTCCATGATCGTGTGGAAATCCGGGATAGGTCCACCTGTGTTGAAACGGAATAAATGACACCGTCTTGTCTCAGTTTCCGGATCCAGCTGCTTTGTTAAATCAATAACTCTTAAGCCATTTCCCAGTTCAAATGCGCTCATTGTTTATACCTCCTGTGTAATAAAATAGTTTTTTCTTTCTCGTCCTATTATACCAGTATACCGGTATACCGGTCAATCTTTTTTTATTGACTTAATGGGTCTTTTCGGGTATGATATTTTCCGTAGCACCTATAGCCAGACAAGGTTGTCTGGCATTTCCACGAATATGACAGGAGTCTTTCATGAACGATACCGGTTCCCTGCAATATCAGGCTTATCATACAATTAAAGAACAGATCCTTTCCAATGCTCTGGACTCAGAGGTTTTGTACTCGGAAACCAGACTGGCTAAGAAGCTGGGTATTTCCCGGACCCCTCTGCGGGAAGCACTTCAATATCTTTCCCAGGAAGGCTATATCACCATTATTCCAAGCCGCGGATTCATGATCCGGCGTCTGGATAAGGAGACTATGCGGGAATCCATCCAGATCCGCTGCGCCATTGAAGGCTTTTGCGTCCATCTGGCCGCAGGCTGCGAGGATGAAAAACGGTTTCACAAACTATTAAAGGATATGGAAGATTCCCTTACCAGGCAGAAAACCGCCCTCTCTGCCAAGAACTTCCCGGATTCTTTTACAGAAGAGGATCACCAGTTCCATATGTTTTTGGTCCATTTCGCTGAGAACAGCGAATTTGACCATTTATTCCAGCGCCTTCTCTATACCATCCATCTGACCACTGCCAATGCCCTGACCGTCGCCGGCCGTGCCCAGGCAACCTATGAAGAGCATTTGACCTTTTTTCATCATTTAAAAAAGGGGGACAGCCTCCAGGCCTATCAGGTCCTGATCGATCATCTTATGATGCCTTTGACCATGAATATCATTTAACGCTTTCTGTCCGGCCTGGGTTTTCTCTAAGCCGGACAGATTGATTTGTTAAAGTGCGATCTTAACTACGACCTTCTTTACCTCACAAGGTGTTCCTGCCGCACAGCGGGGCTTGTGGGCATCCTCTGGGGCCACAATGATTAAATCTCCTTCTTCCAACAGAACACTGCCGCTAAACTCTGGTTCCTCATAGAAGATCACATCGTTTTCCTCGATCCGTTCCTTCACCGTTAAGCCGTCTCTTTTACAGACCCCGAACTGTTCCCTGCCGGAAACCATGTACTGAATATCAAAATATTTCTCATGGGTCTCAAAGGATCCCTGATCTGCCGGAAAGGTGGTGTACTCCTGTACATTTGCCACCACAATGTCTCCCTTGACCGGATAGCTTCCTGCCGGTAAAGAGCGGATATCCGTTTCTCTCAGCCACTCATAGGCTGCCCGGAATTTATCTTCCAGATAATCGTACTTCTCTGCAACTGAAATATTAGAAAAAAGCATAAGTTTTCTCCCTTCTGCTCCCCATGGAGAGCAGTTCCTTTTTATTTGCTTGCAATATCCATTGTATCCAGTTCACCTTCTGAAATGGCAACTACCTGGGCCCATACAGTCTCATCCACAGATACGCCGTCCTTCATGCTGCGTTCCCTGGAGGCAATGGTCCGTTCCCCTGGACAGGTAACCTGACCGCCTTCCCGCTCTGGATGGCTTGCATCCGCTGCAGCAACCCTCCGGTTGAGCATTTCCTGGATTTCTTCCTTTGTTCCAAAGAGATATGGATCATAGGCAATGAAAATCTGACAGCAACCAGTGCAGCTTCCTCTTCCTTCTTCATCCATATCAAAACCGCTGTTTCCATTTGCCATAAGGGCAGCTGCAAGATCCAGGGCAATGGCCATGCCGCTTCCCTTCCAGTAACCGGTTGGCAGAATCCTCATGCTCTCCTCAATGGCTCCCGGATCATCCGTTAAGTTTCCGTCTTTATCGAAGCCTCCGGGGAATGGAAGCTTTTTGTCAGCCAGGCGGTAAACTCCAAGCTTTCCGTAAGCATACTGGCTCATAGCCATATCGAGCACAATAGGGCCATCCTCTCTTGGTATGGCAATGCAGAACGGGTTATTTCCCACGCCTGGTTTATCACTGCCCCACAAAGGCATACAGCTCTCCGTATTGATCCAGCTCATGCCCATGAAGCCGGCTTCCGCCATTCTCCATGCATAGGTGCCGCCTCTCATCCAGTGGGTCGTATTTCTTAAGGCAACGCAGCCGATCCCATGTTCCTTGGCAAGCTCCATGGCCCGGTCTGCGCAAAACAGGGCATTGGTAATGCCGATACCCAGATGTCCGTCGTAATTTTCAACGGCTCCCCTGGCTCCTAAAAGCTCCGGCTTTCCCTCTGGATTCACCCAGCCTTTCCGAACATACTCCACAAAACGTGGAACACGGTTCAGTCCGTGGCTCTCCACTCCATCTGCACTGGACTGGGCATGGATGGTTGCACAGACCTCAGCCTGTTCCATGGTAAGCCCGGTATTCAACATCGCTTTTTTAACTGTTTCTTTTACTGTCTCATATGGAATTTTTAGACTCATATTTTCTCCTGCTTTCTTTTAAGCGGTCCGCGGAGTTCTCCCTGCGCAGACCATCATCTCCTCGTAAAGGCCGCTGGCTTCTTCCGGTGAATAGCCATAGACCAAAAATACATCCATTATATAGGGGGAATAGGTAATTCCCATGATCTCCTGGGCAAATCCCATTGCCGCTATCTCGCTGAAGGCAATCACATTGGAATCATTATGAAGAAAACCAAGGGACCACAGCCTGACCTTTTCTGTCTTCGTGAAAATTTCATGCTTATATTGCTCTTCCACGCTATGAAAGAGCTCGTGGGCCAGCAAAAGGCGGCTGATATCAAGCCCCTCTGCCAGCAGTTTTAAAATCCCCGGATTTTCAAAGAGCTTCTCCCCTTTTTTCACCGCATCCATATAGATGCAGATTTTATTGGGTATCCGGTATTCAGCGAAAAGCACCCGGTCGGTTTTTTCCGGGAATTCCGGATAAGAAATATCCATGCCCATGGCTTTTGCCAGCTTCTTCGGATCTCTTGTCTGGTACTTTTCACTAACCTTCCGGGCATAGTCTCTGCCGCAGGCCAGACTTTTCTCCATCCATTCCCTTCGCTGTTCCTCGTTAAACTTTCCATTTAAAGGCTCTCTGGAAAATGCATAGGAATACCATTCCACCGGTTCTATTTCCGCTAAGTCCTTTAACATATCTTCCACTGGACGTACATCAAAGCGGGGGCGTTCATATCCTCTTGTTCTCTGCTTTCCAAAAAGTCCCTCTGCAATGGGCTTTAGGGCATTCTGAAACTCTTCTTTCTTCATAATTGATTAAATCTCCTGTATGGAAGCAACGATCAGTACATCTTCCTCCGGTTCCCGGTCTCCTAAATCCAGATTCATAAGAAGCATAATCTGCTCTAAATCTACTGCACTGTAGTCGCATACCCTGGGTCCGAAGCATACGAAGAAATCTGGACGCAGCACAGTATCTGTCATAAACACGGCATTTTCCTTCCAAAGCTTTTCCACAACTGCTTCGTAATCCTTTACCTTGCATTTCTCCACAACACCGTCGGAACACTGTACTTTAATGAATCCCTTGCTGTCTACAATACGCAGAGGTGATTTTCCGTCTTTTTCCCCTTTATAGACAAAGAACTTGTCTGTCATTTCTGCCAAAACCACATTGCAGATCTTGGGACCGAAATCCTGTAAGGCAAGCTCGCAAGCCTCCGGCTCTTCGCAGGCCTTTAAAAGATCTGTGGTCTTCACCTCTGTGGATCCTGTGGCTATGGCCGTTACCTTTCCTGTCTGGCTGTCGATCTCAATATGGATCTCTACCGAATCAGGAGAAGCACCGGAGCTGACTGCCAGATCTGCTGCTTCTTTTTTCAGTTCGCGGATGTCTTCCTGTGAGGGGTTTGGAATCACACGCTCTACCACGTCGCGAACCATGGAAAGCGCCACACCAATAGAAGAAATTACTTCCGCATTTTCCGGAATGCTGTACTGAAGTCCCATCTTGCCGGCACAGTAAGGAACCAGGGAAGCGGCACCGCCTCCGCAGCCTACCAGCTTCATGCTGTCATGATCCAGCTTGTACTTTTCAGCCAGTGAGCTGATGCAGGCGTTGATCTTTTCAAAGTCCTTATCCAGAATCTGGGTAGCCAGTTCTTCTACTGTTATGCCAAGCTTATCAGCAACCGGCTGCATGGCTTTTCTGGCGGAATTGGCATTGCCGTGGGCAAAGTATTTTTCATCAATAAGGCCCAGAACGTTTGCGGCGTCCGTATTGGTAAAGCAGATGCGCTTTCCATTTTTTAACCGCAGGGTTACGTAGTCGCCCGGATCTCCCGGCTTTGGGCTGACCATTTCGATCTGGGGATCAACAATCTCCTCCTCCGGCATAAAGCAGGCATATTCACAGCCGGCGATATGGGCGGAACGGGGGCCTACGTCTACGACGCATTTATCATTGATACGGACCATGGAACCGCCTGCGCATCCTAATATCCGGACATCCAGAGAGTTGATATAGGTGTCATGACCACCGATTTTAGCATAATCCACTCCAGGACGGCCGTTCTTGATTACGCCGATGTTGGTGGTGGTTCCTCCAACCTCAAAATAGATGGCATTGGAAGCACGAAGATACATGAGGGAGCCCATTACCGATGCTGCCGGACCGGAGAGTGCCGTTAAGATCGGACGCTTTCTCATTTCTCCGATCTCCATAACGCCGCCGTCGCCTCTCATGATCATTAAGGGCACGTTTACTCCTGCAGATTTTACTGAGGATTCCGTAGCATTTGCAGTCATCATCATCTTCGGCAGAATGGAAGCATTGATTGCCGCCGTTCTGGTACGGCGGGTAAGTCCGTAAAGTTTCGTAATATCGGAAGCCATTGTTACAGGCACATTTTTCTTCTTTGCACAGTCATGGATCAACTGCTCTTCGCCCATACTGTCCACGCCAAAGGCCATGGAAGCCACCATTACCTGCGAACCCTGGGCAAGCAGGTCGTCGATGTTCTTGTTGATGATATCTTCTGTCAGCATTTTCTTTTTAATAAAGGTATTATACACCTTGATCATACGGCCGACTTTTTCATCCAGAATAATGTCTTTTAAAGCCAGCTGGCGCTTTGCCAGGAAGCCCTCAAGACCACCCCCTGCTACTCCTACGACTCCGACGCTTGCCACATCGCCTTCAATAAAGGCATTGGTAGCCTGGGTGGTGGAGTGAGCAACGAAAACCACATCCTCCGGAGAGATATCATTTTCGTTCATGCAATTCTTAAAGCTTTGCACAACACCGGCAGCAACGCCGTCTTTATGGTCATGTGTCGTCTTTACTTCATTTTTTCCGATAATTTCATGGGTATCATTATCCATTGCAACGCATTTGGTATAGGTACCGCCTACGTCGATTCCCATGCGAACCGATCTGAGTATTCGTTCTGCCATTTATTTTCCATTCCTTTCCACTTCTTTGCCGTGTTATCCGGCATAAAGGTATACCTGCAAGGTGTTTCCATTTCATTGCCATGCTATCTGGCATAAAGGTATCTGTCAAGGTGTCTCCATTTTATAAAATCAACAATCTTGCACCTTAGTTTTAACAATATTTAATCTCTCATTCAGATGAATGGTGAAAAGCGTCCGGGTGCGCAAAGGCGCGCCCGGACCTATGGGTTATCTATCTTTGGTTTTGAGAATGTGAGTTTTCTTATTTAATCGAACGGCTATTTTTTTAATTCAGGCTGCGCTTGCACTATACTTTTTTAAGAAAAATATGCCTATGAAAGGAACCATGCGGCTCCAAGTCCGCCCAGCATAATAAAGGTTGCGATATACTGCAGCACGCCGGTAAGGTATGCATTGGGAATGGATAGCTTCAAGAACTCCCTTGATTCAACCTTTGTATAAGCAAGTCCCCATGCAACCCATGACTGGGTGATACAGCTTCCAATATTTACCGTAATAGTCGGAATGGCAAATACCGCATATAAAAACGGTACAGAGAAGGAAGCAACATTGGATAATACGCCAAGAGTTGCAGCTCCACAGCCAACCAGAGTCATTGGTCCACGGAACAATCCCATGCAAAGCAGAACAGCGAATACGATACATACAACGATCTCGCTCCTTGGCATTACGTTGCCTAAAATCACCTTGAAATAAGGAGATGCATAAGCTGCCACCTGGTTAAACATAGGCAGAGTAAGAAGGAAGCCTACCAATGGAGCGGTATCAACCACACCGTCATAATACAGCTTGTTAACAAGCTGGCAGTTCTCTTTGAAATTTCCTTTCATTCTTCCGCAAAGGAACAGAGCCAGGAATCCTGCGATTACAAAGCCGCCGATTACGGAGAAATCCAGCCAGATCTTAAGAACCACTGGAACAACAGGAAGAATGAGGGTGTAGAAAGGAGCATTCTTCTGTTCGGATGCTGAACTGCGGGTCTGTGCAGCCCATGCATGAACGGTTTTTGCACGCTTTAAATAGAATGCAGCCAGTACTGTTGTTGCAACCAGCATGATGACCAGGGCAGTATAACCCCAGTGTGATGCATACCAGCCAAGGGTGAACTCCGGCATCTCTTCCGGTTTAATAAAGAATGCACGGTACTGTGCAAAGTTTACAGGGTTTAAATATATACCTGATGCAACGGAACCCATGAAGGTGAACAGTGCAACAGATTTGGGAATACCCAGAGACATAAGGATCGGAAGCACGATAACGCCGATTGCGATAACCGGGCCGGCTCCTGTCATGGCAGTGAAGATCAAAGCCGTAACTACGTTTAACAGAGCTACAGTAACAAAAGGCTTATCTCCGCCTAATTCAACTGTCTTACGGATCAGAGTGGAAGCAATTCCGGTATCCATAAGCACGCGGCCAAACCATGCACCCCAACAGACGTTTACAAGGGTGGTTCCCCAGCCTTCAGGAGCGGACTGGTAAATCTTGTTTAAGGCAGCAATCACTGTGTTGTCTTTTCCAAACAGCAGGATTGGATTGGACGTTAAGAATGATTCACTTGCAAAAAATGTTCCTCCAATCGGAAGGATGGTCCAAAGAAGCGTAATCAGCAGGAAGCCGATCATCAGGTTATGGCCCTTGATACAGTAATACGCCAGGCCAAAGAAAGAAATTAATAAAATGATTCCAATAATGTACTCCAAAGTAATACCTCCTATGACTTTTTATTCTCCACACAACGCAAACTCTCCGGCCGCTCCCTTAAGGCGGCTGTCTCTCTTAAACCTCAACCCATACTCCTTTCATTATATTAATAATTATTTATTTCCATCCGGACCGGTTTTTACGCCTGACCGGAAAAGAACTGTGGATAAATTCCCCGAAGCGTTCCTGAATTCCAAAGAACCGAATTAAAATGATTGGCGCAGATCAGACAAGCGGCTTCGGCATCCCTGCGTTTTAGATTATCAAGCAGAAGGCGTCCCTCCACCTGAACATGTTCCAGGCTCGTTAAGGAAGACATGTCTGTCTTATAGTTAAACGTAGTATACTGAAGATAATTCAAACGCAGCAAATCACAATCCATGGTCCGGAAAACCTCCCAGACATACTCATGGCCGCAAAAGGTGGAAAGCAGATAATGAAGCTGCTGCTCCACGATCAGAAAATCAATGGGATTTTCTTTATTTGCCTCGTATTTCTGATAACTAAGAATCTCTTCCATCTGTTCAAGCTGAGACTTTGTAAGGCCTTGGCGGCAGATTTCCTCAATCATCGCCTGTTCCAGCACATTATGGGAAAAAACAGCCTGCCTGATCCGTTCGCTGTCGAGCAGCGTGACCTCGGTTCCCCTTTGGGGATAAACAACGATGTAACCTTCCTCTACAAGGCGGGAAAGCGCATCTCTCACCATCGTACGGCTGGCATTCATCTGACTGGACAAAATATTTTCGCTCAGCCGTTCTCCCGGCCTAATATCCAGATTCAATATCTGCATGCGCAGCTGATTATAGATGTCGCTCCTTTGGTCCCCTTTCCCTACTTCCACTTCCGTCACTTCTTTTGCCTCCCTATGAAAACAGTTGGTATTCTATTGCACACAAGCATTCACCCGGATTGCACATCAGTATCCCGCCAAATGCATATCAGTGCACGAAATACGCTTCTCTGTATTCATTCTTTATTGTTTACTTTGTAAAATATATCATATCCATTCTTTAAAATCAACCATTTTATTAGCATTTTCTACATTTTTTTTTTTGCTATTTTGTAATCTTCTGATGTTTTCTACAAATAATAACTGAATTTTTCCAAAAAATCCCTACACTAAGATTGCATACAAGTTGAAAAAACAGCTAGTCTTTTCCAAAAAGAAAAAGAACCTCGCGCCATGACCGGGATCCGGTCATTTTACGAGGCTCCATTTTAAAGGATGGGTGAGAATTTGCAGTCTTGCTGCTATGTTTATACTTTCCGCCTAACACGGTTGATGCTTTCAAGGGCATTCTGAATAACTTTGCATATCAGTGATTGCATACTACTTTTATATCTATGGGGATTGGCTTTTTCCAATTCATCGCTGATGCACTCAGCCATACCGGACTTGCTTGCGGCAATTTGAGGAAGAACCTTAATGCACTGTCTTGCCGTGACAGGCTTTTCGTCCATCACATGCCTAAGAAGCTCATCGATTATTTCGTCAATCCGGTTATCCCTGTCCCACTTCGCGTTAGCGGCAATCAGGGTAATCAATTCTTCAACTTTATCCATTGCCGTTACCGTCCATTTCCCTGCGATGCTGCAGATGAATGCCAATATGCCCGATTCCCAAAATAACCGTGAATGCCAAAAGCCAGACCACTTTCCCATATACTCCCAGAAGAAAAAATGCTGCAACAGGCAATGATGCACCAGCCACGGGAACACCGCAAAAACTGCTGTAAAAGTCAGCCAATGTCCTCTGGCTTCTGAAATATCTGATCCACCAGCCTTCATAAAGAGCCATTAATATCGCCGCGGCAGCAAGCCATAGGGACCATGGTGACCATTTGCGAAGATTAAGGTCAGAAAAAATAAGCGCGCCGCAGGTGACAAGAACCTGGCCTGCACGTTCAAGGATCAGAAGGACCTTATTCTCACTTTGAGAATCATACCCTTCCGGCTGATATTTTGTCCATATTAGATTAGGTATCATTAACATAAGTAAGAAAATCAGCCCTATATAGGAAAAGCCTAAATGCCCCATTGTTTCACCTGCCAAATCAATCCTAATTTCTAGTTATATTCCCTTTTCCAGTTTGCCGCGGTAATCCGCGATCCCGCCTATATCTGTAACAGAATAACCATTGGTCCGCAGGTAACGGCAGGCCTGTCTGCTGCGGGCTCCACTGCGGCAATAAACAAAAACCGGATTGTTTTTGTCAAGCTTATTGGAGTCCAGACGATCCAGAGGCAAATTTACACTTCCTGGAACATGGCCATTGGCATATTCCTGCACCGTACGTACATCCAGCAATACTGCATTGGATGTGTTGTTTGCCTGCTCAATTCCTGAAGCAAAATCCGAGCGGTTAGAAAAAAAGTTAAATATACTCATTTCAGCATCTCCTTCTCATTTAAAATCATTCTTATAACGATGTTTTCATTATAACGGTTATAAGGTAATATCTCAGTGATATTGTTACATAAATGAGAATTTCATCTCCCCAAACGCTTCCCTACCCGATTATACTTGGATATCTATAAGAAATAAGATCAAAGGGTTAATAAGATCTGCATCACCATGGTCTCTCTTTTTCAAGCCATCCCAAAGATTCCCAGTAACGCACATCCGCAGGATTAAACTTAAACTTTTTATGCATAAACCTCATGGAATAAAATAAGGCTTTAACCTTCAAAGAGGGAGTTATGGGTCTTCTTTTTCCTTTAATTTTAGCCGAAAGTCTGTCAATTTCCTTTTGAAGCTTAGCCTTCCTTTCGTCAGCCACAGTATCCCAATCGCTTCCGTAGACGCTCCTTCCAAAAGTATAGATGCGTGAAATTCCCCAGAAGGTCATGCTGTCCTTTAAATCCCGGAGCGTTGACCTTGTTCCTGCGCCTGCCGCTGTAGAGATGAGAAGGACCTGCTTGTGAAACATTTCCTTTCTGGGCTGATGAGCCATCCATTGATATCCAAAATGGTCAAGAAATGCTTTTACCTGCCCCGGAACATGATAGACGTAAACAGGTGCAGTAAAAATCAGCATATCCGCTTCAAGCATGGATTCCAAAATCGGTTTCAAATAGCCATAATCCGGACAATTCCTATAATCAGTAAAGCAGTTCCAACAGCCTGAGCAAAAATTAGGCATATCTTTGGGCAGAAAAAATTCCCTTACAGAATCTTTTTCCGACAGATTCTGTATAAACCGCTGTGCAATGTTGTAAGTGCTGGATTTTAACTTTCGCTGTGTTGCGTAGATCACGGTAATTTTCATGATTGAACCCTCCTATAAAAGAATCCATGTGAAAGAAAAAAGCGGTCCAAAAAAAATCCCTGGTCAGCCACACAGGGAATCTTATGCGGAGCTAAATTTGTTTCAGATAATATTATAACAGATAATTATAAAAATTCTCCACATAATAATAATATTTTTATCTATTTTTTATACCAGCAAACCCTTCCGCCGGTTACAAGCCGATGTTACGACTGAATTACTTGACGTATCCAATCCTAAATATTATCATATAACCGTAAGGTTGAACGAATGATAAGCTCCATCTTCCAAACATGAAAGGAATCAAGTGGGTCAACAAAAAGGTTCATGCGCCAATGGGAGTATAGGATCACAAGAGCTAATTTACTAACTAGTTTACAAGAAGAAGGGAGTTAAATAAAATATGCTAAAAATTGCATTATGCGATGACAGCCGCTGCGCGATTAATCAATACGCGGAATTAATTTCCCAAATTGCAGAGAAGCATCAGATAAAGATCCAACTTTCCAGTTATCTTAGCGGAGAATCCCTGCTTTTCCATTATTCTGAAGCGCCTGAACAAACAGATATTATATTTTTAGATATCATGATGGGTAAAACAGACGGGATGGAGACGGCCCGGAAGCTACGGGATTGCGACTGCAAGGCCCAGATCGTCTTTTTAACCAGTTATGAGGATTATGTATATGAGGCGTTTGATGTGAATGCTCTCCAATATCTGCTAAAGGAAAACACAAGTATAGAAAAGCTGGAGGAAGTTTTCCTAAAAGCAGCAGAGTTTGCTTCGAAGAAAGAAGATGAATTATTCATTTTCGATTTTGATGGCAAAACCAGCGCGATTCCTGTCCATCAGATCTCTTATTTTGAAATTTGGCAAAGAATTGTAACGGTTCATTATAATGACGGGAAATCAGCGAAGTTCTATGACAGCATGGAGCACATAGAAAAAAAGCTTTCCGGAAAGGACTTTGTGCGGTCCCATCGTTCTTACCTGGTTCACCTACCCTACATCGTGACATTTAAGCAGCAGACCATTCTGTTAAAAACCGGAGAAACAGTTCCGGTAGGAGTTACTTATGTTCAATCCTTGAAAAGGGCATTTTCAGATTATATTTCACGTTTTCATGTTTATAATTCCAAAAGTTTAAATTAGAAAAGGAGAAGCTATGATCTATATTGTAATCCCGGTAGTTCTCCTGTACTACTATTCTTTTATATTTTACTACCGCAAGCTTTTTCCAGTACAGAAGAGACGGCCTATTCAAGTCATGATAGTTCTGGCAATCATTGCCGCAGCGTATAACTTCCTAAACCCAACGGATATACGATGGCTAAGGCTTCCGATACTCATGGTCACCATGACCGTAGGGCTTCGCTTTTCTACTGGAATGGACTGGCTTCAGGCCGCCTACGGCGGAAGCGGCTCTGTATTAGGCGCTTATTGCGGCCGCGGCATATTTGCAGTAGCCTGCGCGTTTATTTTACGTAACTATGATTCTTCTAATGTAGAGACTTACAATGCAAGCACCGTTTTGGTCCTTCCCTTGGTGCTTATATTCTTTACAATCCTGTATAAGACCATCCTATCCGATGACAAGATCAAGCTCTTTTTATATAACCGCAATCAGCTTAAATTTGTGGTCACATATGAAATTGCAGCCGCGGCCAATTTGGCTGTCATAAATTCCGGACGTGATTTATTTCCTTTAAATATATTATTTTCAGACAATATATTGTCTCCATACGGCATATGGTATGTAAAGGTGGGTTTAGGAGCTTATTCCCTCACCCTTGGCATGCTCATCTACGCTACTTACCAGTCTATCAAGAGTACTGAACTGCTGGAATACCGATGGAGAATGGAAATGCTGGAAGAGCAATATGACAGGCAAGTGAGACACTATATATCTTACCAAAATTACACGGAAAGCTTCCGGGCATTCAAGCATGATTTTAGATCCATGATGGTATCATTGAAATCATTGATCCAGGTAAATGAAAACGAAAAAGCGCTTAAGCTGATTGATGACATGTTTGACGAGATGCAAAATAAAGTAATGGTCCACGAAAAATATTCCGACAGTGTTGTTCTGGACGCCATGCTTCAGGATCTTGTTAATATCTGCGCGGAAAATAGAATTCATTTTTCATCAAGCGTAATCGCTCCCTACAACACCGGGATGTCAGTAATTGATGCGATCCGTATTTTCTCAAATTTTGCTAACAATGCAGTAGAAGCATGCCAGAAGGTTCCGGCTTCAGAGCGGTTTATTGAAATCATCAGTACCAACGAACAGCAGTGGGTCACGCTTCAGGTGGTCAATTCCTTTGACGGAAAGATGCACATACAAAACGGAAAATTTTATACAACAAAATCAGAGAAACAAAGTCACGGACTTGGGCTTAAAATTGTTGAGCAAATTGCGGAGAGTTTAGGCGGATTTGTTATATATAAAGCGGATTCTGAAAGCAGGACCTTCCTGGTCAGGGTCCATATACCCAAATTAAGCGGAAACCAGACCAACTGAACCATGGATTGCAGGATATGGATACTGTATCAATTTGTTTTAACATCAAAAAGGAAAATAATAATCGGGGCAAGCCGCTTTATGACGTCTTGTCCCGATTTACAGTCCTCGTCTTACATCCGTTCCTTCTTTTTGCATTTTTTGCATGCATACATTCTCCGGTCTGCTTCCTGCAGAAGATCCGCCGTACTATATCCAGAACCGGAGTTAAAGGACAAAATGCCGTGGCTGAATGACAGTGCATAAGGCTTTGAAGTTGTGCTCTCCAGTTTTTTCAGTTCACTGAACATCCTTACAATAATTTTTTCAGCCGTATTCTCCATACATTTCTTAAAGATGATGAAAAATTCGTCACCTCCATACCGGCAGACAACATCCGAACTGCGAATGGAGTTCAAAATCACCTTCGCAATGTTCTTAATGACATAATCACCCTCATCGTGTCCGAAGGTATCATTGATAGCCTTTAATCCGTCAATGTCAATAAAAGCCAGACAGCTTGTTGCGTCGCTGTATAACAAGGTTTTTTCCAGCTCCTTCAGCCCTGCTTCCCGGTTATAAGCGCCTGTCATGGTATCAGTCGATGCCGTCTGCTGCAGGCGGTGCTCTCTGGTTTTCCAATCGCTGACATCCTCTATCACATACAGGTACAGAACCTGACCATTGGTCAGCAAGCATCTGTTTGACATAATCCGGTACCATGTGTTATTGCGGTCATCATAAACTTCACGGAAAACCGGAAAGTTATCCAGTTTGCCAAGCTCTGCGATCAGAGTCAACAGGACATTGTTCTGCGCCTGCTGGAAATATATATATTCAATGTCTCCCAGCATCTGCTTTGCAGGTCGATTGGAATATACCACATGGCCGCTGAAATCCACCTCTAACACTAAAATGTGGAGAAGATCAAGCGCCTGGAGGATCTGGTGATAACGCCAGCTGCTGACAGGTGCGGAAATCTCCAGGGAAGCGTCCTTGTTTTCTCTTATCGAGGCATCCGCCACCCAGTCAATCAGCCCGTTAAACATATCATACAGTTCTCCGGCAGATTCAAGCTTGCTGACCACATATCCTTCTTTAAGTTGTTTCCCGCTCTGGGTTAAAACAGAGAGCTGGGAGTGCAGCTGCTTAAGGGGGCCTGACAGATAATTGTCCCGGGCTGGAAGCGGCCCTTTCAGCATTCCTTCCGATAAGTCAATCGCCAGATGATTCATCTCATTTATATTTTGAATCAATTGGTTGGCTTGTCCAATAAGCTTCTGCCATTCCGGCGCAGTGGCAGCTGCGTCCATCGCATCGCATCGCTTGCCGGACAGCAGTTTCTCAAATAAATCCTGCATTGCCATTAGCATCTTATGGTCTTCCTGGTTCATACCCAGCCTCCTTATCACTACTCTTCCCCCGTTCCCAAAGCAGCACGATGCATAACCTCAACACCAAAATCCTTCGGCTTTCTTTGTCACAGTATCATAAGGTTTATCTATCTTTAGGGGCAAATCACTATGTATCTTATTTATGTATCTTATTATGGTTAAACTTCAGATTATACTTCCTGTCACGTCACCTAAGGCTCTCAGCTATGAACCGGCAGGTCCTGTCTCCCGTGGACCAGCAATCAATCTCTCTGACGCTGAACTGCGATCCACTGTAGACTTCCAGAATCCCTGCAATAAAACCCTCATCATAATCACATACCGTTTTTCCGGTAATAGGAAGTCCGGAACAATCCAGATCCTCTGAAACGGTCAGAGTAAATGAAAGGAGATCCATATCCACTCTTTCAAGACGCAGTATACCGATTTTCAGCTCCTTCAGCTTATTCGTTAAGTTAGCTATGAAGAAATCAAAGTCACCCGATAAATCCAGTACATTTTTTGCCAGTTCCTTGCCGGCCAGGTGCCCGGCAGTCCAATACAGGCGGCTGGCAGTCTCCTCGTCGTATTCGCGGGCCAAAACATCCTTTAAGGTATATTGCAGCAGACGGTAAACGAGCACCGGCACATCAGATCCTAAATGCTTTCTTCCCTCATCAATGTTTCCAAGGCATTCCCAGGTGAACTGGGACGGTTTGCTTTCATGATGCATAAAAACTCCTCCTTAAAATGTCTACTAAAAAATGCTTACCAGCAATCTCCCAAATATGCACCAGACTTACGAGCCGATAATATCACGAAGCCACACTGGTTCTTCACAGGCGTCTTGGGTATAAGATACATAGCTATTTACCAGCCTGCAACAGGTATGGTGACCCAAACAATTCATGTGAGAAATGTATACTTTATTTTATAATACAACAATTTTTTTATAATCATAATCAATATGCTTTAAATCGCCTTTTTGATGTCCTCAATAAAATGTTTGAATAAGGATTGCCATACAATAAAAAGAAACCCATTTTTAACTTAAGTTAAAAATGGGTTTCTTTTGTTAAAGCGGGTGATGGGAATCGAACCCACGTATCTAGCTTGGAAGGCTAGTGTTCTACCATTGAACTACACCCGCAAGGAATTTCTGCAAATATTTCAAAGGTGCTTTGAAAAGCACAATGCCCAAAGCCGGAATCGAACCAGCGACACGAGGATTTTCAGTCCTCTGCTCTACCAACTGAGCTATCTGGGCACAATCACTTGCGACACGGATAATTCTACAAGATTTCTTACCTCTTGTCAAGACAAGTTTTCTAAATTATGTCAAAAAAACATAATTCTCAATAAAATCTCACTCATCTTTCCATTCTCAAAACCAGAACGTACGTTTCCAAGATTTGCAGATCAAAACATATCACATGCCTGCTCAAGACTTACACACTTTGAATATCTCACATTCCACATTTTTTCATTATAATATTTGTATGACTGCTCCGCGGTCATATACTCATTATCAACAGTTGTATTGCAATAAGCCGGAACTATCATTTCAAATCCATGTTCAAAACCACACTTTATCGTTGCATCCAAACAATAATCGGTTTGTAAACCTGCAATCATAATGGTATTTTCGTTTTTAGAGCGTAAATATTCAGATAAACCCGTATCCCTAAACGCACTGTTAAAATGTTTATCAAATATTCTCTCGTCATTCATTGGCGAAAACTGCTCAAATATTTCAAATCCCTTTACACCCTTGGTCAGCTCAAAACCATCATCGTGACGTACATAAATAATCTCTACGCCATTGTTTCTTGCTAAGCGCAGTAATTGTTTTAGGTTATTGACAAATGTTTCATATTGAAAAAGTTCATCTGTGACAATCATATCCTGTGTATCCACTACCAACAGTACCATTTTAATGCCTCCTGATCTTATATATTGAACATAAGATAAACTTCCTGTAGGTTTGTAATCATTCGCCTGCAGAAGTGATTGCACATAATCTGCAATAATTTAGATAAGGCTGTTTACTCGATTGTTTTCCAAAGCAGTTGTCCGTGTTCGAAAATTACTGCAATCCGCCCCGTATCCTTTAGCCAGGAAAGATAGGAACGAACGGTACTGCCAACAAGCACATATTGCTCAAAGTTCATATCCAGGCCATAATCAATGAAAAGCTGCTGTAAAACCTTTTCAAAGATAATCGGATTCTTACAAATATCAAGTATCTTTTCTGCTATTTCATAAACCTTGTCAATGTTAATCTGAGCCAGTGGGGCGATGTTGTCCGTCACTTCTGCGTGGGCAGGTACAAAAACCTTTGCTTTTAGGGTCTTCACCATCTCCAGGGTTTCAAGGTAAGCAGATACATCATAGATAAACCCGATTTGATATTTTTCCAGCGTCTCTTTGCTTGATAAGCAGTCTGCCAAATAAACAACGTCATCCATATCTCTATAACCCACCATATCAAAGAAATGGCCGGGAAGATGAATGACACTCATGCCCTTTGGAAGAACATCATCAGTAAGATATTCTGCGCTGCTCTCCTGCGCCATTAAGAATTTGTGCCGCAAGTCCTTTGGAGGGAACCCGCCATACAAAAAAGACGGTTCAAGAAGCGTATGATTTGTAAAGTCACATTCAATACCTGGAGCATAAATTTTGCATCCGGTTTGATTCTGCAAATACTTATTACCGCCGATATGGTCGGCATTTGAATGAGTAATATATATTGCTGTCAGCCGCCAGCCATTGGCATCCAGTATCTGCCTGACTTTTCGCCCTGCATCCTTATCACTCCCACTGTCAATAAGGCATACATCCAGATCATTAAGCTTAACAATGCCAATCTTTGCCGGACTTTGAACGTAATAGCAATTTGTACTAACCTGATTTAACTCATACATTTGTGAAACCTCCAATCAGTAAAAATCCATATATTGTGGATATATAAGTTTGCTTCGTATCAGCTTTTATATATTAAAAAATTATACCAGATTTCTCACCATACTTTCCACACATTTTTATAAACTAGTGGATGGCTGCCCATTTCCTATGCTGTTATCTCCTGCCTTTGTATTCTCAGGAGAAAGGCTTTATCCCCTGCCAGCCATGTCGCTATGGCCGGCACTTGCATCTCAGGCAATAAAAGCTATATGATTATAATAAGAAATAATCCTGGTCACAGAAAAGGAAGAGTCGGGTCCTCCCGGACTGGTTTTGCTTTCCGCTGTGTGATCCTGTCTCCTTCTTCCACCTTTCCGCAAAGCAGAGGGCTATGCACATCATATAAAGTACTCTTTCTCTTCACCGCCTCCACGCTGTCATTGGCATAGCAATACCTGCACCCGGACAGGCAGGTGTCATAGGTTCCCACTTCAACGCTTTCCAGGCATCCGCATTCCATTCTTTGGTTTTTATCCTTCCTCCGGCATACAGGACCGCCAATTAAATGTTCCGCCATAACGGGATCAATGCAGCTTCCCCGGGAAACTCCTACAGAGCTTAAGTTTGTTTTTTCCGCACACGCTTCTATCCTGAGTCCGTAGGTCCCAGCGATCCCAGCCAGCCTTCCAGCCAGCTTCTTCATCCCTTCCTCATTCATTTCTTCTACCGGGATTCCCTTCATGTTACGCTCTGTTTTCCCATACTTGTCCAGAAAGCTGATCACTACTTTATCCGTCAAACCGCATACGCCTCTGGCGATTTCCTCAAAGGCCCGCAAATGGTATTCCTCCCGGTACCGGCCGTTAAGGAATATGGGATCATACCGCCAGACCATACGGTCCTTTCCTACTTGTTCTGCCGTATTCCGGAAAACATCGGTCAAACGTCTTTTATCCGGCAGGCCAGGTTCAATATCTTTCCCATATCCAGTCAGCGTGAATTGGATATAAAAAGGAATGTCCCCCAGCTCCCGGATCCGTTTCATCATTGGTTCCGGGTTTTTCGTCCAGAATACTATAAGCTCCACCTGCTCCGGGGAAAGGTCGATCCTGCTGATCTGATGACTGTTCATGGGATTTTTTACGTAAAGGTACCCCTCCATTAACCTGTCAAAAAACCAATCCGGATAAAATTGTGGAATATCGGTCCTCCTGCTGACACTGAGTATCATCTCATCTTACTCCTGTCTCTTCTTAGTAAAGCCATTATAAGCCAACAATGCGCCCTCTTCAACGGCTTTAAACCATATTTTTTTAATTTTCAAAAAATGAGCCGCTCAGGACGGTACATACGCCTTCCTAAATATTCACAAATTCATGAAAGAGCAGGAGAACTTTTTAATCAGTATAGATACGGGAAGAATAGACTGGTAGCGTTAATAAAATCATGGTAACCGTATGGAAAAAGTTGGCATAATGTTTCTGCTATCATATGGGAATTCTGATAAATGAAATGAAGCAGCTTTATATCAGCGCCCGCAATGATACCCATTTTTAATATGAGATAAAAAAGAAGAATTCTTGATTGGAGGATCCCCATGAAAAACGAGCCTGTATTTTTAACCGACAAAAACCATAACGTCATTCTGGAAGCCATCTCCGGAGCTCCCAATGCTGCACTTCCGGACAGCTTGAAGCCTTTTGAAATATTGGAACCTAATACCTCGGACGGAGCCGCAGAAAAGCATGTCCCGGTCATTGAAACAGAAGGAAACCATGTGACCGTAAAGGTAGGCAGCACGTTCCATCCCATGACCGAGGATCACAGTATTACCTGGGTCTGCTTACAGACAACGGCAGGAAGCATCATGAGGGTAAGCTTAAGCCCGGACTGTGAACCGGTGGCACAATTTACACTGGAGGACGGCGATTCTCCAAAGGCCGCTTTCGCCTACTGTAATCTTCATGGGTTCTGGAAAACAAAGGCGTAACGAAAAAACTCCCCAAAGTCCACGGTATCCTAGAGACAATTTAAGAAAAACAAACCAGATACGAAATAATCCCTGAGCAAATGAACAAGCTCAGGGATTATTATATTTGACACACATTTTATTATGATCGTCATCCCAGCGGATCGGATTCACAGAGCATATTTCTGCTTGCAGTCTTCTTCATCAGCCGAACAGACAAAACACATACCAGAATGGTGAGCAAGTCCGCAGCGGGCTGTGCAAAATAGATTCCTGTCACGCCAAACAGTCTGGGAAGCACTAAAATTGTCCCTATGACACCGCAGAGAGCCGGGATTGGCCTTTTTTAATTTTCTTTTTCTTCATGGGAAACAGATTCCTCAAACAGTTTGAACTTGGCGACCTCCTGCCTCAAAGCCTGTGCCTGTGCTGCCAGTTCTTCACTGGAAGCCGAGCTTTCCTCCGCTGCTGCTGCATTGGACTGCACCACGGCAGATACCTGGGAGAGTCCTTCCAGGATCTGTTCCATAGCCTTGGCCTGTTCCAGAGAAGCTGACTCAATCTCTTCCATCACCTGTTCTACAAGAATAGATTTATCTGCGATCTCTTTTAGGATTCCTGCCGTCTCATCCGTCCGTTTCTTTCCCTCTGATACCGCCTTTACCGTATTCTCGATCAGTCGGGCAGTCTGTTTTGCCGCATCAGCGGACTTGGCTGACAGGTTCCGCACTTCTCCTGCAACTACCGCAAATCCTTGGCCCGCACTTCCTGCCCGGGCCGCCTCAACAGCGGCGTTTAAAGCCAGAATGTTGGTCTGAAATGCGATGTCCTCAATCATCTTCGTGATGCCGGATATCTTCTCAGAAGACAGGCTTACCTCTTCCATCGCTGAATGAAGGCTCTGCATGTGCCGGTTGCCTGCGCTGACTCTTGTTGCGGATTGCTTTACATAGTCGGAAGCCTTCCGTACATGATCCGAATTATCTTCTGTCATTTCCGAAATATTTACAATGGAAGCATTCAGTACCTCTACCGTTTCCGCCTGCATGGCTGCTCCGGAGGCAAGCGCCTGGGAGGCACAGGAAACCTGTCCTGCTCCAGAATTAACCTCCTCTGCAGAGGAACGGATGTTTATTATGGTATCATTTAAACGGGAAGCAATCATTTCCATGGAACTGCGTATTCCGTTAAATTCACCTGGATATTCACAATTACTTTGAACCGTAAGGTTCCCACAGGAAACCTCCTGTAAAAACCCGGAGATATCATAAATGATATCTCTGTATTTCCCCGCCATTTCATTTACCTTTTCCCCGATCCCCCCTATTTCATCTTGGCGTTTCATATGCAGTTCAATGCTTAAATCTCCGGCGGATAACTGATCAATGGAATTAACCACCTGTCCGATTGGCTTCGTGATCCGGTCCGTAATCCGAAGCATTATTAAAACCGCAAGTATCAGAGAAACAGCTCCCAAAATGACAGCGTTTAACATGGAGGTTAGAACACCGGACATAAATTCCGATTCCGAAGCGGTCACATTCACCGACCATCCATTAGTATTTTTCACAGGAGTATAAGAACCAAATCTATTTTCTCCGTTCCAATGGTAGAATCCAAAGCCGGTTTCACCGTTTACCATAGCTGATTCCAGTTTAGCAATCTCACCATAGGCGGATCGATTAGTTTTTACAGCCTCAGCGTCATTTTGCCTGGATAATACCAGAGAAAAATCATCATGGGCCACTTTCGTGCCATCCTTGTTTAAAATATAGGTACTTCCGGTATCTCCAAGTTTTGTATCCTCGATCATCTCCTGGAAAACAGAATAAGGGAATTCAATTATGATGACAAGGTCATCATAGGGGTATGCATATTCAAAGGATGCGGAATCCTTATGAATCATTGGGTCGGATAAAAAAGGAGTTCCGTTCTTTGCCTGGAGGTATGCATTGTCCTGTTCATAGGATTTTCCATTGACAACAGAAGTCCCGTCGGAGGAAATGATATCGATGTTATTAAGGCCGTACTGGGAACAAGAGATCCGCAGAAATATACTGATATTGCCCTCTCTCTGCACATTTCCCTTCATATAAAGGGCGATTGACTCGGATATTATGGAATACTCTTCCAGCTTCTGGGCTATTTTTTCAGAAACCAGTTCCGAAGTTTCCTTTAAGCTCTTGGCCAGCGACTTGCGGGTCGTATTATAAGTCAGATAAATGGAGCCTATGGACAATACAAATACAATACAGATGATACATCCAATTGTGAATGTTACCATTTCCTTTTTTATTCCCTTGTATTTCCTTTTCATATTATGTTATCCTCCGATATCCATTTTCCCCTCTGTCATTACAATTTACAGCGGTCTAATGCGTATATCGGCAAATATTCAGATAACTATATGAATTTTACTAAAGTTTTACATTTATTTAAACAACTTTTTACAAACCAAGCAAAGAATACCCTATAAAATGAAGCCATGCCCTTTATAAAGCTGGTGACTCCCTTTCTGCGCCAGGCGCAAAAAGGGGCATCAGAATTAATATTGGATACTTATCATACAATGACCTTCTATTTTATCTAACCGGAAGGAAATATATTGTCCGTCTCTTACGAAAGGAACGGCTGCTTCTCCCGGGACCAAGGCAACGGCTGCCGGCTGCTTATTACCTGTATATATTTTAAATTCCACACCATACAGGGGGATAACATCTTCTACCGTACAGATATCCTCAGATCGTTTTTCTGTAATGTAATGAAGGATATGAAGAATATCCCGTTTCTCTTGTTCCTGATGATTTAAGGTTGTTATCATAGTGGAGGGTCCGTTATGGCTCACTAATTTATGTTCCAGGCATAACGCAACCGCATCCTTTAGCATTAGCTTGCACCATTTGGCGGCATTTTTCCGGTACAGCTTAAAGATGGGATGTGCAAAATAAATCACATTTCCATTTCGGACCACCTCCGGATATCCAACCTTCCCGGAAGAAGGTGCATGCTGGTGAGAGCAGAAGGTTTTTCCGGAACGGTCGAAATAAGGTTCTATTTTATCCATTAAAACCTCCCCGCCGTTTGCCTCCACGTTATGACCTCTTAAGTACATGACGTACTCTTCTTTATATAAATCTCTTCCAATGATCTGATTCGGCATCACAAATTCCCTGTAATACGGAGATTCCTCTTTCCATGTAATACCGTATATATTATCTTTCCTGTATTTATTAAGGCAGGAATCATAAGAACCGATTACTTTACCGCCATTGGCAATATAGTTCTTCATCACTTTTTCCAGCTCTTCATTGTAATAAATACAATCCGGTAAAATAATTAACTGATAGGAATCCATGGTCGTCTTGCTGTCAATAACATCAAACTGAAAAGAAAGCTCCTGAAGCATTCGAACTGCTCCGATTAAAGAAGGAGAAATTCCCAGGTTATATTCTCCCTCAGGATAGAATTCTTCCGGTGTAAGGACTGCGATCTCCGCAACCGGCTTCGCCTCCCTGCAGTAAGGTTCTTTTTCCCTGACACTCTTATATACCTTTCCAATCAGGTCATAAGCTCCTTCCGATAGCCGGCCTCCTGGATGAAGCTGGTCTCCGATGGAACAGCCTGCCCCCATAGCCAGCATGTGAAAACATTCCAGCTCCAGGGCCGCCTGATTCTTCAGGGAATGGAAATCCCCCCAGTAGGTATGGAATTTTCCGGTCATTCCTATCATGTCCATTCCCAGGGTTCGTGCATATCGGCTGGTAGCGGGAAAATGGTCATAGCCCCAGCCTCCGCTTGGTAAGGATTCCAATTCCAGATGGCTGTACTCTTTAAAATTATCCTTAGATGCCGGACCTACATGGGAGCTGTTATAGAAAACAGAGGCCTCAGGAACTCTCTCTTTAATAACCGCTGTAATTTCCGTTTTAAATTCCTCTAACATTTGCAGAGAATACTTTAATCTTACTGCCTTTTTTCTGCTGTCCAGATGAATTTCCTCCATTTTCTTTTTACAATGGTCACAACAGCAATCTACCTGAAATAAAATATCCATAAAGAATCCGTCAATGCTCTCCACTCCCACCACATCCATTATATCATGGAGATGCTCTATAAAGAATTTACGATAACCACTGTTTAAACAAATTGTATGATAAAAATGAGGTTCTTCCACATTCTGGGTATTGATATAATTCCCCTGCTCGTCTACGGAGAGCCATTCCGGATGTTCCCGAATTATACGGCCGTCCCATTGTACCGTGGTATAAATCGGCACTTTGATTCCCCTGTCATGACAGGCCTTTATCTGGTCTAATAACAGATTATGATTGGTAAGGCCGGGATGGATGAGGTCTGCGTGTTTTCTGGATGGATAATACAGCCAGCCATGATGACATCTTGCAAAGCAGGTAATGGAATCCACATTGGCTTTTTCAAGTCTCTTGGCAAACTCCTCCCCATTAAAATCTGTACCAACCTCTGGTATGTATTCACTGGTGTGAAAATCCAGATGAACCTGTCTGAATCTTAAATCGCCCATTGCTTATCCTCCTGATCTGAACATTGTTTATTCTTTTACAGCCCCTGCTGCCAGTCCGCCCTCTACTTTTTCCTGGAATAACAGGTAAAGAATCAGTGGCAATGCAACCGTAATTACGATAGCTGCCATTAATGGACCGTAATCACTTCCTCTTTCACCGTTAAAATTCAGCAACCCCAGGGAAATAGGCTTCAATTTTTTATCGTTGATAAACAACAGCGGGAATAAAATATTATTCCAGGACGATAAAAAATTAAAGATTGAAATAGTAGATAATGCAGGAATACAAAGTGGGAGTATCACCAGCCTGTATACCTGGAAATACGTTGCACCATCGATTACTGCCGCTTCCTCCAGAGAACGATTGACGCCTTTCATAAAATTAGTCATTACAAGAATACTAAAAGGAAGACTAAAGGATACGTAGATTAGAATCAGGGCCAGTATATTATTTTTTAAGTTCAAGGCACCTATGATATAAGCAACAGGCACCAATACCGTATGCATGGGAACCATCATTCCTACGGTAAAGAATAAAAGCAGAAACTTATTCCCTTTAAAATCGAACCTGGATAAAACATATGCCGCCATGGAAGCCATAATTGCCAATATAATAACAGTAGCGCCGGCCTGCAGGATACTGTTGATAAAATACCGGCTCATATTGGCTTCTTTCCAGGCTACGATATAATTGACAAACTGCGGTACCTTGGGCAGCGCAAATGGGTCTGAAAAGATTTCAAGCTTTGTTTTCACAGAGGATAATAAGGTAAAAACCATCGGCATGGCAAATACCACTGTCATTACCAGCAGATATAAGTACATGATGACTTTACCAAGCTTGCTCTTTGATTCTGTTATTTTCATAGCTTTCCTCCCTTAATCTTGTTTACGGGACATTATAAAATTACTTCCTAATGTTCCTGCCAGGCAGGCAATCAGAATAATAATGCCTATAGCGCTCCCAAGTCCATAATGGCTGTATTTAAATGTCTCATTGTACATTAAAGTTGTAGGAAGATTCGTCAGACCGTTTGGACCTCCGCCGGTCATTGCAAATACCAGATCAAAAACTTTCACAGAGCCGATAATATCCATTAAAATGCACATGGAAATTGTAGATTTTAACATAGGAACCGTGATCTCAAAGAACTTATGAACGGCAGATGCTCCGTCAATAGAGGCTGCCTCATATAGCTCATCTGAAATTGTCGTAAGTCCTGCGAGGAGAATGACCATATAGTAGCCGATACCAGCCCATATATTAACAAATACAATGGTATTCATTGCAGTTGCAGGATCCACCAGCCAGGGAACTACCCGGTCGGCCAGACCGATGTTCTTTAACAAAGCATTGAGAGAACCGGTGGGCATGAACACAAAGTACCACATCAAACCAACGGAAGTTAACGGAAAAACCGTAGGCACAAAAAATAGAGCTTTAAATGCCCGGTACCCTTTACATTTGGTATTAATTGCAACTGCCGTTAATAAAGCAATGGGCGTATGGAATAATACGCTGAAGAATACCATTTTCACCATATTTTTAATGGAAAGTAAAAAGTCCGCGTTATGAAATGCATTGATATAATTTTTAAGTCCAACAAATTTAAGAGCCGCACCCGAGATACCATTCCACTCAACCAGTGAAAAGTAAAACGCCAGAATTAAAGGTACAATTTGAAATAAAAGATATACGATCAATGCCGGCAGCAAAAACAGTGCTATGTACACTTTTACTTTTCTGTTTTTTAATGTTATCAATGAAATTCCTCCTTATAATGAAAAGGAATTTCATAATTCAATATCAAATATAGTTAGAAATATCTACATATATTTAGAAATGAATTCTGAAATTCCAGATCATTTATTTTGCATTATCAATCTCAGCCTGGATTACTGATGCTGCATCCTGGGCAGAGGCCCCTGTAAATAAGCTTACAATTGAATTTCTTGTTCTATCCTGCATGGAAGTCAAAGGATCAAAGTCGAATACGTCAACACCGATGCCCTCAGAAGTTCCTCCAATCTCTACATTCTGGATAAATAAGTCGGTACATTTTGACTTATCCAAATCCAGATCGGTTCTTGGAATCAAGAAAGCCGCTTCTTCTGCAAATCTCTTAGCTGCTTCTTTACCGGTTAGCATTTTTAATAATTCAATCGTCAAGTCTAATTCTTTTCCTTCTAATTTACCGCTTACCATGTAAGGACTCAGGATCTGCATATCCTGATTTTTGAATTCAGGTTTTTCTTCAAAATAGGGAAACTTTGCAACCTTAATATTATCTGACACAGGAGTGGCTGATTTATCTGTAAATGTACTGATGTTCCAAGGTCCGGTAATCACCATTGCAGCTTCCCCCTGCTGAAATTGAGTTAAAGCAATATTATCTGTGATACCTGCAGCACTTGGATCAAAGGCACCTGCATCAATTAAATCTTTTTCAAACTGTAATGTCTTTACGACGCCCTCATCCGTCCACTTCATCTCTCTGTTTCCTAATAATTTTGCTGCTTCTGTTCCCATCCATTTGTAGAAGATCTGGTCATGTAAATGACCCGCCATATAAGTTGACTGGGCTCCCATAGCAATTGGGATAATTCCGTTTTCTTTGAACTTTGCAATTGCATCTAACAGCTGTTCCCAGGTCTCGGGGAATTTTTCAATTCCTGCTTCCTTAAAAAGCATTTCATTATAATAAACACCAATCAGGCCGGATTCCATTGGAATTGCATAGGTGCCTTCATGTCCCGGTACCTGATAATAGGAAAGGGAACCCTCCGTAAAACCACTACTCCATTCTTTATCTGCATCAAGATATGGCTGAAGATTTAATAATAAGCCATTATCGATATAGTCGGAAAGATTTGCAACACCTTGGATTCGGAAGATGTTAGCCATGGTTCCGGAAGCAATATCAGTCGTCAGGATATTATTAAATGCCGATTCATCACCCTGGGAGTCGTCAATAATGGTCACTTCTGGATGTTTACTTTTAAATTCATTCAAGATATCGTTATAAATGCCTACTTGAGTTGAGGTTCCAGCCATTCTTGTTAAAAGTCTGATTGTAACCTTTTCATCATCTGACTCCTTGCTTTTGCTGTCTGTTTTAGACCCGCAGGCAGTCAGCATAGAAAAACTCAGTATGCCTGCCAATGAAAGAGCCATCACTTTTTTTATTTTCATAATTTTGTTTCCTCCTTATTATTTCAGATATTCTTCCTCTTCACAATCCTATTATAGGAAAATAGCACCATACAATGAATGGTCATTTTATAGTTTTTATGTATATTTTACATGTCACTTTTCAAAATCAGCCTTTTATTGGTTTATTTACACAAATTCAATATGGACACAGCCAATAAAACGTACTAATATTACTGTTATATTTAAGTCTTCCATGAAACCAAGACAACGCATTGCATACAGAAGGGAATCCATATGAAGGCTCAAAAAATAACTTCTATTAATTCGAGATTTTTCCGGTCTATGTTTCAGACACTGCTGTTATTCATTATAATATTATTGATCAGTACTTCTGTCGTATTTTATAAACATACTCTGGCATTAGAGACTAATTCTGCTGTCAGGCAGCTGGATTATATTTCCAATCAGTTAGATTATTATCTCGCATCTGTTAATAACTATTCCAAAACCATTATAACGGATAAGAGCGTACAGGCCATTGTATCTAAATTTAATAACAATAACAAGGAGTTTAATGCCATCGACCAGATGAATCTGAAAACCGAGATCAATCATATCATCCAGTCTACTCCCTTTATTCATTCTGTCAGTATCTACTCACCGGAACATGCGCTGATTGCTACCACGGAAATATATCCCTATCCATTAAATTTTCGGGATACTTCTGCTTCAGACCGGAAAATCTGGATACCAGAGATAAAATACTCCAATAAGGAGCGTGACACAGAGATACATGTCCTGTCTCTCATGCTGCCGTTTTACAGCAGCTCCACAGGTACCATGCTTGGGTATGTGGAAATCGCCATTCCCGAAAGTACTATTTCAGATATCTATAAAGATAATGTAAGTAACTTCAGCAGGCTTTTTATTGTAGACTCAGATGGCAATGTACAAAGCTCAGATGGTTCCATTCCATTAATGAGGCGCTATGAGAATATTAAGAAGCTTAACCACATCAACAGGAGCAATTACAAGCTGACTATGAGCACGATTATTTTTTCCGAACATTTTCCTGAGCTGAACTGGTATCTCGTCAACGAAATCAATCTGCTCTATTTTTTACAACCAACCTTTACCACCTTGGGAATATCCATTATTATGGCCCTGCTCTGCATTATTGCCTGTCTTAATGTCTCCCGTAAAGTATCCCGTACAATTACCTCTCCGATCTACCAGCTGATCTCTCATACCCAGAGGGTAAAGGAGGGGGAATGGATTCCATTCAATGAGTCTTATAACGATAGTGATATCGGTCTTCTATTCGAGGAATTCAACAGCATGATTATTGCGCAGAAAAAGTTAAAGAATGATTTACTGAATTCAGAAAAAATGAAGAATAAAGTAGCCCTGGACCTGCTTCAGCAGCAGGTAAACCCACATTTTTTATATAATACTCTGGACAATATCTGTTCTCTTGCAGAATTAGATGAAAAGGAGACTCTCATTGACCTGGTCATGAATCTTTCTGCGTTTTACCGTCAGGGGCTAAGCAACGGTCATACCCACATTACGGTTAAGGAGGAACTGGCGATTACAGAAGCATATCTAAGAATCATGAGAGTAAGATACTTTAACAGGTTTGACTTTCATATCAACTGTGATTCCAGAATATCAGGCTATCCCTGCCTCAAGCTCTTATTGCAGCCCATCGTGGAAAACAGTATCTATCACGGAATCAAAGAGCTGAATGGAAAAGGTCAATTAGATATTCTTGTAACTGAAACTCCTGATTCCATTTTATTCACCATCCGGGATAACGGAATCGGAATCAGGGAAGAGAATTATGAAAGCATATGGACTACAGGTAATACTCATTTTGGCATCAAAAATATTCACCAGAGAATCCAACTCTATTACGGCAGCGAATATGGGCTTACCATTGCCAATCACCCTCAGGGCGGCTGTATCTCTACCATAACCATTGGAAAAAAGGAGGTATCCACTGATGCCACTTAATATTATAATTGCTGATGACGAGTACTTTATCAGACAGCGAATTATCAAAATCATTCCACGGGAAGAACTAGCCATTCATTATATAGGGGAAGCCGAAAACGGATTAGAAGTTCTTGAGTTATTAAAAAAGCATCCGGTTGACCTTATCCTGCTGGATATAAAAATGCCCCGTATGAATGGAATTGAAGTGGCGGAATCTGTATACAGGAATTACCCTTCCACCAAAATTATTCTATTATCTGGCTATAATGACTTTGAATATGCACGCTCTGCCATGCGGTTCGGTGTTATGGATTATCTGTTAAAGCCTGTAGACGCTTCTACCTTAACCGCTGTTTTAAAGGATACCAAAGAAAAAATAGAATTGTTAAAAAAACAACAGAAACAAATTCAAAAGTATTATCACTTTGAAAAATGCACGTTCCTATCCAATGTATTAAATGGTTGTCAAAGCATTGAACAATTAACTGCCAGATATCCCGAGGTATCAGCTTATGATTACACCCTTTATTTAGGTGCTTTTATCTATGAAGAAAATGAAGACTTTATTTCAGAACTGGTAGCTAAGATCCGCCGTCATGGACTGGACTGTGAATATTTTAAGGAATTGGATTATGCCTACACCATACAATTTTTCCTTCATAAGAAAGAGGAAAGGCAGCAGTTAAAAGAAGCTTTGGAAAACGATATGCCAGAAAGCCGTTCCTACACATTTTTAGTGCTTGGAGACTGTATCCCATTGACAGAATCCTGGCTGCCTGATTATAAAAAAAATCTTCACGCCCTCAACCACCGGTATTTTAATCCTGAATCAAAGCTTATCCTGACAGAAGAACTTACCTGGGAAAATAAATCCGCTGATTTATCTAAAGTAAGACAAACGATTCTATATTATTTAAACAGCAAGGATCCAAAGGGGCTGGAAGCTTATATCCAAAGCCTGTTTCAGCCAGTAGAAGAAACACACGATGTGAAGTACCTATACTTAATCGTTACGGAATTTTTTACTACTTATCATATCCATTATAGCGGCCAGGTAGAATTCAGCCACAATCCGGCTGAATCTGCCTCCCAGATCATTGATGAAGAATATCGGCTGAACCAGGTTAAAAGTACCATTCTTGCATTTGGGCGGTTATGCATGACTGAAAATGTAACCATCCCTTCCGACCTCTCCTTAAGCAATAAAATCATTGCATATATTGATGAACATTATTCCGATCCAGAATTAACCGTAACACGGCTTGCGAACTTATTTCAATTAAACCCTTCCTATTTGGGCAGTGTCTTTAAAAAAGTAAATAATGAATCCCTGCTTCAGTATATCACCATGATACGTATGGAAGCATCTAAGATATTATTGGAATCCAATCAATATAAGATATCGGATATTGCGGAACTGGTAGGATATACAGATGCTTTTTATTACAGCAAACGTTTTAAAAAAATGTTTGGATATTCTCCGAAGGATCATTTGCTGCGTAAAAAATAAAATAATGATCAAAACAAAATCTTGGACTAAGCGAAACCTTAAACTTTTGGTTTTTTGCTTAGTCCAATTATCTTTATGTACCCGGGGCAGCATCCTCACAATCGTGCATACACCGAAAAATATTCAGTGCAAGTTCAACAAATGTTCAGCACAAGTTCAGCAAATAATCAGCTGCCAAACATTGGTAATTCAAATAAGTGATTTATGATATAGACAGAAAAAAGAAAGGAGAGAAAAATCCATACCTGTTGTCACGTCAAACGTATAAAAATGAAAGGATGTTAATGATGAAAAAAATCGCTGTTGTCGCTTCTACAGTAATGGCCGTAGGCTTATTAGCAGCATCGGGAGTCACCGCATTCGCTGCAAACACAAATACAACGAGTACATTGAAAACAAACGTTTCTGCTGTTACAACCAGCTTAGAGAAAACCAAATTATCATTTGAAGAAATCGAATCACAGATGAAAGAAAAATTAGCACAATTCCTTGCAGACGGCAAAATCACACAGGAGCAGTATGATCAGGCTATGAGTGATATTGCCGAGGGTAAAATGCCCGAAATGTTCGACAGAGGCCGAGGCGGATGCGGTGAAAATGACAGTACCGAATTGACCGAAGAGCAGAAAGCGGAAATGCAATCAAAGATGAAGGAAAGATTCGCACAACTCCTTGCTGACGGCAAAATCACGCAGGAGCAGTATGACCAGGCTATGAGTGATCTTGCCGAGGGCAAAACTCCTGAAATGCCCGGAAGAGACAGAGACGAGTCCGGCGAAAAGAACAGGCCTGAAATGACCGAGGAACAAAAAGCGGAAATGCAATCAAAGATGAAGGAAAAATTAGCACAGCTGCTTGCTGATGGCAACATCACACAAGAGCAGTATGACCAGGCTTTGAATGATATTGCCGAGGGCAAGAATCCCGAGATTTCCGGTATTGGCCGAGGTGGATTTCATGGCAATAAAACAGAAGACAATACGGAGATTTAGTAAGATGTAAAATCAAACAGGGCGCAATATATTGTGCTCTGTTTTTTCATGTACATCAGATGATTTAATATAGTTTGTCATCGCTATGGTTGGGGACAAAAAGTTCAGATAAAGTTCAGACAGGCGACAAGTGAAATTCAGTCAAACGCTATAAGATATTACTCATCAGTAGTTAGGAGGTGAGAACATGGATGAAAAAGGAAGGCACGAACATAAATTGAATATCAATTATGCTGACTATATGCAGTTATCGTCTAGGCTAAGACACATTGCAAAATTTGACGAGAATGCATTGGATGATGGTTCCTATATAATCAGGAGCCTGTATTTCGACAATTACGCGGACAAAGCAGTGGTCGAAAAGCTGTCCGGGGCCAGCAGACGAGAAAAATTCAGAATCCGGTTTTATAACGATGACCCTTCATTTATCAGGCTTGAAAAAAAGAGCAAAGCAAACAGGTTATGTTACAAAAAAAACGCACCAATAACCGTAGAGCAATGCGAAGGTATACTGGCCGGAAATTGGGGATTATTGAAAGAAAGCGGTCAGGAATTGCTGATGGAACTATATACAAAAATGCACTATCAGAACTTGCGGCCTCGAACGATTGTGGACTATAAAAGAGAAACTTATGTCTATCATGCCGGTAATGTCCGTATAACATTTGACAGTAACATCCGAACTTCAAACAATGTAAGCGGCTTATTTAACCCGGAGCTTGTTACAATTCCGGCAGCAAGCGCCATAGTGCTTGAAATAAAATATGATGGTTTTATCCCTGAAATCATTCGTCAGCTGGTTCGGGTAGACAGCAGGAACGAGACTGAATTTTCCAAATATGTAGTATCAAGACTTATATAAATAAAAAGGAGTGTTAATTATGTTAGATCAACTGTTGAATTTCACCTTCCTCAATAAGGCTGCTTCATTTTCCATAACGGATATTATAGCTGCTTTAGGTATTTCATTTGTGATTGGTTTGTTTATTTTCATGGTATATAAAAAGACCTACATAGGTGTCATGTACTCCTCATCTTTCGGTATTACCCTGATTGCAATGGACTTAATCACAACGCTTGTTATATTGGCAGTATCTTCAAACCTAATTACGTCGCTGGGTATGGTGGGCGCACTATCCATTGTCCGTTTCCGTACGGTTGTAAAGGAACCGCTTGACCTCGTATATCTGTTCTGGTCCATTACCACAGGTATCATTGTCGGCGCAGGTTTAATTCCCCTTGCCGTAATAGGTTCCATTGCTATAGGTCTCGTCCTGTTTGTGTTTGTCAACAGGAAATCTGCAGATACTCCTTATGTAGTGGTAATAAACTGCGATGATGAGAATGCCGAAACCCAATCAACATCAATGCTTAAAAACCATACGAAAAAGCATCTTGTCAAATCCAAGAACGTGTCAAGAAACGGCATTGAGCTGACTGTTGAGGTTCGCCTCAAAGATTCCTCAGTGAAATTCGTTAATGATCTGCTTAATATAAACGGTGTTTCAAATGCAGTCCTTGTTAGCTATAATGGCGATTATTATATGTAATGAGAAAAATACAGATGGGAGGTGAAGGCAATGATAACCAGCAAACATATAGCAAAAATCACGGCACTGCTTGTTTGCTTGTCGCTGTTCGCCTGTGTCATGATCGTTTATGCCGCCGGAGTGAATCAAAATAAAAAGGTGATGGACTACGAATCAAAGCTGTTTGGGGATGAGATCCTTACGATAGATATACGTGTCGATGAAAATGAGTGGCAGGAAATGCTTGACAACGCCATAGAAAAAGAATACATTTCAGCGGATTTAGTCATAAACGGCGAATTATTTAATACAGTCGGTATACGCACAAAAGGCAATTCAAGCTTGTCACAGGTAGTCAGTATGGACGACAGTGACCGTTATAGCATTAATTTTAAATTTAATTATTATGTGAAAGGGCAGACATGTTATGGGCTGGACAACTTTTGCATTAACAACCTATTGGGTGATACCACCTATATGAAAGATTATCTGTCATACGACATTATGAAATATATAGGTGTGGAAACACCGCTTATGAATTATGCCAGCGTAACAGTTAATGGAGAAGATTTCGGCTTCTGCCTGGCATTGGAACGGTACGAAAAATCTTTTCTTGACAGGGTTTATGATACATCCGGCGGACAGCTCTACAGCGTCAAAACCACAATGGGTCAAGGCGAAAACTTCGTGGAAAATGATGCCGGACAAAATGGAGCTGCACCAAATAATCAAGAAAACCCAGAAAGCAGCACTAATGGACAGCAGGACGCCGGCGGGCAAAGCCGGCAAGGTAATCAGGGGCAGCCGGATAGCGATGATGCTGGTGCCCAACTGGAACAACCGGATAACCAAAACGGCGGTATGGGTGGTTTTCCAATGGGTGGTATGGGCGGACGCGGCGGCGGAGACCTTGTTTATGTTGATGATAATATAAGCAGTTATAGTTCAATATTTAACAATGCCCAATTTCTTAAGAACTCCGATAAAGACAAACAGCGTGTTATTACCGCAATAAAAAACTTAAATGAAGGAACAAATCTGGAGCAGTATTTTGATGTGGACGAAATTCTTCGCTATCTGGCAGCACATACGGTGGTTGTAAATCTTGACAGCTATACATCTGGTATGGCGCAAAATTATTACATTTATGAACGCGATGGAAAAATTACTGTTTTGCCTTGGGATTACGGTCTTGCCTTTGGCGGATTCCAGAGTGATAGCGCCAGTGACGTTGTAAACTTCCCCATCGACACACCAGTCAGCGGTGTAAGCATGGAAGACCGCCCCCTCATTAATAAATTGCTTGAAGTTCCGGAATATAAGGATAAATATCATGAATACCTGCGACAGATCGTGGATGGTTATTTTGTAAGCGGTGTTTTTGCGGAAACTGTAATGGATTTAGACGCAAAAATCAATAACTATGTTAAAAACGATGTTTCCGCCTTTGCCACATACGAAGAATATGAAGCATCTCTTCCGGTCTTTATTGAACTGGGAACCCTTCGTGCTCAGAGTATTGACGGGCAGCTTAACGGAACCATTCCTTCAACGACAGATGGACAAAATTCAGAGAAGGATGCGTTAATTGATGCTTCCGGTATTAATCTGTCCGCATTGGGCAGTATGATGGGCGGAGGCAACCGGGGTGAAGGAGACCGGGGTGAAGGCGGCTTCGGTGGTATGGGAGGTATGGATCGGGAGCTTATCCAGAAAGCCATGCCTATCTTGCAGGAAAATGGCGGGGTGATAAGTGATGAGGTTAAAAAACAGCTTTTGGAATTGGGCTTGACAGAAGAACAAATTACGCAGGCGGCGGAAATGACAAACAGGATGCCCGGCGGGAACGCAGCTAACCAGCAAAGTAAGGCTGCCTCCGCAAACACATTAGATCCAACATATGCGGTGAGTGTATTTGTATCACTTATACTTCTAACCGGAGCAATCATATTCATAATGAGAGCCAAAAAAACTTACTGATAAAATACAAACGGCTGAAGGCAATCCTTCAGCCCCTTGTACTGGCTACTCATTTGCTTTCATGCTATAATTATGGATAACAAGGTGGTGAAACTATGGCAAAAATATTGGTTTGTGACGATGAAAGCGGACTTAGAACCGTACTTAAAAGATATGCGGTCTTTGAAGGACATGAGGTTGTTGAAGCAGCTGACGGAATGGAAGCTGTTGAGGCCTGCCGCAAGGAATCCTTTGACATCATTATAATGGATATTATGATGCCGGAACTGGATGGCTTTTCAGCGGTAAAAGAAATCAGAAAAACATTAGATACTCCCGTTATTATGCTATCAGCACGGGGGGAGGAATATGACAAGGTTTTAGGGTTTGAGGTTGGCATTGACGATTATGTAGTTAAGCCTTTTTCTTCTAAGGAGATCATGATGCGTGTAAATGCTATCCTGCGCAGAACACAGAAAAACGCGGCTGCAAGTGATAATGACAATGGACATGTCATATTCCGAAAAGAGGGATTTGAAGCAGATTTGACCGCCTATAAGGTTTCAATTGACGGCATTCTTGCAAATCTTGCCCCAAAAGAATATGATCTGCTATTCTTCTTGATTCGAAATAAAAACATCGCTGTTCCACGCGAAAAAATTCTCACAGAAGTATGGGGATTTGATTATTACGGCGATGACCGGACGCTGGATACACACATGAAGTTACTGAGAAAATCCTTAGGCCCTTATGCAAAGTTTATTACTACTTTACGGGGATTAGGTTATCGGTTCGAGGGCTAGCATATGAAAAAATCACAGCGGTTAATGTGGAAAATCTTTATCTTTTTACTTGGTTTCTGCGCGTTGCTTCTTGTTGTTTTATGGCTGTTTGAAACAGTATTTCTAAGTAAAATGTATGAAAATATTCGAAGAAAAGAAATAAACAACGCGATTGCTTTGATAGAAAAAAATATTGACAATCCCAATCTCAATCAAATTATAATGCAGCTTGCCGACGATTCGGAAATACTTGTGACTCCGTCACATGATTTCATACCGCCAAACAGGCCAAATCCCGATAACAGGCCAAACCCTGATAACAGACCTCAAATGCGGCAGGCAATAACCGAAATAAGAAATTTTGTCACGTCTGATGGCAGAACCGTCTCGCTTACTTTTTATGCAATTATATCTCCTGTCAACGCAACGATTTCTACGATAAAAGTTCAGTTGTATTATGTTACTGGCATTATGTTTGTTTTATCCATTGTTCTGGCATTTATCATTGCAAAAACCGTTTCGAAACCGATTGAAAAACTGAATAAGAGCGCAAAAATTCTGGCAACTGGAAACTATGATATTCATTTTTCAGGTAAGGGCTACAGAGAAATCCATGAATTATCGGATACATTGAATCATTCTGCTTCGGAACTTTCAAAGGTGGAACGGTTAAGGCGCGAACTTATGGCTAATATCTCCCATGATTTGAGAACTCCTCTTGCTCTAATATATAGCCATGCTGAAATGATGCATGATTTCCCTGATGAAATCACTTCGGAAGAAACACAGACGATCATGGATGAAACCCAGCGGCTTTCCTCTTTAGTAAATGATATTCTTGATGTCTCCCGATTGGAAACCGGCACAATGGAGCTAAACACGGCAGTCTATAATATTACTGAAAGCATTGATAAAACCGTTAGCAGAATTGCCGACTTGGTTAAAAAAGAAAATTACAGCCTTGTTTTCGAACATGACGAGGAGGTCTTCGTAAATGCGGATGAAGTTAAAATAACACAGGCAATCTATAATTTGCTGACGAACGCAATTCATTACAGCACAAACGATTTGACTATTATCATTCGGCAAAAAATCATAAACGAACTGGTCAGAATTGAAGTGGAAGATCATGGTGAGGGCATTGGCAAGGATAATCTGTCTTACATTTGGGACAGATATTATAAAATTGATAAAAGGCATAAACGTGCGATCACAGGAACCGGTCTTGGACTGTCTATTGTAAAAAAAATTGTTGAGCTGCACCAAGGCAGCTACGGAGTGGATTCGCAAGTAGGTAAAGGCAGTGTGTTCTGGTTTCAGATACCAGGAATTAATAAGGTCCAGCCAAAAGAAGAACAATCAAGTTAACACAGTTAAAACGCCTGACGAACTCAAGGTTTCGTCAGGCGTTATATCGTTGTGAATCCACACCCCCTATAGGTACAGCGGTTACGCTTCCAGCTTTTTCTTTAACAATAAATTTTTCCCTGATATCCCTGGCTCTGTCATTTGAACCGGATCTAATATATGGTCCAGTTCTTCTTCGCCTATAAGTTTCTCCTGGAGAATCAGAGTTCTTACGGGTTTGCCGCTTAACATGGCTTTCTTAGCAATATCTGCCGCCTTTTGGTACCCAACATGCGGGCAAATCGCTGTGATGATTCCGACACTGTTATCTACCAGGAAACGGCATCTTGCTTCGTTAGCCGTAATGCCAGATACGCAGTTATCTACAAATGTCTGTACGGCATAGGCAAGAGTGTCAATGGACTGGAACATGCAATAAAAAATGATAGGTTCAAATGCATTTAATTCCAATTGTCCGGCTTCTACGGCCATGGTGATGGTTACATCATTCCCAATGATGTTAAAGGCAACCTGATTCACAACTTCAGGAATCACCGGATTTACTTTTCCAGGCATGATGGATGAGCCATTTTGCTTAGCAGGAAGGTTGATTTCATGAAAGCCTGTTCTTGGTCCGGATGACATCAGGCGAAGATCATTGGCAATTTTAGACAATGTCACGGCGCAGGCCTTGACAGCACCTGATACGGCAACAAAAGAATCAAGATTTTGTGTCGCATCTATCAAATCTGCAGCCTGCACTAATTCCATATTTGACACCTTCGCTAAATTAGGCACAATACGTTTCAAATAATTTACATCAGCATTGATACCTGTCCCTATGGCTGTTCCACCCATATTCAAAGTACACATTTCTTCCATGGCTTTGTCAATGCGGCGAAGGTCACGCATAATTGCTGTTGAATAAGCCTTAAATTCCTGACCCAATCGAATGGGGACTGCATCCTGCATCTGGGTGCGTCCCATCTTCAGGACATGGTCAAATTCGTCAGCTTTTTCACAAAATGCCTGATGCAGCCGGAGAAGTTCTATTTTCAGTTTTTTAAGAAGCCTTAAAGAAGTCATTTTCCCCGCGCTTGGAACGACATCATTTGTGGACTGTCCACAGTTTACATGATCATTCGGATTTACAATGGAATAATCGCCCTTTTGTCCGCCAAGAAGCTCAATCGCACGGTTTGCTATCACTTCGTTGGCGTTCATATTCAGAGAAGTTCCTGCTCCGCCCTGAATCGGATCAACGATGAAGTCTTTGCGGAATTGTCCAGCCAGAATTTCATCACATGCCTGAATAATCGCTTCTGCAGTTTTTCTGTCCAGAAGACCGATCTCAAGGTTCGTTATGGCTGCTGCTTTCTTTATGTAAGCAAGGCTGTTAATGATTTCAGGGTGAATGTTGAGACCGGTGATATGAAAGTTTTCTGCCGCGCGCATCGATTGTACGCCGTAATACACATTACCCGGCACATCTTTCATTCCTATGGAATCCTTTTCGACTCTGTAATCTATGTTATTTATGCTATCCAATGACTAATCCTCCGTAATCGGTAAAATACCGTTTTGTATTGTATTTATTATAAAATTTATTTATAATATAATCAAATACGTATATTTGTATAATTGGTATAACTCTAAAGTTATAACTTGAAGCAGAGGAGGTTTATAGTGTTTAAGGGGATGGATTATGTATACCTGGTATACAAAGAACAAAGTTTTTCCAAAGCAGCAAAAAAGCTTTTTATTTCGCAGCCTTCGCTGAGCGCTACAATAAAAAGAATCGAGCTTAAAATTGGATATCCGATCTTTGATAGAAGTACAAAGCCTTTGACTCTAACAGAGTGCGGAAAAAAATATATTAAATCCGTGGAGGAAATGCTCTTTATTGAGAGTGAGTTTTACAATTTTGTAAATGACTGGGGAGATTTAAAAATAGGAGAGCTGATTTTAGGAGGAAGCAGCCTTTTTTCTTCATGGGTACTGCCCCCTTTAATGGGCGAATTTACAAAACGTTTTCCAATGGTTAAGGTAGAGTTGATTGAAGAGAGCACAGCGGAGTTGGCATCGTATCTTCAAAACGGCAGAATTGATTTGATGATTGATAATTGTTCTCTGGACAAAGGGATATTTGATAACAGTATTTACAAGGAAGAACATTTGCTTCTGGCTGTACCGAAAACCTTTGAAATTAACCGAAAAGCAGAGCAGTACCAGGTTCCGGTGCAGCTGATTCTTGACGGCTCCTTTTTGGAAGAAATGATTAAGCCAGTACCGCTGAAACTATTCGAAAAGGAACCATTTATAATGCTGAAGCCTGAGAACGATACAAGGAAGCGTGCTATGGAAATTCTTCAGGATCATGGCATTACTCCAAATATTGTATTTGAACTTGACCAGCAGCTTACCTCTTACAATATAACTTGTTCAGGAATGGGTATATCCTTTATCAGTGACACACTGATTGCACAGGTTCTTTCTCATCCAAATGTTGTTTATTATAAGATCAAAAGTGAAATTTGCCATCGGAACTTATATTTCTATTGGAAGACGGGGCGGCGTTTCACCCGGGCAATGGAGGAATTTTTGAAAATTGCAGGGAGCAGAAAAAGCTGATATACCTGTTTTCTATATCAAGACAACAAGAGACCTTGTACTCCATATCAGAGTACAAGGTCTCTTTCTTATCATGCCGGCGACCGGAATCGAACCGGTACGGGCGATTAAGCCCGCAGGATTTTAAGTCCTGTGCGTCTGCCTGTTCCGCCACGCCGGCATTCTCATATACCGTTTCAGTTCTCTGCAACGGTACTGACTGGGTGGAGAAGGATTCGAACCTTCGAAGTCGTCGACAACAGATTTACAGTCTGCCCCCTTTGGCCGCTCGGGAACCCACCCATGCTTTTTATTAAGCAAGCGAGTGTTATTTTATCACAGGGACATTAAAAAATCAAGTTTTTTTATAAAAAATAAATTTTCTAATTCTGGTCAGCCACCAGTAAAACAGAGCTTGTTCCCGGCATGGAGATAAGTACCTGGCCATCCTTCACCTCATAGGGAACTTTGCCTACATTATACCCGTTTTCATAGGTCAGCATGTATCGGGACATGGTCTCTCCATCCTTCATTCCCAGCTGCCATACTGGGATACTGACCTGCCGCTCTTCTGTAAAATTATTGACTGCCACGGCGCAAATGCTGTCCTTGCAGAAACGTCCATAGGAGATGAGGTTCTTCCCGGCCAGAAGCTGTTTTAAGGATCCTAGGCGCAGTGCCGGTATGCTGTGATGAAGTCCCGTCATATACCGGTGAAACTCGATCAGCTCCAAATCCTCTCTGCCCCAGGGATAAGTTCTCCGGTTATCAGGATCCGTCCAGCCGCAGACGCCGGCCTCGTCCCCGTAATAAATCGTGGGAGCGCCGGGCCAGGTCATCTGGATCATTACCGCCTCCCTGAAAATCCCGTTGCGAATGCCCTGGGAAGCCGCTTCCGGACCAAGAGTGGAAGTCCGTCCCACCTTGCCGTTGGTTCTGGTCATAAAGCGGGAATGGTCATGGTTTGACAGCTCATTCATGGCCACCTGGACGGAGCCTGTCATCATGCGGCTCATATGGTAGTTCATGGACTTAAAAAAGCTTTCTCCATCTCCGAACAGGCTGGGGTTGCTTTCATCGCTGTGTTTCTCCATGCCCGTCAAAAACCAGGTTACCGGCTCCATGAAGGCGTCATAATTCATGACGGTATCCCACTGGTCGCCCTGGAGCCAGCTGGAAGGGTCCCCGTAATGCTCTGCCAGCACAATAGCCTCAGGATTAGCCTCCTTCACCGCCTTCCGGAAATCTCTCCAGAACTTATGGTTGTACTCGCTGCTGTGGCCCAAATCTGCCGCCACATCAAGACGCCATCCATCCACATTGTAGGGCGGAGAAACCCATTTCCGGGCGATTTGTAATATATACTCATACAAAGTCTGGGAATCCTCATAATTAAGCTTAGGAAGGGTTGCATGCCCCCACCAGCCGTCGTAAGAACTGTTATAGGGCCAGGCTTCTTCATCGTAAAATTTAAAAAACGTCCTGTACGGACTGTCCTTTGACACATAGGCTCCCGGCTCGTACTTTCCGGACATCTCATAGATCCGTTCGCCATCCAGCCATTTATTAAAAGAACCGCAATGGTTAAATACTCCATCCAAAATAACTCTCATCCCCCGTTTGTGCACCTCTTCCACAAACCGGGCGAAAAACTCATTGCTGGCTTCTAAATTCTCCTTATCCGTCGTCCGGATCATGTACTTTGCAGCAAGCCGGCTATCCTTTGCATCAGTTGCCACCGGCTGCCCCCCATCCTTAACGATCACGCCATAATGGGGATCAATGTAATCATAATCCTGGCAGTCATACTTATGATTGGATGGCGATACAAAAATAGGATTAAAATATAATACGTCAACGCCAAGGCTCTTTAAATAATCCAGTTGATTCCATACCCCCTGTAAATCACCGCCGTAAAAACACCCTACATCCATCTGGTTGGGATATTTCCCCCAGTCCTGTACTTTGGATACCGGACGGCCAATATATACATACTCTCCATCCACCGCATCATTGGTCTCGTCTCCATTGCAGAACCGGTCCACATATATCTGATACATGACGGCCCCTTTGGCCCAGTCAGGCGTAGTAAAACCAGGAACAATACGAAAATATAACCCTTCCGGATTATCCCCGGAAACACCCAGCCGGTTATAATAGCAGACTTCTCCGCCCTTAACCACCTTAAAGCTGTAGCTGATTTTTTCATGTCCTGCCGTCAATTGATATTTATAATAATCAAACAACCCTTCAGACTCCGTCTTTTCCATGGGCGTCTCATAGTCTAACCCCTCCTGGATATAACAGACCTGGTCCACATTATCCTTGGCCGTTCGGAAAAACAGAATCACATCTTCCCCCACACCGGGTTCTGCCGGGAATCGGAAACTTTCTGTCTCATCGGTAAATAACGCATCTCTATTTAACGTCTCAGCCTGGAAGCACATATGATTTTCATTTCCTTTCTCGTCATCTATACATTCTATTTTATCCGATTGAATCAAAATATACAACCCTACCTTTTTTATTAACAGGCATAAAAAACGGTCAGCGGGGCAGCTGACCGTTTTTCGGAGAAGGTATTTCGTTTCTTATGGGGTGTAGCAAAAACTATATAATGTATTGGGGGGGTTTACGATTATTACTATACCATGTCTGTGAAAATAAGTGTGCACAAACATCATTTTTTTACTTATGATTTTTTATGCACTTTTTCTCCGCCCCTGCACTAGACACAAAAAAGCGCAGATTCCGGGGCGGAAACTTAGATATTTTCCCGGTGTCTGCGCTTCTATCCTATTTAAGCCTGCGAGGATTCTTAACCTTCTGCTGCTGCAGAAAACAAACTTTCGAATTCCTGCTGGCCGATCTTTTCTTTTTCCATGAGCAGCTTACAGCAGGCGTGAAGAATCTCTTCATGCTTTATAATGATGTCTTTCGCCTTTTCATAACACTCATCAATGATCCGTTTTACTTCGTTGTCAATGGTATTGGCTACCTGGCCGCCGTAGCTCTTGGCATGGGCCAGATCACGGCCAATAAAGACTTCATCACCGTCATTACCATAATTTATCATGCCCACTTGATCAGACATACCGTACTGGGTCACCATGGCCCGTGCTGTGGCTGTAGCCTGCTTGATGTCCTGGGAGGCTCCGGTGGTGATATCGCCGAAAATGATTTCCTCTGCAATTCTTCCGCCTAAATCCACCATGATATCCTGAAGCATCTTGCCTTTGGTATTGAACATATGATCATTTTCCGGCAATGGCATGGTATATCCGGCAGCACCGATTCCCGTGGGAATGATGGAAATGGTATGCACCGGGCCTTCATCCGGAAGCAGGTGGAATAAAATCGCATGACCAGCTTCATGATAAGCTGTAATTTTCTTTTCCTTTTCGGTTATTACCTTGCTCTTTTTCTCGGCCCCGATTCCAACCTTTACAAAAGCCCTGTCAACGTCAGCCTGGCTGATAAATTTCTTGCTGTTTTTAGCCGCATAGATAGCTGCTTCATTCATAAGGTTCTCCAGATCCGCACCGGTGAATCCCGCTGTTGTCTGGGCGATCCTTTTTAAATCCACATCTTCTCCCAAAGGTTTCTCCTTGGAGTGAACCTTCAAAATTTCTTCTCTTCCTTTTACATCAGGCCTTCCGACTCCTACCTTCCGGTCAAAGCGTCCGGGACGCAGAATCGCCGGGTCTAAGATATCCACACGGTTTGTGGCCGCCATAACGATGATCCCTTCATTGATCCCGAAACCATCCATCTCCACTAAAAGCTGGTTTAAAGTCTGCTCTCTCTCGTCGTGTCCGCCGCCCATACCGGTACCTCTGCGTCGGGCTACCGCATCGATCTCATCGATGAATATGATACAGGGCGCGTGCTTTTTCCCTTCTTCAAACAGGTCTCTCACACGGGATGCGCCGACACCTACAAACATTTCCACAAAATCGGAACCGGAAATGGAGAAAAATGGCACCCCGGCTTCTCCTGCCACTGCCTTGGCGAGAAGGGTCTTTCCTGTTCCGGGAGGTCCCACAAGGAGAATCCCCTTGGGAATGCGAGCTCCCACGCTGGTATACTTCTGAGGATTCTTTAAGAAATCGACGACTTCTTCCAACTCCTCTTTTTCCTCTTCAAGCCCTGCCACCTTACTGAAGTTCACCTTATTCGCGTCCTTTGCAAGATGAGCCCGGCTTCTTCCAAAATTCATCATTTTGGCATTAGCGCTTCCTGCCCCTGCCCTGGCATTCATCAGCATGAAAAGAAAAACCAAAACTACCGCTGTCAGAATCAATGGAAGCGTAATAGTCAGGAATAAATTTTCCTTTTGTACTGCATCCACCGTATAGGTGATTCCATTGCGGTCCAAACGATCCTGAATCTCAATGACATTGGATACATTGGCCTGTTTTGACGAGTTGTCAGTCATGGTCATCTCGATCCTTCCCGTTGGGGGCGGGTCGTTCTGCCTGATGGTTGCCGAGGCTATGGTCCCATTATCAATCGCCTGCATCAGCTCCTGGTTGGTAATGATTCCACTCTTTTGGGGCAGCCTACTGGCAAATAAAAGCATGATGACCAGAAGGAGCAGAAAGCCCAAGCCTCTGAATGGTTGCTGTTGTTTCAACATGCTGCCTCCTTATTGCTGTTCTATAACTCCAATATATGGTAAATTCCTGTATATCTGATCGTAGTCAAGACCATATCCAATGATAAATTGATCCGGCACGGTAAAACAGGTATATTTCACCTTGACCTGATCTTTCACCCGGCGTTCCGGTTTATCAAGAAGTGTACACAACTCTATGCTATTTGGATTTCTCTGTTTTAACACCTCGATCAGATAGGCCAGGGTATTGCCGGAATCAATGATATCTTCCACAATCAATACATCCTTTCCTTCAATGGGATCATCAAGGTCTTTGGTTATCTTGACGATTCCGCTGGACACCGTTCCGGTGCCGTAACTGGATACGGACATGAAATCCATGGTAAGCGGCAGATTGATTCGCTTTGCAAGCTCACAGGTAAAGAAAACGCCTCCCTTTAAGATGCATATCAGATGAAGGGGTTTTCCTTCATAATCCTTGCAGATCTCATCTGCTATTTCTTTTACTCTTGCCGCTACCTCTTCCTCTGATAACAATATTCGTATCTTATCATCCATTGTTTTTTCCTCCGTTTAACTGCATTTGTATCACTGTACGGGTATCTTCTGTTATCTTATAATATTCACTGATCCGGTATCCGATGACCCAGAGGACATGGGAACCATCCGCTACAAGCGGTATTTTTTCCCGTTCCTCTTTCGGAATCTTCTCATCAATCATAAATGCCTTGACGGTTTTTGTGCCGCCACCGGCCAGTGTCATGTAATCCCCGATTTGCCGATACCTTACAGACAGTGCACATTTGATTTTATCATAATCAAGCCATTTCGTATACCCGTTTTTGGGAATTTCCTGGCCTTTTTTGTAGGGAAAGATCTTAAAATCCAGTTCAGGGAGTAAAACAACCCTTTCCTTATCCACCGATCCCTCCTGATTTTTCCTTTTTATCCACAATTCATCATAAATACGCACCGCAATAAGCCCGCAGGGCAGATCCACCTGCCTGCCGTCAGAACCAAAAAGAAGCGCTGCTGCGCTTTCCACGTGAGTCATGGTAATATCCTTCATGGATTGATTGACAGACCGGATCATTCTCCGGATCACATAGTTCTTTATAATGTCATCTTCCGCCAAAAGAGCTTTTGCATCAACTCCTTGCGCCGTTATTGCACCGGCCTCATCCGTTTCCCTTACCCCCCGGACCTTTAATATACTTTCTGCCTGTTTTTCCAGATATGCATCTGCCTGTGCGGCCATTTCTCCTGCATGAAGGATGTTTTCCCCTGCCCGTCTGTTGACCTGCTCCCTGATCTCCGGTAAAATCCGGCTTCGAATGCGGTTCCTCACATAATCCGTCTGGGCATTGGTGGAGTCCTCACAATAAGATATCCCTTTTTCCGCCAGATATGCAAGAATTTCCTCCCTTCCAACAGACAGCAGCGGGCGGACAATTTTGTCCCGTACCGGGCGCATTCCTCCAAGCCCTTTTAACCCTGTTCCACGGAACAGGTTATAAAGAATGGTCTCCGCCTGATCATCCCTGTGATGGGCCACCGCTATTTTTGTTCCCAAAAAGTCCTGGCACTCTTTCTCAAAGATCTGGTAACGCAGATGTCTTCCTGCTTCTTCTACCGACATACCATGTTCCCTGGCATATAGGGCTGCATCCACCCGGACGCAGGCAAAGGGCACTCCCAGGGTTTTTGACAGCTTCCCGGCGTAATCACTGTCCCGGTCTGCCTCTTTCCCTCTTAAGCCATGATGGACATGAACCGCCTTTAATTCCAGCCCCAGCACTTCCCTTAGTTCATTTAAGACTGCAAGAAGACAGACCGAATCGGCTCCTCCGGAAAGCGCCACGATGACGCGGTCCCCCGGAGCGAACAGCCGGTTCCGTCTGATATAATCCAATATCGTTCTGTACATTCAGTCACCTTCCTTAGTTGATTTTCTCCCCTCTATATTATAAATATACCCATAAAACATGTCTGTTGCAATTATTATTTTCTTTTCCATATTCCAGCGGTGAGAACCGTCATATCATCCGCAGCCTTTTCGGTAAAGGATCTTGCGAACAGAAGGATCCTGTCAGCCATATCCTGAGGATTTTTTACCGGCATTCCGGCAATGAACTCCGTTAACATCAGTTCCTTGTCGTCTGCGGGAAGGGCATCTAACACGCCGTCACTCACCATGATGATCCGGTTATCATCCCACAGCTTTTTAGACAGAAGGACCGGCTCCACCGGATTTAGGATACCCATGGGAACCTCCCCGGCCTCCAAAAGCTCCACTCCCTTTTCACTGAGAATAAAGGTAGCTGCTGCTCCCAGCTTCATCGCCTCCAGTATCCCTGTCTTTAAATCAATGCAGCATAAGTCCAGGGTGGCCGGATGCTGGGAGATCCCGGTCAGAAGCAAGACTGTATTGACCATTTTAAGGGCCGCTCTGGTGGAAAATCCGGCTTCCAAAAGCCTTTGCGTCAGCTCAATGACCTGTCTGCTTTCCTCTTCGGCCACCCTGCCGCTTCCCATGCCGTCTGACAGGCTTATGATGACCTGTCCCGGCTGGACTTGTCCAAAGGTGTAATTATCTCCGGACACCTCTTCTCCGCATTTGACCGCCTTTGCCACACCATAGATGACCCGGTACTCTCCCTTTTCAACAAACCGTATGGTATCGGCCTGCTTTGTCACCAGGTTCCTGCCGTCAGGGGCCACCGCCCATTCCCCTTCCTCTATGGCATTTTCCAGAATCTCCGCGGCCTCCTTTACCGTCACACACCGGCCGTTCAAGGTCCTCATGGTCAAAAATGCTTCCCTCTGATGATTCTCGTATTCTAAAATGAGCATCTTCTCAATGATAATATGGTTGCGGCGGAAGGCCCGCTTTATTTCATCCTCCCAATCCGGAGTTATGTCAATAGAATGCTCCACCTGATGGGAAAACTCCTCCAGAATCACAGCCAATTCCTTAAATTGGACGATAACCGCGTCACGGCTTTCTAAAAAACGATTTTTCCAGGCCAGATTCATGGTGGCTCTGCCAAGCCCCCGGTTCAGCTGGACCATGTAATCATCCTTCCTTTTACAGGTTTCCAGAAAAAAACGGGGCATGTCCCCGTAGTCCACACTCCCTTTTTGTTCAAATGCACGAACCAGATATTGCAGATAATATTGATTGTCCTGTTCTTTCCCGGAATACACAATGCATTTGTTGCAGCCTGCGCATACCATGGCTGCCGCCGTCTCTAGGGCCGCAATGCCGTCTTCCTTTGTAAGTCCCTGTTCTGCTGACAAGTCATCTGTACAAGCCTTGGCAAGCTCTCCCAAAGAGTTTGCCATGTCGTTTAATCTTTTTGCCGTATATACATTCACATCAGCCATATCGTGATGTGCCGCCTTACGTCTGAACACAAAAATCCCTCCTGCCTGTATCATGCTATAAACCATATTATGAAAACAAGTTTTCATAATGGGATGGATGGTGCAAAAACAGCACCTATTTATGAGAAATCAAATACAGCTTCTCATAAACCACATTATATACAGGCAGAAGGAAAATATTTGTCAAAACGGCTGACTCATGATTTAAAATTGTACGACAGCTTTCCCCTTTATTGTCCAAGCTTTTGGGACATAGAGGGATACCCGCAGGTTGTCTCACTGCCTTCGCGACGGCTTAAGCAAAATCTCGTCAGGATTTACAAGTCCCAGCTTCTGCTTTGCGACTTCCTCAATATATTGTTTGGTTTGGACATAAACCCGGTATTCCTCTAATTTTTGGGAACGTTCCTCTTCCTTGTCCACCTGGGCCTGAAGATTCTCCAGACGGATCTCATATTCCCGCTCCTTTTCTTTTAACGTGACTCCCTTAATGGTAACAATCACGGCAAGACTGAATACGACAAAGGTAATGCCGATGATCGTCATTCGATTGCCCCACCTATCTTTTCTTTTTCTTCTTGATTTTCCCATTTTGTCCATACAATCACCAATCACCTTTAACGCCGCTTCTTTTTACGGTTACAGCCATCTACCTTTATTTTAAGATATTTTTGGAAATGTTTCAAGAGTTTTATAAAATGTCTGCTTACTATTTTATCATATAAAAACATTCCAAGAAATACTCCAGCAACGGCATACCCTCTTAATCCTCCGTCATTCTGTTCATACAGCAGAGAAAACGTGACCAGGGCAGCATAAACCCAGTATATCATGTCCTCTATTCCTATAAACACATAGGAATGGGGAATGAAAATACGGAAAATACGTAACAGGTCATATGTGATCATAAGCCCTGCACCTGTTAAAAAGCTGTAGAGCAGAAGTTTTACTTCATAAATGATATGAACGCTCATATGACTCCCTCTAGTCCTTATTTAAACAGCCGGGAAATCATGGACTCCCCTGACCTGCGCAGAGCTTCATTAGAGGAATAGGTGAGGCTCTCAATATTACCGTTTAAATCCACTTCCCCTTTTTCAAGAGTCAGACGGCTGACATGGAGTCCCTTTCCCTTTAAAGTCAAAAGTCCCATATCAGTATCCAAAACCACCTGGTTCTCATCAAAGGACACTACTTCCCGTATTCCTGTCATCGTACCTGACCCCCGGTTTTCTATTGTCAGCCTGTGAGGGCGGATATTCACCTTTTCTTCCATACAAAAACCTCCTAATATACCTGTCTAAAGTATATTAGGAGGCACGCTCCAATATTACTGAAATTTATCGTACGTATCGAAACTGTGAGCTAGAGATAACGGTAAAGCTCTTTTGCTTCATCCTTTTTTACCGTTTCCACTACATCAAGAACCTCAATCTTCACAGAGCTAGTCCCAAAATGGATTTCAATTATGTCACCTTCCTTAATGTTTAAGGAAGCTTTCGCAGGCTTTTCATTGACCAGTACACGGCCTGCATCACAGGCTTCATTGGCTACGGTTCTTCTCTTGATCAGACGGGAAACTTTTAGAAACTTATCCAGTCTCATGGATTAAGCATTCACCATATCCTTTAAAGCCTTTCCAGCTTTAAATTTTGGTGTCTTGGAAGCAGGGATGTTCATAACTTCGCCGCTCTTTGGATTTCTTCCCTCTCTTGCCGCTCTTTCAGATACCTCAAATGTACCAAAACCAACTAACTGGATCTTCTCGCCTTTAACCAGTTCTTCAGATATTACATCTGTTAAAGCTTTTACTGCCTTCTCTGCATCCTTTTTGGACAGTTCTGCTTTTTCTGCGACTGCTGCGATTAACTCTGCTTTGTTCATTGATTTCTTCCTCCTAGAATGTAGCACCAGGCTACGATTTTTCGCATAACACGATTACTATATCATTTATAGCTGTTTCTCCCGTTTTTGTCAAGGTTTTTCGCACTTTTGAAGGGCTTTCTCCTGCTTTTTTATTGCATCCCAAAGAGCCTGTCCTTCCTGCTGCAAACCTGCATTTCCGCCGCCAAAAACATGAGGGTGTCTGCGTACCATTTTTTCACAGATTCCGTTCACCACATCATCAATGGAAAAGTCTCCCATTTCCTTTGCGATCCGGCTGTAAAGCATTACCAGAAACAGGATATCTCCCAGCTCTTCGCAAAGGTTTTCCATATCCTCATGATCAATGGCGCTAAGAACCTCACCGCTTTCCTCTTCCAGGCATTTTTTCAGACTCTCATAAGTCTGCTCCCTGTCCCAGGGACAGCCTTTTTCGGACCGCAGTTTATTTGTAATATTTACTAAATCTTCAAAAGTATACATGGTTCCTCCTCCTTTTGCCGTTATTATACCATAAAAGCAATGAGCCAAGCGCCGCTTTAGCGGCATTTGGCGAATGCAACACGAAAATAGACGCTTGCGTCTATTTTCGCATAACACGTCAGCTCACGGAAAGCGCTTTCTTTTTTAATTCTGAAGATTTTCTGACAATTGTTCTTTCCCCCTGTTAAAAAAGAGCCTGCTCTTATATAATAAGAGGGATTATTTAAGAAATATATGCTAATGAAAAACGGAGGTAACCATGAAAAACTTCAGCATATGGAAAAAAATAGCAGCTTGTGTGCTGTTTTTAAACATTGTATTTACCGCATTTACCACTGAGCTTCTGACACCCAGCGTTTCCGCCGGGGAGCTGACTATGCGGGGCATGGGATTTGGACCGGCACTTAACATCGGCCCGGGAAGCAAGATTTTTAACGGCGGCAGCTTATCCTTACTTTCGGATTACGACAACCGGCAAATGCTTTCCATGATTTTACAGGACAAGGACGGAACCCTTATAGTCGTTGACGGCGGATGGGATATTGATGCGGCCCACTTGACGGAAGTGCTCCGTTCCAAAGGAGGACACGTTTCCGGATGGTTTATTACCCATCCTCATTCAGACCATGTGGGGGCGCTTGTGCAGATCTTAGGCAACCCGGACAGCCAGATCACCATTGACAATGTCTATTATTCTCTGGCGGATCAGTCCTGGTATGAAAAAGTTGAACCTCATCGGTCGGATCTGGTAAACAATCTGCGATCAGCCCTTGCAACACTCCCTGCCGAAAGGCTTCACTCCGTACAAAAGGATCAGGAGATCCAGTTGGGCCAGATAAAAGCCAAGGTTTTAAATAACCCTTATCTTCTGGATACCACCTCTGTGAATAACAGCTCCGTTGCTTATAAATTCTTCTTGAATGATGTAAGCATCCTGGTACTGGGCGATATGGGACCGGAAGCCGGTCAGCTTCTGTCTGCAGAGCGCAGTGCGGAAGATTTAAAAAGCGATATTGTCCAGATGTCCCACCATGGCCAGTATGGCGTCAGCCAGGAAGTATATGCCATCATCAAACCTCAGATCGCCCTATGGCCCTGTCCGCTTTGGCTCTGGAATAACGACAACGGCAGCGGAATAGGAAGCGGGGACTGGAAGACCCTTGAGACCAGGAAATGGATGGAAGATATGGGAGTAAAAGTAAATTACTGTATCAAAGATGGAGACCAGATTATCTATTAAATGGATCCAGTAAAAAAAAGAAACGGCATCCGAACACGAATATGTGTTCCGCCGTTTCTTTTTTTGCGCGGGCAATGAGCGTCCGGTTAATTTCCTCCGGGTCCATCCCGTCTTGGCCGTTCCGATTCCGGTAAGGGTTCAACGTAGAATCCATCCTTGTATGGCTCCGTATCTATTTCCGGAATATCGCCATCGCTGTAATCATCTTCCTCGGGTACAAAAACCTTCATATCTGTTCACCTCCTGATTCATGTATGCTGATTGGCAGCTTGGCTAGCCCTCCATCTGGCGGCCTAAAAATCCGGCAGCCGTTGAAGCCAGTTTTATCTCCATATCTCCAAAACGTGCCCTGGGCTCTCTGCTCAATAAGGCCACCGCTCCAATGGCATCACCCTCACAGATGATGGGAGCCACAACCTGTGCCGTTATTCCTTCCAGGGTTTCTCCCGAAAGCGGAATAAAGCTCTTGTCATCTTTTGCAGACACAACGGCCGTCCGCTCATTGATAAGGTTCTCCAGCTGCTTGCTGATGGTTTTCTGGAGAAGCTCTTTTTTAGATCCTCCTGCCACTGCAATGATCTGATCTCTGTCGCTGATACATACGGTAAGTCCGGTAGTTTGAGCCATGGCTTCTGCATATTGGGAAGCAAAAGCAGTAAGTTCTACCATCGGAGAATATTTCTTTAAAATGATTTCTCCTTCCCTGTCTGTAAATATTTCAAGCGGAGTCCCTTCTCGTAACCGGAGCGTCCTTCTGATCTCTTTTGGAATCACCACGCGTCCCAGGTCGTCAATTCTTCTTACAATACCAGTTGCTTTCATAATAAAAATTCCTCCATCTTGTGCGTTTTTATATCACTGCTATTATTTTGCTACGAAAGCAACAGATTATACTTAAGTCTGCCATTTTTCCCAAAATTTAAAATCAGGGCCGACCTGTTAAAAAAAAGTCGAACCCTGATTTTCTAATCAGACTCTGTTTATTGCTTGAAGAAGCTGGGTTTTCTATCCCTGGTTAAAAGTCACCCTGTTTGACACGGTGAAACACTTCTTTTGAGGATGACAGATAACCTTCATGGGCCACCTTTGCGGCCACGTTATCTGGAACTGGGGTTACAAAATGGTTTTCAAAAGAACCATATTTTTGAATCGTCAATTCATTTGATACTCTCTGTAGAAGATACATACCTAAAACGTCCATAGCTACCACCTTTCTCCGAAACATTAATGGGAAGCAAAGAAAGCATCTGGGACTAAAGCCCTTCTTCTACTATTATTATATCACAAATATGACAAAAATCAACTAGACGAACGGTATTTTTTAAGTCAATTTTCACATTTTTTCATTCTTTTCTGACAATTTCAACATTTGCTTTAATATCACCTCTGCCTGGCTGATCATGATATCGGTGGTCTGGTTTTTCTTTCTGTCAAGATACGTAAACCTTGGTTCTTCTCCCATCTGGAACTTTAAATCTCCACGGTACTGGTCAATAATCTTCGGAATTCCTTCTACCTTCAGCTTTGCATTCTTATACATGGTCAGGCGGACCTCCTGCCGGTTAATATTTACCTCGGTCACATAAGCGCTGTGGGCCAGGGCCTTTAAGCCGGCCACCTTAAGCAGGTTATCAACCGGCTTTGGAATATCGCCGAACCGGTCCATCAATTCATCCTGCATATCCATATATTCTTCTTCGTTCTCAATGCCGGAAATCCGCTTGTAAATATCAAGTTTCTGATATTCATTCTTAATATAGGAGGTGGGGATGTATGCATCGATGTCGCAATCCACCACTGTCTCATAGCTTTCCTCTTCCTTCCTCTGTCCTCTAAGCTCTAAAACCGCCTGATTTAAGAGTTTGCAGTAAAGATCATATCCTACCGCTTCCATGTGTCCGTGCTGTTCTGCTCCAAGAACATTTCCTGCCCCCCGGATCTCTAAATCCCGCATGGCGATCTTGATCCCGGAGCCAAGCTCTGTGAATTCACGGATAGCCTGAAGACGTTTTTCCGCCTCCTCCTTTAACAGCTTATCCCGCTTATACATCAGAAATGCATAGGAGGTCCGGCTGGAACGGCCTACCCGCCCGCGCAGCTGGTAAAGCTGGGAAAGGCCCATCCGGTCCGCATCCTGGATGATCATGGTGTTGGCATTGGCAATGTCAAGGCCGGTTTCAATGATGGTAGTGCAGACCAGAACATCGATTTCTCCGTTTACAAAATCAAACATGATCCGTTCCAGCTCATGCTCATGCATCTGCCCATGGGCAAAGGTTACCGCTGCTTCCGGAACCAGTGAGGCAATGTGGTTTGCTATCTCATCAATGTTGCTCACCCGGTTGTATACATAATAAACCTGCCCTCCACGGGAAAGCTCCCGGTGAATGGCCTCCCGCACCATTTCATCGTTATGTTCCATGACATAGGTCTGGATAGGCATACGGTCTACAGGAGGTTCCTCCAGCACACTCATGTCCCGGATTCCCACCAGACTCATGTGCAGTGTCCTTGGAATGGGGGTAGCTGTTAAGGTAAGTACATCAACGTTATCCTTTAACTGCTTGATCTTTTCTTTATGAGCCACGCCGAACCGCTGTTCCTCATCTATGATAAGAAGGCCCAGATCCTTAAACTGTACATCCTTTGATAAGACCCTGTGGGTTCCAATCACAATGTCCACCAGTCCCCGTTTTAAATCCTCCAGGGTCTTTTTCATCTGGCCTGGAGTGCGGAAACGGGACATTAAATCCACCCGGACAGGAAAATCCTTCATCCGCTGGGCAAAGGTATTATAATGCTGCTGAGCAAGAATGGTGGTGGGAACCAGGTAGACCACCTGCTTTCCGTCCTGTACTGCCTTGAACGCGGCCCTGAGAGCGATTTCCGTCTTTCCGTATCCAACGTCCCCGCAGATCAGACGGTCCATGATCTTCCTGCTCTCCATATCTGTCTTGGTCGCTTCAATGGCATCCCACTGATCCTCGGTTTCCTCATAAGGAAACATCTCTTCAAATTCCTTCTGCCAGACCGTATCCTCTCCGTACTGGAACCCATGGGTCTGCTGCCTGGACGCATAGAGCTGCACCAGCTCCCTGGCAATCTCTTTTACCGCGCCTTTCACCCTGGTCTTGGTCTTGTTCCACTGCTCCCCTCCAAGCCGGTTCAGTTTGGGTTTTTTCGCTTCGGCGCCGGCATATTTCTGGATTCCGTCAAGCCTGGTTGCCGGAAGATATAAGTTCCCGTTGTCGGCATATTCTACCTTTAAATAATCCTTGATGACTCCATCCTGCTCGATTTTTTCGATGCCCCGGTAAACTCCAAGGCCATGTTCCTCATGGACCACGTAATCGCCGATGGAAAGATCAGAAAAGTTTTGGATCTTGGTCCCTTCATAAGAGGTCTTTTTCCGTTTCCGCTTCTTTTTCTCCACGCCAAACATATCGCCTTCCGTTATGACGATAAATTTTATCATGGAATATTCAAAGCCCCGGTGGAGATTTCCAAAGGTAACCAGAATCTCTCCCGGCTTTACCTCCTGGCTCTCTCCTCCCTCATCGGGACAGTAGGCCCGTAAGTCATATTCCCTTAAATCCCCTGCCAGACGGCTGGCCCTGGTCCTGGAAGCGGATAAAAGGATTACCCGGTATCCTTCCTTTTTCCATCTGGTCAGATCCTTTATTAAAAGCTCAAACCCGTTTTGATAGGTATTAACGTTCTTTACCTGGAAGCTGTACCGGTTTTTTACTGTGAAACCGGATAGCTTCTGCTCAAGGCCGGTCAAATAAACCGTGGTTTTTGTCTGGACCCTGGCCAGCATCTCTTTTGCAGAATAGAGAAGACCGGTCTGTCCCGGGAGGAGATAGCCGTTTTCCAGGCGGTGTATCATGCTTTCCCTGAACTCCATTTCAACGGTCTCCCCTTTTTCCTTAAGCCGTTCCGGCTCATCCAGGAAAAGAACCGAATTTTCTCCATGGAAATACTCCAGAAAAGACACGCTCTCCTGGCAGAAGTAATGGATATAACCATCCAGCCCATGCTGCCGGAAACCTTCCTTAAGCCCTTCTAAAAATTCGGAGACAATGGAACGGATTCTGGCGGACTCCTGGATTTTCGACTGGGCCCTTAAATCCTTCTCGTATTTTTTTGATTCCTTTTCAAGGGCTTCGATTCCCTCCTGGATCTGCTTCCCTGTCAGGGCCATTTCCGTGGCAGGATAGATCCGTATGCTCTCTAACTGCTCAATGGATCTCTGGCTCTCAATATCAAAGGTTCTGATGGAGTCCACCTCATCATCCCACAGCTCAATGCGCACCGGCAGCTCCTCAGTTAAAGGGAACACGTCAATGATCCCGCCCCTGATGGAGAACTGACCCATGCCATCCACCTGGGCCATACGCTCATATCCCAGCTCTGTAAGACGTTTTTTCCATTTTTCCACGTCAATGGTCTGACCGCCCTCCACGGTCAGCACTTGTTCCTTTAGATACTCCAAAGGGAGAAGGTGGTCCATAAGACCGTCAAAGGTCGTAACCACCCAGCCGGAGGTCTTTTCCATCAGGTGACGAAACACGGTCATACGCTGCTTGGTCAGCAAGTTTCCGTGGATGTCCGCGCTGAAAAACAGAAGATCCCTGGCCGGATACAGCCAGACATCTGGATCAAAGAAGCGTAAGTCCTCGTAGATCTCCCTGGCTCTGGTGTCATCATAAGTGACTACCAGCCTTAAGCCTTCCTGCTTTGCCGATTCATACATCAGGTGGACCTTTTGGGAATCCATGCAGCCGCTGGCCATGACAGGTCCGGCCCTTTTTAACAGATCACCGGAAAGGTCCTCAAAATCCTTTAATTCCCTCAATGGTTTTTCAAATAGATCACTCATGAAATCTCCTTATTTCTTCCTGTTAAAATGGTTCATTGCCGCTTCCGCTCCCTCTGTAACCACCATAATAGCCGCTTCTGCTGCATCCTTATACGCCTGGTCCATGACCGCTGCCTGTTCCCTGGGGAAATGGCCCAAAACATAATCTGCTAAGTCCATTTCTTTTGGCTTTTCACCCACTCCCACCCGGATCCTTAAAAATTCCTGGGTTCCCAGGTGGTTTATGATGTTCTTTAAGCCGTTATGGCCTCCGGCGCTTCCCTTTGTCCGGATTCTTAACTGGCCTTCTGCTAAGTTGATATCATCGCAGATGATGATGATGTGGTCCGGTTCCACCTTGTAAAAATCCGCCATGGCCCGGATGCTCTCTCCGCTTAGATTCATAAATGTCTGGGGTTTTGATAAAATGACCTTTTCTGATCCGATCCTTCCGGTTCCATAAAATGCCCTGTGTTTTTTTTCCGTTACCCTGGCTCCCAGTTTGTCCGCCAGAATGTCCACAGCCTCAAAGCCTACGTTGTGTCTGGTCTTATCATACTCTCTTGTGGGATTTCCTAACCCTGCGATGATATACATGATGATTCTCCTTACTATTGTCTATATTAATTACAGTTCCGATTCATGACTTTTTAGGGATTCCAAACGCCCGAAAAGCGTTAGATTTCCCTAAGTTGGGGGTCTAACGCTGTTTTTTATTTTAACAGTTCGATCTAAAGATGTAAAGGTAAACACCGCCTTTTTTATTTTTAAATTATTGGAAAGCAATATGCATCCAGTTATATTAAGGATAATTTTATCCTGCTTCTGTTCACCATGGAAGGCGGCGCCTTAAGTGGTGTAAAGGGCCATGGCAAGCCCTCGGCCAGAAACCTGGTTTACGGCCTTTAAGTATATAAATATGGAATCGGGGGAATCCTTCATTGGGGATTCAACTTCTACAATTCGGCACCTATTTTATGGGAGTGAGAAATAAGATCGACCGGTGGATAAAAAAGTACATATAAAAAAGTTCTTCTATAGCATGGATATCTCTTGTCTTTTCCGTATCCGCTATGATAGAATAAAGCTGTTGCGCTTATATAAGTTCATAATCGGCGCGGCGTTTCTACCAACTACCATAATAGTTGACTATAAGGGTTAGAAGGAAAAAGGAGTGATGTTCATGAAGGATGTTTCAAAAAATTACGACGTCATCATCGTCGGTGCAGGCCCCTCAGGTATTTTCTGCGCCTATGAGCTGATCGAGAAAAAACCGGACCTTAAGATTCTTATGATCGAAAAGGGCCGCCGGATCGAAAACCGGACCTGTCCGAAGCGGACGACAAAAACATGCGTAGGCTGCAAACCATGCTCTATCACCACAGGCTTTGCAGGAGCCGGAGCATTTTCTGACGGAAAATTATCCTTATCCCCTGATGTTGGCGGAAACCTCCCTGAAATACTCGGATATGATAAAACAGTGGAGTTGCTCAAGGAATCAGACAACACTTATTTAAAATTCGGCGCAGACACCAATGTTTACGGAATTGACAAGCAAAAGGAGATCCAGGAAATCCGCCGTAAGGCCATAGGAGCTAACCTAAAGCTGATCGAATGCCCCATCCGCCATTTAGGTACGGAAGAAGGCTATAAAATCTACACCCGCCTCCAGGAGCACTTATTGGAGCAGGGAGTTGGAATGGCATTTAATACGATGGTAAAGGATATCATCATCGAAGATAATAAGGCAAAAGGCGTAATTACTGACAAGGAAGAAATCTGCTATGCACCGGAAATTGTTTCTGCCATCGGCCGTGAAGGCTCTGACTGGTTCAGCCACATCTGCGAAAACCACGGTATTGAGACAAAGGTGGGAACTGTGGATATCGGTGTCCGGGTAGAGGTCCGGGACGAGGTCATGGAATTCTTAAATAAGAACCTTTACGAGGCCAAGCTTGTTTACCATACCCCAACCTTTGACGATAAGGTTCGTACCTTCTGCACCAACCCTTCCGGCGAGGTTGCCACGGAATATTATGAAAACGGGCTGGCAGTTGTCAACGGCCACGCCTACAAATCCCAGGAATACAAGACAAACAACACCAACTTTGCCATCCTGGTATCCAAAAACTTTACAAAACCTTTTAAGACCCCGATTGAATACGGCAAACAAATCGCCCAGCTGAGCAACATGCTCTGCGACGGCAAGATCCTGGTGCAGACCTTTGGTGATTTCCAAAGAGGCAGACGTACCACAGAGGAGCGCTTATGCCGTAACAATCTGATCCCGACCTTAAAGGATGCGGTACCCGGAGATTTATCCCTTGTATTCCCTCACCGTATTATGGTTGACATAAAAGAAATGCTTCTTGCCCTAGACAAGGTGACTCCAGGCATTGCCAGTGATGAAACCCTGTTATACGGAGTAGAGGTAAAATTCTATTCCAATAAGGTTGTGGTCAATGCTGACTTTGAAACCAGCGTAGAAGGCCTGCGCGCCATCGGTGACGGCGCTTCCGTAACAAGAGGACTTCAGCAGGCATCTGCCAACGGAATAAGCGTGGCCAGAAGCATTCTGGCAAGCATGAACTAAGACATTAGAAAGTAAAATTTCCACGCAAGTGTATAAAAAAGATGGAAGCATCGGCTGATGCTCCCATCTTTTTTTCATTCATGGCAAAGTTCTGTTAAGCTCCGGGAAATCATACCAGTCCCAGCTTCTTCATCGCATAAGCCACTCCATCGTCTTCTACATTTTTGGTATAAAAGGTTGCATAAGGCTCCAGCTCCACGCTGTGATGCCCCATAAGTATACAGTTCTTCGCATATTCGAACATAGATAAGTCATTGGTACTGTCACCAAACACATAGGTGTCCTCCAGGGCAATCCCATAGTGCTTTAAAACCAGTTCAATGGCTGTTGCTTTGGAATATTGAGAGGGAATGCATTCATAAAATCCACTTCCCCGGTCAATGATCTCAAAGTCCAGTCCCAAGGCCCGGGAAAAGCCCTTTAAATCACTCTTTTCATCCGCAAAAACACAGAATTTATCAAAATCATAGCAGTCATCATCCCAGCCATAGGGGGATAAGTTCCCTTCCCGTTCTACGATTTCCTTCATTTTCTCCACTTGGGGAAAGCGGGAGGTTCCTTTTCTGAAATAACAGCTTTCCGTTCCCTCTAAGACTCCATCCAGGTTATGTTCCTGTATGATGCGCTTGATCTCAAGCCCCCGCTCATGAGGAATCGCTGCAGAGAAAAGAACCTGGTCTTTTGCAACAATACGGGTTCCGCATCCGCAGCAGTAGCCATCCACCAAAACCATCTCTTTGATAGAGCCGATCAGGCAATAGGTCCGTCCGGAATTGATGAATACCAGATGACCATTTTTTCGTGCCTGTTCAAGTGCCTCTTTCGCACTCTCCGGCACATTCCGGTTCACCTCGGAAAAAAGGGTACCGTCTATATCAAAAAACAGCGCCTTTCTTCCCTCACTCATCGGTCACCCCGAAAGCATATGGTTCCTGTTGTTTCATCCATGCTTTCCACAATAGCCAGGGACTCTACCCGGACTCCTTCCGCTCTTAATCGATCTCCTCCGGGCTGGAAGCCCTTTTCAATCACAATTCCCGCGCCGACCAGCTTTGCGCCGGAATCCTTTACGATAGCAGACAGACCTTCCAGGGCTTTTCCGTTGGCTAAAAAATCATCAATCAGCAGTACCTTGTCACCCGCTCCTAAAAATTCCTTGGAAACCATGATGTCATAAGTCTTTCCGTGGGTAAAGGATTCCACCGGAGTGGTATATACGTCACCTGCTATATTCTTTGTCTTGGATTTCTTTGCAAATACCACCGGTACATCAAAATACTGGGCCACGATACAGGCTATGCCAATGCCGGAAGCCTCAATGGTTAAAATTTTATTGACTTCATAATCGGCAAAGCGTCTCTTAAATTCCTTTCCAATTTCCACGAACAGCTTGATATCCATCTGGTGATTTAAAAAACTGTCTACTTTCAGCACATCACCGGACTTAATCTTTCCATCCTTGCGTATTCTGTCCTTTAAAAGCTGCATAAAGGTTCCCCCAATCGTAAATTATTCATTATTTGATAACTGCATTCTCTGTCAGGAAATCCATTACCTTATTGTTCATAATATAATCATCTACGTCGAACTGGCCAGCGGTCTCGATCATTTTTTCAGCACTTTCGTAACCCATCTGGTCTGCAACTTCCTTACGGTCTTCATCTGTAATCGTGATTCCCTCTTTTTCTGCAATGGCGTTTACTACCAGTCTCTGTTCTACAGTCGCCTCTGCCTGGGTCTTTAAGACGCTCTTAAAGTCCTCTTCTCCCATTCCGGTAAATGCTCCTACAAAGGTTTTAAAATCCATGCCGTAAGCTGCTGCCTGGTTTGTATATCTGGCTATCATATTGTTGAAATTGGCATCAATTGCTTCCTGCTTTGGTTCCACTGTAGAACCATCTAAGATGGCAGTGTAAATATCACTTCTCATCTTCTGGTCTGCCTGATCATTCTTATCCTTCAAAAGAGTCTGTTTCTTGTCTTCCTTGTATTCATCCACTGTCTTAAAGGACGTAGTTTCCTGGACAAAAGCATCGTTTAATTCCGGAACCTGCTTCTCCTTAACGGAATTGACAGTTACATCAAATACCACAGCCTTTCCTGCCAAATCCGCATTCTGGTAGCCTTCCGGGAAGGTAAGGTTTAAGGACACCTTGTCCCCCTTTTTCGCGCCTACAATGCCGTCTTCAAAGCCTTCGATAAACTGGCCGGAACCGATTGTCAGGTCATAGCCCTGAGCAGTGCCGCCGTCAAATGCAACGCCATCCTTGGTGCCTACATAGTCAATGTTAACCACGTCGTCCTTCTGAACCGCCCGGTCAACCTCTACATCCTTTGCACTTACGGTTAAATCGTTTTGTACCGCCTGATTCACTTCATCATCGGTCACTTCAACCTTATCTTTGGTCACTTCAATGCCCTTGTAATCTCCCACGGTGACGGTACCGTTATCCATACCCGTTAAATCCTCAACAGCTATAGTTTCCTCTGCTGTGCTCTCTGTTGCTTCCGTCTCAGTTTCTGCTGGCTTTGCAGCCGGCTTTTTAGAACATCCGGAAATAAGAGCGGCGGCAACCAGACCGCACATACAAACTTTAAAAATCTTTTTCATAATATAATCCTTTTTCTTTCTATTTTTAATAATTGATAAAAAAACCGCTTCCAGTCAGTTATACCATATCGGGCAAGGTAAAAAAAGCTTTTTCCCGAAATTAACAAAAATTTCAAAATTCCGTTATTATTTAACCGAATCAAGTAAGTCCCCTATTTCATATGTGAAAAGTATCGTTCAGCCATGCAGAAATATGGGAGGCATGGCTGAACTGCGCATTATTTGTAAAATGCCCGGAAAGCTTTGTATGTATTGTATACATCAAGCTTGGAAGAAAGCTCAAAGGGGGAATGCATGGAAAGAATCGGCACTCCTAAATCCACTACATCCACATTCATATGAGCCACATATTTGGCAATGGTGCCGCCGCCGCCCTGGTCCACTGCGCCAAGCTCCCCGATCTGCCAGTAAATGCCCTCCTGCTCCATCATGGCGATGATCTTTGCCATAAGCTCCGCACTGGCATCGTTGGAACCTGATTTTCCCCGTACCCCGGTGTACTTGGTCAGGACGCAGCCTTTGTTTAAGAAGCAGGAATTGCGATCCTCATATACCTGGGCAAAGGTGGGATCATAGGCCGCATTGACATCGGAGGATAAGCAGATGGAATTTCTAAGCACCTTTCTTACATCCAACTGGGCCATAGCCGCCAGATCCTGAATGTAGTGAAGCACAAAATCAGAATCTAAACCGGTATTTCCCTCGGAACCGACTTCCTCTTTATCCGCGAGAACGGTGACCGTAGTATACTCAGGCATGTTGGCATCGATTTCAGCCATCAGAGCCGTATAGGCGCATACCCTGTCATCCTGTCCATAAGCGCCGATAAGGCTGTGGTCCAGTCCTACATCACAGGCTTTCTGGGCCGGTACCAGTTCAATCTCAGCACGGAAGAAGTCCGCTTCTGTGATTCCATAACGGTCGTTAAGCAGCTTCAGAGCCAGAAGCTTCACAGGCTCCTTAAGCTCCGCCTCGTCAATAAAGGGAATTGAGCTGATGAGTACATTCAGTTCCTCGCCCTTTAATCCATCCCTTAATTTTCTATCATTTTGCTCTCCTGCCAGATGTGGAAGCAGATCCGTAACGCAGAAAACAGGATCGCCTTCTTTTTCTCCGATGTTTAGTTCCACAACTTCACCGTTTTTCTTTATGATCACCCCGTGGATGGCTAAGGGAACCGTTCCCCACTGGTATTTCCGGATCCCACCGTAATAATGGGTTTTAAAATAAGCCAGGTCATTTTTTTCAAAAACAGGGTTGGGCTTTAGGTCAAGCCTTGGGGAGTCGATGTGTGCGCCGTTGATGCGAAGCCCCTGTTCCATTCCAGCTTTGCCGAAGGTGGTTGCGATGATGGCCTTGCCCCGGTTTACATAGTATACCTTGTCGCCTGCCTTATAGCTCCTGCCGGCGTCAAAGGGACGGTAACCCTGCATCTCAAGCATTGCCACAGCCTCTCTCACGCATTCCCGTTCGGTTTTTCCGTTATCCAGAAACCTTTTATAGCCCTCGCAGAACATCTCCGCTTCTTCACGCTGATAAGGCGCTTCCTTGGCGATATGCGGAAACTTGAATGTCAGTTCCTCCTGTAATTGTTGTCCTCTTGTTTTCTCCATTTATGATTCCTCCATAATTTTTCTTAAGGGCTTTTGCCCAAAGTGATCTTGTAACTGATTAACAGATTTCATCGCTGTCAAGGACCAGAGTAAACGGTCCGTCATTTAAAAGTTCTACCTTCATGTCGGCTCCAAAGCTTCCATGCTCTACCCGGTTTCCATAGGTCTTTAACCGCTCCACCACGTATTCATAGAGGCTGTTTGCAAGCTGCGGGCCTCCTGCCTTCACAAAGCTCGGGCGGTTGCCCTTCCTGCAGTCCGCATAAAGGGTAAACTGGCTGACCACCAGGATTTCCCCTCCTACCTCCTTTAGGGAAAGGTTGGTTTTCCCGTTTTCATCGGGAAAAATCCTTAGCTTATATATTTTATCAACCATTTTTTCGGCAATGGCTTCCGTATCTGTATCGGATACCCCTAAAAGAAGCAGAAAGCCATTCCCAATGGCACCGATCTGCTGCTCATCAACAGTAACCTTTGCATGGGCAACCCGCTGCAAAACAATCTTCATATCCATTCTCCTGTCTATTTTAATACTAGTCTTAAGTATTCCAAAAGGCTCTCAGTGGCTGCTTGCCGGTACACGATCTCTCTGGCAAGCACCGGGTAATCTGTTATAATATTATCTACTCCCAGCATCTTCATCCGCTCCATTTCACTTTTGTTGTTCACTGTCCAGGCATGAACCGCTTTTCCCTTTTTATGGGCGGATTCCACCAGCCTTTCGCTTACAAAGCTGGAACGGAGGCTGATAAAGTCGATGGCATCGCTGGAATAATAATCACCATAGGCGGCTGAAATTATATATCCGGTGCGGATATCAGGATCCAGCTCCTTGATCCTGCTAAGATAGGACAGGCGGACAGAGGTCACCACGCACTGTTCCTTCATCTGGTATTTTTCAATCAGTTCCCGGACCTTATCCGGAAGCTCACTTCTGCTTCCTAAGTCCTTGATCTCAATGTTTATATTGATCCGTCCCTTGCAGAATTCCATGGTTTCCTCTAACGATGGGATCCGTTCGCCCTCGTAATCGGCAGAAAACCACTTTCCCACATCTAAGTGCCGCAATTCCTCAAAAGTATAGGAGCTTACGGTACGGTTTATCCCTGTCACTCTTTTTAAGCTGATGTCATGCCCCAGCACCACCACGCCATCCTTTGTCTCCTGGACATCGATTTCCACAAAGTCCGCCAGGTCATCAACGGCTTTTGCCATGGCTGCCATGGTATTTTCAGGGGCCTCCCTGGAGCTGCCCCGGTGGGCGGTGATCTGAATCATGCTGAGCATGTCGGTGGTAATTGCGGAACCGTTCCGCACTACCCCAAAGATGGAAAACAGGCTGAATGCCGCCGCTGCCGCCATGAACAGGGCTGCCAGCTTCCTGTCTCCATATCTGCTGCCGGAATAATCGCTGCTTTTGCTTCTTTTTGCAAAATTGCTGGTAAAGCTGAAATACTGGACGCTTAATGCCCCCCAGTTTCCCACAGTAAAGAATATGCTGGTTAAAAAGATCAGAACCAGCTCGATCCGGTCGCATGCCGCCGGAAGGATGGCAAGGGCCAGGCTGTTGTCCGTAAACAGGGTCACTCCTACTGCAGCAATCAACACACAGAATGAATAGACCAGCCAAAGTCCCACCACTGTCACCGCGTAATAGATGGTCAAAAGGATTACAACCTTAAATATCCGGCGTCTTAAAAGCCATAAGCTTCTAAAATACCCATCCCGGAAACTCTTCTGTTCCACCATGCAGGCGTGGAAGGTATAGACTCCAGGAATGACTATCGCCAGAAGCAGCATCAGTAAGATGGCCAAAGACATCTTTCCCACAGGCTTATTTAAAATCTCGGATATAACAAAATTAAGAGGCTTTACATGGGTCAGCATCTGATATATGAGATACAGGTTTACAAGCCCGTAATCCGCCAGAATGAGTAGCCCTAACCGCCAGTTTTTTCTGCGGATCTCATGGGCCAGCTTAATAAAACCGCCTGCCAGGATCTCCCCCAGCTTCAGTTTCCGGGAATAGTAGGCTCCCTCGAATAACGTAAGGAGGCAGCCGGTCTCCAGGGTGAGAATCAGAATTCCGATGAACGTCAACGCGGCTGTAATAAGGATCGTCCAGGGCTTTACCAGAAAATATCCGATGTTAGCAGCAGTCAGATAGCTGTATCCTGCCATGCGCAGCGCAAATAAAAGGCCTTTGTTTAAGAGAAGCAGGTACAGGGTCATGGTGACCAGCCGGAACAGCAATTCAAAAACAAACGCATTCTTTTGATTGAACTTTATAATCTTCCAAGTGTCTTTTGTCAATATACTCATACGATAACCTTCTTTTTGCGGAGAGAGTTAAGAAAAACACGCATAGCCCGTGCAAAAAGCAGCCTCAGCGAATGGAATCGTCAAGGCTGCACTTTTTAAGTCAAATCGTCCTCATCCATCATGTCCTCTCCTGCTGTCTCACGCTGCTGCGCCTCGCTCAGCTCCAGAATCGCCTGGTTTAAGGAAAACATCTTCCCATCAAGCATATTCACCACATCCGCACAGGCTTTCAGCTCCTGCTGCAAGTATGCCGGTGCATTGCCTTCAAACTTATAATATATCTTATGCTCCAGGCTTGCCCAGAAATCCATGGCAATCGTCCTGATTTGAATCTCCACTTTAGTGTCCACCGGCCCATCTGTCAGATAGATAGGAATGGTTACCACCATATGATAGCTTTTATAACCGTTAGGCTTTGGATACTTTATATAGTCCTTCACATAAAGAACTGTAACATCGCTCTGCTTTGTTATCATCTCCGCAATCTGGTAAATATCCGATGTAAAAGAACAGATAATCCGTATCCCTGCAATATCATTTAATTTTTCCACCATGTTGTCAATGGTCACGTCATAGCCGTACCGCTTCAGCTTTTTTACAATGCTGTCCGGAGTCTTAAGCCTTGACTTGATGTGTTCAATGGGATTGTAATTGTAAATATGCACAAACTCGTTATTAAGTATCTCAATTTTTGTACTGATTTCCTTTAATGCCGAATCATACAAAAACATCACTGATTTCCACTGATCGACCTGGTTAAATGATTTGGGAATATTCATTCCACATTCCCCCTCTCTCTCGCACCCGCATTTCCAACTAAGCAAAACACACAAAGCGGGGTTTTCTTAGTTGCCGCGGCATTCACCCAGTGAATATGCAGGCATATTCGTTCGGTTCATTGCCCGCGCAAGCCAGTGAGACAGGGGCAGCCCCTTCACCCGGCAGCCCCTGCTCCTCAAGAATAGTATACCATAAAAACCTGGCTTTTTATATTCTTTTTCCGACTTTCTAAAATTTCAATCCCTTTAAAAGCGCTGAAAGCCCTGTAAATGCAGAACCTTCTTCTTTGTAATCAAAGACCTCCTCATTCGCTTCCTCTTCCTCCTTAAGGGCCTTCATGCTTAAGCTTATCTTATTATCCGCTATGGATATGATCTTCACCTTAACCGTCTGTCCCTCCTTTAACACGACCCCGGGATGCTTGATCCTCTGGCTGCTGATCTGTGAGATGTGAAGAAGGCCGGAAAGCCCGTTTTCCAAGTTAATAAATGCGCCGTAATCCTTTAAGCTGTCCACCGTTCCCTCCATGATGGATCCTACTTCGCACTTTGCGATTTTTTTGTTTGTTTCTTCCTTCTGCTTCATAAGGGCAGGTTCTTTGCCTGAAAGCACCAGCTTCTTATTTTCCTCGTCTGCTGTGATGACTGTGACTTCAATGGTCTTTCCATTATATTCCTCTAAGTCCTCCACATATTCCCCCGCCAGCTTGGAAGCCGGTATAAATCCCCGGATCCCCTCTAAGTTGGCAACGGCTCCGCCTTTTACGATCTCGGCGATTTTTACCTTGACAATGGTGCGGTCCCTTAACATAGCGCCAAGGGTCTCCCAGGCCATCTGGTCATTCGCCAGTTTTCTGGAAAGGACCACATTTCCATCCCTGTCATTCGCATTTATGACTGTTGCCGTGATTTCGTCCCCAGGCTGGATTTCCCTAAGCAGGTTAAATTCAGGATCATTGCTTAGATTCTCCTTATCAATGATCCCCTCCGCATAATATTTTAGATCCAATGTAACCTTGTCCTCATCCACACTTATAACGGTCCCTGTGAGAACATCTCCTTCTTTTACCCTTTTAAAGGATGCTTCCAGTTCTGCGGCATAATCAGCCATGGTCTCTACTGCTTCTTCCCTTACAACTGTTTCCTTCAGCTCTTCGCTCATTGATATCTCCTCCGCTCATAAAACACTCAGTTCTGCATAAAATCTACCTATATATTTATCACATCCAGCCTGATATTTCTATAGTTTTCTCAGTAAAAATATGTTATATTTATATATATGAAATATTTTCCACTGGGGATGCCCCAGGCCAGATACAGAAAGGACAAGAATCATGAACGACATAATGGACCTGCATACCCACACCGTAGCCAGCGGACATGCGTACAACACTTTATATGAAATGGCTAAATCTGCCTCTGAAAAGGGCCTTTCCCTCATGGGCTCTACGGACCACGCACCTAAAATGCCAGGAACATGCCACGAGTTTTATTTTATAAATTTTAAAGTAATCCCTCGTAAAATCTACGGGGTAAACATACTCATGGGCGTTGAGCTTAATATTATGGATCACACGGGGCGGGTGGATTTAAGAAAAGGCCTTCTGGAAAAAATGGATTACTCCATTGCAAGCCTCCATGAACCCTGCTACAAAAGCGGAACTTCCTCTGAAAATACAAGAGCGTATCTCGGAGCCATTGAAAATCCTCTGATCCACATCATCGGCCACCCAGATGACAGCCGTTTTCCGGTGGATTATGACACCCTTGTTTCCGCCGCCGCTGAAAACCATACCCTTTTGGAGCTTAATTCCAGTTCCCTTCATCCCTTAAGCGCAAGAATGAACGCCGCTGAAAATTACCGGATTATGCTGGAGCTTTGTAAGCGTTATAAGGCTTCCATCATCATTGACAGCGACGCCCATACGGAAGCGGATGTGGGAAACCATGTGAGAGCCTTAGAACTTATTGAAGAATTGAATTTCCCGGAAGAGCTTATTGTAAACACTTCCCTTAATAAGCTCATTCCCTATATTCCGAAGCTGGAGGCTTATCTATGATCAACTTCCTGAACCTGGAATATTTTCTGGCGGTTGCGGAGGAATTAAATATCACCCGTGCTGCCAAGCAGCTGTACATCTCCCAGCAATCCTTAAGCAGCCATATTTCCAATCTGGAAAAGGAGTTTGATGTCCAGCTTTTCAACCGTACCATGCCGCTTACCCTGACCTACGCAGGCCGGGCCTTAAAGGTCCGGGCAAAGCAGATGCTGGACCTAAAGGATGAAACCTACCGGGAACTTGCCGATATCAAGGATTTTACCACAGGGCAGCTTTCCATCGGCATCTCCCATACCAGGGGGCGCTTTCTTCTTCCCGCCATCCTTCCCGCTTACAAGGAAAAGTTTCCAAACATTGAGATCCATCTGGTAGAGGGAAATTCTTCCGAACTGAGCACTGCCCTGATCCACGGAAACATCGATCTGATGATCGACCTTCTTCCATTTAAAGCCGAACATGTGGAAACCGTTCCTATCTGCGAAGAGGAGATCCTCCTTGTGGTTCCGGACCAGATTCTGGACCGGTATTTTCCGGGACAGCAGGAGGAGATGATAAAGGTACTGGAAGAAAGTGCGGACGTGCAGCTTTTAAAGGACTGCCCCTACCTTCTCATCAACAAGGGAAACCGGGTGCGCACCATTGCCGATGAAATTTTTGAAGAAGCCCAGCTCACTCCTTCCATTCTTTTGGAGACAGAGAATATTGAGACAGTGCTCGCTCTTGCTGCCAAAGGAATGGGGATCACTTTTTACCCCAGAATGTTCATGTCCGGAAGCCCAAGTGCCGGTATGAAAAAGACAGGGCTGCATTACTTTTCTTTAAATTACAGGCGCAGTCACGGCGTCCTGGCATTCGGCCGCCACAAAGGCAGATATTTATCCCAGGCTACGGAAGAATTCATACGGATCGCACGGGAGAACATATAGACACTATTTAACTGTGGATTGACAAAAGGGCTGAAATCCTTTATTATTAAATAGTAACAGTTACTAATATAATTATTATTTTAGAAAAGGAGCGGCCATGAAAACATTAAAGTATAGCCGTCAACGGGAATCCATTAAAGCCTGTCTAATGTCAAGGCACGACCATCCCACTGCCGATGCCCTATACACATTGATTCGCGAAGAATATCCCAATATCAGCCTTGGTACTGTATACCGCAACTTAAACCTTCTGGTTGAGCTGGGGGAAATCCAAAAGCTGACTTGCGGAGATGGTGCGGACCGCTTTGATGCGGACACATCGCCCCATTATCATTTCGTATGTAAAAAATGCGGAAAGGTCAGTGACCTGCCGCTGGACCCCATGGAGAATATCAACCATCTGGCTCAGGAGCATGCGAACGGAATGGTGGAGAGTCATACGATTTTTTTCTATGGAACCTGCCGGGATTGTATTGAAAATAATTATCGATAACACTTGACATAAGGATAAAGTTATGGTAAATTAATATCAGTAATCATTACTATTATTGATTGCCATAAAATAATAATAAAAAACAGAAAATAAAAAGGAGACATGAGATCATGAAGAAATGGGTTTGTACTGTATGCGGTTATGTTCACGAAGGGGAGACAGCTCCGGAATTCTGTCCAGTATGCAAGGCTGGTTCTGAAAAGTTCAAGTTACAGGATGAAGATATGTCCTGGGCCTGCGAGCATGAAATCGGTGTTGCACAGGGTTCTCCGGAAGACATCATGATGGATTTAAGAGCTAACTTCGAAGGCGAATGCACGGAAGTTGGTATGTATCTTGCAATGTCAAGAGCTGCTCACAGAGAGGGCTATCCTGAGATCGGCTTATACTATGAGAAAGCTGCTTTCGAGGAGGCTGAACATGCTTCTAAATTTGCAGAATTATTAGGCGAGTGCGTAACCTCCAGCACAAAGAAGAACCTGGAATTAAGGGTTGCTGCTGAGAATGGTGCAACTGCCGGCAAATTTGATCTTGCAAAACGTGCAAAAGCATTAAACTTAGATGCAATCCATGACACTGTTCATGAAATGGCAAAGGATGAGGCTCGTCACGGCAAAGCATTCAAGGGCTTATTAGAAAGATACTTCGGTTAATACATCTTCAGGGAGCGGCAGATCAGACTACCGCTCCCCTGTTTGCAAAGTAAAAATCATTTAAAATTCAAAATCAGGAGGGTTTATACGATGTCCAAATACGCAGGAACAAAAACAGAACAGAACTTAAAAGACGCTTTTGCAGGTGAGTCCATGGCAAGAAACAAATATACATATTACGCTTCTGCTGCCAAAAAGGCCGGCTATGAGCAAATGGCTTCCCTGTACTTAGAAACTGCAGACCAGGAAAAAGAGCATGCTAAGATGTGGTTCAAGGAATTGCATGGCATTGGTACCTTGGAAGAAAACTTAGCAGATGCCGCTGCAGGTGAAAATTACGAGTGGACCGATATGTATAAGAAAATGGCTGAGGACGCCAGGGCGGAAGGCTTTAAAGAACTGGCACTGAAATTTGAATTTGTAGGAAAAGTAGAAGCTGCTCATGAAAAACGTTACTTAAAGCTCCTTGACAGCTTAAAGAACGATAAGACCTTTAAGGGAGATGCTCCTCTTGGCTGGAAGTGCCGCAACTGCGGTTACATCCATGAAGGACCGGATGCTCCGGAAGTCTGTCCAACCTGTGCTCATCCAAAGGCTTATTTTGAAAGAAAAGCAGAAAATTATTAATTATTAATGCAGTCTGTTACGGCTGCCGCATAATGATTTTGAACTTGCAAAACAGGAGAATGCACCTTGAAGCGGCTTATCAAAGCCCATCAAGGTGCATTTCTTTATGACTGGAACCGGTTCATTTATTTCTCTTAAAAATGAGATAATATGACTTCAAAGGCGATCCTGTAGCCGTACTTTAAGCTTTCTGTTTCAATCCACTCCTGTCTCGTATGAGCCAAACCTCCCCTTACAGCTCCAAAACATACGCTTGGGATTCCCATGGATAAGGGTATATTGCAGTCTGTAGAGCCGGGTCCTCTCTTCGGCCTGTTCCCCGTGTGTTTATAAATGACCTCAGAAACATGTTCAGCCTTTTCACATGTACAGCCTTTTCACCTCCTTTATTTCCCAAAAACCTGCTCCTGCAAAATACCTTGGATTTTATTGATGCTCATGCTATACTTTTATAGTAGAAAATGAATGACCGGTTTGAGGACAAAGATATGATTAAAATCGCTATTGTAGAAGATGAAATGGAATATGTGGAAACACTGAAAAGCTACCTTGCCCGGTATGAAAAAGACCATTCCGTCAGTTTTGAGATTCAGGCCTTTACCGACGGCCTTGATATTGTATCGGACTATACTGCCAGCTATGATATCATATTGCTGGACATTCAGATGAAATATTTAAACGGCATGAAAACGGCGCAAAAGATCAGAGAGCTGGATGAGGATGTGATATTCATTTTTATTACCTCCTCCTCCCAGTTTGCTGTAGAGGGATACACGGTAGACGCCCTGGGCTATATATTAAAGCCAGTGCCCTATCTTTCCTTTTCACAAATACTAAATAAAGCTGTGGGCAGAATCTTAAAACGGCAGGCAATACACTATATCAATATTGACATGCCCGAAGGTACCATGCGGCTGAGCACTGACGCTGTCTATTACATCGAAAGTCAGCTGCACCATGTCCTCATCCATACGGACAGAGGAAATTTTGTGGCTTCCGGCCCCATGAAACGGTTGGAAGAGACTTTAAAGACCTTTGGATTTGCCAAGTGCCACAATGCCTATCTGGTTAATTTAAAACACGTGACCGGCTGCCTGCCTGGCGATGTGCTGCTGTTTTCAGGCGAACAGCTTCCCGTTAGCCGGAGCCGGAAAAAATCATTTATGGAATGCCTGGCCGAATATATGGGAGGTTAAACCGATGAACTTTGGCGAAATCATGAATACGCCCCGCCCCTTTACCGCTCTGGCCGAATGGTGTGCCTGCATCAGCTACATCCTCATGCTCCGAAGAAGGCTTAAGGGACCGGGACTTGCCGCTTCTTTCGCGGGCATGCTTGGCTTGTTTTTTCTTCTCCACTTAATCGCCGGCATTCTTCCGCTGTACCTATGGTTTCCAGGGATGATCACCGCCATCCTGCTGATGTATTTCTCTATCTATGCCTCCTGCCGGATCTCCCCTTATGACGCAGGATTCCTTTGTGTCCGCGCCTTTGTTCTGGCGGAATTTACTGCCTCTTTCCAGTGGCAGCTGTATGTATGGTGGGCGCTCAGCTCCGGACGGGTGAGCAGGACCCTTTCCGTTTTGATCATGGTGATTTCCTATGGATGCATTTATACGGGATATTATTTTCTGGAAAAAGAACACATTCCAAAGGATGAGGGAATGGAAGTGGAGCGGAAGGAACTTCTTGGCGCTGTTTTTATTGCACTGGGCGCCTTTCTGATCAGCAATATCAGCTTTGTCATGCCCAATACCCCCTTTTCCAGTGCCACCAGTTCTCTGCTCTATGTAAGAACCCTGGTGGATTTCGGAGGGCTCCTGATGCTTTTCGCCCAGCAGAACAGGAGAAAAGAACTGCAGGTCCGCAGCGAAAACCATGCAATGAACAGGGTCTTACAGCGCCAGTACGACCAGTACCGCATGGCCATTGACAACATGGAACTGTTAAGACGGGAATTCCATGATTTAAAGCATTACATGATCGCCATACGGGCGGAAAAAGATCCGGAAAAGCGGGAACAATACCTATCGGAAATGGAGAAAGCCATTCTCACCCAAGAAGCTATGGCCAATACGGGGAACCAGGTATTAGATGTGGTACTGACCACCAAAAGTGCCTACTGCGCCCAGAATAAGATCACCTTAACCTGCATGGCCGATGGAAAACTGATTTCCTTTCTCCATGTAAAAGACATCTGTTCCATCTTTGGAAATGCTCTGGATAATGCCATCGAATGTGTTTCCCAGTTTGAAGATCCGGAAAAAAGACTGATCAATCTCTCCATATTCAAACGAAACCACTTTTTAATGATCCAATGTGAAAATTATCTGGAAAACCAGCTGTCCATGGAGACCGGCTGCCTTCCTCCCACCACAAAAAGTAATAAGCTGTATCATGGGTACGGTTTAAAGAGCATTCAGGCCGCATCGGAAAAATACGGCGGTTCAATGACCATTTCTTCCAGTGATAACTGGTTCCGCCTTCAGATTCTCATACCGATCCAGAAGGAAACACTGGCCGCCAATGAAAGGGCGTAAAACGGTCCTAAACATAAAAAATCAGGCAATCCATAGAAACTTTGTTCCTTTGGATTGCCTGATTTTTTATTGCCTTTAAATTTTTCTATTGCTTTCGCCTATTTTTCATCGCTCTTAAAAATGACCTTAAAAATGGGGAAGAACACCCAGAAGGAAATCGCAGAATTGATCAGCATGGTAATTACATCTGCAATGGTCTCTCCCCCTCCTCCCAGGTTTAAACTGTTCATGAACAGATGATAGACCGGGGCCTTATAAAGGCCCTGAAGAGCGGCTGCACCAATGGTGATGATGATATAGGCAATCACGTACCACATCGCAGCCTTCGCTGCGCTGTTATTGGCTTTAAAGGTAACATTCCTTTGAAGAAAAAAGTTGATGACCTGGGCGATTCCCATGGTAATTTCCACTGCCAGAAAATACGCAAGCCCTCCGCCTCCGCCGGCGGAAAGCGCGCCCGCTCCATAATTGAATATGTAATAGGGCGTGCCATCCAGATTGGAGCTCACATGCCATATCTGGAAATTCGTATCCACCAGGGAAGTCATTCCGAAAATGTTCCGGAAAACCGGCATCAAAATCATCTGCAATACCGTAACTCCGTTGGACACCAGGAAAAACAGTAAAAATTGTGCTAAGGTCGGATGGTTACCTGCAAAGGTTTTCCATCCGGCATTTATTCGTGACAGCATGTGCTCCCTCCCTTCTATTTTCCGGAGAGCTTTTTTTCATAAGCTCTGTTTGCTATTGCATTGGCAAAAAAACCGCCGATGATCCGTTTCATCCCACGAAAGAAATGGCCGTTCACTGCCAAAACCATCCCCTCCGCCATTTCCATACTGACTGCTCCGCCGGTCATCTTAGCGATCCCACGGAACGGCATGTTATAAATGAATAAGAGATTCAGATCCGGCTTTCCCTTTTCTTCGCTCTTGTTTTTTAAGCCTGTAAGAATCCGCCAGACCAGTCTGGCCAACGGACTTTTGGCATAATACATCTGGCAGAGCGCATCATTTAAATTCAAATCTCCAGACCATTTTCCCTCAGGAATTGGATGCCCTAAAAGAGTCTCAAATTCTTTCTCAGACACCTGTCTGATCCTTCCGGTATAGTAAGATTCAAGGGTTTCCGCCTTATAAGGCCAATCTTTCGTGGTTCCTTCCCGGGTCACGGTCTGAAGCAGCCTGATATCCGCTACATTTGCACCGATGAAGATGGAATAAACGCCGCCCTCCACCTCAAAGCGGTTTGTCAGCCTGTTCCAGTACCGGAATGTCTTATCATCAAAGGGGATGGTGATTTCTTTACTTTCCCCTGCCTTTAAGAATACTTTTTTAAAGCCCTTCAGCTCTTTTTCAGGACGGAATATCCTGCCCTTAGGTCCTCCCACATAAAGCTGGACAACTTCCTTTCCATCAACCGCTCCTGTGTTCGTCAGGGTAAAACGGACTTCATTTTCCAAGACCTCTAGGCTGTTATAAGAAAATGTGGTATAGGACAGCCCATAGCCAAAGGGATACTGCACCTTAACCCTCCCGGTATCATAATATCGGTAACCTACATAAATTCCCTCCCTGTACTGGGAGCAGCGCTCTGCTCCAGGAAAGTACCGGTAAGCCGGAGTGTCCTCATACCGCAGCGGATAAGTCTCGCTCAGCCGGCCGGAAGGGTTCACTTCTCCGGTTATTACCCGAAGCATGGCGGACGGACCGGCTTCACCGCCTAAATAACCGTGGAGGAGGGATTTACAGCATTCATGCCACGGCATTTCTATGGCTGAACCCGCACTTAAGATTCCTACTATATTGGGGTTTGCCTCTGCCAGCGCAGTGAGCAGATTGATCTGGTTCCGGGGGATTCCCATATGGCTCCGGTCCATCCCCTCTGATTCACTGATTTCATCCAGACCAAAGCAGTAAAGCACCACATCGGCTTGGGCGGCAAGCTTTAAGGCCTCCTCTCTTAAGGTGAAATCATCCTTCCCACCACGGGAATAGCCTCTGGCACAACCGGCCACACTTAAAGGATAAGTCCTTATTATTCCATCCATATTTTCCACGCGGATAGGGTTGACCAGGGAAGATCCCGCCCCCTGATAGCGTGGGGCGAAGGCAAAGTCACCGATCAGCGCCACCTTGCAGCCAGGATTTAACGGAAGAAGTCCATCCTCATTCTTTAACAGCACGATGCTCTCCTCTTCCGCCTTTTCCGCCAGCTTGTGATGACCTTCCTGATCAAAGGATTCCCGCTTGTTTTCCCGGTTCCCGGTAAGGGCAAACACCGCCTCCAGCAAATCGTCGACGCAGGAATCCAGCGCTTCCATGGAAAGGCTGCCGTTCTCCACTGCAGCGATCAGCTCTCTGGCAGAATGAAGGCCTGGGGAAGGCATTTCAAGGTTAGATCCTGCCGCCACCCCCTTCACATGGTCATTGGAACCGCCCCAGTCGGTGATAACGATGCCGTCAAATCCCCATTCCCCCCGAAGGATATCCCTTAGAAGGTGCTCATTTTCATTGGCATAGACACCGTTGACCTCATTGTAACTGGTCATAATGGATCTTGCTCCGCCCTCTTTCACCGCAATTTCAAAGCCTTCCAGATAAATTTCTCTTAAGGTCCTTTCATCCACCACGGAATTCATGGCCATGCGGCGCAGTTCCTGGCTGTTGACTGCAAAATGCTTGGGACATGCATACACTCCCTGGCTCTGAATGCCTTTTATGTAGGCTGCCGCCAGTTTCCCGGACAAATAAGGATCTTCGGAGAAATATTCAAAATTCCTTCCGCAAAGGGGGCTTCTCTTTATATTAAGACCAGGCCCCAATAGGACGTTCACGTCCAGGGCCGAGGCTTCCTCTCCCAGAGCTTCCCCGATCTCCCTGCAAAGGTCCATATCCCAGCTGTTGGAGATGGACGCTGCCGTAGGAAAACAGGTGGACGGAAGGGAAGCGTTTAATCCCAGATGATCCCCTTCCCTTGCCTGCTTCCGGATTCCATGAGGGCCATCAGCGCAGAATATGGAAGGGATCCCCAGCCGGTCAATGTTCCGGGACTGCCATACATTCTTACCGCTTAAAATGGCTGCCTTTTCTTCTATTGTCATCTTTTCAATGATATCAGTATGTTTCATGTCATTTTCCTCCGGACCTTAGATGAATGTTCTCCCCCTCTGCAACTGCTGCCTATGATTCCCGTTTCTTTTTATAGACATTGATGATTCTTACCTCCAAAGCCATAAATCCTGCTGCCAGAATCACATCGGCCACAATGGCTGCGATCTGCCATGGAAGCAGTCCGCCCTTTGCGTTATTTCCTTCGTAGGCACGGCTGTTTACCACCGTGTACATAATGTTTTTACTTGCCTTACGCATGGCCAGAAGGCTTGTAGCGCTGGAAGTGTCCTTTACATGGTTGGTTTCGGTATCATAGGCTACCAGCATGGCATCGTTACCGTTTCGGATCTCCTGATCTGCATTCTGGTACCCGTATCCTCCGAAATAGTCTGTGAGCACAAAGCCGTTGAAGCCCCATTCATCCCGAAGCACCTTGTTAAGCAGTGCATCGGAAGCCCCTGCATATTCGGTTCCAATGTAGTTAAATGCGGACATTACTGCCTTTGCTCCACCTTCTTTTACTGCAATTTCAAATGGTCTTAAATAAATTTCACGGATGGCCTGTTCACCGGTCCAGGTACAGAGCATGTTAGTCCGGTTGGTTTCCTGGTCATTAAGGGCAAAATGTTTCATATAGGCATACACTCCATGGCGTTCTGCACCCATGATGGCACTGGCCGCCATTTTGCCTGCCAGGATTCCGTCTTCGGAATAATACTCAAAGTTTCTGCCTGCAAAGGCGGAGCGGTGAGTGTTCATAGCCGGTGCATACCAGCCGGACACCTTCATCTCGTCTGCCATCTTACCGATGCTTTCCCCGAATTCCTCTGCAATATCACGGTTCCAGGTACTTGCGACCAACACTGCGGAAGGAAAGCCGATAGAGCCGGTTCCTGTAAAGTTGTTGTTAATGGAAGCCGGTCCGTCACAATCCACGGTGCCTACCTTATCCACACTCTTAGCTGCAGACGTCTGATAACCTCCAATGGCGACCATGGTATCCATTTCTCCCACGGTCAGCTGGTCAAGAAGCTTCTCCCACTGCGGATCGTCATAATCCAGCCCCCGCATGGAGGCAAGGCTCAGTCCATTCTTTGCGCCGGTCACCGGCTTCATATCCTCAGCGCTGTTATGAGCTGCCGCATCGTAATTGCTGTTGTTCATAAAAGTATCCTTATATTTGTCCGGCATAGTCAGGGTTGCAGGCTTTGCCGTAGCCTCTTTATAATTTGCAAATCCGTCTGCACGGGATAAATAAGTCGGTTCTCCCTTGGCATCGGCAAACCTATTTTCCGCAGCCGCCTTATCAGAAGAACGGGGATTGGTTTCATTATATACGGTTTTCGAAGCTGCAGAGTAAATCTGTTCTTTGATTACATTGTGGGAATCGGACCGGATAGAAATTTTATAATCCCCTGCTTCCAGTACATAAACTCCCTTCCCGGCTGCATCGTAGGATGCCATGTCTTCCGCCTGGAAAGAGACTGCAATGGTCTGGGACTGTCCCGGCTCCAGGAGATCTGTCTTATCAAATGCAATCAGGTTTGCAGAAGCCTTTTCAATTCCTCCGTTGGTATAGGGCGGATTGTAATAAACCTCCACTACATCCTTTCCTGCTTTGTCTCCGGTATTGGTAACGGTCACATCAAAAGAGATCGAGCCGTCTGCTTCTGTAAGGTTCCCCATCTCCTGTGAGAAAGAGGTATAGGACATGCCGTATCCAAAGGGATAAAGCACTGTTTTACTGTAATCTATCAGTCCCTCTTCTGCAGCAGTTTCATAGAAACGGTAACCAACATAAATGCCTTCAACGTAATTGATAAAGCTGGGATAGGTGGCCTCTCCCTTAAATGCCTTACCCGCGAATTCGTTCATGTTATCGTAAATAAAGCTTCCGAAGTTATTATAGTGAGGGGTTGCAGTTAAGTCCGCCGCAAAGGTGTCACTTGTTTTTCCTGAGGGGTTGACCGAACCGCTTACGATTTCACCCAGCGCCTCAAAGCCGGACTGGCCGGTTCCCGGGCACCAGATGGCACTCCTTATCTGGCTGTAATCATTGACAAAGCCAAGCTCCATGGCGTTTGCGCCATTGTAAACTAAAACGACATTATCGAAATTGGAACACACCAGATCAACCATGTCCTTTTCCGTACTGCTTAATTGCAGATAATGCTCGCCAGCCTCAAAATCTTTATATTCCGTCGAATTATCCGTATAGGTAACTGCGCTGACATCCGTAGGAAGATCGGCTCCTTCCCCTCCTACACGGGTAATTACGATCAGTGCCGTATCGGAAAATGCCTTTGCATCTGCCATCAGTTCACTGGTGTAGGATTCCTTGACAGGCTCCGGAAGTGTCCAGTCCTGTTCCCACATCCCCACATTGGGACGGTCGCCCCGGTATGCGGCATAGAAATCAGTAAGCCCGGTATTCAGTTTAAATCCTGCGTCTTCAAGCCCCTGAAGCAGAGATACTGTTTCATATGCGTCAGAGAGAGAGCCTGAACCGGTACCGCCATAGCATGGATTTGTGGAAGCCCAGCCAAATACGTTTAAATTGGAATCAGCCTTTAAGGGAAGTAAGTTCGCCTCATTTTTTAAAAGAACGATCCCCTCTTCCGCAATTCTGGTACAAAGCTCTGTTGCTTTGTCTGAGGTTTCTTTTGAAATCGTTCCGCTGCCGGTTGCAAGGGATATCAGGCTGGACATAGGCCCCCAGCATATCATATTTACTACGATAACCACTGAAAGCACAATGGCCATAAGTCCCTGACGCCGGATTAAATACCTGGTTGCAGCTTTCTTGTTCCTGCATACCACCATTACCGCCACTGCGGCTACAACAACAATGGCCAATCCAATGAGGTACGGCACACAAAGGTTGACGATCTTTAATACATCATCCATGTTGATTTGTAACATTTTTTTCATCCTCCTCCATAAAAATCACCACAAGCCGTGTGGTATGTACTTCACTTTAGCATATTATGGATTCTCAGGGCGGCTTTTTGCATAACCGGTAGTATTTTCTGCATAAATAGCAGTCGGCATGTCCTGTCCGGCTGTGAATATTCCGCCGGCTTTATGGGGGAGTGAAAGAGATAGTTGCAAAAAGAAAATATTTAGTATATGCAGAATCCGGAAAAAAATCTTATTTTCAGATTTTCTTCCGGATTTTTGTAAGAGAAGTATGGTAAGACGACAAGCGATTTTAATCCTTGAGCCAATTTTAGCCTTTTCCTTTGAAGGAAACTGCTTTACCGCCCCGCTTCTGTAAAAATATCAGGACAAGGATTAAGGTAGATAACTTATATTTCAAAATCTCTCATCCGCAAATTAACCTGATTCAATCGTTTTTCAATGTCACGTCCGTTAAACTTTTTCAAAAAAAGTTCGGATTGAATAGCGCCGTCTTTCATAAATAACACCCGGTCAGCTCTGGAAGCTACTTTTGCGTCATGGGTCACAAGAAAAACAGCCGTGCCATTTTTGTTGATATTTGAAAACAGCTCCATAATTTCTTCCGATGATTTTGAGTTAAGTGCGCCGGTAGGTTCGTCAGCAAATAAAATTTCCGGCTCGTTCATAAGGGCACGGCAGATACAGGCGCGTTGGAGCTGCCCGCCGGAAACCTCGGTAATGTCTCTTTCTTCCAGCCCGGTTATGCCGGTTTTTTCTAACAATGTCTTCGCTTTTTTTATAATGCCGGCGGTATTTTTTCTGTTTTCCAGTAAGCTGGAAAGAATGATATTATCCAAAATATTCAGATTTTTCAGCATGGCAGGCTGCTGGAATACAAATCCCATCTTTGTTCTGCGAATATCTGCCAGTGCGTTTTCATTTAGCCGGCTCAGTTCCTTACCGTCAAATTGGATCGAACCGCTGTTGATGGTATCTGTACCGCTTAACACAAAGAGCAGCGTAGACTTTCCGCAGCCGGACGGCCCCATCACTGCAACGAACTCTCCGGTTAATAGTTCTATATTCACTCCATTGAGTGCATTGGGCCCTTCCCGTCCTATGCTATAGGTTTTTATAATATTTTTTCCGCTTAGAATTTTCTTCATAGGCTACTCCTTTATATATTCCGATATCTTCAGGCCGGAAATATCCGAAATGCCAAACCGTGTTGCCAGATAGACACAAACCGCCATTAAAGCGGGAGAAAACAGGTAGGCAAACAACGGGTTTATATCAAAGCGGAACGTGGATGCGCCGAAAGATGAAATCAAGCCCACACCCACCAGTTCCCCCAAGGTGTTTGCCAAGACAGTGCCTATTAAAATGCCTGCTGCCAGCACAGCGGCAGACCTCACCATATATTGCCTGCCAATATCTTCTTTTTTGAAGCCGAGGGATTTTAAAACGGCAATAGGATATCTATCCTTTATCACCAGCATTTTAATAAAAAGAAGTGTGACCAGCACAGTGAGCATGGCGGCAGCGGCGATGGCGGCGTAAGAAGCCTTTTTAACAGCGGCAGTAATCCCGCCAAAGGTCTGGCCGATATATTCATCTATATCTGATACCTTGGCATAGGAAAACTGTTCCTTGTATCCGGTTATCTTTTCATCTGTGACAGCATCAGCCTGTAATTTAACCGGAATAATACTCCATAGGATACTGTCCTGACTGGTTTTAAAAACAGCCTTTGCCGTCTTGCCGCCATTGGTGATATCAGAATATATCCCGCTTATGGCAAGCTGCTTTTCCTGACCGTCAATAGTGAGCATGATAATATCATTAAGCCCTTTCTCAAGATCGCCCGCAACTAATGATGAAATAGCAATTTCCGATTCACTCTGTGGGGCTCTGCCGGCCGAATACTCAATAGGGAACACTGATTGGTCGCCAAGTTCAACCTTGAGCTTTTCAGTGATACTGTCCTCCATTTGCATATCAAACATATAACTGGTCAGCACCGTGTATTTTTTAATATCTGTGTCCCGCGCCATCACGGCGGCTATCTCCGCTGTTTTTCCCGCAATATCGTCCGTCTGCTGGATATCGATTCGCATATCACATTCGCCAATGCCCATATAGGTCATAAAGTTTCTTTGGGAAATGGTATTATAAATATTCTGAGGCACAATCATCAGAAACGAGGAAATAACAAGCACCAAAAACATGGTGCTGTAAAGTTTTTTTCGGGAAAGCACATCCTTTATGCCAAGAAAAATATTCGGTGAGAATCCCCTGCTGCCGGATAGCCGAAAGCTTTTCGCAGCTTTGACGCCACTCTGGGGTGCTCCAAAGCGTATGGCCTCTGCCGCTGATACTTTTTTGAAGCGGCACAAAACGCCGTTCACATAAAGCACCACCACGAAAAAGATAATCCCTGCGCCTATCATTCCAAATGCCGTGCCGAGGCCGGAACTGCTGCTCTCGCCCATATACAGGCGAATATTCTCCATCAAAGGCTCTTTTGCGAACAGGGACAAGATGAATCCAGCTATGCAGGCAAATCCAGCGAGAGCGCCATACTTCGCCAGATAGAGCTTTTTGATGATTCCAACCCGCAGGCCGATGGCTTTTAATACGCCAATTTCCCGGTAATCCTCTTCTATCTTAGCAATCAGGGTAAAACGTATGCACAGGAAATTAATCACGATCACAAGGACGCTGATAAGGATAAGCATCGCTATCATCATGCCGTCATCAAGGGCATTTACCAGCTTAAACAGGGAATGGGTGATGGCGGGAGGCCCGTTTGCCGGAAGTCCTGCGGCTATATAGCCGGATTCAAAAGCGGAAACAGAGGAACTGTCGCTAAAGCGGAACTCTATTAAATATTCCAGCTTTCCAAATTCCCTGACTTTTTCAAAATCTTCTTCATTAATAAGAAACCGCTTGGAGGAAATCATGGAAGCGTTCATTTGAGAATCCCGCAGGAATCCGGCTATCGTAAAGGAAACGCCATGAATGGATATGCTGTCGCCAATACTTGCCAGCCTCTGCTTCATGTAGTAAATGGGAACATAGATTTCTCCTTTGGCCGGGTAAATAATATTGCCATCCAGGCCCAGCAAAAAATCAAAGCGTTTGCTCTGCACCGAAAGGCCGTTATCCTGCACGGAACCGGCGAGGGAGTTTTCACCAATGACAATCTCTGCGCCCTCAATGTTGAGAAAGGAAAGCACCTGAAAATCTTCTACATTATTATCCGTATCTGCAAAAGCAGAAAGCCGTTTCATATCAATATCACCGGAGTGCATCTGCATAAAGTGCGGCGTTTGAGCTTTTAACATCATACTGTTAATTGCAGAGAACAAATTCACCGATAATATCGCGGCAAGGGAGGTAAGCATTGCCGCCAGAAGAATAAATGCGGTAATGGTGATTGTAATCAGTTTGCTTTTCTTTACATCGTTTATTATTATTTTTCTGTACACAGTTCACCTCCCCGCTCCAGCCCCCTGACGGACTTAATATTGTATAAAAGAATGGCCGTTACAGATAACAACAGACCTGCTATCATAATCAATAATCCAACGCCTCTGCCGCTTCCCACGCCGATTACCTTTCCCATGCTATTTGCCAGCGCGCCATCCTCTACCAGCAAAGGGATAAATACGTAGTCGGCAAGCGGACCTAAAATGCTGTAAGCAATCACATAGCCAAGCTGGGAGATAATACCGATCAGTCCCCAAACCCTGCCTTGAACATCGTTGCTGATATTGGTACGGATCAGATAATCAATGCTTGTGTTGGCAAATGGAAGCATTGAAAAAAAGAGAAAACCAAAAATGCAGATTAAAATAATGTTTTCTCTAAACCCGTAGCCTGCCATAAAGATACCCGCCAAAAAGAGGGAGGCGAAAAGCATTTGTGTAAAGCCCTTTTTTATAGGAACCGTGCCAAGAATAAGGCTGCTTACCAGCATACCCATGGCGGAAATCGTAGTGGAAACACCCAGCACCGAACTGTCGGTAAATCCAAGTATCATTGGCGTATAAAGAGACTGGATGCAGCCTAAAAAGAAAGAGATGCCGATTCCTGATAAAACCAGTGTGAAAACGCCACGGTTTTGGGTGAGCGCAGTCAGTCCGGTTCTAAACTCATGGAAGAAAGATTCTTTATATTCGGCAGCTTTAGCAACAAGCCCCTTTCGTACCACAAACGTCACCATCACGGTCAGAAAGATTGTGCATATGTCTATCACAAGCAGCAGCTTTATATCTGAAACCTGTAGAAGAAACCCCGCAACGAGTGGCGAGATCAAAAACTTTGCGGAACCGGATAGTTGTACCAGTCCGCTTGCTTTTGAGTATTCTTCTTCCGTTAGCAGGTCAGTAATTGTAGCTTTGAACGCCGGTTCTATGAGTGAAGAAAAAACCGAACTGATGGTAACGCCTATTCCGATCTGCCAAAGCAGCGCTGAGCCGTTCAGCATACAAATCAGGATATAGATAAGCCCCAAAGCGGAAAGCCCGTCGCCGAGTATCATTAAAAGCCTGCGGTCATATTTATCCGCAAGCACCCCCGCAAACGGAGTGAGCAGGAGTCCCGGTAAAAAAGCCAACAAGATAATCAGTGTACTGGAGGACGCAAGCCCTGTCTGCTCAAATACATATACACCAAGCCCGAAAGATGTAATACCGCTGCCTATGGCGGCAACAAAGCTGCCGAAGCACAGCATGACAAATTTTATAAATGGTTTTCCCATATTCTTATTCATAGGCGATTACTCCATCCATTTGAAATAGTTCTATCACCCTGTCAAATCCTCCCGGCTCTGCACCAAACAATCTTTCCAGATTAAATATAAACGCCTTAACCCTCCCCAAAAGTTCTTCACCTGTAAGTTTCTCTGTGTAATCATCAAAAACCGCATTGACATGAGCCACAATCATTTCCAAACTCTCATAGGGATAAGGGGTGTTGAATAAGCCCTCACTGATACCGTCCTCAATAATTTCCATAAGAATAGGCGGGATGCCTTCCATCATTGCCTGATGGGTTTTCTGGTGCATCAAAGCATTCTGCGGCTTGTGCATCTGCCGGGTGAGTTCCGATTTGCCATCTTTATCACCATTCATAGCCATAAAAGTTCTGAGCAGCCGTTCCAGCACAGGAGTACTTTTATCCGCAGCAATCTGTTTGGCCGCAGTCAAAAGCTCCGTGTTGCGCCGCTGGATAAGGGCATCCAAAATATCTTCCTTTGATTTGAAATGATAGTATATCGTCCCCCGCGCTATTCCGGCCTTCTCTATAATGGCGCTGATGGTCGTTCCATCAAAGCCATCACTGTTAAAAAGGTCTGCGGCGGCATCTAATATTTCATTCTTACGCACATCAGAGTCTTTAATAATTCTCATAACATCGCTCCTCTATAATTAACTAGACTGACGTTCAGTCTAGTTAATTATAGAATACGCCATCGCGTGTGTCAATATGAAACTTTAATATTTTGCGATACATAGCCCCATGGCATCTAAACAATTTGCGGTTTGCAGACCTACATTTTTTAGCACAGAAGGTATCCTATCTATAGAGATTCCCTCAGCAGGAGGTTCAATCTTACTGTGGCATAAAAAATGCTGCCCAATGAATGAGCAGCATTCCTATATTATCTTACACAACCTTATTCTTAATGGCCCCGATCCCCTCGATCAGGCATTCCACTTCATCTCCTGCCGCTAAAAACTTCGGCGGTTCAAACCCCATTCCAACCCCCTTAGGTGTTCCGGTGGAAATGATGGTTCCTGCCCGAAGGGTCATCCCCTTAGACAATTCGCTGACAATATGGTCTATATTAAATATCATAAGACGGGTATTGCTGTCTTGTCTCAGCTCTCCATTAACCTTTGACTGAATGTCAAGCTCCGGCGGATAAGAAATGGAGCCTGTTGTCAGAATACAGGGGCCCATAGGGGTGAACCCGTCAAGACTTTTTCCAAAATACCACTGCTTATGGGCATTCTGCACGTTGCGGGCGCTGACGTCATTAATGATGGTATATCCGAAAATATAATCCTTTACCTGTTCCGGAGCCACATTCTTTGCATCCTTTCCAATGATAACCCCTAATTCTGCCTCATAATCCAGGCTGTCCACCATATCGCTGTGGCTTAAGATCTCCCCGTATGGATTCACCGCCTCATTCACTCTCTTGGAAAAATAAACGGCATTGGGACGCGTTCCGTCAAAATCTTCTTTTTTAAAGCGGGCAGACTCCTCGGCATGTTCCATGTAATTAAGCCCCAGACAGATGATGTCCTGCTCCGGTGTCCGGATGGGCGCCAAAAGCATGACCTCTTTCATCATAGCAGCTCCAACGATGTTGCTCTTGTAAGGATCCAGACCGGAGGCATGTTCCAGTAAGTCTAGCTCAGACTGGGTGAGACCCTTAATGACCTCCAGCATCTCCTTATACTCCATACCAAATGCCCTGAGAGGAAAGATCCACATCTCGTCCTTACTCACTACCCCGATATCTTTTCTCCGGTCAACCTCGTATGTAACTAATTTCATAACATCCTCCTTTTACATGAACCATAACTCTTCCTTTGTGGTGGAAATTGCATCCGCACCTGCGGAAAAAGCCGCCATAATATCTTTTTTGTCTGATATCAGCCCGCCTGCAATAATAGGAATATCCGTATAGGCCCGGATCTCTTTGAGTACCTTGGGCATGACCCCGGGCATAATTTCAACCAGATCCGGATGAAAAGTGTCAATCTGCTTTTTTGTCGTACTCATGGCAAGGGAATCTATGATAAAGGTTCTCTGTACCCCAACCAAGCCCAACTCAACCGCCCGTTTTACAAGAAGAGGCTTTGTGCTGATAATCCCATCTGCATAAGTATTCTGCTTAATAAAATCTACAGCGATCTCCCTGGAGCTTAAGCCCTGTGCCAGATCCGCATGAACGATGGCATGTTTCCCATGCTCCTTTATCTGCTTCACAATGCTGCTGATATTGCAGATATTTCCATACAGAATAAATACCACCTGGCATTCCGAATCAAAGCATCTCTTTAATCCACCATCATCCTTAACCGCCGCAATCACCGGAGATGCCTCCAGTAGTTCTATCGCTTTCATCAATATTCCTCCACACCCACAAAATATGGATCTCGTTCTACTTTATCAATCCTTTCCCCCACCGTCAAGGCAATTTTTACCCTTTATTGCTTTTTCAAGGAAAGAAAAGAATATTTTAACGTTTTTTCATACAAGTTAGCAGGAGCTGCGGTCTCTGGAAACCAGACGCCTCACCCCTGCTACTATTATCTAGAGTTCTTTGCTCTGGACCCACCGCTTGCAGACCTCCGGAAAGTTGCTGATGACCCCGTCACAACCCCATTCAAAGACCTGCTCCAGCAAGGACATGTCGTTGACCGTCCAGACATTCACCTGGATTCCGTATTTCTTACAGTTTTCCACAGCCTCTTTTGTTAATCCATTTACCCCCGGGTGGTAGCATTCGAAATGATATCGGTCACAATAGTATCCTGCATTTCCCAGTCCCGGATGGTCAAGTAAAGCGCCGCACCGGATCCCGGGAGCCAGTTCCTTCAAGCAGATTATGGAAGTATGGTTAAAGGAAGAAAAGATAACCTTTTCTTCAAGCCCGTATTTGCGCACCAGATCCAGGGTTTTCTCTTCAAGACCCTCATAATAATATACGCCTGTCTTGATTTCGATATTTGTGATAAGCTCCTGATCCTTCACCCATCTGCAGTATTCTTCAAAGGTCGGAACAGGCTCGAATCCATGGATTCCTCCACAGACAGCATCCGCATTGAATTGTTTCAGTTCTTCATAAGTGAAATCCTTCACAAAGCCGGTACCATCTGTGGTCCGGTCAACGCTCTCGTCATGGATCACCACCACCGTTCCATCCTTTGTAAGCTGTACATCCAGTTCGATCCCGTCACAGCCTGTCTCTGCTGCCTTCCGAAACGCCAGCATGGTATTTTCCGGATATCTTCCACTGTAACCCCTGTGTGCAAATACCTTCATATCAACCCCTCTTTCCTTATATTTCTGCAAGCAATGAGCCAGGCACAGGAATGTTTGCATTCCTGCATCCGGCGAATGCTGCAAGGCATTTTACTCTTTCTCTAACATCTTTTACCAGTATATCATTTCCAGTATAAATTTTCCACAGATTCCATTGTTTTTATGCAAAACAGCCTCGTGAATCCGCAGGCTGCCAAAATGGATCAGGGCAGCTTACGGCAAATACGAGGCCATTTTCAGGAAATTACATTATACTTTTTCAACGTTCCTTGTAGCAACGATGGAGACGCCGGTTCCTGCACAGTCAGGAATGATCACATCTCCAATGGAAACAGGTGCGGAAACCTCCATCTTCCGGATTTCCTCCATGCAGGCAAAAATCTTATCCTTAGGAATGTCCTCCTTTGTCTTTACCGGTACCATTTCCAGATCACCGCCCATGACGCGGACCGAGGAAGTCACCACTCTGGTAGGGCTTAAAACCTCTTTTTTTCCGTATTCTTCCCCACGGCTGCAGGAATTCCCTGTCACTTCCACCTGGTCCCCTTCCATGCGTACCGTCAAAGGGCAGCCCAAAGGACAGCGGATACAGATCATTTCTCTTACCTCCATATCATTCCACCTCCGTACAGACAACGATTCTCTTAAGCTCCGGATATTCCTTAAAGCTGTCTTTCCTTAATACAACCTGCTCCATCTCACCCGGAGCCAGAACCTTTTTCTTTTTATGGGAGACCCTTGTATCATCATAATAAACACTGATAAAGCGGTCCTTGTATACGTCAGCCACGCGGAAACGGACCGTGACCTTATCCTCCATGTTCTCCACGTCAATCATCTGAGGCACCGTATAGCGGACTCCGTTCTCAGCTGCCAGCTCCAGGTTGTGAGCAGCCTTTTTTTCTCCATCCGCTTTTACGTAAGCGGCAGCGCTCGTTCCGGCCAAAGCGGCTTCCTCCGATACATAATCAACCAGATCATGAACATGAAGCACATTCCCACAGGCAAAGATACCTTCCGAGCTGGTTTCCAGCTGGTCGCCTACTACAGGACCAAACGTCACCTGGCTCATCCGGACACCGGCTCCCCTTGAAAGTTCATTTTCCGGAATCAGACCTACGGAAAGAAGGAGAGTATCGCAGCTATAATATTCCTCTGTTCCTGGAATAGGCTTCCGGTTTTCATCGACCTGGGCAAGGGTAACGCCTGTGACCCTATCCTTGCCCTCAATGTTTATTACCGTATGGCTGAGCTTTAAGGGAATTCCATAGTCGTCCAGACACTGGACTATATTTCTCTTTAAGCCGCCGGAATATGGCATAAGCTCTGCCACCACCTTTACCTTCGCGCCCTCCAGGGTCATACGTCTGGCCATGATGAGTCCGATATCTCCGGAACCTAAAATCACCACCTCTTTCCCCACGCTGAAGCCTTCGATATTCATTAATCTCTGGGCAGTGCCTGCGGAATAGATTCCTGCCGGACGGTAGCCCGGTATGTTAAGGGCTCCTCTGGGGCGCTCCCTGCATCCCATTGCCAGGATTATGGCTTTGGCTTTTATAGTTGACAGTCCATCTTCCCTGTTGATGACTGTCACTTCTTTGTCCTTGCTGATATCAAGGACCATGGTATTTAATTTATAGGGTATGTTTTCCGTCTCTGCCATCTCAATATAACGGGCTGCATATTCCGGGCCAGTTAATTCTTCTTTAAAGGTATGCAGGCCAAAGCCATTATGAATGCACTGGTTTAAGATGCCGCCAAGACAGGCTTCTCTTTCCAGGATCAATATATCCGTAATGCCCGCCTTTTTTGCCGCTACCGCCGCTGCAAGACCTGCCGGACCGCCTCCGATTATCACTATATCATGCTCTGTCATGTTGCTGTCCTCCTTATTTATGACCGGTCACTATATTGGAGCCGGGCCTGTTTTTGCAGATATCCTCCATCTTCCTGTCTGTTTCCCTTGCCAGGATTTCCATGGTCTTAGGGGCACAGAAGCCTGACTGGCACCGTCCCATGCCGGCACGGACACGGCGTTTGATCCCGTCTAAGGAAACTGCTCCCAGGGTCCGGGTAATGGCATCCACAATCTCTCCCTCACTGACCCCTTCGCAACGGCAGATAATGGTGCCGTACTGGGCATTCTTCTTAATAAGCGCCGCCCGTTCTTCAAAAGACAGCTTCTGCGGATCCAGGATTCCCCTCCGGGTGGCCTTATAATTCTCCTTCCGGGAAGCCTTTGCCTTTTCTGCAACCAGACCGGCTATATAAACGCCGATGGCAGGAGCGCTTGTAAGCCCCGGTGATTCTATGCCTGCCGCATCAAAGAAGCCGGCGGCATCAGTAACCTCACCCAGGATAAAGTCATCCCCATCCTCATGGGCACGAAGGCCGGAAAAGGAGGTGATGATCTGGCGGAACGGTATGTTCTTTACTCCCCAGGCGGCTTTCTCTATAATATCCGACAGCTCCTTTGCGGTTGTGCTGACGCCTTCTTTATCCTCCACATCGGCTGCCGTGGGCCCGATCAGTAAGTTGCCGTGAACCGTAGGGGTTACCAGCACACCCTTTCCCATCTTGCCCGGAAGCTGGAAGATGGTATGGGACACATGGGTTCCTGCCTCCTTATCCAGCAGGCAGTAATCCCCTTTTCTTGCTGTGATGTGTATCTTCTCTCCGCTTACCATGTTATGGAATACGTCGGAATAAACACCGGCAGCGTTGATCACATAAGTGGCATGGATGATCCCCTCTCCGGTTTTTAAGTCATAGCCTTTTTCCGTCTTTTCAATAACTTTTACTTCAGTATTAAATAAAAAATCCACGCCGTTGTCACAGGCGTTCTCCGCCAATGCTATCGTTAAACCAAAGGGGCATACGATCCCCCCTGTAGGCGCATAAAGGGCTGCCACAACCGTCTCTGTCACATTGGGTTCCATGGCTCTCACCTCATTGCCGGAAAGGATGGATAAACCGGGGACTCCGTTTTTTATGCCTTTCTCATAAAGCTCCTTAAGAGCGGGTATATCTTCCTCAGAAAAACAAAGCACCAGAGAGCCATTCCGGGTCATTGGGAAATCAAGCTCCTCTGAAAGCTCTCCCATCATCCGGTTGCCCTCTACATTGAATCTCGCCTTTAAGGAACCGGGCACCGCATCATATCCTCCGTGTACAATGGCGCTGTTGGCCTTTGACGTGCCGGAACAGACATCCTCCTCTCGCTCAATGACACAGATGCTAAGGTCATAGCGCGCCAGTTCTCTCGCAATTGCACAGCCGATTACGCCGCCGCCAATGATCGCTGCATCGTAATTCATTTCCATCATGTTCTTCTCCTCCATATCCGTAATGGTCACCCTTTTAAGTGAAAATCATATAAAAAAGAGTAAGGAAAATAAACGGATTCCTCCGTTCTATTCCCTTACTCTTTCATCTCAAAGGTTTTTTATTTTATTATCTTAATGCTAGCATAATCCTGACCGGATTGTCAAGATTTTTCTGCCTGGGCCTCCCCTTCTCTTATTCGCTGACTGCCATGACTGTATTCTCCTCTGCCAGCTTGGAAAGAAGGGCTCCCTTGTCAAAGCCCGGCGGATAAATGACTTCAAATACCAGTTTGATCTCATCCTTTTTATTCTTGTTGATTTTCACAGAAGCGATCTCGACCTTTTCTCTCTCCAGAAACTCTTCCATGTTTTTTACTGCTCCGGATTTTTGCGCTATGGTCATCCGTAAGCAGCCGCAGGAAGCCACCTGGGCAAAATAGCTGATCCGGTGGGTCAGAGTCTGCATGACAATAATGAGTACCGCAGACAATATGCCCACAATGTACTGGCCCGCCCCAAGAGCCAGCCCTACCCCGGCGGTAGCCCATATTCCGGCTGCCGTCGTTAAGCCATTTACCAGATTGTTCCGTACAAATATAACCCCTGCACCTAAAAATCCCACTCCGCTGACCACCTGGGCCGCGAGCCTTGCCCCATCGCTGTTGGGAATGTCAGGAAACCCATATTTGGAAACCACCATCATGAGAGCTGAACCGATTGCCACAATAGCGTGGGTCCGGATTCCAGCCGATTTGTTCCTGTTTTTTCTCTCATTACCGATCAAAAACCCCAAAAGGCCAGCCATTATAATGCGCAGCATATACTCCAGCTGGATCATGACGTATGATAAGGTAATTCCCCCAAACAATAAATATGTACCCTCCAAGTCCTACCCCTCCACGTTCTACTCCTCTTCTTGTGACCAGTAGAGCGCGCATTTTACCGCTCTCTTCCAGCCTTTTACCAGCTTAGTCCTGCTTTTCTCCTCCATCTGACTGTCAAAGGCCCTGGATACCTTCCAGTTTGCCTTGATTTCTTCACGGCTCTTCCAATAGCCAACCGCAAGCCCGGCCAGGTACGCGGCTCCAAGAGCAGTCGTCTCAATGCACTCCGGCCTTACAATCTCTGTGTTTAAAAGATCCGACTGAAACTGCATAAGAAAATTGTTGGCGCAGGCGCCCCCGTCCACCTTTAGCTGCTTTAAATGGATATCCGAATCCTGTTCCATTGCTTCAATGAGATCATAGACCTGATAGGCCATGGATTCCACCGTAGCCCGGATAAACTGCTCCTTGCTGGTCCCTCTGGTCACTCCCACAATGGTCCCTCTTGCGTACTGGTCCCAATAAGGTGCCCCAAGCCCTGCGAAAGCCGGTACCATGAAAACGCCCCCTGTATCCTCCACTGCCCTGCAGTATTCCTCTGTCTGGGAGGCAGAACGGACCATCCGCATCTCATCCCTTAACCACTGCACGGCAGCACCTGCCACGAACACGCTTCCTTCCAGGGCATACTGGATACCCCCCTGGTCGCTGGCAGCTATGGTGGTCAAAAGCCCATGCCCGGACTTCACCGCCTTTTCTCCTGTATTCATCAGGAGGAAGCAGCCGGTTCCATAGGTGTTCTTCACTTCCCCTGCTTCAAAGCAGCACTGGCCGAACAATGCGGCCTGCTGGTCGCCTGCCGCTCCGGCAATGGGGATCTTTCCTCCCATGACATCCGAAGAGGTGTAGCCGTACACACAGCTTGAAGGCTTCACCTCTGGCAGCATGCATCTGGGAATGTGGAAATAATTAAGAATCTCTTCATCCCAGCACTTCCTGTGTATATCAAAAAGCATGGTTCTGGATGCATTGGTATAATCCGTTACATGGATGCAGCCCTTGGTCAGGTTCCAGATCAGCCAGGTATCCACGGTTCCAAACAGCAGTTCCCCACGTTCAGCCCGTTCTCTCGCCCCCTCTACATGATCCAGGATCCACTCGATCTTGCTTCCTGAAAAATATGCGTCAGGAATCAGTCCGGTCCTTTCAATGATAAGCTCCTCCAGGCCGTCATGCTTCAGCTTCTCGATCCTGTCCGCGGTCCTTCGGCACTGCCATACAATCGCATGATAGACCGGTTCCCCTGTCTCCTTATCCCAGACCACCGTAGTCTCCCTCTGGTTCGTGATCCCGATTGCAGCAATATCGCTGTAATGGGCCCCAATCTTTCCCATGGCCTCCATGGTCACGGAGAGCTGTGAAGACCAGATCTCCATGGGGTCATGCTCCACCCAGCCCGGCTCCGGAAAAATCTGTGTAAACTCTTTTTGTGCTGCACTGCAGATGTTCCCCTGCTCATCGAACAGAATACATCTGGAACTTGTCGTGCCCTGATCTAAGGCAATGACATATCTTCCCATAGTACCTTCCCCTTCCAGTAATCGCCCCCGATTTTATTCCTTGTTAATTTTTTCTCAAGGAATAAAGAAAGAGCCTTGGAAATGAACGGTTACCCGCACTCATCACCTGGCTCTGTCATCTCTTAGGCTATCTATTTATGTATACTTAATACTACCATGGAGCAAAAATTATGTCAAGATTTCAGGCTATTATTTTCTCAATGAAGGCTCTCTCTTATGGTCTTAAATGCCTGGATCACAAGCGTAGGAATAAATGCAAATATAAAAATGGTAATAAACTGCCTTGCGTTTAAATCTGCCACATAAAAAAAGGTATGAAGTCTTGGTATAAACAGCACGGCTGCCAAAAGAACGGCTCCTGCCTCAAAGGCCATAATGCTCCACAAATTGCTTTTAAGCCCGATCTTCAGTATGGAATGACCGCTTCTGCAGTTAAAGCCGTGGAACAGCCTTGCCAGGGTCAGGGTGGAAAATGCCATGGTGCTGGCGGCCGCCTCGCTTCCGGTTACCATGCCAGTGTGGTAGGAGGTCATGGTACAGGCCGCTATGAGGGCCCCCTGTAGCAGAACCTGAAGGACAAAACGTTTTGTTAAGATTCCTTCTTTGGGATTCCTGGGCTTTTGGGCCAAAAGATCTGCCTCCGCCTTTTCCATGCCAATGGCAATGGCTGGAAGAGAGTCTGTCAGAAGATTGATAAACAGTAAGTGAACCGGCGCAAAGGGAGGCGGAAGCGCCCGGAAGGATGTATACAATACACATAGTATCCCGGCCATATTTCCTGATAAAAGAAATTTAATGGCATTCCGGATGTTCCGGTAAACATTACGGCCATTGGCAACCGCCTTAATAATGGTTGCAAAGTTATCATCCGTTAGGATCATGGCAGAGGCATCCTTTGACACTTCTGTCCCCATTTTTCCCATGGCAACCCCGATGTCGGCCTGTTTTAAGGCCGGAGCGTCATTGACCCCGTCTCCTGTCATAGCTACGATGTGGCCTTTTTTCTGCCAGGAGCGGACGATCCGTATTTTATGCTCCGGCGAAACCCTGGAATAGACGCTGATGTGCTCCAGCTTTCGGCTCAATTCCTCCTCCGGCATATCATCAAGCTCCGGTCCGCTGATTGCCATATCTTCGTCTCCCAGAATGCCTATTTTCTCCGCTATGGCAGATGCAGTGATCTTATGGTCTCCTGTAATCATAACCGTACGGATGCCTGCTCTTTTGGCGTTTAACACCGCATTCCTTGTTTCCGGACGGGGCGGATCCATCATCGCGACCATTCCAAGAAAGGTATAGCCGGCCTCTGATTTTTCCGTCAGCCTTTCATCTTCATTCATTTCCCGGCAGGCAAAGGTCAAAACCCTGAGCCCCTGTTTGGAAAATTCTATATTCTGCTCCATTAGGTTCTGCCGGTCCCCCTCCCTCATGAGGCGGATCCCTTCCCCAGTCCATATATGGCTGATCCTGGGAAGCAGCACATCCACCGCTCCCTTTGTGAACAGGACCCTTTTTCCTTCGATCCTGTGCATGGTGCTCATAAGCTTTCTCCGGGAATCAAAGGGGATCTCCCCTGCTCTGGGGTAATAGGATTTCATGGCTTCCTCGTTCATTCCCGCCCTTTCGGCCATCTGTACCAGTGCGGCTTCCGTCGGGTCCCCCAACAGCTTTCCTTCTATGTAAGCGGAATCATTATTTAAAACAGCATCATACAACAGATATTTATGTACTGGAACCTCTTTGCTTAAGAGCTCCGGAGGATAAAGACGGCTGTTTACGTAGATTTGCTGTACGGTCATGCGGTTTTGGGTCAGGGTTCCCGTCTTATCGGAGCAGATGACCGAAACACAGCCAAGGCTTTCCACTGCCTTTAAATCCTTTATGATGGCATTCTCTCCTGCCATTTTCTGTGTGCCCATTGCCTGAACGATGGTGACAATGGAACTTAACGCTTCCGGAATCGCTGCAACCGCCAGGGCTACGGCAAACATCAGGGAATCCAGGACCGGCATCCTCCGGTAGATGCTTAAGCCGAAGATCACCGCACAGATAAACAGGATACCTGCCGCCAGCCTGCTTCCGAACTGGTCTAAGCTTACCTGAAGAGGTGTCTTTTTTTCTCCGGTGTCATTCATGAGGGAAGCGATCCTGCCGATTTCCGTATCCATTCCGGTACCTGTGATCAGTACCTTTGCCCTGCCTGCTGCCACCAGGGAACCGGAAAACACCATATTCGTCTGCTCAGCCAAAGGTACCTTTTTTTCCCGGATCCTTCCCGTCCGTTTCTCCACATTAATGGATTCTCCGGTCAGGGAGCTTTCATTGACCAAAAGGGAATAATTTTCCAGGATCCGGCCGTCTGCCGCTACCATATCCCCTGCTTCCAAGAGCAGGATGTCCCCAGGAACGATCTCCCTGGATAGAATTTCCTGCTTTTTCCCCTCTCTTATCACCTTTGCTACCGGTGACGACAGGGCCATAAGACTGTCTAAGGACTTTTCTGCCTTCTGGTGTTCTACGGTCCCCAGCACCGCATTCAGCAGAAGCACTGCAAAAATCACTCCTGTGCTTTCCACGTCACCGGATATCATAGAAATTACTGCTGCTATAATCAGGATGATGACCAACAGGTCTTTAAACTGGTCCAGAAATACCTGGAAAGCGCTTTTGCGTTCCGCTTTCTTTAGTGTATTTGGACCATATAACTGCCTGCGCTTCAGGACCTCCCTGGAATCCAGGCCGTTCCTGCCTGCGCCGAGCTTAGCAAGGGCCTCATCCTCTGATAAACGAAACCATTCTTCCATTCTGACGCTCCTTCCTGTTTCTCATACTATGGTATGAGACAGGTAGTGAATTTCATGAATGATTTTAGCTTGCTATCGACATGAGCCGGACAGCAAGGTATAACAGGCGGCTTAATATGGGTTTTATCTCGGTGGATATCCATTGTATAATGGAAAGAGATCAACGGTCAATCTACCTGCTCCACCTCCAGTTCAATCAGTTTATGTTCAAGTACATCCACCAACCCCTTATCAGTCAACCCAAGATCCGGAACCGTCGGAAGGGAAATAAAACTCAGGGACATGAACGGAGCCTCCATCTCACAGCCCAGTATTTTTGCATCCCCATTAAGAATATCCAGCTGCGCCATCACTTCTTCAGCTGTTTTTTCACTCATCAGGCCTCCAATCGGCAGCTCCATGCTGTTTAATATCCCACCGTCACAGGCTACTGCCAACCCTCCATTCAGTCTGGCGACTTCATTCACTGCCGCCGCCATATCTTCATCATTCGTCCCTACTGCCACGATATTATGGTGGTCATGGGACATGGAATATGCCAGCGCCCCTTTCTTCAGTTGGAATCCACGGACAAATCCAACGCCAACGTTGCCATTTTTTCCATACCTCTCCACGACTGCAAGTTTAAGAATATCCTGTTCCACATCCGTTATAATAACACCATTCTTTACCTTCATCTCTTTTATGATACGATGGTTAATTATCTGCCTTGGAATCATATCAATTACATGAATATCCGTTGTTCCATCTGTATTCTTTGATGCTGCCCGGAAAGAATCTGAAGTAATCTTATTTTTCAGGATTACTGTATTTTTAATCCATTGGGGATAATTACTCACCCTGCATTCTTCCAGAAGTTCACCGTCTGCCGCAACAACTTTTCCCTCAAATATCACCATGGTAGGCTTTACAATGCGCCAGTCTTCCACAAGCAGGATGTCCGCCAACCGTCCGGGAGTTATGCTTCCGATTTCATCTTCCATGCGAAAATGCTTTGCCGTGTTCACCGTTGCTATCTGAATCGCTTTTATCGGGTCCAGTCCCAGTTCCACAGCTCTTGACACATTATAGTTAATATGTCCTTCCACCTGTATCTCCCGGGCATGCTTATCATCGGTGCAGAACATGATATTTGAAGTATCCAGCTGGTTGTCCACAATTCCCTTTACCAGTTCGTCCACGTTACGCTCACTGCTTCCTTCCCGGATAAACACCTTCATTCCCACTTTCAGGCGTTCCAGCATTTCATTAGTATTTACACATTCATGGTCGTCGGAAATTCCTGAAGAAGCATATACATTCAGTTCCTGCCCCAGACGTCCTATGGCATGTCCGTTTACCAGTTTCCTCCGTGAAAGCGTATCCGCTATCTTATGGAGATATTCATCCTTTACAAAGAGAATCTTTGATGGGTCCAGTTCACCCAGGCTGACGCTTTCATCCCAATCCATGATATCTGCCACTTCCTTGGCCCCCAGAACTGCTCCCGTCGTCTCAAGTCCAGGTGCAGTCGGAACCCGGGAAGAGACCTCAATCAGCATTCTGTAAGGAAGACGGTTCATAGACTGGAGCATTGCCCTTAGCCCCTGCTCTCCTGCCACATTTGCAATTTCCATCAAATCTGCACACAGTGTGGTCGTTCCCTGGGGAACCACTACGGAAGCCAGCGCTTCCGGAGAAAGCATAGTGGATTCAAAGTGCATATGGGCGTCAATCAGCCCCGGCAGCGCATACTGCCCTTTACAATCCAGTACACGTTCCGCTTCCAGGACTGCGTCAGGGTCGATGGACACAATTCTCTTGTTTTTAATATATATATTGGTGGGATACACTTCACCGGAAAATACATTTACTAGTTTTACACGTTCCAGCTTTAAATCACAGGGATGCTTCCCCAGACCTGTCTCAATTGTATTCTTTATTTCCTCAAATGTTCTCATATTTATTTCTCTCCTATAAAATAATCTCCAGTATCAGATATGCAATAAAGATAACCGTTAACACCCACACAGTCTTTGTCATTTCCTTTGCCTTGCCCGAAGCAACCTGTCCGATGGTATATCCAATTAATCCAAACAGGATTCCATATGCAATATTATAGGAAAATGGCATGAGGGCCACTGTGAGAAATACCGGAAGCGCGATGGAAACATCATCAAGCGGCAGCTTTCTTAATGGTTCTATCATAAAGATCCCTACCATAACCAGGGCCGGTGCAGTAGCAATCGATGGAATCATAAGAAACAACGGTGATAAAAACAGTGTGAACAAGAACAGTACTCCCGTCACACAGGCAGTAAGACCGGTTCTTCCGCCTTCGTTAATCCCGGTTGCACTTTCTGCTCCATAAATCGTCACCGTATTCGTTCCCAGCAGTGCTCCAACAGCCGCTCCGCCGGCACTTACAAACAACGCCTTACCGGCGCACGGAATATTCCCCTTCTCATCCATCAGGCCAGCCTTCGATGAAACACCCAAAAGAACACCGATACTGTCAAACAGATCCACAAACAGGAAACTGACAATAGCGAAAATTACTCCCAGCACCATTTCCGGTGTTCCTGAAAACAGCCCCTTTAACGTCAGCTTACCAAACGTAGGCGCCATGGCAGCCACCGGATTATCAAAAGAAATGATGCGGTCCGGAATCACTGTATATGCTATTCCTGTCATTGGATCTTTTACCAAAATACCAAGCGCAGTCACAACCAGAATCCCAATCAGAATCGCGCCTCTGACCTTCTTGATCACCAGGACTGCCGTAAGGAAAACCCCAAAGAGTGCAAGCAGGGCTCCTGGATTGGCTAAATCCCCCAGCGTCAGCAGTGTATCCGGAGAAGATGTAACGATTCCCGCTTGCATGAGCCCCGTAAATGCAATAAAGAATCCAATCCCCGAACCCACGGAATGTTTGATGCAGTCCGGCATGGCATCCACAATTTTCTGCTGTACCTTAAATATGCTTAACAACATAAACGTAATTCCGGATATCGCCACACAAGCTAAGGCATTCTGCCATGGAAGCCCAAGTGTGTTGCACACATAATATGTAAAATAAGCATTCAGTCCCATGGCAGGTGCAAGGGCAAATGGCAGATTCGCCCAGATTCCAATCCAGATACAGGCAATGGCCGATGCCACAGCCGTTGCCCAGAAGACTGCTTTTGTGTCCATTCCTGCCGCCGATAAGATTCCCGGATTTACTGCCACAATGTAGACACAGGTTAAAAATGTTGTGGTCCCCGCCAATATCTCTGTTTTAATATTCGTCCCTCTCTCAGAAAGATGAAAAAACTGATTCAGTTTGTCTCTCATAATAGTATATTCCCCTTATTTGTTATTATGATAATATGGTATTACCTTATTGTTCTTTAAAAAATAAAGCACTTTACAGCACTCTATTCTTTTACTAAATCTAATCTTCATATACATTCTTTACTCTTAGAAGGCTGAATTTTATGTACTTTGTATCATAAAATTCAGTATCATAAATAACCGGTCTATTATCTTGATTGTAATTTATCCCATGAAATACTAAAACACTGTCGCACTCCATCTTCCGCCCACAAACGGTTTCTTGCTCCATCTCCCTGCGGTTCATGGTTTCTATCCGGATTTTATCTCTGACAATAAAGCATCCGCCAAACTTTCTTAAGATATCAAAGGTGGACTTCCCTTCCACAGCCTCTCGTTTCAAATCATCTCCTGCCAAACTACATGCAAAACGGTCGATGCTGATTATGGCTGGATGTCCATCTGCCAAATAAATCTTTTCAACTTCAAAGATTTCTTCCCCTTCTTCCAGTTGAAGAATCCTTATAACCTCATCGTCAGCTTTCAACTTCCTGACATCCGCAACTTCGAAGGAGGCCTTATAACCACAGGATTCAATCAGCCTTGAAAATTCTTCTCCCGGCATAAGATTCACTTGAATATTTAAAGCTTCCGGATTAACAAATGTTCCTCTTCCATGAATTCTTAGGACTATCCCCTCCTTCTCCAGTTCATCCAATGCCCGGCGCACTGTTACCCTGCTGACTCCAAGATTCGAAGACAGTTCATTCTCTGGCGGCAGCTTCGTATTTCCCCCCAAATCCAGACTTCGAATATATTTATAAAGATAATTCTTAACTGAGCTGCTTAAATTGGGTTTTAACATTGGGTGAAGTTCCATATTCTCTCTCGCTTTCATAAGGTATTACCATATTATCATTTTATCAGCACGAAGAATTTCTGTCAATACAGAAAATAATCCAGATAAATCCAGACATTTTTTGTCTATTTACCACAACATTCGATAAGAAAACAAACATCATTTGCCATTGGCAAATTCAGTTTTGGAGATGAGCCGTTTATATTTGTTTCCTATTGCAGGGGACCGTTTTTTTTATTATAATTTGATCATGGGATGAGCAACCCGCAAACCGTAAGCAACCATGATAAGAAAGGACATGATAAATATGGAAAAAATAACAAGTTTTACCATCGACCATTTGAAACTTCTTCCAGGCATCTATGTCTCCCGCAGGGATCAGGCCGGGGACTCTGTCATTACTACCTTTGATATCCGCATGACCCGCCCTAACTTTGAGCCAGTTATGAATACGGCGGAAATCCACACCATTGAGCATCTGGGAGCCACTTTCCTGCGCAACCACGAATTCTTTTCTTCCCGTATTTTGTACTTTGGACCCATGGGCTGCCGCACCGGCTTTTACCTTCTGCTGTCCGGTGATTACAAGTCCGGGGACATTGTCCCATTGATCACGGAAATGTATGAATTTATCCGGGATTTTGAAGGCGAGGTGCCAGGCGCGGCAGCAAGAGACTGCGGCAATTACCTGGACATGAATCTTGGCATGGCAAAATACCTGGCCGGAAAATTCCTTGATTCTGTACTATATGGAATCGATGACGACCAGCTTATTTATCCTGAGGACTAAAAGCCAGGTTATGAAACTGATTATTTGTTAAAAGCCGGCAAAGAGGACATATCATGGCCCTCTCTGCCGGCTCTTTTCTTTTACCCTTCATCCAATTCCTCCACCATCCGGTATCCAACGCCCATTTCCGTAAGAATATACTGGGGAGCTCCGGGATTTGCCTCTATCTTTCTCCTTATATTCGCCATGTTGACACGAAGGGTATGGCTTTCATCGGTATATACCCCCCATATTTCCCGTATGATAAAATCATGGGTAAGCACCTTGCCCGCATTTTTAGACAGTAAAACCAACAGCTTATATTCAATCGGAGTTAAATGGATTCTTTCTCCGGCTTTGTATACGACCCGTTTGTTATAATCGATTTCCAGCTTCCCGATGGTGACCTTTTCTTCTCCCAGGGTTTCCGCTGCGGCTGATTGAGGGCTGTGCCGCATTGCCGTCCGTATCCGGGCAAGAAGTTCCGAGGTCCCGAATGGCTTTACGATGTAATCATCAGCTCCAAAATCAAGGGCAGCCACCTTTTCACGCTCATGCCCGCGGGCGGAGACCACGATCACAGGGGTCTTCGACCATTGACGTATATTCTTAAGTATCTCTAATCCGTCAATGTCCGGCAGACCCAAGTCCAGAAGAATGATATCGGGAACATGAGAGGTAAACATGGAAAGCCCTTCCTTCCCTGTTTTGGCCTTAACCACCTGATAACCGTTTGAGGTCAGAATGGCAGATATAAAATTGCATATCGCATCTTCATCTTCAATGATCAGCACCGTTGGTTTTATATCCATATTTATTCACTTCCTTTCAAAGGCAGAGTGAAGCGGAATACCGTTCCTCCATCCTTTCTGTTTTCAGCCTCTAAGTTTCCCTGATGAGCATTGACAATGGTTTTGCAGATGGACAGGCCGATCCCCATTCCTCTGGAGGAATCGGCACTCCTGCTTTCGCAGGGCTTATAGCCTGAAAACAGATAGGGAAGATCCTCATTGGGAATCCCTCTCCCCCTGTCCAGCACCTCAAACCTGGCCCATGTTCCATCTCTCTCCAAACGGACCTCAATGGAGGAATCGTCTGAAGAATATTTTATGGCATTCTCAAGAAGATTGATCAGCACCTGTACGATTAAGGTTCCATCCATTGGGACCTCTAAGAATTCCTCCGGAACTTGAACAAAGATTTTGCTCTGGGGGAATCTTCTCTTAATACGGCTGACGGCCTCCCCGACAACCTCCTCCGCTGCCTCCGGGCTTTTCTTAAGATTGGAGGCAGACTCATTGATCCGCGTCACGGAAAGCAGATTTTCCACCATGCGTATGAGCCACTGTGATTCCTCCTGTATGTTGGCGACCAGGCTGTTCCGTGTATTTTCATCAAGCATTTCCCCATTTTCACGGATCACAGAGCTAGCTCCCAGGATGCCCGCAAGAGGCGTGCGCAGATCATGGGAGATTGCCCGCAAAAGGGTGCTCCGCATCTTTTCCTTTTCCGATTCCACCATAATGTTCCGCTGCTCATCGGAAAGATGCTGCCGCTCCAGGGCCATTGCCACCTGGGAAGCGATCATGCGCAAAAACAGACGGGCATTATGGTCAAGATTTTCTTTTCCGCAGGAAATTCCCCAGACGGCAATAACCTTTCCCTGAGAGATCACAGGCATATAAAATGCCGCCGCTCCCATCAGAGTATCGGTCCCCGCTCCCGCCCGTTTCTGGTTTAAGAACACCCAGTGGGCAACCGCCTTTTCATCGGCGGAGTTTAAGACAGAGGAACCGATGTCATCGTCCGCCTGCCCCACTTCACCATCCTCCCCATGTTCCGGGTCAGTGGTGAAAAAGATTATGGACCGTCCAAACAGCTTCACCACGTAGTCATTTGTAAGGGCTACGATCCGGTCAAGGCCCCTTGTGGCAAGGAGCTTTTTATTGATTTCATACAGGATCTCCGTACGGTGTTCCCTCTTTACGGCCAGCCTCGCTTCCGCCTTCATGCGCACGGTCAAAGCGCTGGTAATCAAAGCTACCAGAAGCATGATGGCAAAAGTAAGTGGGTAGCCGGCTTGAATTGCGTTTAAGGTGAAATAAGGCTCTGTAAAGAAGAAATTAAAGGTCAATACGCCGACTGCGGAAGCAAAGATCCCGTATCCATACCCTTCCGTCATACGGGAAACCAGCAAGACGGAGAAAATATAAACCATAATAATATTCTGGTCCATGACGTCAAACTGGTGAAGCCAAAGGGACAGCAGGGTGGCAGCCGCCAATATAGAAAGAGTCTTTACGGTATCCCCCCAGGTAAAGCGGAAATTCTCATGCCTCACATTCCTCGGCTTCCTATAGCTGCGCCTGGTAATGATTCCTGGTATGATGTGAATTTCTATGTTAGGCAAAAGAGAGATGAGCTTGTCTTCAAAAGCCATGTCAAACAGATTTTTAAGGGTTTTCTTATTTCTGCTTTTACCCACTACGATATTGGTGATACCGGAAAGCTTGGCATATTCCGATACGGTAACGGCAATATCATGTCCGGTCAGGTTGACGATCTCTGCCCCCAGCTTATCTGCCAGATCCAGATTCGCCCGGATCGTTTTCTGCTGTTCAGCGGTAAAACCTTCACTATCTATATCTTCCACGTATAATGCGACCCAGCTTGCGTGAAACGCCTCCGCCGCCCGCGCTGTCCACCGGATGCATTTTGCCGATGAGGGTGACGGGCCGATGCAGACAAGCAGCTTGGTATTGGCCATTTTATCAGATAAGCTCCGCTCGCTCTGATTCTCTGAGCTGATCTTATCCGCAGCGCTGCGCAGGGCGATCTCCCGCAAAAGCCGTAAGTTCTCCTGTGTGAAAAAATTCTGCATGGCCGTTTCCGCCCGGTCAGAACGGTATATCTTTCCTACTTCAAGGCGTCGCAGCAGTTCATCCGGTTCAATATCCACCAGTTCAATTTTCTCAGCCCGGTCAAAGATATAATCCGGCACAGTTTCCCGGACCCTTACCTTAGTGATGTTGTCGATAACGTCATTTAAGCTCTCCATGTGCTGGACATTGACTGTTGTATAAACATCAATCCCGGCTTCCAGAAGCTCTTCAATGTCCTGATATCGTTTTTTGTTCCTCCCGCCCTCTGCATTAGTATGGGCCAGCTCATCCACAAGAATTAATTCCGGCTTAAACTCCAGGGCCTTATCCAAGTCGAATTCCTTTAGCTCCATATTGCGGTATGATACGTCTTTAGGCGGAAGCACCGTCAGACCATGCAGCTTCTGCATGGTCTCAGGACGGGTATGAGGTTCGATATAGCCGACTAAAACGTCTATCCCGCTTTTCGCGCGTTCCTGGGCGTCGTCAAGCATTGCATAAGTTTTTCCCACGCCGGCGGCATATCCAAAATATATTTTCAGCCTGCCCGGCCTTTGATCCCGCTGGGTCTGAATATCCTCTAAAATCAAATCAGGGTCAGGTCTGTGATCAAATGATTCCATCTATATTCCACCACCTTACTATATAGATATCATACCACTTTTTTTGCCTGCAGCAAACCATCAAGAGTCAAATTCACCTCTAAAACATTGACGGCCGGTTCGCCGATAAACCCAAGAAAGCGTTCCTTCGTACAGGTCTTTATAATGCTTCTCACTTCTTCCTCTGTCATGTCCCTTGCTGCCGCGATTCTTGCCACCTGGTATTCCGCCGCCTCAGGAGAAATATGAGGGTCAACGCCGCTTCCTGAGGCCGTAACCAGATCCATGGGAATATCCGCCTGATTGTCTGGATCAAGGGAATGCCACCAGCTTATGCGGTCCAGAACAAGCTTTTGCTGCTCTTCGCTGACAGGGGAGAGGTTTGATACGCCTGAGGGCCTTCCAATCAGGTACCCGGGCTTTGTAAATTCCTGAGCCAGCCACTGGGACCCGTATTCCTTTTGTGTTCCGTCCTTTTGAGCCACAACTATCATGCTGCCGCCCGCCTGGTCCGGAAACAAAAGCTGGGCGGCGCCCGTGACAGCAGCCGTATAAACGGCGCCGCACAATACGGTCATTATGCCAAAACATACGACGGCGGCTCTAAATAATTTCATGGTTTTCATTGTATCCATTCACCTCACGTAAGACCGCATGCGGTCAGAATCATATCAATCAGCTTAATTGCGAGAAAAGGCGCACAGATCCCGCCAAGACCATAGACCAGTAAGTTCCTTGCTAACAGCTTTTCAGCAGGCAGCTCCCGGTATTTTACCCCTTTAAGTGCCAGGGGAATCAGTGCGATAATAATCAGCGCGTTATAAATGATCGCTGAAAGCATGGCACTTGTGGCACTGGTCAGCCTCATGAAATTCAAGGCTTCAAGCTGGGGATAGATGCCGAAAAACAATACGGGAATGATGGCAAAATACTTTGCCACATCGTTTGCCACACTAAAGGTCGTCAAGGAACCTCTTGTCATTAAAAGCTGCTTGCCGATCCGCACAATATCGATGAGCTTGGTGGGACTGGAGTCTAAATCCACCATGTTTCCTGCCTCTTTGGCAGCCTGTGTGCCTGAATTCATGGCCACCGCAACATCTGCCTGGGCCAGGGCAGGAGCATCGTTTGTACCGTCTCCTGTCATGGCGACCAGATGACCTTTGGCCTGGTAATCACGGATGAGGGCCAGCTTTGCTTCCGGCGTGGCTTCCGCAAGGAAATCATCAACGCCCGCTTCTGCAGCGATAGCAGCAGCTGTCATAGGATTGTCGCCGGTGATCATAATGGTTTTGATGCCCATTTTACGCAGATCTTCAAAGCGTTCCTTTACGCCGTTTTTCACAATGTCCTTTAAATAGACCACACCCATTACCTGGTTGTTCTTTGCCACCACAAGGGGGGTGCCTCCTGCCTCAGCCACGCGTCTTACCAGGTTCTCACATTCCTCCGGGTATTTGCCGCTCTTTTCCATCACATATGCTTTGATGGTATCGGCAGCACCCTTCCGGATCTCATTCCCCTGATAGTCGATGCCGCTCATCCTAGTCTTTGCCGTAAATTCCACAAAACTTGCCCCCAGGGTCGAAAGCTCCCTGCCCCGTATCTCAAACCGTTCCTTTGCCAGTACCACAATGCTTCTTCCTTCCGCTGTCTGGTCAGCAAGAGAGGACAACTGCGCCGCATCGGCAAGCTCCTGCTCTGTGACCCCAGCCACCGGCATAAATTCGCTGGCCTGACGGTTTCCCAGGGTAATGGTCCCGGTCTTATCAAGCAGCAGCACATCCACATCACCGGCAGCTTCAATGGCCCGCCCGCTCATTGCCAGAACATTGGCCTGATTTAAGCGGCTCATGCCCGCTATGCCGATAGAAGAAAGAAGCGCGCCAATGGTAGTAGGGGCAAGGCATACCAGAAGGGCAATGACATTGGTGATGGAAATGGCGGAACCAGAGCCCGCCTGAAGGCTTGCAAAGCCGGTAAAGGGCCGCAGGGCTGCCGTAACCACAAGAAAGATGATGGTAAGGGTTATAAGCAAAATCTGCAAAGCCACTTCATTGGGCGTTTTCTTTCTGGCTGCGCCTTCCACCATGGATATCATTTTATCAAGGAAGCTTTCTCCTGCTTCCGCTGTTACTTCAATGATCAGCCAGTCAGACACCAGGGTGGTTCCTCCTGTGACAGCGCTTCGGTCGCCGCCTGATTCCCGGATGACCGGAGCTGATTCCCCGGTAATGGCGCTTTCGTCCACAGAGGCTGCCCCATCGATCACTTCCCCATCCATCGGAATCTGCTCCCCTGCCCTGACATATACGACATCACCCTTTTTCAGGGTATTGGAAAGGACCTCAGTATAATCGTCAATATTAGAAGGGGATTTCAGTTTTCTTGCCTTAACGTCCTTTTTGGCACTGCGCAGACTGTCTGCCTGTGCCCGTCCACGACCCTCTGCAATGGCTTCTGCAAAGTTGGCAAACAGAACAGTAAACCATAAAATCAGGGATATGGTTAAGGTATAACCCGAATTTTCATCCTTAAGACCTGCAAAGGAAAGAAAATACAAAACACCGGTCAGGACCGCTCCTATATAAACTACCAGCATGACAGGATTTTTCACCTGCACCCTGGGAGACAGCTTGATAAAGGACTGCCTCAGCGCATCATAAAAGATGCTTTTGTCAACACTCTTTTTTTCCATTTTAATCACCTTCTATCACTTCATTGTAAAGAAATCGGCAATCGGACCAAGTGCCAGCGCCGGTAAAAAGCTCAGCGCGCCTATGATGAGGATAACTCCGATCAAAAGTCCAACAAATATTCCATTGCTGGTGGATAATGTGCCCTCGCTGACGGCAACAGCCTTTTTCTTTGCCATATTGCCGGCAAGGAAAATGACGGCTGTCATGGGAATGAACCGGACCATCAGCATAATGATCCCACCTAAGATATTTGTAAACGGGGTGTTCCCATAAAATCCTCCAAAGGAACTGCCGTTGTTATTAGCCATGGAAGAAAAGGCATATAAAATCTCCGAAAATCCATGGGCTCCTGAATTGGTCAGCCATGACCGGGCACCAGGCATGGAGACGGCGGCAGAAGTTCCTATAAGCGTTAGAAGCGGGGGGACGAGAACGATTAAACAAACCATTTTCATATCAAAAGGCTCTACCTTTTTCCCCAGATACTCCGGAGTCCGGCCAACCATTAAGCCTGCTATAAATACTGTAAGGAGCACAAATGCAAGCATTCCATAAAGTCCGCTTCCCACGCCGCCGAATACAATTTCTCCAAGCTGCATGAGGAACATGGAAACCATTCCCCCAAAGGGAGTAAGGCTGTCGTGCATGGCGTTCACAGAACCGTTGGACGCCGCCGTGGTCACCACTGCCCATAATGAGGAAGCACCGACGCCGTGAACCACTTCCTTGCCCTCCATGCTGCCGGAGGCTGCTGCGTGTTCAAACACAGGCGCCGCAAACTGTTCGCTTATGGTTGCTGCAGCAAGAGCGGCTATAAAGAAAATCATCATGGCAATGTAGATTGACCGCCCCTGCCTGCTGTCTTTTACTGCCCTTCCAAAGCTTACGCAAAGAGCCGCAGGAATCAGCAGAATGGACAAGGCCTGTATAAAGTTGGAGAAGGCAGTTGGATTCTCAAGAGGAAACGCAGAGTTCATCCCAAAGAAGCCGCCCCCGTTTGTTCCAAGCTGCTTGATCGCAATCTGGCTTGCCGCAGGGCCTAAGGGAATTGTCTGTAAGGCCCCATTTTCCAGCATGGCAACTTCTTTATAGGAACCAAATGTCTGTACAACCCCTTGTGAAACAAGCAGCAAAGCCACGAGAAAGGAAATCGGGATCAGGATGTAAAGCGTGGACTTAACCAGGTCCGCCCAAAAATTCCCAATTGTTTTTTTCTGTTTCAGGACAAAGCCTCTGATCAGTGCAAAGAGGACGGCGATTCCCGTTGCGGCTGACACGAAGTTCTGGACCGCAAGACCCGAAAACTGGGTGAAATAGGACAGGGTGGATTCGCCTGAATATGATTGCCAGTTGGTATTGGAAATAAAGCTGGCAGTAGTGTTAAAAGCCAAATGCCAGCTGGTTCCTTTCATCCCCTCCGGATTAAATGGCAAAAATCCCTGAAGCATCAATAATCCGAAAAGAAAAACAAAGCCTGCTCCGCTGAATAAGAAAACAGAGATCGCATACTTTCCTGCATTCATCTCTTCCTCGGCGGAAATGCCCATCAGCTTATAAATCCCTTTCTCCACAGGAGCAAGGACCGTAGTCAGAAAAACCCTTTGCCCAGACATAACCTTGTATATATAAATACCCAATGGAATGGACAATCCAACTAAAACAGCAATATAAAATATGTCTTGCATAACAATATGGCTCATAACTGGTCACCTCGAAATAAAATATAAAATAAATAAATTAATAACAAAACACCGATAATGCTTACCAGCATCAAAACAGCTCCCATGATATCATCTCCTGATCCTTTTATTTTTCTTCTCCCTATGCTCACAATCATATCAGAGAAATAATCAAGACGGTGTCAAAATGAAAAGGCACCATGTCAAGAAGTTGTCAAGATAATGTCTTCTATGCATCCTTCCCTGAAAAACCGCAAAATAAAACACACCAGGGCCCTCCCTCCATGGTGTGTTTTATTATCATTGATTATAAAAACCGAGTATACGTTTTGCCAGACTTTCTGAATCCAGTTCATGCTCTCTTAGCAGTTCCCTTGCAGAGCCGGATCTTCCATAGACGTCATTAATGCCTATCTTTAAAACAGGGACCGGATAATTTTCAGACAGAGCATCACACACTGCATTTCCTAACCCACCGATAATGGAATGCTCCTCCACGACTGCAATCTTCCCGGTCTTTTTTGCTGACTGAATCACTAAATCCTTATCCAAAGGCTTAATGGTATGGATATTTATTATTTGTGCATGAAGCCCTTTTTCCGCCAATATTTTCTCTGCTTCCAGCACTTCATTTACCAGGATCCCATTTGCAATGACAGTAATATCCCCGCCCTCTTTTAAAACGACCCCTTTCCCAATCTCAAAATGATAGTTCTCCCTCAGATTAATGAACGGAACAGGGACTCTTCCAAATCTTAAATAAACAGGCCCCCTATGTTCGTATGAAGCTTTTACCGCCGCTTTTGTTTCCATGTCATCAGAAGGGCATATGACAACCATTCCCGGTATGGTCCTCATGAGAGCAAAATCCTCATTGCATTGATGAGTGGCTCCATCCTCTCCAACTGAGATCCCGCCGTGAGTGGCCCCAATTTTAACATTTAATCCGGGGTATCCGATGGAATTACGTATCTGATCAAAAGCACGGCCCGCCGTAAACATGGCAAAGGAACTGGCAAAGGGAACTTTACCTGTTAAAGACAATCCTGCTGCAACTCCCATCATATTACACTCCGCAATCCCGCAGTCAATATGCCTGTCAGGAAATGCTTTTCTAAAAAAGGCGGTTTTTGTTGCCGAAGCCAAATCTGCGTCCAATACATATAGATCTTCATGGGCATTGCCTAATTCTACTAATGCTTCACCATAGCTGTCCCTGGTTGCTTTCTTTATGATCCCTGACATAATAACATCCTTTCCCTTTCCAATTCATCCATGGCAAGCTGATACTGTTCCTCACTAAGTACGCCGCTATGCCAGGACAGATTATTTTCCATAAATGAAATGCCTTTTCCCTTTATTGTTTTTGTAATGATAACCGTTGGTTTCCCTTTTGTCTGCTTTGCCGCTAAAAATGCCTTTTCCAGTTCCTCAAAGTTATGGCCGTTGACAATCATGGCTTGAAACCCAAACGCTTCGAACTTCTTATCAATGGGATAAGGAGAACAGATTTCTTCCACGGTTCCGTCGATCTGGAGATTGTTATTATCCACAATCACTACCAGATTGTCTAATTTCCTGTGGGCTGCAAACATAGCAGCTTCCCATACCTGCCCTTCCTGTATCTCCCCGTCACCTGCCAGAGTATAGACACGGTAGTTTTCAGAAGAAAGCTTCCCTGACAAAGCCATCCCAGCAGCAACTGAAATACCCTGTCCCAAGGAACCACTGGACATATCCACACCAGGTGTCTTCTTCATATCCGGATGCCCCTGCAACCTGGAACCTATTTTCCGAAAAGTCGATAGTTCATCCACAGGGAAAAATCCCCGCCGGGCCAGAACTGCATAATATCCCGGCGTTATATGACCCTTGGATAAGACAAACCGGTCACGGTCTGCTTTTCCTGCATTTTTTTCATCTATGTTCAACTCTTTGAAAAATAAATATGTCAGTATATCTGCTGCGGACAAAGACCCGCCCGGATGTCCGCAGCCCGCATGGTATACGGCATCAATGATTCCTTTTCGAATATCATTGGCTATTAATTTCAACTCCATATACTCCATTCCAATCCCTCTTTCTACAATATCTTACAGCCAATTTATGTCTTCCGGTGAAAGAAGAGCTGCAATGCCTGAATATACCACCAAGCATTACAGCCTTCTATATGTATTTATTATTTTGTTTCTTTTTTGCCGGATTTTCCAACTGAGACAGCTATCATGACTGCCAGTACCCCAAATACAAATATGGTAGCTGCTATAGGCCCTAATTGCCCGGCTTTTCCGATTAAGAATCCGGAAGCTATAAAATCCAGATCAGAGAAGGTTGTTCCCTGGTAGCCCAAATCTCCTAAAAGAGGCATTAACAAAAGCGGTGCAAAGGTCAGCATTAAACCATTGATAAAAGATCCGAATACAGCTCCTTTTACCCCTCCGTTGGCATTGCCGAAGACTCCCGCCGTGGCGCCGCAGAAGAAATGAGGCACAACTCCCGGCAATATGATGATTCCGCCGGTGAGAATAAGAATCACCATACCTACGATCCCGCCTACAAAGCTGGAAAAGAAGCCAATTAATACGGCATTTGGTGCAAAGGTATACACAATCGGGCAGTCCAGCGCCGGTTTTGCATTGGGAATCAGCCTTTCCGAAATACCCTTGAAAGCCGGCACAATTTCTGCAAGGATCAGACGCACTCCCTGTAAAATAATAAATACCCCTGCCGCAAACTGAATTCCTTTTGTAATGGAAAACATAATATAATTTGTTCCGTCTGACCAGTTGTTTTTTACATAGTCCGGTCCGCAAAAAAGTGCAAGAATCAGATAAAAAATAACCATGGTCAGGGAAATGGAAACGGAACTGTCTCTTAAAAATGCAAGTGATTTGGGGAATTCTATCTCTTCCGTTGACCTTGAATTTTTTCCTACTAATTTACCTATCATTGCAGAAGACCAATATCCGATTGTGCTGAAATGACCGAAAGCCACATCATCGGATTTTGTTATCTTTTTCATTGTCGGCTGTGCCAGGGCAGGGAATAACACCATAACAATTCCAAGTGCGACCGCCCCCACCACGACTGTCATAGCCGTAGACATGCCGATGGTAATTAAGATAACACCAATCATACAAGCCATGTAAAGAGTATGATGTCCAGTGAGAAAAACATATTTAAACCTGGTAATACGGGCAATTATAATATTTGCGAACATACCGAAAAACATGATCAGTGCAGTAACCTGGCCATACTCTTTTAATGCTACCGCAATAATGGCCTCGTTATTTGGCACAACTCCTGCCGTATGAAATGCCTCCTGAAACATTCCTCCTAAAGGAGCCAAAGATGCAACGATCACATCTGCTCCTGCCGATAACACAATAAAACCAAGAAATGACTTTATCGTACCTCTGATAGTATCTGCTGCAGGTTTCTTTTGCAGCAATAAACCGATAAATGCAATTAATGCCACTAATACTGCCGGGGTTGAAAGAATTTCCTGTATTATTTTTAATGCAGCCATTGTCTTCTCCTCTCTTTGCACAATCAGATTACATTCAGTTTCTTTAAGGCCTCTTCCAATTTTTCCTTTAGTTCTTTTTTATCCAGCAGGTTATCCAGTTCCACGACTCCTTTCAGATGAGTCATTGCCATTGCGATATCTCTTCCCGCAATAAAGACATCTGCTGCTCCCGGCGTCGCTCCCCCTAAATCACTGTGATCCACCTCAATACCTGCTGCACCAATCTCCTTTAGCACATTCTTTATATTCATCTCCATCATAAAACTGCTTCCAAGCCCTGAACCGCAAACCGCCAATATCTTCATATGATTTCCTCCTCGCCTTTTTATTCTTCTTCCATATCAAGCAATTTGATGACATCCTCCGCTGAGCTGCAAGCTACTAATTGTTCCCTGGTTTCTTCATTCGTTAAAATATTAGATAGTTGGGCAAGCGCTCTTAAATGAGTGTGATTATCAATGGCCGCCAGGGTAATGAATACCTTGACCGGCTTTTGGGGATTATCCAGCACGCAGACTTCTTCATCCAGCTTTAAAAAACTCATTCCAAGCATATGGACCCCTGTATTATTCTGTGCATGGGGAATTGCCACATAGGGACATATAACGATATAAGGACCAAACCCCTTTACATTGTCTATCATTGCATTGATATAATCTTCTGTTATGGAACCATTCTCCAATAAAGGCTTAGCTCCCAGACAGATTGCTTCCTCCCAACTGTTTGCACTGGAAGCAAATTGTATGGTTTCCTTCGTAAGAAGATCTTTTATCACAGGTAATCCTCCTTTCCCGATGCTTTCTTTTTTATATTGCTTCTGCAAGAGGTTTTTTAAGCCGCCGCTTAATCCCTTCCAATCGTGAATCACTGCGTATTTCTCTACGATTTCCAAAATTGAATGAACTGTTAAATTGGCTTCTGACTTGATTCCAAATACCGAAGAATATACCGCTTCACTGATTATAAACTTTTCTTCTACCGTTAAAATGGGAGAGGATATGAACAAATACTTCTCCGGAGGCACATCAATCCCCTCTGTCGTGGAAAAAACCATATCATAAGTTTCCGGCGGAATTCCTTTGAATTCTTGTGCATTATAAGTATCCGCAAAATGTATTTCAGGAAAAATTTTAATTAATTGGTTTTTCATCATAACAGAACTGGCAAGTCCGTTCTGGCATACGATAACCGCTCTTTTCCTGATCTTATCCTGATCCGGCAAATCCATTACCGTCATAAAATGTAAGGCAATATAGGCAATCTCATCATCTGGTATAAAGCAGTCCAAATAGTCCCCAAAGGGCTCCAGCACTAATCTGCATATGTCAAATACCTCTCCGAACTCTTTTTTTACCTGCATCAATGCCGGATTCACTACCGGTATCCCATATTTCAGCCGGAAATAGGCCAAACGTAAATGCACAAGCATATTTTCTGATATGCCCGCTTTCTTCTTCACCACTGTTCCGGTAATAACTTCAAAACGGTTGATCAGGCTTTGGGACATCTCCTGTAAAAACATGGTCTCCTGATCGTAAAGCTGGAAATACATTTTATCGCCCAAAGTCATGCTTAATAAAAGTACAAATAAATAATCAATCTCTTCTTTTGGCAAATGAAACATCCGTGACTCATAAAAGGTGGTTACAGCTGCATAAAAAGGGAGGTGGTTCCACATAGGTTCATGGATCAGAGGGGGTGAGTATGTAATGGACTGACAGTGATAGGTCAGTAAACTAATAAAATAAATCACCTGGATTAAATATTCCTTCATAATCGGCAGGCTGAATTCCTTAATAAACGACTCGATCTTGTCTTTTGTCTCTTCATATATAACTTCAAAGGAATTATCCGAAACTGCCAGTGAAATTAATTTTTTACATAGAAAATTGTCCTTTAAGTTAATAATTGCAAGCAATACCAGAGAACGGATTTTAATAGGCTCACCTTCAAAGTAATAACCCAATTTTCTGGAGTATTTTAATTCCACCTTATACTGCCGGCCTATCGTTGAAATTTTCCTTAAATCACTTAAGATTGTATTCTTGCTTGATTGCAGGTTGATTATAAAATGATTCAGACCCAAAGGTTCCCTTGTACAAAAAATCTGAATGCAGATAATCCAGATTTTATTTTCCCCATTGACAATGATTTTCTGATGGGGCAGGTTTAGCCTCATTACTTTGCTGATCGTTTCTTTATTGATCAGAAATCTTCCTCTTGATAATCTGATTAATTCAATCCCGTTATCTTTCAGCAGCTCATTGATCTTACTCACATCATATTCAATCTGCCTTTTGGAACATCCTAATAAATCCATGGCTTTGTTAACAGAAAAATTTCTGTCACTCAGCAAATACTGCAATAAATTGAACGCGCGCTTTTCAATAACTTGCATTGCCCCACCTCTTTTATGCAATATATCACTGACTTTCTTTAATTATTATAATTAAGCATTATTTTCTATATTAATTGATACCTAAATTTGTCTTTTAAAAACCAACAAAAATGTGCTCATATAAAACACAAAAAAATGAGGGCGATCGATGGATCGCCCTCAAGAACATCATAACCGTAAATAAACTTTTCAAATACCACGGATCATTTCTTTCCCATAAACACCACAATGGACCTAGGCGGAACCAGAAATCGTTTCCCTTCTGCCGCAGGCTCTTTTCCTTCCGGATACATGCCGTTTCCTTCCCCTTTATCCGTATGAAAAACCACATGCCACTGTTCCTTCTTAGGTAAATTGGGGAGATCAAATTCATGAGGCTCCCAGTGCATGTTATAAGCCACATAAAAGTTGTTATCGACCGTACCATCCGGTTTTCTTCCATATTCCCCACAGTAAAAGATCCCAAGCTGGCGCCGGAAATTATCAAATTCCGGGCACCATGCCTTTACTCCATGATAGGAAACATCCGGAAATCCGCATGCCAGATAATCCATGATCCTTGGCTCCTTCGGCATATGGAACACTGGATGAGCCTTTCGAAAGGCGATCACTGCCTTTACAAACTCCAGGATATCCTGATTGGTCTTAACCAGATTCCAGTTCAGCCATGACACCTCATTATCCTGGCAATATGCATTATTATTGCCTGACTGGGAATTGCCGAATTCATCTCCAGCCATAATAAGGGGCGTTCCCTGGCTCAAAAGCAAAAGAAGGAATGCATTGCGAAGCTGCTTTTTTCGAAGTTCCATCACCTTTTTCCGCTTTGTGGGTCCTTCGACTCCGCAGTTCCAGGAATAATTATAGGGACTGCCGTCAAGGTTTTTCTCCCCGTTTTCCTCATTGTGTTTGGTATCGTAAGACACCATATCCATCATGGGAAATCCATTGGTATTGGCCATATAATTGATGACACCGTACCCTGCCGGATTTCGCCTGGTGCGGGAAGCAAGGTTTTTCATCTGTTCCTCGTCTCCCTTTAATACCCGGCGCATATCCACCAGAAAACCGTCATTATACTCACTTAAGTGCTTAATCTTTCCTTCAAATGCCGGATCCCAGGAAACCGCAAACAGCTTGATCCGGCTTAAAAAGGGATCCCGGCCAAGAAGGTCCAGGGGCAGGGTTCCCACCAGATGGATTCCGTCCACATGGAATTCATCCGCCCAGAACCGGACCGCATCAAGTACAAGAGAAGGCGGTTCCTTTCCGGTAAAGAAAAGCTCCACGATCAATTCCAGACCTTCCTTATGAAGAACCTTTATAAGACTTTTAAGCTCCAGAGCCGGATCCTTTTCAGAGGCGTAGGAAGCCTTTGGAGCAAAGTAATAGCCTGACGTATATCCCCAATAATTCAATTTTCCAACAGGTTTATCCACACCAAAAGGGTCTCCGTACCCACGTTCCTGCATGATGACCTCAGAAAATTCATTTACCGGCATCAGCTCCACCGCAGTAATGCCCAATTCTTTCAAGTAAGGGATTTTCTCCCGTATGGCATCAAAGGTCCCTTTATTCTTTACTTTGGAGGAGGCATGCTTTGTAAACCCCCGGTTATGGAGCCGGTATATGATACTGTCCTCATATGGAACCTGAGGAAGCTTGTCCTCTTCCCAGTCAAAATCAGCAAACTCAATGGGAGTTCTTAAAAGGCTTGAAGCGTGTTCAAGATCCCCCCATACCTCCCGTCCGGTAAAACGCTTTCCATAAGGATCAGAAAACAGCTTACCATCGATTTCAAAGCAGTATTCCAGATTTTCAAAATCCTCTCCAAGAATGGTCATGCTCCATACATCACCTTTTCTAGACTCTGCAGGAAAGGAAAGGGTGTGAACCGGCGTTTCTTCTCCGGCCTTAAAGATAAGGACCCTGCATTCCTCTCCTTCCGCAGCCACACACAGGCGTATTCCACCGGATACCTTTGAAAGCCCCATAGAATCGGTTCCCATCTCATGCTTTGCAATCTTGTACTGTCCCATACCGCTTATCTCCTCCGTCTCTTGGTCCGATCCCGGAATAGTTCCTGCTGACTTTTACCGTGCTTCCTATTGGTTCTCAATCTGTTCTGCCAGGTCGTTTAGATACATCCAACGCTCCATTTTCTCTTCCAGCAGCCTTTCCTGTTCTGTCTTTTCCTCCATCAGCGCATTCAGTCTGCTGTAATCGCGGGCAGCTTCTCCCATCTGACTGTCCAGGGCTTCGATCTTTCCCTCCAGGGCCGCTATATCCTCCTCTATGGTATCCCATTCCTTCTGTTCTTTAAAGGAAAATTTAAGCTTCCGCTCTCCCTTTGGCTTTTCCTTGCTCTTTTTTTCCGTGGCTTCCGAATTTTTTGCAGCTTCCTCATCCTGACCTGGAATACCTTCCGGATATTTCTCCTGAAATGCCGCCTGATAATCGGTAAAGCCTCCCTCATACTGGCTCACCCGGCCCTGGCCTTCAAAGGCAAAGATGCGGTGGACCACCCGGTCCAGAAAATAGCGGTCATGGGAAACCGCGACCACGATCCCCTGAAAGCTGTCAAGATAATCCTCTAAGATCGTTAGCGTCTGGATATCCAGATCATTGGTCGGCTCGTCAAGTAAAAGAACATTCGGCGCTTCCATCAGGATCCGGAGTAGATAAAGCCTTCTTTTCTCCCCGCCGGACAGCTTACTGACAGTGGTATACTGGACGCTTGAGGGAAACAGAAAGCGTTCCAGCATCTGAGAGGCGCTGATGCTTCCATCCTTTGTCTTAACATACTCCGCAACGTTCCGGATGTAGTCAATGACTTTTACGCTGCCATCCATGTCTTCGCTTTCCTGTGAAAAATAACCCATTTTCACGGTCTGTCCTATGGTGACAGTTCCGGCGTCAGGATCCAGCCACCCTGAAATGATCTTCATCAAGGTGGATTTACCGCTTCCGTTAGCCCCAATAATGCCGATTCGGTCATTTTTCAAGAAAACATAAGTGAAGTCCTTCATCAGCACCTTTTCTCCAAAGGCTTTGGTGATTTCATTAAGCTCTACCGTGGTACGCCCCAGGCGGCTTGAAACGGAATCCAGTTCCACCGTCTGATCGATCTTAAGCCCCTCCTGGTCACGAAGGTTCTCATAACGCTGGATATGGGCCTTCTGCTTGGTAGAACGCGCTCTGGCTCCCCGCTGCATCCATTCCAGCTCCACTTTAAGGATGGACTGGCGTTTACGCTCTGTGGCCGCCTCCATGTCCATACGCTCTGCCTTCAGCTTTAAATAGCCTTCATAATTCTCCTGATAGTTGTAAAGCTTTCCCTTATCCAGTTCTACAATCCGGTTGGTAACGCTGTCTAAAAAATACCGGTCATGGGTCACCATCAAAAGCGCCCCTCTAAAGCGCTTTAAATAATCCTCCAGCCAGTCCGCCATACTGCTGTCTAAATGGTTGGTCGGCTCGTCAAGGACCAGTAAGTCGGTATTCCCAAGAAGAACACTGACTAATGCCACCCTTTTTCTCTGTCCTCCTGACAGGATCTCCACCTTTGTATCAAATTCCGAAAATCCCAGCCTGGTCAGCATGGACTTTGCCTGGCTTTCTAAATCCCAGACATGCTCATGCCCTTCATTGTCCCGGACAATGCTCTCTAAAATGGTATCGCCTTCATGAAAAATTGGATTCTGGGACAGAAAACGGATATCTAAATTCCGCCCCTTTCCCACGGTCCCCTGATCCGGCTCCTCAAGCCCTGCCACGATCCGGAGCAATGTGGATTTCCCGGTTCCATTAATGCCGATCAACCCGATCTTTTCTCCTTCATTGATGCTGAAGCTGGTATCATCAAAAAGCAGACGTTCCGTATATGATTTTGTTAAATGTTCAATGGTCAGTAAATTCATTCCTTATCGTTCTCTCCTGTCTGGTACTCTCTAACGGATCACAAGCTCCACAGGGCAGTGGTCGGAGCCTAAGACCTCGGTATGGATGGCTGCGCTTATAAGCCTGTCCTCTAAGCTTTCAGAAACACAGAAATAGTCAATGCGCCAGCCTGCATTTTTCTGTCTGGCACTAAACCGGTAAGACCACCAGGAGTACACGCCTTCCAGCTCTGGATAGAAATAACGGTATGTGTCAATAAAACCATTTTTCAAAAGGAGAGTAAACTTCTCCCTTTCGTCATCGGTAAAGCCTGCATTTTTCCGGTTGGTTTTAGGATTCTTTAAATCGATTTCCTTATGGGCCACATTTAAATCTCCGCAGAAAATCACCGGCTTATTCTCCTCCAGCTTTTTTAAATAGGCAAAGAAAGCCTCCTCCCAGGTCATCCGGTAAGGAAGACGAGCCAGCTCATTCTGGGAATTAGGGGTATAGCAGGTAACCACATAGTATTCCGGATATTCAGCTGCGATCACCCGGCCTTCCCTGTCATGTTCCTCTACGCCGATTCCATAAGTCACTGACAAAGGTATCTCCTTCGTAAATATGGCAGTCCCTGAATAGCCTTTCTTTTCCGCATAATTCCAGTACTGATGGTATCCGGGAAGCTCAAGTTCGATCTGTCCCTCCTGAAGCTTGCTTTCCTGGATACAGAATACATCCGCATCTACTTCGTTAAAATAATCCAAAAAGCCCTTGTCCACGCAGGCGCGAAGGCCGTTTACATTCCAAGAAATCATTTTTTTCATTGTTTTTCACCTCTGATAAAAGATAGAAATAGTATATCATTTTCCCGTGGAATAAGAAAGGGAAGAATTTTAATTCCCGGCCTTTGGCAATTACCGTTGACGAATCCACTTCTTTTGAGATATTCTAATAATAATGGAAGGGAAGGCGTTTCCAATACTTGAATGACCTGGAGATGGCAGCCTGGGAGTTGTGATGAATCACTTAAGTATCAGAAGTTCCATAGTATTAGTTTGACAGAATAAAAAATCATTGGGCTAAGGAGAAATATATGGAATATTGTTTAGGGATAGATATAGGCGGAACATTTATTAAATATGCATTAGCAGATGAAACGTACAATATTGTTGACCGATGGAAAGCTAAAACCAAACGTTTTGACAGCATACATGGATTTTACGATTACATATGTTCTAATATCAAAGACCTCAGCTCAATAAAGCACATAGGAGTAAGCGCTCCAGGGCTTATTGATGAATATTCCAATGTGAAATCTTATGCAGCGGCAAATGTATGCATCATGAAGGAAAGCAATGTTAATTTTGAAATAGGAAAAAGGACAAATAGAAAGGTAGCAACGATCAACGACGCCAAAGCCGCCGGCCTTTGTGAGTTGAAAATGGGAAATGCAAAAGGGAGCAGCTCTTCTGCATTTTTAATAATCGGAACAGGCACCGGTGGATGCTTATGTGATGAGAAAGGTGTTATTTATGGTAAGGATGGCTATGCCGGAGAATTTCACCACTTGCCATTCATGAATTTTAAGACTGGAACCCTTGACAGACAAGGGGATTATTCCGCAATGACAGCTCTAATTAAAATATATAATAGTAAGTCAGCTTCAGAAGATAAGGCTATCTATGGAAACGAAGTATGTGATAAATATTTAAATGGGGACAGAATCGCTACAGAAGCAGTTGATGAATGGATAAATAATATATCCATTCAATTGCTGACCATAACTGTATTTTATAATCCGGAAATCATATGTATCGGTGGAGGAATATCGGAAGAAGCCTGGTTTATTGAAGCTGTCAGAGAAAAGTTTCAGAGCGCATGCAAGAGCTTTTTTAAAGGCGAAGAATTTATAACGACTAAAATTGATAAATGCAGTTATAACAATGATTCAAATCTATTAGGCGCAATTATTAATGTAAATGAAATGCTTAAATAACATTGCAATCAGGAAATTTCAATGCAGAGAGGGTGTCTCAAAGGAGTTTTTCCTCTAAGACACCCTCAATCAGGTTCTTATCCTATCTTATTATTTCCCCTGCCACTTTTTCCGTTCCACGAACTGTCCCATAAAAAAGGCCAGAACGCCTACCCCGATACCGGTCTGGATACAAAAGAGCAGGCTTTCCACTTCTCCTGGAAGCTCCCCGTCGATGAAGGTTTCCATTACCGGTGTAAACCATGGCTCATATTCCGTTCCCTGGATTTCCGATATCATCTGGCTTCCTGCATCATCAGAACCGCCGAATTCGGCTCCCTTTAAGGCAAAGAGGGGAACCGCTGCAATCAGGAAAGCTAAAATCAGGAGAGTTGCTACGATCTTTTTGTTTTTACTGGTCATATTACTGAACCTCCTTTGAAAATCCAATTGCCTTCAGCTCCGGAAGGGCATAAGTTTCAAGGGTGATGATGATCACTGTGGTGAGGATTCCCTCAATAATTGCAAGGGGAAGCTGAGTTGGAGCGAATACTCCTAAAAACTTAACGGCAGAAGCAAATACGCCGCCTGTTTCCGACGGATAGGCCAGCGCAAGCTGAATGCTGGTCACACAATATGTAAACAGGTCACCGATCATCGCTGCCAGGAAAATGCTGACCAGTTTGTTTACCTTCAGCATTTTTAATAATTTATAAATTCCAAAAGACACGAACGGTCCTGCAATTGCCATGGAAAAGGTATTGGCACCCAGCGTAGTAAGGCCTCCGTGAGCCAGTAATATGGCCTGAAAAACCAGCACGATCATTCCCAGGATGCTGACCGCAGACGGCCCGAACAAGATGGCTCCAAGGCCGGTTCCGGTCATATGGGAACAGCTTCCTGTTACGGACGGAATCTTTAAGGATGATATGACAAAAATAAAGGCTCCCGACATGGCCAGTATGGTGATGGTTTTCCTGTTCTCTTTAAGCCTCTTGCTGATGGAGAAAAATCCTGCTGCCAGAAACGGCACGCAAACGGCCCCCCAGGCGATACAGTATCCCACTGGAAGATACCCCTCCATAATGTGCATTCCATAAGCACTTGGAACAATTCCAAAGGCCAAGGCAAATGCGATGACTAGTTTCATGACTCTTTTTTCTTTCTTACTCATTTTCATTCTCCTTCCAATAAAATAAGCACCAAAATCCGATGATTCCCACACATCAGACAGGCGCCCACGGGTTAAATCTTTGTACAACAAAAAGACTTCCCGGCATCCGGTCATCGCTCGTAACCGGATGCGTCGCAGGCATAATTTACTTAATGAAGGCGTAGCCTGAATTTAGTAAATTAGCCGTTCGATGAACCAAAGGCGAATCGAACTTCCTTATGAAAGGCAGGTCTTCTGACTCGTGTCTCATCACAGCAGCTCTTCTTCCCGGTTTCCCAGTGATTTATTGAGCCCTGCTCCCCACTTACAGCGGCGGGACCGTAAGGGATTTGCACCCTTTTCCCTATTATCCTGCGGAGAATTTTCACAGGCACCTTTCACATAATACGATAGTATTGTAGCTGTTTATTACCTTTCTGTCAATTTCTTTGTGTTTGCAAGAGCATTTCCAGCTCTCCGGCATCTCTGGGAGCGCTCCCGCATGCTGCTATAATGCAGTGCCTCACCAGGCTGTTATAAACCTCCAAAAGAATCGGCCTTTTTAAATTGGCCTGATTTAATACTTCCTCATCCTCAAACACTTCTCTTACCGGCCCATCCGCAATGATGCGCCCTCCGGCGAAAATCACCGCCCGGTCTGCAAAACGGTATGCAAAATCCACATCATGGGTGGAAATCAGAAGAGTTTTCCCCATTTTATTCATCTTATCCAGAACACCTTCCAGCATTTCCACATTGACCGGATCCAGGGATGCCGTAGGTTCGTCAAATATGACCACCTCAGATTCCATGGCAATGATATCCGCTATGCTGACCCGCTTCTTCTCTCCTCCGCTTAAATAATGAGGAGGCCGGTCCCTCATCGAACTTAAATTCATGTATTCCAGGGCATCTTCCACCCGTTTCTTCACTTCCTCTCTTGGAAGCTTTAAATTCATAGGGCCAAATGACACCTCTGCAAACACCGTAGAAGCGATGATCTGGTTGTCCGCATCCTGAAAGACGATACCTACATTTTTTCTCAGCTCATTTAAATCCTTTTTTCCCATTTCTTTCCCACGGTAAAGAATCCTTCCGGAATCCGGACGGTATACCCCGTTTAAATTGAGAAAGCAGGTGGACTTTCCCGCACCGTTAGAACCGAGAACAACGATTTTCTCTCCCTTTCTCACAGTGATATTAATTTCCTCTAACACCTGCTTTCCCTGCCCATAAGAATAGCAAAGGTTTTCCGCCTGCAAAAGAATTTCCTCCATCTTCCCTCACCTCCTTCGTCTATTGTCTCCGCCACATAGTTAAACCATCAGACGCACCCATAACAGGACCAGAAAATAACCGGCCGCGGTCCAAAGCTGCCAGCCTTTTACCTCCTTTTCCTCCTCCAGAAACAAAAGCTCTCCGTCGTAGCAGCGGGCTGTCAGTGCATCATAATAGGTATTGGCCTTTTTTAAGGAAACAACAAACAGATTTCCAGCCGTACTTCCAAAGGATCGGCAGGAAGTCTTGAAATCGCAGTAACCAAGCCTTGATTCAGCTGCCTGCTTCATGTAACACTGGGTATCCATCATCACGAAGATAAACCGGTAAATCATGTTCATAAGCTCCAAAATCATCTTTGGAACATGAAGCCTTCGGAATACACAAATGATCTCACTTGCAGGAGTGGAAAGCACCAGCATATACATGGCGCTTAAAGCTGCCACAGCCTTTAAGATCAGTCCCAGGGCCAGCTCTGGCCCGCCTTCCGTCAGATATAAGTAGACTCCATGAACAGCAACAAGCACCCGTCCATGAGGCACCGGCGATATGTCGATGACAATGGCCGCTGTCCCCAAAAGGAGAAATGCAAGAGGGATCTTAAGCAGGGCAATATAGTTTTTCCAGGGAACCCCGCCTGCCAGAATGGTGATTGCAGCCATTGCAAAAAGCACCATTACCGACACCGTCCTGTCATTCGCCCCGATACAAAAGAACAGGGAAGCTACTGCTGTCACCGCCTTAAACTGGGGATTCCAGCCTCTCATATGGGAAGCATAGGCATAATAATCTATGGTATCAATGATTCTCACCTCCTTTCCAAGTCTGATTATACGTCATGAAGAAAAAATGCGCAATAATTCCCGAAAAACCCGCAGACACTGATACTTTCCATACCAGGCAAAAAAAAGACGCCAAAGTTCCGGCCTGGTATTTCTTTTGCCAAAACTGAGGCGTCTGCCTAAATATTTTATTCGTTCTCTTCGACCTGTTCTTCTGTCAAGGTAAATACCTGTCTCTTACGAGCCATTTCATCACTTGCCAGATACTCATCATAGGTGGTAATCTTATCAATCAGCTGTCCATTTACGATCTCAATGATACGGTTAGCTGTTGTTTCAACAATCTGATGGTCACGGGAAGAGAAAATCAGGACTCCCTGGAATTTTACCAGACCATTGTTAAGCGCTGTAATAGACTCCATATCCAGATGGTCCGTAGGCTCGTCAAGCATCAGCACATTGGCTCCGGAAATCATCAGCTTGGAAAGCATGCAGCGCACCTTTTCTCCACCGGACAATACCCGTACCTTTTTTACTCCATCCTCTCCGGCAAACAACATACGGCCAAGGAATCCGCGCACATAGGTGGCTTCCTTTTCCGGAGAATACTGGGTCAGCCAGTCAACGATGGTGTCATTGTTATCAAACTCCGCTGTGTTGTCCTTCGGAAAATAGCACTGGCTGGTGGTAAGGCCCCATTTGTAATCGCCCTCATCAGGCTCCATTTCCCCGGCAAGAATCTTGAACAGAATGGTCTTTGCCATCTCATTGGGTCCCACCAGGGCCACTTTATCCTCACGTGTTAAGGTAAAGGATATATTGTCTAAAATCTTTACTCCGTCAATGGTTTTTGATAAATTATTAACACTTAAAACCTCATTACCGATCTCTCGGGCCGGACGGAAATCAATGTATGGATATTTCCGGCTGGACGGTTTGATGTCATCCAGTTCAATCTTCTCCAGTGCCCGCTTTCTGGAAGTCGCCTGCTTGGATTTGGAAGCATTGGCGGAGAAACGCTGGATAAATTCCTGGAGTTCCTTCATCTTTTCTTCCTTTTTCCGGTTGGCTTCCTTCATCTGCTTTACCATCAGCTGGCTGGACTCATACCAGAAATCATAGTTACCTGCATAAAGCTGGATTTTTCCGTAGTCTATGTCTGCAATATGGGTGCAGACCTTATTTAAGAAGTAACGGTCATGGGAAACCACGATAACCGTATTTTCAAAGTTAATGAGGAATTCCTCAAGCCATGCGATGGCATCCAAATCCAGGTGGTTGGTAGGCTCATCAAGAAGCAGGATGTCCGGGTTCCCGAACAGAGCCTGGGCAAGAAGCACCTTAACCTTTTCCGAACCGTTTAGTTCGCTCATATATTTGTAGTGAAGATCTGTCTCGATTCCAAGGCCGTTTAAGAGGTTTGCCGCATCGGATTCCGCCTCCCAGCCGTTCATGGCAGCGAATTCTCCTTCCAGATCTGCTGCCTTGATGCCGTCTTCATCGGTAAAATCTTCTTTCATGTAGATGGCATCTTTTTCTTTCATAATCTCATAAAGTCTGACATTTCCCATGATAACGGTATCAAGCACCTGGACGCCATCGTATTTAAAGTGGTCCTGTTTTAAAAAGGAAAGTCTCTGTCCCGGTGTTATGACGATATCACCGTTTGTAGGCTCCAATTCACTGGAAAGTATCTTAAGGAAGGTAGATTTTCCAGCGCCGTTGGCGCCGATCATCCCGTAGCAGTTGCCTTCGGTAAACTTAATGTTTACCTCTTCAAACAATGCTTTTTTCCCGAGTCTTAATGTTACGTTATGTGCACTGATCATCTTAAATTCCCTTTCTGCAATCTGGTTATCGTTCGCTATTCCCTCCGGCCGCTTGACCATCCTGTTTCCAGTCCGCCTCCAGATAGCCAAAATCATCAAAATAGGGGTCCATTGGCCCCTTCTTCTGTCATCTCTATTATTGTACATGAAAATCCCGAATTTGCAAGCTCTTTCTGCACTTTACTTGCCTTACTTCAGTAAATTATGCCTGCATATTCGGGATTTTAATCAATTTTACTTTGCGGCTTCCACCCTTAAGGGGAAGTTGGATTTGCTTCCTGCGTCGTAGGTCACGGTCACATAGGTCACCTTTACCATGGCTCCGCTTCCGTTGCTGTCATCAGTGGCGGTTCCAAGCACATCGGTGTCCAGTCCCTCGCAGTTGTCCTTTATAAACCCAATCTCTTCACCGGATTCCGTTTTAATGGTAAAAGTGCTCATGGCCTGGTCTATAACACTTCCGGCCACCTCCTGCACCTTCATGTTCTGCTGCCCGTCCAACACCAGGACAGGCTTGGCATTTGAGGCATCGGAACCGGAAATTTCTCCTTTATAGATAACGGAAACTTCCACCTCTGGCTCCAGCGCATAGGAGGTCTCCACCACAGCGCCGATTAAGTCAAAATTTATTTCCTTGCCGCCGCTCTCCACGGTCATGCCTTCCAAGTTGTCTCCAACCTTTTTGACCTTGCCGATCAGAATCTTAAATTCCTCCCCATTGCCAGGCGCTTCCTGGCTTACCTCCTCTGTATTCTCAGAGCTTGGGGCAGTACTTTCCGCTACCGTATTTGATACGCTTTCCGTATTCTTTGCTGATTTTCCACAGGCCGTAAATAAAACTGCCGCACATACAGCCAACGCCATAATCCATGTCTTTTTCATAAGCATCCTCTTCTTTCTTTCCAAAATCACCTATGATTTCACATTTAGTATACCATCCGATTGTGAAAAATCTTTATCTTTTTTCTTAATTAATTATATAAATTGCCTATTATTGGTAATTTCCCGCATGAATACAAGGTTTTTTAGGCCTCCCACATCCCTAACCATCACTAACCATCACTAACCAAAAGCAGTCAAAACTAAGTATCATGCAGTCAGAAAATGATATAATTCTATAATAGACAGGCCCGGAGTACACACCGGATACCCGCCTATCCTACTCATAATCATACGGATTTCTATAATTCCCTTTCGTCTTCCTTTGGACAATGGCCAAAGCTTCCTCTCTGTTCAAGTACAACCGTCTTTCCCGCAACCGTATCCCTTTGCCTTCTCCTTACTTCACGATATACATGCCTCCATGCAGGAGTGTACAACACCCTCTATGACATGAATGTTACTCTCTATAAAATAGCAGATATCTCCGGGTCAAAACCTGTGCTTCACCTCTCATTGGATATACCTGCATTATACTATCTTTTGATGCAAAGTAAACAAATCAGATATTTTTATATATAAAATTAATTACGCTTAAGCAAAAAAGATCGACGAAAATTGCAAAAATATCTTTTAAATGGAATTTTATTGTATACTATCAATATAAAATAGTTTTAGGAAAAGGGGGTGATTCCAATGGAGAATATGCATCGTTACTGGTTAATAATGTACTGCAGAGAGGAGAAATATAATGAAAAACTATTTATGTAAAGTCATTCATATTTTCAAAAAAGGTATGTCTTTGTTTTTAATTGTCTCGTTATTGGTACAAGCAGGTTGTTTTACCACATTCGCTCAATCAGTAGACTTAACAGAAAAAATAACATATTCAATGGAAGGAACTGATGTAATCGAAAATATGGAGTTTATAGACACAGATGGAGCACGAGTAGTTATGAATCGAGTAATCCATATCAACGGAACAGCTGTGCTTACTATTACTAAAAATGGTAAGTCAACAGTTGAACATTTAAAAAATCATGATTATAATATGTTTTATGCTCTTGTAAATTCGAGTAGTGAAAATGTTGATAAAATTACACATAATAATGAATTGTTAAGAGGCGGAGATATTATCGGTTCACAGTACAAACATGTATATATTTCATCAAATAGTTACACATTTACAAATTCTGCTATTGAACAGATAGCAGTAAGTGGCGTCAGTACCGCTGCCGGTATATTAATGGGCGCTTTAGGACTGCCAGGAGCAACCGCTTTAGCAATTGCCGGTTTCGTATATACCGTTATCACTGCGCTAGCACCTTACAAAGTGGAAATCAATCAAACATTATATGAAGTACTTTTCTCATATGACAATGCGTATTATACACACTGCTATCATGAAATAATTAAATCATATGATACAGGTAATCATCTGATTGATACAAGAACAGAATACCATCAGTCCATTGGTGGATAATCATTAAATCATAGAAATGAGGTTTTTAGTATGAATAAAAAAGATACATTAATCCTAAAGGGTATTCTTCCACCATTCCTCTTTGAATTATTCATATTTCAGAGTTTTCGGTTTGCAGATTGGAGAAGTGAATTAAACTCAATAATTCAGCTTCGGATATTTTGGGGTTCATTGGCAATTGCAATCTTTTTTATTTTATATTACGTTTCTATATTTATTTGGGTAAAAAGATTCTATAATGAAGAGGATAAAAACAAGCAGCTTCTAAGAATCAGTTTATTTACTATATTAGGTTTTTTGACTTTTGCTATCAACTATTATTTATAATAAGATTTGTTATAGGGCTGTCGCATAAATGATGTACAGCCCTTTTCTTGTCTAAAACTCTCTCAGTCCCTGGGCACCCTGTCGATCAGATACATACAAAGCACATTCCAGTTCATGCCCAGCTCTTGGTTCAAAGTAATAATCCTGTCCATCAATCATCTGCCAATCAGTGACTTCGTATCCGTCCGGGTTGAAATAATGGCCGTTTATGATCTGCCAGCAGGATTTATAGTACGTAGTCTTTTTTATTATCCTTATAACCTCTCCCTTTTTGAAGACATCTGTCAGATTCGCTGATGGGTGTTTTCTTTTGCACATTGAAGTGATTTGATAAAGAGAGAGGGAGTTTCCGTTGAAAGTATGGCTGCATGTTCATCTTTACTGCTCAATTTATCACCTCTGATCAATAATGCTTTACTTTAAAGTTTTAAAGTATTATAATTTAATCAACTCTTCTTAGGGCGCTGCTTTCCCCAAAATCCGCGGTGCTCTTTTTTTATTTTGATCTTCAAAGTACTTTATTTCTTACGCCCAATGCTGTATAATTAAATTACCTCGTTTCAAAAGTCCAAGTATTTAAATTCCCCTGCTTGGACTTTCTTTATGTTAATTTATATTCTGAACATCGACCTCCTTTTTATCTTCCGGTTTCATGACCAACCTTCTTTCTCAAAAAAAGTAATAATTTTTTCAATTTTAGCCTATATTGAAAAGGTACCTTCCCTTTATATACGCCCAGGCCCCTCTCCATATCAGCCTGGGCGAATGTGTAAATATCAATTCATTTTTTTTACTTTCATAATGCCATCAATCACCAACCCTTTACATTTTGGACATTTCCTTTCAATTTCGTTCTTTGGTATCACGACATGAACGCCACATCTCACGCAAATTCTTTCCATGTTTTTATTCTCCATCAAATATCGTTTTATGTATTAGTTTATTCCATTTTGAGTATTAAAAAACTACCAACCTAATACTGATAGTTAATAATTTTCTTTGCGTATTCAATTCTGTTGGCTTCGCATTATGCTTATTATCTACACTTTGCTCAAAGTCCTTCTCTGATTGATTCCTGAGGAGTTACTTAATTTGGCTGTTTCTTATTCTAACTGTTATATCTTTTGAAATTCCAGACATGCTATTTAGATATAGCTTGCACTTTTTGTCAAGACTGATAAAAAGCATACTAAATTTAAGATAATACCATCCAAATTACTAACTATCAATATTAAGTTTTCATTGTTCCATAATACGTTAAATATTCGTTTCCTTGCTGAACTATATATGATTTTTCAGATTTATTTCTGTAAAGTATGATATTCTATTTAAGAACTGGCATCATATGTTCATACTTCGGCCGATAAAATCTTACCCAGGTTTTGTCGGCCACTCTCTATTTTTGCTTGTATTCTGGAAAATCTCAGTTTACTTGGGTAAATTACTGCATAAAAAAATCCCATGAGCGTTCCTTTCTGCTCTCTTCGTTTTCCTCAATAACAATAACGCTGAGTAATTCTCTTGGGCTTTCATTAGGCCACAATGTTGAATTGAAGTTGTTTATTAGATTTTCAGCATATACCTTTTCCGATACTGAGTTGTCGATTTCATATGTTTCTTCAATAACGTGCCCGCTCTGAATAATCTTGGTCTGCATCTTAATTTTTTCATATTTACCCTTTCTCCAGGTACTACGGGAAACTTCTAATATTGTTCGCTTTTAATTAGCATTTTTGTTCTTTTTAAGAAACACATTCTTTTCGACATTTCTCGCAAATTGTATATGTTATCATAAATAAAAAACGGAGGATATATTATGTTTAAAAAAATCAAAAGTTTCTTCTTACTGTCTCTGGCCACTATTATGATGCTTTCGTGTACTACTGTAGCATTTGCACAATCAGATCTGATGCCAGGATATAATAATAAGTATGGCAACGAAAGCTATATGTATTTTCCTGATTCTCTTTATGTAAAAGCTGGAAGTAAAGTAGTATTAAAAAGTACACTAACCACCAACGGTAGTTTTTATCAAAAAGGTCTAAAACTTAGTGGCTTTACTGTTGGCCTAGATACTGATAAAATACCTTCTGCTCGTTTCAATCTTGAAGTATTTGCTAAATCTAAAAAAAATGAAACGTTTTCCAGAACTATTAAATTTGACACTCCCGTTGACTCAGCCGCTATTAATACTCTTCCAAACTTTTATGATGACAGCTATGTTACAATTACATTAGTTGCAAGAGACGATTTATATGTTTCAAATTATTGGTTTATCAGTAATTTAAATTAATTCTTAATCTTATGCCAAGTAAATTTACTTGGCATTCTTTTTTGTAAAGAGGTATAGATAATTGCTAATTTTCAATCATGTAAAATCTTCGTTTAATGTGATTGTGATTGTGAATACTGCTTTGATGAATGTTCTTGCGAGATAACACATGAAAAGCCAACCAGAACCGTACTAAGATGCGGATGCCCCGGATTTGTTGCATTTCCCAATTTATCCGCAGTGGGCACAACCGAAACAATTACCACATTAAGTATTGACACATCTGAATTCGAACATCCCTGCGTCCAGCTTTCATTTACTGCCAATATAGGCACAGCCGTAATAGATGGCTTTCGCTTTCAAATCTTTAAACAGTGTCCAGATCAGGCCGCACCTACTCCAGTCAGTGGAATATATGATTATACAGAGCTGTTGCTACAACGGAAACTGATACCATTTATTTTACTGTATGCGATCACGATTTCTGTATGAATGAATGCTGCACTTATCTTGTCATAGTTACTGTTATAGTAACTACTGCTCTAGTATCATATATCAGTAATGCCACGCTCAGCGCTATTATTACTGACAATAGTTGCAGCTGCTCAACTTGCCGCTGAAGAATTTAATAATGTTCCCATACAATAATAATTATGGCGGGCTCATAACACACCAGAGACCCACCTATATTATCCTCATAAAAGCCCCGGGTTCCCTGAGCGAGGAATGAAGCTGTTTTGCTTTTATACCATGTGAAAAGTCATAAAGTAAAAGAAAACACCCATCGACCAAATTTCGACAGGCGCTTAGCATATATCGACCAACAAATTTCGATAAATATTTTTATAAAAAATCGGCTTTCTAGCTGTTATACCCAGCAACAGACCCTTTCAATAAACGGTGTTCCTTATACATAAGCGCAATTTATACATCTGTCTGTCAAAAATGACATGTATCTTAAATTTGTACATATATTATAAAAAATAAACAAAATCCTTTAGAGGCCACAAATGCCCATAAGTAATTTAGGTACAATCATGCAAATTGGACGAATATTGCAGGTTCACAATGCAGTGGTTGATGAAGTTTTTCTCAGTAATAGTACTACCGGATATCTGTACATTATCTACGCCAATCCTGATCCAAATGAAACCATATCCGAATCCTTAAGACTTAATGTAGACATTAACACAGTCATTCTAAATTCATTCGGCAATCACATGTTCTTATCCGACATCGAAAAAGGCATGGTGGTAGATTCCTTATTTTCACAAATTGATGAAACGCTCATTCCGCCGCAGTCTGAAGCATATTTAATCGTTGCAAGAAAATACAACCAACCGCCACTGAACTTTATTATAGATCGAATTGCAAGGGTAGATATCGATAACTCTCTTCTCTATATTGGCGACCCTAATAATACAGATAATCAAATAAAATTTAATATCAGCAATTTAACTACTATTCGCGATAAAGATAGCAACCCGGTTCCTCTTCATTCACTTCACCCTGGTTTATTAGTAGACGTAATCGTAGCTTATGCCAATTTTCAAACTGAGATCCCGCGTGAAGCTGAGGCTCTCCATGTCCAAATATTATAAATATTACTTAATGTCCAGCAGGTCTCAATCAGCCTGCTGGTTTTCTGTTTTATCCATCTCTTCCCGGCATTTTCATAAGAAGTCCAGTATTTAGGTAAAAGATCAAGCAGCATTTATTCTCTTAGTATTTTCTGCATTGTTTTACCTTTAGCTAACTCATCAATTAGTTTATCTAAATAGCGGATTTGTTGCATTAATTCATCTTCTATTTCTTCTACCCGATATCCACATATTACTCCTTTGATGAGTGAAGAATTCGGATTAATATGAGGTGCTTGTTTAAAGAACGTCTCCAGATTCACTTCATTCGTTATTTGTTGTTGTAATGAATGTTCATCATAACCGGTAAGCCAAAAAATGATTTCATTTACTTCTTCCTTTGTTCTTCCTTTTTTCTCTGCTTTTTGTATATAGAGCGGATAAATACTTGAAAAAGGCATTGTAAAAACTCGCGGTTTCTCCATTTTGAAGTTCTCCTTTGCTTTTCATAAAAACAATTGCATATTATATAAATAATCTTCACTATTAGAGTACCATCAAGCTTACCAACTATTCAATATTAAGTTTTCAATTTACCACTTTCTTTCACAAACTCTTCACAGATCTATCATATTCCCGTCACAATTCCCAGGTATATTAATAAATGTAAAGAGGCCAATAACCCTTTTAAATAAAACTTTTTTTCATACAGCCGGCAGGATTCCCCGATCTTGCCGGCTCCTCCCTTTTATGGGGACTCTTTCTGTAACTCTTTCAAATATTCTACCAAGGCGGACCGATTTGTGTTGCATGCATTCTCTTTAAGCGGTTTAATTACGCAATTAGAATACGAACTATTTTCAACAGAAGATCAACATATGCAGCGGATAATTGTGGAGCCGAAAGATGCCGTAAGATGCGAAGACGTACAAGCCGCAATAAAACACAGTAATAAATGGCGCTTCTGCTGTAGGTTATTAACAAACAGCAAAAAACAGACCCTTGAAACATGCATAAGCAAAGTTTTCCAAGGGTTTGGTAAAAATCTTTATATTTTTATATATCAAATTTCTATAGAATTTGTAGAGAGTATCTTTTCGATCAACCTTCCCCATACCTACCAAGAAAGCTCTGGGTCCGCACATTGCTGGAGGAAAATACTTCTTCCGGCGTTCCCTCCTCTACGATCACTCCGTCAGCCATAAAGATGATCCTGTCAGAAATATCCCTGGCAAAAGCCATTTCATGGGTCACAATGACCATGGTAATGTGCATGTCGGCAAGGGATTTAATGACCTTTAGTACCTCTCCCGTAAGCTCCGGATCCAGGGCAGAAGTCGGTTCATCAAAAAACAGGATTCTGGGATTTAAGGCAAGAGCCCTTGCTATGGCCACCCGCTGGCACTGTCCTCCGGAAAGCTGGCAGGGATATGCTTCTGCCTTATCCTCCAGCCCCATCTTCTTAAGAAGCTCCTTTGCCTCGGAAAAAACCTCTTCCTTATCCCGTTTCTGCACGTGGATCGGTGCATCGGTAATATTTTTTATAACCGTCATATGGGGAAATAAATGAAAGTTCTGGAACACCAGGCCGTAATTCTTCTGTATTTCCTTTCGTTTTTCCCCTTTGGCATAAACAGCCATTCCATCGGGCCCATTCCATGCGGCCTTTTCTCCCAGATAGTTAAGTTCTCCCCCATCCATCTGTTCCAGCATAGTAGCGCACCGGAGCAGGGTGGATTTTCCCGAACCGGATGGACCGATGATGGATACGATCTCGCCTTCCTCTACCGACAGGGAAATATCCCGAAGTACGCCCTGGCCATCAAACGCTTTTTTCACATGGTTCATTTCCAGTAAATACATCTTTTCTTCCTCCTATTGATAATAGTTCATCCGCTTTTCTATGTATTCCATCCCTACTGCAACAATAAGGTTAAAAATATAATAGAACAAGCCTGCCGCTACAAAGGGAATAAGGCTGGTCTGGGAAGAGGCCAGGGCCTTGGCAACTGCGAACATCTCTAAAACGCTGATGGTAAAAGCCAGGGAGGTGTCTTTAACCAGGGTAATGACCTCATTGGTCACAGATGGTAGAATCCGCTTCACCACCTGGGGAAATATGATGCGGAAAAAGGTCTGGGTTTTCGTATAGCCTAGAAGCTTTGCAGCCTCATACTGTCCCACCGGCATGGACTGGATCCCGCTCCGGTATATTTCCGCAAAATACGCTGCATAGTTGATGACAAAGCCGATGAATGCGGCCCAGAGGCGGTACCCATTCCCCACCTTCATGCCAAATAAATAGTAGGGGCCGAAATACACCACCATAAGCTGCAGCATCAATGGAGTTCCCCTCATGACTGAAATATAGAATTTAACAATGGCCTGTATGACAGTGTTTTTCGACATCCTTCCAAAGGATACCAACAGTCCCAGGGGCAGAGAAAAGACCAGCGTCACCACAAATATCTGGATGCTGACCCACATTCCCCCTGCCAATTGTGAAAATATCTTCGTTAAAGCCATGATTTCTCCTCCATGTTTTCAAAAATGAGGTCCGGCCCATGAATGCGGGACCGGAACCCATTTTACCTTTATTTATTAACCGTGGTTACATCCTTACCGAACCATTTCTCCGAGATCTTTTTAAGGGTCCCGTCAGCCGCCATAGCGTCTAACTGTTCCTGAACCTGATCCCTTAAAGTGTCATTGCCTTTCTTAAAGCCTACACCATATTCTTCAGCAGCAAGGGCTTCATCCAATATAATAAAATCCGCTTTCCTCTGCTCGATCTGATACCCAGCCACTATCACATCCATTGCAATGGCATCCACCGCTCCCATCTCCAGGTCCATAAACGCGGTGTTGTAATCCGGCGTTGTCTGAAGGGTTCCAAAGGTCCCGGAGAGCTTCTCATCCGCCTGCAGCGCCTTTTCTGCGGAGGAATCCGCCTGAACCTCAACGATCTTTCCTGATAGATCTGCCAACGTCTTGATGCCGGAATCCTTTCCTACCACAAACACCTGGCTGTTTTCCATATAGGGTTTTGTCCAGGTATAGCCTTCCTCACGACCTGTAATGGTAAAGCCATTCCAGATGCAGTCAATATTTCCGGATTCCAGCTCCATGTCCTTGGCATCCCATGCAATGGGCTGGGGAACAAATTTCCTGCCAAGGCGGTTTGCCACCTCCTGCGCCAGCTCTAAATCAAAGCCGGTATATTCTCCGTTATCTCCAACAAAGCCCATGGGCGGAAAATCCTGGTCAAATCCTACGATTAATGCATTGGCAGCCGATTCTGTTTCCTTTCCGGTCTCTTTTGCTGTTGATGCAGCGGTATCGGAAGCCGCAGAAGCCGTAACTCCGCTCTTTTGCCCGGAACAGCCGCCAAGCAGGACTGCTGCTCCTAACACTGCTGCTATTATAATTTCTTTTTTCATAATTGCATCCTCCTCTTATTTCATGTGTTACCATGGTAGCATACTAAAGTATTTCTGTAAAGAAGAAATTTGCAGTTAAAAAAATCAAAATTAAAGAAAGAACAAAAATAAAACCAGGAGGATAATTGCGGCAACAGCTCCCGCCAGGAAAACAGGGCTTGCCGTACTTTCCCTTCCTCTGGGAGACTGCTCCGGTTCCGCAAGCATTCCCCAAGGGCTAAGCTCCATGATTCCTAAGGGAATCCCGCCTAAATCCTCTCTTCCCATAAAAGACAAAAATTCTTTCCAATCCCGTTCTACAATCCGTTTTCCCTCTTTCCAGTCCTCCCTTGAATCCTTTTTCTCCTTTGTAAAAAAAGATCCGGAATCTTCCCTGTCTTCCAGGTATTCTTTTTTCTTTAAGAACTGCTGATAGGCATGTCTTATCCCCTTGTTTACAGTCTCCCGCAGATCCCTGGTGGTCTGATAGAGGTTCATCATATAATAATAAATCTTGTAAGCAGCCCTGGGCTGGAAGGGGGTATTTCTGCCCCCATACCTTTTCATGGCGCCCTCAGACTGCTTAAAGGCCTCCTGTATGTAGAAATCGATCATCCGGTCAACCGCCTCCCTAAGGTCAGAAGTCAGTCCTTTATTGATCCCGGAATAAGCTCCAAAGGTTTGGGATTTAATTGCCATTAATGCGGCCAGAAACCCGTAAAGCTCCTCACTTCCTCCGGAGAGCCCGGAGGCCCTTAATAAATTGCCCCTGTGGTTCATATACCCGGCAAAATCCTCGGCCGATTCAAGATCAGCAGGAGAATAAACCGTATTCTTTCCCATGGAGGAAATGGAGGCCTGGACGCCATGGGCCGTCTTACTCCCTGGGTATCCGTTTCCTTCCAGAACAGACAGGGGGATCTCTCTTCGCATCCGCCAGGTAAACCGGGGATCATTCTTTATCCGTCCCTCTCCGGCTGGCTGATAGATCATTCCCTGTTCTGCTTCATTTCCAGATTCATTTACAAGAGTTCTAATGCTGCCCTGGTTTAATTTAACCGTATCTCTGGCATTTTCCGTCTGATCCTTAAAAACCCTTTCCAGCTCCGCACTGCTTAAAGTATATCCTGTAATGCTGCGGTAAAGGGCAGCCTTTAAGGCAGCCATGGAGCTTTTGGATCCAAAACTTCCAAAGAGGGATTCCAGTTCCCCCATGCGCCCCACCAGCACTTTTATTAGAATATCCGATAAAGCGGCTTCCAGCAAGGCAAGCTGATCCTCCTGCACTCTTGCTGTGGTATTCTCAAGGATTGCCTGCAGCAGCTCCTTATAAATCGCTGCAAGTCCTTCCAGTTCCTCAGGGAAAGGCTTTATGACAGACGGACCCCACGCCAGGATGTCCTCCCATGCCAGTTCGGCTTCTTCTTTTCCCCACATTTTATCAAGATCAGAAAGCTCGTCAGGGCTTAGCTTATAATAGGCGCTTTCATCTGACAGGGCGGCAGTATCCCGGGCCGGTCTGGTTTCCCTCCTGTCCTCACCGCCTTCCTCGCTCCTTTTCTCACGGTTCTCCTCGACGCTTCGGCTCAGCTCTTCCATGAACCGTTCGCCGGCCTCGATCCTTCCCTTTATGTCCGCTTCCACCACAGCACGCTGAATGTCCGCGGCCGCAGGCTCGCTTTTGGGAGCTGCGGCAGACGACGGATCCTGTACCTTTATCTCCATGTTTTCGCCCCCTCTTAGCTCCTTTCACAAAAGGTCTTATTGATAGGTAAAAATCAGTCTTTTTCATCCTGGAAAACGATCCTGCCTCCGCAGATGGTATATTTCACCTTTCCGAATAATTTTTCTCCTGTAAATGGAGAATTGGAAGACTTAGAAGCATATTCTCCTACTGTCCATTCCTCATTGGGGTCAAAAATCACCAGATCCGCATCGCTTCCATCCTTTATGCATCCAAAATCCAGCCGGTACAGCTTCGAAGGATTTAAGCTCATCTTTTCCATCAGCTTCATCATAGTTAAATGTCCGGGCCGGACTAAATTTGTCACTCCCAGTCCCAGTGCGGTTTCAAGTCCGATGATCCCGCTTGGAGCCTCGGTCAGCTGCTTTGACTTTTCCTCGGTACTGTGAGGAGCGTGGTCCGTTGCAATGATATCAATGCTTCCGTCCTTTAATCCCTGGATAATGGCCTTGCGGTCCTCTTCCGTACGAAGGGGTGGATTCATTTTCGCCATGGTTCCATGCTTTAATACCGCTTCCTCTGTCAGGGTGAAATGATGGGGGGTTACCTCCGCATGCACATGGGCACCCAGCTCCTTTGCAAGCTTCACCATCTTAACTGAGGCGGCGGAGCTGATATGCTGGATATCCACCGCCGCACCGGTATGGAGGGCAATCATGCAGTCCCTGGCAACAAGGCAGTCCTCCGCCAATGCCGGGGAACCAAAGATTCCAAGCTGATCGGATACTTTCCCATGGTTGATCCCATTGTTTATGATAAAAGCAGGGTCCTCCTCATGAAAGCTCAATGGAACATTCAGCTTTGCCGCCCGCTCCATGGCCTCCTTTACCAGCTTCTCGTCAAGGAGAGGAATCCCGTCATCGGTAAATCCCACCGCTCCATTGGCCTTTAATTCCTCCATATCCGTCAGTTCTCTTCCACGAAGACCCCTGGATACGGCTGCTGCCTGCAGCACATGAATGCCTGTCTTTTTCCCTTCCCGCATCACATATTGAAGGGTTTCCACGTTGTCCACGGGAGGCTTCGTATTTGCCATACAGACTACTGCGGTAAATCCACCTTTTGCCGCCGCTCTGGCTCCGGTCTGGATATCCTCCTTATAAGTAAGACCAGGATCCCTGAAATGGACATGGACATCAACAAACCCCGGGGCAACGATAAAACCGGAAGCGTCGATTACTACATCCTCCTTTGAAACGGGAAGGGCATCCAGCTTAAGCCGTTCTCCCATACCGGCAATCTTCCCATCTGCAATGCAGATATCCATATTTCCTTCTACCTGGTTCCCAGGGTCCACTACATGAGCATTTTTAATCCATATCATCTTCTATTCCTACCTTTCTCTCTTATCTATCGTCCGCTTCCTCCTGTTTCTTTGCAGCAAATTTAAAAAATTTCTGGGGCAGCTCAAAAACAAATACAATTCCAAGTACAATGGCAACCGCTACCTTACACGCAAGAAAACCGGTCCGGACCGCCAGTGCAAGTTCATCGGTCACAATATAATAAGCCGTCCAGTATATTCCCGCCCCAGGTACCAGGGGAAATATACCGGATATTAAAAATATAGTGACAGGGCAACGTAACCTTACGGCAAAAGTCCTGGAAAGAAAAATCACCACAATGGTGGCCGCCAAAGCGGCGGTTGGAGCCGTCAGGCCATTCATAAGTCCCCCATAGACCAGCCAGCCAGCTCCGCCAATCAACCCGCAATAAGGATAAAACCTGGCGGGAACCCCAAACAAAAGTGAAAAGGCAACCGTTCCCACTACCGCCGCGGCTGCTTGCATAACCACGCTCATAGAAGCACACCTCCCGTCAGCCGGTGGAACAGGCTGAAGACCAGTCCAACACCCATGGCGATACTGAAAAATACCAGCAGTGCATCAAGCATCCGGACAGAGCCGGAGATATAATCCCCGTCAGCAATATCCCGGATGGCATTGGTAAAGGCAACCCCCGGAATCAAAGGCATGATAGAACCGATGATCATGAAATTCAAATTCTCCCCAAAATGAAGCAAATAAAGAACCGTACACAAAAAAGTGACCAGGGCTCCTCCTCCGATGTTTCCTACGATCCTGGAGAGATGGGGAGCGCTTAGAAAGATCACATATACATATAGGAGAATCCCGGCGCCAAAGGCCGATATGCTGTCTCTTAAGGTTCCTCCAAACAGAAAGCAAAAACAGGCGCTTCCAAGGCCGGAAGCGAGGATCTGCATGGTTTTTGGTTTTCCCTGCATAGCACGGATCTGATCCAGCCGGTGTTTCACATCACCAGGGCTTAAGATACCTATCTCAATTTCCCTGGAAAGCTGGTTTACTGCCGCTACCCGGTCCAAATGGGTCCCGCTCACAGGAATATGCTGGACCTTTGCAAATATTTCTTCTATCTCACTTCCTGAGGTCATAAAAATCCCATTGCTGAGAACAAAGAAATTCCCGGACCGGATTCCATAGTGGCAGCAGATGCGTTCCATGGTCTCCTCCACCCGGAAGATCTCCGCCCCATTTTCCAATAGAATATGGCCTGCCTGCATGGCGGCCTCTAATACCTCTCTCTGCTCCTCAGGGGCCAGCTCTCCTGGCTGTTCCTTTTCGTTTTCCATAAAAGCCTGTCTCCTACCCTATTTCAAAGCATTCCCCGTCTTCGCGGATCACCATAATCCGGTCCCGGTAAGGGGTTGAAATATCCATGTCCTTTAACCTGCCGATCACAGAAAAATCCCCCCAGAAGTGCATGGGAAATGCATGGCTTACCCGGGTTTTTCCCATAAATTCGTCAAAGCCCAGAGAAAAGGCCTTCTCCTGCCTGGGATCCAGCGGAAGAAAAGCAGCATCTATGTGCATGCCTGACAGCTTGTCCACTTCTTCGGAATACTGCTTTGCCATTTGGTCATTCCAGCTTTCCGGTTCCCCTTCCCATCTCCAGTTGTTTAAATCTCCGGCATGGTAAATGACCTTTCCTTCCGCTTTTACAAGGAATGCAACACCTTCATCGGTGGAGCGGAGAGTGAGAACCTCTGCATCCGCCTTTTGTTCCTCCGGGACGGGGCCTGTGAGATTCCCTTCTGAAATGGAAAAACCGTTCCTTTCCCCTGGCTTCATAAAGACCACCTCATCGAGAAGCTCTTTGGGCAGCCGTCCTTTTGGGATATCATCCGATAGGATATACCTGGTTTTCTCATGCTCCTTTATAAGCTCCAGGATTTTTTCAGAATAATGATCCCCGTGACGGTGGCTTACAAATACCAGCAGAGGTTTCTTATCATTAATCTTTGGCAGAGTACCCTCTGTGTAATCAAACAGCAGGGTTACTGTCTCAAGCTCCGCCAGAAATGCGCTATGATGGATATAGGTGATTTTCATTGGAAAAGGCCTCCTTTTTTATGGCTATTGGGAAAATTATATCACAACAGCTATCACTCTGCATAGCAGGTGAACGCAAAAAAAGCGGGGACAATTGTCCCCGCTCCGTAAATTTGGCATTTCTGACCTAACCGGTAATCCTGCCTATTAGTTTGCAGCTTTTGTAGATTCTACTTCTGCCTTTGCAGATTCTGTTTCTACTTCATCTGCTGCTGCATCTTCGTTGCTCTCTTCTTCAGAAGACTCTTCTAAAGTAACTTCTTCTGTATCGGACTCTTCTACAACTTCTTTAGACTCGTTATCTGTTGTAACTTCTTCTGTTGTAGCCTCTGTTGTAACAGTAGCCTCTGTTGCTGCTGTTGTCTCAGCAGACTTAGTGCTTCCACATGCAGAGATAGATGCCATTGTTAATACGGCTACGCCTGTAAGTACCAGTTTTTTTGCTGTTAATTTCATAATTATTCTCCTCCTTGCGACTACATAGGTATTATTGTTTCATGTTCTGTCGCGGTTTCATGTTGTCATATGACCCTGAAACTGAGTCCAAGTTTAACACCTTAGGAAAATAAAGTCAATGATTCCAAAACGCTTTTTCCCCCAGGCAAAAACAGGCAAAATCTAAAAATTAATCACAACTGCCGCCGGATGGTCTCATGATAAATTATGAAATTGTACTCTTGTATTTTTATTATTTCACTGGTTTCAATTTTGTCCACTCTGAAAAAATCACAATAATTATCCTTAAATCAATAAATACTTTGTTTAATTTTACTAACCGTTTCCCGGCAAAATTGGAAACTCAGGTGGTCAGATCAAAGCTTTCTCCTATCATCCGCCTGATGTCTTCCTCCGGTACGGATCCGTCAAGAAGGACTGTGTTCCAATATTTTTTATTTAAATGGTATCCTGGAAGCACGCCGGAAAATGCATTTCTCCAAAATTCCACCCACTCCGGATCACATTTTAAATTAATACAGGCAAGCCCATCCCGTTCATAGATCCAGGCAAACACCTTTTTGTTTTTGCTGTGCCGGATAACTGCCCACTGGTGGTCACGAAAGGGATAATCTTCGTAAACATCAGGATAGCTTAAGCAGTAAGTAATCAGTTCCACTTTGGTTTTCATCATAATCTCCCCCTTCCTTCCCCTTGTCCATTGCAGGCAGGACTAATACCTGCTATACTTTTATAATAAGAAAACGGATAAAATACAGACAAAACAGGAGGAATTAATATGTTAAAAGAACTGGTTTCAAAATGCCGTACCTGCCGCCGGTTTTATGAGGATGAAGCGGTTTCCACGAATGACTTAAGGGAGCTGGTGGATTTAGCAAGGCTCACCGCCTCAACAGCCAATTCCCAGGCGCTTAAGTTCCGGCTGTGCAACACTCCGGAAGAAAATACCAAGGTGTTCCATACCCTGAGCTGGGCCGGAGCTCTGCCGGACTGGGACGGCCCTGAAAAGGGGGAACGCCCATCTGCCTACATCATCATTCTGTGCGACTTATCCCTTGGGAAAAATAAGCTGTATGATGATGGGATTACAGCTCAGACCATCATGCTGGGAGCAGTTGAAAAGGGGTATGGCGGATGTATATTGGGGAGTGTGCAAAGAAGCGATCTGGCAGAAGCTCTTTCCATTGATTCTTCCCGGTACTCCATAGACTTAGTCCTTGCCCTTGGGAAACCCAAAGAAAAGGCTGTCATTGTCCCGGTGAAAGAAGACGGAGATATCCGTTATTACCGGGATGAAAATCAGGTACATTATGTTCCAAAAAGAGCCCTTGATGATATCATCATTTAAGCTGAAACAGGAACAGCCCACTCTCTTTCCTCTCTTTAAACTCTTTAGCTAGAGCTTCAGAGAGCATGGAAACTTTTAACTGATCTGAACTTCAGGCTCCTACCGGACAGACGGTGATGCAGCGCATGCAGGAAATGCATGTATCTTCGTCGGTTTGGGACGGAGCCTCGTCACATCCACCTCTTCTGCCTTGGATCCTAGTGCTTCAGCCAGCAGTTCAGAAATCTTTTTGGTTCCACCTCCCTTTCCTCCTTTTTAAAACCTCTGTCCGCATTTAGGGCAGTACTCAAAATCCTCTGTGGTTTCATAGCCGCAGTGGGAACATTGCTTCCGGTTCCAGTCTGAGGTCCTGTGCCCGGACTGTACCAGGGTTAGATCCTGCTCATTAATGTCCACGGTTTCCCCATGTTTAAGTTGTTTCCCCTTTTCCGGGTCCAGTTCGTAAATGGTATTGCAACAGGACATTTGGACGTAATAACGTCTGTCCCATTTTATGATGGGAATGAAAAATATACTGAAATAGCTGTAAGTCATAAATACCTGGTATCTGCCGTAGCCTCCGCACAGACCGCAGATCAATGTCTTGGTGTAATCGAGTACTTTCTTCCCCTGGCTCATACCGCATATAAAGAACATATTATCCTCCTGTAGTTAAATATTGGTTATACCTGTTCACACTATAATCTGAAAGCAGGGTGGCAACGCCGCCACGTAACGCAATGATTGGTTTTATCTGTATGCCATGATACATTACAGTTAGAAAAGGAACAACTGCCCGCAAGGCGGCTGACTGTTATATGTGCAGAAAAACCACCCTATCAACTGCATAGCATCAGGATGGTTTCTATGTACAGCTGCTTACTAAATCAAAAAAAGAATGTAAGCAATAACAAAAGAAGGAGACCAAAGGTCAATAATTTTAACTTTTTTAGCATCACCCTCATCCTTTAAGAATAGAGGCTAATGCACCCCGCAACATGATGTTCCATGATAATATTGTATCACAATTCCAAATGGCTTACAACTCATATATAGCCCATATACTGGTCCCTAAAATGAGCGAAGGCATTGCAGCACGGAATTGATTCACTCATGCTGCAATGCCTTTGTTTAAATCATCTGCTATCCTCTGCGCCTGCTTCTGAACGGCCAAAAAAGGTAAGCAGGTACAACCCGCAAATTCCTACCAGAGCATACACGATTCTTGTAATCCATGTCATGCTGCCGAAAATAAACGACACCAGGTTGAAGTTAAAGAAACCTACCAGCCCCCAGTTTACCGCGCCGATAATGGCTATGGTAAGAGCTGTGTAACTTAATGCTTTATTTCCCATGGTACTACCTCCTTTACTTTCTTTATTATGGAGAAGCTTTCTGGTTTTTATACATTAATTTCCCAAACTATCGATCCTGGCCTTTATTTCATTCTCCCGGTCCTTGAATAAAAGCCGCTCATTATATTGATAATACCGTTCACAATCGTATTCTTTCAAAAATTTAATGCTGTAATATCCGGTATTTAATTCCGTTATAAATACCACCATTTCCTGGCTGTCTCCAAAAGCGGCTTCCATGAAATCAAAGACATGCTCAAGGGCCTTTCCTCCCTCTGCCAAAAGCGTCTCATACCTGGTGTTTTCTTCCTCAAACATCTCCCGTAACCGGCTCCAGGCTGCCTCATTCTCTCCAGTCTCTTCCATTCGGAGGGTTTCTTCATACTTAAGAAGAAGGGCCTCCACATCCCGACGCAAATAATCTTCTCTTCTGTTTAAAAGTCCGGCCTTCCTACTTCTGTCCCAATCTCCATTCCACTGGTCCCTTAAAGCGGCAAGTTGATCTGCCATGGAAGTATCCGGATCGCCGCCTGCTTCCGGGCTTATTTTTTTCAATTCTTCCATTAAGAGGCCGGTTCTGTCTCCCTGATCGGACACAGAGCGGAAGCTCTGACCCAATCTGGACAACAGAAGGCCAATAACATTCAGCTTTTCATCAAAAGGCGCCCGTTTCAACCTGTTGCACAGACTCTCCCTAATGATACCGGACAAGATCTCATCAATCTGGTAGTCATCCCTGTACTTATAGTATAGCTCCAGGTAGTTGGTGAAATCCTTGGCAATCTTAGGAAACTGGATATACTCACCCACCACATCCCGGTCTACCTTTTTGCCCAAACGCTCATAAATTTCAATAAATTTTGATAAGTCTTCCCACCCCCTGGGAGTGGCGAAAAATTTTCCATCAACAGTCGTTTCGATCCGGCAGAAGTATTCGGTTCTGGTATTCAGATAGGAAATGACCGCCAGATGCAGGGCCTGCTCATAAGCATAGGCCTTCCATACCTCAAAATCAGGCTCCACATAGATAAGCTTAATACGGTCTAAGGTCACCACATCAAAATCCCGGACCGACTTGTTATATTCCGGTGGATTTCCAGCCGTCACGATGACCCAGCCTTCGGGAATCCTGTGGTTTCCGAAGGTTTTATACTGGAGAAACTGGAGCATGGTCGGCGCAAGGGTTTCGGACACGCAGTTGATCTCATCAATAAAAAGGATCCCTTCCTTAAGGCCGGTGCTCTCGATCTTATCGTAAATGGAGGCCACGATCTCGCTCATGGTATATTCTGTTACACGGTAGGCATTTCCTCCATATACCTTTTCGTTTATAAAGGGAAGTCCCACTGCACTCTGGCGGGTATGGTGGGTGATGGTATAAGCCACCAGTCCGATCCCGCACTCTCTGGCTACCTGTCCCATGATCTGGGTCTTTCCCACGCCCGGAGGTCCCATGAGTAACACCGGTCTTTGCTGGACCGCGGGTATCTCATAAGCGCCGTATGCATCCTTTAGCAGATAGGCTTCTATGGTATTCTTAATTTCTTCTTTCGCTCGTTTAATATTCATGTTAAAATCTCCTGTCATGTAACTTCCAGATCCTCTTCAGTCAGGATCACCTTCATAGCCCAGCCCGGTACCGAAATGTCCTCATACTGGTCCTTCATAAAGACAAAGGCCGTATCATAGGGCGGCATTTTCACCGGATATATTCCTTTTCCGTCTGTAAAATACAAAAGACCCCGGAGCTTCCTAAAAGCCCCTTTGCTTAAAAGACCGTTCACATATTCGAAAGCCGGCCGGAAATCCGTTCCGCCAAATCCGGATAATGAGAAATGCTCCATATAATCTTCCATCTCTTCCCTGCTTGTGATGGTCACATCAGAGCGGATTTCCTCGTCACACTGGATGATATGGATATTGATCTTTCGAAAATAGCTTTCCGATTCCCCAAGGACGCCATAGGTTTCCTGAAGAAAATGCCGCACCAGATCCCCGGATACGGACATGGATGTATCGATCACGATCACGAAGTCCTCAATTTTATAAACTTCCTTTGTTTCCAGGGGTTCAATAAGGGGCATATTCCGATAAAGAGACATGCCGTAAGTATAAAATACGGGATCAAAGGAATCCGGGTCGATCTCGGCCTCCTCCCTTAACACCGTAAACTTTCTTAAAAACTGCTTGTAATCATATTTTTCCCGGTTTTCTATCCTCACCTGTTCCAGAAGGTTTCTTGACGAATCCTCATTCTTCTCTCCAAAGGACTCCATTTCCGTCTGCATCGTTTCCCGGATGTTCTGCCATTTATTCTGCCGCTCCATCTGAAACCCCGGAGGAGCCTCATCTTCCCAGCGTTCATGGTTGTCCACATAAAATTCTGCCGCCATTCGTCCATATTGCTCCGCGGTCAGATTCATATCCTGAAGCTCTTTATAAATACCTTCAGCCGTAAATACCTTTCTCTTTTCTGCCAGCCTGCCATATACCTCCCTGCGGTAAGGAGTCTGATGCCGGTAAACGGGTTTTACATAAAATCCATCCAATATGGATTCAATGGTGATATCACAGGCCAGGTCCCAGTATTCCTTTTCCCGTTCCCCTTTTCCATTCAAATGGCAGAAAAGGCAGTGGAAAAGCATATGCAGATAGGCCCTGTTCACCAGGGCCCGGCTTCTCTTATATATGGAAAACAAATGCTCCGGCTGATAATAGATCACGAACCCATCTGTCCCAACGCCCTGTCCGGTCCAGTCAGCCTCATACCCAAAGCTGCTTAAGGCCACATCCAGATACCGGAAGCTTAAATAAAGCTCGTTGCGGGCATTGGTAAGGATCTCATGGCCCAGCTCCACCTCTGCCAGCTCATCAAGCTGCCTTTGCCTCACCGGATCAATCATGTTTCCACCCTCTTTCTGTTTTAATTATGTCAGGGAGAATTTCCGTTTCCCTGCAGTAAAGCGCTGGCGGCGGAAATTCATAAGGACACTTAAAAGCTCGGGCTTGTCTGCACTTCCCGCCATATCCACCATTCCGTCAAAATCCTCCTGATTATGGCCGTACTGCACGGCAAGCCAGAGAAAAAGGGCCGGGTCCTTTTCCTCAATCGCCAGTCTCGACGCTCCCATAAAATGCTCCATTAAGTAAGCCTCGTATACCTTCCTGTCCTTTTCAAGCAGTTCCAAAGGAGTATAAAGTCTCCCCAGAACCAGGGCTGCGGTCACCCGCTCCGGTTCCTGCACCAGGATGTGAGGAAACAGCGCGTCGTATTTATGAAACTGAAACTCCGTCTTGTCAAAGCAGTAACGGTACATATGCCCGCAGCCATGCATTTCCCTGAGGATGATTCTGGCTGGCGTATGTTCCACAGACTCCTCAAACATTTCTGGAAATACCAGTCTTGCATTTCCTTTAATGCTATAATAGTTTACATAAAGCTCCTGCCGCAATTCTGCCAGCAGTTCCTTCATGCAGGAGCGTTCTCCGTCGATCAAATGAATATCCAAAAACCGGATCCCCATGCAGCCAGTAAAAAGTCCTGAGCCCACATCAGAGATGGAGCTGAAGCATTCCACCTTTCTTAACTCATAACAGTTATAGAATGCATAATTTCCTATCTTCTTAATCGTACCCGGCAAATATATATCTTTCAGCCCTTCACAGCTTATCTCCGGTGGAATATCCTTTTCTTCTATTTCAATTGGGCTGCCCTCTTCATCGCACAGAAGTATCTCTTTTCCTGCCAATGAAAGCATCTCTTTTTTCCCCCAGCCATCAGAGAATGCATAGGCAGCCAGCTCCGTCACCGGCAGATCCCCGATTTTCTCAGGAATCCGTATGGAACCGTCATATCCCCGGCACCCCAAAATCCGTACATGGTTATCTGTAATCTGATATAAAAACATCCTGAAATCCTCTCCATTAACCGTTTAACATATCAATATAACAGAAGAATGAAAGAAATGCAACGGATTTTGTTTGCAAGCTTTTGTAAACCTCCATAAATCCGTACTTTACCGCTTAAAATCAAGGTTAATGAGACTTTTAACCTCATCAACTACTACCGCTTAAAAACAGTCAAAACCAGGTGTCAACTCGTAAAAATTTCAGATTTACTTTTTAAAAAATTTATACTTTTATTACCTTCATTTTATAATACTTTGTTATCATACTTGTAATAATGGAGGCTAACATATGAAAACTAAATTAACAAATTCGATAGTTAAGGGACACGAAGGCTACGGATCTGGCTCAGGCATTACCGAACTCTATGAATATGAGTGCCCATGCGGAAAAGGCAAAATCTTAGAAGAACACGATAATATTCCTGGTTTCGAAGAGCATGTTGTTAATATTTATTGTAACGATTGCCGCAACAAGTATGAACTTAACACAGACCTTGGTGTCCGCAGTTGGAATTTGAGTGAAAAAGGTTACACTTTTAGATAAATTTTTATTCCTTGACCGAAGCTCAATCTTCGTTCAATATCAGTTTGAATCTACTAATCTCAAGATACAATAACCATCTTTTAGCCCATACCGAGGGCAGTTCTTTAGCACATATTTAACAGACTTCCTTATCACCTGCTATTAACACTGCCTTTCTGCACTTTGCAGTCTTTTGATGATTTTCTCAATCCATTACTCCTCTTTTCATATAAAAACAAATTATCCCACTCTGGATTAGCTATTGGTATGAGCTTAGGCTTGATATATGGATTACTATTTGATAATCTTGCCCTTGGCCTATCATTGGGCTTGTTGTTTGGCTATGCGGGTGATCAGAAGATACTGAAAAAGAAATAAATTCAAATTTTCCCACTTAAAGCGTTTCATCTCACTGTTTCTTTTCTTCCAAAGGCTTAAAGGGCAGTAAAAAACTACCATCTTAATATTGATTGTTGGCAGTTTCATAATTCATTATTTAATTTTTCCACTTACAACGGCATCTGCCTTTTCATAATCCACCTTTCTGACAAAGATAATATATTGATATTCCAACTTCAAATTTTCCCCAAACGTCCCTGTTCTTGCTCTGGAACCTGCATCAAATGGCGATGGACTTTTTCTATTGATCACATTGATAGAATAAGGAATTTTAAATTGGCTCAATAAATCACGAACATCTGCCTGCTTTTTCATGTCGTAAGTACTAATCAACTCTTTACGATTGAATATAGTAATCATCTTATTCCTTCTTTCACTTTTAATACCATATTACTTTTAATGCCATATTACTTTTAATACCATATTACTCTCAAGACTGCTAACTATCAACATTAAGTTTTCAATGAACAATAATTCATTATAACTCTTCCTGATGATATTACCGCGCACACGTTCAGACACACTTATGCCAGCGGTCTAAACAAGGCAGGAGTAGATATTGAGCGAGCACAATACCTTTTAGGGCATGATGATATCTAAGCTGCATTAGATACTTACACCCATTTCGGATATACAGATATAACAATTGATAAGTTGGAAGCTTATAATGATGCAGTCAAAATGCAGCCAGAAAGCAAAGTAATACCCATGAAACACGTATAAACAATGGGTTTCATGGGTATTATCGACATTAGCAAAAGTGCAGCTTACTTTTTTCCGGAAACAGGTAAAATCAGTCTCCAATCTTTTTAATAATAAACATCTGCTCCAGTAACAGCCAGTTTGCCCTGAAAAACTGCATGAGCTGCCAATACCCGGCCCCGGTCAGGTCGAACTCCTTGATTAAGTCAAACTTGGCCTTATAGCTTCTTACATCCTCAAACCAAACCTCATGCTGGATTCCATACTGCCAATAGCGGAAATACGGGGACATGGCAACCTCGTCAAACTGGATCTCCACGCCATGATCAATGGCAATCTGAATCGCTTCTAGGTTATTTATGGTCCTTGCCCTTGTCACCCCTCTCTCAAAAGGCAGCGGCCAGTCATATCCGTAATTGGGGATTCCCAGGCTGATTTTCTCCGTGGGGATCGCTGTCACTGCGTATTCCACCACTCTTCTTACCATGTTGATGGGGGCAACGGCCATTGGGGGACCGAATGTATAACCCCACTCATAAGTCATCAGAAAAACCCGGTTAGCCGCTTCGCCCAAAAGCGCGTAATCAACCCCCTCATACAAAAGTCCTGCCTGTGTGGCCGATGTCTTGGGGGCTAAAGCAACCGTGACTTGATAGCCGAACTGGTTCATGATCAGTGTGGTTCGCCTCACAAGGTCCGCATAGGCCTCGCGGTCAGCCGCCATGATGTATTCAAAATCAAAATCCAGGCCTCCAAAACCCTTTTCTATCATCGTTAGGCCCAGATTCCAGATCAGCCGCTGCTGCACCTCCATATTATGTACAGCTGTAGAGACCAGATTGTTGTTAAAATGCCCGTCAGGACCAAGAGGAGTAAGGGTCAAAATCGGGCGCACTCCAAGCTGCCAGGCTCTTTCAATCATCCAGTCATCCGAACTTATGGGCGGAACCAGATCTCCCTCCATGGTAAATCCATAAGAAAAAACATAAAGATCGGTCAGAAATGGAAGAGTGTTTTCCAGATTATCCGGACTGATGATCGGATATGCATAACCGAACACATAAAGAGGAATCCTTTCTTCCGAAGGGCTTTCATCCCGAATATAAAGTGCCTGGCCTACAGCCAGGCGGTATGGATAACCAATTTGGTTATCAAATATGAGGCTTTGTACCGGAATGCCCTGGGATTCGGCAATGGTGTCCACGCTGTCTCCCCGCTTTACCACATATATTTTCATAGCAGCATCCTTTTACCAGAATTGGTAAAGCATATGATGAAAAAATCCGAAACATGACAGAAACAGACATCATTTCAGGTTTCTTTAGAAAAATGTAATGTGCTTTTTTTATTAGGAAATGAGCAAATGCTTTAAAACCGGGATTTTCCGCTTAAAATCGAGATTCTTGGGACTTTTTATATTACCTGCTACAACCACCTAAATGCAGTCAAAACCGGGTGTCCTGCAGTCAAAATGCAGTCAGAAAATGATATAATTCTATGAATGGGCGGGCCCGAAATTTCGGATACCCGCAGCAATTTGTTGATGAAAGTATTCTGTACTTGTAATATTTTAACAGTAGGTATAATATAATAAAAAAGGCAATCGCCACAGGGTGGTTGGCTAATTAGAAAAGCAAAAACCTTCCCAACCGGCCAAAGTACAGGGAAGGCTTTTTGTATTTAGCGACACGTCAATAAGACGAATGTCAGCAGTGCCAGAAAGAACATGCCAAAAGACATTAAGTCCTTAAAGTCAAAATACTTCATGAGCAACACCTCCACTCTATGTAGAATCGAGGCCTACCATCCTATACACGATTGCCAGCAGTTAGTACCTGCCAGTATAATTATATGTTCCAACTTAAGGGTATACTATTAATAATATCTTACGAATTCCTTTGGGACCCTATTCCGCCAATCCCGGATACTGCAACGCTCCATCCTGATCCGGAGTGAGCGTCACCGGCTCCGTGGTCATTTTGCCTTCACCGTCCAGACAGTAAACCTTTCCGGATTCCGCGATCAGTGTACCTTTGAGCATAACACCATCTGCGTTGAGGTAATACCAGCCGCCCTTATACTTATACCATGTGTTTGTGATCATTATTCCGGTGCCAATAAACCAGTACCACTTGCCCTGATACTGAAACCAATCATTCCGAATCGGCAGGCTGGTATCTCCATTGTAATATCGCCAGCCCCCGTCCTCCTGTTTCCACCCGGATTTCTTTTCCTGTGTAGCCGCAAGGGCCGCCTTAAAGCCGTACCAGGTATGCTTGGTGTGGTTTAATACATAAGGATTTGGACAGATTTTCCCCGTTACATCATGATGACGGATCACCCAGTCCGCATGTATATTATATTTCGCCATCAGCTCCTTGGTCAGCTCTATAGCCTTCTGTACAGTAGCCTCCTCAAAATACCAGTCCCGGCTTGTGTCTGCCAGATTTCCGCTGCTATTTCTTACACACATTTCAATTCCCAGGCTATTTGCATTCCGACATAAGCCGCAACGTTAACATTAGTTAACATTCTACTTGCGGCTGCTTTGGCCGTTTCATCTTTCTTGACATTGATATGCTACCTTGTAAGCCCTAGTGGCGTTAAGATCAATCAGGTACTCATCTGCAAATACTTTCTGTTTGGCCGTTAATGCCATTCACTCTCACTCCTTTCGTCGTTTTGGGTATAGAAAAAGAGACAGCTAAAGCTATCTCTCAATATAATCAAATCTATCCTTTAATTTTTCATAATTCCATATGCATTAAAATTATAAGTTACCCCATCTATCCGGCGTTCTCCTGTTACCATGACTCCTGTATCATTAGTATAGTACCAGTTGTTTCCTACTTGAATCCAACCAATTTTCATATATCCGTTTTCATCAAAAAAATAACGTTTTCCGTCAATTCTAACCCAGCCATTTTTATAATAACTTCCATTTTCCAACTGATACCATTTTCCAATATCATTACTCATCCAGCTTCCCGGCTTTGCTTTTGGATAAGTGTCTTCATAGTAACAATCCGTATTCTCATCATATTCTATAGATGGCTGATTATCTAAATAATTCTGTTCTGCCAGATCTGCATTAATATTTTGTATATCTTCTTCTGTCAATGGTCCAACTTGAGATTCTGGATTATAACGATTTGCAAATGATGTTATGGTAAAACTAGTTGATAGTATCGTTGTCATATAAAATATTCTTTTTATTTGTTTCATACAATCCCCTCCATATTTAACACAAATATTTTAATCATTAATCTACCTTACCTAAGCCTTCTATTGCATTATACACTACCTCATAAAGCCAGGTAATTGTTCTTTACTGGAATATAATATATTGAGTCACACCAAGTATCAATTTAGCTGCATACTATTTCCACTATTAATTCTTTATCTGTTTTTCCCATTGTTATTACTCCTCCCATTTTCTTCCATCATACCACCAGTTCTGATAAAAGAAAAGCCTCCATCTTCCGACAAGTGCTCATGCCAAGCCTCACCACCTCACTTGTGTTTGTTTTTATGTATTAAAAAAGAGACGGGAATAACCGTCTCTCAATCGCATTTATAATAAAAACATCTTTACATTAAATCTTTTAGCAGCAGCACAAACATTATCGTATACCATTATTTGATTCTCTTCTTGTTTCGTAGTATCACCTCCATTTTTAGTTCTGAAAAAATCGCCAAAATATATTGACTTACTTCTGAAAATATTCTATAATTAGGCTGTTAATCAAAATTACTAAAAATTTCCAGACATTTTTCATCGCTATTATTATGCGATTATTTCAGGATGTCAAGGATTTTTTTTGCGGTTTTTAAAGGAGCGCAAAATGGACTTAAAAGAGCGTATCAAAGAATTATGCAAGAAAAATAATATTTCAATGAACCAGCTTGAACAAGAACTTGACTTTGGCAAGGGATATATCAGCAAACTTGGAAAAAGCACGCCTAATGCTACGAAAATACAACAATTAGCTAACCGTTTAGGGGTCACAGTAGATTATCTTATGAATGGAACCGTAGATAGAGATAATAAAGAGCATTACTATGCTAACGAAGAAACCCGTGAAATAGCCCAGGAAATTTTTGAGAATCCTGATCTGCGGTCATTATTCCATGCAGCAAGAGACTTGTCACCCGAAAGACTAAAAGCACACATAGACTTTATGCAGTCTCTGAAACAGCAGGAAGAAAAACATAATGATGAAGGGTGTTGATGTGAATGAACAATCCTTTGCTTACTGAAGCGATAGGGGTATATTTTTTAGATATGAATAGTGGAGTTGAAGAACAAGTGATCTCTAATTGTGATGGTAGCTTTACTATTGTATTAAATTCAAGACTGAACCAGGAGCGGCAAATGCTCGCATACCAGCACGCTCTCTTACATATCGCTAACGATGACTTTAATAAGAAAGACGCTAATTCTGTAGAATTGGCTATGTAACAAGCTTTGTCTAGATATTAAAGAATTAAAATAGCCTATGGCGTTTTAATAAATCAAACTATAGAAAAGGGGAAAAGAGTATGGGAAAAGAAAAACCAACAACAAAAATTTGCAAACACTGCAAGACAGAAATTCCTTATGGAGCTAAAGTCTGCCCGCAATGCCGAAAAAATCAGAAAGGAAAAGGTTGCTTAATTACTGTTGCAGCAGTTATTGTAATTGGCATAATCGGTGCAGCTGCAGGAGGCGGTTCTGGTAATAAGACCATGGAAGTCGCAACAGAAACCACAACAACGAAAACTACAAACGGAATTGCCGAAACAACCGCGGCAGTAGCAAGCATAGAAAATACGTCCATACCTACCGAATACAAATCCGCACTTAAAAAAGCTAAGACTTACGGCGATGCTATGCACATGTCTAAAGCTGGAATTTATAATCAATTAGTATCAGAATACGGTGAAAGATTTTCTCCAGAAGCCGCTCAGTACGCAATTGATAGCGTTGAAATGGATTGGAACGTAAACGCACTGAATAAAGCAAAATCATACAGCGATACAATGCACATGTCGAAAGCGGGAATATACGATCAATTGATATCAGAACACGGAGAAGGGTTTACACCGGAAGAGGCACAATATGCTATTGATCACGTTGAAGCTGATTGGAATGCAAATGCATTAGAAAAGGCCAAGGACTACCAGGGAAGTATGAGTATGTCACCTGCAGCCATTCATGACCAGCTCACTTCTGTGCATGGAGAAAAATTCACACAAGAAGAAGCGGACTACGCTATCGCAAATCTCAATTAATTAGTACACACTAAATAATATAGCAAAAACCGCCCAGCACTCGCAATGCTGAACGGTTTTACATAGATTTTCTCTTACCGGTCATTCCGGAAAGATATTCTCTACCTCATCAGTAGAATTATATCATTTTCGAAACGTCCTGGCAAGGGGCGTATTTTTGTACCAAAAAACAAGTTGTGGCATCACAACTCACGAAAGGAGATGATATTATGGCTTGAGTACACAAAGACAATGGCGGGAAAACGGTATATCCCTATACCGAGCCTTCTACTTCCTGTCTTACTTGAGTATACGTCTAGGCAATCCGGGATTCTATTCAAGTCAAAAACTGGCGGCTATATCGGCCTAGGCTCCTTTAATGGACGATGGAATCAAATCCTTCAGAAACTGCAAGCCGTATCAAAAACACCGTTGCCAAGTGATATCACCGCGCACATCTTCCGGCATACCTACGCAAGCGATCTTTACAAAGCTGGAGTGGATATTAAGCAGGCACAATATCTCTTAGGACACGATGATATAAAAACCACCCTGGACACTTACACTCATTTTGGATACACGGATGTAAAAGTGGATAAACTGGAGTCATACTATAATACAGTCAAAATGCAGTCATATGAAAAGATAGCAGCCTTTAAACACGCATAAATAAAGGGATTCCGAGGTTCATAAAAATGTAATGTGCTTTTTTACAGCCTTCGTTGTATAATATTGAAAAAGGAGGTTTTCGTATGCAAAATATTTTAGTATGTGATGATGACAAACAAATCGTAGAAGCAATTGATATATATTTAACAGGAGAAGGGTTTCATGTGATTAAGGCCTATGACGGCTACGATGCCCTAAAGCTTTTGGAAGAACATGAAATAGATTTAATGATTCTGGATGTGATGATGCCGGGTCTTGACGGGATCCGGACTACTTTAAAGGTCCGTGAGACAAGCAGTATCCCCATCATCATCCTTTCCGCCAAATCCGAAGACACGGATAAGATCCTGGGACTAAACATCGGGGCAGACGATTATATCACCAAGCCATTTAATCCGCTGGAACTGGTTGCAAGGGTAAAATCACAGATGCGCCGCTATACCCAGCTTGGCAATATGAACCAGCAGCCGGCCGGACAGGTGTATAAATGCGGAGGTCTGGCCATTAATGACGACAATAAGGAGGTTTTTGTAGAAGGGGAACTGATTAAACTGACCCCCATTGAATACAACATCCTTCTGCTTCTGGTTAAGAATGAGGGAAAGGTATTTTCCATTGACGAGATCTACGAGCAGATCTGGAATGAAGAAGCCATCGGCGCCGATAACACCGTGGCTGTACACATCCGGCACATCCGGGAAAAGATCGAAATTAACCCAAGAGAACCACGCTATTTAAAAGTGGTATGGGGCGTTGGCTATAAGATTGAGAAACAATAGGAGCGTTTATGAAAAAAAGAAAAGATTTTGCTGCCCTAATGCACATGCTCTTCTCCCTTCTTGTCGTCGTCGGCGTTTCCATCATGTACAGCAATTCCCACTACGGAGAGGGAATCCGCTGGATCAACCATGAAACCTATGAGGACACGCCCGAATTCACCCGTCAGATTAAATCTGATATCGATGATATTTTTAATTATGTAAAATATAAGGAAGTATTTGAGACCAACGGAAAGCTTGACTATTCAAAGCCCATTGTCCGGGTCTTGGAAGGACCGGGAACTACAAAGGAATACACGGTGGATGAGATGATACGAAGGGCTAAATCCCTGGGCTATTATCTGAATGAGCAGTTTAAGGTAAGCGGAGGGCAGCCGTCTGCGGAAGACACTGATTCGTATGTACGGGTGGATTACAGGGCCTATGAACCGGATTTTAAGATAACGGAGCCTGGAGAAGCATTTCTCACCATGGACCAGCTGGCCTATGAGGTGCTGACCCACCTGGGCAACTACTATTCTTTTTATTACCGTTATATCCAGAACCCCAGTAATTTAAAGTTTGAAATTCTCTATCAGAATACTGAGGAGGATTATAAGCTATACAGCAACGTTTCCGGCAAAACCATCAATGACTTTAAGACCATGGGAAGATACCTTTACGTAACAGGAGAGGCACTTTACGTGGATTCCAACTTAACCACAGTTCCCAAGAATGTTTCTTCCCTGCTGGAAAAGATGAATCCTTATAACAACGGCAATTATCATATGACAGTAGCCGTGGATACTTCTTACCCCTATAGGGATGCTTACGCCCTGGCTTCCGCTTCTTATGATCGCATGCGCCTGTTATTTATCACCGGAATGATCAGCCTGTGTCTGGGAATTCTGGGCTGCATGGCTACCCTGTACGCTCTGGTAAGCCTGACCGGCCTGCCTGACAAGGAACAAGGCCGCGGCCCTCTGAGACGGGTCGACCGGCTCCCTGCAGAAAGCTGTCTGCTCCTGTATTTCGGGGCTTCCATCCTTGCCCTGTTACTTGCTAACAAGCTGGCATATAAGATTATCCACCTCTTCTTTGCCGTTGACCAATGGGATTACGCAGAGCTGGCCCTTCGGGTCCTCATTTATTACGCAGCAGGACTGTCCGCTGCTTTAAGCCTTTTAAAACGGTATAAAGCAGGTAATCTCTGGTCCGGAAGCCTTATTTACCGGGGACTTAAAAACTTGTCCCTGTATTTTAAAAACCACCGCTTTACCACACGGATCATGCTTTCATATGCACTGTTCCTGGTCTTTAACATTGCCATGACAATGGCCTTTGCCTTCCTTTTATTTACCTATAAAAGCTTAGAGTCCCGGATCCTTATGGGGGTGGTTGCTTTGCTGCTTTTCAGCCTGGATTTCTGGATCTTCCATCAGATGTACAAAAATGCATGGGAAACGGATCAGATCAATGAGGCCCTTTTTAATATTTCCAGAGGGGACACCACTTATAAGATCGATACCCTGACATTTAACGGAAAAGAACGGGAACTGGCTGAAAACATCAATCACATCAGCACCGGACTGGAAACCGCACTCCAGGAAAAGGTACGGAGCGAGCGCTTAAAGGCGGACTTAATCACCAATGTGTCCCACGATATTAAGACTCCTCTTACATCCATCATAAACTATGTGGATCTTATAAAAAGGGAAAAGATTCAGGATCCAAAGATTCAGGGATACTTAGAAGTTCTGGAACAGAAGTCCCAGCGGTTAAAGACTTTGACAGAAGATCTGGTGGAAGCCTCAAAGGCAAGCTCCGGAAATTTAAAGCTGGAGATTACCAGCATTGATTTTGTAGAGCTCATCCACCAGACCAACGGAGAATTTGAAGAAAAATTTGCCCTCCGCAACCTGGAGCTGGTTTCCACCCTTCCGGATGAGTCCATCCTGATCGAGGCGGACGGCCGGTATCTGTGGCGGGTGCTTGAGAATCTTTATAACAATGCGTTCAAGTATGCCATGGAACACAGCCGGGTATACGTAGATATTACCGTAGAAGAGAACATGGCGGTTTTCACCATGAAGAATATATCCCAAAGCCCGTTAAACATCAACGCGAACGAGCTGACCGAGCGCTTTGTCAGGGGGGATGTTGCCCGGACCACGGAAGGAAGCGGATTGGGGATCTCCATCGCTAAAAGCCTGGCCGAACTTCAGGACGGGGAATTAAGGCTTTACATTGACGGAGATCTATTTAAAGCAGGTTTGGCCTTCCCTATCAAGAAATAAGCCGTATCCTCTCCCACTTTCCCGTTAAATACCGGATGAATGATATAATATAATTGGCTGTCCAGCCCATTGGAACCGCAAACCAAACGGCCTGGACGCCAATAATGGGAGCGAACACAGCCGCTACCGACACCCGGATCGCCAGATTTACCAGATTGGCGACAGTAAATACCATCACATCTCCTGCACCGCGCAAAAGCCCGTCTGTGGTCGCCTTGAAGCCAATGCAGATATAGAAGAATGAAATGAACCGGATATAATCCATGCCTGTCTGAAATGCAGTCTCTGCACTGCCTTCATTTAAAAAGCTTCGTATAAACCAATCTCCCCAAGTCTCCATGATAACACATATGATAACTGCAAAAATCCCTACCATAAGATAGCAGTAACGGTAGCCTGTTTTTACCCGTTCTGTCTTTCCTGCACCTATGTTCTGTGCGGTGTAGGTGGACATGGCATTACCCAGGGCAAGCATGGGAACAATACAGATGGATTCAATCCTGGTTCCTGCCGCAAAGCCCGCCATGACCGCAGAACCAAATACATTGACAACGGACTGGACGAGAAGCATTCCGATATGGACAATGGACTGCTGAAGGGTGGAGGGAATGGCGACCTGCATCATACGGAGCATCATATTCCAGTCATAAAGCCGAAACGGCTCTGTTGTCTCATACCCTTTTAACCGCTTCATCAAAACGAGAAAGGACATGACCGCTGAAAGCCCCTGGGCTATCAAAGTGGCGATCGCCACACCGGCTACCCCCATGAAAAACTGGGTCACGAACAGAAGATCCAGCACTACGTTTAATAGAGAGGAAAAGACCAGCAGATATAAGGGAGTCTTTGAATCTCCCAGGGCCTGAAAAACAGAAGCCTGCACATTATACATGAATAAGAAGGGCAATCCTATAAAATAAATGCCCAGATACACCGAGGCATCATAAAATACATTCTCCGGGGTGTTCATGAAGCTTAAAATCCGGTGATTAAAAAGAAGCCCCAGACCGCCCAGTATCACTCCTATGGACAAAAAATTGATAAGAGTGGTGGATATGGCGGTTTTCATGTTTCCGGTCTGTTTTGCCCCTAAAAACTGGGACACTACCACGGAACTGCCGATACCGCCTCCTACTGCGATGGCAATAAACACGTTTGTGATGGAATAGGAGGCACCTACCGATGCCAGAGCCTCTTCCCCCACAAACCGTCCGACCACCACAGAGTCTATGATGTTATAAAACTGCTGAAATAAATTTCCAAGAATCATGGGAAGGGCAAAGAGCAAAAGGGCCCTTCCCGGTGAATCAGTTACCATATTAATTGCTTTTTTCTGTGTTTTCATACTCATTATTCTGAACCATTCCTATCCAAATATACGCCAGCCGCAGATAAAGTTGTTCTTCCACCAGGAGCTTAAAGAACGTTCTACTACACGTCCGTTACTGGAAGAAGCATCGATGACACTTCCGCCTCCGGCTACGATTCCCACGTGGCCGCTTACTACAATGATATCGCCTGCCTTCAGGTTTCCAAAGCTGGTGATCTTCGTATATTTTCCTACATTTCTCCAACCGGAAGAGGTTAGATAGCTCTGTCTGACGCCGGCCTGGTTGAGAGACCAGTAAACAAATCCTGAGCAGTCGAAGGACTCCGACCCCTTGGCTCCCCAAACATAGGGGCGGCCCAGCTTGGATCTGGCAATGGAAAGCAGACCGCTTACCCCAGAACCTCCCTTAACGGTACTGCCCTTGGAGGAACCGCCTGATGATCCGGAAGAGCCTGCGGATTTTATGCCGCTTCCTGTAAGCTTACTCATGGTAAGCTGTCCCACTGAACCATCCGCTTTCAGTCCATTGTTGTTCTGGAATGCCTTAACCGCCGTTTCCGTCAACTCACCGTAATATCCTGTCACATTGGCGGAAGCCAGGTACCCGTATTTTTGTAACAGCTGCTGGATCCTGGTAACTGATTCTCCCTGCTCGCCAAGGGTCAAACCATTTGGCTGCGCCTCTGCACTCATTAAAGTGATCCGGGTAGAAGGTCCTAAATACCCATCCACAACTAAGTCATTCCGGGACTGGAACTGCTTCACCGCTATCACCGTATCATTTCCATAAGCTCCATCCGGAGTAGTTGTTAAATACCCCAGCTCCTTTAGACGCTGCTGGCTGGTTAATACCACATCACTTTTTTCTCCATAAGCCAGGAAGTTGGGCCTGATCTCCTCACTGTAGAGCAGATTTATAGTCTGACGTCCTACTTTTCCGTCTATGTTTAGGCCGTTTACCTCCTGAAGCTTCATGACCGCAGCTTCCGTTTCATCCCCAAAAGAGCCAGATACCTGGCTCGCATTGGCAAGGTACCCTAATTCATAAAGGCGGTTCTGGATCCGTGATATATCTTCACCCTCCACACCTTTTGACACGGCGTAATATTTAGCGTCCGGCGACATGATGGCAGTCAGCGTCTCAGGCCCTACAATTCCATCCTGAGCCAGGCTGTTCTGACGCTGGAAGGTCTTAACAGCCGCCTCAGTCACGTTTCCAAAGTACTGGGTGGGCTCGTCGTTATCCATAAAGCCCAAATTCATCAGACGCTCCTGAAGGCTGGCCACCACCGGATGCTCCACCCCGTTCCGCAAATAATCAGGGATAGGACTTTCCTTTTGTTCCGGTACCTTAAGAAGCCTTGGCATCAGAACGCCCCCAGGGGTAAGCGCATCAATAGGCTGCAGTTCTTCTTTTACTTCTGACGATATGGCAATGGATGGCGTGGCATCCTTTCCAAGTCCCGTGGCTGTTTCTGTTTTATTGCATCCTGCTAACAAAGAAGCCGCTGTTGCTGCCAGAAACAAAGAATAGGCAGTACGCCTTTTCCATCTTATTTTTATATTCATAAACCAGATTCCTTTCCTATTCGTTGCCCATGCTCTTTGGGTATAAAACGATACCCGAAGGGTGTTTTCTATTTGTTTCCCATGCTCTTTTGCGTAAAGAATACCCGAAGGGTATTTATATGTAAAATCAGGTCTATTTTAGCATAAATCTGTCGGAAATGGAAAGGGAATTTATCTCATTGCGTCCAAACAGAGGTTATGATATAGTTAAAGCAGTGAAAATACAGTCAGAACCGCTGACTTTAAACAGTAAAGGAGGGCCTATTATGACACCTGTTTTGTGGGCTGCCGGCGGCACCGGGTTTACATTTCTTATGACTACTCTGGGGGCTTCGGTCGTATTCTTTTTCCGGAAGGATGTAAACCAGTCTGTCCAGAGAATCTTCCTCGGCTTTGCTGCCGGTGTAATGATTGCGGCTTCCGTATGGTCGCTTCTCATTCCGGCCATCGAAGAAGCCGAAGCAAGCGGGACTCCGGGCTGGATACCCGCTGCCGGAGGATTTGTCCTGGGAGTACTATTTCTTATATTGTTGGATACCCTTCTTCCTCACCTTCATCCCGACATGAATGGCCGCGGAGCCAATGAGGCGGAAGGACTCTCTTCCACCTGGAAACGGACTACCCTGTTAGTTATGGCTGTAACGCTCCATAACATTCCGGAAGGTATGGCCGTTGGACTGGCTTTTGCCCTGGCTGCCCAGCACGGAAGCGATCCGTCTCTTTATACCGCTGCCATGGCCCTTGCTATCGGCATCGGCATTCAGAACTTCCCGGAAGGCGCTGCCATTTCCCTGCCCTTAAGGCAGGAAGGTCTTTCTACCGGAAAAGCATTTTTACGTGGCAGCATGTCCGGGATCGTCGAGCCTATATTCGGGATCCTTACCGTAATCGTGGCAGGCAGCATCCAACCGCTCATGCCATGGCTTCTGTCCTTTGCGGCCGGCGCCATGATGTACGTAGTGGTGGAAGAGCTGATTCCTGAGGCTCATTTAGGAGAACATTCCAATGTGGGAACTCTTGGCGTTATGTTCGGATTTTTGATTATGATGATTTTAGACGTGGCATTGGGTTAAGAAAAAAGGATATCCGGAGGCAGATTTCTTCCCCCGGATATCCTTCTTTTTTTCTATCATCATTTCCTGTCAAAGCTCATGTTTGTGTTTTGTACGCAGCCTGACCAGAGATCTGGCTAAAGAAGCCTCAAAATGAGAATGCTCCTGAAGGCTTTTACTCTGTCTTAACTGCTCGGCTGCTCTTTCCCTGGCTTCCTCTGCTCGTCGCTCGTCGATATCCTCCGGATGCTCGGCAGTGTCAACAAGAAGTGTCACACGGTTGTTGACGATCTGGATGAAGCCATTTCCAACAGCAGCATGAACCCATTGGCCATTTTCATCCAACAGACGCATTTCCCCTATGGATACCGCTATGACCATGTCCTCATGATGGGGAAGAATTGCCTTCTCTCCGTCTGTAAGAGGAATGATAAGCGTCTGGCAAGCACCTCTGTAAAACACCTTATCACTGGCAAGAACCTGAAGGAAAAATGTTTTTTTACTCACAGGCAGCACCTCCAAGCTAAGCCTCTAATGTCCTGGCCTTTTCAATTACCTCATCAATGGTTCCCACATTAAAGAATGCAGTTTCCGGATACTGATCCATATCTCCGCTTACAATTGCCTTAAAGCCCCGGACTGTTTCCTTAAGGGGAACGTATTTACCTGCAACACCGGTAAAGTTTTCAGCTACCGAGAATGGCTGGGATAAGAATTTCTGGATCTTTCTTGCACGGTAAACCGTAGTCTTATCGTCATCTCCCAGCTCTTCCATACCTAAGATAGCGATAATATCCTGAAGCTCTTTATATTTCTGAAGTAATTCCTGTACCTTACGGGCTACCTCATAATGCTCTTCCCCTACCACATCTGGTTCCAGGATCCGGGAATTTGACGCAAGAGGATCAACCGCCGGATAAATACCCTGTTCTACGATCTTTCTGGATAAAACAGTGGTGGCATCCAAGTGGGCAAAGGTAGTTGCAGGAGCCGGATCCGTCAAGTCATCAGCCGGTACATAAACCGCCTGTACAGAAGTAACGGAACCATTTTTCGTGGAAGTGATTCTCTCCTGAAGCTCGCCCATTTCCGTAGCCAGGGTAGGCTGGTAACCTACCGCAGAGGGCATACGTCCAAGAAGTGCGGAAACCTCAGAACCCGCCTGGGTGAATCGGAAAATATTATCAATAAATAAAAGTACATTCTTATGCTCTTCGTCACGGAAATATTCCGCCATGGTAAGTCCTGTTTCAGCCACACGCATACGTGCACCCGGCGGCTCATTCATCTGACCGAATACCAGGGCAGTTTTTGATATAACGCCGGACTCTCCCATTTCGGTCCAAAGGTCATTTCCCTCACGGGAACGCTCTCCAACACCGGTAAAAATAGAATATCCGCCATGCTCCGTGGCAATGTTATGGATCAGCTCCTGGATCAGAACCGTCTTACCAACACCGGCGCCGCCGAACAGACCGATCTTTCCGCCTTTTGCATAGGGAGCCAGAAGATCAATGACTTTGATTCCCGTTTCCAGAATCTCTGCCACAGGGCTTTGCTCCTCAAAGGCCGGCGGATCTCTGTGAATGACCCACTCCGGACCGCCATCTAAGGTACCGCCGTTATCAATGGTCTCTCCAAGCACGTTAAAAAGGCGTCCCAAAGTCTGCTCGCCTACCGGAACCTTAATACCTTCTCCAGTAGCGGTTACCTCCATGCCTTTATACAGCCCTTCGCTGGAAGCCAGCATGATGCAGCGGACTGTGCTGTTTCCCATATGCTGTGCGACTTCCATTACGCAGCGTTTCCCTTCATTATTCACCTCAAGGGCGTCCTTAATGCGGGGAAGGTCACTGCTCTCAAAAAACTCAACATCTACTACAGGTCCAAGGACCTGAACGATCTTTCCTATATTCATATTCTGTTACTCACAGTCGTGAGGACTCCTCCTCTCTAAAGTTAACCGAAACATCCGATGATACTATGCTTTCTTCCTTTTTTTCTTTTGGGCCTTTGCACCGCTGATTACCTCGGTGATTTCCTGGGTAATGGCCGCCTGGCGGACTCTGTTATAGGTAATCGCCAGTTCGTCAAGCATCTCCTGAGCACTCTTTGTTGCGGCCTGCATCGCCATCATCCTGGAATTCTGCTCGCTGGAATAAGATTCCACCAAACCTCCGTAGATAAAGCCTGCAATGTAATTGGGCACGATGGCATCGATCACTGCCTGTGGAGATGGCTTCATGGTGATCTCTTCCAAATGCACATTAATTGGTACGCTCTGGCTTAACCGGTGCTTAGGAATGGGAAGAAGCTGTTCGATCTCAGCCTCCATTTTCATGGCATTCACCATTCTGGTGTAGATCATATATACCTCATCCAGCTTTCCTGACAGGAAGTAATCCACGATCTTTTCCTCAATGATTCTGGCCCGGCTCATATTTGGCTTTTGAACGGTATACCGGAAATCCTGTTCCACCGATATTCCCTTTTTCGTAAAATACTGCTGCCCAAGATCACCTACTACGAACAACATGGGATTTCCGCCCTTGTCAATCTGCTCCTGAGCCAGTTTAAAAATGTTATGATTATAAGAACCAGCCAGCCCCTTGTCAGCCGTTACCACAATGTATCCGATCTTACGGTCTTCTTTCTTAATATGCGGCCTGGTATCCAGATACGGGTCGTCAATTTCGGGCGTATGCCTTATGATTCTGTCAATGGTCCTTTGCAGCGCATAAAAGTAAGGCTCCGTATCAGTCAGGGCTTTCCTTGCCCTTTTCAGCTTTGACGAGGAAATGGTATACATCGCATTGGTTATCTTCATGGTACTTTTGATGCTGTTCATCCTGCTTTGTATCTCTCTCGCATTTGCCATATCCTACACCCGTTTCTGTTTAAATTCGGCTGTCACATCAATAATCTTCTGCTTCAGCTCGTCAGACAGCGCCCTGCTCTCTTCAATTTCCTTTCCGATTTCCGGATAGCGCTCATCAAAGAATGCCAGCAATTCTCTCTGAAATTCTTTTATCTTTGTAACTTCCACATCCAAAAGCAGACGGTTATTAGCTACAATCAGGCTGATCACCTGGGCATGAAGGCTCAAAGGATGGCATAAAGGCTGTTTTAACAGCTCCGTAAGCCCCTTACCATATTGGATCTGCTCCTTGGTAGCCGGATCCAGATCCGAGCTGAACTGGGTAAACACCTCCATCTCCCGGCACTGTGCCAGGTCGATACGGATGCTTCCCGCAGCCTTTTTCATAGCCTTGGCCTGAGCCGCTCCACCTACTCGGGATACGGAAAGGCCTACGTTGACTGCCGGTCTCATACCGGAGAAGAAGAGGTCACTTTCTAAGAATATCTGACCGTCTGTAATGGAAATGACATTGGTCGGAATGTAAGCCGATACATCACCGGCCTGGGTTTCGATGATGGGCAGTGCGGTAATGGAACCGCCTCCTGCTTCCTCATTCAACCGGCTGGAACGCTCCAAAAGCCTGGAGTGAAGATAAAATACGTCGCCTGGGTAAGCCTCACGACCAGGAGAACGCTCCAAAAGCAGAGACAGGGAACGATATGCCACCGCATGCTTTGACAGATCATCATAAACGATCAGCACATCTTTTCCCTGGTACATAAAATACTCTGCAAGAGAAGTACCGGAATAAGGTGCGATATACTGTAAGGGTGCCGGTTCGCTGGCCGAAGAAGATACCACAATGGTATATTCCATAGCGCCGTAATGTGACAGGGTATTCACCAGCTTTGCAACGGTAGATGCTTTCTGTCCAACCGCTACATAAACGCAGATCACGCCTTTTCCCTTCTGGTTTAAGATAGCATCAATGGCGATGGAAGTCTTACCGGTCTGACGGTCGCCGATGATCAGCTCTCTTTGTCCCCGTCCGATGGGGAACATGGAGTCAATGGCAAGAATACCTGTTTCCATTGGAACAGACACGCTCTTACGGTCAATAATGCCTGGTGCTTCATGTTCAATGGGACGGTAATCGTCAGAGATGATCTCTCCCTTCCCGTCAATGGGAGCACCAAGAGCATTGACCACTCTTCCCACAAACTTCTCGCCTACCGGAATTCCGGCACGCTTTTTCGTTCTTGTTACCTTGGAACCTTCCCTAACGTCCCGGTCGGAACCGAACAGGATGCATCCGATATCTTCTTTTCTGATGTCCTGTACCATTCCCTTGATTCCACTATCAAAAATAACGATTTCGCCGTACATCGCACGGTCAATTCCATAAACCGTTGCAATGCCGTCGCCGACGCTTATAACAGTTCCAACTTCCTGGTCCCTGGCATGAGCGTCATAATCTTCAATCTCACTTCTCAATATAGAAATTATTTCATCTGAATTGATGGAAGCCACGTTTTTCACCTCCGCATTATTTTTTGTTCCAATTCTCTAAGGCGTCCCTTTAAGCTCCAGTCAGTCTCCACATCTCCTACGCGGATGACGAATCCACCGATCAAACCGGGGTCCTGAGTCAGGCGAAGCCTTACATCACGTTTTTCATATTTTTTACACAGCATTGCTTTGATCTCACGAAGCTGTTCTTCCTCCGGTTCTGTCACGTAGAAAAGGGAAGCCTCCAGGATTCCTTCCTGTCTGCAAACACAGGCACGCCATGCATTAAAAATATCATCTGCAAGATCTACATCCCGGCGATCTACCAAAACCTTTAAAAAGGTTCTGATCTCAGCAGGAAATACGCGGTCAATAATCCGGTGCTTGCTGCTCCTTGCAACCACAGGGCTGTTAAGAGCGCGCTTAAGCTCCGGCACAGTCTTTAGTGCCAGAGCCGTTTCCTCAATGGCTGTTTCTGGAACAGAGAGCTCATAAAGCACCTGCCCGTAATTAATTGCTGCCTGCATCATGAAAATCACCTGCTTCTGCTATAAATGAATCGTAAAGCGCCTGATTTGCCCTGGCGCTCACCTCCTGATTAACCACCTTGGCCGCTGCTGCGATAACTATGCCCGCAAGCTGCGCCTTGGCCTCACGCAAAGCCTTTTCCTGATCAGCCTCAGCTTGTTTCCTGGCTTCGACCATCAGACGGCCTGCATCTTCCTCCGCATCCTTTAAGATCCGGTCATACTGGGCCTTTGCCTGGTTTCTCGCTTCTTCAATAAGCTTTGATCCCTCATCCGAGGAGGCAGCCAGCTTTTCTTCATACTGCTTTTTAAGATCCGCTGCTAAAACCTCCTTATTCCTGGCATCTGAAATACTCTGCTCAATCATTCCCCGCCGCTTATTCATCACATTCATAACCGGCCCTATGAGGAAATGCCTAAGCAAAAGATACAGGACGATGAGATTCACGATAGTCCATACAAAGTTCATATCCAGTCTAAGCATCTGTACCGCCTGCCTTTCTTTTCAATTTTTCCATTTTAATCCTGACCTTGTTAATTATTTAAGGAATAAAATGATGAGAAGGGCTATAACGAAACCATAGATGGCAGTTGCCTCTGCAAGCGCACAGCCTAACAGCAGGGCCTTGCTGATCTTGCTTTCCGCCTCCGGCTGTCTTGCAATGGAATCCACTGCTTTAGAGGTTGCTATTCCAATACCGATTCCTGCTCCAATACCTGTGAATACTGCGATTCCTGCTCCAATTGCTATTAACATAATAATCTCTCCTTTTAATATACTATTGTTTACTCTACCGATTCCTTAATGAAAAGGGCAGTCAAAAATACAAATACATACGCCTGAATCAATCCGTCAAAAATATCAAAATAAAAACTGAACGGAATTGGTACAAGGAGTGCTGCAAACTGCTTAAGCAATTCCATAACTACAAATGACGCCAGGATATTACCAAAAAGCCGCATACACAAAGAAAGCGGTTTAATAAATAATTCCAGGATGTTAATAGGGGCTATGATAGGTGACGGCTCTGCAAAGCCTTTTATAAAACCTTTTACCCCTTTTTTGTGAAGGCCTGAATATTCTATCAGAAGTATGCTCATGACAGCAAGCGCTGCAGTGGTATTTAAATCCTTGGTAGGCGGCTTGAAACCTGCCAGACCAATCAAATTAGCCACTCCGAGATAAATACCCACTGATATGAGATAAGGAATATATCTCTTCCCTTCTTCCCCCACTAAGTCTTCAAAGAAATTGTAAATTCCGCCGATTGTCATTTCAAGCGCCAGCTGCTTCTTTCCAGGATTCTCAACCTTAAGATTTCTCACCAGAATGATGGAAAGGAGTGTCAGTGCAGCCATGATAATCCATGTCACCACTACTGATTCAGCAATGGGAATGCCTCCGAATATCGGAATGGTAAAAACCGTTTCGCAGTTCAGTTCCTCTAATAACTTCTCTGCCAAATCCTCCGTAATGCTCACTTCCTTTCTTAAACTGTCTTCCCCTTTATATATTATACCAGATTTACAGATTGTACTCTTAAATATACAATATTGCAGAGGTCTACCGTGTATCATACTTTCATCTGCGATAATTGTCAACTTTTTGCAAATTTCATAACATCTTATTAATGCAGTTAATTGTTTGAACATTTGAGACAATTTTTCGCCTGAAATTCTAAAATTATTATTAATTTTTTAACCCAAAATATGTTCTAATCCTAAAGATTTTAATTTATAGCGAATTTTTCTAGGTTTTATGTCTAAATTTTTTCTAATAATTTGTGTAATTTGACTATGTTTTTTTTGCATTTTTTCAATTCACCGTCATTAGTACCTAACACAATTATAATTAGATAAGAATAGCTAGGGAAAAAAGATATGCTCCCGGCCATTCTTTCCTGTAAAGCTATCAAATCCCACAAATAACCTGCGAATTTTTTTTCCTGCTTTTCATGGCTTTCTTCCTATTAAAATAGAAATAATTCTGGTATAATAAGGGAAATGTTAACACAAACGTTTCAAAGGAGGTATTTTTATGGGAGAAATGATTTCTTCATTTGACGGAACCAAGCTGTTTTTAAACAGGGAGGTTCCAGAGGGCGTCCGGGGGGCAGCTGTTATTGTGCATGGATTATGTGAGCATCAGGGAAGGTATGATTATGTTGCTGAGCTGTTTCACAAAGCCGGAATCGCAACCTACCGCTTTGATCATAGGGGACACGGACGTTCTGAGGGGGAGCGGACCCACTATGAAGACTTCCATGAGCTGCTTGACGATACCAATGTGGTGGTGGACATGGCAATCATGGAAAATCCGGATATCCCGGTGTTTTTAATCGGTCACAGCATGGGGGGCTTCACCGTTTCCTTATACGGCGCAAAATACCCGGACAAGAAGCTTCGCGGCATCATTACCAGCGGAGCATTGACAAAGGATAATATGGGGCTCATAAGCAGTGTTCCGAAAGGCCTGGATCCCCACACAAAGCTTCCCAACGAACTGGGGGCAGGCGTGTGCTCCGTAGCCGAGGTCGTTGAATGGTACGGCAAGGATCCCCATAATTCAAAAACTTTTACTACCGGCTTATGCTACGCCCTCTGCCAGGGAATTGCCTGGTTTGAAGAGGCAGTGGGAGCATTTAAGTACCCCATCCTCATGCTTCATGGAGAAAAGGATGGGTTGGTAAGCGTTCAGGACACCTATCAGTTTTTTGCATCTGCCCCGTCAAAAGATAAGCAGATGAAGATCTACGGAGGATTGTTCCACGAGATCTTTAATGAATACTGCAGGAATGAGGTCATCAATGATGTGATTCACTGGATTGAGGCGAGGATTTCCCTTTAAGAAACGTATACCATCATTTTTACATAGGCGATTGCAAAAAGCAGCGTTTTTCCTATTCGGATAAACGCTGCTTTTTCTTATATCTATCGCTTACAGGTTGTCTACCAGTGAAGTACCGTGCCACCAACCTTCTGCTTTTCTGTATCAAACACAATCACCGTTCCAAGTCCCCTCACTCCCCCTGCTGTAAGCAGGTCACAGGAATCCCCGATATCACGGTGTGCCAAAATAACCACATAGTTCTTTCCCTTCCAGCCAATAGATACTGCCTCCGCATCAGAAGGATCTAAGGGAACCGCTGGGTCCGCGCCGAATACGGGGAGAAGAGAAAGCTCCGGGGATTTGTATTCCTTCTTCTTCCCTCCTGAGACAACAGAAATGACGGAAGAAAAGCCGTCTGCTTCTTTACCGGCCAAAAGCTGCTTTCCAGTCTCCATCTGGTTATAATTTCTGGAAATCCGGCCATCTGACAACTTCATCTCACATCCTTCTGTCAGAACCGTCAGTTCACCGTCTGAACCGCTCCCATTATAGCGAACAGTGCGTCCGGAGCGGGAAACCTTTCCCTGGTTGTTAAAATGGAAAAGCTGCTGGTATGTGTGCTTTTCTCTGGAGAAGAACTCATCAGCGATCAGATAAAGGTCCGTATCAATTGCCAGCACTTTTCTGGTGATCCACACGTTTCCCTCTTCTCCGTTTAAATATCCACCGTGGCTTCCCTGGATATAGCGGTATCCGTCCTTTTTCTTATAGCCGCCAAAATACGCTGCGGACATCTTATCCACGCCCCATGCATCCCGGCACTTTAAATAGTCACGGCCGTCTACCAGGGGAACATTGTGGCCAAGGGCGCTTTTAAACCAGGTTCTTGCTTCACCGGGCACATAATGGTAACGCCCTGTATCCATGAGGATATCCTCCCCGTTGATCACAAGATCCACGTGCAGTTTATCAGAATGGCCATGGCCTCCCCCCAGGAATCCACAGCGGAAGTGGAAATAATCCGCGTTTTCATCCCAGCCGGACCGGACAAAAAGATTTCCGGTTCTTTCCATAACTCTGTCTAAGAAATCCGGTTCTTTTGCATCAAGTTTCCCGTAGCCCTCAATCCCTTCTTTTAAGAAGTCCCAGGCTCCGTCATAATCCATTTTGTCATAAGCACAGAATTTCAGTACCGGGTCTGCAAACAACCAGGCACTTTGAGCCAATAAATCCCTGAGATCGGTTTCATCACTGTCTCCCTGCATGGGCTGGCAATGGTTCGGCTTTTTCCATGCAATATTTGCATAGGCCATTTGCCGGACTTTTTCCGTCTTTTTCTTTGAAAGCTTAATGCCGTATCGCCTTGCCAGCCGCATCACTTCCAGATAACAGTGGAACACCTCATTATGATACATGGGGGATTGCTCCCAGTGTACTCCATCATCAGCGATCTGCACATCCATCTCTTCACTGAGGCGCGTAAGCGCCGCATCTAAGTATTCCTTTGTCCGGTCGCAGATAGGAAGTGCAAGCGCAATCTCCATTAGGCCACGGTTCTCAATGACTCCCCAGTTGCTCTTGATCTGGAAATGTTTGTAGGTTGTCATCAGGTATTCCGCGTGTACAGTGAGACAATCCATATATGCCTTTACAAGTCCGTCATCCACAGAAGGGCTGCCCTTAAAATAGCCCATGGCCTTTACCCAGGTTTCAGCCCGTATCCCGGCCTCAATGCTCCTCCATGTGGTTTGCTTGGTTTCTTCAGTCAGAGGGTTATTCTTTATCCAGGAATCCAAAAGCTCTGCAAAAGCCTTTGCATATTTTTCATCACCGGTTATGGCATATGCCTGTCCCAGGCATATGAAGAATTGGTGGCGGTTGAACTGAAAAATAAATTCCGGGTCATCTCCCGGCATGTAGTGCCAATCCACTTCCTGGTCAAAATGCACCGGTACATAGGTTCGTTCCATATCCCACCGCAGATCAAACAAAAATATATGCTCCACTGCATCATCTGCAATGCGGAGGATATGGCTCACTTCCTCCGGCCAGTTCCTTTGACAGTAATCTGTGACCCACGCCTTATCCTCGCAGGTAATATAATTGTTCCTGTTTTCAAAATACTGTTCCTTTGACATCTCGTTCCCCCTCTTCCGTAATAGATTATTTTGTTTGTTACTATTATTATAAAGGAAGAACCGTATAAATGAAATAAACGATTTTCAGATTCATATTCTTTTTTTAGATTTACAAATTATAGATTTGAAAAAAGGGTTCCTAAAACTCATATCCTGATACTACTTATGATGTACAGACTTTGAGCCTCACCTTCTATAAAAATACGCATTGATGAGGATTAAAAACCCTTTTCAATGCGTATTTGTAATTTTATAACAATCTTTTTCATGGAGTCCAGATAATATTCCAGGGAATAATGGACGTATTGAACGCTCATCACCCCGATTTGATCCATGGTAATCTTCGATATTTCCGTCTGCCTCCCGTTATTAATAGTCAAACTGGCGGTAGTAACGGCGGATCACCATGGGATGACGGAACTCCTCCTCCATATGGGCATCCACACGGTTGTTTACCGCATGCATCACCAGGTGTGAAACAGAGCCTCTGAATTCCCGGCTGATTCCCTTTAGTTCATAATCCTTCGTATCTATGACAGTGTAGTTCTTGCAGACCTTGGGCAGGAAACCTTTCACGCGCTCTGCCAGGGGACGCTGCTCGTCCTCTCCGATGAACAAAGTGACAGGAGTCTCCGCGTCTATAACTTCCAGCATACCATGGAAAAATTCAGCGCTGGTAATGGATTTGGTGCGGATCCACAGCTGCTCCTCCCAGTAGCACATCGCATAGGAGTAAGTGGCTCCCCACTGGTTACCGCCGCCCACAAAATAGTGGGGCATATCCGGGCGTGCCTTGAAATACTCATATTTATCTCTGGCGAATCCGGCCGCCCACTGGTCTGCTTCCTTCTCAACCTCCACCAGGGCCCGGGCCAGATGGGCCTCCATCTCTGCGTTGTACTGGTCGTACTCAGGGAACTCCCCGTTGTTGAACATCAAACGGTTGGCTACCATATAGAACTTCAGCTGCTCATTCATAGGGTAGGAAATGCACCAGTCGCATAGCTTCACCATGGGGGCATCCGGCTTGTCAACGAAACCAAACACCTTGGCACCGGCTTCCCGTACCTTCTCAATGGCCTTTACCATCTCCTCGGTGCTTCCCGTCACAGATGAGAAGATTACGATGGATTCCTTGGTGAAACGCTTGTTGCCGGTGGTAATGAACTCCGCGCCGTTCTCCACATATATCGGAATGGAACTTCTTCCCCTCATATAGACCTCCGCCTGCATGCCGGAAGCCCAGGTTCCACCGATTCCGATGAAATAAATTCCGTCAAAACCTCTCTGCTGGATTTCGTCCACAACTTTCTCAATCTCCGGCCGCAGCGCCAGAACGCCATTTACACTGTCAATCTGCTTCTGTTCGTCAAATTTTAACATAATTGCTCCTTCCTTCTACTTATGGAAATGCACATTGAAGTTGCACTTGTCTCCACGGGTATAAGATTTCGAATATTCTATTACACGGTCATCCTCGTCATAGGTGGTGCAGGAGAACAGGAATACCGTCTGGTCTTTGTTTATATTAATCAGCCTGGCATCGGACTGGGTCAGCTGAACCAGATCCAGGGTCTGCCATGCCCTCATAGGGTTAATCCCATAGAATTTATAGATTTCAAACATGCTGAACACTGTCAGGTCGATCCCTTCCATCTTGGGTACCAGATTATAGGGAATATAGATTTCCTGAATGGCAATAGGGTCTTCATCTGCATAGTCCAGACGCTTGATATAATACAGCATATCTTCTTCGTTGATTCCAAAGATTGCCGCGTATTTCTCTCCGGCCTTCCGCTGGCCTTTCAGCAGGATCTTGCGCTTATTCTGCACATGCTTTTCATCCATGGTCTGGGTAAATCCTCCCAGCACCTCTAGGTCCCTCTCGATCTGGGCCACAACGTACACGCCCTTGCCCTGGATACGCTTTAACAGACCCTCATTCACCAGCGCGTCAATGGCGCTGCGGACGGTCAGACGGTTGATTCCGTAGGTACCTGCCAGAACATTTTCCGATGGGATGGCCGTACCTGGAGCATACTCACCATCCTCGATTTTAGAACGTACTACTTCCCGAAGCTGAAGATAAATAGGTGAATTGTAAGCTACCTCTGCTGTTTTAGCCAACTTTTTTCCTCCTCGTTATGAGCACTTAGCGGTCGTCCTTTTACCGCTTATGTGCGATATTACCAGGCGCCGTTGTACTCCAATGTCACACTGGAATTGGCAGCACCCAATCTCATGCACTCTTTCAATTCTCTGCCTTCCAGAATACCCTTTAAGAATCCTGCGATAAAGCTGTCCCCGGCACCCATGGTATCCACCACGTTACAGTGCACAATTCCAAATGTGGTAAACCCGGTTCCGTCATAGGCAACGCTGCCCTTTTCGCCCATTGTGGCGATCACCAGCCCAGGGCCTTTTTCCTTAAGCTCCTTCATGGTCTCCCTAAGTTCCCCGGTATCTCCATCGTCGGTGGCAAAAAACAGGTAATCCACAGAGGGAATCGCCGCGACAGCCGCCGGATCCCCCGGCCTTGTGGCTGCATCGAACGCAATCCTGATTCCTCGCGCCTTTAGCTGCGCCAGATCGTTGTGTATGTTCCCCCATAGTCCTGTCACGATCATATCATGTTCACAAATAAAATCCTTTTCCTCATCGGTCAGCTTGAAGCCGGCCAGCACGCCCTCCTCGTAATCTCCGAAAATGCGCTCACCGCCCATCAGCTCCACATGGGTGATGGCCGTGTTCCCCTCCATGAAACGGATATGGGATACATCCACACCTTTTTCTGCGATCTTCTCCTTCATCAGCGCACCGTACTTATCTGTGCCCACCACACCGGTATAGGAAGCCTGGCCTCCCAACCGCACAAAATATACAGCCACGTTTACAGGATTGCCGCCCGGGTAAGCGTTCCCGGTATTGTCATAGACATCCATACAGTTATCGCCAACTGCAGCAAGTTTCATATTTTATTCCTCCATTTGCCAGAAAGGAACTCACCTTCTCGTAAGCTCGCTTGCAAAGCAAACGTATTCTGATCGGGTGATCTCCTTAAAATATTCAAACACCACGTCCTGCTGGTCCATCGTCACACCTGACTGATAAATCACAGGAGCACCTTCTTCGATCTCCAGATAACCCGCTTCCTCCTCATCGCAGTAGGCGATGCTCAGCTTCTCCATACCGCCAGAAACCTCCACACCATACTGTTCCTTCAAAACAGCATAGAGAGAAACCTTGTCCAAATCGATCTGTTCCAGCCCGGCAAAACGCTGGGCGTCCAGATAGATGGTGGAAATCAGCACCGGTATCCCATCCATATAGCGCAGGCGCACAAGCCGCATCAGCTTGTGCCCCAGCGGCAGTTTCATTTTGCGTCCTATATTCTTGGGAGTCTCACAGAAATCCACGAGGAGCACCTTTGTATCGACCTCCCGCCCCGCAATCTGTGCTGTCTGGTAAAACCCATAGACATCCTGAAGGTTGCGGACCAATTTTTCCCTGGCCACATAGGTTCCCGAACCATTCTTGTTATAGATTTTGCCTTCCAGAATCAGCTGTTTGATCGCACTTCTGAGGGTGGACCGGTTAAAATCCCACATCTCGCACAAGCTCCGCTCGGAAGGAAGCTTTTCATCCGGTTTTAAATGATTTTTTATAATATAATTTTCAATTTTTTCCATTGCCTCATCACGGGGCTTTTGGCGATCTAAACTCATGGCAGACATTCCTTTTATTTTCATACTTAAAACACAAATATTGTTTCATTATCTTCAATCTTAGAACATCTGCCTCAAAGTGTCAATCTCTCTAGTTGGAGAAATCCGCTATTTCCTGGCTGCTGCCTTCTTATTCCGGCTCTCCCAGAAGTAATATACCGGAAGTCCTGTAGCCACGGCAATCAGTGCACAGGCAATACCTGCTATAGGTGCCCAGATAAAGGTTGACCAGATCAGGGTTCCTGTGATCAGCATAGCCACACCCACCATCAGAGGCCTTGCAGGCATCCTGTATGCAGGTTTGTAGTGTGCCTTGTTTCTCAGCACAATGATAGTGCCAAAGGTAAGGAAGTTCTTTAGCAGAGCTACCAGAGTGAAGTAACCAAGCAGGTCAGAAAGCGAGGTGGCGAAAATCAAGACAATCGCAACTGCACACTGAACCAGTATGGAGAAGTAAGGGGTCTCATACTTGGGATGAACCTTGCCAAAATCCTTGAAAAACAAGCCATCCTTTGCCATGGCGTACTCAATACGCGGCTGGAACATGATACAGCTGGACAGAGATCCGATTACCACGATCACTGCCATCACCGCCACGACGGTTCCCGCATATCCGCCGATAACCGGGATCTTGGAAGCCAGCAGTGCGATAGGAGCCTCGGAGGCAGCCAGCTCATCAACAGACAGCAGACCGGAAGCAATCAGGGTCAAGCCAACATACAGGGCAAGTACGATAAATGCAGTGAGGATCAGTCCTCTGGGCAGATTCTTCTTGGGTTCTTTGATCTCGCCGGACATATAACAAGCCGCCGCCATACCATCAAAGGACCAAGTTGTGGCGGAGATACCGGCCAGAAGAGCGGTAAAACCGGTTGCGGTCACTCCTGCCAGCGGCACGGAAGACAGGAATAAGTCTCCTTTAATGAAGAAGATACCGATGCCGACAATCAACACAAAGGGAATAACCTTCAAAGCAGTGATGATGGTCTGGAATTTACCGCCGCCTTCCACTGAGCGCAGATGCAACATCATGAAAATCAACACGAAACCAACCGCCACCAGGCGGAGAATCAAACCGTGCACCGGAATGAAGAACGCCAGGTAGTTAGCAATGGCCAGGGCCATGATGGAGATGGATGGCGGGTCGGTAGCCCAGAAGCTGATCCAGCCACAGAGGAATGCCAGAGGACGTGATCCCGCTTCCTTAAAGTAAACATACTGTCCGCCATCCTCAGGGAAGGCGCTGGCCAGCTCCGCATAGCAGAAGTTGGCCGGGATCTGCAACATTCCGCCAATCAGGAAAGACAGTACCAAAAACAGACTGCTTCCCGCGGCTCCCGCCACCTCACCCAGTGATGAGAAGATTCCGGATCCTACTGTTGTGCCGACTCCGAGAGCGATTACGGCGCCAAGACCAAGCTTCCGCTTTAATTCGTTGGCACTTTGTTCCGGTGTTTTAACGTTTGACATACTCTTTCTCCTTTTTATTTGTATTTTTTAATAAGCTCCCCATAACCGTATATGACTACACGTCCCCGCGGACGTGCATCTGTTGCTTGAAACCGTTACTCGCCCATCACCTGGATGAGTATCGTTCTCTGGGCCGGTCCGTCAAATTCACAAAAGTAAACCTCCTGAGCCCCGCCCTTTTGGATGCAGCCTCCGCTTACCAGCAGATGGCAGTGGTTTCCTGTGAGAAGTGATTTTAAGTGACCTGTGGGATTGCCGGCCGTAGAACCGTAGTCGCGGAGCATTCTGGCGTGGGCGTATGGCCAGTCCTCAGGGGCCATCCTGGCCAGGAACTCCGATATATCACTTTCCAGGCATTCCAGGGACTCATTCACCGTAATTCCGGTGGTTGTGTGTCTGCTGATTACGTTGACAATTCCGTTCTGAATTCCGCTTTCCTTCACGGCCTTTTCGATTTCACCGGTGATCCGGATCATCTGGTTGTATTCCGTTGTCAGGAGTGTAATTGAACTCGTGTTTACCAATGGTGTACCTCCTTACCTTTCCCCGGTAACACCGCCGGTGAAAGTATCTTCTAGTCCGCCCAGGAATTCGATGGCATTGCCGCCTTTGATCAGTTCCAGGGTACTCTCTCTGAAGCCCAGACGCGAAATTGCGTCCGCCATGCGGATCTGCTCGAAACGCGGATTGTTGCTTCCGAACATTACCTGATGCCTCAGACTGCGGTCAATCCAAGTGACGGGAATGTCATGGTTAAATACCCTCTTGTAAAACTCCAAAGCATTGTCAAAATACAGAATTCCTGTATCCGCATAAACATTAGGATATTTCAGCATCAGCATGGCTGTCTCCTGCACCCAGGGCCAGCCGAAGTGGGCCAGGCAGATCTTAAGGCCTGGCCTGGCGGCTGCCAGCTCCTCGAACTCAATGGGCCTGGAGAATTTCGCCAGGGTATTGGGTTCCCAGGACAGTCCGCTGTGAAAGATTATAGGCCTGTGATACTTCTCGCAGATGTCATAAATCGGATTTATCCGCTCATCCGACGGATAAAAATGCTGCCTGGATGGATGAAGCTTCAATCCCCTGAGTTTTAAATCTCCAAACGCGTGCTCCAGCTTATCCGCTGCTCCTTCAGCCAGAGGATCCACCCCTGCGAAACCAATAAAGCGGTCCGGCGCTAAATCCACCAGCCTTTTGATCTCCTCATTTGTTACCAGCGGCCTGCCATACTCTGTAGAGTAGTCCTCCGGCAGCAGGCACAGACGGTCAAGTCCCGCGCAGCGCATCTGGTTGAATATGTGCTGCAGAGGCGCCGTCCCGTTTAAGTGGATGTCCAGGGCGTCATGCCTTAACTCCTCCACCTTGGCGTCCTCATTGATCGGTTCATAAAACGCCGGATGTACATGAATGTCAATAAACATGATAAGTCTCCCTTCCCGTCCGTCTGTCAGAAGCCAGCTTTCTTCATATAGGCGCGGGCGTTATCGATGGCTCTCCTGGCATACAGCCTGGGTTCGTTGATATATCCTGTCACCAGCTCCAATGTGGCTGTCTTCTCATATCCGGCATCCTTCAGCTCCTTAAACAGCTCCGGAAGCGGTATGGAGCCCTCGCCAGGAACAATGTGGCTGTCTGTCCCCTGATCCCCGTCAATAATGTGCATGTGATACATTTTTTCGCCCAGCTTATCAATGTAAGCCATGATGCTTTCATGCTGGACAAAAGGCGGCACCACATCGCACATGCCCACAATATAGGGGGAATCGATGCGTTTAAACAGTTCGATCAGGTCATTTGCGCTCTTGAACGCGTTGCTTTCATAGGGCGTCAGTGTCTCCACCACCAACTTTACACCAGCCTTCTCAGCGTGGCCGGTCAGTTCTCTCAAGGTGTCCACCATGCGGGACCAGATCTCCTCATAGGTTGCCAGGTATCCGGCATGGGCCGGGGACACCAGCATATAGTCAGAGCCCATCTCCTTTGCCATATCCAGACACAGCTTTAAGTAATCCACCGCATCTCTCCGCTGCAGCTCGCTTCCAATCATAAAATTGTAAGGATAGGCGTTGTGCTCTGGCGTGAATCCCAAAACCGGCATCTGATATTTGTCGATCAGGCGCTTCACGTCCTCGATTTCCCCTGCCTTTAAATCCGGTGCAAAGGCGTGAGGCCTGCCACCCCACAGCTCAATAAAATCATAGCCGAAACGCTTTGCGTCCTGAAAGCAGTGTTCCAGCGGATTGCGCTGGTAGCCAGAAGTAAACATTCCAAGTTTCATAATTAATTACCTCCTTTGTTCGTGTTCTTTAATGATCGCTGCAATTACTTCTCCCAAGGATTGAAGGTGCTGACTACTTTGGCAGCTATCTTCGCGCCTGTGTCCAGGCACGTCTCAATATCCGACCCATTCAGAACAGCATAGAGGAATCCAGCGATAAAGCTGTCACCCGCTCCCACAGTATTCACCACCTGTGCAGGATAAATGCCTCCCTCATAAAACCGGTTGCCGTCATAGGCCAGGCTTCCCTTATCGCCAAAAGTGGCCACCGCAACCTTCATGCCTCTGTTCGCCTTATCCTTTAAGTAGGATTCAATAAATGCATCCCGCTCCTTGTGGTAGGAATAAAATCCATAGTCCACATATGGCAGGGTTTTCTCAACCAGTTCATGGTCCAACCGGTCTGCATAGTCAAAGCTGATCTGCGCGCCGGAAAGCTGACGGATCTTCGGCAGGGCATCCTCCGCCTTTCCCCACAGCGCGGTATGCACCAGGTCATGGGCTGCGGCAAAGCGGATATCCTCATCGTCAAACACAATATGTTCTAGCACCCCCTCCACATAATCACCATGCACACGGTCCAGCCCGTCCATGTCCATGTAAGTGATGGCAGTCGGCCCGTCTCCCACTTTGAAGTGACTCAAATCCAGCCCTTCTCTGGACAGTGTCTTCACCATCCATTTTCCGTTTTCATCGGAACCGGTTGTACTGATAATGGATACAGGAATTCCAAGTTTCTGAATATTGACTCCCGTGTCCACCACATTGCCGGTAGGGTATTTCTTTTTAATCCGCTCATACACGTCAATGCAGTTGTCTCCGATAGCAGCAACCTTCATTTTTCTCTCCTCCGAGCTATATATGTTCATTGTTTTTTTATACCACTTGAAGTATAGCAGATCCATATATTAGTGTCAATTTATTATTTTTCACATAATTAAGTCCATATTTTAGTGCATATTATACATAAATCGTTTGAGTTTAAGTCAATTATTTTAAATATTCCATTTGATAATCAGATGAGTACAAAGCATTTCTATATCAAAAAGGCCATCACTCGCCGGCTGCTGTTGTGTACAGCCCGGCGGGCAATGGCTTCTCTGCCTCCAACCCAATCTTATTAATTAGTCTTAACGCACAGGCCTTCCGCCCGTTCCAACACCAACTGATTACTGGCTACCCGGATCGCACCGGTATGCTTTTGCCACTTCCATAAATTCCTTCACGCGGACTGCATCCACGCGTGCGAAGAAATCCCCGTTTTCCTTAAACGTAGTCCCCACCACCGCAGCATCCGCTGTAGCCAGCTTCTGTTCTATGGTATCCCTGCGGCACCCTGTATTGCACAGAACCACCACCTCCGGAGCTGCCGCCTTCACCTGTGCGATCAACTCATTGTCCACATCCTGCCCGGCGGCTGAGGCGGAGATGCATAACCCGTCCGGATTAGCCTTGAAAATCGTGGACTTGGCTATATCCTTCAGAGGTCTGGTATCCAGATTTCGGTCAGATTCAGGGTTGATGAAATAGAGCATCTTAAGCTTTTCAAGAGGCAGGGCAGCCCTGCGCCTTAAGAGCTTTGAAAAGTCATTATTGTACAACCCACCGTCTCCCACATAGACGCCGCAGAAGGTTCCCCTCACAAAATCAGCACCCACGGCAGCGGCCAGCTCCAGTGTAGCCAGACCGTCTGAGATGCAATCCACTCCAAAAGGCACTCTGATCTCGCTCATCAGCTCTCCGATAACCCGCGCCATGCTGGCAGGCGTAACGAAACTCATATTCCGTTCATAGGGAAGGCTGAATTCGTTGGAAAATAAAATCCCGTCCACACCGCCTTCCTGCAGTGCCTTAAGATCCGCCCTGGCGTGTGCCACAGTTGTCTTCATATCATTATCCGGAGAATACATGGGATCTCCCGGTAGGGCATCCAGATGCAGCATGGCGATAATCGGTTTTCTCGTGTGAAACATTTCTTCAGTCCAAAGCATATGTGTTATTTCCTCCAATTTTAATATATATGTTCTCTATATTTTAATACCACTTTTACCATATCAAACGAAACGCCCAATGTCAACATCATTCCTATTTTTTCACCCACTTAATTTTATAAATTGTGCAATATGTACATTTTAAAACATATTTTTTTACTTTTATTACAAACATTCTCTTAAAACTCTTTTTTTGATTGAATCCATTTTCCTGCTGTGTTATGATGGCCCCAGATTTGGTATGAAATTATAGGCAACTTATCAATGTTACTATCTTTATCAAAGGAGGCTGTATTATGCAGAAAGCTGACATTCTATTACGTTCCAATGCTGTCTTCTCAGGCCTTGCTTCCGTTTCTGAAGCAGGCTTCGTCGCCATATCAGGAAACCGCATCCTGGCCGCAGGTCCCTCGGACGGAGCTGAGTACACCGGACCGGATACCCAGGTGCTGGATTTGGGAGAGCGGCTCATCTGCCCGGGCTTTACAGACGTGCACTGTTTTTTCAACGGATATCTGCTGACCATCGCGGGGACCGATTTAAGTGCATGCCAAAACGCGGACCAGTCGGTGGCAGATGCTAAGGCTTATCAGAAAACCCTGGTCCCCGGCGCAACAGTGCTTGCAAGAGGAGTGCACCCCGGCTTCACGGAGCTGAACAGTGACCGACTGGACCAGGAGTTCGGGGACGTGCCTGTCATTCTTTTTATGGAGGGAGGAGAAAGCTGCTATATGAACAGCGCTGCCCGCAGGGAATACCATTTCACCCCGGACACCTGCTGGTCAGAGAGCTACTGGCGCCTTCTGAAGTACATTCTGGGACAGAAGGAATTTTCCGTACCGGAATTCAGGAAATATCTGTCCATGATGAATTCAAGGGGAATTACTTCTATCAAGGAAATGGGCTTTGACGACTTCTACGGTTTTACAAAAGAACTTAAGAAATTAGAACAAGAGAATGCCCTGACAGCCAGAGTGCATTTCATGAGCCAGCCTGTAGGCTTTCCCATGAATTTAGAATACGGAAAGGAGATGCGTGATTCCTTCCACGGCAGTTTCGTACATTTCTCAGGCTATAACCAGATGACTGACGGATCCATCAGCCAGCTGGAAGGTGAAATGAAGTCTCCCTACCTCTGCGCGGATACCTGCTGCGTCAAAGATATTGACTGGGAAGGATTAAGAAAGGATACCCTGGCAGCCGACAGGGAGAATTTCCGCTTTTCTCTCCATGCACAGGGTGATGGAGCCATCTGCAGGACCATGGATATCTTTGACCAGTGCCAAAGAGGACCAGACGGCAGGATAAAAAACCGTCATGCAATCACAGATCTGGAGTGCTCGGATCCTGTTGATCTGGAGCGCATGGGAGCTCTCGGCATAGTTGCGGAGATTTATCCCCAGATCATGTCTATCGCAGACCAGAACGGCAAGCTGGCAATGATTCAGGAGAAAATCGGCCTGGAACGTGGCAAAAACTACTGGAACCGCCGGAAAATGGCCGACAGCGGTGTGACGATTTCCTGCGGCACGGACCTGCCGCTGCTCTACGACGATATTCCTGAGTCCATCTACCACACGGTAGGCGCCATGTTCCCTGAAGGAGGTGCGCCCTTCAACGAGGAGAACGCCCTAACCGTATCTGAGTTATTAAAAGCCTGGACCTATGGCGGGCAGTACAACCTGGGCTGCGAATCTCAGGTGGGCACCCTTAAAGCCGGCAATCTGGCTGACATCGCAGTGCTGGATGGGAATGTGTTTAAGACTCCCATGGACCAGGTGCGCGGCATCAAAGTGTGCCTGACACTGGTGGACGGCAAAATTGTCCATCGTACTATCTAAGGAAACCTATGAATTAAAAGGAGGCCGGAATTTGGGAATCACATTACGCCAGGTGGCTATCACTAAACCATGATTCCCGCCTGTTGCATCGTGTTTGTAATTGCAGCATTTTAAGCTTATACAAACAATTTACGGAATCGATTCCAAAAGCAAGCGTCCCACAGACCTGCGGGCACAGTTGAATAACACTTTCTTATGGAGGTAAACATGATCGGTAAAAAATATTTTATGGGTATTGACACGGGCACCAACTCCAGCAAAGGCGTACTGATCGACCAGAACTGCAACATCATTGCCACCGGAACTACTGAACACGCCATGACTAATCCCAAGCCCGGCCATTATGAGCATGATGCAGATATGGATTGGTGGGGGGATTTTTGTACCATCAGCCGGCAGTTGATCGCAGACAGCCAGGTGGACCCTGCAGACATTCTGGCTGTTGGGGCCAGCGCACTGGGCGCGGACTGCCTGCCTGTGGACGAACAGTGCCGCCCACTGCGAAAAGCTATCCTCTATGGCATCGACTCCAGGGCCACCAGGGAGATGGCACAACTGACAGAGCTTTACAGTGAAAAACAGATCAAGAAATGGTACGGACGGCCTCTCTGTTCCTCGGATGTGATGCCCAAGATTCTCTGGATCAAGAACAATGAGCCCTTGGTTTATGAGAAAACGCACAAATTCATCACAGCTTCCACCTTCATCACTGCCAGGCTGACCGGAAATTATGTGGTAGACCGGTTCCTGGGGCTGTCCAGCTTCAATCCTCTGTACGACCGGGACGGAACGCCCAACACCAGACTGTGCGCTCCCATCTGCCGCCCCGACCAGCTGGCAGAGATCAAAGAGTCTAACGAGATCGCAGGCAGAGTTACCGCCCGGGCAGCAGCAGAAACCGGCTTGAAAGAGGGTACTCCGGTCATCACGGGAACCGATGATTCCGGCGCGGAGGCCATCAGCATAGGAGTGGTAGCTCCCGGTAAGATGATGATTCAGTTCGGTTCTTCTATCTACATGATTCTGGGAACAAAGGAGCTAGTGGACGATGACCGCCTGTGGCGGGAAGAATTTATCGTTCCGGGCCTATGTGACATTTCCGCAGGGACTAACGCAGCCGGTTCCCTGACCAAATGGTACCGTGACACATTGTTCCTGGATGCCCTTGCAATCGAGCGGGATGGCGGCCTGGACGCCTATCAGACAATGATGGAAGGTGTTGATCAAATTGCACCGGGAAGCGACGGGCTGATCACACTGCCCTATTTCGCCGGTGAGCGGACTCCCATCAATGATCCCCTGGCCAGAGGCTGCCTGCTGGGACTGACCCTGGCCCACACCAGAGCCCATATGTACCGCAGCGCCCTGGAATCCGTGGCATTCTCCGTCAACCAGCAACTAAATCTTATGGAAGCCCACGACAACGTAATAATCGACCAGATATTCGCCGTGGGAGGCGGCGTGCAGAATCCATTATGGATGCAGATTGTGGCGGATGTGACTGGCAAGGAGATCAACACACCACTTGTGACCATCGGAGCCAGCTTTGGGGATGCCATGATGGCAGCCACTGCTGTAAAGTATCCCGGATTTGAGAATTTCGCTGCCCTGACCAAGTTTATCAAGCCCGGAAAAACCTACCGGCCCGACGTGAAAAATCATGAGACCTACAAGGTATACCAGGATATTTATGACAGGCTTTATCCAGCTACAGCTGAACTCATGCATGTGCTGGCGCAGCAGTAACGGCGGCGATAAAGCGTGTCTGAACGTTCATTGTGCCCGGCGGGTCGCTGTAAGGCGCTCCGCCAGACACAGTATTTTTTCAATACACTTTGCAGGACTCAGCCTTCTGCTTTTGGATCTCCGAGGGTTCAAAGAAACCGATCACGGACCAAAACAAAAAAGCGGACACCATCCAGGCATCCGCTTCCCCATCTATTCAATTAAAACAATCAAAACCTTGTAAATATGCATAAATCAAGACAAAATAAAAGCCCCAACCCCGCAGCTCTCTGTCTGCAAAACCGGAACTTTTTAGTGCGCCTTCGGGGGCTCGAACCCCGGACAAATAGATTAAGAGTCTACTGCTCTACCAACTGAGCTAAAGGCGCTTGTCTTTTGTTATTCTTTCTCTGTGCTCTTGTCTCAAGCACGTGTGTAATTATATAACCGTATCCAACAAAAGTCAACACCTTTTTTACAAATAATTTACAACTTTTTCGAATTTATTTATTATTCTTATTTTTTTGTGCATTTCCGCCCAGCGTTTTGTTCACTTCTACAAAAGATTTGTTCCAAGTCAGCATTTTCTTATTTAATTCGGTCTTATCACTGGTAGCCTGAAGAAGCTTGCTTGTAACCTTGTCTTTCATTCCCATAACTGCTGCTCCCGCATCTGCTTTTTCTTTATTATATGCAAAACCGGCATCGCGGTTATTGAAACCAAATGCCGGTTTTAAAAAATATCACGTTCTTCCTGCGATCAATTTATAAATAGGGTTCCCCTTGGAGGAAAACTTCTCTTCATACTCTGTCATCACGTTTCCCTCTCCTATCTCACTGTGGTGTAGGTCATAGGTGAATTCCTTAACCTGCCATCCGGCTCCGGGGATCGCTTCCAGAGAATAATCAAACAGGCCCCTGTTATCGGTTTTAAATTCCACAGTTCCGTCAGGTTTTAAAATCTGATCATAAACCGCCATAAAATCCTCTGATGTGAGCCTGCGCTTTGCATGGCGGTCCTTTGGCCATGGATCGGAAAAGTTTAAGTAAACCTTCTGAACTTCTCCCGGTGCAAATATATCTGCCAGGTTTTTTGCATCTACGCACATAAAGAATATATTATCAAGTTCCATCTGAGACCTTTTCTGCAGACCTCTCAAAAGAACGCTGGGATACCTCTCAATACCAACATAATTGATTTCCGGATGAATAGCAGCCAGTTCCATGATAAAACGGCCTTTTCCCATGCCAACTTCTATCTCTATGGGATTTTCATTGCCAAACACTTCCTTCCAGCAGCCCCTTTTTTCGATAGGGTTCTGGACAACATGTGGACTGCCCGCGATTTCCTCTTCCGAGCCTGGTATATGACGTAACCTCATATTAAAATTCCTCCAAATAAATTCATTCATCTTAATGAAAACATGCATCGCCTGATCGATTGTATCATACATGGTGCAGGGAACGCAAGAGAAGGCGGGCCAGAAATACTAGCGCCCGCCTTCTCTTCTTACACTGCCATACTCGGATACTGCAGCGCTCCGTTTTCATCCGGGGTCAGCTTTACCGGTTCTGTTGCCATCCTGCCATCCTGATCCAGATAATACCATTTGCAATCAATATTCTGGAAGCCCTTGACCATGGCTCCGTCCGCTTCCAGATAGTACCAGTCACCCTTGTACTGGTACCAGGTGCTTGAAACCATAAGACCGGCTGCGTTGAACCAGTACCATTTTCCATCCGTATCCTGATACCAGGAATCTCTTACCGATTCTCCCGAATTTCCAAGGTAAAAGCGCCATCCGTCAGCTTCCCGCTTCCAGCCTGATAATTTGACAGCCTCCTCTTCTGTCTCACCATCGTCCTGAATGTATCTCCGGACACACACAAGACCTTCCCGCCAGCCCCCAGGAGCCCAGGAATTGTACCGGCTGGTGCAGTAGCCTTTGAGATCCTTAAAAGACGGCGTGCCGCTGCTATGACCGCATAAGATATTATTTCCATAGTACATTTCCACGTGGCCGATATTGAGTGGCCTCTCGGCATCCGTGCCGGCGAATTCCAGCATGTCGCCCTTTCGCAGTTTGGGGATATCCGGAATGCCATTTGTTATATCCGCATCTACCACGGTAAGGGTGCCTGACTGATATATTCCGGCCGTAGTCAGAATACCAAAGCCATAACCTGCCTCTTTATAGGAATAACAAATGGAACTACTGCAGTCGCTATAATATTTGTTATTAATATATTTTTTAAAACAGTAATCCCGTAAATCATGGCTATAAATGTTGCGGCCAATTATAGTTGCATACTTATCACATACCGCCTGTCTTTTTTCCTGAGATGTCATATACTCACCTTTCTTTTTTTCCTACAAGGCATGAAAGAATTACTGCCTTCAGCCTTAAGATTGTGAATCTACTGGATATGCAGCATATCCACATGATTCACTAGTATAAAAATATGAATAAAAATCCAGGATTGTCCCTGAGCGAAAAAAGACACGGCCCCTTTCACAATTTGTTCACATCTTCCACAACTTTTCTACACAACAGACCTTTATATTAATACTTGTTACTGGTAATATCCTTATAGATATACTTTTTTCATATAGCCGGCAGGATTCCTCCAATCTTGCCGGCTCCTCTCCTTTATGGGGATATTCTCCTTTTCTTCTCTGCTATCTCAGTTATTGGTTGCTACCCATAGCCCCCGATTCTTGCGGCCCTAAACCTTAGGCAGTATTAACCATATCCCAGGAAAAGAAAAAAGACAGCCAAAGCTATCTCTTTCTTATAATTTATAGAATATTTATCTTCCTTTACCCACGTACCGTCTTAATCTTTTCCCTTTAGATTCTTTGTCTCTTCCTTATAGTACTCATTTTCATAATAGGCCACACCACCATAACTGGCACTTGCTGATTTTACCGTCAAAAACTCACCTGACAACTCAAGCTCTATGGTAATCCGCTCATCCTCTGCTTCATCAGCAGCGTCAAATTTGGTATAATACGAGGCTTAATATAAATCTAACGCTTCATTATAAATACCAGTTTCTAGCAGTTCATGAATAATCCTCAACTTCATTCTTTAGCAAATGTTCTTATAAAGTACCTTTTGCTTCCTTCCAATCAACAAGTAGATTATAACGATCTGTCTGAAAGCGCAAAACGCAGTAGTTTGGATCTTCCGGTCCGTCGAAATTATCTTCAAGTCCCTTGTACCACATTTCTTTCTTTATATCCGGATCGGTTAATATCTCTATTGTACCCACCAGTGTGATATTGTGGTCTAATGCATCAAAACAAACACTCGCGAGATTACACTTTTTAATGCGATCGGCTTTATTGCTACTAAGTCCAGTACAGAATGTGATCCAGTTGATACTGTCTGCCTTTGAGGCGGATATTGTAGAGGCGGTTGGATAACCGTCTTTGTCAATCAACGCTAATACGCAATACCCCTCATTTCCTCCGCCGGTCTTTTTTGCAACAATTTCACCGGCTCTAGCAATAATTTCTTCATTCATTATATTTACCTCCTGCTTTTTTATTTGAAACAAATATACCACATGAATCATGACAGCAGTATGTCATATTCATGGGAAGGCGTAAACTTTAATCAGATTATTCATCATACCATATTCCTACTTTTTAATACCATATTGTTAAAAACTATCAACTATCATTATTCCTTTATCATTGTATTGTTTCTCCCTTTACAAACTGTTCACATCTTCCACATTCTTTCTACATAACTGCTCGGTATAATTATACTTGTAACAGATAATATCCTTTTAATAAGAACTTTTTTTCATACTCAGCCGGCAGGATTCCCCCAATCTTGCCGGCCCTCCCTTTTATAAGGACTTTTCATAAAGCACAGCCTCTCTCCCGAAGTAAGGGACCAGATAGCTGTGATGCTCTGGCATATTTTATAAGGTCCATAGTACGTTCCGCTTCCTGCTACAGGGATAATGTATTAATGAATTCCCTTTGTCATTTCCTCTCTCTTTCTGGTAATAAAAAAACTACCAATTATACTGATAGTTAGTAGTTTTTTGATATCCAAATTTACTGACTTTCCATTACGCTCAAAGAATTCGTTAATTAAGTGATTCATGCTATACGGTTATATACCAATATACACCGTATTTATCGACTACTTCAGCGCAGCAAATACTCCATGGAAGAGAACATACCCAGCTTCATTTGATCCGCTCCTCTCCTACAAACCTTATTGTATCAAAGCGATCATTCCGCTCAGTATAACTGCAATCGCAATTAATCCGGTTGTTATTCTTACACCTTTCTCTCCCCACTTAAAATTAATCCATTCATATACCAATTTTTTATTTCGGAATTTTGATATGAGATCCCACCTAAATACATCGAGATACAAAACAATGCATGCACAGATCAATATAACAAATCCAGTCAGGTCCATACTTTATCTCCTCCAATTCCTTTCAGTATACCCCCAAATTAATAAAAAGGAAACGCCCATCGACCCAAAACCGATAAGCGTTTCCAAAAAGGAGAATAAATATATTGAATGTTATATTGATAGTAGGTAGTTCAGCCTAAATTAGTAATTATTAAAAAAATAACCACCAAAATGGAAATCTCGAGTCGAAATCTTGTCTCCTGTCGAATTCTTCTCTTCTGTCAGATTCTTGTCTTCTGTCAAATTCCATTCTTCTATCGAATTCATCGCGCATATCTCTTCTATCGAAACCTCTTCCTCCTGAACCTCTTCCACCAAATCCCATTCTGGGGTCACCTTGAGAATAATCCATATAAATATTCCTATTTATAATTTTATATAATATATGCAAAGTTATATTGCTTTGACATTCAATATTGAGTTTTCCATGTACTAAAATCAGTCAGATACTAATTTAAGACATAAAATAGTGACTCATTCATATATATAACAGAGGTGGTGATATGAGTTATTGTTGCGATGTACTATTTATTTCTGCACTAGCTTGTCAAATAGCAGATTGTTTAGATGATGATGAATTATCAATATTAGCTGCAGACACGCTATTATTGAGTGATTCATTAAATGCAATTGCAGTTCGCCGGTCAATCTCTAATTCAAGTGCAAACGATAAAACTCCATCGAATACTACGTGCCCCGATCAAGTTAATGAAACATGCTTAAAATTCTAATTCACCGGATTCATCTGTTCCGCTGGCTCAAAGTTCATCCATAATGTTACCTCTCTTCTCCGAATGTTCTGTGCTCTGGCATGTCTCCGGTTATCCGCGGAGCGATTCATTTTTTGCGAATAATGACATCAATTCTACTTCCTACCTTCCCTCTTGATTATGGACCAAGCCCCTTTTTATTAATCTCAACAAATTAAGAGGGTCATAGGTCGATGTATTTTAAGTGGCACCTTAATTATTTTTCATACAGACGGCAGGATCCCCGCAATCTTACTGGCTCCTCCCCTTTTAAAGAACATTTATAACTTAATGAGCACAGCGAAGTTGCAAACAAATGATAGGATTCCGTATTAAAATAGCATCTCAGGCAACTTCAAAATACGGGGAAATCTTTATTTATAGGGATTCCCCGTATATTTTTTACTTTTCTCTTACAAATCAAAAAACGACAAAATAACAGGTGCACAATTTGCAATAATCTAGTATAATATCTGTATATTGGAATACAACCGTTTTGCAAAGGAGGAAATATATGGGAACTACAAACAACAGTTTCTTGCTAAGAATCCAGCAGGGTCAAAGGGAAACGGAAAAGCTCATGAGCCAGAAGCAGTATAACATGGCTATGATCAAAGCCCGGCAGACCTTGGAATATATGGTAAACTATCTCGGGGAAAGGGCACTGATTGTGGAAGGCGATCTGGCGGACAGCATAGACCAGCTATTTGAAGGGCGCTTTATATCTCAGGCTGCCAAAGACCACTATCACAGGATCCGCGTGCTGGGAAACAAAGCAGTCCACGAAGGAGATGACAGCCCCTACGATGCCAATGAAGCCTTCCAGCTTCTGTCCCAGGAAATCAATGCCTTTGCAAACTCTCATAATAGAGGAAGCCAGGGCGGAGCCCCTGTCAATAAACGTCCAACAGACGTTAGGACCATATCTTCCTCTCCCCGGAATAATCCCCCGCGAAGCAACGCTCCAAGAAATGAATCCCAGGGAACTGGAACTTTAAGAAGCAGCGGCGCAAGGACTGCGCCTTTAAGAACTCAGGAACATACCGGCGGTACCGGGCGCACTGGAACAAGACCGGATGGCGCAAAAACCGGGCAGAGGCCGGTCCAGAGAAATGTCTCCAGAAGCGGCCAAAGGCCCTCTTCACAAAGAAGAAGCAGACGGCGCTCCAAAAAGAAAAGCTTTGATGCCTATGGATTGCTGAAACCAGCGCTCATTTTCCTGGTTCTTCTTGTGCTTGTCCTGATCATCGTAAAGCTGATCCCCGGGAAAAATGAAAAAAAAGAACCGACAACACCCGCAACAACTGCTGAGGTCACTACCGAAGCCATGACAAGCGCAGAAATACCAACAGAGCCTTCGGAACCAGAAACAGAAGCGCCTAAGATTTATACCACCAAGAGCAAGCTTAATGTCCGCTCCGAACCTTCCACCGACGGTGCAAAGCTAGGAAACCTTGCTTCCGGTACAGTGGTGGAATATGTCAAGACCTATGACGACAAATGGACAGTCATTATGTTTGAAGGAACAGAGGCTTATATTGCCACCGAATTCCTGACCGTATCGGAAGACGGGACAGGAACGGGCGCAGGGGAATCTACCTCTGCCGCGGAGAATTCAACAGCTTCCACCCCGTAAAGAAAGTGTTAAAAAAAGCGAAGAATCCAGGGAATATACTTCCCTGATCTTCGCTTTTTTTATTGTCCATGCATAGCTACAGCCCCTTCGTCGTAATCTATATTTAAGTTAAAACTTTATTAATATTGGGGTTTTTTACTAACATCCTATGGTATTTTTTTTAAATTGTAGTATCATTATAAATCAAGCACTATATTTTTAAAGAATTATTACGATAAGGAGGGCACGGTATGGATACTGTGATCGAGAGAATATCTGAGATTGAATCGGCTGCTGCTTCCATTATGAATGATGCTAATGAGCGCAAAAAGGCATTTGCTAAAGATATGGAAGAACAGACCGCTGCATTTGATTTGCAACTGGAAGCGGAAACCAGTAAAAAGATTAAAGAGCTGCAGGCCGGCATGGAAATCAGTATGAACAACCGCTTAAAAAAACAGCGGAGCGATTCCGAAAAGGTTCTTGAAGCCGTGGAACAGCGTTATGAAGACCATCATACTCAATATGTGGAGGAACTATTCAATACTATGATAAAGGAGTGATCCTATGGAAGACTTATTATCCTACAGCGGCATTACAACCAAGGTAAGAGCCATGGAGAGCCATCTGATCACCGACAGCCAATTTCTTGAAATGGCAGCCCTTGAAACCGTTTCTGATGCAGAGGAATATTTAAGGCGTCTTCCGGCCTATGAAGGGCTGTTTGCAAACCTGGAAGGTGTAGTGCTTCACCGGGGAGCCATTGAACAGCGGCTGATCCTTTCTCTGTACCAGGATTATGCAAAGCTCTACCGATTCGCCAATTTAACCCAACGTAAGTTCCTGGACCTGTATTTTATGCACTTTGAAATCGATATCCTGAAGAAATGCTTCCGCAATGCCATGGGTAGGAACCGGTTGGATATCGATCTTTCTGTATTCCAGGACTTTTTTGAGAAGCATTCCCGGCTGGATTTAATTAAGCTGTCATCCTCCATGGACTTACACGAGTTTATAGCCAACTTAGAAGGTTCGGTCTATTATGACCTGCTGTCCCACTTAGACGACAGGGAACAGCCTACCTTGTTTGATTATGAGGTCCACTTAGATCTTCTTTACTTTAAGACCATTTGGAAGGTCATGGGTAAATATCTCACAAGGAAGGAACAGGACCTTCTCAAACACTGCTTTGGCAGTAAGCTGGATTTACTTAATGTCCAGTGGATTTACCGATCAAAAAGATATTATCATCTTCAGCCTGCCGATATTTATACCCTTCTAATCCCCTTCAATTACCATTTGAATAAGGAGCAGATTGGAAAATTGGCAGAGACAGCTACACTGGAAGAGTTCTATTCCATACTAAAGAACACCTTTTATGGACGGAAGTCAGATCTGGAAACCGCAGACATGCCGGACTTGGAACACTTAACACAGGAAGTACTGGATAAAATATACAATTCCTCCAGCCGGCAGAACCCGTATTCCATTGCCACACTGAATTCCTATCTTTATTTTAAGGAGGAAGAAATTCAAAAGATTATCACCCTCATAGAGAGCATCCGATACCGTTTAAGTCCGGATGAAATCATCTCCTATGTAGTAAAAAAGTAAAGGGGGTTGTTTTTTCGTGATAGAAAAAATGAAATTCTTAAGTATCACCGGACCTAAGGAAGATATTGACCGGGTCATTGACACTTATTTATCCAAATATGAAATTCATTTGGAAAATGCCCTGTCGGAATTAAAAACAGTGAAAGACTTAAGACCTTATATTGAAACAAATCCATACAAAGACGATTACCAGCGTGCCATGGAGCTGGCAGAATTACTCCCGCCGGCCGATCAGGCAGGCATCCTGAAAAAGATTCCAATCCGGAAGGCCGCCAGAATTGTCACAGAGATCGGGGAACAGGTAAAGGAGCTTACGGCAAAGGAAGAGGCACTTGTATCCGAACAAAATTCCTACCGCCAATCCCTGGAACGTATCCTTCCATTTACCGGACTTAACTATGACTTAAGCTCCATCCTTCAATTTAAGTACATTAAATTCCGTTTTGGGCGCATTTCTCATGAATATTTCAACAAATTTGTGAGTTATGTATATGATACCATTGATACTGTACTCTATAAATGCCGGGAGGATGACGAATATGTCTGGCTGGTTTATTTTGTACCAGAAACCATCTCAAACCAGATTGACGCTATTTATGCCTCCATGCGTTTTGAACGTTACTTTTTACCAGATGAGTACGAAGGTACGCCTTTAGATGCTATTCATTTACTGGAAGATAAGTTAAGCGCTTTCCAGTCTGATATCGACGGCATCCGAAACCAGATGTCCGGACTGCTGGCTTCAAGGCAGGAGGAGTTATTGGCGGCACTAAGCAGTCTGGAAACTTTTTCCACCAATTTTAACGTGAGAAAACTGGCCGCATGCACCAAGCAGAAAGTAAATACCTTTTACATCCTCTGCGGCTGGATGAGCAACCGGGATGCAGCTGCCTTTCAGAAAGAAATCTCTAACGATGAAAAAACTTTCTGTATCATAGAGGATGACCATAACAATATTATGAGCAAGCCCCCCACCAAGCTGCAAAACCCCAGGCTTTTTAAACCCTTTGAGATGTTCATTCACATGTACGGCCTGCCGGCATACAACGAGATCGATCCCACCATATTGATCGGCCTCACCTATTCCTTCCTGTTTGGTTTTATGTTCGGAGATGTGGGACAGGGAATATGCCTTCTGTTTGGAGGATTCCTCCTCTACCGGCTGAAAAAAATAAATCTGGCGGCCATTATATCCTGCTGCGGCTTTTTTTCAACCATATTCGGAATCCTGTTTGGCAGCGTTTTCGGATTTGAAAATATCATTCAGGCCGTCTGGCTCCGCCCCATGGAGCACATGACCAACCTGCCCTTTATCGGGAAACTGAATACCGTATTTATCGTTGCGGTTTCCATTGGTATGGGAATTATTCTGTTGACCATGGTTCTTAACATCATAAACAGCATCCGCTTTCATGATCCGGAAAAGACCCTTTTTGACACGAACGGTGCGGCAGGACTTGTCTTTTACGCAAGCCTTGTGCTCACCATCGTCCTTTACATGACAAATAACCCCATTCCGGCTGCCATACTTCTCGTCATCATGTTTGGCATCCCGCTGCTGGTCATGTTCTTTAAGGAGCCGCTCACTAATCTGGTGGAAAAGAAAGCGCAGATCATGCCAAAGGAAAAGGGCATGTTTGTGGTCCAGGGCTTCTTTGAACTGTTTGAAGTGCTTTTAAGCTACTTTTCCAACACCCTTTCCTTTGTCCGTGTAGGGGCCTTTGCTGTCAGCCATGCGGCCATGATGGAGGTGGTGCTCATGCTGTCCGGTGCGGAAGCAGGAGCCCCCAACTGGCTGGTTGTAATTCTTGGCAACTTATTCGTCTGCGGCATGGAAGGTCTGATCGTTGGGATCCAGGTACTGCGTTTGGAATATTACGAATTATTCAGCCGATTCTATCGGGGAACCGGCCGTGCATTTAAACCATACGGAAAGAAAATTTAAAAACCAAAACGGAGGTAATATTATGTCAACCTTAGTAAAAATAACATTAGCTATCGCATTAACCATAAGCATCGCCCTTCCTTTCGGAGCTTTTGCCATGGGCGCAAAAACAAAGGGCCGCTATAAAACCGCCCTTTGCATCAACACCCTTTTATTTTTTGGGACCCTTATCATTTCCAGTGTATTAATGTTTAACGGCCAGGCTGCCGCTGCGGAAAGCACAGCTGCAGGCGCAGGAAACATCGCAGGAATGGGATACTTGGCTGCAGCACTTTCCACAGGACTTGCCTGCATCGGCGGCGGCATTGCCGTATCCGCAGCTGCCAGCGCCGCTCTCGGCGCCATCAGCGAGGACGGTTCCATACTTGGTAAATCACTGATCTTCGTAGGGCTTGCCGAAGGCGTTTGTTTGTATGGTCTGATCATTTCTTTCATGATCTTAGGTAAGCTGTAATTCATGAAAATGTATTTGATCAGCGACAACGTGGATACCTGGACCGGCATGAAATTAGCCGGGGTAGAAGGCGCTGTCGTTCATGAAAAGGCAGAACTGAAACGTGAACTGGATAAAGTCCTGGCCGATAAGGAGATCGGGATCATTCTCCTGACGGAAAAATTCGGAAAAGAGTTTCCGGACATCATCAATGATGTAAAGCTGAACCGTAAGCTTCCATTGATTGTAGAAATCCCTGACCGCCATGGTACCGGCCGCAAGCCGAACTTTATCACGGATTATGTTAATGAAGCCATCGGATTAAAACTATAAGAAAGAGGTGGTCATCTTGACGACTGAGGAAAAATTACAGCATTTCCTGAATTTTTGCATGGAAGATGCCAGAACCCGCAGTGCAAAGATGCTTGATGAATATACAGCTGCCTTGGAGCAGACCTTTTCAGAGCATCAGGAGGATGCAAAGCGAAGGGCTGCACATCAGGTGGTTTTGGAAAGCGAACGGATCGAACGGGAAATCAACAAAAAGCTTTCCCTGGAACAGATCGGCATGAAGCGGGATTTTGGAAAAAAACAGGATGAGCTGAAAGATAAGCTGTTTTCGGAGCTTCGGGATAAACTGGCCACATTCATGGAGTCGACCGAATATACAAAGCTATTGGAAAAACAGATACAGGAAGCCAAAGCCCTGGCAGGAAAAGAATTCATCACCATTTATATCGATCCTGCAGATGAAGAAAAGATCAATGAACTGGCGATATCAGGCAGCTCTGACATCCAGGTGAGCGAATACTCCTTTCTGGGAGGAACCCGGGCTGTCATCCCTTCCAGGCATATTTTAATTGACAATTCATTTCAAACAAAGCTGGCAGAGGCAAAACGCGACTTCCGCTTTGATGTAAAGGATCTGATGGGAGGTACGGCTAATGACTAATACAGGCACCATTTCCGGAATTAACGGCCCTGTCATTTATTTAAAGGGTGATTCCGGATTCCGAATGAATGAAATGGTCTATGTGGGCAAAGACCACTTAGTCGGTGAGGTCATCGGCCTTACAGACCGCCGCACCATTGTCCAGGTATATGAGGAAACCAGCGGCTTAAAGCCGGGAGAAACAGTCACCTCCTCCGGCTTCCCCGTATCCGTCACACTGGCCCCAGGTATTTTAAATAATATCTTTGACGGAATCGAGCGCCCTTTAAGCGAGATAGCAAAGACCGGAGGCGCATACATTGACCGGGGCATTCATGTGGACTCCCTTGACGGCGGGAAGCTCTGGAAGACCCACATAACAGTAAAAAAGGGGGATCATCTGTTACCAGGAACCATCATTGCTGAGGTTCCTGAAACCCCGGCCATTGTCCATAAGGTTATGATACCCCCTGATATGGAAGGCTATGTCCTTGACGTGGTTGAGGATGGTTCCTATACCATTTCCGATCCCCTGCTGACCCTCCAGCTTTTAGACGGGTCCGAAAAGAAAGTTACCATGACCCAAAAGTGGCCTATCCGCATACCAAGGCCCATATTAAAGAGATATCCGGCCGGAAAGCCTCTTATCACAGGGCAGAGGATCATTGATACCCTATTTCCTCTTGCTAAGGGAGGCACCGCTTGTATCCCCGGCGGTTTTGGCACAGGAAAAACCATGACCCAGCACCAGATTGCCAAGTGGTCTGATGCGGATATTATCATTTATATCGGCTGCGGGGAACGTGGCAACGAGATGACCCAGGTGCTTGAGGAGTTCTCTGAGCTCGTTGACCCCCGGTCCGGAAATCCTCTGATGGACCGGACCACACTGATTGCCAATACTTCAAACATGCCCGTAGCCGCCCGTGAAGCCAGCCTCTACTCCGGTCTCACCCTGGCGGAATACTACCGGGATATGGGATACCATGTGGCGATCATGGCGGACTCCACCTCCCGCTGGGCCGAGGCCTTAAGAGAGTTGTCCGGGCGTCTGGAAGAGATGCCTGCAGAAGAAGGTTTCCCCGCTTATTTGGCCTCCCGCCTATCGGCTTTCTATGAAAGGGCTGGGATGATCCAGAACATGAACGGAACCGAAGGTTCCGTCACCATCATCGGTGCCGTATCCCCTCAGGGAGGCGACTTCTCCGAGCCGGTAACCCAGAACACCAAGCGTTTTGTCCGCTGCTTCTGGGGCCTGGACCGGAACCTGGCAAATGAACGCCATTTCCCGGCCATCCACTGGCTCAGCAGCTATTCTGAGTATCTGACCGATCTGGCTCCCTGGTACGTGGAAAATGTGGATAAGAAATTCGTGGACTACAGAAACCGCCTGGTATTTCTGCTGACCCAGGAAAGCAGCCTGATGGAGATCGTAAAACTGATCGGCGGAGACATGCTTCCCGATGACCAGAAGCTCATACTGGAAATTTCCAAGGTGATCAGGATCGGATTTTTACAGCAGAATGCATTCCATAAGGAAGATACCTGCGTCCCAATGGAAAAGCAGTTTAAGATGATGGATTTAATTCTTTATTTATACAAGAAATCCCGTTCCCTGGTTTCCATGGGAATGCCTATGTCCGTATTAAAAGAGGATCCGATCTTTGATAAGATCATTTCCATTAAATATGATGTACCTAATGACAGACTTGATATGTTTGATGACTACAAAAAGCAGGTAGACGCCTTCTATGATTCCGTCATCGAGCGCAACGCATAGGGAGGAGGCAGACTATGGCTATCGAATATTTAGGACTAAGTGCAATCAACGGTCCCCTGGTCGTTTTAGAAGGCGTCCAGAATGCTGCTTTCGACGAAATCGTGGAAATGACCGTAGAAAAAAAGACAAAGAAACTGGGGCGTATCATTGAGGTTTACGAGGATAAGGCGATCATCCAGGTATTTGAAGGAACCGATGGGTTAGCCTTAAGAAATGTCCACACCCGCCTCACTGGACACCCTATGGAGCTTGCCGTGTCCGAAGACATGCTGGGACGTACTTTTAACGGAATCGGTGAGCCCATAGACGGGCTTGGAGACATCAACTCCCAAATCCGTCTGGACATTAACGGAAAACCCTTAAATCCTGTTACCAGGGAATACCCAAGAGATTATATCCGCACGGGAATCTCAGCCATTGACGGGCTGATGACCCTGATCCGGGGCCAGAAACTTCCCATCTTCTCCGGAAATGGCCTTCCTCATGACGAACTGGCAGCCCAGATCGTACAGCAGGCCTCCTTAGGAGATGACGCCCTATCCAGTGAAAAGTTTGCCGTGGTATTTGCTGCCATGGGCGTGAAATACGATGTGGCCGACTTCTTCCGCCGTACCTTTGAGGAAAGCGGCGTTTCCGACCACGTGGCCATGTTCATCAACCTGGCAAACGATCCTGTGGTGGAACGTCTGATCACGCCAAAGGTGGCACTTACCCTGGCGGAATACCTGGCTTTTGAAAAGGGAATGCACATACTGGTCATCTTGACCGATATGACAGCCTATGCGGAGGCTCTCCGTGAGGTTTCCTCCTCAAAGGGCGAGATCCCTTCCAGAAAGGGCTATCCCGGATATTTATACAGTGAGCTGGCTTCCCTTTATGAGCGGGCCGGCATCGTAAAGGGCCGGCATGGTTCCGTGACCCAGATTCCCATACTGACCATGCCAAACGACGACATCACCCACCCCATTCCAGACCTTACGGGATATATCACGGAAGGGCAGATCGTCCTGGACCGCAGCTTGTACGGCCAGTCGGTTTATCCGCCTATTAACGTTCTTCCTTCCTTAAGCCGTCTGATGAAGGACGGTATTGGAGAAGGCTTTACAAGGGCCGACCATCAAGGTCTGGCAAACCAGCTATTCTCCTGTTATGCCAAGGTAGGAGACGCCAGAGCCCTGGCATCGGTCATCGGCGAAGATGAACTCTCCCCGATTGATAAAAAATATCTGGTGTTTGGCAAGGAATTTGAAAACCGGTTTGTTGGACAGGGAAATCATGCCAACCGGAACATCATCGAAACCCTGACCATCGGCTGGGAGCTTTTAGGGCTTCTTCCAAGGGCCGAACTGGACCGCGTCGACACCAAGGTCTTAGACCAGTATTACAAGCCAACCACCCTTGAAGGATCGGAAGAATAGGAGGGATATTCATGAATCCCAATACATTTCCCACCAAGGGGAATTTAATCCTTGCGAAAAGCTCTCTGGCTTTAGCCAGACAGGGCTATGAACTGATGGATAAAAAACGGAACATCCTCATCAAGGAACTGATGAGCCTGATTGATGAAGCAAAAGGCATTCAGTCGGAAATTGATGTCACCTTCACTTCCGCTTACAAGTCCCTGCAAAAGGCCAACATAGAGCTGGGAATCAACTATGTGCAGGATATTGCCATGGCAGTCCCTGTGGACAATTCGGTGCGAATCAAGACCAGGAGCATCATGGGAACAGAGATTCCCCTGGTCGAGCATGATGAAATGCCTTTAAACCTGACTTATGCCTATTACAGCACCAGGGAATCCTTAGACGAGGCCCGTTACCAGTTTGAAAAGGTAAAAAAACTGACGGTAAAGCTCTCCATGGTTGAAAACTCCGCCTACCGTCTGGCAAACAGTATTAAAAGGACCCAGAAACGGGCCAACGCCTTAAAGAATATTACGATTCCCAGGTATGAGACGCTGACTAAGAATATTACCAATTCACTGGAAGAAAAGGACAGGGAAGAGTTCACCAGGCTTAAGGTAATTAAAAGAAATAAAAATGGAATTTAGCGGCCTCTGAAATCAAAAGCCTAGGCCATAAGGATCGGAGACGGGAACAACAGCGGTTGGTTTCCCGTATCCGGTCTTTTATTTTTATATATTTTAAATAAAAACTATAAAAAATGAACCAAATGGTACTTAGGTGACTCTTATTATCAGATGCATCTAAAAAAGGAAAGGAAACAGGTTATGATAGAAGAAAAAGGGGCTTTGGTAGAAAGCATGATAAATGGCAGCGAAGCAGCATTTGACGAACTATACCGTTCCTATTCCGGAAAGCTATACCGTATGGCGTATTTTATTACTGGTAACCGAAGTGACAGTGAGGACATTTTACAGGAGACATTTGTTAAATGCTATCTTTACAAGTCAAAACTGAAACAAACGGAACGCTTTGAACCGTGGCTGTATCAGATTCTGGTCAGGACAGCCTGGCGGCTCGAACGAAAGAAAAAAGGAAGAGCTGAGATCTCCTATGAAGGTATTTTAGAAAACGAGGAGGAAAAAAAGAGTGCGGAGCACATCCGGGAAGATAAGAAAGCGGACGAACCACTGGAATCTGTTTTAGAGGCAGAGACAGCAAAAGAAATCCAGGCAGCACTCAGACATCTGGATATAAAATACCGTACCGTGATTCTTCTGTATTATTATAATGAATTGAGCACCAGAGAGATTGCCCATATTACAGGAGCCATGGAAGGGACGGTAAAATCCCGTCTGCATAAAGCAAGAAAACTGCTGAAGGATTTATTGAAAGCTGACGGCACTGAAAAAACAGAAATGGAAAGGGGTTTTTGCCATGGATAAGTTTGAGGATGACAGATTAAAACATATCATAAAGTCCGGGCTGGATCAGATAAAGCCGGATGCGCAGGCAGAGAATCGTTGTCTTGGAGAAATTCATAAAAAAATAGAAATGAGGAGTGGAATTATGAAATTTAGTAAAAAGAGAATGGTGGCCGCTTTGGCCGCAATGTGTGCAATAACGGTAATGGGAACTGTTACGGCAATAGCAGGCGGTAAAATTACAGGCCTGTTGAGTTCTACCTCCCGGGACGAAATGGTTCATTCAAAAGCTGAGCTGATCCAACTGGCTGAACGCCAGATGGGAACCGTTCCAAAGTTAGTGGATGCCTTTTCAAATGGACTTTCCTTTAACGAAGGCTCTATTACAAAGGTAGAAGGAAGGGATGAGAACCAGAATCCTTTGATTACCTACCCGGAGCTTAATGCCAGCTATGGGGAAAATTATCGTGCATCACTTAACATCCATGAGCATCAGGACATGATTCCTCAGGGATCTTCCGCTGTGAAAAAACAGGACGTTTATCAGGATATCACTTTAAAAGCCTGCGAAGATAATTATCTGTTTTTACCGCCAGATGCAAAACCATCTGCGGAAGATTCAAATCTTGAGGAAGAAGGCAAGCTGATGATCAGCTACGGAAGCGACAAAGAAGAGCGTAAGGTATACCGTTATGTAAGCTGGAGTGAGAATGGTATGGATTATTTGCTCAGCTCCTTTGATGATTTGAGCTGTGATGATTTAATTGGTATGGCGAAGGAAGTCATTGATGCAAAGTAAAGAGGCTGTGGATATAGAAGCAACAGATTAGGACGGCTGCTGATCTGAAACGCTTTATAAAATAAAGTACTTAGAGGCTTGAGACATGCCTCTAAGTACTTTATTTTTTATAAATGAACCCTTCAGGAGTACTTATTCCAGCCCTTTTAGGTACAATGCAATCCATCAAGACCCTCCTTTGGATTCATTATACACTGACATCTATGTTCCTAAATTTTTGCTGCATCATATAAAAATTTAACACCCGTATGAAAATAATGATAAAACCGGAATTCCGTCTCCAAAATATAAATTCCTTTAAACTTATCAAAAAAGGGCAGCACTGATCCCCAGGGTATCTCCCCCCAGGCAGGCGGCAGATGTAAATCTCCTATTCCCTTTGAAAAATTATCCATGTAATTTTTCATCTCGCCATGCTTTCCGAAATTATCATGTACATGAAGGTGCACGGCCAAAGGAGCCATCTTGCGGATATCTGACACATAATCCCGGTTATAGTTTATAGCCGACAGATAGGCATGGCCGAAATCTAACGTAATCCCGCAATTATTACAGCCTATTCTCTTGACATGCAATGCTAAATCTTCCGGATTTACTCCCAGCATCATACGAAATTTTTCAACATCTCCTGAGTAGTACGGGTTTTCTATCCCAATCCGGATATCTCCGGCATACTGTGCTATTTCTTTATAATAGGCAATGTCCATTAAAAGGCCGTCTTCATCCTCCACTGATATGGGACTGGCATGGGCGGTGATATTTTGGGCACCAATTTGTTTTGCAAAGTCAATGCATGACTTAAAAAACGCCAAACGTTCCATCTCTCCCATGGCATGAGGATGAAAGCTATAGGGCATATGAATGGAGTAAGTAAAATCATATTCCATTAAAATTTTCTTCACAGCCGAAACCCGTGGCTCCAAAAGTCTGCCATTTAAGAGTACATCCATAGAATGCATAATCAGTTCACAGCAATTCCCGCCCGATTTCCGGGCCAACTCCAGACAATACCGCAATTTACTGTCATCACCGTCTATCCAGTCAGCATTCAGGCCAATACCAATCTGCTTATTCACGTTCTCATCTCCTATATAAAATATATAAGCCTCAAGCAAGTTTTAAAGGGTTCAAGGGATATTCCAGCAACTACTATTACAAGGAATAAATCAATAAATTCTCCCCCATACGTTCTTATCACGATCATCGTTATTTAAAATAAGAATACTTTTGAATGCTTACCCATAGCTTTTCACCGGATTCAAATTCCTCATCCGCATTAATGGTCAATTCCAGACCCGGTTCCACCTCTGCCACACAGTTTACGCAGTTGCCCCGGTAAGCCGCACTTTTCACTGTAACCGGGAAGGCCCCTTCTTTTTGTGCGCGGCCAAGTTGTGCATGCTCCGGACGGAAGCAAAGCTTCACGCTTCCCACTCCCTGAATACCGGTGCTAAGCGGTATGGGCTTTCCTGAATGAGTGATGATACCCCCATCTGATATATTTCCCTCTATAAAATTACTGGTGCCCACAAACTGTGCTACAAACGGATTTGCCGGGTTTTTATAAATCTCCTGAGGCCTTCCGATTTGCTGTACAACTCCCTTTTCGAATACTGCAATCCTATCCGAAATCTCCAGCGCTTCCTCCTGGTCATGAGTCACATATACAACCGTGATGCCTACCTGTCGCTGTAAATCCTTTATGTCCTTACGCATTTTAATACGCAGCTTTACATCCAGATTGGAAAGTGGCTCATCCAGTAAAAGAGCTTTAGGCTGAATAACCAATGCCCGGACAATTGCCACTCGCTGCTGCTGCCCGCCTGAAAGCTGGCCGGGATGCCGTTTTTCCATCCCTTCCAGGCCGCCCACCGACAGGGCCCATCTCACACGTTCATCAATGACATTTTGCGGAAGTTTCCTCATCCGCAGTCCATAAGCAATGTTTTCATAAATAGTCATATGGGGCCAAAGCGCATAGTTTTGGAACACAAAGCCCACATTTCGTTCCCACGGATTTAAAGAGGAAATATCCTTTCCATCGAAAGAAATATGTCCGCCGGTTATCTCCTCAAAGCCTGCGATCAAACGCAGCAGAGTTGTTTTTCCACAGCCGGAAGACCCTAATAAAGTAAAAAATTCCCCCGGCTGAATATTAATATCAATTCCCTTTAATACTTCTACTTTACCAAATTTTTTTACGACATGATCAATTTTTATTGATGCCGGTTTCAGCGATATGTTATCGTTCATAATTCCACCCCTTAACCTTTCTCCTGAAACTTAACATTTTCCCGTCCCATTCTGCTTAAAAGATACATGGGCACAAATACGAAAATCATCAGCAGTACAGCCATAGAGGATGCAATGCCAAAATCGGTGTTGGCCGACATAGCCTTTTGAAAGATAACCACAACCATGTTTTCCCACGGCGGCCTGTACAGCATGATATTGGTACTGAACTCAGTCATGATCTGTGTGAAGGCCAGGGCACTGCCGCTTAAGACCCCGCCCATCATGAGTTTTAGTGTAACATCGATGAACACCCTGCCGGGCTTCGCCCCTACCATTAACGCCGCTTCCTCCAGAGAGGGATGCACCTGATACAGGGCAGCTTCTGCGTTTTTAACGGAAAACTGCAGCTTCCGGATAAAATAAGACAATACTAAAATCATCCATGTGCCGGTCAGTACAATAGGTGGTTTATTAAACACAACAATATAGCCGATGGCCATGGTCATCCCCGGCACCACATAAGGAATAATAACCGAAAAGTTCAAAAAAGTGGAAAACAGTTTATACCGCTTGCGTACAATGATAAATGCAATGCCCACACCTACCACAATGTTTAAAACAGTGGCCAGACCACACATGAAGAAGGTCATTAAGATCGGGCGGTAGTAATGGGAAAACAGATTATAATAGTTTTCCAATGTAAGCCTGATTATGGGCAGTCCATTTGCTGCAAAGTCAATAATAGGCTTTCCGTTCTTAAAACGGAACAGGGAATAGACCAGCAGCGTAATGTGCGGCATAAATGAAATTATAACGTAAAGAAATATAATAAAGGTAATTGCAAAACCAAGCAGCCTGCCCGGTGTTTTTTCAACATATCGTTTCGACGAAATAGAGGAATAAGCCTTTCCAGCCAGAATAATCCGTTGCAATGACAAAAATGCACCGGCAATAAACAACATAATGATACCTGCTGTAGCTGCTTTGGATAAGTTGCCTCCCATCTCGCTTACAAATTCATTGTAAATAATAACCGGCATAACCGGAAACTCACCACCCAGCATATAAGGCGCACCAAAGTCGGAGAAAGCACCAAGACCCGCCATCAGCAGCCCTGTAAGAATTCCCGGCAGAGCCAGGGGCAATTCAATTTTAAACAACGTGTTGGTTTTATTGCCGCCCAGACTTAAAGAAGCTTCCTTATGGGCAGGGTCCTGTGCGATAAAAGCTTCATAGCAGGTAAGGAATACCAGGGCGGAAAGGGGCCATATATTTACCCATACAATTCCGGGAATGCCCTTTAAGCTGAAAGGTACATCAATACCAGTTACCAGTTGAATCAGCCAGTTAAAAAACCCAAATCGTTTTAGTAAAATTACCCAGGCCTGTGCCCCTAAAAAGGGAGGGGCACAGGAAGCCATGGTAATCAATGTAATAATCAGGTTTTTATTCCTGATTTTATACCGCGCCATAAAGTACGCGATGGGAACGCCAATCAGAGCGGTGACAGGGGTGATAATTGCAGTCAGTATCAAACTGTTTTTAAAGGCGCTCTTCGTGGTTCGCTCGGTAAAGAATTTAACAAAGTTTATGAGGGATATACCGCCTTCTTTAGGCATCACAGCGGAAGCAAAGATCCAAAACATGGGAATAATAATTGCAACAATGCTGAGGATAACAAAAAGGGACGTAAGGTATATCCAAGGGTCTTTCAAACGTTTCATACAACCTGTCACCTCTTACTTTTTATTTTCTGGCAGCATCCAGTGCTTTTGTAAAGTTATCCAGTACTTCATCCTTGGAATTAAATTTCGATTCAATCAGCTTATAAGAGCTTAAATCACCTAAACCTTCCGGCGGAGCCATATCGGTACGTGCAGAACGTCTTTTTACAACATCCTGTAAAACTTTATGTACATCCCTGCTTAAAATAAAGTCCAGAAACAGCTTGGCATTATCCATGTTTTTGGCACCCTTGATGATCCCGGTCGCTTCCACGTTATATGTAACCCCATCTTCCGGATAAATGATCTTAACAGGCTCACCGCTCATTTCCCATTTGTAGCCTAAGTCCTCATTGATAAAGCCTACCGGATTCGTCGCATCCTTTACAGCAGCAAACATAGCATCGGAGCTGGGGTACACCTCCGTGTTTATAAGCAGCTGCTGCATATAATCCCAATCATATAAAGAAGCCATGCCTTTTACAAGAGACAAACCGGTACCTGATTTGGAGGGATCTGCCAAGGCGATCTTAGCCTTTTTCCACTTTGGATCTGTTAATTCCTTTAAGGTCTTCGGATAGTCGGCTTCTGATTTTATAAGCTTCGTATTTACCAGTATCGTCTGAGGCATAATTACGTAGGAATGCCATTTGTGGTCCGGGTCCCGGGTAATCATATCTGCATCTTCTTTGGAGTCATAGGCTTCGAATAAATCCGGATTGGACAGATACAAAAATGTATCACCACCCCAAAGAACATCACCGCCGGGATTATCCTTTTCCGCACTGATTCTGGCCAGCAATTCGCCGGTTCCGCTCTTTACCTCCTCAATTTCAATGTCAGGATACTTTTCCTTCCACAACGCATAAATCGGTTCTGTAATCTCCGGGCCACTGCCGGTGTAGATAACAACCTTTCCAGATGGACCTGCTGCCGGTTCCGGTGCCTTAGATGAGTCCGCTGTTGTTGTTTGATCGGCTGCAGCTGCTGTTGAAGCTGCTGTGGTGGCTGCAGTCTTCCCTGAACCACATCCGGTTAAAGTTGAGACCCCCATGATAGCTGCCAATGCATAACCCCAAATTCTTTTCATGATAATTTCCTCCTTTTAATAATTCCATTCTCCTAAATAAGTTTTATGTGCGCTTAATATATCTTCCACCAGCTCTTTAGCAAGTGGATAATCGCCGATTAAAGGATGTGCCATCAAAGCAGCCTGGGCAGTTTGAACTGACTTTGTGTTAATTGCTTCTACCGTCAGATTCTCATATGCCTTTACACTCTGAATCATCGCCTGGGCGGCCGGAGAAAGTTCCCCTCTTTCCTCCACCACGATGCCGTCTTTTGTAATCCTGCTAGTAATTTCCATAACATCACCGGCTTTCAGCCCAAAGTGCCCAACCGAATCCGGAATGGATAAAACCATCTCCCGCTCTTCTCCGGTAGCCATGGTCAAAAGATAATTCATCATAACCCCCGCATAGCCTTCCGCATTGGGTATCTGACCGTCAAAAGGCTTATGAACCAATGCCTGTTTGGTCTCATTAACCATATAGGTAGACTCCCTGTTGTACATAAACCGTAAATAAGTTTGCAGCATTTCCTCGATCTGAGTCTCCGGGGTCATCTGCGAAAGGGCTTTAAACATCTCAATATTGTTTTCCATTACGGCCCGTCCCCGTGCCTTTTGGCTGCCTTGGACGTTTTGGTTTGCTTTGTTCCGGTAAAAGAAATAGTACAGATATTCATTGGGCAGATGTCCCATGGTGCGGATCACATCTGGTTCAAACATGGAAAACTCTTTTACTTTCCTTAAAAATTCATCATCTTTTAATAACTCCGGCAATAACTCTTTCCCGTTATGTAAAACACTTGTTACAAAGGACAGATGGTTCAGTCCTGCAAACTGTACCCTCAATTCGCCGGCCGGAATCCCCAGTGCTTCCGCCATATTGATCTTTGTGCCGCTGGGCGCATCACAGATCCCCAGTACCCGGTCATAGCCGGCGTCTCGAAGGGCCTGGGTTACCAGACCGGAAGGGTTGGTGAAGTTAAATATCCATGCCTTTGGTGCCAGTTCCTTTATAATCCTGCAATATTCTTTCATCACAGGAATGGTCCTGAGAGCCATGGAAAATCCGCCGATTCCGGTGGTTTCCTGCCCCAGCACACCATGCTTCATGGCAATGTCTTCATCGATCACACGGCCTTCGTCATATCCCACACGGATGGTGGTCACTACATAATCCGCTCCGGAAACAGCTTCACGTATATCCAAAGTTGTACTTACTGCCAGCGCCGGATTTGCCTTTTGCGCCGCATACTTGGATAATGCTCCCATAATAGCCAGCTTTTTTTCATCCGTATCAAAAAGAACCAGCTCGGTAATGCCCATTAGATCCGCCTTTTGGGCCACGCCATTGGTAAAAAACACAGTTCTTACACCTGCTCCGCCCAGAATTACTAATTTCATTTTAACTCCTCCTTTAATTGTTTTAGATTTGGAACTTTTTCATATCCGCCATATCCCTGTACCGAGGAGGCTCCGCAAAAGTTGGCAGCCTTCAGGCATTCTTCAGGAGATAAACCGTTTAAGAATCCATACAAATACCCTGCATTAAATGAATCGCCGGCACCGGTGGTATCAAGAGAGATTACGCTGTAAGCTTTACCATGGATAACCTCGCCGCCTGTCAGCAGCCGGGATCCCCGGGCCCCCATCTTTATGGCGGCATGTGAGCAAAAACCGCTCAGTTTTTCAATCCCCGCATCGAAACCGGCCGCACGGGTGTATTCCATTAATTCCTTATCATTGATAAAGAAAACATCCAATTTCTTTGTTATTTCGAATATACATTCATCCCATCGTCCCGTATCATCCCAGCCTACATCCATGGAAACCGTAGCTCCAGCTCTATGTGCATCTTCAATAAATTGCAGATATTCTTCCAGGTCTATGCGTCCCCTGTAATTTGTCAGGTGGGTATGCCGCGTTTTTTCCAGCAGACCCTTAGGTATATCCTTTGGCATAACCTCATTTACACAGCCGTCATATGTGATAAACCGCCTGTCTTTGTCTACATCCAGCGCGATTGAAAGACCGGTGCTTTTTTCAGATAGCCTGGTTTCGAAATTTACCCCGTATTTCCGCATTTCCTGTAAGATAAATTCACCAAATAAATCATTATGTACCGCACCATAGATCATGGTCTTCATTCCAAGCTTGCTGAGCCCTATGGCTGTAATGGCCACGCCGCCGCCGCACTGCACATACATATTGTCCACCCGTATTTCCTCTCCCGGGCCCGGCAGCTCATCGTATGGCGGTACAATCAGATCAATATTAGGGGTACCTGCTATGAGGACATCTATTTCTTTCATGGTTTTTTGCTCCCTTGTAACAGTATATTTTTATATGTAAAGCTTTACACATCAGGCAAAAATTTCTCCTTTTAAGGAAAAATTTTTATGCAGCTATCCCTCTCAATAATCTTATGAGGTAGTATCAGGTTTGAATATTGCCGTTCATCCCTTTCAATTAAGTCAATTAGCGTGCTCACCGAAAAATATCCGATTTCTTCTATGGGCTGATGAACCGTAGAGATGGCCGGACGCATGCTGGCTGAAATTTCACTGTTATCAAAACCCAGTATAGAAAAATCCTCCGGAACACGGTATCCGAAATCAAATGCACAGTTCATGATGCCTACTGCCACATCATCGCTTCCCGCAAATATGGCGGTAGGCAGATCATCCTTACAGGTTTTAATCAGGTTTTTCATCATCTTATAGCCATGCTCTATCTTTAAGCCGGAAAGCCAGACATATTGCTCCTTCATGGGACAGCCTTTATCAGCCAGTGAGTCCCTTACCCCTTCATAGCGCTGGCTGCCTACCGTAAAATCGTGAAGTTCTGCACCGATATAAGCTATTTTTCTATGCCCAAGCCTGTGCAGATAAGCAACGGCATCATACGCCGCCTTATAATCATCAATATTAACACTGGCACATGAAATTCCATTGATATGGCAGCTGCAGGCAATCATGGGAATATCGGACATGGTGGCCAACTGGCTCAGCAATTCCTCATCCGTCTGTTCATTGGTCAGAATAATGCCGTCTACACACATGCGTTTAAATACGCTTAAATACTTTTTTTCTTTTTCTAAATCTTCTTCAATATTGCAAATCATAATACTATAGTTTTTTTCTGAGGCACAGTTTTCAATGCTTTTTAATATTTTTGAAAAGAAGCTGGTGCCAATATCAGAAACCACTACGCCGATGATGTTGGTTTTTTGCTTCAGCAAACTTTGGGCCAGATAATTAGGCTCATAGTTTAACCGTTTTGCGGCCTCCACCACTTTCTTATAGGCACTTTCACTTACATAGCCTTCATTATTTAACGCTCTTGAGACCGTTGCTATGGATACTCCCGCCTCTTTTGCAACTTCTTTAATACCAATACTCATTCTTTTATACCTCTGCCTTTTCCCCGAAATGAAAGCGAGGGGGGTATTTATGGTGAAAATATATATGTGAAAACCTTTACATATATTTTATAAAAAAAAGCTAAGTAAATTAGCACAATGAGATTGTAACATTTCTATGTTTTTTTGTCAATAATTAAATTCTATGCGTAACACAAAAAGTTTAATGGCTGCGCTTATAACCGAAAAGAATCGGAGGCGGGGACAACAGCTGCTGTGTTCCCATTTCCGATTCTTTCTTTCCATATTCCTTTAAAAAATTTCAATACCGGACGAACACTTCCCTCATCGTGCCAGCAAGGTAAACACCCTGGCTTCATTGTCCGCCTTGATCACCGGCATAGGCAGTCCCGCGTACATCAGTGCTGCCCCGGAAAGCTTTATGCCAAGCTCCTGAATTTCATACACAGTCTGCTCCTCAAGCCCCCGCAGCTTTAAGTAAATAATTCCCTTATTCGCTCCGGAAACCCGCTGCACATATCCTACGACAGCCTCCTTTTTATCTTGGGAGACAGACATAAACGCCCCATATTCCCGCTCACTTTCCGGGTTGGTCAGCCGGTAATAGTCTCCATGAGCGGACACAAGTCCATGTTCCTGATAATATTTTACCTGCCTGCGGACCGCTTCCTGTTCTTCCTCTGATATTTCATTTAAATCCAGCTCATACCCAAAGGTTCCGAAATAGGCAAGAGCCGCTCTTGTATCAATGGAAACCGTTCTTCCCGTCTGCTGGTTGGGACACTCCGAAACATGGGATCCCATGACAAAAGGCGGATAGATCATGGAAGTTCCGTACTGAATGTGAATCCTTTCTACCGCATCCGTATCATCGGAGCACCAGATCTGGGGCATGTAGTAAAGAACTCCCATATCAAACCTTCCTCCGCCTCCGCTGCAGCCTTCAAACCGCACGTTTGGAAAAGCCTTTGTCATCTTATCCATCAGCTTATAAAGTCCCAGCACATACCTGTGGCAAACCTCTCCCTGCCTGTGGGCCGGAAGAGCTCCTGAGAAACGGTCCGTCATACTCCGGTTCATATCCCACTTGATGTAATCAATCTGTGCATCCTTAAATTCCTCATAAAGCTGTTGAAAGATAGCCTCCACCACTTCATCCCTGCCAAAATCCAGGATCAGCTGATATCTCTGGCGGGTTGGTTTTCTTCCCGGAATCTTGATACACCAGTCAGGATGCTCTTCATAAAGCCTGGAATCCTCATTGACCATTTCCGGTTCGATCCAAATACCGAACTTTAACCCCATATTGTGAATTCTTGCAGAAAATCCAGGTATTCCGCTTGGCAGCTTACTTAAATTACACTGCCAGTCCCCAAGGCCCCTGTATTCATCGGTCCTTCTTCCAAACCAGCCATCATCCATGACAAACATCTCAACACCCAGCTCCTTTGCCTTTTCAGCAATGTTCACCAGCATTTCTTCATCAAAATCAATCATGGTTGCCTCCCAGTTGTTGACGAGAACCGGACACCTCTCATTGATAAACTGGCTGGGAATCAGGTGATGCTTCACTGCCCGGTGGAAATTATGGCTCATTTTGGATAGGCCCTGGGAGCTATAGGTCATGACTGCTTCCGGCGTTTCAAATACACTGCCTTTTGATAGCTCCCAGTAAAAAGTTTCCGGGTTGATGCCTGCCACCAGTCTTGTCTGTTTAAAATCGTTGACCTCTGTGGTGATTGCAAAGTTTCCGCTGTAAACCAGGGCAACTCCGTAGCAATCTCCCCCATCCTCTGTTGCGTCAGGGCTGCAGAGGATGGCCGAAGGGTTCTGATAATGGCTGGAGATACCTCTGGCGCTGTCCACTGTGATTTTCCCGTGTCTCACGGAAGTTCTCTCCGCACACCGCTCATGGCCCCAGCTTCCGTAGAAGCTGATCATATCCATCTGATCCGTAGGGAAAGAAATACAGGTGGAATGAGCTGTATTGGCAAACACGGTCTTTTCTCCTGCATTCTGAATCCTGGCGCATCTGGTGATGATGTCATACTCTTCCAGAACACCGTAAACAAGAGTCACCTCCACCTGGGTATAAGGATCCCCCATCAGAACCTCCAGAGTCTGCCAAGTGCCGCCATTATCCCGTAAAGATGGCATTTCATGTAAGCGGTATTTTCCGTCTGATACCTTATGTGACACATACCTTAAATCAATGCAGTTGGAGCCATCCCCATTAATCACGCTGACTGCAGAAACCCGGAAGTCCGAAACTCCAAACCCTGGATATTCCTGTTCCAGCACATCCAGGCAGATGGTTCTGTCCTTTTCCGACTCATAGGGATTGGCTTCAAACCCATGGCGGATTCTCACAGGAAGATAATCTGCTGCATCGGATATCTTTTTTCCATAGTACAGGTGTTCCAAAAATCCATACTCCGCCACCCGGAACTGGTAGCTTGTATTCTTCGTATTTAACAGGAACACCTTTTTGTCCTCAATATATTGTACACTCATAATGAACCTCAATCTTTCAAAAAATTTTAAAAAGAAAGCGGAAGTCTCATCCGATTCCCGCTTATCTTTTCTGAATCCTATTTAATTATTCGTCAATTACTTGATCGCGCTGTCCACCATGCCCTGGATAAAGTATTTCTGTAAAAACAGGAATACCACAACCATGGGAAGAATTCCAATAAAGGCCGCTGCCGCCGCTCCATTGACATTGGCCGAGTCTGCGGAAAAGAAGCCTGCAATGGCCAGTGTAATGGTCTTAATCCTGGGGGACTGGAGTAAGTATAAGGCAAACTGGTAATTATTCCAGCAGTTCACACCGGTAATGATGATAACAGAAGCTGTTACCGGCTTTAGCTGAGGCATAATGATCCTGAAAAATGTCTGGAACGGTCCGCAGCCGTCAATTGCCGCCGCTTCCTCAAGGGCAACCGGTATGCTGGCTATAAAGCTTGAAAACAAAAAGATGCTGGTGGGAAGCTGGAAGGTAATCAAAGTCACGATCATGCCCCAGTAGGAATTGATTCCCTGAATTTTTGCCATAAAGGAATATAAGGGAACCAGAATGCTTAAGGGCGGGATCATCATGACGCCCATAATGAACCCTTTCACCAGAATGTTAAGCCTGCTCTTATTTCTCGCGAGAGGATAAGCCGCCATGGCTCCGATGACCACAATAAACAGAATTGCCAGGCCGCTTATGATCACAGTATTTTTAAGGGCCAGAAGCATTCCTCCCCGCTCCAGTGCGGTGTAAATATTTTTTAAGTAAAGGTATCCCGGAAAGGCCCACCTGGAGGAATGGTCATAAGGGGATTTGAACGCAATGGCAACCACCATATAAATGGGCACAAAGTGGACTGCAATGATAATGAGAGCCAGGACATATTTCCAGGCATTGGAAAACCTTGATCCTTTCACTACACATCCACCTCCTTTTTGTCAAAATACCCCATGACCACATTACTGATGATCATAATCAGCAGGAATGAGAAAATTCCAATTGCAGAAGCATAACCTGCGGACTGGGCCGAAAAATACTGGTTTGTAACCAGAGTGGACAGGGAATGGGTGCTGAATCCAGGTCCGCCGCTTGTAAGCGCCATAACCAGATCAAAAAGCTTTAATCCTCCGATCAGGTTTAAGATGGTAGAGGAGGAAATGGCCGGCATCAGCAGCGGAATGGTAATGTGCTTAAACCGCTCCCAGAAGGTAGCTCCGTCAATCATGGCTGCTTCATAATACATAGTCGGCACATTCTGGAGTCCTGCCAGGTAAATGACCATGGCCACGCCCACAAACTGCAGGGAGTTTACCATAACAATGATCCGGATGGCGGTCCTTGAATGGACCAGTAAATCCACCGGCTCCATATGGAGGGCGGTCAAAATATCATTGACCGCGCCTCCGTCATACTGAAAGAAGAAATACATGATGTAACCCATAATCAGCGGAGCAATCATAACCGGCATGTAGATAATCGTTCTGACAATGGAACGTCCCTTAAACTTTGTATTTAAAAATAACGCGTAGCCAAGACCTAAGATGTTCTGGATCACGGTACTCATAACACCATAAATAAGGGTATTGACCAGTGCTGTCTTTACATTTGCATCCTGAAACAATCTGGTATAATTCTTAATCCCAACAAACTTCATAGTCTGGGAATATCCATTCCAGTTGGTAAAGGACAGCCGGATACCCTGGATAAATGGATAAATCACAAAAACAAGAAACAATATCACTGCCGGAATATAAAACAGATTGATTACTGATTTTTTCTGAATCTTCATGTTTACTCCTGTGCTTTCTTTTCCTCATAGCTTGTCTTCATCTGATCCACTGCAACGGTAAGGGAATCTGCCTGTCCTGAAACAATGGCTGCTCCTGTTACGCATAAATCGTTCCACATACCGCTTGGCAGATACTTTCTGTCAAAATACGGAATATTTAAAATGGAACTGTCATTTGCATATTTATCATAGTAAGGAGCCAGTCTTCCCGTATCACTTACCACATTGTCAAGTCCGGAAGGCATACCGCATTTGGTTGCAAGGTAAGAGCTGATGTCTTCACGGGCAAGGAATTCCATAAACTGTTTTACTTCCTCCGGATGCTTTGTGGTCTTTGACATGCCCACCGCAAAGTGCTCACCTGTCATCAGGGACTGTTTTAACCCTTCTTCTCTTGCAGGAAGAGGCATAAAGCCCATTTTAGTATCCGGGTTCTGAACGTATGTTTCTGTGATTCCGCTGGCTGCGGTAAACATGAAAGCTGCCTTATCGGCTGCAAGAGCCTTAATACCGGTCATGAAATCTGCTGTAACGGCATCTGTATTGAAATATCCCTTCTGTCTCCAGGAATCAATCTGATTTACAACCGTATTCCATTTGCTCCAGTCAAAGCTTCCATCTAAAAGGGCTGCCTGATTGGCCTCATCCTCATTTGTTATCAGGGTTGGAGCCACGAAATCCATCATATTTCCCATGGTGTAGCTGTCTTTCCCGCCAAGCTGGATGGGGGTCAGTCCTGCTGCCTTGATCTTCTCGCAGGCTGCCTCAAAATCAGCCCAGGTTTTGATGTCATCTACATTCACACCTGCTTCTTCCAGCACATTTTCGTTGTAGATCATTCCGGTTAAATCCATGTCAATAGGAAGGGTGTATAAGTTTCCTTCCCCATCTGTGATCTGTTCCTTAATGCTTGGGGATATATGAGACGCAAACTTAAAATCATTTAATGGAGATAAATATTCCGCATATCTTGCTACTGCCCAGCCATGGGTTGTCCACGCATCCGGAAGCTGATTGGAAGCCATTCTGGTCTTCAAAATATCGGAAAAATTGCTTCCCGGCATGACCGCTTCCACACCGATTCCTGTTTCCTCTGTAAACTGTTTGCAGACATCCTGAATGGCATCGCTGACAGACTCGCCGTTTAAGTTATATAAAAATTCAATGGTCACGCCTGTGGAGGCTGCTGCATTCCCTTTGGTTTCTGTCTCTTTTACCGCTTCTGTCGCTGTAGTTGTCTCCACAGGTTCCTGGGGTGCCTTGGAACAGCCTATAACGCTGATTGCAATGAGACCTGCCAGTGAGGCAAGTGCTAACTTCTTCATAATAATTCTCCCTTACATTTATATTAGTTTTTAGCCGGCTATTTTGTATCTTTAGTCTATCACAGTCCTCTGGGTTCCGTAAGATACCCAAATCTACACTTTCAGGCTCTTTTCTATCATTTTCCTTATTGGGGATTGAAAAACGTATATAATATGTATACAATATAGGCCCAGGAGGTGACCCCATATGAAAAAACGTCAAAGCTTTCAAAACCGGTTTTTGGCCCTGTTTCTCGTAAGTATTGTTTTGCCCATTATCATCATGGCCACCATACTTGCCTTTTACTTCCAAAAAAGGATTTACAGGGACAATGAAAAATACTTTTCAACCTCCCTTTACTCCATTTCAACCAATTTAAGCACCTATGTGTCTGACTTAAAAAGGCTGGCACTGACTCCTTATATTTACGATGATATTCTGAACTTTTTTGCAGCCGTTGAGAATGGGAAATACACAAAAAACGGTTCTTTGGACTACCGGATCGAGCTTCACCGGCAAAACTATACCACTTCCATACAGCGTATTTTAAACACCGCAAGGGAAGATATCCTGGCAGTCTCTTTCATGCCTGTAAACCCGGACAACCACATCATCGTTACTGCAACAAAAACCAGCGACCTCATCAACACCACAGACTACCCTTACCAGCGGGAGGCCTGGTATCAGCAGGCTTTGAATACAACTGATCCATATCACTTTATGGTTTCAGAGGCTCCCCCTTATATCCGTTCTGAGGCAACGGTCATCTCTGCCCTTCATACAGTCCGTAACGTGTATACCAAACGGAAGCTGGGCGTCATCCGGATCGATGCCTCCGACAAAATCATCAAGGATATTTTCAGCAGCGTAAACTTAAGTAAAAATTCAGGTTTTGTCATCGCGGGTCAGGATGGAACCCCTGTTTACCAGGTGGGAAAGGTGGAGGAAGACGTCCTTAAAAGGCTTTCTTCTACGAAAAATATTATACGTACGGACTCAGATACTTACCGCCTGTATAAAAGCGATATTTCAGGAATGCCCTGGCAGCTTATTTTTGTATCCTCCCAAAAGGATATTTTCAAGGAGGTATCCATTGTCTGGAGCCTGGCTGCTATTTTAAGCCTTTCCTCCATTCTGGCTGCATTCTCAATCTTCCGTTCCAATTCAAAGAAGACTGCACTTGCTTTAAATTCTATATTAAATACCATGAAAAAGGTGGCAAGGGGGGACTTGAAGGCTTCCGTTCCTGAAACAGACCTATTGCAGAACGACTCCTTTAACACAGAAGAATTGTCCCTGATTGCGGAGAATCTAAACGAGATGGTCCAAAAGCTGCAGCTTTATATTGACCAGTCCTATAAATATGAGATTGACCGGCAAGAGGCAGAATACCGTGCCCTTCAAAGCCAGATTAACCCCCATTTTCTCTACAATACCTTAAACTGCTTCCTGTCCATGAACCGGATCGGGATGAAAAAAGAGCTGGAGGACAGCATTATCCAGCTGACCAGAATATTCCGCTATACCTGCAGCAATGCAAAGCTGACTACCGTACAGGAAGAGTTTGAATTCTGCATCCAATACTGCAATCTCCTTAAAATACGCTATGATGAGCGCCTGACCTTTCTAAGCTCCATGGAGGAAGAGGCAAAGAATATTTCCATACCAAGACTTCTCATCCAGCCTCTTGTGGAGAATGCCCTTAAGCATGGAATGGAGGTTGACGGCACTTCCATCACCATCTCCATTTCCGCCTCCATTGTGGATCAAACCCTGATCCTGAAGGTAAAAAACAACGGAATTCCCATTGATATCCAGGAGGTATATTCCGATGGAAAGGTCGGCATAAGAAATGTGGAAAACCGTATAAAAATCTTTCATCCCCATGCTTCCCTTGAAATAAAACTGACTGGAGATATTACCTCCATGACAATTAAGATACCCTTAGAAGGAGGAACCTCTGCATGAAAATTCTTTTAGCTGATGATGAACGCCTTATCCGGCTTGGATTAAAAAGCATGATTGAGGAACTTTACCCCAATATGCACCAGTTTTTTGAAGTGGAGAACGGAGAAAAACTTTTAAAACAACTGGAAACGGAAATCCCGGACCTGATTTTTCTGGATATCCACATGCCGATGCTCACCGGTCTGCAGGCATTTTCCCAATTTCATATGCGTAAGATTCCGGTGGTCATGCTGACCGGATACGCGGAATTTTCCTATGCCCAGGAAGCCTTAAAGCTGGGTGCCCTTGACTATCTCTTAAAGCCGGCCAGCCTCGAGGAAGTCAAAGCTACCATGGAAAAAGCAGCTTCCCTGTCTGGAGAGCGGGAGCTTTTGCTGAAAAAGGATTATGAACTGGAGTTTGAAAAGATTCTTGACCTCCATACCTCCATCCGTTTTTTACAGAGTCCCAAATATGTTCTTCCCCCTTACACGGCTGTTCTTTTTTATGTTGATCATTATCATAAGGAAACATTTAAAAACGATTTAGATGAATTAAATGCCATGCTCTCTTCCACCTCCTCCCGCTACGGCGCCCGGTTTACATTCACCTTTTTGCCTACAGGTGAAATCTGTTATCTTACCAGTACCGTGATCCCTCCCGAGGAGTTCCAAGGGATACTGGTCCAGTTTCATCAGACCAGCGGATGTATAGCAACCGGATTCCATGTTTCTGCCGGAGATCTCCCGGAACTGTTTGCACAGTTTGAGTCCGTTCAAAGGGTGGAAAGCCTGCGCCTTTGCGTCCGCCTTGGATCGGTTATATCAGAGAAAGAGCGGCTGACGTACTCCCAGCTTCTTCCTTTTTCGGACTTGCTGGAAAAGCTTTTGATGGCAAATCAGGCAGATGATGTTATGGGCTTTCAAAATCTTCTTCATGCACTCTCCCAATTTCCCCATGAAAAAGAGATCTTTGAACTTTGTGATGATTCCTTAAACCGCATTCTAACAATGGAATCCGGAACAGCCGCCGGCATTCTCTCCGTTCCCCAGCTTGTGGAATTCTTAAAGCAGATGACTTCCCAGAACCAGAGCATCGATTTGATAGATAAAATCAACGCTTATATCGAGGAACATTATATGGACCAGATCGGAATCAATACCATTGCAGATATGATTGATATTTCACCGAATTACTTAAGCAAAATCTATAAGATGAAAACCGGAGTAAAATTTGTTGACCACTTAACCGGCGTCCGCATAAAAAAGGCAATGGAACTCATGTCAGAAGGACATACTGCCACGGTCCGGGACACTGCTGAGCGGGTGGGATATTTCAGCACCAGGTATTTTACCAAGGTTTTCTTAAAAAGTACGGGGATCTCACCTTCCGAATATATGAAGGGCCATTTGTTAAGCGAAGGGAAACCTACCCCTCTGTAAGAAGAAAAGACCGTTTTTTGTAATAAAGCTCTGATATAAATGCGGGCATAAAATACACAATCTAATATAAAAAATTTATTTTGACCGAATCGGTTTATGGTGTTATAATCATGTCATAAACCGATTCGGTCAATTATATTATCAGAAGGTGAAGACATGGAAAAATTTAAAGAACTTATAGAAGAAAAGCAGCTTCCCATCATTGAAGCGGCATTAAAATGTTTTGGAAAGCATGGATACAAAAAGGCCTCCATGAGCGACATCGCCCAAAACAGCGGAGTATCCAAACCAATGCTGTTCCATTATTTCGGAACGAAAAGGGATCTGTACCTGTACCTGTCGGAATATGTGAGAAGTGTTATGATTGAAGCTTATAAGCGCAATGAAATCAATGCATATGACGATTTATTTGAACGCATTATTGTGGCCTCCAGAATGAAAATGGGCATACTGGAAAAGCATCCTCATATATTGAAATTTATTATCAGTATGTTCGAGGAAACCGACGATGCGGTCACGGATATCACTAAAAAGATCATGCCCGAGGCCCAGCGTTTTTCCTATGACCTGGTGCTAAGAAAAGAAGATGTGGATAAATTTAAAGAAGGCGTGGAGATTGATGTGGTTATGCGCATGATGTTCCTCATGGCGGAAGGCTACGCTCATGAAATGACCGATGAGCGGTGCGATTTTGGCAAAATAACCGAAGAATTGGAAAAAACCATCCACATGTTGAAAAGCAATCTCTATAAGGAGGAATACCTGTGATGTATATACTGAAAATTCACAATAAAGAAGCCGCCTCCCTCCAAATATCAGGGGGCAAGGGCGCAAGCCTTGCAAGGCTGTCCCAGCGCTTTCCTGACAGCGTGCCAGGCGGCTTTATCATCACAACAGAATTTTTCAAAAAATATATCCTTCCTGCCGTAAAGGAAGCCGGAAGCGATGGGAAGTCCGCCGTCGCCGGACTGATTTTACCCTCCGAAGCGGCGGAGCTGATTCAATCCGCTTATGAGGATTTAGGAAGCCGGGTTTCCGTTGCCGTCCGCTCCTCCGCTACGGCGGAAGATTTACCTGACGCGTCCTTTGCAGGTCAGCAGGATACCTATTTAAACATTTCCGGATCTGAAGCGGTAATAAAAGCAGTGATCAGCTGCTTTGCGTCCTTATATAACCATCGGGCGATTTCTTACCGGGCCAAAAATAAGTTTGATGAAAACGAAATTCAAATGGCCGTAGTTGTACAAAAAATGGTGGATGCAAAGGCGGCCGGAGTCATGTTTACCGCCGATCCCATAACCTCCGACCGTTTTACAATAGCGATTGAAGCGGTGGAGGGCTTAGGAGAGGAACTGGTATCGGGACGCAAAACCCCTGTTACCTGGACGGTCAAAGATGGCATAAAGCAAAGAAGCGGCAAAAAGCCCTGTCTCACCAAAGAACAGGTAATTGCCCTTGCCGCCCTTGGGAAAAAGATCGAGAAGGAATTTGGCATCCCCCAGGATATTGAATGGTGTTTTGACGGTATGAAATTCTATATTGTCCAGTCCCGGGGGATTACCACCCTTTACCCTTATCCGTCTACCATGGACGGATTTAAGCGCTGTTTTATTTCCGTCGGCCATCTTCAGATGATGACAGACACCATGCTGCCCCTTGGAATGTCCCTTTGGGAATTGATGTCTAAAACCGTGAAGGTTACGGAAATCGGCGGGCGGCCCTATATGGAGATCACCCATAACTTAAACAGTCCCGTGGGAAGAGCTCTGGTGCGTCAAAAGCTGTCCAATTCAGATGAACTGATGAACAGCGCATTCAATAAAGTCCTGGCAAGAAAGGATTATATCAAATCCATTCCCAAAGGACAGAAAAGCGACTTCGCCATACCAAAGGATGTGGGAAAATGCATCACCGCCGGATTTAAGATCTACCGGAAAAACGATCCTACCATCATTGATGGCTACAACCGCCGTATGGAAGCAGCAATCCAAAAGACAAGAAAGGGACTTGCAAAACTGTCCGGTAAGGCGGTGATCGATTTTATTGTGAGCGACACTGATGACCTGATGAAAGGCCTGTTTGATCCGGAAGGCCTGGGGCCGCTCCTGGTGACATTCTTCCTCACAAAGCCTATTGATAAAGCAGGAAAGCTCCTCCTTGGACAGGACAATATAAGTGTTGAAGTGTCAAAATCCATAAAGGGCAACATTTCCTCGGAAATGGGATTTTACGTAAGCCGTATCGCAGATGCTGCCCGGGATTTCCCGGAGGTAGTCAAATACCTTGAAACAGCAGGGGATTCCTTTTGCATTGACGAATTAAGGAAACAGAAAGGCGGTGAAGAAGCTGCAAAAGCCTTTGAAGAATTTTTCCTGCGGTATGGAATGCGCTGCCCCGGGGAAATTGACATCGCAAAACCCCGGTTTGCCGAAGAGCCAGGAAAGATCCTCCCCACCGTGCTGGCAGATATAAAGCTTCCCAAGGACCACGCTGAGCAAAGGCTCCTTCAGGGAAAAAAAGAAAGCAATGATGCAGTAAAATCGATGGTCTCCGCCGCCAAAAAGAAATGGGGAGCCGGAAGAGCCAGGAAGCTGGCAAAACAGTTATCCTTTTACCGAAACTTTTTAGGGCTGCGGGAATCCCCAAAATATTACTGGATGAAACGGTATTGGGAATACAAACAGGCCATCCTTAAAGAATCCGAAAAGCTTGTCCGCCAAGGCAGGCTAAGAAGCGTGGAAGACGTTTTCTATCTTCGCCTTCCGGAACTTGCAAGCCTGTTTGCCGGAGAATATGAACCAGATTATAAAAAGATTGATGCTTTACGGGCGGATTATGAAAAGTACGCTTCTCTTACCCCACCCCGCCTCATGTTCTCCGACGGAGAAGTGGTGGAAGGAGAATATAACCGCCAGGTTCCGGAAGGGGCACTGCCCGGGCTTGCGGTTTCAGGCGGTGTGGCGGTGGGCCGGGCAAGGGTCGTCCTGGATATAAAAGAGGCATGGAAAATAGAAAAAGGCGATATCCTGGTGACAAGGTTTACAGACCCCAGCTGGACGCCGGCCTTTATCTCTGTGGGCGGACTTGTTACAGAAGTAGGCGGAATGGCAACCCACGGGGCTGTGATCACCCGGGAATACGGCCTGCCCGCTGTAGTCGGCGTGACCGATGCAACAAAACACATCAAGGACGGAGACCAGATCCGCGTAGACGGAAACTTGGGATATGTTGAGTTTTTGAAATAAGAAAGGAGGATCACCGGTGAATGCAATTCAGATTAATAACCTGTCCAAAAGCTATGGGGAGCACAGGGGCATTGAAAACATCAGCTTCTCCGTGGAGGAGGGCGAGATTTTTGGATTTATCGGACCCAACGGGGCAGGGAAATCCACTACCATCCGTACTCTTTTGGCATTGATCCGGCCCACCTCCGGCAGCGCAGAGATCTTTGGAAAGGACTGCATGAAACAGGCTGCAGAAATCGCAAAAGATGTGGGCTATCTGCCCGGAGAATCCGCCTATTACGATAACATGACGGTACGGGAGCTGGTGCAGTACGCGGCGGATTTGTACGGCGTAAAGGGAGATGACAAAATAAAAGAGCTTTCCAGGCGCTTAAGTCTTGACTTATCCCGTAAAATTTCCGACTTATCCCTGGGAAATAAAAAGAAAGCCGGAATCTTATGCGCCCTGCTGCACTCGCCCAAACTCATTATATTAGACGAACCAACCAGCGGTTTAGACCCGCTGATCCAGCAGGAGTTTTTCACTATATTAAAGGAGGAAAACAAACGGGGAGCAACAATCTTCTTTTCATCCCATGTCCTGTCAGAGGTACAGAAAATCTGCGACCGTGTGGGGATTTTAAAAGAGGGAAAAATGATCGGCGTGCAAAAAATCAGCGAGCTGCGGGCGGGCAGCCATAAAAAAATAAGCGTTACCGCTGAGGAAATACCGTCAGGGTATTTTGCTCTCGGAGGCGTTACCAGCTACCGGCAGGAAGGCAATACCGCCACTTTCCTGTTCATGGGGAGTATTGGGGAGGTTCTGGCTAAGCTGTCCGCTTTGCATGTCCGCGATCTTTTCATCGAGGAACCGGCACTGGAAGAAATCTTTATGCACTATTACAGGTGAGGTGAAGGGATGACTGTATTAAAGTATGAACTGAAGCAGTTAAAGAAAAATATCATTATATGGTCACTATCCATGGGCGGACTGATTTTCCTGATGCTGCCGGCTTACCTTGGCTTTATCTCAGGGTCTGATGCTTTGGTGACGGAGGCGATAAAAAACAACCCAATATTTGAGGCTCTGGGAGTCAGCGCCGCTTTTGTAATGACTCCCCTTGGCATGTTCAGCTTTTTAAACAGCTTTGCCATGACAGCGGCGGCAATCCACGGAATGAGCATTGCCTTTTCTTCTCATACAAAGGAATATGCGAACAAATCGGCGGAATTTTTGCTGACAAAGCCCCATTCCCGGAACAAAGTTTTCTGGAGCAAGGTTCTTGCCTGCATGACAGACAGCCTGATCGTAGGAGCCGCCTATATCGCAGGAGCCGGGTTGGCATTTCTGAACGTCAAGGGCGTCCGCATTGATTGGCTGGCGTTCCTGTTTATAGGGATATCCCTTGTGCTGGTTGATCTGATGTTTATGGTCTTCGGAACAGCCGCAGGAACATTCTTCCCAAATGTACGGACACCTGTGCTCATATCGTCCTGTGTTATGTTTGGCCTTTTTTGCATAAGCTCCGTGTCAAAGAAGATCAATCAGCCGTTACTGGGCTATTTCACTCCTTTTGCGTTTTTTGATCCCGTGAGTATCGCTGAAACCGGATTTTACCAGTGGAATTATGTGATGTGGTACTTGGCTCTTGGCGCAGGACTGCTGTTTGTAAGCTGCAGGACATTTCTTAAAAAAGACGTTATATTTGGAGGCTGACATGAAAACGATCTATTTAAAAGAATTGAAACTGACACGGAAAATGCTGATGATATGGCTTGTGTTAATCGTAATGCTTACAGGATTTGCAGCAATAGAATTTATCGTATTAAAAGATGCCATGGGGGAAATTGCTGCTCTGGCAGAAAACTTTCCCAAAATCATATTGATTTTATTTGGATTAAATGGGGTGAGAGTCGACACTCCTCTGGGTGCTTATCAGTGTATGGTGTTCTGGACCAACCTGCTTGCCTTTTTTTATGCGGGATTCTCAGGGGTATTTGCCGTTTCCAGAGAAGAGCGGTTCGGTACAAGCGAATTTTTATTCTCCAAACCCTATAAGCGTTCTTCAATTGTTTGGGCGAAAATAGGGGCAGCCGTAACAAACCTTTTGGTATTTTCCCTTACCGTTGGGATCATGTCATACTTGTGCATCATCCTCCCTCTGGGCGATTTAAGGATTACCGGCGCTCATATCATCACAACCCTTGGAATACTTCTTACCCAGATCGTGCTGTTTTCCATCGGGCTTTTCATCTCAGGCCTTACAAAAAGTTATAAAGCTGCAAGCCTTTATACATGTCTTACGGTAGCGGCGTTTTATGTGATCAGCTTTGCCCTTGATTATACTGGTACAATGGCTTTTTTAAAGGTACTGACACCGGTAGGCTATTTTAACGTGGTTTCGGTTTCGGAAAATGGATTAAGCTCTTTTTATATCCTGCTTTCCTTGTTCATTACTCTGGCCGGTTGTTTCATGGCAGTCAGGCTTTACGAAAGAAAAGATCTGCACGCTTCGTGAAAACGGCGGAATCATTAATAAAGGAACCGGGCTATTTAATAGCCCAGTTCCTCATTAACAAGGATCACTTTAATCCTGTCTTTTATAAATTGGCCTGCAATCAGAACAAAGTCATTGCAGATCCTCTCCCTGTGTCCGCAGTCAATGCAGCGGCCAAGGGTGGTGCAGGGAGTTGACTTGTTAAGCCGCTTTGCATCCAGGGGAGCCGCGATCTGCCTGGTTCTTTTTACGGCTGCCTCCACATCTTCCGTTATCTTGTTCGTCCCTGCAACAACGATGACTTGTTCCGGGCCGTACAGCATGGGAGCCACCCGGCTTCCATTGCCGTCAATATTAAAAATCTTCCCGTCCATGGTGATCGCGTTGGCTCCGGTGATAAACGTGTCTGCCGAAAAATTCTTAAGGTATATCTCCCTTTTTCCTTCCCTGGTAAGGGAGGGTTCATACTTATCCAGAAAATCCACATCCCTTTTCCTTAAATCCTCAAACACTCCCGTCTGTTCAAGGGTGACAGAATCTCCGCAGCCTACGGTCGTTCCATCTGCAATAAGCCTCCTTAAAAGCTCCAGAAGTTCATTTTTATCCTGAACCAGATAACCTGCCATGTTATTCCGCTTTAGTCGTTTTATCAATAAGGGAATGTCCTGTCCGTTTTTTTGTGAATAAAGATCCATTGATTTTTCCTCCAAAGTTAAACATAAGGATCCCAGACAAAATGATTGCACCGCCGGTGAGGGTCGCCTTGTCCGGAACTTCATTTATCATGAGAAAACCGAAAACACTTGTTAAAAAGGGAGTCACAAACATATAATTGCTGACTTGTGACGTCTGTTTTGCCTTCGCAAATGCCTTTGACCATGACACATAGGCAATGGCGCTGGAGCCTATTCCCAGGGTCACAACATAGAATATCTGGATTCCGGGGGCATGGACCGCCTCATTTACAGATGAAGGTAGAAATATGGCAAGAAACAGCGTACCAAAGAAAATACTAAAGGCGCAGGACTGCAGCGCCTGATAGGTTTTCGTCAATTTTCTCTGTAAAAGATTGTAAATGCTGACCAGCAAAGATGCAAGGAACAGCCAGATCAGGCCGGGATTAATGGAAAATACCCCATTCATCAGGGTCAGGACCAACACTCCGATGAACTGGATCCCAATGGCCACCCACTGGAATCCCAGCAGCCTTTCCCTGTAAAAAAACCGGGCCAGAAGCGCGGTAATAACCGGAACCGTGGCGAGCACAACGCTGCCGGTGGAAGCCGTTACCATATTCTGTCCTTTGTTAAAGGCTATCATGTAAAAGAAAAAACCGGCTGCCCCGGAAGCCATGAACCATAAAACATCCCTCTTCCCTGGCAGTTTCATCTTTGTAAAGAGGGCAACCGCAATCAAAGCGAAAGACGCCACCACATACCGAAGAAACCCCAGGGAAAACGGGGAAAAATATCCAAGAGCCAGTTTTGTGAACACATAGGCCAGTGACCAGAAAAATATGGTTGTGGCCGCATAAGGGTGGAAGCTATCTCTCCATTTCATATTTGTACCTGCCTTTTTGCCGTTCATTATGGTTGCCTTTTTACTTCCCTATAATTTACCACGGAAATGCCATAAAGAAAAGAAAGAAATGTAACAAAGGTTATGGAAACAGAAAGCAAAAATACAGCGTAATTGTGAAACCGGCAGATAAAAGGTTCCGGCATTCTAAAGAACCGGGGAAAGGATTGTTTCATACAAACAATCCTTTCCCCGGCTCTATGTACAGGTCATCTTCTTACAGCAGCAAGGAAAATGGGAATACCAGAATCAGGGCCGGAAGAATGCAGCCTGGCTTCCAGCATTTAAAGCCCCGCCAAGTACATGACAGGCATGTTAAGAGTTTTTATCCAGGCTCCAGCCAATAGCCCGCTTTCTTACCTGTAAAAATTCCCGGTACAGGCCGTTTTTCTCCACCAGCTCTTCATGCCTGCCCCGCTCAGCGATCTTTCCTCCACTCAGCACCAATATCTGGTCCGCATGGCGGACCGTGGTAAGGCGGTGGGCAATCATGATGACTGTTTTCCGTTTTGTCAGCTCCTCTATGGCAGTCTGAAGCTGCAGCTCATTCTCAGGGTCCACGCTTGAGGTGGCTTCATCCAGAATGATAATAGGTGAATCCTTTAAAATGGCCCTGGCAATGGATATCCTTTGCTTTTGCCCCCCGGAAAGGCTTCCTCCCCCTTCCCCTACCAGGGTATCATACCCCTGGGGAAACTCCGTAATGAAATCGTGACAGCAGGCTTTTTTTGCTGCCTCCATGATCTGTTCCATGGTGGCTCCCGGCCTCCCGAACCGGATGTTGTCTGCAATGGTTCCCCGGAATAGATAAACGTTCTGGAATACAATGCTTATGTTACTTAACAGGCTGTCTGAGGTGTAGTCCTTCACATTTCTGCCATTTAAAAGAACTTCTCCGGAATCCACATCCCAAAAGCGTGCAATCAGGCTGCACAAGGTGCTTTTTCCTCCTCCTGAAGGCCCTACGATAGCAGCCGTGGTCCTTTCCGGAATCCTTAAGTCAACATGATCCAATATTTTTCTTGTATCATAGGAAAAGCTTACATCCTTAAATTCAATATCAAAATGATCCGGCTGGATATCCGCACCGTTTTCATCTAAAACAGGAGCCTCATATACCGCCTGGATCCGGTTTAAATTGTCATCGATCAATTCCAGGAGCGAAGCGCTTCCTCCCACTCCCTCGATGTAAGAATACATGACAAAGCTGGAGATCACTATGGTCAGGGCGTTAGAAAGAGAAAGTTCCCCTCCGGCAAACAAGCAGCAAGCCGCCATCAGCACTCCGCATGCTGCAGCCTTGAAAATATAGCTGTAAAGGGCCGTAAGCCCGGTAAACAGACGCTCAAATCGAAGATTCTGGCGGCAGCTTTCCCCTATGGCTCCATCTACGGTGCGGTTGGAGGTCTCTCCCAGCCCATAAGCCTTTACAACAGAAATTCCCTGAATATACTCCAGCACCGCAGAAGCCAGAGAGGCCTGAACGTCTTGCTTCTCCGGGGCAATCTCCATGCTCTTTTTCTGTAGAAATCCGTTGACCCAAAGCCCCAGTAAAATGGCTGCAAATGAAATCAGTCCGATCTTCCAATGAAACATGGTAATCACCAGAGTGAGGATGACCGCATGGACAAGGCCAACGACGATGTTGGTGATCGCTGTGCCTGCCATGGCTTCAATTTCATTCATGGTGGTGGTCACTGATGAGGTGATCTCTCCCAGACTGTTGGTATTAAAGAATCCCATAGGCATGCGCTTTAACCGTTCTCCGATGGCGATCCGCTGGTCTGCGCACATGGAGAAACAGGCAGTACTGCTTTCCCTGTTGGCCAGGTAATGAAACAGTATCCGGCCTGCAACGCTGAAAAGCATAATTCCCAGAGTGATCAGGATCACCCTTATGGAAAGGGGGGCTCCGTCCGCCTTGCTTTCTGCAATGGCGGTCAGACTGTATAAGATCCCAGCCACAGGAAGGGCTTCAAAAACGGAATAAAAAATATGATACCAAACCGCACGGACCAGCTGGCCCTTATGCTTTCCCGAAAAACAAAGGATCTTTTTAAGTATTTTGATCATTGTTCCTTCCTCCTCTCTTCCGTATCAATATCTCTGGAGCCTATATGGGCACTCCACATACTGTGGTACATGGTACTGCCGGCAAGAAGCTCCTCATGAGTGCCCTGGCTATCGATCCGTCCGTCATTTACCACGATGATCCTGTCTGCGGAAGATATGGTGGAAAGCCTGTGGGCAATGACAATGAGGGTCTTTCCCCGGACCAGCCTGGAAACCGACTGCTGGATGACCGCTTCATTTTCTGAATCCGTATAGGCTGTCGCCTCATCAAGCAGGATCACCGGACTGTTTTTTAAAATGGCCCTTGCAATGGAAATGCGCTGGCGCTCCCCGCCGGAAAGCTGGCCCCCGCCTTCTCCCACCAGAGTATCGTATCCCTGTTCCAGGGACTGGATGAACTCATGACAGCTGGCCTTTTTAGCAGCTTCCACAATTTCCCCGTCCGATGCCCCGGGTTTTCCGATTCTTATATTATCCCGTATGGATAAGTGAAACAAAAAATTATCCTGTGACACATAGGAAATGATGCTGCTCACCTGCTGAAGAGGCAGGCGCCTTACATCCACTCCTCCCAGGGTGATCCGACCTCCGTTCACATCCCAGAATCCGGCGATCAGTTTTGCAATGGTTGATTTTCCCGAACCCGATGGCCCGACGATTGCAGTCATTTCCTTTGGCTTAGCTTCAAAGGAAATGCCATGAAGGATCTCCTGATCCTGATATCCAAAGGTAACATTTTCAAAAACAATGGGGTAATCCTTTAAATCCTGCCCCATAGACGGCCTTATCATCTCTTCTTCCTTCAAAATCTCCGCCACCTGGTTCATAATGGTTCCCATGGAAGCGATGTTATCTGTGTACTTCATGGCCTGGACCAGGGGACCTGCCAGGCCAAAAGAAAGGATGATACAGGTCAGCATGGCAGATAGCTCCAGGGTGCCCTGAGCGTAAAAATATAAGGCAGAGGGCAATACAAACAAAAGAGTGGAGGGAAGTATGGTCATCAAAGCCGTATACTCCGGCAGGGTAACCACAAAAAACTCCGTGATTGCCTGACAGCTGTTCTTTACCGCCCCTGCATAGCTTTCATAGGAAGAAGCAGACTGGTTGAATGCCTTAATGGCCTCGATCCCGTTTATATACTCCACCGCCTGGGAGCTCATTTCATTTCCTGCTTCCACATTTTTCTTATAATACTTTTTGTATTTTTTCATCAGAGGGATGTAAAACAGCAGTCCCAAAGGGATAGTGACAAGGGATAAAAGAGCAAGCCTCCAGTCTACGTAAAACAGATAGATTAACACAGCGGCAGGAACCAGGAGATTAGCCGTCATTTCCGGAATCAGATGGGCAAATGGTGCTTCCAGCTTTTCCACTGTATCCACCAGAACCGCTTTCAGCCCTCCGGATGGGCGTTCTGTCACATATCCAAGGGGAACCTTTGACAGCTTGGCTGTCAATGCCGTCCGGATGGATACGAGGATCCGGTAAGCCGCCTGGTGGGACAGCTCTGTGGAAATTGCTCCCAAGACCACCTTAGCCGTGTAGCCAAAAAGCGCGGTCAGAACCAGAAGGCCAAGACCCGGAACCGTATACTGGTTTTCAATCATTTTATAGGTTATTTTTGCTGCTGCAAAGTAGGGGATTATGCCTCCTGCAACGCTTAAGACAGCAAACAGCACGGAAGCAGCCAGTTTTCCTCTGCATCCGGCTGCAAATGGTAATATTTTCTTCATTTTTATGTCCATTCCTTTCGCCCAAAGCAAAAACATTTTGGAAATCTCCTGCTTTGAGTGATTTCTTTTTATTGTTGATCAAACGCTTTCCTCCATGCAGGCAAGCAGCCTGTCCTCGTTTCCATACACCGGGAAATCCAGGGAACAGCAGCCCTTTGAAAGCACCACTGCCCGACTGCAGGTGGAAACCGCGAATTCATAATCATGGGTTATAACAAACAGCGTCTTTTCAAGCCTTGACAGCTGCTTTAAATGGTCTGAAATGCGGCGCATATTATTACCGTCCAGTCCGCTGGTGGGCTCATCCAGGATCAGGATATCCGGGTTGATCACATCTCCCACCGCCATCGTAAGGCGTTGCTTTTGGCCGCCGGATAAGGTTGCCGGATGACGCTCCCTGTATTCCCACAGCCCATACCGCTTTAAAATCTTTTGGATCTCATGATCATCCCCATGTCTCTGGTTAAGCATTAATTCTTCCCGGACACTTTCTCCAAACAGCTGGCAGTCCGTATTCTGCATCACATAATAGGCCTTTTTTCTTCGTTTTCTCTTTTCAACCGTTTTCCCTTCATAAAGGATAGTCCCGGAGGATTCCTTTAACAGTCCACAGAGAATCTGCCCCAGGGTGCTTTTCCCCACACCGTTGTATCCGATGAGGGCAATGATTTCCCCGGGAAAAGCTTCAAGGGATAAATCGTTTAAAATCTGGTGTTTTCCATAAGAAAACTCCAGGTGCTTTATTTGTAAAATCGGTTTTTCCCTCGGTTCTTCAGGCTGCTTCTGAACCGTGCAGGCAGAAAGATTTCCGGTACGCACTCCCCATATCTCCCGAGATTCCCGGGTCATATTCTTTACTTCCAGGGGAGAAAACTCCCGGACGATCTGCCCGTCTTCCATGAACAGGAAGCGGTCCGCCACCCCGGTCAGATAATAAAGCCTGTGTTCCGCGGCAACTACCGTGTGCCCCATATCTTTTAGCTGTTTCATCAGATCCTTAAGTTTAAGGACCGATGCCATATCCAGATTTGCCGACGGTTCATCAAATACATAGATGTTCGGAGAGACCGCATAGGCGGAGGCAATGGCAATCTTCTGCTTTTCTCCGCTGGACATTGGATATATTTCACGGCCAAGTAAGTTTTCTCCTCTTATCTTAAAAACCGCCTCCTTGATCCTCTCTTCCATGACCGCACTGTCCATGCCATAATTTTCACAGCCAAAGGCCAGCTCATCCTCTGTTATGCCGGCAAAAAACTGGCTCCTTGGATCCTGAAAGACAGAACCCACCCTGCGGCCGATACACCAGAGAGGAAGGTCTCTTATATCCGTCCCGTGGATCTTCACTTCACCGGACAGCCAGCCTTCATAAAAACCAAGGGCAAGCCCGTTGATCAGTCTTGTTATGGTGGTTTTCCCGCATCCGCTTTTTCCGGTGATTACTACGAATTCACCGTCCTTTATGGCCATGCTTACATTCTCCAGGTCATTGTTTCCCTCCCCAATGTACCCATAAGAAACATCTGCAAATTCAATCATCATATCCCCCTTCTTTCTAACAGCAGCAGACTTACGGCGGTCAACACCCCAAGAGCGCTGAGAATCACATCACGCCTGGCAAATATCACCTCTCTCCGGCAGGTATGGATTCCCGGATTGGCAATTCCCCTTGCTTCTGCAGAAGCTGCTAGCTCATCGGATATGCGGGAAGCCCGCAGCATGACCGGAACGATGATATATTCCAGGGCCTTTAACGGATGCTTTAAAGACAAAAGTCCCCGCAGGTAAAGGGCCGCAAACACCCCTGCAAACTCCTCTTTTACCGTTGGGAGAAAACGAAGCATAAAGGTCACTGGCAGGGCAAACGTATCGGGTGCGTGGATCTTTTTAAAAACCGCTACAGCCTCACCGGGAGGCATTCCCATAAACGGACAGGCCGCCATAAGCATGAGCATAATCCGGGTAATGATGAACAAAAACATATCCGGTATGAAAACCGTAAATCCCTGCCCTGCCGAGAGATATTTCAGTCCTCCGGCAGCCAGTGCAACAGCACCCATCTTTAAGGCAGCCCTTCCAAAGCCCTGAACAATCAAATAAACCGCCAGCAGCCCCAAAAGCATATAAATAGTGATGTTGGCCGTAACAAAGGCTACAAGCACCATGGTGAGGATCAGTATGACAGCTTTAGAACGAAAGTCAAAGTACAGAGGGGCCATCATTTAAGCAGACCGCTCTTTCGGAAATGCTTGTTCATCAGCCGGTTGGCAAGGAGGCAGCCCGCACCTGCCATGACAATCGTTGCCCCACAGCTAAACAGCACCCATGGCGCTGAGGTATAATACCGTGTCTGTGTGGCGACCTGCTCCTGGCTCACCCCGCTGGCAAGATAGGCCTGCTTAAAGAACCAGATCTCCGCCATTCCATGGGTCGCCCGGACCAGTGAAGTGATGGACCAGCTTATGGAGATCCTGAAAATGCTTTTGTAACTGCCTTTCCCGGCCATGGAAAGCTCCGCCAGAAGTCCGCCGATAATAAACCACGGCCCTATAAAAGGCCCCATCATAAGAGTTACCAAAAGAGCGTGGATCAGGTTATAGATCAGAGCCACTCCCGGCCTCTGCACCTTTAAGCACATGTAAACGTAAAACGGTGCCAGTATAAAAGCCACGCACACGGCATTTAAAATCATGTTGAAGAATAACGATGCGCCGGTAATCATAGAAAAAGCAATAAATACCACCAGCATAATGGCACTGAAAATTCCGATGGTGGCGAAATCCTTTACCCGCAGGATGTGATTGACTTCCTGATTCTCTTTTGCGTTCATTGCAAAACCTCCATTTAATATGTATTTAAACGGCTTCTGTACTCATTTGGTTAGTTTTTGCTAACCAGAAAGCAGTAAGGCGCTTCGGTTCCATTATAAAAGAGTCTGATAAGGCGCTCTACCCAAATCAGGAGTTTTTTGGCTCAAAACGGGAGAAATGGAATATCAAAAGTATGCACTGCTTCAATGGCAGGCGTATATTTGTAATATAAGCGGAGAAATCACCGAACTGACCGAGGGATATTTTAATACCGCCTATGGATTTTCCTTTGACAGCGGGTGTGAATGCATACTAAAAAAACTCCCATAGATATTCCCGTCGTCAAAGCAATGGGAATAGCAAATTGACAGACGTTCCTATTATAGAAGTTTTTTCTTTTGACGTCTGAGGTACCATCTGCAGTTCGCCTTATTTATTATGGAATTATTGAAGGGGGAAAGCCTCTCCTCCTTTCTGAAACAGCTTCCTGAAGAAGGAGTGAGGCAGATAAAGACTGATATTGGAAGGCGGAATAAAAAGATCAACGGGAACATTGGCGGCCTTTGAAGAAGTCCGGGGATGGAAATATAAATCCTCTGTCAATCCCGGACATCCCGTAAATACTGCCCGGGATTTGACCCGTACCTTTTGCGGAAGGCCGCCGCAAAATGGCTCACATTTCCATAACCCGCACGTCCGGCTGCATCACTTACGGTCACATCTTCCATATCCAGTATGGTCTTTGCAAGCTCCAGCCTCTTCTGAATCACATAAGAATGCACGGAAACCCCATATACCACCTTAAATCCCTTTTTCAGTTTGTATTCATTCAGCCCTACACACCGCGACAGGAGGGATAAGGATACGTTACGCTCCGGCGCTTCATCAAGAAGCCTTTTTGCCTGGTAGATACAATTTAAATCTGCTTTTGAAAAATCCGGGATAAGAATGGCATTATCCTTCTGAAGCACTGTCTCGCTGAAATAAACGGCTATTAGTTCATAAACCTTACCTTCCATGTAGAGCTGTCGCAGATATCCTTTATAAGGGCAGTCCGACATCTGACGAATCATTGCCTGAACAGACGGGGTAAGACGATATTTTCCCGCGGAAAATTCCTTGAAAGAGGATCTTTCACCCGCCCTGGTATTGTCTATGTTTTCATAAATGTTATGAATATCCGCTAAGGGAACTTTGATTTCAAGTATATGCATATGGGTACCAGGAGAAAACACACTCCTCTTTCTGGTTTCAAAACTGGTACCAATATAGCTTTCCCCCGGACAAATATGAAAGACCTTCCCGCTTTCCGGCAGGTCCCAGCCTGCCTGTTCTCCAAGACAAAACAGAAGGTCCATATGAGGAGTCCCCGAATATCCCGTCATATCAACCGGCTTACTGAAGTTAATATCGTAATTAATGACCCGGATCCTTCTGCCGGAGCAAAAGCCCGTCAGCCTGCCGCTTCCTGCTTGTTCCGGTATCTCATATTCCATTTGGCTGCCGTTCAAATTATAAACCTTATTCCAGGCCTCACAAAGCCCGGATAAGGAACTGCCCGAACTGTTTAACCGGTATTCATATTCTTCTCTCATTTCATTCTGCCTCTTTTATCATGGAATGCTGCTTCATTTTGAGCAGGAAAACAGTTAGTTTAAGCTAACTTTAATCTTACCATTCCTTGACTTCCATGTCAATATCACATCGGATCTTCACGCCCTGACTGCCGGCTGCAAGAGCCGCCTATATACCAGCTAATAAAAAACAGGCCCTACAGTCCGGTTTAATGCCGCTGTAAGCCTGTTTCCATCTCCATTGCTTTATCTATCTTCCAGAGGCTTATAATCCTCTTCCTGCATCACACTGATATAGGCCGGACGGATGATCTTATCCATATTGATAAGCTCTTCGATCCGGTGGGCGCTCCATCCTACAATCCTTGCAATGGCAAAGATCGGGGTGAATAATTCATTGGGGATGTCCAGCATGCTGTAAACAAAACCGCTGTAAAAGTCCACGTTCGCGCTTACGCCTTTATAGATCTTTCTTTCATCTGAAATTACCTGAGGAGCCAGACGCTCGATCATGGAATAGAGGTTAAAATCATCCAGGCGCCCCTTTTCCTCTGATAATTGTTTAACAAAACCTTTGAATATTTCTGCACGGGGATCAGATTTGGAATAGACAGCATGTCCCATGCCATAAATAAGCCCTTTCCGGTCAAACGCTTCCCTATGAAGAAGCTTTCTCAAGTACTTTTCCACTTCCTCCTCATCCTTTAAGTCATGGACTTGTTTCCGCAAATCCTCCATCATTTCCACTACCTTAATGTTGGCGCCGCCATGCTTCGGCCCCTTTAAAGAGGCAAGTGCAGCCGCAACCACACTGTAAGTGTCCGTACCAGAGGAAGTGACTACATGGGTCGTAAAGGTGGAGTTGTTTCCTCCTCCATGCTCCATATGAAGGATCAGGGCCAGGTCAAGAACATGGGCTTCCACCTTGGAATACTTCATGTCCGGCCTTAAAAGCCTTAAGATATTTTCTGCCGTGGAAAGCTTCTCATCCGGCCTGTGGATATACATGCTGTCCCCTCTCTCATAATGGTTGAATGTATGATATCCATAAACTGCCAGCATCGGCATGACGCTGATTAACATCAGGCTCTGGCGCAGCACGTTGGGAACAGATATGTCACTGGCCTTTTCATCATAAGAAGCCAGGGTAAGAATGCTTCTGGCAAGGCAGGACATCATATCTTGGCTTGGAGCCTTCATGACCACATCCCTGACAAAATTGGTAGGCAGAGTCCGGCTGTAGCCCAGGGTCTTGGTAAAACGTTCCAACTGGCCTTTGTCCGGCAGATCTCCAAAAAGAAGGAGGTAGGCAATTTCTTCAAAACCAAAACGACCTTCTCTGACAACGCCGTTTACCAGGTCATGAATATTATATCCCCGGTAAAACAACTGGCCTTCACATGGGACCTTTTCTCCGTCAACGGTCTTGTTTGATAAAATCTTTGATACCTTGGTTAATCCTGCCACAACGCCGTCGCCGCTTTTATCTCTAAGCCCCCGCTTTACCTCAAATCTGTCGTAAGCTTCCAAGTCAATTTTTTCGTCATTCAAACAGATATCAGACCACTCTTCCACATTTTTCATAAATTCTTTCTGGTTCATCATGCACACCTCTTTCTGAAATCAGGTCGTCTAGTTCCACTGCATTCTTCCCATCGGGCTTTCTAAGCCAGCGTCATCCCCTTTCCTTTCCTGCATAATCTTTCAATCGTTTAATTTAGAACTTTTCAATATAATATATAATTTTATATAAAAAAGCAAGTAATATTTAAGCATTGCATTCAGCCCTGTGTTTAAGAAGGCGTGATATATTGACAAATGCGCCTCCAAATCTTATACTTGCCTTAATTTCTCATAGAGGAATGTACCGGAGGTTGTCCATGAAAATTGAATTTTCCCTGTTTTTCTTTATAGAAGTCGTCGGAACCATAGCCTTTGCCTCTTCCGGGGCCATGGTTGCCATTAAAAAACAGCTGGATCTGCTTGGAGTTATTGTTTTAGGTGTTACCACCGCCGTGGGAGGCGGTATGTTAAGGGATATTATCATAGGAAATGTACCTCCTGCCCTTTTTAAAGACCCAATCTATGTATTGCTGGCCTTTATAACGGTTATGCTTTTATTTATCATAGTAAGGCTGAACCAGAAAATCCTGGACGGACGATCCTTGGAAACCTATGAAAAGGTTATGAACATATTTGATGCCATCGGACTTGGAGCTTTTACTGTAGTCGGAATCGATACTGCAGTGCTTTCCGGCTATGGGGATTACCATTTCCTCATCATCTTTTTAGGCGTCATCACCGGAGTCGGCGGCGGCATTCTGCGTGACATTATGGCCGGACAAACTCCCTATGTCCTTAGAAAACATATTTATGCCTGTGCTTCCATAGCAGGCGCCATCCTTTATGCCTGGCTTATGAACTTCATGGATGGCAATATCGCCATGCTGACCGGCGCATGCTCCGTAGTTTTGATCCGCCTTATGGCAACCCGCTATTGCTGGAACCTGCCCACCGCAACCAAACATTAATTCCCTCAAGGAGGAATCCCATGAACCGTTTGCTTCAATATACTGCTGGAATTATATTTTCCCTTTGCCTTATGATCGTGCTTTTATTCACTTCTGTGGAGGCAGCCGTTTACTGGATTCCAGGATACTTTGAAAAAGAATATACCAAATATAATGTAGCCCAGACAGTCTCCATGACAACGGATGATCTCCTTGACGTTACCGGTGAGATGATGTCCTATCTGCGGGGGAAGAGGGATAATCTTCACGTAGAAACCACCATGGGAGGCGTAGAACGGGAGTTTTTTAATGCCCGCGAAATCGCCCATATGGAGGATGTCCGCGGTCTTTTTTTAGGTGCCCTATCCATTCGGAGAGGCTGTCTCATGGTCATGGCCTTATGCCTTGTTGTTCTTCTATTATTAAAGACTGATTTTAAGAGAACCTTTCCCAGGGCTGTGTGTGCGGGAACCGGAATCTTTTTTTTCCTGTCCGCTGTCATAGCGATTATTATTTCCACCGATTTTACCAGGTATTTCATTATGTTCCACCATATATTCTTTAAAAATGATCTATGGATGCTGGATCCTACCACCGATATGCTCATTAACATCGTTCCGGAAGGCTTCTTTCGGGACACGGTCTTTCTCATCGGTTTTATCTACCTTTTCTCCATCCTGCTTATTTTTGCAATCTGCCTTTTTCTTATGGGCAAGATTAAAAGAAAACATCTTGCAGCTTAAGTTTGTAAATCAACGGATATATAAGCATATCCAGTTGATTCATTGATATACAAATGCGGGAAAAATCGCAAATAAACTTTACTTGTTACAGCAAATAACCTATACTGTAGAATGAAGTATTGTCTGAAACCGAATGAAAGCTTATGGAGAGATTACTCAATATGACTCAATTTTCGAAAAAGATTTTTATATTTTTTCTATGCCTGCTATTTTTTGCCTCATCCTTTACCAAGACTTCGATGGGAGCTGCAGACTGGCCATCCGGTCCGTCGGTCCAGGCGCAGGGAGCCATTCTGATGGATGCAGACACCGGAACCGTTCTGTGGGGCCAGAACATACACAGCGAATATTTTCCGGCCAGCATTACAAAGGTCATGACTGCGCTTTTGGTCATTGAAAAATGCAGTCTTGATGAAACTGTAACGTTTTCCCATAATGCCGTATTTAATGTGGAATCCGGAAGCAGCAATGCCGGGATCAATGAGGGGGACAAGTTGTCTGTCAAGGACTGCCTCTATGCCCTGCTGCTTAAATCAGCCAATGAATCAGCCAACGCCCTTGCAGAGCATGTGGCGGGAAGTACCGAAGCATTTGCTGAAATGATGAACGTCCGCGCTAAGGAGCTTGGATGTACCAATACCCATTTTTCCAATCCCAGCGGCTTAAATAACCCGGATCATTATACTTCCCCGTACGACATGGCCCTCATTGCAAGAGCAGCCTTTAATAATCCTGTTTTTGAAGAAATCGACTCCACTACCTATTATAAGCTTCCGCCTAACTCCATCAATAAAGAAGGGCTTTCCATCTATCCCGGACATAAAATGATGCGAAAAAGCACACCTTTCTACTATCCGGGCATCATCGGCGGCAAAACAGGCTATACCACGCTGGCCGGCAATACCCTGATAACCTGTGCGGAAAAAAACGGAATGAAGCTGATTACCATAATCTTAAAGGGATCTACTCCACAGTATTGGGCGGACACTAAAAATCTTCTGAATTTTGGTTTTGAAAATTTTGTTTCCTTAAAAGCTGCAGATTACGAAAAAACCTACAGCTCCGTTACCAGCGACTTAAATTTCAGCGGGTTGTCCATCACCAGGCCGGAAGCTCTGATTTTAGATCCTGACAGCCGGATCATCCTGCCTAAAACGGCAAATTTTTCAGATGCAAAGGCGGAGCTCAGCTATGATATATCATCGGGCGACCCTCAAAATGCCATCGCAAAAATAAACTACCGTTATAATGACCGAGTCGTAGGCAGTACCTTCCTGGAGGTAAATGACGCCTTATTCCAGAATAAAGCAGCAGAAACCAGGATCGCCACCAACCCCCAGGCGGAAACATCTTCCCAGTCCGGCGAGGCTTTGGATCCATCTGCAGCCCAGACTTCCGTAAATCCTTCCGGAAAACATTCGGAAAAAGAAACTGAAGATTACCGGGAAAAGGCTTTAAGGCCCTTTGAGATCCCTCTAACCGCCTGGCTTATATTAGGCAGCGTGGGAGCAATCGCTTTAATAGGAGGCGCAGCAGCTTTTTTCATATACCAGAAACACAAGGATGAGCAGGACTTCCTTATAAGGCGGGAGCAGCGCATGAAACGCCTTCGGGACTCCGGTTTTTCTGCCGATGAATTCAACAGTATTCTTGAACAAAGGCGCAGTTCCTATTCATCAAAGCGGAAAGGACGGCGGGGAGGCCGTTTCAAATGACCTTAGCTAACAAGGGGTATTCCATGAAAAGACAGAAAATTATAACCAAAAAGGATCTGCTTCGTAATTTCATAGTAACCTTTATTTGCCTCCTGTTTGCCACCATCCTTTCCTACATGATGCACATACTGGGAGGATATACTAACAACGTAGGAATCATCTATATGATGGCAGTGGTTTTGATTTCCCGCTATTCCAGCGGTTATATACCGGGAGTTATTGCCTCCATTATCAGCGTGATCTGTGTAAACTTTGTGTTTACTTACCCATATATGGCGTTTAATTTTATAATGGAAGGTTACCCAGTTACCTTCATTGCACTGCTGATCATTTCATCCATTACAAGTGCTACTACGACCCATTTAAAAGAGCAAAGCCGTATCCTGAATGAACGGGAAAAGATGTTAATGGAAGCAGAAAAGGAAGCTTTAAGAGCAAACCTTTTACGGGCTATTTCCCATGATCTTCGGACCCCCCTCACAGGAATCATCGGTGCCAGCAGCATATACCTGGAAAATTCAGACACGATGTCAGAGACAGAAAAAACCAGCCTGGTCTCCAATATCAGGGAAGATGCCAACTGGCTCTTAAATATGGTAGAAAATCTGCTTAGCGTCACCAGGATCCGGGATACCGGAGCTCAGGTTTTAAAACGCCTGGAGCCACTGGAAGAGGTCGCCTCCGAAGCTATTGAACGTTTTCACAAAAGGCTGCCAGGATCCATTGTCCGTGTAACCGTACCGGACGAACTTGTCATGGTTCCGATGGATGCTACCTTAATCGAACAGGTTATTATCAACCTCCTGGAAAATGCCGTCTATCATTCCAATTCAACAGACTCCATCAGACTGTTAATCTTCGTACAGGATGGATATGCATGGTTTCAGGTCCGGGATCATGGCGTGGGAATTTCCCCGGAACGGCTGGAGACTTTATTTGACGGTTATACCTCATCGCCCAACAGCAGCTATGATTCCCATAAGGGAATGGGAATCGGGCTTTCTATCTGCAAAGCCATTGTTACTGCCCACGACGGGAAAATCACAGCCGCCAATGAAGAACATGGCGCAGTTTTTACATTTACATTACCATTAGGGGAGAATGCTTATGAGTAAGTTTACAATCGTCATGATTGAAGACGAAAAGAATATTTGCAACTTTATTGAAAGCGCATTAGAAAGACATGATTATAAGGTAAATACCGCATATAACGGGCGGGATGGACTGGCTCTGATCAATTCCCTTTGCCCTGATGTGATCCTTTTGGACTTAGGGCTTCCGGATCTGGATGGAATCGATATTATTAAAAGCGTCCGAAGCTGGACTTCTATCCCCATTATAGTCATTTCCGCCAGGACCCAGGAGCATGAAAAAGTAGCTGCTCTTGATTTCGGCGCCGATGATTATATAACCAAACCCTTTGGAACCAGTGAGCTTTTAGCCAGGATCCGCACTGCTTTGCGTCATGGAAGGCCTACCGTCAGCACCGTGGATGGCTCTGTCATACCCACTCCATACAGCAGCGACGGCCTGCTCATTGATTTTGCCAAGCGTCTGGTCACACTTGACGGACATAAGATCCATTTGACTCAGATCGAATATAAGCTGGTTTCTCTTCTTGCGGAAAATTCCGGCAAGGTCCTGACCTATGACTATATTATAAGCCATATTTGGGGACCTTACGCAGACAGCAACAACCAGATCCTTCGCGTTAATATGGCACATATCCGCAGAAAAATAGAAAACAATCCAGCAGAGCCCAAATATATCTTCACGGAAATCGGAGTTGGATACCGAATGAAGGAAAGCGAAATTTAGGAAAGGGGGGAATCCCCCTTCTTTTTATTCTGCTTTCGGGTTTTCGTCTTTTCCACCCGTTTTTTTCTGGTTTCTTCTTTTTTTTCAAAAATCTCCCGGACGTCTTCCTCTCCCACCAGCCTCATGGTCTTAACTACGTAAACACGTCCGTCATCGTTCCGCCTCATGCGGATCTTGCCCTTCACATTTCCATGCTCCGGACAGCACCCAAGAGCCGTGTAGAACTTCTGGTTCACGGAAAACCATCTGATCTTTTTTCTCAGCATCCGGTTGCACTTGCAGCAGATTAAATCAGTAACGGTTTTGTCCCCAATGGCATCCTGTTTTGTCTCGAAGGGCCTTGAGATGTATTTGGAATACCCGGGAAATACCAGGTATACCTCTTCCTCTCTATTTTCCGGCAGGCGGTAATAATCCGTTGACCAGTATTCCCGCACCTTTTCAAACTCCATATGATTCATTACACGCCCGGTATAATGAGCATCGTCAAGAGCCCGGTGAAAAGGCCGCTCTTCCATGATCAGCAGCTCTAAAACTGCAATGTCAAGGGACTGCCGGTCTTTACCGTCCCCATAAAGCAGGCTGTAAAGCTTTTGTACATCATAGTAGAGAAAGGGCTTGGGAAATGGGTTTGGAATTCCATAAAAAGCAATATTCCGCTGCAGCTCCGTTAAATCCATGGAGCCCCAGGTGCAGAACACAGCGTCCTCTCCGCACCATATAAGAAACTCCTTTACGGCTTCCTCGAAGTCCCACCCCTCTTCCATCAGAGTCTTTTCATCCATGTGGGTCACTTCCAATATCTTTTCATGAAGCTCCGGATAAATCCGGGGCCTTATAAGCCGTTTAAATTCTTCTATTTCTTCCAGAGCCTCATTAAGCTTTACCGCCCCGATCTCTATGATTTCAAAGGGAAGGTGTTCTACCGTCTCCTCCTTCCCTCCGGCGCTCTGGTTCCATTCCAGATCCAGTACAATATAATTCTTCATTATTCACTCTTTAATCCTTTATTCTGTCAGACCTCTCAGCTTCTCACGTATCTTCTGCCTGCGCCTCTCCGTCTCTTCTTTCTCAAGTGTCCACGTCCCCTCAGCCTCGGTAAGGATATCTCCCTCCCTTACGTTTTCCGGCAGTTCGGAGGCCTGAACCTTAACCATGTCTCCGTTTTCATTCTCACAGATAACGACTTTTTCCCCGATTCTGTCAATGGTATACTTCATAACCTTTCCCATTCCCTTTCTGTGCCAGGCTAAGGGTTGCAGCTTTGGCACGGCTCATATCCCATCTGTATCAGTTCCTCTCTGGAGCCCTTATAAGCCTTCCGGTTCTCTTTCTTCATGGAAGCTGCCGACTTGCAGTCCGGCCTGTGAAACTTTTTAGTGTTGGTATTTATTACATAATCCTGGTCTGCCGCAGTACTTTGCGTCCTGTCTTCACCAGTTCCTTCCGCGATTCCGGGAAAGGTGACCTTTGATCCGTCGCTCACTGCCACAATAGTTCCAAGCTGGTCCGTCCGCAAAACCTTAATGTTCCGCTTTTTTAACATATCCAGGATTTCCTTGTGAGGATGGCCATAATCATTATTTTTTCCGCAGGAAATCACTCCATATTCAGGATCAACCTGATCCATAAAGCCTTCGGATGAAGAGGTGGTGCTTCCATGATGGGAAAGCTTCAGCACATCGGCTTTTAAAGGAAAGCCGTTTGCCACCATATCCTTTTCCGCTTCTTTTTCTGCGTCTCCGCATAAGACAAAGCTGTTATTCCCATAAACCAGGCGGAGACCTATGGACCAGTTATTCAGATCATCCCCATAATCCCTGTTGGGAGCGATGATCTGAAAAGATGCATCTCCTAACGTGTAGTTGTCTCCTGGCTTAGGAAGGGTAATTTTTAAATTTTTATCCGCTATGGCATCAAGCAGGCGTTCATAAACTTTTGTGGTATGTTCCTTTTCCGGTAAAAGGACCTTTTGAACATCGAATTTACGGATAACTGCCTCCAGCCCGCCGATATGGTCTGAATGGGGATGGGTTCCAATCACGTAATCCAGCGTCTTCACTCCCTGTTTCTCCAGATAGGAAGCAACTGCCTCGCCTTGGTCCCGTTCTCCTGCGTCTATCAGCATGAAATGCCCGTCTTTTTCTACTAATGTGCTGTCTCCCTGACCCACATCAATAAAATGCACCCTTAGATCCGTACCCGACTCATTTCCCACTTCTCTCTGGGGCAATGGGGAAGAGCTTGCAGTTGGGCTGCATCCTGCCATACAAAGGGCCAGGAGGACTGCCGCTGCCATCAATATCCGCTTATAAAATTTTCCTGTTTTTTTCAATGTCATTCCTGTCTGCCTCCGCCCTGTTATTATATGATAGAATCTTTAATCCTACAAGTATTTTTAAAAGGGTCCGTCTCCAGGCGGTCAAAAAGGCGGACCGCCAAAAGCAGCCCGCCAATTTTTTAATCCTAAGGAAGTTTCGCTCCATCGGCTCCAACTTTAGCCCCATCAGGGGTTATGGTGTTTGCCAGCATCTGTCCTCCTGCAGGATCGCAGTAATACTGTTTCCCGTTCCATGCAACCCAGCCTGTAGCCATATAGCCCTTCTCATTGAAGTAATACCATTGTCCATTGATATTCTGCCAGATGCCGGTTGAATAGCTTCCGTCGTTGTTTGCATACCACCAGCCGGTTCCATCCTGCTTCCAGCCGCCTCCGCTTGGGGAGGATGTACGGTTTTGTCCTGCGGCCGTCTCATCAACATAATTGGCGGAAGACTCCACCCAGTCACCTTTATTCTCACCATTTTGTTTATTGACAGGGCGCACCTTAAAGGTATAGTTTCCAACTTTTCCCATGGAATCCGCCAGGTCCAGACTCGTTCCAACGGAGGTCTTTACTCCTCCCGTGTGCTTTCCGTCACGGTACACCTTCACTTCATAGCTTCCCGCCCCGGCTGCAGGACTCCAGACAGCCAAGGTTTTAGATCCCCATGCCGCACTTTCTATGGCCTGGGTAAACTCGCCGACCCTGGGAAGATCTATGGTCAGCGTCAGCGTCTGGCTGAAATCTTCCTTTGCCTGCTTAACGTAGGTTCCTCTGTCAATCGCGAAACCGGATTCTGTTACGGAAAAATAATACCCTTCCTGGGCATACAGCTTCACTTCCATTCTTGGTACATCATTCTCATACCACTGAAAGCCGCTGTTGGTAAATTCATACTCTCCCACATCGATCTTGCTGTTTTTAGATGTTACCTCAGCCTGCTGATCAGATATAGAGCCTCCCGGTACAATATTTGCAGTCACGGTTAAGTTCACCGTTGTGATCTTCTTTCTGGATGCTGCCATGGAAGTCATGCAGTTAAGCCCTGCTGCCATAGTTACAGCGAGCACCAGTGACAAGATTTTCTTACCATTCATATACAATCCCCCATCTTTCTTTCATTTCAATTTCAGATTGCTGTGCAATAGGCTTATTATACCCCATCTCCATGCGTTTGTGAATAGCCATTCTGGTTTCGTAAGATTTGCATCGGCGGCTGCTTATTCCTCCCCACTCCCGGACAGGCAGAGCCCGTCATTGTTCATTAAGTATAATTTTAGCCTTGTTTTACTCGACTTTTTTATAAAAATTAATTCATATTTTTACTTGCTTGTTAATAATATATCAAAATATCACTAAATTTGTAGTGAATTTGATCAAATATATATTGCATTATAACAATTAATATGATAAACTAACGTCAATGAAACATTTGCTAGAGAAAAAGAGAAAGCAGACGTTACATTTCCGCCATTATCTCTAAGGTGAAATGTAATGCTGGTTCTCTTTTTCTTTTAGAAAAAGGAGGATAAGTTTTCCATGAAAAAGAAACGATTTTTCCGGGTGATCGAGCCTTATCTCTATTTATTACCGGCCATGTTTTTCTTTACGGCTTTCCTGTTTTGGCCGTTCCTCAAGACCATTTGGCTCAGTTTTGCCATGACAACTCCCCTTGGGGCAGTTTCCTCCCTTGTGGGCCTTGGGAACTATTTAACCATCTTTACCTCCCAGGCCTTTCAAAACAGCCTTCTGGTGTCCTTTCAATACGCAGTCATGACCGTGTTATGTTCCATTGTCATAGGGTTTATCCTGGCAATCATAAGCAATGAAGACATTAAGGGGAAAAACCTGTTTCGAACCATTTATGCCCTGCCCATGGCAATTTCCGCCGCAGCAGCTTCCGTTGTTTTTATGTTCATTTTTCACAGCAGTCTGGGAATTATCAACAAGGTTCTGGGAACCCACATCGGATGGCTGACGGATCCTAAGTATGCACTGAGCGCTGTCACCCTTGTGACCGTATGGATGAACATCGGTTTAAACTTTATTTTCCTTACCGCCGCCTTACAAAGCGTTCCCTTAGACCTGTATGAATGTGCAGCTATTGAAGGAGCCGGATTTTATGCCAAGCACAGGCATATCACCATCCCCTGCATATCTCCTACCCTGTTTTTCCTTTTAATCATCAATGTCATCAATGCCCTTCAGGCTTACGCTCAGGTTAAGATGATGACCCAGGGCGGGCCTTCCGGAAGTACCAACGTCATTGTATACCAAATCTATCAGGAGGCCTTTATAAACAGCCGGTTCGGCATGGCCTGCGCAGAATCCATCGTCTTATTCTTAATCCTGATGATTCTGACCTTGCTACAATTTAAACTGGAAAAGAAGGTGACTTACTGATGAAAAACAAACTGGTTAAATATTTGCTTTATGCTTTAAATATCCTTTTTGCAGTCATCATCATTTCACCTGTTGTCTATTGCTTTAACGTCAGCATGATGACCATGAAGGAGGTATTTTCCGGCGGCTTCTGGCCGAGGCAGCTAATCCCGGACAATTACATAAAAGCCCTGCAGCTGGCCCCGTTTTTTACCTTTATCAAAAACTCCCTGATCGTGTCCGGTACCGTTACTTTTGGACAGATTGTTACCGGAGCTTTGGCGGCCTATGCCTTTTCCATGATGAAATTCCGCGGACGGAACGTTTTGTTTTTGCTGATGCTCGCAACCATGATGATTCCCAGCCAGGCTATCATCATTGCAAACTATTTAATCATCTGTGATCTGGGTCTTAAGAACACATATACAGCCTTGATCCTTCCAAACGTAGCTTCCGCATTTGCAGTGTTTAACATGAGACAGGCTTTTCTCCAGCTTCCGATGGAGATAAAGGAGGCGGCGGATATTGACGGCTGCAGCAACTTCCGTTTCTTCTGCTTCATTGCCCTCCCTCTTGTAAAGCCCTCCATGGGCGCACTGGGGATCTACATATTCCTTCAAAGCTGGAATCACTATTTATGGCCTCTTCTTGTGACGGATTCGGTAAACATGCGGACCGTCCAGATCGGTCTTGGAATGCTTCAGGGTGCGGAATCCACAGATTTCCGTCCGGTCATGGCCGGTTCCATGATCATCCTGGTTCCCTCGATCCTGGCATTCATATTAGGGCAGAAACAGCTGATTTCCGGACTTACTTCAGGCTCCGTAAAAGGATAAGTATTTTATGCGGACCCAAAGGGGCTGTATATAGATAAAACCATATAATTAAAGGAGGATATTTATGAAAAGAAGAAAAAGATTTCTGGCGGCAATTATGGCCGCGGTCATGTCCATGACTCTTGCCGCATGCGGAGGAGGTGCTTCCACTTCCGGGGGAACCACAGCGGCAGGTTCCACAGAAGCCAGTACAACAAAAGCAGCGGCTGACTCAAAAGCGACCGCAGAGGGGGGAAAAACAGTCATCACCCTCTGGCATGCCATGGGCGGCGTAAACGGGGAGGCAACCGAAGCTCTTGTTAAGGCCTTTAACGAATCCCAGAATGAGATTGAATTAAAAAGTGAATATCAGGGAACCTATGACGACCTGATCACCAAGCTGAAAGCAGCAATGCAAAGCGGCAACATGCCGGATGTATGCCAGATGTACGACATCGGTACAAAGTTTATGACCGACAGCGGTTATGCCATACCGGTGCAGGATATGTTTGCTTCCACAAACTTTGATCCTTCTACCGTTATGAACATCATCACCAGCTACTATACGGTAGACGGAAAACAGATGTCCATGCCGTTTAACGTTTCCACTCCAATGCTGTACTACAACAAGGACGTTTTTAAAGCTGCCGGCTTAGACCCTAACACCCCTCCCAAGACATTTGACGAGGTTCTGGAATTCTCCAAGAAAATCGTGGAAAGCAAAGCAGCTCCTGTGGGCTACGCCCAGGCCATTTACGGCTGGTTCTTTGAACAGCAGATTGCAGGACAGGGAAAGTTTTATGCAAACAATGAAAACGGGCGTAAAGCGCCGGCTACCGAAGTGGATTTCTTAAACAACGGAGCAGGACTTAAGATTTTTGAAACCTGGAAAAAGCTCATGGATTCCGGTTATGCGGCTAACTACGGCAGCACCACCGCTGATACCCAGACCGCATTCTTCTCCGGTCAGACTGCCATGATCATTGAATCCACGGCTATTCTTAAAAATGCTACGGCCAGCAGCGATTTTGAAATCGGTACCGGATATCTTCCAAAGATCGATGCAGCAGCTGCCGATGGCGGCGTAATCATCGGAGGCGCCTCCCTGTGGATGATGGACAATAAGGACGAGGCGAGAAAGAACGCTGCCTGGAAGTTCATCGAATTTACCACCGCACCGGAATCCCAGGCCACCTGGAGCATGTCCACCGGATACTTCGCAGTTAACCCGGAGGCTTATGAAACTCCTGCCATGAAGGATTTTATTGCCCAGAATCCCAACTTTACCACAGCCATTAACCAGTTAAAGGCTACCCCTGTCAACGGATACACCGCAGGCGTATTATCCGGAGTAGCAACCGAGTCCAGAAAGCTCTTTAACGAAGCAATGGAAAAGACCTATGACGGCACCTACACTCCGGAGCAGGCGGTTAATTTCCTGGCCGAAAAAGTGAATGCAGCCATCGCAAATTATAATTCATCTACAAAATAAAACCAGAAAGCCTCCGGCACAAAAGCCGGAGGCTTTCTTTCCTTCTATCCTCTTCCGGAATCATTCCTCTTAAACAGATAATACTCCAGGCAGTCTGTACAGTTAAAAAAATAACAGGTGAATTCTTATGATTAGCGGAACATTTCCGATATATAACATAGGACTTAAAGCATTTTACAGCCTGAACACATTCAGATAAAAAAATCGGGAAAGGAACGATAAGATGAAAAAACAGAATACAAATGCCGAAGATTCCGGCAAAGAGAAAGGCTCTCTTATAAAAAACTTATCTATTGGCAAAAAGCTGATTCTAGGTTTTGGCGTAATGCTGCTGATAATCATAGCATCCACCGCCCTATCTGCACGAAACACGAAAAATCTGGGATTCCAGGTGGAACGCTATTACCGCTATACCGTACCAAACACAAACAGTACATGGACCATGAGATCCAGTCTGGCCTCGGCGCAAAAATATCTTTTACAGGCAATTCTAGACGATGATGTACAGGCCGTTCAGGATAGCCTGGCTAAGGCCCAGGAACAGGAAGAAAGCGTTTCCGGCGCATTGGAGGCTTTTGCCGGCAACCAGTCTTCCAGCGCAAGAGATAACGATATCGCACAGATAAGAGATCTGTTATCAAAGACAAAGGCTGCCAGAGAAGAGATTTCAGGGCTGCTTAATGCTTCCTCCAAAGGAAACAGCAGCAAGGCCTACGAATCCTATAAAACCAATTATTCACCTGCCATTGATCAGGCCGGAGAAATTCTGTCAAACTTTTCTGATATCCAGCTTCAGTTTGCTACTTCCCAAAAGCTGGAAGCGCAAGCCTTCACAAAGTCAGCATGGTTCTCCCTTTCCCTATCCTTGCTGATTTCACTTCTGTTTACCCTCTTCATTACCATGATCATCAGAAAATCCATTTTGGATCCTGTGAGGGAAATTGATCTTGTTTACAAAGAAATGTCAAAAGGAAATTTACAGGCCCGGGTTACATATGTAAGCAGGGATGAGCTTGGAAGCATGGCTGAAAATATCAGAAATACAAACGCTGCCATTACTTCCTACATCCGCGACATTACGGAAAAGTTAAACCTTCTTTCCCAGGGAGATATGCGGTTTTCCATGGATCTGGACTATGTCGGAGACTTTGAGGCCATCAAAAAAGCAATTATAAAAACAGTCTCCTCTTTAAACCATACCCTCACCATGATTGATGTCGCCGCACAGCAGGTAAATACAGGAACAGAACAGGTATCTGCCGGAGCACAGCAGCTGGCAGCCGGTTCCACGGAACAGGCCGCTTCCGTAGAAGAGCTGTCCTCCTCCATTGTAAGCATCACAGAACAAGCTGCGGAGAATTCAAAAAATGTTATAAAAGCAACCGAGTATGTAGGCCAGACCAGCCATAACGTTAAAAACGGCGGCGCTCATATGAAGCAGCTTACAAAAGCAATGGACAATATCGGCACCTTTTCCGATCAGATTACCAATATAACTAAGGTCATTGAGGACATTGCGTTCCAGACCAATATCCTCTCTCTCAATGCCGCCATTGAAGCCGCCCGGGCAGGTACTGCAGGAAAGGGTTTCTCCGTGGTAGCTGACGAAGTACGCAATCTTGCCGCCAAATCCGCAGAGGCTGCAAAACAGACCGCAGAGCTGATACAAAATTCCGTACACGCGGTTCAGGAAGGCACTGAGATCACTCAGAAAACCGCGCAGATCCTGGAGGATATTGATAAAACCACCGGCTTTATCAATGATATCGTCAATAAGATCAATCTGTCGGCTTCCGAACAGGCTTCTTCCATTGAGCAGATCCGCATAGGATTGGAACAGGTATCGGCGGTTATACAGGCAAATGCAGCAACTGCTGAGGAAAATTCAGCCTCCAGCGAAGAAATGAGCGCCCAGGCCAATACCCTGCGGGAAGAAGTAGACAAATTCCAACTGGATACAGAGCAACAACCAGAGATACAAAATGCAAAAAAGTATGAATATGAAGCCGGTACAGAGCCGTCCTATGACAAATATTAAGAAAAGGGCAGAACACCAGGCTGCTATATTTGTGTGAAAGAACGATTAAGGGCTGCCGCAAAACAGATGATGATACATCTGTTTTGCGGCAGCCCTCTTTCTAACATGCTCCTGTTCCTCCTGCGAATTCGACAAGAACCTTATTAAATTCATCCTTTTGGTCATAGAAGGTAGCATGACCGCTGAATTCAAAGGATTCCAGCCTGGAGTTTTTAATGAGTTGATTCTGGATCTGACCCAGAGGATAAGGTACAACTTTATCATGGATCCCATGAATGATTAAGGTCGGAACATTGATTGCCTCAAGATCCGAAAATAATACCTCTTCGATCCAGGTATTTGCAATTGCCGCCGTTGCCCATCCTGCTGCCTGCAGGCCCAGCTGGAAGAACCACTGGGAGAACGGCTGGGTAATATGCTGGAAGAAAAATATATCTCCAAAATTATTTAACATGTTAGGACGGTCCGCATAGGTTCCATTAATAATTTGAATCACTGTATCTTTATCAAGTCCATATGGAAAATTCGGGCGTTTAATAAGGCTTGGCGCTGCTGCAGCAAACAAAGCAAGCTTTGAAACCCCATACCCTCTGTGCCTTGCCATGTACCTTATGGCAATTGCTCCTCCGGTGGAATGCCCTGCCAGGGTAATATCCTTTAGATTCAGTGCATCGATAACCGCTCTGACATCATCGGCCAGCCGGTCATAATCATACCCGCTAAACGGCTTATCGGAATCTCCAAATCCTCTTGTATCGATGCCGATACAGCGGAACCCCATCGCAGGAAGCACATCAAACTGGTATTCAAAAAGCTTATGACTTCCCGGCCAGCCATGAAGAAATAAAATTGTATTTTTGCAGTCCGGATTAAGATCCTCCACGTAAATATTTACATTCTTTTCAACGGTTATATAATATCCCATGATCTCGCTCTGCATAATATGTTTAATCTATGATATTCCCTCTTCTTAGCCAACATTCCAGCTATCTCAAATTTACTGCCATTGCACGTTCATAATCACTCATAATTCCCTCCTGTTACAGGCGTTTATCTTCGTTTAACCCTCCTGAAATAGCAAATGGAGGTTACAATGCCTGTGTAATGAATTTAAGCCCTGCATAATAAAGTTCCATGTCTCACGGAAGTCCCCGGGCACTGCAAAATCATCCGATGAAATAAATGCCTGAAAGCCCTTTTGGTCAGAACCATACCTGTCTGCAAAAGCATCTGCATAATTTATCTTTTCATCGTCAGTCAAATCCCCGTTATCATTATGGAGCACATGCTCAAGATTCCGTGAAAAATAATAGATGGAATACGGAACTTTACCAACAGCATCAGCCGTACACAGCCGGTGCAGCACCTGAGACTTTCTTGTATTCCGGTCAACGACCCCTTCAGGGTCTGCAGATTCGATCCGGTCATCAAAATATTGGATTGCCCCTTTCGTGCCGGAAATGACCTTGTCCGCCGGAATAAAAGCCCCGTCAATGTCAACAAGATGGATCACCTTAAGAATGTCCTTTTTCTCAATGCCATACCGCTTTCTTTCCACCTCTATATGCTCATATACCGTTTTAACGGCATTGTTGCCTGATACCGACCAGTTGCTTGTCATATCGCCGTGAACCACATGGAAGCGGACATCTTCCCTCTGAAATGTTTTTTTAAGAGCAGGACTTAATGTCTCCTCGTCAGTGGGACCTTCCACGATAAAAAGAATTACTTTCTTAGTCTTGGCCGCCATCCCTTACCGCCTTTCCGGCACGTCTGAATGCACGGCCAATCTCCACACTGTCGGTTTCCGCATAAATCCCTTCTTTTTGACCGCCCAATACGATGCTCCGCAAATACATATCCCTCAAATTATGATTACTCTTTATGTTCTGCAAACGGATATACCGGTTGGAGGGATTTGTGGTGGAAAAAACAATGCTGCTTTTATGAATCATTTCCAATGCCCTCAAATTATGCGATGTGAAAATCAGCTGTCCCCTTGCCCCCTTTTCAAAGACAGAAAGCAGTTCCCCTAAAAGATATTCATAAACGCCGGCATCCAGCTCATCAATAATCAAACACATGGATGGATTGTTATAAACACACATGAGGGCATTTAGAACGGAAATGATCTTAATGATCCCTTCTGACTCATATTTCAGGGGAATTGTGATATCACCACGTTTTGAGATTAATTCGACCCTGTGCCCTGTTTCCCCCCGTTCAAGAAGCTGTTCGCCAAAGTCATAAATTCCGATGGAAAGACCGGGGATCATGGCATCAAGAACGATATTCATCTCATGAAGGATCTGCCCTGCTATTTTAAAATGCTCCTGACTGATCACCGACGGCTCATCAAGCCTTATGAGAAGATCGCCCTTTGCGATCTTCTCGCCAAGATCCACGCGGAAAGCAAACGGGATCATGAAATTCATACTGATTGCTCCTGCATGGGCATTGGAAATTACAAACAGGTTCATGCCTGCATATTGATAAATAGATTGGATAATATAAGCATAATCCTCAAACGCATCATCGGCCGCGGATAAAAATACTCCCCTGCCTTCCGGGCCGAAAATAAAAGAAACCAGATCTTTCCGAGCAAGTTTTTTTGCAACGCTTAAATTAACTTTATTTTCAATATTCTCCCGTATTAAATCTTCCAATCGATATTTAGGAGTAAATATTGGGCCTTCCGAATGCAGCCCATAATCAATCACGGTTTTTTTGCTTTCAAATTTATCTCCGGTCCAGGCAGAGGAACAGAGGGTTTCGTGAATAATTTCAAAGTCGCTTTTGGAAATCCTTTTAAACTGGACAGAATATTCTGCCATGGCTTTTTTACAGTCTGTCTGGATAATAAATTTAACTGTAATTGTACAGGTTTCCGCGTCTTTGGAAATATAGTGAACCACTTCCTTAGACAGGGGCCGCCCCGTAAGCAGGGTCTGAACAACCCCCATCGCTTCAATCACTGCCGTTTTTCCCGAACCATTCTGGCCATAAATGCCGAGAATGTCCGCAGTTTTTGAGAAAAAATCCTTACTGCCGGCAGACGGCATCATAATTCGTCCGTATTTGGTATTTTTAAATTCTTTTAATTCAATTTCACTTATACGAACCATTGTCTGAATCACTCCCATACCAACTCCTTTCCTGATCCACAGGATAAATCAGTCCTAAAAAAGTAAATATTTTTACATAACGGTACTTTTTATTCCGATATTGGTTATGATTCTCCACAAACAGATGATATATTCGGATTACTAATCTTCTCCTTCAATTGTCACCACCACCCGGTTGGGCAGGCAGACAATCAGTTCACCGCTTCTATGGATCTTGCCGGTGCGGACGCATACCTTATCAGGGCAGGAAGCTTCTGTAATACTGGCATAGCCGTCTTTGATGATCAGATGATCCGTGCCGCCATACCCATCGATGACCATGTCAGTATTCTTATGAAGATCCAGGGTCGCCACAATCTTGCCGTCTACAGTGACCACCACTTCTTCTGCCGGTTTTCTGTTTCTGACATAAAATATCCCGGAGAGCAGTCCTGATATCACCAGGATGGCCACAACCAGGATCAGCTCTCTTTTTTGTATTACCGTTAATTCTTTTAAAGATTTCATCTGTTACCTCATATTTCTCTTAAATGTAAATGTCCTGAACCTTTATTATAGCATAACTATCCTGTTTATAAAATAAAAAAAAGCCCAAAATCATTATAGAAGCCATTAGAATGCAAGCTTTATTCCCACCGATCATGAAAATCCGGATGAGGATTACCGGCTCCTTTTTGGCAGGAAAATTTAAGAATAAGGAAAAAGTTTCAAGTAGTGGTAAAAATTATCGATTTGCGATAAAATTATGGTAAAAATCGTTCCCATATGTTATAATAATATCAAAGTGGCGTTTTGCGAGCCGCTATCATACAAGGAGGGGAAGACTTGAAGAAAATAGTAGTATTAGGTGCCGGTTATGCCGGTATTTTAACTGCCAAAAAACTCGAAAAAAAATTCCGCAAGATGAAGATTGACAACGAGGTAAGCATCTCCATCATTGACAGGCATCCGTTCCATACCATGCTCACAGAACTGCATGAGGTGGCCGCTGGAAGAGTAGAGGAAGACAGCATCCGCATCAGTCTTAAGAAAGCATTTGCTGGACGGAATGTGGAAATTATCACAGACACCATCAGCCAGATTTCCATTGAAGAGAAGAAACTGACGGGAAGCCTGGGTGAATACGAATACGACTATTTAGTCCTGGCCGCAGGCTCTAAGCCAACCTATTTCGGTGTGGAAGGTGCAGATGAGTATTCTTATAAGCTCTGGTCTTATGAAGATGCTGTGTTATTAAAGGAACAGATTCACCATGTGTTCCGCAAAGCGGCCTGTGAGCCAGACGAGGCGGAAAAGCGCCGTCTTTTGACTTTCTATGTAGTAGGAGCCGGTTTTACCGGTGTAGAAATGGCCGGAGAATTAGCGGAATATGTGCCCTTCTTATGTGAAGAGTATGAAATAGATCCGTCTCTTGTCTCCATGCATAACGTAGATGTTTTAAAGAGATCGGTGCCCATCCTTCCGGAGAAGCTGTCCGGCAAGGTAGAAAAGCGCCTGGAAAAAATGGGCGTAAAGGTAATGATGGAAACCGGTGTGACCGCCATCGGCGAAGATTTCATCGAATTGAATCAGGATGGCAGGAAAAACCGTTATCCTGCTGGGACCGTAATCTGGACAGCCGGTATTGAAAGCGCCGATATTACCGGAGAAGCAGCCAAGACGCTGGAATCCGTAGGGCGCGGAAGGATCCAGGTAGATTCTTTCCTCAGAGCCAAAGACCATGAAGAAGTCTATGTGGTAGGCGATAACATGATGTTTGTACCTCAGGGAGAAGAGGCGCCTGTACCCCAGATGGTGGAAAACTGTGAGCAGAGCGCTCATACCGCCGCCCACAACCTGATATGTGCCATTACCGGCACCGGTGCCATGGAGGAGTATAAACCGTCCTTCCACGGCGTTATGGTTTCTGTAGGCGGCCGCTATGGAGTGGCGCGGGTAGGACTTCCCAACCATATGTTTAACTTATGTTCCTTCTTTGCCATGCTTTCCAAGCATTTTATCAATGTGATTTATTTTATCCAGGTATTGGGCTGGAATAAAGTTTGGAGCTACGTGTGTCACGAATTCTTTACCATTCGCAACCGCAGAAGCTTCCTGGGAGGACATTTCTCCAACAGAACCCCAAGCTTCCTGCTGATGCCGCTGCGCGTCTGGCTGGGTGCCGTATGGGTATTTGAAGGCGTTATGAAGATTGTAGAAGGATGGATGGGGAAACCCATGCTGAGCGGATTCTTTGGAGGAGCCAATCAATTCTTCAACAACATTCTGGCTCCCTACGGAATCACAGGAATCGGTGGAGCAGCTCCTTCAGCGGATGCAGTTTCCAGCGCTACAGGTGCAGCGGCAGACGCGGTAGCAAGCGCTACAGGTGCTGCAGCAGATGCAGTAGCCAGCGCCACAGGAGCTGCAACAGATGTAGTTTCCAGCGGTGTTGCGGTTTTCTCCTATCATATTTTAGGATTAATCGACGCTACCCTTGTCAGTTCCAAAGGCTTATCCCATTCGACTCTGGCTGATTATGCCTTTAAACTGGATTTTGCTCCAATGAACTGGTTTGTGAACAATGTAATACTGCCTAACGGCGGACTGCAGCTGTTCATGCAGCGCGGTATCGTGATCGCGGAGATCCTGATCGGTCTGGCTTTGATGGCTGGCTTGTTCAACTTCCTTTCCTCTGCTGCGTCCCTGGTGCTTCAGTTTATGTTCGTTTGTACCACCGGCCTTTACTTAAACACGTTCTGGATGATTTTCGCCGGCATAGCAGTCTTAATCGGCGGTGGCAGAACCCTTGGCCTTGATTATTATTTCATGCCCTGGCTTAAGAAAAAATGGAGAAAACTTCCCTTTATAAGGAAGTGGTATTTATACAATGACTAATAGAGAATTATTGGAGGATGCCGACAGCCTGCGTTATGGTTTTGAAGAGGCTTTCAATTTGATGGCATCGACTGTAGATAAGCATTTATCTTCAGCGCCTCCTGTCATAAGGACTTACACAGCCCATCTGGCAAAATCCACTGGTAAATTCATCCGTGCTTATGGGCTGATGGCCTGTTCCATGGATGAAGAGGATAAAGTCCCGGCGGAAGCCGTTACTCTGGCATCTGCGGTAGAATTGCTGCATCTGGCCACCCTGGTCCATGATGACGTAATCGATGATGCTGATACAAGGCGTGGAATCGAAACACTTCAAAAGAGATTTGGAAAAAAGGCAGCGGTCATTTGCGGAGATTATCTTTTATCCCTGGCCCTTAAACTGGCGACTTCCATTCCTCAGAGAGACGAATACAAAGCCTTGGATATGTCCAATTACCTGTGCAGGATCTGCATGGGAGAATTGCGTCAGGAAATCAACAATGGAAATCTGGATTTATCAGTTTACCGTTATTTAAGCATCATCAAAGGAAAGACGGCAGCACTTTTTGAAGCATCCTTTCTCGGCGGCGCTACGCTGTCCACAAAGGATGAGAAAAAGCTTCGCATGTACCGGAAGACCGGCAACGATGTAGGCATGATTTTCCAGCTTATGGATGACTGCATTGATTATGAGATGGATGAAAGTGATGCAAAGAAAAACGTCCGGTCTGATTATGAAGAAGGAGTTGTCACCCTTCCTCTCATCCATACCATGAAGCAGGATGAGAACTTTGTAAAACAAGTTAAAAACGGTTTGGTTACCGCAAAAGAACTCTATGACAGGGTTTTAGAAGCTGGCGGAACCGCTTATACAAAAGCAATAGCCGGCAGATACTATGCAAAAGCTGTAAACACCATCGGGACTCTTAATTTATCCGAAGCCAAGAAGGCCAGGATCATGACCGTGGTGGATAAATCTTATTACGGTATTAAAAAATAATACAATATAAAGCAACATAAGGAGGAGTAATATCTATGAAAAAACGTGTTTTAGCTTTAGGCTGTGGTCTTATGGCGGCAGCATCTATTCTTGCAGGATGTTCATCCAATTTACAGCAGGCCCCAACTACTGCTGCACCGACAGAGGCAGCAACAACTGCCGCACCTACCACACAGGCAGAGACCACCACAGAAGCTGCAAAGAATGAAGCAGCAGGCGGCGCCCTCTCTACCGGTTATGCAGTAATTTCTTCCATCGGCAAATCCACGGATGCCGGCGATAAAGATGGTCTAGCAGAAGTAGATACCATGTTCGCAGCCGTATTAGTAGATGGCAGCGGCAAAATTGTAGACTGTAAAATCGATTCCGTTCAGACCAAAGTGAATTTCTCCAAAGAAGGTAAACTACTTACAGATCTTGGTACCGTTGTGGATTCCAAGAATGAGCTGGGAGAAAAATATGGCATGAAAAAAGCTTCCGCGATCAGCAAAGAGTGGAACGAGCAGGCTGCAGGCTTTGCCCAGTATGTAGTCGGAAAAACAGCTGATGAAGTAAAGGGAATTGCTGTTTCTGCTGATGGTGTTGCAGATGATGCAGACTTAAAGGCTACTATTACCGTTCATATCGGAGACTTTATCAATGTAGTTGAGCAGGCTGTTGCAAATGCTAAGAGCACAGGCGCTTTAGCTGGCGATAAGCTGGGCTATGGCATCGTTACAGGTATCAGCAAGTCCAAAGATGCAGCCGCAGATGCTGACGGTGTAGCACAGGCATATTCTACCTACACAATTGCAAGCTTTGGTACAGACGGCAAGATCACAAGCTGTGTACTTGACGCTTCCCAGGTTAACGTAAACTTCAACGCTGCCGGTAAGATCACCAGCGATTTAAAAGCTGCTGATTTCAAGACCAAGGATCAGTTAGGTGAAGCTTATGGCATGAAAAAGGCTTCCGGTATTGGCAAAGAGTGGAATGAGCAGGCAGCTAGTTTCGCAGAATATGCAGTTGGCAAGACAGCCAGTGAGATCACCGGTCTTGCAATTGATGAAAAAGAAGGTGCACCTACTGATGCCGACTTAAAGGCCAGCGTAACCGTTGGTATCGGTGACTTCCAGAAGGGCATCTCCAAGGCAGAAGCAAATGCTAAATAAAAAAGCATTAACATTTATTATAATTGCCGGAACTCTGGCAGCGCTTACTATGGCGGCGGTTAATACCGCCGCCATAGGAGCTAAAAAGGAACAAAGATTTCATGCTGAATTCTTAAATCTCTTCGATACCGTCACCGAGATTGTCGGATATTCCAAAAACAAAGAGGAATTTACCCAAATCGCCACAGATGTTCACGATGAGCTGGAAATATACCACCAGTTATACGATATTTACAATGACTATGACGGCATCGCCAATATTAAGACCATCAATGATAATGCCGGTGAAAGTCCCGTAAAGGTGGATCAGAAGATCATTGATATGCTGAAGCTGGCCGGGGTCGCTTATGAAAAAACAGACGGCAAGATAAATGTAGCCATGGGAAGCGTTCTGACCATCTGGCATGACTATCGTACAAAGGGCATAGAAAACCTGGAAACCGCCGAGGTTCCGCCTATGGATAAACTGAAAGAAGCAGCCCTTCATACAGATTTTTCAAAGGTACTTATCGATGAAGAAGCCTCAACCGTATATCTGGAAGATCCTGATATGCGTCTGGACGTGGGAGCCATTGCAAAAGGTTACGCCACAGAGCAGGTAGCAAGATCTCTGGAAGCCAAGGGGATCGATCATGTCCTTCTCAGCGTGGGGGGCAATATCCGTGCCATCGGTATAAGGGCAGACGGAAAACCGTGGAAGCTGGATATCCAAAACCCGGATCTTGACAGCGAAAAAAAGGCAATTGATACTTTGAATTTAGACGGATTTTCTCTCGTCAGCAGCGGCGATTATGAAAGATATTACATAGTGGATGGGGTGAGATATCATCACATTATCGACCCTGATACATTGATGCCTGCAGCATACTTCCGAGCGGTCTCCATTGTTTGCAGAGATTCCGGCTGGGCAGATGCGCTGTCTACCGCCGTATTCAACTTGCCCTATGAAAAAGGACTGGCCCTGGTTGAGAGCATGGATGATGCAGAGGCAATGTGGGTACTTCCCGATAGCAGTATCAAAACCAGCAGCGGCTACGAAGCTTACCGCAACCTTGACCGTTAGGAGGCTATATGTCATATCGAGGACTACAGGATTTTATTCATATATTGGAAGAGAGAGGGGAACTGATCCGGGTGACGGAGAAAGTATCCCCTCTCCTGGAAATAACGGAGATCACAGACAGGGTTTGTAAGGCGGAAATTTCCGGCAACAAAGCGCTTCTGTTTGAACATGTGGAGGGTTCTCCCTATCCGGTGCTGATGAACGCCTTTGGTACAGACAGGCGGATGGCTCTTTCTCTTGGGGCGGATAACTTAGACGATATCGCAGCAGAGATTGGAGCCTATCTGGATTTTGGAAATTACTCATCATTTTTAAAGCTGTTCTCCTTTGCTCCAAAACTTCTGCGCCTGTTGTGCTGCTTTCCTTTCCGGAGCCGGTTTCATATAAGAAAGCCCAGCTGCCAGCAGGTGATAGAGAGAGAACCCGACCTGGGGCAGCTGCCGGTTCTGCATTGCTGGCCTCTTGACGGAGGTCCTTTCTTTACACTTCCCCTTGTCTTTACAAAATATCCTGATACAAAGCTACAGAACATAGGTATGTACCGGATGCAGGTGCTGGATTCTAAGACAACGGCCATGCACTGGCAGAAACACAAGGATGGAGCCGGTATTTATGAAGCATACCGGAAAAAGGGCTGTCCAATGCCCGTATCCGTAGCACTTGGATGCGACCCGGCGGTGACCTATGCATCTACAGCACCCCTTCCGCCGAAGCTGGATGAGATGATGCTGGCCGGATTCTTAAGAAAAAGGCCGGTAAAAATGGTGAAATGCATCACCAACGATCTCTACGTGCCGGAGGATGCGGAATTTGTACTGGAGGGCTATGTGGATCCTCAGGAGGAGCTGGTCTGGGAAGGGCCTTTCGGAGACCATACCGGATATTATTCCCTTGCGGACTGGTATCCTAAATTTCATGTCACAACCATTACCCGCAAAAGGCATCCTGTCTATCCTGCCACAGTGGTGGGAAAGCCTCCCATGGAAGACTGCTATATGGCAAAGGCCACGGAGCGTATCTTCCTTCCCATATTAAAAATGGCGATTCCTGAGATGCGGGAAATTCATCTGCCCTTTGAGGGAGTTTTCCATAACTGCGCCGTGGTATCGGTGAAGTCGTCCTATCCGGGAGCTGCCAGAACCGTCATGAACGCGATCTGGGGCATGGGACAGATGAGAACGGCCAAGATGATCGTTGCGGTCGATGAAACCATAGATCCAAGTGATGCGAAAGCTGTCTGGCAGGAAGTCCTGCACTATGCCCGTCCGGAGGAAGATCTTGTGGTCAGCAAAGGGCCGTTAGATGCTCTGGATCACTCTTCTGATTATCCTTTGTTTGGCGGGCGGCTTGGTATCGATGCCACCAGCAGAGGGAAGGAAGCCTTTACCGAAGGAGCGCTTGAGATCGTGCCTGTCCGCAAAGAACAGCCATGGGATGGCAGGCGGAAAGCCCTTACCATGCTGGAAGAAAAAAAGGCTTCTCTTATTCTAGTTGTGGACGAGGATGTGGACCCGACGGATCATTCCACAGTCATGTGGCGGGTATTCAATAATATTGACGTCACCAGAGATATGTTTACGGATGGCAGGCGGGCAGCATTCGATGCCACAAGAAAGCGCCTGGAAGAAGGGCTTTCCCGTCCCTGGCCGGAGGATATCGTGATGACAGATGAAATCAAAAAAAAGGTATCAGCGAAATGGAGTGCTTATGGGATCGATCACTGGAAAAATAGTAAATAAATTAAATGAATACGGGAAGCTGGTCATGTTCAGCCATACCATCTTTTCCCTGGCCTTTGCCGCAGTAGCTCTGCTGGCAGTTTCCGGCGGCCGGCCCGATCCAAAGGTGGTATTCTGGGCTGCTCTTGCCTTTTTAAGCGCCAGAACAGGCGCCAACGCCTTAAACCGGGTGGTGGATGCCAGAATCGACGCAAAAAACCCCAGAACAGCAAGCCGCCAGATTCCCCAGGGACAGATCGGAAAAAAAGAAACCCTGGTCCTGGTGGCTGCCTGTTTTCTGGTTATGGTGTTCAGTGCCTCCCGTTTAAACCTGTTATGTCTCATCCTGTCCCCCATGGCTCTGTTTTTGATGACAATCTACTCTTACACAAAAAGATTCACCTGGACGTGCCATCTGATTCTGGGTATCACATGCGCCTGTGCTCCCGTTGGAGCATGGCTGGCGGTAACGGGGAAGTTTTCCCTGATACCGCTTTTCTTTGGCGCTGCCAACTGCCTCTGGACTGCAGGATTTGATATTATCTACGGCTCTCAGGATTATGAATTTGATAAGGCAAACGGCCTCCACTCCATTCCGGTGCAATTTGGCGTGAAAGGCGGATTATGGATCAGCACTCTGTTCCATTGTGCTGCTCTGCTTTGCCTGTGTATTGCCGGAGTGCTGCTCTATCCCCAGTTTGGTGTACTTTACGGAACCGGTCTGGGAATCATCGCGGTCCTTATGGTAATTCAGCATCGGCTGGTATCACCGGATCATCTGGAAAATGTCAATATCTCGTCATATAGCATCAGCCAGATCACCAGCATCGTTCTTCTGGTCTTCGGAACTCTGGATGTATACTTATAATGAAATGGAAAGGGAAAAAGCAGACTATGAAACAATATGTAGTTGGAATTACAGGCGCAAGCGGCAGTATTTACGGTCTTCGGACAGTAGAAGCCCTGCTTGAAGGCGGAGCCAGGGTACGGCTCATACTGACGGGTACAGGGGAAAAGGTCGTGGCCTACGAGACCGGACGGGAGGCAGGAGAATGGACTGATGATTTTAAGAAACGTTTTACAGGTCAGTTTATCCTGGAAGATAATAATGATCTGTTTTCCGCGGCTGCCAGCGGTTCCCATCTGACGGACGGAATGATCATCGCACCATGTTCCATGTCAAAGCTGGCCCACATTGCGGCAGGAATTACACCGGATTTAATGACTCGGGCTGCTGATGTGGCGTTAAAGCAGCGGCGCCCTCTGGTGCTGATGCCCAGGGAAACACCCTTATCCCAGATTCATTTGAAAAATATGCTGACTCTGGCAGAGTGCGGAGCATTTATCGTTCCCGCCATGCCGGCCTTCTACCAAAAGCCAAAATGCCTTGATGACATGGCGGATTTTATGGCCGGCCGGGTATTGGATTGCCTGGAAGTTGAAAATCGCCGGTACGCCAGATGGAAAGAAGAAGAATAAGTAATAAAGCGAATATAAAACAAAAGGAGAATATATGAAAAAATCAGGTAAAAATACTAAGAAACATCATTTATTAGGCCGCACAGGAATTCTTATGGCATTGCTGGGCTGTGCAGCGGCGGTTATCCTGGGAGGATGCGCCGGCAAGGCAAAGACTCCGGTTGATACCACCGTTCATTTGGGCGTCATGTATTCTTCCGATATCGTACCTCTTACTATCATAACAGAACAGGGGCTTGACAAAAAATACGGATTTCAGTTGGATATGCAGGTATTCTCTTCTGCAAAGGATCGTGATGCGGCTCTCCAGGCAGGGAAATTAGACGGGGTATTTACTGATTTCATCGGCCTGTGCATGTATCAGAATGCCGGATTGGACGTAAAGGCCACCGGATGCACGGACGGGGATTATGTCCTGCTGGCAGGAAAGGATACGGGAATCACTTCCTTGGAAAATGCAGCGGGAAAAAGCATTGCAATCTCGGAAAACACCCTGATCGAGTATTCCCTTGATTATATTTTAAATAATGCCGGTTTGGTTGATACATATTTGGACAAGCAGGTGGTTCCGCGGATTCCTGACAGGCTTGAAATGCTGCGAAACAGCAAGATCGATCTGGTCCTTCTGCCGGAGCCCTTCTCCACTCTTGCGATTAAAGATGGCGCGGTAGTTCTGGGAAGCGCCAACACCGACGGACTGTATCCTGCTGTATCTGCATTTACAAAGAAATCCATTGACGAAAAGTCTGATACGATAAAAAAGATGTATCAGGCATACGATGAAGCAGTTGATTATCTTAACACTACGCCGCTGAATGAATATGAAGCCACGGTCATCAAGGCTGCTGGCTATCCTGAGGAACTCACCGGAAGTATTAAGCTGCCTGTATACCGGAAAAATGAACTGCCAAAGACGACTGACTTACAGGCGGCTGTGGAATGGGCAGCAAAGAAGGGATTATGCAGCCCGGATTTAAAGCCTGATCAGCTGATCGGAGAATTGAAATAAAAACCCAAGAAGAACGGAGGGAGCCAGATGCTGGAAGTAAAAGATATCTCTGTCACATATGGGAAAGGCGGGACACATAGGGTAATTGACCAGATCTCCTGGCAGTTGGAGACCGGAACGGTTCTGGCTGTCGCAGGTCCCTCCGGCTGCGGAAAATCCACCTTGGTTCATGCCCTGGCAGGCATTCTGCCTTATGCGGGTTCCATCACCCTGGACGGAACCGGACTTGACCCCAAAACGTGCTCTATCGGGCTGATCCCGCAGAACTACGGACTTCTGCCCTGGAAGACAGTTAAGGAAAACTGCCTGTTTACGGCCAAGATCCGGGATAATACCAGTAACATGGAAGTACAGCTTACCAGCCTGTGCAAAGAACTGGGGATTGACGGGCTTTTAGATCGTTATCCAGGCACGTTAAGCGGCGGTCAGGCGCAGCGTGTGGCTCTCGCAAGGGCGTTTCTGATGAATCCGGAACTCCTTTTGATGGATGAGCCTTTCGCTGCTCTGGATATTGCGGCAGCCTTGGCGGCAAGGGAGCTGTTTTTGCGGATCTGGAAGGAAAAAGAGCCCACCACAATCATTGTCACTCACCGGGTGGAAGACGCCCTTTACCTTGCCCATAAAATCGCAGTTATGAAACGAGGCGGTCTCTTCGATTTTTTCAGTGATAACCCATGGCAAGGCGTAAAGAGTCCCTCAGAAGCAGCCTATCGGTTACTGGAACAGCAGATCACGGAGAATATCATAAAGGCGGATGAAATATGAGAAAAAAAATGTGGGTCTTTATAAAAGGTTTTCTGCTTGTAAATCTGTTCTGGTTCCTTCTGGCTGCCTTTTTGTCCACTCCGGTGCTTCCAGGGCCTCTAACGGTGTACGGTAAATACAGCCAGGTGGTAAACGGAAGGCTTTGGCTTCATATAGGAGCCAGCTTAGGCCGTGTGGCGGCAGGCTTGTCCATTGCCCTTCTCATCGGCATTCCTGTAGGAATTGTCATGGCCTCCTCTGCCATTGCAAACCGCATCCTTCACCCTCTGGTGTACTTTTCCTACCCGGTTCCCAAAACAGCGCTGCTTCCGGTCTGTATGCTGCTTTTAGGACTTGGCAATGGCTCTAAAATACTCATCATTGTCCTGACCACGGTATTCCAGATCATTGTCGCTGTCCGCGATGCGGCGGAGCATATTGATCAGGGAATTTATTATGTGGCAAAAAGCGCAGGCGCCCATAAAAGAAGTATCTTAAAGGATATTACCCTGCCTGCGGTACTGCCGGAGCTGTTCACCAGCATACGGATCGGGACAGGAACATCCTTAGCTATCCTTTTAATTGTAGAAGCCTATGGAACCCGCTGGGGAATGGGCTACTACATTCTGGATGCATGGTCCAGGATTAACTATATTCAGATGTACGGCGGCATTGTCATCATGTCGGTGGTAGGAGCAGCATTGTTCTGGATATTGGATGGAATTCAGGGGGCTTTGTGCAGGGGTACAAGGTAACCTCCTAAACGATATTATCAGCTTCTGAGATTTGCCGCAGGATATGTTCCATTTCCTGCGGCTTTTTTCTTGCCCTGCTCCCAGCCGCTGACAGGCTCTTCAATTCGGTTCAGAAAATAATACCAATAAATAAAATCCGTTCTGTTGGTTTCCAGTCAGCAGGACGGATTTCTTTTGGTTATAAATTCATTTTCTTTAAGGTAAACTGATTTGCCAGACCGCTGAGTACCTTCGCCTGTGCGGACAGCTCTTCGCTTGCAGCAGCGCTCTCCTGGGCGGTTGCTGAGTTGGACTGAACCACAGCGGAAATCTTGTCCACACTGTCGGTGATGTGGGAAACAGAAAGGCTCTGCTCTTGAGAGGCCGACTGGATCTCCCCGATGCCTGCTGCAATCTCCCTGGCATCCATTAAAACAGTGTTTAGTATCCTGGCCATGGAATCCGTCAAGTCTTTGCCTGATTCAACCGATCTGACAGAAACGTCAATGAGTTCCGAAGTGTTTTTTGCTGCCAGCGCACTCTTTGCCGCCAGATTCCTGACTTCATCTGCCACTACGGCAAAACCCTTACCGGCGTCACCTGCTCTCGCTGCTTCTACAGCCGCATTTAATGCCAAAATATTGGTTTGGAATGCTATGTCCTCAATTGTTTTATTAATTTTTATGATTTCCTCTGAATTTCTCTGGATAGCCTCCATTGCCTGAAGCAGGAGCCGCATCTGCTGCTCGCTCTCATCAAGGCTCACGCCCATTGTTTGGGCTTTGCTGTTAAAAATACTGGCGTTTTCCGTTGTATAGTCTATTTTCGTTACAATCGTTTCCACCGCATGAGACAGATTATCAATTGCGCCGTTCTGCTCAGCCGCTCCCATCGCCAGAAGCTGAGAACTTGACGCAACATGCTCTGCACCTGAAGATACCTGTTCAGAGGTCTGGTGCAGCTGACCCAGGGTTTCTGATATCTGTGCCGAAAACTTTTCAATGGAATGCCCGATATTGGTAAAATCTCCAATATACTGCTGGGAGGGCAGGTCAAAATTCCCCTGTTCCATCTGCTTCATGGAATTTCCAATGCGGGAAATATAATCGGACAAATTATTAATAGACGTCCTCATGCTGTTTGCCAGCATCCCCAGCTCATTCGTTGACGTATAATCGATCTCGCCCTGTAAATCTCCCTGTGACAGGCGCTCCATTCCATTTTCCAGGGTTTTTACCGGAATCAGGATCTTTCTGCGGATAATCATCAGAATAAAGTAAATGGAGATCAGATTGATTACCAATGTGATGGCGCTTATAGCCTTAAGCTTTGTAATTCCCTGGGCAGAGTACTTTTCAGCCTGGGAAACAGCGGCATTGCTTTTGTTAAAAAGCTCCTCACTGTTTTCCAACAGCTTTTCATTCTGTCCATCGTTTAAAAGAGGCATAACCTGATCTTTCCAATATGTACGGATCTCCTGCATCTGTGTAACCAGTTCTTTGTCTCTTGGCACTGGAAGCCCAAGCTCTTTGTCGCCTGCAATGATTCCATCCATTGTCTTCTCTACCTTAGCGATCTGCTCTTCCACTGGCTGATCAAGCAAATGGAGCTTCATAATGCGCTGTGTTGCACCTCTGACAACACCGCAATAATTTACAATCTTTCCGTTGCTTTGGTTTTGATCCAAAAACAGAAACATCAGGCCAGTACTTAAAATGCTTAGAAGAGCGAGGCAGGCCATAGTGTTGTAGATAAGTTTCTTAATGCTCACGTTTTTATCTCCTTTAAGAATTAGTGAAAGCGATATTTACCAGACAATAACATAACAATCTTTTGGGCCTTAAAAAATATGTTACATTTTGTCAATGATGGAGATATCTTACTTTAAAAAACAGAGCTAGTCAATCAATTCCGTCAGATATTTCCGGATTAATTGAGACTTTACAGCAATCAACTATGGCAAAGATATCTCCTCCGGGAAACCGTCTCATTTATTTGACCGTTACTGGTACTTCTATCTCTTTTTTAAGGCCGCTGAATTGGATTGACCCACTGCTCCTTAGAGGCTGAATGTAGCCAACAATCATACATATGTTGTGTATTTTACACCTTTGTGTGATATTGTCGGATTTACATTTCCAGCCCCCACAGCTAAAATGTAACTATCAGATAAACCAGTGAAACACCCATAGGGAGGAGAGAATCACATGAAAAAAACAGTAAAAATTTCAGCAGTCTTATTAGCCATGGCACTGGCAGCCACCGGCTGCAGCTCAGGGAAACAGGCAGATAATAACACAACGGCAGATACCGGTAAAACCGAAGCCGCCGCTCAGACACCAGGGGAGGAAGATCCGGTTTTGGTCGTTTATACTGCCCGCGGTGAATCCTTAAACAATGCCGTGATTCCGGAATTTGAAAAAGACACCGGCATTAAAGTCGAGGTGGTAGTCGCCGGCACCGGAGAGCTTTTAAAGAGAGCACAGTCAGAAAAAGCCAATCCTCTTGGCGATATCTTCTGGGTTGCTGACCAGACCATGTTATCCGCATCCAAAGACCTGTTCATGGAATACGTATCATCTGAAGATGGCAATATGATCGATGCCTTCAAAAATACCACCGGTTACTTTACCCCTGCATTTGCAGATCCTACCGTTATGATCGTAAACAAAGACTTAAAAGGCGATATGAAGATCGATGGATTCGAAGATTTATTAAATCCGGAATTAAAAGGAAAAATCGCATTTGGCGATCCCGTAAACTCCAGTTCCGCATTCCAGTCATTGCTGGCTATGCTTTACGGAATGGGCAAAGACGGCGATCCCCTTTCAGACGAAGCGTGGGCTTATGTAGACAAGTTCATCGCCAACTTAGACGGTAAGATGAGCAACAGCTCCAGCCAGGTATATAAAGGCGTGGCTGAGGGCGAATATGTGGTTGGCTTAACCTGGGAAGATCCTGCTGCTAACTATGTCAAGGAAGGTGCCGCAGTAGAAGTTGTATTCCCGGTAGAAGGAGCCATCTTCCCCGGTGAATCCGTACAGATTCTAAAAGACTGCAAACATCCGGAAAATGCAAAGAAATTTGTAGATTACATGCTGTCTGAGAAGATCCAGAATGCAGTCGGTTCTACACTGACCGTAAGACCTTTAAGAAAAAATGCTACTCTGGCTGATTATATGACACCTCAAAGTGAGATTAAATTATTTGATAACTATGATGAGGGATGGGTAGCTGAGAACAAATTAGAAATCACCAATCGGTTTAGTGAGCACATGGAAACCTCCATGGATTAATAAACTGCATCAATCAAAACAAAAGACTGCCTGGGACTCAGTCAGGGGCAGTCTTTTTGTACCAAAAAATATGGAATATGCTAGGAGAAATGAACTATGGGAGTAGCAATCAGTATAGAAAATGCAGTAAAACGGTTTGGAAAAGATACCATTATCAATGGATTATCACTGGATATTAAACCAGGGGAATTCTTCACCCTGCTGGGACCATCCGGCTGCGGAAAGACAACCCTGCTTCGAATGATCATCGGCTTTAACAGCATCGAGGGCGGTGAAATCAAGGTGGACCAGAAAGTAATCAACAACATCCCTACCAACAAACGAAACATGGGTATGGTCTTCCAGAACTATGCCATTTTCCCACACATGACAGTCAAGGATAATGTGGCCTTTGGACTGAAAAACAGAAAAATACCTGCATCACAAATCGATGCCCAGGTGGATGAAATCTTAAAAATTGTCAAAATCGACCATTTAAAAAATCGTATGCCTGCCAAACTGTCAGGCGGTCAGCAGCAGCGTGTCGCCTTAGCACGGGCAATCGTCATCCATCCCGAAGTTCTCCTGATGGATGAGCCACTTTCAAACCTGGATGCGAAACTTCGTGTAGAAATGAGAAATGCCATTAAGCGGATCCAGCAGCAGATAGACATCACCACCGTTTATGTAACTCATGACCAGGAGGAGGCTCTGGCCGTATCAGACCGGATCGCTGTCATGAACGGCGGTGTTATCCAACAGATTGATACACCTAAGAACATCTATCAGCGTCCCGCAAACCTGTTTGTATCCACCTTTATCGGCTTATCCAATATCCTGTCCGGTATAGCATTGGTTAAAAACGGTGAGACTTTCATTCAGATTCAGGATTATACCGTACCCATGGATCAGTTAAGCCAGGAAGTGAAAGACGGTCAGAATATCAAGGTATCCATTCGCCCCGAAGAATTTATTATCAGCCAGGCAGACGGCGCAGGCATCCCTGCGACAGTAAAAAGCAGTGTATTCCTTGGCATTACCACCCATTATTTTGTTACCTTGGCAAATGGTCAGGAAATCGAAGTCATCCAAAATTCCGATATCTGGGATATCATCCCGGATGGCTCTAAAATCCGTCTTGCTGTACAGCCTCAAAAGATCAACATTTATACCGAAGACGGAAATAGAAATCTTGTGGTTAGGAGGGATCAGGTATGAGATATGCCGGCGAAAAGAAGTTCAATATCTGGGTAGCTATGGCACTGGGGATTCTCGGCCTTTTTCTTATCTTCGTAGTCTACCCCTTAATTCTGATATTATATAAGAGTGTGCTATCCGAGGATGGTTCCTTCAGTCTAGCATATTTCGGTAAATTTTTCGCCAGAAAATATTACTGGAACACCCTTGTAAACAGTTTTAAAGTCACCATTGTTTCCACCCTGCTTGCGGCTGTTCTTGGTCTGGTTATGGCATATGTTTTGCGAAGTGTACGAATCAGAGGAAGTAAGTATTTAAATATCCTGATCGTCATGTCCTATCTTTCTCCTCCATTTATCGGAGCCTATGCCTGGATCCAGTTACTGGGGCGCAATGGCTTTATCACCAAGATCTTAAACAATCTGTTTCATGTGAAGTTAAACGGCATTTATGGATTTGCGGGAATAGTTCTGGTCTTCTCTCTGCAATCCTTTCCACTGGTTTATATGTATATCTCAGGTGCTCTAAAAAACCTGGATAACTCCTTAAATGAAGCCGCTGAAAGCCTTGGATGCAGTGCCATGCAGAGAGTGCTCCACGTGATCGTGCCGCTGGTCATGCCCACCATGCTTGCCAGCTCCTTACTGGTCTTTATGAGAGTGTTCTCCGACTTTGGTACCCCTATGCTGATCGGTGAAGGTTATAAGACATTTCCGGTTTTGATGTACAGCCAGTTTATGGGCGAGGTCAGTACCGATGACCATTTTGCTGCTGCACTCTGTGTCATTATCATCGGCATCACCCTGCTGTTATTCTTCTTCCAGCGCTATCTTGGAAACCGCTATACCTATTCCATGACCGCATTGAAACCTATGGAAGCAGAAAATTGCACTGGTCTTAAAAATGTATTATCCCACTTATTTGTATACCTGGTTGTCCTCATCGCCATCCTTCCGCAGCTTACCGTTATCTTCACTTCCTTCCTGGCTACCGGAGGCGGAAGCGTATACACCGGTGGTTTCTCACTTGATAACTACCGAAACACACTGTTTTCGAAGAATAACAACGGCGCCATATTCAACACCTATTTATTCGGGCTGTGTGCCATCGCTATCGTCGTGGTGCTGGGAATTTTGATCTCATACCTGACTGTACGAAAAAAATCATTTTTGACTAATATCCTTGATACGGTCACCATGTTCCCATACATCATACCAGGCTCTGTACTGGGTATCTCATTTTTATATGCATTTAACACAAAACCATTTCTCCTCAGTGGCACCGCCCTCATTATCGTCATCTCACTGTCCATACGGCGTATGCCCTACACCATACGTTCCAGTACTGCCATAATTGGACAGATCAGCCCCAGTGTGGAGGAAGCTGCCATCAGTCTGGGCTGTTCAGAGACGAAATCATTTGCAAAAATTACAGTTCCTATGATGATGTCCGGTGTATTATCCGGCGCCATTATGAGCTGGATCACTTTAATCAGTGAGCTGAGCTCTTCTATTATACTCTATACCAGCAAGACCCAGACACTGACCGTAGCTATTTACGCAGAGGTCATTAGAAGCAACTTCGGCAATGCTGCTGCTTACTCTACCATCTTAACTCTGACCAGTATCCTATCGCTGCTTTTGTTCTTCAAACTAACAGGCAGCAATGATATCAGCATTTAGAGAAAGCAATGAGCAGTGCGAAATAAGTCATGAAAAGATTTCCGTTGTGCTTGCACATAAGAAAATCTTTTCATGACTTATTTCATAGGGCGAATGCCCGTTAGCTCATAAAACCGCAGGTTTTATGAGCTGCACTGCGGACTTATGGTATAATAAACGCAAGCGGCTATTAGCCGTACATCAGTACCAGTGGAGGCTCCCCTATGAAAAGTAATCAGTACAAGGACTATATTAAAAGATCCTTTCTCAAATATGCACTTTCCATCATCTCACTATTATTTGTGCTGGTGCTTTTATTCCTACTAATCAATGTACAGTGGATTATCTCCGGTCCAAATAAAAGAAATCATATTCAGTTATCCGGTATCCTGGATCAACAGCTCCTGCTCTATCATCAGGGACTGACCGATCTTTCCCAAAATCCGGATCTGCTGACCGCACTGAGCAGCACAGACTCTGCCGCCATCACTGCAAATAACCGGCTCCTTTATGACTTTACCAATGCCCAGACAATCCGCTCATCTTTTGTACTCTTAGACCAGAATGGACGCATTGTCAGCAGCAATCTATTTGCCGGCAATCAGGAGATTTTCCATGACAGTGATATCTTTCGCCGTATGACCAGTCAGATGCAGGAACAGCCCGAAAAGATCTTCACACTGCCAAGCCGGTTAAACTATGCCCATGGACAGGCAGGAGATTTAATTCTTGGCAAAGCGGTGGTAAAGAACGGCACCCTTACCGGCTATCTGTTTTTTGACTTACTGGATTCCTATCTTTATGAGATCATCCGAGAATATCCTCTGGATGATGTTATCATCACGGACCGATATGATAATCTTATCTTTTCTATCAGCCGCCAGCAGACCGACCCCATAGACAAATACCCTTCCGGAAAATATCGGATGGACTGGCAGGAAGGAAGTGTGGTAAAGGTCAATGGAAAACATTATCACATTCAAAAAAGCTCACTTCCCGGGAGTTCTCTGATCTTATATACACTGGTTTCCACTGAATATCAGAAAGATTTGCTGTTTTACGGCTTTGTATTCATGCTTATCGTAGGCATCCTTCTGGTCATTATTTCATTGCCTGTAACCGAACACATTACCCAGAAAAACCTGCTGGCCATCAATGAACTTCAGAAATCCATCGAACAGATGGGAAAGGGCAATATGGACTATCAGCTCCGTTCTAAAGTATTTGATGAATTCCAGAAGCTGGATGATGCTTACCGTCACATGGTAATGCAGCGGGAAGAGCTGCTGACTTATAACAGTGAACTGTCCGAACGAAAGCGGACCATGGAAATCAAGCAATTAGAAGAACAATTTAACCCTCATTTTATTTTCAATGTTATGGAGACCCTCCGGTATGAAATTATGATCGATGCAGCAAAAGCTTCTGATATGGTTCAGTCCTTCGCCAGACTCATGCGCTACAGCATCTATTATGGCAGCACCATCGTCTCCCTAAGAACAGATATTGAATATATCAATGATTATCTCCTATTACAAAAAATGCGCTATAACCGACGCTTGAAATATCATATTGACATTCCCGAGGAACTGCTGGAATACCGGATTCCCAAGCTGCTGCTTCAGCCTGTTGTAGAAAATTCCCTGGTTCACGGCATGAAAAATACCCACTCCATTTCCATCACGATCACCGGACGAGTGCATGAAGATCTCCTGGAGCTGTGTGTGGAGGATGACGGAAGCGGAATTGATGGAGAACGCCTTGCCAGTCTGCGGACCGGACTGGAATCAGAGGACGGATATAAGGAGCATATTGGCCTCTATAACTCCCACCGCGTTGTCCGGCTGTTATATGGTCCCGGATATGGCGTGACAATCGAAAGCCAGCCAGGTTCCGGCACACGGGTCACAGTTACCATGCCGGCAGATATGGAGGATTATTATGTATAAGGTTCTACTTGTAGAAGACGAAGATATCATCAGAAAAGGCCTGATGTTCATGGTGAATTGGCAGGAGATCAACTGCGTGGTCGTAGGCGAAGCCATAGACGGAGTCGATGGAATTCAAAAGATCAAAGACAATGAACCAGACATCGTAATTGTAGATATCAACATGCCCATCATGAACGGTCTGCAGATGTTGGAAGAAAGCATTAAAGAATACAGCTATGAAGCCATTATTGTATCCGGATACAGTGAATTTGAATTTGCCAAAAAGGCGATTCGCCTTGGCGTCACGGAATATCTATTAAAACCTGTGGATTTTACAGAACTTTATGATGCGATTCTTAAGATAACCGAGAAGCTGGAAGCGAATACACGGATGAAGGGATATATCCGGCAAATCGATATGGAGAAGAAAAAGCTGGGCATATTAGAAACAGATATATCTGAAACCGTCACCTTCAAAAATAAATATGTGAGCTCCATGGTAAAGTATATAGAAGAGCATTACTCTTCCCGCCTTTCCTTAACCGATTTAAGTGAAGAATATAATCTATCCTGTACCTACTTGAATACGAAATTCAAAAGCGAGACCGGCTACACCTTCAATGATTTTTTAAACCGTTACCGGATGCAGAAGGCTGTGGAGCTTCTTAAATCAGATGAGTATAGGATTTATGAAATAGCCGAGATGGTGGGGTTTTCTGAATATAAGTATTTTATTAAGGTGTTTAAGAAGTATATTGGCTGCTCTCCTGCTAAATTTATGGAGGTGGGGGATGGGAAGTTATAGTTCCTCTCTCCTGCCGCCGTTACTATAGAAAAACGGACCATAGAAAATTCTTCCGTGGTCCGTTTTTTTAATATTAACCGGTAATGATTAAGATTCGTATTACCTACGATGCCTGAGCTCCATGCAGACGGGCAAAAATTCCTCCCTTCGCAATCAGCTCGTCATGAGTGCCCATCTCTGCAATACCTGTCCCCTCAAGCACTACAATCAAATCAGCCTCACGGGTAGTAGAAAGCCTGTGTGCGATCATTATGGTCGTGCGCTCCTTTGAAATCTCATTCAAGGCCGCCTGTATTTCCTTTTCTGTTTTTGTATCCAAAGCAGAAGTTGCCTCATCCAGGATCAAGATCGGAGAGTCTCTTAAAATCGCACGGGCAATAGCGATTCTCTGCCTTTGTCCTCCGGACAGTAAAACGCCTCGTTCTCCGATAAACGTATCATATCCGTTTTCCATCTTTTCAATGAAATCGTGGGCATTTGCTGCTTTTGCCGCCGCAATGACATCTTCTCTTTGAGCATCTTTCCATCCGTATACGATATTCTCATACACGGTTCCATTAAAAAGGAATGTATCCTGTAACACCATGGAGATATTATCCCTTAAGCTGGAAAGCGTCACATCCCGGATATCAACTCCGTCGATGAAAACAGCTCCTTCCTGAGGGTCATAAAACCGATTGATCAGGTTTGCTATGGTGCTTTTGCCTACACCTGTTGTACCAACCAATGCCACCGTCTGCCCTTTCTTAATGGTCAGGTTTACGTTTTTCATTACCGGAATATCTTCCTGATAAGAAAAAGAGAGATCTTTCAGTACAATTTCACCTTGTACCCGATTAAGGGTTTTTGCATTTTTCTTTTCCTTTACTTCCGGGATTTCATCAAAAACATCAAATACCCGTTTGCACCCGGCTCCGGCTTCTCCTGCCCTTTCCGCAAGAGCGGAAAAACTTTTTACAGGACCATAAAACATGGACAGATACATGACAAAACCAACAATGTCTGCAATCTCCACTTCTCCAATTCCCACCAGATACCCGCCATAAACGACGACAATCACCGTTCCCAGTGCAGTGACAAAGGCAAGTAAGGGATACGTTGTTTCAAAAAAGAAACTTGCACGAAGATACGCTAAACTGTGGCGAAGAGAAAGATTTGCAACCTTATATTCCTCATGGCTTTGCTGATTAAAAATCTGGATTTCCTTAATGCCGGAAAGATTGTCCTGCACCTTTCCTGCAAGTTCTCCTCTTACCCGGGAATTCTCTTTCCACGTAGGGGATACATGACGGCTCTGCCACATGGTAATTCCCAGAAGAAAAGGTATGGTGACCAGACTCATTATGGCAAGCTTTCCATTGATCATAAACAGCAAAGCTCCTACTCCTATAAAGGTAAGAACATTGACTGCAAAATCCGGAATCACATGTGCCAAAAGTACCTCCGCATCCAGTGCATCATTTACTACACGGCTGGTGAGATCGCCTGTCCTGCTTTTGTGAAAATAGCTTAAGCTCATATGCTGCAGTTTCCCGTAAAGCCGCTTACGTAAGTCTGCCACATAATGAAGAGCCGCATAATGATTTAAATATCCTGCAGCAGAAGTTCCTGCAGCCTGGATTGTGGCTGCGCCCAGAAGAAAGATTCCGATACGCATGGCCTGAGCCTGAAAATTACTGATTCCTTCTGTAGCAAGAGCCGTTAATTCTCTTAAGGCCCATGGCGTATAAAATCCGGCTGCCGTAGATACCACGAGGGCAATAAGTGCAAATATCAGATGAATCCTGTACCTTTTTGCCTCCCGGAATATCCGCAGTGCAGTTCTCATACAGAAATCGCCTCCTTTTGGGACAAACGTTCCTGATGTAAAAGAGCATACGTCAGGCACACAGGCCGTCCTGTTCTTGGTTCCTTGACAATTTCAGCATCTATGGAAAATGTCTCCTTTAATACATGAGGTACCATTACTTCTTCCGGGCTGCCGTGCTGAATAACTTTCCCTTCGCGGACCGCAATCATATAGTCAGAAAAACGTGCCGCCAAATTCAAATCATGAAGAACCATGGCAATGGTGCAGCCCTGGCTGCGGTTCAGTCCGTATAAAAGCTCCAATACTTCAAGCTGATGAGCCAGATCCAGATAAGTAGTGGGTTCATCAAGTAAAATCAGGTCTGTCTGCTGGGCAAGTGCCATGGCAATCCAGACTCTTTGCCGCTGCCCCCCGGATAATGTATTTACTTCCCGATGTTCTAAATCCATTAGCTTGGTTGCTGAGATTGCCCACCGCACAATATTTTTATCCTCAGGAGTCAGTTTTCCAAACCCACTTTGGTGAGGAAACCGCCCATATGCCACCAGCTCACTTACGGTCAGCCCGCTGGGTGCGGAAGGTGATTGAGGAAGAATCGCCATTTTCTTTGCAATTTCCTTAGTGGGAAGTATTGAGATATCACTGCCATTTAAATAAACCATTCCGTTTTTGGGTTTTAAAATGCGTCCGATGGCTTTTAGCACTGTGGATTTCCCGCATCCGTTGGGGCCTATGATCGAAGTGATTTTTTTGTGAGGAATTACCATATCTAAATTCTCCACAATCATGGCGTTGTCATAGGCAATATCTAATTTTTTTGTTGCGATACTATTCATACCGTCCTCCTTAATTTGCTTTCGCCAATAGATATAAAAAGTACGGTGTACTAAGCGCCGTAATTACAATACCCGTAGGCACATCTGTCCCCAGGCTGATGGTTCTTGTTATGGTATCTGCAAGCAGTACAATGATCGCACCGCAAAGCCCGGAGGCAGGAAGGAACAATTTATGGTTCGGCCCCATTAATTTTCTTGCCATATGAGGGGAAATCATTCCTACGAAAAAGAAGTTTCCACCCAGGGATACACTTCCTGAAGAAAGTGCTACCGCTGCTACGGTCAATCCGATAAATTCGGGCTTTACTGCAGCACCAAGACTTAAAGCAGTTTCATTTCCAAGGTTAAGAATGTTAAGAATATGGGCTTTATAAAATACATAACCGCATAAAATCAATGTCCATGGAATCAGTACGGCAAGGTAACGCCATTCATCTCCCCATAAACTGCCGGCGCTCCATCGCTGTATAAAATCCATCTGGTTCTGATCCAGCTTAAGAGTCAGCAGTGTAGTTAACGCTCCATAACCGCTTCCCAGTGCAACGCCTGTTAAAATCAACCCTGTAGGAGAGATGTCTTTCCCTCTTCTATAAGAAAGCAGAAAAATCAATCCTGCGGCAGTCATTCCTCCGAAAAAAGAAAGCAGTGGCATTAAAATCGCAGATGACACCGTCTTTGCAGAAAACAATACTACAAAAATCAGTACAAACAACCCTGAACCGGAGCTGATTCCTAAAGTACCTGGACTTGCCATATCGTTTCGCAGAAGGCTCTGCATGATACAGCCGGAAATGCCCATTCCCACTCCCACAAGGATTGACAGGACAATGCGGGGAAGGCGGAATTCTAAAATAATTAAGTTTTGCTGCGGCGTACCTCTTCCTATGATCACATTTAAAACTTCTCCTGGAGTGAGATTCATCTTTCCGGAATTCATGCTGATCACGGCTATTACTGCCATCAAGATCACCATAATCAGAAAAAGAAACCTTCCCCGTTCTGCTGAATACTCCTGTTTTTTCATTCAAATTCCCTCCTTTGCTTTCTTGCAAGATAAAGGAAATAAGGAACACCGATCACAGCAAATATGATACCGATTGGTGTCTCATAAGGTTTATTGATTAACCGCCCTATTAAATCGGCAAAAACCGTAAGTAAAGCTCCATAAAGACCTGAAGCAGGAATGATATACCGGTAATCCACCCCTACCATATACCGGACAATATGAGGGGTAATGAGTCCAACAAAGCCAACCGGTCCTACGATAATGACAGAAAGTCCGGTAAGGAGCAGCACGATCAGCGTAGAAATTCCTTTGACCAATCTGGTCTTTAACCCCAGTCCGGCTGCAACGTCCTCACCTAAACTCAGCACAGTGACCGAAGGGGACAGCCAAAACGCTGCCAGCACTCCTGCTGCAAAAAGAGGGAGGATCATCATGAGCTCACTCCATTTCGCTCCTGCGGTTCCTCCTGCTGTCCAATAAGCAAGGGCATAGCCAAGATGGTATTTAATGGAGAGGAACTGGCTGAATGCTCCAAACAGCATGGAAATAGAAATTCCTGCCAATACAAGACGCTGGGGCGTCATTCCTCCTTTTCCAAGAGAAGCAATAAAATAGGTCATTGCTGTTGCAGCTGCGGCTCCCGTACATGCAAACAAAATGGTCTGGCCATAGGTGCGTCCCGGCAGGAATGCCATACAAAATGCCATGGCAAAGGTGGCCCCGGAACTGATTCCCATAAGCCCGGAGTCAGCAAGGGGATTCCGCGTTGTTCCCTGCATGATTGCTCCGCAAATTGCCAGACTGCATCCCACCATTAAATCTGCCACGGTACGTGGAAGCCGAAGTGTCTGAATAATCTGATGTTCTGTCGAATTTGGATTAAATCGGAAGATTGCCTCCCATGCAGTGGCAAGGCGCATGTCGGCAGCACCAAAAGAAATGGATGCAGCCGACATGAAAAGCAAAAGTCCAAACCCAAGAATCATATAAATAGCAAAGCCTGCGGAGCCTTTCCGCCGCCGCTTTATTGATGTAATTTTCATTTCAGCCTGTTCCTTCCCGTAAAGACTATCAAGTTACTCAGGCATATTTAACATCGCATCTAATAGATAATCCAACTGTACACTGGATGAATAGATGTCGATATCATAAAACAGAGTAAAATCAATGGGAACCGTTCTTCCGTTTTTTACAGCAGGGAGAGATTCCCAGATGGTGTTTCCATTCAGATCATCAATATCTCCGGACAGGATTAAATAGTCTCCTGCATAATCCTGGATCACTTCCATGGAGATATCCCGGTACTGGTCTTTTGCGATGATCTCATCTTGAACAATATCCGGTGCCTTAAACCCTAAGTGGCTGTAAATCAAGTCACCCCCGCGGCCCCATTTATCACCAAATACCCAAATACTACCATTTGCATCTATCCCGAAAATGCTGACTGTTTTGTCCATAATTTGTTTTTCTGAAAGTGCTGCCTTTGCTTCTTTCAATTTTTGTTCAAAATTTTCCAAAGCCTTTTCCGCCTCATCCCGGCGATTCAGTACATCCCCTAAGAAACGGACCCGTTCCTCTAAGGACAGTTCTGTAAAAGGAAGCAATACCGTTGGTGCAATTTTAGAAGCTATATCATACTGCTCCTGATTCACTACTAAAATCAAATCCGGATCATAAGATAAAATTTCTTCTGCTTCAAATTTGTCCCAGACCGGTATATCTGCCACTTCTTTTTCATATGCCGTTCCCGCAGCGTCATAAGTTGCCGAGGGCTTTACTCCAAGGGCCAATACGTCTCCCAAACAATACGTGACAATTACTCTCTGGGGATCCACCGGCACCTCAACTTCTCCATGAACGGTCTTAATAACTCTTGTTTCGCCGCCGGTTGTCTGCGTTTTTAAACTGCAGGCAGAAAGCAGCGTTCCAACCGCAAGCGCCAGGAAAAGCGCCGCCTTATATCTTTTTAACCTCCACATGCAAACTGCTCCTTTACTCTTATTCTGACATTCCCTGAATTGCGGAAATCGTATAATCCAACTGAGCAGTTAAGCTTGCTAAATCAGAATAGTAGAACAATCCCTGATATTTTCCCGGAATTTCTGCAATCCGGCCTTCTGCAACAGCAGGAATGCTTTTCCAAATATCTGTCTTTGCATATTCTGATTCTTTTCCTTCCTGCTGGAACCATAAAATATAATCTCCGAAATATTCATGAGCAACCTCATAGCTTAAGGTCCCTCTGTTGTTACTGGATTCTTCGATCAGTTTCTCCAGCTTCTCCGGTTTTTTAAGATCAAGATAGTTGTAAACCAATGTTCCTCCTCTGGAACCAGTTTCATAGGCCACACCGTTCCAATCACCGGATGGCCCCCAGTCTTCCATAATGCTGAATGTTTTCCCCTGGTATTTTTTGCTTTGCAGCTCCTCCTTTGCCGCTGCAAGCTTTTCTTCAAAGACCGCGATCAAGGCTTCTGCTTCTTTTGCTTTTCCTGTAGCCTCTCCAATGATACGAAGACGATCAACAGAGCTTACGCTTTCTTCCGGAATGACCATTACAGGAGCTATTTTTCCAAACTTTTCAAAATCCTCTGTCTGATATGTAATAATCAAATCCGGCTCTGCAGCCATAATATCTTCCGCTGCCCAGCTTTCCAGCTTAGTATCTGAAGAAAACTTGTCATAAAATGGCATGGTTTCCTGTTCCCATGCATAGTATCCAACCACATTCAAATCTAAAGAAAGCACATCTCCTATGTACCAATTCACGACTACACGCTGTGGCTCTTTTGGCACTTCTATATCTCCCATTACTGTATTGATTGTGTGCGTGTCCAAAGCTTCAGAGTTTACCCGGCTAACACGGCTGCATCCTGTCAGCGCAAATAAAAACGCAAACATGAAGCAAAATATAGATCCTATTTTCTTCATATCAATCTCCTTCAAGTTGTGATAATTTTCTTTTTACAGCGTAAGAGCTTACTTTCTTTTGCCTTATGTTAGTTGCGACTAACTAACCAGAATACTAACACAATAAAAAATATACGTCAATATGGCCTGCACCCATTACGAGGAAGCTTCTTTTTCATTCAACTGATCAAACACACTGTTTTCCGCTGATTCCTAATGTTTTTTTGATTTTATGCTCAGCAATATGGAGTATAAATAAACCAAATTGGATCATCATTCCATTGTCTTTTTTTCTTCTTTCATGTATAATTTGGTGGTATAAAAGTTAGAAAGTGAGCCATCTTGCAATGAATGAATACCAAGCCGCTTCATGGGGAGCCATGGCGAAAAAATATAACCTGGATCAGCGGACCTACGGACCGGGAATCGGATATTACTTCCCGCCCCACTGGTCCAATGGATGGATTGTTGAAACATGTCCTGCAAAAGGCCTGTTTGTTTCCAGCGCATGGTTTACTCCAGATAAAAAGATTGTCCACACCATAGACGTGAAAAGACCATGTTTGTGGATTTTTTGTATTGACTGCGGCAATATGATATATTCCCAGCAAGGCAAGATATCAACTACGTTTACACCTATGACTCACGTTCTGGTTAATCCTCAGCAGCCATTTCATTTGACCTTCCCAAAGGGAATCCATACCTGCTTTACCAGTGTTCTTGTTTTCGATGACTTTTTACAACCCTTTTTGCAAACAAGAAGCAATCCCCCGAAAATCAGCATTGTAGATGCAAAAGAATGGGAAACAGAACATTATAACACACCAAATATCATGATGATATTAGAACAGATCCGCTGGGCAGTACGCAATGCGGATATGCCCATCCTTGCCTTTGAAGGAATGGTGCTTCATCTGCTATGCTCAATCGCCAGAAATTATCCTGTAACTCCAGATCGGAGGAGCAATCGAAGAAACTATGTAACATGGGAAAACGAGAAAAAAGTTTACTCTGTAAAACTGAAAATAGACGAAAACATTCTCCAGGTTCCGCCAATGGAAGAATTGACAAAAATAGCAGACATGAGCGAGAGCAAATTACGCCTCAGCTTTAAAAACATTTATCAGATTCCCCTTTATGATTATATCCGCAGAGAAAAAATGAAGCGTGCCATGCAGCTTTTATCTGCAGACCATCTAAGCATCCGGGATATTTCGGAGTTATGCGGCTATAAAAATGCGTCCAAATTTGCTGCCGCCTTTCAGGATGTCCATGGGGTTACACCAAGCGAATTTAGAAAGGCTTTTAATTTATAAGAACTTTAAAAAATCACTTAAAAGTGGTCAGACTACTCAGTGTTATGAAAAAAGGGCAGAACCAACCGATTCATCGGAAAGTTCTGCCCTGTATTTGTTTATAATTTACTTGCCGGCTGCTTAAAACTGAAGCCTTTCTTTTACTGGTTCTCCCTCTTCTTCCTGCCGCTTAATGCCGCATAAGCTGCCAGCAGGATTCCTGACAATAATGCTACAAGTCCCTGAACATGCATTTTGTCGCCTGTCTTTGGCAGACCTGCTAATGGGATATTTCCGTCATCAATCGTCAGAAGGCTGGTTTCTATGCCACTCTCAACCGGTAAATTTGATAATGGTACCGCATCAGGAGTGATTGTCACAAGGTTATCACCAGGGCCGCCCGGTACAAAGGGACGATTCGTATTCGGAGAGGATCCTCCGCTGTTTCCGCCTCCTCCACTGTTTTCGCCGCCTCCACTGCTCACATAGGTCACTGTCAGTCTGCCTGCAACGTAGGTGATCTCATAGTTAGCCGTTACATCCCAGTCTCCGGATGTGATCACCGCATCGCTGGCAATATTGTCACTGCTGCCAACTGACTGCTGAGCTCCTGTCACAAGAACGCTCTTCATTTTCTGGTCATCTGCCAGCTGTCCATTGGTGATTTTAGCGGTATTGGCACTTAGAGCAGTTCCATCATACCTCTTCTGCGCACTGTCCGCAGTAATGGTGACCGGCCTCCTGTTTATTATCACGGTGCCCTTCACTACATCTGTTTCTGCGTAGTTTGGATTTTTGGCTTTTACATATACAAAGTAAGTTCCTGCATCTGTAAAAGTCGGCTTTGTTTCGCTGAATGTTACCTGATCCAGAGAGTATAATAAGGTGGACCCAGCCTTTAACGCTGCTGCATCTTTTAAGCTGTATGCGTGGCCATCATAGGTCACGGTCTGCCCGGCAACACTTACTCCGTTGTTATTAGCAGCATAGATCTTCAATTCCCCATTTATAACAGTAACCTTGTAGTTTTCATTTGCGTTATAAGATACTGTTAATGTTATCTGGTCGGAGGCATCTTCTTTCTTTTGGTCTGCCTCAAGCCTGTGATATTGAATGGTTCCTAAGTCCCTTTCCGCAACCAGACCGCCAGCCTGGCCGGTAAACTCCGGATCTGCCGCACCGTATTCCTTGCTCTTGCTGTCTACTCGGATGGTTATATCCTTTGCTGCCACCCTGATGATTACAGCGTTCGCCTCCAGATCTACGTATCCAGGTCTTGTTGCCTTTATCTGGACCGTTACGAATCCTTCTGATACATTGGTTACGCTTGGCGGGGTTTCCGTCCACTCGCCCTCTCCTGTCTTGTAGAATACAGTGTAACCAGGTGCATTCTCAAGCGTTGACCCCGCTGCATGAGGAGCTCCGTCATATTCCCAGGTACCGCCATTTCCTGTTACGGAAGCATTATTAAGCGATGCTGTCCTGATCTCAAAGTCTCCATTCTTTTCAGTAACAATATAATTGCTATTCTCTGTATACGCCGGCACAATGACATTCGGATAGCTTCCTACCGCCTCAGCTTCATTGCTTCTTATGTAAGTAATATTCCCCAGATCCTTCTGGCTGATCAGGCCATCCACCGTTCCATTGAATTCAGGATCTACATCATCATAGTACTTAAATGCATGATGTGCTGTGATAAATGCCTCTCTTGCATTTATTTTCAGTGTCACATCATCTGCGTTCATATCCTCGTAACCGGTTCTTGCTGCTTTTACAGATACTGTCACCGTTCCATCTGATACATTGGTTACACTTGGCGGCGTGGTACTCCATTCACCGTCACCGGTCTTGTAATAAATGGTATAGCCATCTGCCTGATTTAATAAGCCCTTTGCTTCATGGGCAGCTCCGTCATAAGTCCATTCACCGCCTTCCGCTGTAAGGCCTGCGCCTTCCATAGTTGCCGTCTTGATCTCAAAATTGCCCTTCACAACGGTTACGGTATAGTTCTTATTTTCAGTAAATTCAGCATCCAGAACTCCCGTGTATACAGCCACATCGTTATCCGTGTTTGTTCTGATATAACTGATTGATCCCAGATCTCCTTCATTTACAAGGGGGTCTACGGTTCCTGAAAAGACTGGATCCGGCTGATCATAAAACCTGGAGCTGCTGTCCACATGAATGGCAATTGTCTTGGGTATGATCTGAAGTGTTACATCATCTGCGTTTAAATCCTCATAACCGGTTCTTATTGCTTTTACAGATACTGTCATTGGTCCTTCTGGTACATTGGCCACGCTTGGTGGTGTGATGCTCCAGTCACCGTCACCTACTTTGTAATAAATGGTATAGCCATCTGCATGATCCAATAATCCTTTTGCCTCATGGGCCCCCCCGTCATAAGTCCACTTGCCGCCTTCTGCTGTCAGTTTAGCACCTTCCATGGTTGCCGTCCTGATCTCAAAGGTTCCCTTGGAAACACGAACCGAATAATTGGGATTCTCCTCGTACCTGGCATCTAAAACTTCCTCATACTTCCCTACATCTTCCGCATGATTTGTTCTCACATAGCTGATAGTCCCCAAATCTCCTGCATTTACCAGTTCCGGGTCGGGTCCGCCAAAGGCCGGATCATTGCTGCCATAATATTTCCAGGCATCTGCTATGGTAATAGTCACAGCCTTGGGAATAATCTTTATTTCTACCGGCTCTGCAGTCAGAGTCTCATATCCGGGCTTTACCGCCTTCACAGATACAGTTACGGTTCCTTCCTGAACGTTGGTTAAGCTTGGAGGTGTTGTCGTCCACCCTTCATTTCCTGCCTGGTAGTAGATTACGTAGCCGTCCCCATTCTCTATGCCAGCGGTTATTGCATGTAGATTTCCGTCGTAGGGCCATTCACCGCCTACAATACTTACTTTCGCACCTTCCATGGAAGCTGTTTTAATTTCAAAGGTTCCCGGGATAACGGTCACTTCATAGTTGGAGTTCTCTGTGTACTTTGCATCCAGAACTCCCGGATATACATCGACTCCTTCTGCGTCATTGGTTCTCACATAGCTGATTGTTCCTAAGTCACCCTCTGTCACAAGACCACTTAAATTTCCTATGAACGCCGGATCCGGCTGTTCAAACGGTTTGGAAGCATCTTTTACGGTAATGGTGACTGCTTTTGGAGTGATGTTCAAGGTTACTTCATTTGATATTAAGTCTTCATATCCAGTCCTTGTTCCTCTGGCAATCACTGTCAGGGTTCCATCATCTACATTTTCTACACTTGGAACATCCTCGGACCAGTTCTCACCTTTGTCTATACTGTATTCGATCTTGTATTTCTGCAGTTTCATCAGGATTCCATCGAATACATCCAGTGATGCCTTGTGAGCCTTTCCATCATAGGGCCAGCTTCCGCCTTTGATTTTTAAAGTCACATCCGGATCCTTGGCTAACCGGATCTCGAAATCGCCTTTTGAAATGGTTACGTTGTAGTTACTATTTGAAGTGTATTGAGCACTTAAAACCCCTTGATACTTACCTACTCCCTCGTCATCATTGGTTCTGATATAACTGACTGTACCCAAATCTGTGTTGTTTACAAGACCGCTTACCCTACCGTCAAAGACCGGATCCGCCAAATCAAAGTATTTCCAGTTGTTATCTACCTTTATGGATGCTTCCTTCGGCGTTACCCTGATAATGACTGGTTCTGCTTCCAGAGTCACATATCCCGTTCTGACTGCCTTTACATAAACGGTTAATGGACCATCGGATACATTGGCTACGCGTGGTGCTGTTTCTGTCCACTTACCATCTCCCAGCTTATAGAAAACAGTATAGTCAGGCGCATTCTTAAGCTCTGCTCCTGCTGCATGAGAGGATCCGTCATACACCCACTCTCCTCCGACTCCTTCTACGGAAGCGTTGGGAATTGATGCTGTCTTGATTTCAAAGTTCCCATACCTCTCAGTTACAATGTAATTGTCATTTGCAGTATAAGCCGGTACAATTACATTCCCATAAAATGCTACGCTTTCTTCCCCCTCATTACTTCTTATGTAAATGACTTTTCCAAGATCATTCTGGTTTATCAAACCATCTACCATTCCGGTGAATACAGGATCCTTTTCACCATAGTTCTTGGAGGAATTATCTGCCGTGATGGTTACTGGCTTTGCATTAATATTAAGAGTTATATCCTTTGATGTCAGGGGCTCATAACCGGTTCTTTCCGCTTTCACGGATACGGTTACCAGTCCATCGGATACATTGGTCACGCTTGGTGGTGTGGTACTCCAGCCACCATTTCCAACCTTGTAATTTACGGTATAGCCATCTGCATTGTTAAGCTTTGCTTCAGCCGCATGAGCGGCTCCGTCATACACCCAATCGCCGCCGACTCCTTCTACGGAAGCGTTGGGAATCGATGCTGTTTTAATTTCAAAATCTCCCTTTGTAACGGTCACGGTATAGTTGGAATTCTCTGTAAATGCTGCATCCAGAACTCCCGGAAATTTCTTTACATCTTCTCCATTATCGGTTCTCACGTATTTGATTTCTCCAAGATCTCCGGCATTTATAAGGCCGTCTGGTGTTCCGGTGAATGCAGGATCTGTCTCTCCATAGAATTTCCAGATACTATCTACCTTAATGGAAGCTTCCTTGGGATTTATCTTAAGAGTCACGTCATCTGCAGTCAGATCTACATAGCCTCTCTTTACTGACTTAATAGATACGGTTACCATTCCTTCGGACACGTTGGTCACGCTTGAAGGTATCATGCTCCAGTCGCTGTCTGCGGTTTTGTAGTATATGGTATAACCGTCCGCATTCTTTAATAATCCCTTTGCTTCATGCGCAGTACCGTCATAGATCCACTCGCCGCCTTCTGCCGTCAGTTTAGCACCTTCCATGGTTGCCGTCCTGATCTCAAAGCTTCCCTTAGAAACAGTAACCGAATAATTGGGATTCTCCTGGTACCTGGCATCTATAACCTCCTCATACTTCCCTACATCTTCCGCATGATTTATTCTCACATAGCTGATTGTCCCCAAATCTCCTGCATTTACCAGTTCCGGTCCGGTTCCGCCAAAGGCCGGGTCATCGCTGCCATAATACTTCCAGGCACCTTCTACGGTAATGGTCACAGCCTTGGGAATAATCTTTATTTCAACCGGCTCTGCGGTAAGAGTCTCATATCCGGGCTTTACAGACTTCACAGATACGATTACGGTTCCTTCCTGAACGTTTATTATGCTCGGTGGTGTTGTCGTCCACGTTTCATTTCCTGTCTGGTAGTAGATTACGTAGCCGTCCGCATTCTCTATGTCAGCGGTTATTGTATGTAAATTTCCGTCATAGGGCCATTCACCGCCTACGGCACTTACTTTCGCACCTTCCATGGAAGCTGTTTTTATTTCAAAAGTTCCCGGGATTACGGTTACTTCATAGTTGGAGTTCTCTGTGTACTTTGCATCCAGAACTCCTGGATATACATCAACTCCTTCTGCGTCATTGGTTCTCACATAGCTGATTGTTCCTAAGTCACCCTGTGTCACAAGACCACTTAAATTTCCTGTGAACGCCGGATCCGGCTGGTCAAACGGTTTGGAAGCATCTTCTACGATAATGGTGACTGCTTTTGGAGTGATGCTTAAGGTTACTTCATTTGATACCAAGTCCTCATATCCAGTCCTTGTTCCTCTGGCAATTACTGTCAGGGTTCCATCATCTACATTTTTTACACTTGGAACATCTTCGGACCAGTTCTCACCTTTGTCTATACTGTATTCAATTTTGTATTTCTGCAGTTTCGCAAAGATCCCATCGAATACATCCAGCGATACCTTGTGAGCCTTTCCATCATAGGGCCAGCTTCCGCCCTTAATCTTTAAGTCCACATCCGGATCCTTAGCTAACTTAATCTCAAAATCTCCTTTCATGACAGTTACAGTGTAATTATCATTTGGGGTATAGTTCGCATTTAAAACCGCCTGGTACTTACCCACACCCTCTTCAGAATTGGTTCTGGAATATGTGACTGTACCTAAGTCTGCGTCATTAATAAGGCCGCTAACCTTTCCTTTAAATTCTGGATCCGGCTGATCAAATTGCTTGTAGCTATTTTTTACCTTTATGGAAGCTTCCTTCGGAGTTATCTTAATCGTTATATCACTTGCATACAGGTCCACATATCCCGTCCTTGTCGCTTTTACCTGAACGGTTTTGGCTCCCTCTGATACATTGGTAACACTTGGAGAAGTCGTGGTCCAAGGTCCATTTCCTTCCTGATAGAAAATAGTATAACCAGGTGCATTCTTAAGTGCTGCCCCTGCCGCATGAGGAGCTCCGTCATATTCCCAGGTACCGCCTTTTCCTGTTACGGAAGCATTTTCAAGGGATGCTGTCCTGATCTCAAAGTTTCCATTTTTCACTGTAACGGTATAATTTCTATTTTCTGTATACGCCGGTACAATGACATTCGGATAGCTTCCTACCGCCTCAATCCCTGAATTACTTCTCGCATATAATATGCTGCCAAGATCATTCTGGTCAATCAGACCGTTTACTGTTCCGTTGAATGTCGGATCTGGGGCTCCATAGGGCTTGGAGGCATCGTTTACTTTAATGGTTGCTGCCTTCGGTTCAATCGTCAGTTTGCCTGAAACCGTAATAAACTTGAACTGATTTGTTACATTACTTCCACTATCATCCAGGATTTGGGGACTACCGATAAGGATAATGGGATAACCGCCGTCCTTTACATCCGTTCCCGAACCGACTGCCGTAATACCAGTCAATGTATAATTTACTGGAAGGCCACTTGTTGTGAAAGAAGATCCATCAACTGACTGTAGCTGACCATTGTAAGTTTTAATCACTTGATCCGCAGTAAAAACCACTGTGGTTTTCGTCTTCCACTGTGCATAAACAGTCTTATTCTCAGATACGATTGTTTTTTCTGTAAAAGCGGTTCCTTTTCCATCAGGAGATGTATTCCATCCCATGAAAATATAGTCATCATCCCTTGTCGCCTTTGCAAGTTTATCTCCTAGTGCTGTATCTTTCGGAATTGTAACTGTACTGACAGAAGGAGTTCCTCCATTTCCGTCAAATGTTACAGTGACATCAGAAATCAGCTGATAGCCAAAATATAGATTAACAGCCTTATTCTGGGCGTTTAAGCTGACAGCAGACGGATTTGGTGAACCATTCTTACCGGTACCTGCACTGGCGGCAACGTACTGATATTTGCTGTCATCATATTGAATCACTGCCGGTGCAGGAACAGCGTAGGTTCCAAATGGCAGTGAATCACTTTCGTATAAATCTGTTCCTAATACGACACGTTTGCTAAATTCAACGATCTGACCTGTTGTTTCGGTGGAGCTTATAGGATATCCATCTTTATTTACCAGATAGTAGTTCCTTGTGATATTTCCTACATTCCCCACAGGTAAACGCGGGTTGGGTATGTCTTTCGTTTTTATCACATAATTGGGATCCTTATAAGTTACATCAGCATTCTTATTCGTATACGGTGATGTGCCGCCCAGTACGTTTTTTTTCACTCTGATGTAAATCGTCAAGGTTTCCTTATTTTCTGAAATATTTCCGAAATTCCATGTAACTGTACGACCGTCCGCCGATTTCGTTGCAGTACCTGTAGATGCATCATACCATGGATCTCCATTGTAATCTGAGACAATTTCAAATGCATCTGTATTGATTACATCTGTAATCACAGCACTTGTACCTGCAATTTTTATGGAGCTTGCAATATTGTTATATACCTCTGGCAGCTGGTTGATATCCTTAATATTTTTAGCATAAGTGTCCTTGGGTTCGCTGGCTAATGGCTTTATAAAGCGGTTAAATGCTGTATTTCCTATATCAAGTCCCAGGGAATAGATCATAACACCATCGTTTCTCAGCCTTTCGGCTCCTGCTGCTCCCGTACGGTAAGGGCTCCACTCATTATCCCTTGGCTCCCCATCACTCATAAATACAATATACGCAGGCCTTGATGAATCCCTGCGCCCATTAATTGCCTCTTCTGCTTTAGCAAAGGCTACATCATAATTTGTACCACCTAGCGCAGACATTTTCGAAGCCAAGACATGATCCGTAAAATATTTGGCTGCTGTATACGCCGATTGATTGACCCTGATTGTATCGTCTGCCTTTATGAAAGATTCCCCTGATCCTGATGGATATCTTGCCGCACTGGAATCAAAATCAACAATAGCCAAGCGGTTATCTGAGTCTACACCGTCTTGTGATTTATACAAGTTAGTAATAAATGCTCTGGCTGCATTTACGGCTAACGTCCATTTCTTACCTGCCATACTCCCGGAACTGTCTATTACTAATACAACATCACTGCCCTGACGAATCGGATTTCCAAATATGGAAAATTCTATTTTGGCTATTCCATTGTTTTCATCTACCCATTGAGCCGTTTTTGTTGGAAATACCATTCCGGGTGTTGTACTGTCTTCGCTAAGTAGGCTGAAAGCGGATCTGGCTTTTAAAGCAGTGTAAGATTTGGGTTGAACCACCACATCTTCCTCATCCTTATCGGGAACAATCTCTTCATAATAAAGATCAAGCTTGTTCTCTTCCTGTTCCCCGATTATGATATGATCCTGAGAACTTCCCAAATACTCTAACGTATCTTTACTCCAGCTATAATCTCCGGCAAAAACCTCTTCTCCCGCATCAAAACCTGTTAAGGTCTCAGTTTCCACTTTCTCCTCATCATTATAATAAGCATGATGAGAAACGATAAGTGTAAGGCCGTCTTTCTCAGAAGCCATTAAGTCCTTTAAGGTTACAACATAAGCCTTAGCATAATAAGACCCATCCACGATAACCGGTCTGTACTCTTCTCCCTTAGTTGCTTTTTTTGAGGTGTTTTGAGAGTCAGATACGTTTTTCTCCTCATCCTCCACTGTTTCGACCGCATTACCCGGTGTAGCAGTTTCGTCAGAAACAGTATCTCCTATAGGGGCTGTCAATACATGCACCAAATGACGCGACATGGAGATCTGCCCTGTTTCGGAAGCCTTATTTTCCACAGCAGATTCCTTAAGCTCACTGGCCTCTGAGCCGTGGTCAGAATTCTGTTCCTTGCTCTCCGACGTTTTTTCTTCTGGTGCAGCGGACGCTTCCGTATTCTTTTTACTTTCATCCGGAGCTATCGTTTCATCCGGTTTTTCATCCGGTGTTTCATCCGATGTTTCTTCTGGAGCCTCAGTTGCTTTTTCTGGTACAACGGCAGACTCTGTGTCCCCTTCGCTTTCACTCGGCGCAATTGTTGTATCCGGTATTACATCCGGAGTTTCTTCCGGAGCTGTCGTTACTTCTTCCACAACATCTTTTCCGGGAACCTGATTTTCTCCCCTCACATTCCCGCCAGGTACCGCTATTTCCTTTTCCAGTAAAAAAGTATTTCCCTTTACGGAAACTTTTTCTGTTAAATGTCCGTCAATATCAGTACGGAATTTTATAGTTCCTTCTGAATCATTGATATACAGAAAAATTATTTTTTCATTTCCAGTAAGCTGATATCCTTCCTGGCGATCCTTCACACGGATAAACATCCTCAAAAACGCGCCATCAGCATTTTCTTCCTCATATGTATCATAAGAAGGCATGAATTCATATACAGAACCACCTTCAAATAATTTCTTATATTCCTTTGATGTGCCTTCTTCCGAAGTAATACCCAGATCATCAAAATCCAGTATCTTTCCTTCATCAACCGCTGCCTGGGCAGAATCCTTTAGATCCTCACCGGACATTATAAAAGTAGCACTTTGGGTATCTAACGCATTTCCAACATCCGCCCACGACACAGTATTAAATGATGTGGCCGTTACACAGAAAGCAAGGAAACCTGCCAGGCTACGCCTGAATTTACTTCTCAATTTTTTCATAAAAGAGTTCCCCTCCCTCGCTAATATTTATTTATCTATCTTATCCTGACCTATAAAACCAGGGTTGTCATATTAAGAACTCCATACTAATTTTATTATCACCGCTGCTGCCATGAATACGACGGTAAATCCTACCCTGTAAGTTGGAGTTTGCCTATACAGGATTTATTCAGCGAATAAGTTTTACAAAACATGGTTCCAATCCGGGCTTTGATTCTGATTGGTATGTTTTTTCCATTATAAATCCCGCCGGTTACAGAGTGGTTACTTATCCTATTTTACTTATCATCTCATTCAAATATTTTACATTTTTTATAGGGATTATTTTTTTTAATCCTATAGACATTTTTCTATCAGACTATTCAGGGTTTTCATTGTACGCAACAGGCTATTCTAAGGAAACAGCCAAATTACCGATTCAATTCCTTTCCGTAAAGCAGCAGCGGCTAACCCGCCAGAAACGAACCGACAGCTTTTGTATGTAAAAATGTATGCTTGACATACAATTGTATTTATTGTATGCTTAGCATACAATAAGGTTAGTTAAAGCTAACTATAAAAGGGAGTTGAAAATTTGCAGTCAGAAATTACACCTGATAGTTACTATCAGGTACTCAGACAATATCAGTCGGCACAGTTGCTATTTGAAGCAATTAAATCAGATGTCTTTTCTTATTTAGATGGCCCAGCTTCGGCAAAGGAAATTGCCGAAAAGACTGGTTATTGTGAAAAAAATATTGAATTGCTTTTACTTGCACTTTTTTCATGTGGTTATATAGAAAAGCAAGATAATTATTACTACAATACGAAAGAAGGCACAGCGTATTTATCTAAGTCAAGTCCCTATTATCTTGGGAAAACGATTTTGTTTCGTGAAGAAATGACAACTCTGTACAATCTTGCAGACAAAGTAAAGTGTGACTTAAACAATACCTATACCTCCGGCTCTTGCTATGATTTTTCCTCATTAGCAGAGGTGACAGTACCTGAAATGTATGCCACTGGAAGGGTAAAAAGTTTTATTGATGAAGTAAAAAATGTCTTTACAAATTCATCAGCACAATTAAAAATGCTAGATTTAGGGGGTGGTTCTGGAGTATTTGCCATGGAGTTTGCAAAGCACTACCCAAATAGTAAAGCTTATGTATTTGAACACCCAAGCGTAGCAAATACAACAAGTAGAATAATTTCTAATCATAAAATGGAAAATCGTGTTTCGGTTTTAACTGGCGATTTTAATACAGATGATATAGGTGAATCTTATAATTTGATTGTTGCTTCCGGAATATTGGATTTTACAACAGAAAACTTAAATAATTTTATGAAAAAGATTGCAGTTGCACTTTTAGATGACAGCTATTTTCTATTGGTTGGGCGCTATTCAGATACCGAAAGCTATCCGAAAGAGAATATATTAAGTTGGCTTTCTGGATATATGAATGGAATTAAACCACCACCCACTAAAAAACAAGTGGATTTTGCGTTGAATAATTCCAATCTGAAAGAAGTTCATGCAATTCAATCTGGACAGTTTCTAGGCTGTCTATATAAAAAGGTGGTGTAGTTATGGGAACGTTAGAAACAGAGGTTATCAATACATTTATTACTCTTACTGAAAACATTTCTAACAGCAGGACAAATGTTTTAGATTTTGGTAGTGAGGATATGACTTTTTACCGCGGCGAAATACACATTATCAAAATGATCGGTGATCACCCCGGTATATTTAGTTCCGATATCGCACGCCGCTTTGGAATCACTCGTGCTGTTGTGCATAAGACATTGCTCAAATTGGAAGATAGAGGATTTGTTAACAGAGAACCGTACAATGATGATAAAAAGAGGCAAAAACTATTTCTGTCTGAAAAGGGCCAGTTGGCTTATCGTTATCACGAAGAGTATCATAATAAATATGACAAGGTATTGTTTGATTATGTAGCCGAATTACCAAATAGCCAATTAGAAGCGATTAAAGGTTTTCTGGAACACGCCAATAACCTTATTAAAAACCATGCATAAAAACTTGAGAACAAAATGAAAAAAGCACTTATTTCTTTATTGTTAACAGTAATAATGTTATTCTCATTAGTCGGTTGTGCTGATAAGGTACAATCAGCCAATTTGTTTTGGAGATTCACGGCGAAAAATAAAGAAAGCCGAAAACCTAGTAAAATTAAGGTTTTCGGCGTATTTGACTGGTGTTCCCGAGCGGATTTGAACCGCTGGCCTTCCGCTTAGGAGGCGGACGCTCTATCCTGCTGAGCTACGGAAACAGTTATGAAATTTACAATCCGTTTACTATTATATTCACAATCCCACGTTTCGTCAAGTCAATTTTATACTTATTCCACCGGCTCAGAAAAATTCACGATTCCCTGCATCCATATTTGTCCCTTAAACCTGCGCCCGATTTCCGGGGTTCCAACCAGATCTTTTTTGGCAATCCCTACATGGAAAACAAGGTCACTGCACTCCAAAGTAAAATCATAAACCTCTTCTTTGGTAATCTGGTTTTTCTTCTCATCTATCTTTATGATCTCTCCGATAATGGAGTACTGGTCACATTCCACACCACAGGGCATAAAACAGGAATCAATGATGGAATACAGATCCTCTTTCATAACCCTTCTGGAAGCCTGGGAATATAAATCAATATCTTCAATGGTCAGGGTTTCCATAGCGTCTTCATCACCGTTCTTTGCCGCCTCTAAAAGCGTATTACGGTCTTTTGCCGCCACTCTGGCCTCTTCTTTCTGAATCTCTGTTTTCTGAATGGGAAGAAGGACTTTTCCGCTTACCGCAAGGCCGGAAAGACAGACATCCTTGGTATCCATCGGATGATGATCAATGATCCGTTCCCTGCACTCAAAGGAATTGTCTATATAGAATATGAGGGAAATCCCTACCTTATATTCATCCAAAAGGCCGGCGTAAGTTTCACGCTCCGTGTGGCGCTGTACGGAACAGGCTACTTCTGATGTCATATCAAGACTTTTCAAATATGGATAATAATAGCTTCTTAGAAATTTTCCTTCCCGGTCCATTTCTCCAAAGACAGCAATCCCCATACCTGGAGCCACTTCCCTGCGAAGCTCACAGAGATTGGATTCCTCATCAATCTGAATCCGTTTCAGACCGGTCAAATCTTCACAGAGCGTATCCAATAAATTTTCTATTTCCCTGTCTTTTTGATAAAGGCTGAAACCAATGGTTCTTAAGAATTTATGCATAGGATCATCACCTGCTTTCTAATAAAATTAAGGAAGTTCGATTCGCTTTGGCTCATCAAACGGCTAATTTACGAAACTCAGGCTGTGCTATGCTTGCCTTCATTAAATAAATTATGCCAAGAAAACAATAAGGCGAAGATTACTCCGCCTCAAGCCTTATCGTTTATTATATACCATAAATCATGATAATGCCAGCATAATTTTCTTATTTTAAAAATTGGGGCCAGTTCCCTTATCAGGAAACAACGGCCCCTAATTATCTTATACGACTCCCTGAGCCGTCATAGCTTCAACAACTTTTTCAAATCCGGCGATGTTTGCACCGGCAACATAATTTCCCTTTACGCCGTAACGCTCTGCTGCAGAAGCTGTTTTTGCGTAAATATTAACCATAATGCTGTGAAGCTTTTCATCTACCTCATCAAAGGTCCAGGAAAGCCTCTGGCTGTTCTGGCTCATCTCCAGAGCGGAAGTTGCAACTCCGCCTGCGTTGGCTGCCTTGCCTGGCATGAAGAACATTCCGTTTGCTAAGAAGAAATCCGTTGCTTCTCTGGTAGATGGCATGTTGGCGCCCTCTGCAACCGCAAAGCATCCGTTTGCTTTCAGCATTTTTGCATCATCTAAGTTTAATTCATTCTGTGTTGCGCATGGAAGAGCAATGTCACATGGGATGCTCCAGATGCCTTTTCCTTCGGTATAAACAGCCGTTGGATGTGCATCCACATATTCTTTGATCCGACCGCGGCGTACTTCCTTGATTTCCTTAACCAGATTAAGATCAATGCCGTCCTTGTCATAAATATAACCGTTGGAATCGCTTAAAGCAATAACATTGCCGCCCAGCTGCTGTACCTTCTCCGTGGCATAGATTGCTACGTTTCCGGAACCGGAAATAACCACATTCTTACCGGCCAGCTCCTTGCCGTTATGCTTTAACATCTCATCCAGGATATATACCAGACCATATCCTGTTGCCTGGGTACGTGCAAGAGAACCGCCATAAGTCAGGCCCTTACCTGTAAGAACTCCCTCATATAAGCCGGTCAGCCTCTTATACTGGCCATATAAAAATCCGATTTCTCTTGCTCCCACTCCGATGTCACCGGCAGGAACATCCTGATCTGCCCCGATGTATTTGGACAGTTCGGTCATAAAGCTCTGGCAGAATGCCATAACTTCTCTATCAGATTTTCCTTTTGGATCAAAGTTGGAACCTCCCTTGCCGCCTCCAATAGGAAGGCCAGTCAGGGAATTTTTGAAAACCTGCTCAAATCCCAGGAATTTTAAGATTCCCTGGTTGACGGAAGGATGGAGACGAAGACCTCCTTTGTAAGGTCCGATTGCACTGTTAAACTGGACACGGTATCCTTTATTCACCTGTACCTGCCCATTGTCGTCCACCCACGGTACGCGGAAGGAAATGATTCTCTCCGGTTCAACAAGACGCTCTAAAAGACCCATCTTACGGTATTTTTCTTCATTGGCATCAATGACAAGCTTTAAGGAATCAAGCACTTCATTAACCGCCTGATGAAATTCAGCTTCCCCTGGGTTCTGGTTCACTACTCTGTCATAGACTTCATCCACATATGACATATTTTTTTCCTCCTTAGATTAGTTTAAACATACTTCCCTTATACGAAGAATTACTTAAAAATGGCAAAAAGAGGCCAGAACTTTTTTAAGTTCCGGCCCCTTTGCCTCGTCATAACTTCTAAAAAATTATAACAAGTTCATTTAATAAAGTCAATAAACAGATTTTCTTTATTTTATTAATTTTCTTTTTTCTTTTTGTTAAGTGCCGCATAAAGAGCCAACATAAATCCGGACAGGGCTACCATCATCTTTCCGGCAGCATTTTGCCGGTCACCTGTCTTAGGCAGATTGGCAAGGGGTACATTTCCGTCGTCAACAGTTATGAGATCCACGGATCCTTCGCCTGGTAAGTTCGCAAGAGGCACTGGATCCGGCACGATTGTCACCGAAGCGCCCGGACCTCCTGGATTATCTTTTCCGGAAGGACCTCCCGATGAACCTCCGCCGCCCTTTATTTTTTCATCCTGAATGGTAATCGTAAAGCTGTTGACTCCATCCAATGTCACAGGCGGTATATTGCTGTTGATATGATATCCGGCGGGAGCTTTTGTCTCAAGGAATGTGTAGGTGTCCTTTGGCAGCCTCTTTATTACAAACTGCCCGTCGTTGTCGGTTACAAACCGTCCTGCTGCTGCCCTGTCATCCGTATATCCGGCAAAGGACCCATTATCCAGCTTCACATATCTTCCGTCAGAAGCCTTTAAGATAAACTCGGCACCTGTTAACTTTACGTCCGCGTAGACCGCATTGGTTTTTACCACTGTGATCTTTGACGGCATATTCCCGATCGCTCCATTGGTTTTTTCAAACAGCCCTGGTGTGGTATACCGAATCTCCTTATTGGCGTCATTGATGGTAAATTCTGCTGTCCATGGAGTTGTTCCCAGAAGGTATCCATCCGGTGCTTTTTTCTCAGTCAGGCGGTAGGTGCCGTATGGCAGGTTTGTGATAACCCCTTTTCCGTTCAGCACAAAGGTAATGGTATTTCCCACCACCTGTTCAGCCGTCCAGGAAGCGCCCTCTGACGCCGCCTGATGGCGGTAGCTGTCCCAGGCACCTGGAACCAGGGTAGAAAGGTTCGAAAGCACAAATTCTGCTCCATCAAGCCTCTTTCCGGTGTTTTCACCGTCTACCTTTTCCATTTCCAGATTTCCGGTGCTGATCGTATTGGTCACAGCAATGGTCACAAGAGCGTCATTTGAAACAACCACCGCCTTGCTGTTATCCTTTAAGATGCTTACTTTGCCTTCCTCGTCGATCCTGATATAGAACGGTTCAATGGAATCGTACCGGTCCGTAGAAATTTCCCTGATCCGGTAATCGCCATGCTTAAGTCCCAGGTGAATGATCCCATCTTCTCCAGTAGTAAATAATCCGGTGTCAGAGTCCGCGCCAGTCTTAAACCGGTTCGCTCCAAAAATTGATAAGACTCCATTTTCTTCATACCGTCCCGGTCCTAAAATCTCAAACTTGATTCCGCTTATGGTGTTTCCAAGATTATCCGCTTTCTTAAGCTGGAGCTCAAACTGTGCCCGCTCATTGACTACCGCATTGCCGTTCCCAAGGTCAGCTTCCCTTTGGTCCTCCGTAATGGTAAAATCAAACTCCGCCTTTCCATTAAGGCTCAAATAGCCCTTTGGCGCTTTTTCTTCTTTAAGAGTATACGTTCCGTATGGGATTCCCTTCATGTCAACATGACCGTTTACCGCCGTAAAGCGGATTTTGCCGTCTTCTGTCTCAACTCCGTTGATTCCCATTGCCACCAGCTCATCCTGGCTCTTATTTCTTAAGACTTCTGCAAAATGTTCAAATGCTCCGTCTACCTTCGTTTCCTTCCTGGTCAGGGAGAACCGGGCAGATGCAAGGGCTTCTCCTGTTAAGCTGTCAACCTTATCAAATACCAGAGATCCGGTTCCATAATCGTCAGTAACGAAATCATTTCCGTCTGCCTGGACCGTATAAGCTTCTCTTTCACTGGTTAATGTCACTTCATATACTCTGTCGCTTAATTCATAGCCGGCAGGGGCTTTTTGCTCCTTCACATAATAAGTGCCCAAAGGAAGCATTACCGATTCCCCAATTCCGCCGTTTTCAGTTGTCATGGTGCCTGCAAGTGCTGTTAAGCCACTGTCGGAGTAAATCTCAAATACCGCTCCGCCAAGCCTCATCTCATGGTTGTGGGACGCAGCCTTGTTGATACGTATTTTGGCCTTATTCCTCACATCATATACCATTACGGTCTCCGTATTGCCGGACTGGAGTACGGTAATCTCCTTATCGGCGGATACGCCGTAGTTTGCAGGCGCATTAATTTCCTTTAAAACATAATTTCCTGCCGGGAGACGTTTTACAGTGACTCTTCCATCGCTTCCGGTAGTAAACCCGGAACCTTCCTCCTGGCTTTCCTTTAATCCGGTATAGGAGTTGTTTTCATCCAGGGCAACATACTTTCCATCTGCGGTCATCAGCACAAACACTGCACCTTGCAGTATCTCTTCCGTCATTTGATCCCGTTTTTCAATGTTCAGCTCATGAGGCGTATTGACGATCCCATTGCTTCCTGTAAAGCTCACGCCTTCGGCGCTTTCAATGGTAAAATCCTTGGTCCATTCACTTCCGCTGCTGAATAAATATCCTTCCGGTGCCTTGATCTCCTTTAAGGTGTAGCTGCCGTATGGGATCTCTGTCAGAAGACCGGCCTTTGAATCTCCGGTTCCATCTACCTGGAACTTAATCCACAGCCTTCCGTCTTCGTTCCCTGTAGATACATGGGATACTCCCAGACCTATCACATGATTTTGGTAAGCGGCAAATGCCCCGTCGATCACAGAGGTTCCGCTTAGCTCAAACTGCGCTCCACCGATGGCTTTTCTGGTTTCCCCGTCGATCTTTTCTAAGTTAAGGGAACCGGTTTTAATCACGTTCTTTACAATCAGGTTGATCTGGTTCTGTTCTGAGCTGTTTAAAGTAAGCTCGCCTCGCCCTTCCCCATCTAGCAGAGAAACGGTTCCATCCGCATCAATTCTTACGTAGAATGGCTCCACAGATTCATAGCCCTCTGCATTAAATTCCTCTATTTTGTAATCTCCATATTGCAGATTCCAGGTGATGAGGCCGTCTTCATTGGTCTGTTTTACTTCATATCCCTTTACAGTCGGATCATTTAACTTAAATCTGGCTTTGCTGAACGGAATCCATGAACTGCTTTCATATTTTCCAGGACCGGTTATGGCGAACTGTATTCCGGCTACCTTGTCGTTGCCTGCATTATCCGCCTTCTTAAGGCTTAAGCTGTATTCGGTTCTGGTATTCCTAATAAGGTTGCCCTCAAGGCCAGAAAGCACTGCCTGCTGCCCATTGGTTTCGATCCGGAATTCGATATCAGCCTGCTTCTTTGTGATATCGTATCCATCAGGCACCCGGATTTCTGACAGTGTGTAGGTTCCATATGGGATTCCGGTCAATATTACCTTACCAGATACCACCTCAAATTCTACCATACTGTCTGTTGCCGTTACCTTTGTCACTCCCATAGAGGCCGGATCCGCCTTCATGGCATTTATAAATGCCTTCCAGGCATCCTCTACCACAGCACCCTTTTTCTCAATCCTAAATGCTGCTCCGCCAAGCTCCTTTTCCGTCAATCCGTCCAGCTTTGTAAATTCCAGAGCTCCGGATACATAGCCGTTCTTAACCGTTATAGTGCTTGGTATTGGGGTTCCGGCCGTCTTAAATTCCTTGCTGAGAAGCTCCCATGCCTTCTGACCCTTCACCTGATAGGATTCCATTGGAACCATATCACCGGACTGTGCACCGACAATCTCATATCCCACAGGCGCCCCATCCTCTACAACGATATAATTCCGGTAATAGAGTAGTTCTCCTGCATTCCAGACTGCCTCGCCGCCGGCCAGGGCCGTACTGCCTTGAGCCGCCGGGCTTCCAAGGACTGCTGCATCCTTAATTCCATTTTTCCGTAATGCTTCCATCTCCTCGTTGGTATACGGCCCGTATACGCTGAAATGAGCGCCCGCTACCGGATTTCCGGCTTCATTTGTCTTATTAATCGTTACATTCCTATATGGTACAAATCCGATATCCTTTGTCTTATCATAGTCACTTCCTGTAGACCATAAGAAGAAGTCTTCTGATGCATAAGAGCCTTTCGCATCCTTAAAGTTGCTGTCACGGCTCTCTTCGTAATTGCTTCCTTCTTCTGCCAGGGTACCAGGCAGCCTTGATCTTCCGGCCTCAGGATTTTCCCCGGTGGAAAGCATGGTCGGTCTCGCTAGCTTAAGCACCAGATCTTCATATCCCTCCGGCATGGTTTCTGTTGACACATAAATCCTGTAATGGGCTGGATCCTCACCCTTTAGCTTCGATAAGATCAGAGACTGATTGCTGTACCAGCTGTTTTCCTGATCCTTGGTGAATTCCGACCCAGTGATTCCAAAGGGCCTTGCAGGCGTCAATTCGTCAAACAGGAATCTGGCATCACCAAAACCTACCGATCCTGTCACCTCATCGTCACCGCTCTTGCTGTATTTCAGAAGACTGACCTTAAAATACTCTGACTGAAGCACCGGAAGCAGATCCGTAAGGAGATGATCCTTTTCAATGCTCTCATCCTGTATTCCGTTGTTGTTGTCATCAATCCATATCCGCCCTGATACCTTCACATTTCCCGGAACCAGAACCACCTGAACCGCATTGCTGGTCTGTGCTTGGGAGAACTTAATATCAGAAGTATCTGATAAGCTCTTCTTATAGCTGTAGGAGGTAGCAAAGTCATTGACCGCATATCCGTAAGCTGCTTCATCCAGCTCCGTCATTGTGGTATAAGGAACAACCGTCTTATAGGTCACCACCAGGTTTTCCCCTGGGGCTAAATAGAACCCGGGATCAGTGATCTTAATGCGGATAGCCGTTGGATCATCTAAGTCTCCAGACCAGAATCCGTCATTGTTGTCGTTTAACATGGATTCTTTTCCTTGCTGCGCCGTTCCTTTATTGTCAAATGCCCGTTCAGAATAAGTCACCTCACTGCTGAAGTCTTTGACCTTTCTTCCTTCCTTATTATCAGTCCTGTTCTCAATGGCAATGGATATAATTCCATCATATTTCAGCCGGTAATCACTAAGCCGTTCAAAATTGCCGGTACTGTAATCACCCTTGACCGGAAGAATATCCATAAACTGCAGCTGGGTTATATAATCAGTTGCTGAAGCATTGTTAGCCGTAAGCCGGTATAATACGGTACCGTCATAATCGGTGGGTTCCGTATTTTCCGCAATCTTTGCCACCTTACCTACCGTTGTACCTGATACGAATCTTGTGTCTAAATTTCCTTTGACCTCTTTATGAAGGACCAACCCGGTACCGGTGCTCATGGTGTTCTCCGCAGAATCAGAAGCGTAACCATAGCCGTGGTACTTTTCATCCGGCAGCTGCACATCCTTTGGTAAGTCAGCGCTGGGCCATTTGCTGCCTGAATCCGTTTTGATCATAAAGGAAGCACCTGTCTGGTTTAACGAAAATGCAGGCTGAAGAACATCACTTGTAACATAAAGTTCATTGAGAATATTCTTACCGTAATTGATAACGCTTCCCGCAATCTGCGCTTTCACTTCAACCGTAACGGACTCACCCTTATCCAGATCTCCGCTTAGCTGGATGAATAAGGTCTCCCGCCCTGTCACTGGATCAACCTTTTTAATGGTTTTTTCAATGGCAACACCCTGTGGGGCATCCTTTAAGCTGACAGCCTTTAACAGGCGGTTTTCACCGGCTGACTCCCCTGATACAGTAACTCCAAGAGGCACATAATCAATGAGAATGGGCTTTTGCATTGGAACAATGTCAGGATCATTGCTTGTGGTATCATTCTTTACAAAAAGCGTATAAGTTAAGATATCACTTGGCTGTATACCTTTAATAGGATCAACGCTCTTTTTCACCGAAATAGTCGGTGCCTGGCTCTGAACGACCTGAATATCGCATTCCTTTTCTGCCTGGCTCTTTTCCTGGCCCTGAACCAGCATTCCGTTGGTATCCCATTTTCTGAATTCCATAGCCACATCGGCCACGTTGCGGATATATTTGATTTCTTTCTTAAAGGTTCCGCCTGACAACTTCGGATCCTGGCGGTTCAGCTTTACTGTAACCTCTATGCTTCCGGGTACAAAATCATTTCCAAGGACATATTGGTTTTCCGTAGAGCCTTTTAATGTGTCATCCCGGTAGCTGATTTTGAAGGATTTCACCTTTTTCCCGCTTACCGGTTTAACCAGGCCAATCTCTCCGTCGCCGGATACCGCAACGCTCTGCACCTCTCCCACCTGGTTTCCGTTAAAATCATAGAAGGTCACATCAGCCATGATGGTTCCGGTCTTTGCACCCTTAATGCGGTTCTGTTCCGTGGCTTTTCCCGGCTTAACCCCGGTGATCGTATATTTTTCGTAGGTGTAATCAGCCTCTGAAAGCACTGTCTTTCCTGCATCCAGCATCTTTAAGCCCGTATCCGTTACTACAAACCGGTCCAATGGTATGCTGTTGACCACATGAGGCGTTAAGGTATAGGTCACTGTCTGGCCGTCATTCCACCATAAATCCTTTAATGAGGTTGTTAGAGATGTCTTATCCAGTGACACATCTGTCTTCTGCTTTACGTTAGTAAACTCACAAGGCTCCGGAACTGCACCCTTCTTAACTTCCACTTCTTTCCTGTAAATGGTTCTGACATCATCCTTATTAATGACATAGCCCTGGCTGTTCTGGTTCACTGCCATCTCTTCGATGACATAGGTTCCCGGTAACAACGGCACCGTAATTCCGGTTTCCCCGTATGGCACTGCAACAAGATCTCCAACTTCTTTACCCGATTCTTTTTCCGTGATCTTCATGGAAACGGTAATGGAGCTGCCAGGATTATCCTGTTTATTTACATCGTTTTTAATGAGTTTTAAAGGCAGCGCTTCCTGGTTATGGGCCTTAAAGTCATATACTCCCGGAGTAACAGTATTGTCTCCTGTCAGAACATAAAGATCCAGACCGGTTTTGGTTTCTCCGTTCTTTACCACATCCGCTGTTGTAGGAAGGATGGTTCCCGCCTCTCCCTCAAAGGAAGCCATGCGGAATGTTTCAAAGCTATTTTCCTTTTTCGTCACCTCATAAACTCCGTAGGAGTCACCTGCCGTCAGCTCAAGTCCCCGGAAAGAAAGCTTTCCTAGGGAATCAGTGGTTCCTTCCTCAACATAATTCCAGGCACCACCGGACTTTCTGTAAAGCTCAAAGCTGATTCCCGATTTAAGGGATTCTGAACTTCCATTTCCGCTGTATTTGGTGATCTGCAAATCAATACCGCCCTGATTTAGCACGGTAATTTCTGTTGTTTTTCCTGTTTCTGCTGCCAGACCTTCCGCCGGTATGGCTGTTGTGATTGCAATATAGCCTGCAGGAGCATTCACTTCTTTTATATAGTAGGTTCCAGGGCTGTAAAGTTTGGTGGAAAATACGATTTCATATACTCCGCTCTGCCCTATCTCTGCGAAATCTCCTACTGCTTTTGTCAGCTCCGGGTCGGAATACAGCTTAAAGGCTGCTCCCGTTAATTTCTTTAAAGGATTCGTCCCATCTACCTTGGTCAGGCGTATCCTTGCTTTGGCATATTGATTGTTCACCGTAATGGATACCGGATTTTGGGAAGTGAAATCAGACTCTCCGCCTACCTTAATATATCCGTCTGCCTGAAGGGTACCGCTATCTTCCACACTTAAGGCTGAAAGCATCCAGTCAGAGTTTTCCTGCTCCTTTAGATAATAGGCGCCGCCTTCCGGCTTCTGAGGAAGTAATGCGGTTCCCTTTGCCGTGTAATAACCATCCTGAGCTTCAAAGCTCTGGATCTTTACCTGCACCGGCTTGTTGCTTTCGTCTAATACCTGCTTATAGGCATTATTGGAATAGGTGTAAATATCAAATACGATCTCAGCCGGAAGCTTATTAACAATGTTCTCATCATTCATGAATCCGTCGCCAAAGAAAAGCTTCTTTGTTACGGTCAATTCTGCTTTCTTCCTGTTTTCAAAGGTCACAGGAACAATACCCTCATATCCGCCGGCCATATCTCCCACCACAGCCACAATCATCGGCTGGGCGTCAATGGTATAGCCTGCCGGGGCTTTCTGTTCAGTGATCCGGTACCAGCCAGGCTCACAGCCCTTCCGTGTATAGGAACCGTCCTTGTTATCAGTCAGAGTTCCTGAAATTTCATGAAAGCCCTGATCTGGTTTACTATATCCTTCATCGGTTACATTCTGCAGAACTCCTCCGATTAAATCTGAGCCGGTACGGAACTTCAAGTATTCCACTTTAAAGGAAGCACCTGCCATACCAGTACCGCTTTCCTTTGTTTCTGCATCTGTCTTATGAATGATAAGATCAGAAAGACGCGGGTTCTTAACCACAGCCGCCGCCAGCTTTCCTGTCACGCTGTCTCCTACAGGAATCAGGGATACCTTTTCTCCGGAAGCTTTTGCTTCGTACCCCACATTCACTGTTGCTGTTTCAAAATATCCGCTGGTTACGGCTTGTGCCGCTCCGCTTCCTAAGGCTTCCGCCTTAATGGTGTAAACGCCGCTGTCCAGATTCTTAAAGCTGGCAGCATATTTTCCATTCTCCAGTTTTACGGTAGCCGCCTTGATCTCGCTGCTGCCTGATTTTTGAATGGTAAAGGTGATCCCGTCAAGGCCAATGGAAGGATCTCCGGCCCAGGTGGTCTTTTCAATTGTCAGATCCGGCTTCTCCGGGTTATAAACATTCACAGCGGAAGGAGTGCTTCCTACTGTAAAGTATCTCCAAAGATTGCCCTGGCCGGTATACATGGTAATATATTTACTGCTCTGGGTCGTTGTCAGGGTTTCCTTTAACCGGTACCGCCCTGCTTTTAAGCCCTTGGGTATCTTTATCTGACCGTTGCTTTCTGTGGTATAAGTTCCTATACTTACATAACTATAACTGCCGTTTGCCCACTGGTACTGAAAGATTTCAAACTTTACGCCGCTTAAAGGGGTTTTTCCAATGTTTAAAGCAGCCAGCTCCTCATCGGTCTTGCCAAAGGTACTGGAATCCGGTACATATCCGTATTTTGCAAGAGTTACCGGATATTGTTCCAATACCGTGTTCATCAGACGGTATTCCTCAGATTTACCCTGTTTCCAGAAATACTGGGAATCAATGGCATCCTGATTTTTGGGAATTGTCACTTCCAGGTAGTGAAGGGTCGGATCCATCTGGATCTTGGAAGGCGCATATACCTCTTCCAGTCCAAAGAGTGCTTTTACTTTATCATTCTCAAGCTTAAGGATCCTTTCAATACTTTCTTTATCAAATCCCTTGCTTTCAAGCTCTGCCTCAAGCTTACCCAAGTTGATCATCTTGGAAAGGGCATAGCCTGTTTTGTTCTCACTGTCAGATTCCAATCCGCTTTCAACCACCTCAACAGGAAGCAGTTTTTCTTTACTATCCGGATCCAACAGCCATATCTGGAATTTAGCTCCGCCTAAAAGGGTTGGTTCTGCATTCGGCTTCGAAACATCCTTCAGCCATTTGTTTAATGCAATCTGGAAATAATATGCATCAAGACCTCCCGGGCCCTCCCCATGCTGATTTTTCACTACAGCGATTTGTTCATTGCGTCCGTTTTCATAAAGATGAAGAATTTCATTATATCCTGAGTAACCGGAATCCTTTGGCGCGAATACTGCTGTGATCTGACGTCCGCCAGGCAGCTGATATCCCGGCGCAGCCTCTTCTTCTACCAGCCAGTATACCTTACCGGTTTCCAAAATGGCGGTATCAAATTCTCCGTCCTCCCTGATTCCTGTCTTCGGATTAATCCGGGTGCCGCTTTCATAGCTGTCTATCTTCTCAAACCGGTTTTCATCCGCCAAATCCGCTAAATCGATACCCGAAAGGTTTTTCTCATCACCTTTCATCTTATAAAGGGTAAATTTCGCTCCGTTGACGTGTTCCTCTGGATGGGTGGTTCCATCGATTGCCTTTCCATCACAGGTTTTTAATATATTAAACTGAACCCATGGCTTATAGTTATAAAGTGAATCGGTATTCTGGATTAAAGAGTCCGCTGTTTTTGCAAGATCTTTCCCCGTATATTTCACTGCATTGTATTTGCCGGCTTCCAGTTCTGAGACAGGAAGGGTCTTTGGAGGTTCGGCATTTCCTTCTGCCAAAGGTGTCTTATCCTTCATATTCAGTTCAAAATCAAAGCCGGTCTCTTCCTTGGTGGGTACCCGGACCTCAACCACATAGTAGGTATCATTCCGGTTAATATCATAGAAGGTAGCAATACCGTCATAGGCATTGGTGGTTTCTGTTTTTACATAATCCGCTGTGACGCCGTCTGCATTTACCTTATAGAGGGCCAGCTTCACGTTTCCAAGAACATGATCCACCGGATAGAACTGGTAATTCCATTCATCCCTCCAATACTTCTGGGTGCGGATGGTCAGCTTGGGTTCGTTCTTAATAACAAGCGCGCTTCCGTTTGTGTCCCCATTGACCGTAGTGATTACCTTGCCTTCTTTTAAGGTAGTCGTTAAGATTTCATAGGATGGCAGGTATCCGGCTGGCGGTGTTATTTCAGCAATAACATAAGCAATCTTATTTCCATTGACGTCAAAGATCTTAAGGTTTGTGCTGTCAAAGGCTGCCAGACCGCTTCCGCTGGTAGTTATCGTTTGAATCGGATTCTTAATGCTATTTGCCCAATCATCTACATTAAAGTTATCCGCTCTGAAAATACCAAAAACGGCTCCGTTTACAGTGGTATCCCTTAAAGCATCCTTTTTAGTAACGGTTACTTTTCCATTATCCTTATAATTCTCTACGGGCTTATTCTCTCCTGCCAGATAGATATCCAGACTCTTTTCGCTGCTTGTGGATGCTGCGGTTATGGTGACCGGTCCGTAGTAAACATCGGTTCCGGAAACCTCATAACCAGGATTACCCGGATGGGTCCCTTGCGCTTTGCCAGCGTCAGAAAGCAAGTAATAAGGATTGATATTACCGCTTGGAACAACTTCCTTAAAGTAATACATTCCAGGAGCAAGCTGGGTCGGAACACTGGATTTCAGACTGCTTGCTTTTGAAAAGCTGCTGCCATTCTTAACATAGACATCAAACTGTATTTGTGCACTGAGATTTGCTTTTCCGTCTGCATCAAATTGCGTCTTCTTAATGGAAACGGATTTATATGGTTTATTTTCAAAGGTCCGGCGGGTCTCTTCATTGCCCTGGGTAAACCACCGTTCCAAATCTGCTTTTTGAACAGGTCCATTAGGAGTAGTGATCTTAATGTCTTTCCCTTTTTCAAAATTAGCAGGAGGCGTTGTTTCTTCTATGGTGTATTCTGTTCCGGGATCAAGAATCACATATGTTCCCTTATTGGTCACTGAACCGTTGAAAACCACTGTCTTATCAGCATCTCTTGTTATTTTAAATTGTGCTGATATGGAATTGTTTTTATTTGTGATATCAACCTTATAAAGCCAGTAAGGCACCTTTTGAGGAATGTTATAAGCCTTTACGGTAGTATCACTTTCTCTGACTACCTTATAAGGGCCGATAAAAACCCGATCTCCGGAAATTACCATTTTCGCGGAATCATCTGCTTCCAACCTTCCGCTGCTGTTGATTTCAGACCAGTAATAGTCCTTTGTTACATCAAGGCCCTTTACCAGAATTTCTCCGTTACTGTTTGTTGTATAGATCGTATTTGGCAATACTTCGGTGAAGTCATTTCCTTCTTTATAGTAAAGTTTAAACTGAAATCCACTTTTGGAAGCATTCTTATCCAGGCTTCCGCTGTTTATGAACCAGGCTTCCTTTTGAAGCTTTAAGGCGCCCCCTTTATTATTTTTCAAGTCTATCTGAGCGGTCTTTAAAGGTTCCAGGGAAAAAGTCTTATAAATGTAAGTCTTATTTCCTTTTGTTTCCTGTGAAAAACCGGCTTCGGTGCCATTCCCGTCAGAATATCCCTCAGGCACTTCCTCAACTATGCGGTACTTAATCATCTGGCCGCTTCCATCATAAACTGGAAGAGCCGCTGTGAACTGGCTTGAACCATCCAGAGAGTAGGTGGTTTTGGAGCCAATGCTCACTTTTGTCCACGTGCCCTCCACATTCTTTTCAAACCAGAATTTATTGTTAAAGTCCCCTTTGTAAGTTCCAGGTACCTTAATATAACCATCCTTGTCATTTTGCATCCACTTTGTTACATTTACCTTTGCTTCATTTAATGTGTTGACAAGGAGGTTATTCCCGGCTTTTACTGGTGATGTCTTACCGGCCTCTACGGTCACTTCATAATCATGATTGTCAAGGATATAACCGTTGGCGCTTTTTTCTCTTACAATGTAATTGCCAGGCGTAAGAGGCTTAAACAACACATATCCTTTGCTGTCTGATTTTACGGTTTTCACTTCTAAAAGGCTTCCATCTTCATTTTTCTGGTAAAGCGTGAATTCCGCACCTTCCAAAGCATTTAATTCTGTTTCACTAAGGTCTGCACTGTTCCAGGAACGGGCCTTCTTGTTAAACTCAATGGCTCCCTTTCCAATGACTTCGTTAATTACAGTAACCTCTGCCTTTTCTCCTGCCTTTAAAGTGACCTTAATATCATCGCCTTTGGCAACCGCCTTTGTTCCAACCTTTGCGGAGCTGAATTGGGTTCCAACTGGATTTGCTATCTCATTGATCACATAGGTTCCCGGATCTACCTGGATCTCGATGCAGCCATCATCCCCAGTTGCGTAGAATCCGCTTTCCGTTTCATCACTGGATGGATTGACAGCAATATTTTTATTGTTAATTTTTTGACCATGTCCGTCTATAACCGTATAATTTTCATAGGTCGTCTGCTTGTTGTCAGAATCCAGGGAATAGATCTCAAAACCAGCCAGCCCGGGATATTCCTTTTCCATGGTCAATCCATACTTCTGGGTAAGGCCAAGGCCCTCGTCGATTTCCTTCTTTATCTTGATGACTGCCGGCTGGTTGACTTCATGGATCGCAATATCCACATCAGAATCTTCAGTAACCAACTGATCTGCTCCCAGCTTTACATATTCCAGATGAGCCTTATTGTTGATTGTGAATACGGTCTTGTTCTCAACGCGTTCATCATTGTATTTCAGTAAAAATGGTTCATAGGGATAGCGGGCGGTTACCAGATAGGAGCTGTAGGTAGGCGCTAGGTCTGACACGTAAATGTGATCCGCATCATTTTGTCCCTGGGTCTTGAACTCATCAATTGTGATTGATCCATCCCCATTGTTAATCACCCGGACATTGGATCCGTCCCCCCATTTGGCCGTTACGGAAACCGGCTTCATGGCCTCAGGTGCATTTTCCGTGAGGATCCTAAGAGAATCCGTTATTTTATAAGAATTATCCTTAAACCCGGTACGGCCATAAGTCTGGTAAATGGTACCGTTAGGCTGCCTGGATATGTCGCCTGAGCTTCCGTACATACCCATTTCAATCAGGTAGGTAATGTCCACAAATTCAGGATTTCCTGCATCGTCTCTAACCACCGTATAAGAATTATCCGATGGATAGACTCTCTTTTTAATATGCCATTCATCATCGGACACAAGAGTCAGTGTGGTGTCTGCCGGCTGATCCGCATAAGTGATTGTTTCAATCGTTCCGGGATATGTTACATTTTCCTTATCTGTCTTATCAGCCACCTTAACGTCAGCATAGAAAGCAACGCTGTCTTTAGACAGTATAAATTCCTCCCCAACCGCTCTTTTTCCGTTTCCGTCAATATAGGCATTCATGGATATGCTGTCTGATTTGCCCGGACGGATTACATTCTGTTCATCTCCCACACTGATTTCATAAACCTTTCCCTCATCATCAGAAGATACCAGCTTTACTTTTCCGGGTTGCTCTTCTATGACAATGCCGTCAGGAACGGTGAAGAGAATTTTTGCATTCTCATAGGTATCAAAGAGAGAAAGCTTTCCCCCTGCGGCATATTCGTAAAGAGGTGATGCCTGCATGGTATAGGTGATGGTATAGGTATATAAAATTCCTGCCTTTATGGAGCCGGTCTGGCTTTGAGACAGATTTACTTCAACCGTTTCTTTCTTATCCGCAGCGTCTGGCCCATAATAAGTCAGAGCCGTTTCATAAGGACTGAGCTTTCCTTCACTGTTCACCTCTGTATTCAGAAGGGTCATTCCATAGCTGTGAACCACCATGCGAAAGGATGGCTGGCTGAGAAAAGAAAATAAACTTATCTTCTTTTCCTCTCCATTTAAGGTGTCAATATCCGTTCCCATCAGAGAGGCCCGTTCCTCTTCTGACAGGACCTTCTTATCCCCTACAGAAACAAGATTAGCCTCTTCCCCGCCGGTGTAGTCATCATCTGCTTCAGAAGCTGTTGCCAGTGTATTATCTGTGTTAAAAAGCACCGGAACCTCATGCCTTGTTATTGAAATCCCATTTAGTTCAACACTGCTTACAGAAAGAGCGTCCCCGGATTTATCAGAACTGGAATCTTCCCCGTTTTCTTTTCCAATCTCTTCTTTGACTGCGTCTTCTGATTTTTCCTGGGCTTCTCTGGAATGCGCTTCCGTCTGTGCCTCTTCCGTTTCGCCGGTCTGGCTTTGCGCTTCTTCAGCCGGTTCTGAAAGATTCTTATCAGCCTCACTGGTTTCCTTCGCATCCGTTTCCTGAATCTCGGTTTCTATCGCATCCGTCTCCTGGACCTTGGTCTCTTCCTCTGTTACAGCAGCCGTTTCTTTGGTCCCGGAACTTCCTGAACTTCCGGTTTGATTCCCGGTTGAGGAAGGCTTTGCAGCCGTTTCTTCCTGTGAACCTTCCCCGATGACCGCAAATTCTTCCATTTGGGCATCTGTGATCATGAAATCATCGCCAACAATCCGCAGCCGGAATTCACAATCCCGGTCCTTATATCCGTTGACTCCTATGATCTGAATGTTATTAAGGATTGATTCCTGCTTGATCCGTTCGGATTGATCGGCTTCAAAAAAAGGTTCTCCATCCAAGGTATCGGATACCACCACTAAGTACATGGCTTTACCCACCTTCTTCTGGAGCACCAGAGTCTTTCCCTCCAGTTCTTCATACAATTTTCCTATAACCAGATCCTTTTGGTCTCCTTCAAAAGGAACCAGATCTTCCTTTAATTCAGGTCTGCTGTCAAGATCCTTTTTAAGAACCTTCTCAATGGCAGACTGAGTCACTTGGACGTCAATAACCCTCGCCGCCTCTGACGGAGTTGCCTCCGACGGGGATGCTTTCCCTGCATTGGAAGAAGATTTACTTCCGCGCTCTGCAGTTTCTGATGCATATGCGGTGGTTACTGAAAGCTGCGATATATTTCCGGTAACAATCGCAACGGTCAGCAGCCAGGCAATCACCCTTTTTAAGCGATGCACTTCCTTCACTACACCTTTCATACTTTTATCCTCCTTAATTATTACCATCTTAACGTTAAAATCTATTATTAAGAAAAAGCTGTATTTTCTATTTATTCAGTATATCTCCCGATGGTTACAGACTGGTTATTTTTTCCAAACTTTTGAAAATCTTTTTTGTAACCGTTTTCTATTGTTAACCTATAATCAATTATTGGTTGACAATCAGTTTCCCATGTGTTACCATTCCAATAGAATCTTATATTACACAAGGGAGCATGATCTTATGAATACAGCAAAAACCTTTCAAACAAAGACCTCATCCGCTGCCAAACACCGGATTTCAACAAAGGAACTGGTATTGACCGGGATGTTTGCGGCAGTTCTTGCCGTGATTTCCCAGATTTCTATCCCCTTGCCAACCGGTGTTCCCATTACCATCCAGATCTTCGGAGTGGCGCTTATAGGAACCGTGTTGGGATGGAGGCTCGGCTTTTTAGCAACCCTTATTTACATCCTTCTTGGAGCTGTAGGCCTGCCGGTCTTTTCAAACTTTCGCGGAGGACTCCAATCCTTACTGGGGTTAACCGGCGGTTACATATGGGGCTGGCTGATTATGGTAGTCCTCTGCGGCATCAGACCAAAAACGGGCAGTAAGCTTCTTAACACGATCCTTATGTTTCTGCTCCCGGTTCTTGGCACGCTCATAGATGAAACCATAGGAGGCCTCCAATGGGCGGCATTGTCCGGGGATATGTCGGTATTAGGCGTATTTTCCTATTCCATAGTGGCATTTGTTCCCAAGGACATTATCCTTACAGTGATTGCTGTTATCACCGGAACTCCTATCCGAAAAGCCGTTTTACGGCAATGACAAATATAATTGAGGCCGGCGCTAATAAAAGCGCCGGCCTTTCTATCTTTAACTATTTTCTTATGGCTTGACAGGATACATTTTGAAATTTAAAATAGATTAGAATACTTTAATGCAAATAATTAGAAAGGAAGTTCAGTCCGCCATTGGCTCACTGGACGGCTAATTTTCTAAATTCAGGCGTTCTTTGTTTGCCTTCATTAAGTAAATTATGCCAAAGAAGGTTCTTTACAGATGATACAGGATATTTTTCCCCATGTTTTCCATAACGAATTTCAAATAAAAACGCCGGACATGGACAGCTATTTTCTATATTTCCAGGATGGCCGCCTCCTCCTTGACCACAGAAGTTCCAAAAAAATCCCTCAGTTTAAAGATATTAAAAACCTGAGCAAAGAAGCTATGACCTGCTCTGATTATCTTTTCTCCATTGACCAGATGGATTTTTTTCTTGTAGATGAAACTAATGTCACCCTGGCAGAAATAGATTCCCTTTCCTTTTGCGAAACAGGTGTCATAAGGGATCTAAAGCCCATGTGGGTGTCCTTTGCAGCTATTTCTGCCGTACAGCTCCACCGGTTTTACAGTTCTAACCGGTTCTGCGGCTGCTGCGGCTCTCCCATGATGAAAAGTAAAAAAGAAAGATCCATGGTCTGCTCCTCTTGCGGCAATACCGTTTACCCCAAGATTGCTCCGGCTGTCATTGTGGCTATTACTTACAACGGAAAGCTTCTGCTGACCAAGTATGCCGGAAGGGAATACACCCGGTATGCCCTGATCGCAGGCTATACGGAATTCGGTGAAACATTAGAAGAGACGGTGAACCGGGAAGTACTGGAAGAAGTAGGTCTTCGGGTCAAAAACATACGATATTACAAAAACCAGCCATGGGGGTTCAGTGATTCCATTTTAGTCGGATACTGGGCCGAGCTGGATGGTTCTCCACAGGTCCGCCTGGATGAAACAGAGTTATCCACAGCAGACTGGATGGCTCCGGAGGATATCCCCGATGATTTCACCAATTTAAGTCTGACCCATGAGATGATTCTTCTCTTTAAAAATGGAGAGGTGAAATAAAAAAAGAAATGCAAAAGGCCGCCCCGAAATTCGGGTACGGCCTTTTGCCACCTATTTAAACTTATTTACCATAGTAAGCCTTTAAATACATTTCTTTGATCTCACTCATAAGAGGATATCTCGGGTTTGCACCTGTACACTGGTCATCAAATGCATTTTCAACCATCTCATCCAGAGTAGCCAGGAAGTTTTTCTCGTCAATGCCATATTCCTTAATGGTTGCCTTGATTCCTACTGTCTTCTTTAATTCCTCAATCTTAGCAATGAATTTCTTAAGCAGTTCGGCATCATCCTTACCTTCGATACCACAGAAACGTGCACACTCTGCATATCTTGCAAGAGTATGAGGATACTCATACTGTGGGAAGGTTCCCATTTTAGTAGGTACTTCACAAGCATTGAAATCCATGACCAAGGTGATCAGGAGAGCATTTGCAACACCATGAGGAAGGTGATGATAAGCGCCTAATTTATGAGCCATGGAATGGCATACACCTAAAAATGCGTTATTAAATGCCATACCAGCCATGCAGGAAGCATCTGCCATCTTACATCTTGCCTCTACGTTGGTTCCGTCATTGTATGCAGTAGGCAGGTAGTTAAATACATTTTTCATTGACTTAAGTGCAAGACCATCTGTATAATCAGAAGCCATTACAGAAGCATAAGCCTCCAATGCATGAGTCATAACGTCAATACCGGAAGCGCTTGTAAGGCCCTTTGGCTGGCTCATCATGTTGTCTGCATCAACGATAGCCATATTCGGCATTAATTCATAGTCCGCAAGTGGATATTTCACCCCTGTTTCCTGGTCAGTAATAACCGCGAAAGAGGTTACCTCAGAACCGGTACCGGAAGAAGTTGGGATGGCCACAAAGTAAGCCTTTTCACCCATTTTAGGGAATGTGTATACTCTCTTACGGATATCCATAAAGCGCATGGCCATATCCTGGAAATCCACCTCCGGATGCTCATACATTACCCACATGATCTTGGCAGCGTCCATGGCTGAACCACCGCCTAAGGCGATAATGGTATCAGGCTGGAATGCCTTCATGGCAGCCGCACCTGCCTGGGCATTTGCAAGGGTGGGGTCTGGCTGGACATCAGAAAATACGGTATAAACAATGCCCATTTCATCTAATTTATCTGTAATCGGTTTGGTATAGCCGTTCATGTAAAGGAAAGAGTCTGTTACTACGAATGCTCTCTTTTTGTTATATACATCCTTTAATTCGCTAAGTGCGACAGGCATACAACCTTTTTTAAAGTAAACCTTATCCGGATTTCTGAACCACAGCATGTTCTCTCTCCTCTCAGCAACGGTCTTAATATTCAGCAAATGCTTTACCCCAACGTTTTCGGAAACAGAGTTTCCGCCCCATGAACCACAGCCCAGAGTCAGGGATGGCTGAAGCTTGAAGTTGTAAATATCGCCGATTCCGCCATGAGAAGATGGGGTATTCACCAGGATACGACAGGTCTTCATAGCCGCTGCATGCTTTTCCATTTTCTCTTTTTCATTTACATTTATATAGAGAGAAGAGGTATGTCCGTAACCGCCGTCGGCAACCAGCTGTTCTGCCTTCTCAATGGCCTCATCAAAGGTCTTAGCCTTATACATAGCCAGAACCGGTGACAGCTTTTCATGTGCAAATTCTTCTTCAATATTAACGCTCTCAACTTCACCGATCAGGATCTTTGCGGATTCAGGAACTTCCACGCCTGCAAGCTTTGCAATGGTGTGGGCTTTCTGGCCTACAATCTTAGCATTTAACGCGCCGTTGATAATAATGGTCTTACGTACCTTATTCAGTTCATCTTCCTTCAGAAAATAGCATCCTCTGGCTGCAAACTCTTTTTTAACCGCTTCATAAATAGGCTCAAGTACTGTTACAGACTGCTCGGAAGCACAGATCATACCATTGTCAAAGGTCTTGGAATGGATGATGGAGCTGACTGCCATCTTAATATCCGCTGTATCGTCAATGATCACAGGGGTATTGCCTGCACCAACGCCGAGCGCCGGTTTTCCGGAAGAATAAGCGGCTTTCACCATTCCAGGACCGCCGGTCGCCAGAATAATATCCGCACTCCTCATGACCTCGTTGGTCAGCTCCAGAGAAGGAACGTCGATCCAACCGATGATACCTTCCGGTGCGCCGGCCTTAACAGCGGCATCGAGAACCACCTTTGCAGCCGCAATGGTAGAATTCTTTGCACGGGGATGAGGGGAAATCATGATGGCATTTCTGGTCTTTAAGCTGATCAGTGTTTTGAAAATAGCAGTTGAAGTCGGGTTTGTGGTAGGAATAACCGCCGCAATCAGACCAATAGGCTCTGCAATTTTCTTAATGCCAAATGCCTTATCTTCTTCGATCACACCGCAGGTTTTGGTGTCTTTATATGTGTTATAAATATATTCTGCAGCATAGTTGTTCTTAATGACCTTATCTTCCACAACACCCATGCCGGTTTCTTCTACAGCCATTTTTGCCAGAGGAATTCTTAACTTGTTGGCAGCACTTGCTGCTTCAAAAAAGATCTTATCCACCTGTTCCTGGGTGAAGGAAGCAAATACTCTCTGAGCCTCTTTCATGGCTTCCATCTTTGCAATCAGGGCATCAACACTATCAATGATCTCAGGAATTCTTACCTGTTCTTCTTTCTTTGCCATCATGATTTTCCTCCAATTTTTAAATATGTTCAATAGGTATTTTTATATCGATATTTTTTTAACGATCTATCGTAATTTCATTATATGTTATTGTTATTTTTTTGTCAATGTTATATCTTACAAAAAAATACAAGGTTCAAGCTATTTTTTATTCAAATCTCATATTATTTATTTTAATACAAGGTTTAACTTAATCATACAGCTCTTTTTCATATAAAACATATTCTGAGCATCTACTTCCTGGTTTATTCTTAAGGAAAAGTATGATATTCGGTCTTTGGACGGATTTAAAAACTTGGCAATGCGCATCATGTATGATATAGTAAGCCTTAGCATTGCAGGTTTGTCTGTGCTTAAATATAATTATGTTACCTAAAACACCGTTCTTTTACAGGTAAGATTATATTGTTTTAATATACAAGAATAAGGGGATTTTAAGATTATGAAAATTACAATTGGAATTGATCTTGGAGGAAGTACCACTAAAATTGTAGGATTTCAAGATAATAAATTAAAAATTCCTACTTTTGTTAAAGCTGATAACCCAATAGCATCACTGTTTGGAGCTCTTGGAAAATTCATCTATGAAAACAACATCCAGTTGAATGAAATTGAAAAGATTATGATCACAGGGGTTGGCAGCGCTTACGTAGAACAGCCTTTATACGGAATTCCTACTTATAAGGTAGACGAATTCACTTGCAATGGTCTGGGAGGACAATACTTTACAGGATTGAACGACTTAATCGTCGTGAGTATGGGAACAGGAACCTCTCTTGTCCAGGTAATTGGAGATAAAATTACCCACACCGGAGGAATCGGCATCGGAGGAGGAACCATCCTCGGCCTTTCAAGCCTACTTTTAAAAACCCAGGATATCTCTCTGATCATGGAACTTGCAAGCAAGGGAAACATTAGCAACATTGATCTCCAGATACAAGATATCTCCAGAACTCCCCTTCCCGGCCTTCCTCTTACTGCTACAGCCTCTAACTTCGGTAAGGTACGAAACCTTGCATCTGACGAGGATATTGCTGTAGGAATCATTAATATGGTACTTCAGGTTATTGGAAAATCCGCTATTTTATCTTCACTGAACAGCAATATCACCAATTTTGTCATGACCGGAAACCTGGCAAAATTCCCCCAGTGCAAAGGCATCTTTCAATCCCTTGAAACCATGTTTCATGTCCATTTTATCATACCGGACCAGGCAGAATACGGTACTGCCATCGGAGCAGCACTTACAGAGGAACGCCATATGGAGATGAGGCAGATCGTATACCCATCCGATAATAAACCTTCATAAATTATTGTAAACTAAAACAAATTATACTATCATAGGTTTTGATAAAAAAGTTTTTTGTTTTACCATTATAAAAAACCAGGTGCAGCTTTTACCGCACCTGGTTTTTTATGAATGATATCCCAATGCCTGCTCCAATGCATCCTTTTCCTCACTTCCAAGCAAGACATCTGTTTCTCCTCTTTCCACTTCCTTGATGTAAACATAACATCCTTCCCGGCTATGAACGGAATTTAAAACAAAACCGGAATTTGTATAATCAAGGATTGCCATTGCAAAGCTTAAGTTTCCGCCCATCCCTTTAAACGCATTGTATTTTATAAGTCCGAATTTCTGGAAAGCACTTCTGTAATTTTTGTTGGTATTACGAAGAGAGTCTTTATTGGCGCGGTCTTCCGCTTTTAGTTCCGCAATATCCTCCATTTGCTCCATAATAATCTCTTCCAGGGTCTCCGCATCTTTTCCCCTCATAAAATAGTCGTATCTGCGATATAGCTTTCTCATTTGAACCAGGCATATGATTACAACGATCAGTAATATCATGGTAATTACAGCTAATCCAATGATTAAAAAAGCAGGATCAACCGCTAACTGATTCAATATACTGTTGTCCATTCTTTTGTCCTCGCTTCCATGATGTTATCTTATGGATTCTATCAACTCTACTATTCTTTCCAATTCTGCCTCAGAATAGTACTCAATTTCCACTCTTCCTTTGTTTCTATCTTTCTGGTTAATACTTACCTTTGTTCCCATGGCAGTTTTCATTCTATCTTCCAGTTCTCTGAAAATCAGGAAAATACTCTCATCCTCTTCCTTTTTTTCTTTTGGTTCTTTTTTCTTTGACATGGATTTAACAAGTTTTTCCACTTCACGGACGCTTAGATTTTCAGCAATAATCCTTCCTGCAATCTGGAATTGCATTTCCGGATCGTCAACAGCCAGAAGCGCCCTGGCATGTCCTCCTGTGATCTGGTTTTGAATGAGCATATCCTGTACTCTTTTTTCCAACTTTAATAAACGCATGCTGTTGGTGATGGTTACCCTGTTTTTGGCCACACGCGCTGCAATTTCTTCCTGCTTTAAACCAAATTCCTGCATCAGACTTTGATAAGCCTTGGCTTCTTCAATGGGATTTAAATCTTCTCTTTGTACATTCTCGATCAATGCAATTTCCATTGATTGCTGCTTCGTATATTCCCGGATTACCACAGGCACTTCTTTCAAGCCTGCCAGCTTTGCCGCTCTCCATCTGCGTTCACCGGCGATGATTTCGTAGAAATCCCCCTTTTTCTGTACCAAAAGAGGCTGTAAAACACCATATTCTTTCATGGATTCCGCCAATTCCATGAGAGATTCCTCACGGAAATCCATTCTTGGCTGATTATGGTTCGGTTCAATGGAGGATATTTTAAGGAACAGCCCTTTTCCTGTTTCCGGTTCCTCTTCCCCTGTTCCTTTTCTTACGTTTATCTGCTCCGGCTTTGGATGGTTTTTCATTTCCTGTTCCTCTGCCGCTGATTCCATTACTTCATCTCCGAAAATTGCTCCAAGGCCTTTTCCTAAACCCGTTCTCTTTGCCATAATTATATTTCTTCTCCTCTGCTTATTACTTCTGCCGCCAGTAACCGGTAGCTTTCCGCTCCTGCTGATCTGGAATCATATAAATTAATCGGCATTCCATGGCTGGGAGCCTCTGCCAGTCTGACATTTCTGGGTATAATGGTTTTATAGATATTCTGGTTTAAATTATTTTTAACGCTCTCAACAACCTCCAGGGAAAGATTTGTCCTGGCATCATACATGGTAAATACTACGCCTTCCATCTCAAGGGCAGGATTTAGCTTCTTTTTTACCAGATTTACCGTTTTCAATACCTGGCTCAATCCCTCTAACGCATAATATTCACATTGAATTGGTACCAATACGGTGTTTGCAGCTGTTAAGGCATTAATTGTCAATAGATTCAATGACGGAGGACAATCTATGATAATAAAATCATAGTGTTTCTTGACTTTTTCAAGATATGTTTTGAGGAGTGTTTCCTTGTTCTCAATTTCCAATAATTCAATCTCTGCTCCTGCTAAATCCACATTAGAAGGAAGCAAATCCAAGTTTTCCTGAACATTGGTAATCAGACATTCTTCAATTTCACACTCTCCTACCAGCAGATCGTATACCGTTCGCTCAATGGAACTTTTTTCGATCCCTAATCCGCTGGTCTCATTTCCCTGTGGATCAAAATCCACAGCCAATACCCGCTGTCTTGATTCTGCCAGACAAGCAGATAAATTGATTGCAGTAGTCGTTTTACCGACTCCGCCCTTCTGGTTTGCTATCGCAATGATTCTTCCCATTTTTAATTTTGCCTCCTAATGAATCAAGCGGGTGTGCTCACTTATCCAGTTGATTCATATATTCAAGGCTGAAAGATGTATTTCTTTCAACCTTTTCTTGTTATAACATCCGGAAATTGCAGTTCAAACTAGAGTATAGCATACTTTATTTTTTTTTCCTATGGTTTCCTGTAAAAAAAATCTATAAAATATAATAAATGTTTCACGTGAAACATTTTTCCAATCTTATTCCTACACTTAGTTGGTATAAAGCTATATCCAAAAGATTTTAGCATCTTTTTTGCCCAATTTTTTAACTATAAATGAATATTTGTAAGGTTTTTCCAAGTTTTAAGAATAAATTAATATGTTAGGCGTTGTAAGTCCATATTGATTATATTATAATAAGAAAAGATCAACTCATTTCAGGAGGTAAAATATGAAAACAAAGAACAAATTATTGACCTTGCTTATTTTATCAGCCAGCACAGCAACTGCCACTGCTGTCATTAATAAATGTATTAAATACTCTGCAACCTCCAAAAACATACTATCTGATTCAAAGCCCCTTTGCTATAAATGGCGTTTTGGTAATATTCATTATACAAAGACTGGAACCGGCAAGCCACTTTTACTCATTCATGATTTAACGGCTTGTTCCAGCGGATATGAATGGAACCAAATGATTAACTATTTAAAAGAACAGTATACCGTATATGCTATAGACCTCCTGGGATGCGGACGCTCTGAAAAACCGGATCTGACTTATACTAATTATCTTTATGTACAGATGATCTCTGACTTTATCAAATCAGAAATAGGACATCGTACGAATGTCATTGCATCCGGCGCTTCAACGCCTCTTGCTGTCATGGCATGTAATCAGGCACCAGAATTATTTGATCAGATCATGCTGATTAATCCGGATACCTTACTATCATGCAGCCAGATACCAAACAAGCATGGTAAAGTTTATAAATTTATTTTGGACTTGCCCATTTTAGGAACACTGCTCTATCACATCGCTACCAGTAAAAGGTCAATTATGGAAGATTTTGCTAATAACTTCTATAATCCTTATTCTGTAAAGACCTCACTGGTTGATGCTTACTATGAATCAGCTCATTTGGGTGAATCACCAAAATCCTTATATGCCAGTGTCAGATGCAATTATACTAAGTGCAACATTGTAAATGCTTTAAAGAAAATCGATAACAGCATTTATATTATAGGGGGGTGTGAAATGGAAAACATTAATGAATTGATCCGGGAATATCAGACATATAATCCGGCCGTTGAAAGCTCCCTGATTGGAAATTCCAAATACCTACCTCAATTGGAAAATCCTTCAGAACTGTATCGCGTCATTCAAATGTTCTTTGCATAATTAATAGATATAAAAAATGTTTCACGTGAAACATCCACTGCATCATTGCTGAACGAACAGTTCAAGGATGTTTCACGTGAAACATTTTATTTTAAAGGCTCCTTTGATGGCAAGCCCGCTTTTCTTGGATACTTTTTAGAAATACCATTATTCTTAACAATCTTCACTAAGGAACGTTCCGCATCTGTTCCCGGTAATAAAAAGGTTTTCACTTCTTCCACGCTTCCTCCTAATAAAAATATGGCGTGCTTTGCTGCTCCCAGCTCTTCTTCAATCTTTCCTGATTTATATGGAATAAAATGACCTCCGACCTTAACAAAGGGCATACAGTATTCGGATAACGTGCTAAGGTTAGCAACTGCTCTGGAGACACAGAAATCATATTGTTCCCGGTGGAGAGGATCTCTTCCTAAGTCTTCTGCCCTCCCGTGGATGGCCCCTATTTTTTCAAGTCCCAAAGAATTAATTACTTCATTTAAAAAGTTTATCCTTTTATTCAAGGAATCCATTAATGTAATTCTTAAATCAGGAAATGCGATCTTTAAAGGAATTCCGGGAAACCCTGCTCCGGTTCCCACATCAATGATCTTATAATCCTTTGTACCAATATCTCCCATCGCTTTTATCAAAGACAGACTGTCAACAAAATGCTTTGTAATCACTTCATCCATTTCAATAATCGTAGTCAAATTCATAAATTTATTCCATTCAACCAATAATTCAAAATAATTATAAAATTGATTTATTTGATTTTCTTTTAACTCTATGGACAATAAATTCAATTCTTTCCGGAGACTTTCTTCAAATACTCCTGTCATATAATACTCCTCATTCTTTCTTTTCCAGGCTCTTCTGATAACGAAGCTGCTCCAGAAAAACGAGCAGAACGGATATATCTGCCGGTGACACACCGGATATTCTGGATGCCTGTCCAATGGACATGGGCTTATACAGATTCAGTTTCTGGATGGCCTCTTTTCTAAGCCCCTTTACCGCGGTATAATCAAATTCTACATCAAGCTTTTTATTTTCCAGCTTTTTATACTGAATTACCTGCTGTCTCTGCCTGCGGATATATCCATCGTACTTAATATTAATATTGACCTGTTCCATCACATCCTCTGAGAGAGCGGGCCTGTTCTTATCTAATTTAGTTAACATAACATAGTCCAGCTCTGGTCTTCTCACCAACTCTGCCAGGGTTGTACCAGTTTTTAAAGGTGTACTCCCGTTTTCTTCAAGAAACTCCTGTACTTCTCTGGATGCCCCTATATTGGTAGCTTCCAGGCGCTTGATTTCTTCCTCAATCAGCCGTTCCTTTAAAAGAAGCTTTTCATGCTGTTCATCACTGATCAACCCGATGTCGTGACCGATTCCCATTAAACGGATATCCGCGTTATCCTGACGAAGCAACAGCCTGTATTCCGCCCTTGAGGTCATCATGCGGTACGGTTCATGATTTTCTTTTGTAACAAGATCATCAATTAAAACGCCGATATAAGCCTGGGAACGGTCCAGTACGATTTGGTCTCTCCCCAGTATTTTCATGGCCGCATTTACACCCGCCATAAAGCCCTGGACTGCCGCCTCCTCATATCCGGAGCTTCCATTAAACTGACCGCCGCAAAACAATCCGCTGATCGGTAATGTTTCCAGAGTTGATTTAAGCTGTATGGAATTGATGCAGTCATATTCAATAGCATAAGCATTTCTGACAATTTTCACCTTCTCCAACCCCGGAACCGTCCGGTACATGGCATGCTGCACATCCTCAGGCAGAGAGCTTGACATACCTCCTAAATACATTTCATTGGTATAAAGTCCCTCCGGCTCAACAAAGACCTGATGACGGTCCTTATCCGGGAATTTAACTACCTTGTCCTCAATGGATGGGCAGTATCTTGGCCCGGTGCCTTCGATGGCTCCTGAGTATAAGGGAGAACGGTCTAAGTTTTCCCGAATGATCTCATGGGTCTTTTCATTGGTGTAAGTAAGCCAGCAGGAAACCTGCTCTTTTTGCAGCGCTTCCCTATCTGTGGAAAAGGAAAAAGGCACTACTATCTCATCCCCCAGCTGCTCTTCCATCCTGGAAAAATCAATGCTTCTCTTATCCACTCTGGCTGGAGTTCCCGTCTTAAAACGCAGCATTTCGATTCCATGCTCCTTTAGGGAATCGGTCAGATGATTGGCCGCCTTAAGGCCGTTAGGGCCTGTATATTCGCTTACATCGCCATAGATGCACCTTGCTTTCAAATAGGTTCCCGTAGCCAATATGGCAGCCTTGCAGTGGTAAACTGCTCCGGAAAAGGTCTTAACACCTGTAAGGGTTCCATCCTCTACAATAATTTCTGTAACCTCCGCCTGCCTTATGGTCAAATGGTCCGTATTTTCCAGGGTCATTCTCATGGCTCTGGAATATTCCTGTTTGTCCGCCTGAGCCCTTAAGGAATGGACTGCCGGTCCTTTTGACTGATTTAGCATTTTGGACTGGATAAAAGTTTTATCTATAATTTTGCCCATTTCACCGCCTAAAGCATCCAGCTCCCTTACCAAATGGCCTTTGGAGCTTCCGCCTATATTGGGGTTACAGGGCATCAGCGCAATGCTGTCCACACTGACTGTAAACATAATTGTCTCAAGGCCCAGCCTTGCTGAGGCCAGGGCCGCCTCACAGCCGGCATGGCCTGCTCCGACTATGACAACATCATAAGATTCTTCTAAATTCTGCATTTCTTTCTCCTTTCGTATCATTCTCCATCCTAATTCCTTACTTACCCATACAGAACTTACGGAATATCTCATGCACCAGATCATCCCCTACAGATTCTCCCAGGATGGTTCCTAACTGCTCATAAGCATCCATTAAATCAATGGAATAAAAATCCTCCGGCATTCCCTTATTCACGCTTCCTTCCACCATAGAAAGACTCTTAAGTGCTTCTAATAGGGCATTTTTATGCCTTACATTTGTGATATAAACCTGATCATTAAAATCAATTTCACCCTGATAAAACATAGCCTTTATCTCATTTTCCAGATTCCCGATCCCCAGACCTTCCTTTGCGGAAATGGGAATCACCCGATGCCCGGTTCTCTTTTTAATCATATCCTCTGTAACAACAGGAATAAGATCCGTCTTATTTAAGAGGACAACTGCCTCCCTGTTTTCAATGAATTCCAATATCTCCTCATCATTTTCATCAAGAGGACATGACCCATCCACCACATAAATAATCAGATCAGCATCCTGGGCCGCGTTTCTAGCCTTCTCAACACCGATCTTTTCAACCACATCCTCCGTATTCCGGATTCCTGCCGTATCAATGATATTAAGGCTTAAGTCCTCCAGCCTGATCTGCTCCTTTAAGGTATCCCTGGTGGTTCCTGCAATATCCGTAACAATTGCCCGCTCCTCTCCCACCAAAACATTTAAAAGAGAAGACTTTCCTGCATTTGGTTTACCTAAGATAACAGTTTCAATACCTTCCGAAAGAACTCTTCCATTATCTGCAGACTTAATAAGAAGATTCAGTTCCTCTTTTAAAGGCATAAGCGCCTGCAAAAGAAGCTCCTGGTACCCATCCAGAGAAATGTGTTCCGGATCATCAAGAGCTGACTCAATAAAAGCGATATGATAAATGATTTTATCCCTCATATCCTTTATTTTCCTGGAAACTGCTCCCTCTAACTGGCTGACGGAAGACTTTAAGGCATAATTATTTTTTGCATGAATCACATCAATAACAGCCTCAGCCTGGGATAGATCCATCCTGCCGTTCAAAAATGCCCTTTTCGTAAATTCTCCAGGTTCCGCAGGTCTGGCACCGTACTTTAATACAGTCTCCAGAATCCTTTTCGTTACAAGAACACCTCCATGGCAGTCAATCTCAACCGTATCCTCTGCCGTATAGCTTCTTGGTCCCCTCATAATCAGAACCAGAACCTCATCAATGACCTCATCCCCATCACAAATATAGCCGTAATGAATGGTATGGGAAGGCTCTTTGGAAAGCTTTTTCTCTCCTTTTCCCTTTCCCTTAAAAATCTTATCTATAATCTGAAATGACTCCTCGCCGCTGATTCTCACGATCCCAATACCGGAACTGGACATGGCTGTGGCGATGGCCGCTATTGTATTCATTTTCATATTCAATCACCTGAATAAACTTCTCTTTAAGAAAAGGGGTGAGGGTGCCTTCCGACAGCCCCAACCCCTCATAGTTATTTGTTTATTTATCTTTTTCCTGATTCCGCTCTTTTTTTGAATAATCCTTCTTTAAAGAAATAACAACATGCCTGAATGGATCCTCTCCTTCACTTCTTGTAACAACAAACTTGTCATTCTGAAGTGAGGAATGGATAATCCTTCTTTCATAAGGATTCATTGGTTCCAGAGAAACGGAACGTCTTGTCCTCTTCACCTTGTAAGCAATGTTTTTTGCAAGAGTCTCCAGAGTTTCCTTTCTCCGCTCCCTGTAATTTTCCGTATCAAGCTTTACCCTGATGTAATCTTCATTTTCCTTATTTATAACAAGGCTCACCAGGTATTGCAGGGAATCCAGGGTCTGTCCTCTTTTGCCTATTAAAATTCCCATGTCATCCCCCGACATGTTGATGGAAAGCTCTTTTTCTTTTTCAAGATAAGAAGATTCCATATGCACCCCTAAATCCATAGCGCCGAACACATCGGAAAGAAAGGCCATAGCCTTGTCTTCCATGGTTTCTTTCTTTTTTGCACGGATGACAGCCGGCTTTGAACCGATAAATCCCAGAATACCATTACTGCCCTTATCAACAATCTCGTACTCCAGCTTATCACTGGTTGTCCCTAATTCGATTAATGCCTTTGTAATCGCTTCATCAACGGTTTTAGCTGAAACTGTAATCATATCCATAGGTCACCCTCCTATTTATTGTGCTTTTCGTTGAACTTCTCAACCATCCTAGCCTTAGATGCAATGCTGCCCGGATTTGAGGCTCCGCTGTTATAATAATCACTGGAAGCCTTAACCTGATCCCTTGTCTTCTCTGCCTTGGCATTACTCTCAGCTTCCTCTTTTTCATTGACAGCCTGAAGATTTTTCAAACTAGCTGTGGCATTCTGGGAAACGCGCTGAGGAGGAAGCCCCTTCTTGGCACGCTTTTTATTAGCCTTTTCAACATTCCTCTTAATCATGTCATCCATATCAATCTGGTTTAAATAGCGGTTTACCGCAACCTGCTGGATGATCTGGAACACGCTTGAGGCAATCCAGTAAATACCGATACCGGATGCAAAGGTGAAACAGAAAAATACAGACATAAGCGGCATAACCGTATTCATGCTCTTCATGGACTGAGCCATGGCATTGTTTTCATTATTACCAGTTTGAGGCTGGTTTACTGTCATCAACCTGGCACTGAACCACTGGCTGAGACCGGCCAAAATTGGAATGAGGATAGCAAGACTGAAATGGAAGCCCCCTCCTGGCGGAAACAGTACGCTGGATGGCGTAGATGCTAAGTTGATTCCCAGGAAGGAATTCATATGGGAAATCTGGGCTGCATTGGTTGCAATGGTATCCTTAATGGATGGAAATAATTCCTGTAAATAATTCCACTGGCTGGGATTTAACTGATATAAGAAGTCTACCATTCCATTGCTGCTGGTAAGGCTTCCGATTCTTGATACATTGACTTTATTATCTGTGGCAAACTGTGTCAGCATCCCCACATGATCTACCCCAAGGGAATTGATGGCTGTCACCACATTTTCAAATACCGTTTTAACGCTCTGTACATAGGCAGGAATATGATAAATAACCTGATACAAGGCGAAAAGAATTGGCATCTGGATGACAAGCTGCACACAGCCTCCTGTCATGGAAGTTCCATATTTTTCATAAACCGCCTGAACCTCCACGTTCTGCTTTCTCATGGATTCCTGGTCGGTCTTTCCTTTATACTTTGCCTGAACCGCTGAAATTTCCGGCTGCATAACACTCATAAGCTTTGAAGATTTCTGCTGTTTTAAGGTCAGCGGAAACATAAGAAGCTTTGTTACAAGAGTAAATAAAATAATACACAAACCAATATTCTGGATTCCAAACGTGCTGGTCAGCTTAAACAGCCAATCCATGATAACACCCAGAACGGTCGCAAACGGCCCCAAAATGCCTCCTACCTTAGTCAATACTAAGAATTCCAATAGAACTACCTCCTCATCTGTTACGGAACTGGATCATAACCGCCTTTTGCAAAGGGATTACACCGAAGTATCCTTTTGCAAGCCAAAAATGTACCTTTTAACACGCCATACCTTGTAAGTGCCTCAATGGCGTATTGAGAACACGTAGGCGTGTAAATGCAGTGAGTTCTTATTTTCAGAGGAGAAAGATATTTCTGGTATCCTCTGATCAACAAAATCATGACTTTTTTTACCATAAGATCACTTCGATTCTTTTTTTAAAATGTTATGAAGTCCGCACAAGTGCAGATATGCACTTTCGATTGTTTTGTAATTTTCTTCCTTTGCCGCTGGTCTTACAACGACTACGATGTCTAATCCTGCCTCTACCATTTCCTCATGAAGCCTGAAGCTCTCTCTGATTAATCTGGTTATGTGATGCCTTACAACGCTGTTTCCTACCTTCCTGCTGACAGATATGCCGATTCTGGTTTCCGGCCTGTCCGTTTTCTTAACATACATGACAAGAAGTCTGTTGGCAAGGGATTTTCCATTCTGATAAACTTCTTGAAAATCCCGGCTTTTCTTAATTGAATTAAAATGTTTCATGAAACTTTTACCTATCTCCTGTCCACTCTTTTTGGACATAAAGGTATACCAAAAAGGTATTTTCCTGTTTCCCAGGAATTTGAGAAAAGAAAAGGCCACAATTACTTGCGGCCTGGTCCATTAAGCTGATAATTTTGCTCTTCCTTTTGCTCTTCTAGCGGCTAAAACTTTTCTTCCGCCTGGAGTGCTCATTCTGGCTCTGAAACCATGAACTTTGGATCTCTGTCTCTTCTTTGGCTGAAACGTCATCTTCATAATCTACGGACACCTCCTCTTGTTACAATAGCTTATCATAGGCAATATGATGAAACATATTGAGACTATTTTAATTAAACATCGTTTCAATTATATAGAACAAAAGGTGGTTAGTCAAGGGAAAAATATATTTTTTCTTTCAAAACCAATACTCTCCCGGCTTTTCTGCAAGGCATTCCAGATACCGGATCAGAAGCATAAAAGACATTCCTTTCCATATAAAGGAAAAATCCCATAAAGTCGGCTCATAATCTATCAATCAAACCATTTATACAGTATAATAAAACTGGAAAATATTTCTATCTGTTCATATGGATAGATATGGGAAAAACGCTCTTATGAAAGGATGGTTTGCAAATGAATCTTGAAAGAATCAACATCAGAGATCCCTTTATATTGGTAAATGAGGAGAAATACTATATGTATGGAACACGGGCTGAAACATGTTGGACATCTGCCACCGGATTTGACTGTTACATCAGCGAAGACTTGGAAAACTGGAATGGTCCTTACGAAGTATTTCATAAGCAGGAAGACTTTTGGGCCGATTTAAATTGCTGGGCTCCGGAAGTCCATAAATACAACGGTTCTTATTATATGTTTGCAACCTTTAAAGACAGTCATTCCCATGGAGGTACTGCAATTTTAAAGGCAGATCATCCCTTAGGACCGTTTATACCTCACAGCGAAAAGCAAATAACACCCCAAGACTGGGAATGCATTGACGGAACGTTTTATGTAAGTCCGGAAGGAAAACCCTATATGGTTTTCGTTCATGAATGGGTCCAGATTTCGGATGGTTCCATCTGTGCCGTAGAACTGAGCCTGGATCTAAAACAGGCGGTATCTGAACCCATACTTCTCTTTCACGCTTCAGAAGCAAAAGGCTGGATCGTCCCCGTAAAAAATAAAAGGCCTGGTACAAATTATGTAACGGATGGTCCTTTCCTGTACCGAGCCAAAAGCGGCCGCCTGATTCTTCTCTGGTCCAGCTTTGGTAAGGAAGGATACACGCAGGCTCTTGCTTATTCCGGCAATGGAGATATTACAGGAAAATGGGTTCAGGATGACAGGCTGCTTTTTGAAAAAGACGGAGGCCATGGCATGATATTTAAAAACCTATCCGGTGAACTTTATCTTACCCTTCATACCCCTAATGAACATTTAAAAGAGCATCCTGTTTTTTACAAACTGGAAGAAACAGATGACACCCTTTGGGTCAGCGGAACTTAATATGAAAAAAGTGATTTTTACAGGAAAATGCGATGGAATCGGAATCAGCCATGTAGCCAGGGACTGTGACCTGGCTGAAACCATTGGATTTTATAAAAATGAATATCAGATTTATTATATCCTGGATGGAGAGCGTTTTTTCTATTCAAACAATAAAAGCTACAGGATGTCAAAAGGCACCCTGTCTTTTATTGATAAAAAAAAGATTCCTTTTACGAACGTAATCGGTGGAAAATATCATGAACGGATATTAATAGAAATTGAAGAAACATGGCTGATCTCTGCAGGAACTGTTATGGAGCTGGACTTAACGGGGTTTTTCAGCAATTTACACGGCGTTCTTCAGATGAATTCTAAACATCAGGAGATCATTGAAAAGAAACTCCGTAAGATGGAAGAAGTTTTGAAGGCAGAAAAACCTTATGCCTCCGCAGAAGTGAAAGAACTGCTTTTTTCCATCATCATAATGATTTTAAACGGAGCTGGTACCAGGCCGGAGGAATACCATACTACAGGCGGTAAAATGATGCGCTATGTAAAAGTGAAGGAAATTATATACTATATTATGGAGCATTATTCTGAGATTTATGGTCTGGAGGACCTGGCAGGCATATTTTACCTTGATAAAAGTTATTTAAGCCGCATCTTCAAAGAAGTGACTAATTTTACCGTAAATGAATTCATCAACATACAGAAAATCGACCGTGCCAGAAATCTGCTAATAGATGATTCCCTTTCCATAGAGGATATTTCAAAAAAATTAGGGTATGAAAGACTTTCTTATTTTGACCGGGTTTTCAAAAAATACGTAGGGATGTCTCCCCTTCAATATAGAAAATCCAGGAAAACCCCATAAGTCCAGTCAATTTAGTGAAAATAATGAGGATTTTTTGATGTATTGGCGCTTTGCCCAACATATGTTGTTATTTTCAATTAAAAACAGTAAAATATATACATATAAGAGCAAATCCGGATTTCATTATTGTACATTTTAAACATCATTTTAAAACGTAAAGGAGGTTAGACAGATTGAAAAAGATGAAAAAGTTCTGTCGTGACAATTTTATCCCATATATTTTTCTGCTTCCCTGGCTTATAGGAATTCTGGGACTGACGGTTTATCCCATGCTCATGTCGCTCCGCATGAGTTTTACGGATTACGATTTCACAAAGCCCGATTCTGTCCAGTGGATCGGTTTCGGCAATTACATAAGAATGTTTGGTTCATTATTAGGCATCACTGATTTTACAGCGGCATCAGGCAAAATAATGAGGGTCGACCCCTATTATTTAAAATCATTATCAGTGACATTCACCTATGTGTTCACATCGGTGCCCTTAAAGCTGGTATTTGCATTGCTGGTAGCTGTACTGATGAACCAGAAACTGCGGTTCGTGTCTTTTTACCGCGCCATATACTACATTCCCACACTGTTAGGCGGTTCTGTGGCAATTGCAGTTTTATGGAGAAAGTTATTTGAAAAAGAAGGTTTGATAAACGGCATCCTTTCGTCAATTGGATTTACGGATTTACCAGGGTGGATAACCAATCCCAAGTATGCTTTGGGCACTCTGGTACTTCTCACAGTATGGCAGTTCGGTTCATCCATGATCATCTTCCTGGCCGGCTTAAAACAGATTCCCACGGACTACTATGAGGCCGCCAGTGTGGACGGTGCCAGTAAAGTCCAGCAGTTTTTTTCAATAACTATTCCATCACTTACGCCGGTTATACTTTTTAACCTCGTCATGCAAATGATTTCAGCATTCCAAACCTTTACCCAGGCATACATCATTGGCGGCGGCAAAGGAGGAGTCTTAAACTCAACTCTTTTCTATACACTGCATTTATATCTTCAGGGGTGGACTTACCATGAAATGGGTTATGCCTCTGCAATGGCATGGGTACTTTTAATTATTATCGGAGTATTTACGGCAGTCATATTTGGATCATCAAAACTATGGGTCTCCTACGGAAACGGGGAATAATCTATGAAAGCGAAAAAACAATTGCATATCATCATGACACATATTTTTATCGTAACACTGGGAATTACCATGCTTTATCCGGTTATCTGGATGGTTGTCAGTTCCTTTAAGCCCAACAATATGATATTCAGCGACGCCGGTCTGATTCCCAAAGCAATCACCATTGATAATTATATCAGCGGCTGGAAGGGCTATGCAGGCGTTTCATTTGGTAAATTTTTCTTAAACTCCATGCTTCTGTGCATAACTGCAGTGGCCGCAAACCTTATATCATGTACTATGGCTGCTTATGCTTTCGGAAGGCTCAAGTTCTTCGGAAAAAATTTTTGGTTCGGTATCATGATGATAACCCTTATGCTTCCGGCACATGTTACACTGGTGCCCCGTTATATCCTTTTTAATAACTTCGGCTGGGTCGGCACTTACTTACCGATCCTGGTTCCCAAATTTTTAGCCACTGACGCGTTTTTTGTATTTCTGCTTGTACAATTTATAAGAGGACTGCCAAAGGATCTGGATGAAGCCGCCATCATAGATGGCTGCGGAAAGATCGGAATATTTTTCAGGATTGTGATACCTCTTGCAGGACCTGCAATGGTTACGACCGCACTCTTTACTTTCCTCTGGACATGGGATGATTTTTTTAATCATCTTCTCTATCTTACGTCTCCGGCAAGCTACACAGTATCCCGTGCCTTAAGAACCTTTGTAGGGGATGCGGGCGCCGTATCAAACTGGGGAGGTGCACTTGCCATGTCCACTCTCGCCATGCTGCCAAGCTTTATTTTATTCTTTTCACTTCAAAAATATTTTGTTCAGGGAATCGCTACATCCGGGATTAAGGGATGACACCCTTTCAATCAAATAACATGAAAAGGAGAATACTATGAAAAAATCAATTCAACTGCTGTTAGCCGCCTGTGCAGTCCTTTCCTTATGGGGATGCAGTTCCAAAGCCGTTACAGAAACAACAAATGCTCCGGCTGCGGCTCCTACAGAATCACAAAAAGCAGAAAATGAACCAGTTGACACAAAAGTTCTTCCCCCCTATACCGGCGAAGCGGCTGAACTGCGTTTCGGCTGGTGGGGCAATGACGAACGCGCTGCCCTCACCAATCAGGTGATAGACAGATTTATGAAAGCCTATCCAAATATCAAAGTTACAGGCGAACCTAACGGCGGTACTGCCGATCATTTCCAGATCATCGATACCCAGCTGCAAGGTAATAATGCTCCGGATCTGATTCAATTCGGAGGAAATTATCCGGACTACATACAGTATCTCACACCCCTTAACGATTTTCTCGGTAAGCAGCTTTTGATCGGTACTGCCGGACAGTTTGACCAGGTAGCCCTTGAAGCTGCTACCCTGGACGGAAATCTTTATGCCGTCAGCCTTGGAACCAACACTCTTGTTCTTGCCTATAACAAATCATTGATAGAATCCGCCGGTGCCGCTGTCCCCGATTACAATCTGACATGGGATGAACTGATTGCCTACGGCAGAGAGTTAAAAACCAAGCTGCCGGATGGCGTATTCCCCTTTGTTGATAACAGTACTAATCAGGCCAACTACTTAAGCTACTATTGTCAACAGGAAGGCACTCCATTATGGACCGCCGATCAGGGCGGCAAAGGTTATTTGACACTGGAAACTTCTAAAAAATGGATTAAGTTATGGGCCGATTTAAGGGCCGAAGGACTGATACCCGATGCTGACACTACGGCAACCTACGCAGAATCAGGCGCTGATAGTTCTGCCCTAGTCGCAGGCAAAGCTGCAATCGGAATGATATGGAGCAACCAGTTAGCCGGTTATCAGGCGGCTATGACCGACCAGCTTGGAGCGACCACACTTCCGGCAGGCGGTGAAAAGGCATACGCAATCCAAATGAGCCAATATCTTGGAATCAACAAAAACAGCCAGAATCAGGAAGCAGCGGCCCTCTTCATTAATTTCTTTGTGACCAGCCCCGAAGCCGGTGAAATTCTTGGCACAAACCGCGGCATTCCATGTTCTCCTATTGTACGTGAAGCAATCACCGGGAAATCCACTCCAGTTGACGCAGCCGTCTATTCTATTTATAATGCGATCAGCGACCGTTCCATTCCCCAGGGGCCAAATTTGCCAAATGACCAGGAATTCATAAATGAATTACACCTCATTGGCCAAAATGTGGCCTATGGAAGTATTACCGAAGACCAGGGTGCTGATGATCTTTTTGATCTTGTTCAAAGGCTTATTGTAAAATAATAAAACTTGATCAGCAGGATAATCCGCTAACCCTTGGAGGCAAAATGTGAATATTCAAACAAATGTATCATTTCATACTTCTTATGAACTTTTGCAAAAGCTTATGGATTCAGCCGAAATAAAAACAGGGAATAATTTAAAAAATTTCAATTCCAGACTTGTACTGATCGAAGGCGGTGGCTACGAAAAATTATGGCTGGAAACCCAACCCATGGGCGGGGAAATGTACGCAAAAAGAAACATGGAAGCCGGACTGAATAACCATCTTTTGTTCATGGAAACCCAAAGGAAGGATGGCCGATTTCCCGGAAGCATTGCTTTAATTGATGGAAAAATCACTCCCCAGTTCAATAAATTCCAGGGATTCTGCTTTCCCTCTTCTGCTCTTAACATGTATTATTTAATGGGGAAAGATCCGGAATATTTAAACCTGCTTTATATTTCCCTGGAAAAATTTGATACTTATTTATGGAATGTAAGGGATTCAGACGGTGATGGCTGTCTGGAAAGCTGGTGCAAATACGATACCGGAGAAGACCACGCTCTCCGGTATGGGGATGCACCGGATTCCTGGAGTGGAGAAGTTCCCCCAAAAAATTGTCAGATCGTGCCCATGGCATCCATGGACATTATGAGTTTTTCTTATTCCTCAAGGGAAATTCTTTCAAAAATCTGCAGAATACAGGGAAATGAAAGCAGGGCTGAATTCTGGATAAAAAAAGCATTATCCGTTCAGAACAGAATAAAAAATTATCTTTGGGATGAAACAAAAGGTGCCTGCTTTGACCGGGACCGGAATCATAACGTCATGAATATCATGACCCATAACAATTTAAGAGCCATGTACTGGAACAGCCTGACCCATACCATGGCCGGCCATTTTGTCACAAAGCACCTGTTGAATCCGGAAGAATTCTGGACTAATATGCCCCTTCCATCCATTGCGGTAAATGATCCTCTATTCCGTAACATCACCACCAATGACTGGAGCGGACAATCCGAGGCTCTCACCTATCAGCGGGCAATCCGCGCTCTTGAGAATTATGGCTACGATCATCTGATCCCATATTTGGGTGAAAAACTGTTCCAGGCAATTGGAGAAACATGCATCTTTGTTCAACAGTATGATCCTTTCACCGGGAAACCATCCCTGGAATCCTTAGAAGGAATCCAGGATTCCTATGGCCCTGCCATGCTTTCCGTTATGGAATATACAGCCCGCATGTACGGAATACATATAGAACACGAAAGGATTTACTGGGGAACTACAGGGGGACACGAAAGCCTTTACGAACAGGTATGGGGGAAGCATACATATAAAATCAGAAACTCCGGGTCCCGGGCAGAAGCTTTTGTTGATGGAAAAAAAGTTTTTGAAGCTGGAAAGGACTTAAAGATCATTACAGATATAAAAGGCAATCTATTGGATTTAAGACAATTCAAGACACATGCGGATATCAGAACTATAAAAACTTTTTAATAATTCACATCATAATAGGAAGAGCCATTTCTCCACCAAATGATTTATCCATGGAGAAATGGCTCTGTTATTCGTAGTGATTACCCTTTCATTGCCTTAAACAAGGCCTGTGTAACCGCCACCGTAAGAATTCCCGCCACAATGGCCTCAGGAATTCCGTTGATGCATATAATTCCAATAATTACGGAATAAATTCCTTCCGTCAGTCCCCTTGCCGCCTGTCCGTACTCTTTTCCGAAAAATAAGTAAATCAGATTCATTACCAATAGAGTATTGGTTAATGATCCGGCGGCTCCTGCGGCCGCTAAAGCAATGGTCATCTTTCCGCTTTTTTCACCAAAAGCTTTTAACACCCCACGAAAAACATAATAGGCTACGATTCCCACAAGAATCCTTGGAACCATACAAATAATCAGGCTTCCTATATTTCCGCCGTACTCTCCCACTTTAATAAAGGGAGAAAATACAAAGGACGTGGGATTGGGCATGTTGGTATTTTTCCACAAACTAGTCAGTCCGAATACCATTCCCAAAAATCCGCCATATTTTGGTCCAAGAATAATGGCTCCAATTATGACAGGAACATGAATGACGGTGGCGTTCATAAATCCCAGGGGAATATACCCAAAGGGCGTAAACGCCATGATGACGATAATGGCAACAAATACGGCTGCCAATACCAGGCTACGGGTTTTGTTTTCAATATTCATTTTTTTACCTCCTGTGCTACTGTTCTTTTAAAATAAGATACAATGCATCTGGTTACATGTGCATTATATTATAGAAAGCTTTTATCCGTCAATCCGCGTCAGGAAATTTACGCCCATTTTGTTAATTTACATAAACTTATCAACATTATGGGGATAACTTGTGGAAAACTCTATGGATATTATCTTGATAATTGCCATTTTATTCACAGGCCTGTCCTTTCAGCCCATATAAATTCCACGCTCCCGGGATGTGAATAACACAACTTTCCAAATTTACCCTTTTTGTGGAAAACTCTCTCTCTGGATGATTATCAACATATGATTCACATGCAATACACATCCTCTGCACACACTTATCCACAATATTTTACTATTATCATTGAAAATTGTTTCGAAATAGTATAGAATGAACTGTAGATTGGGTAAATGCGCATATTTGCATTTTTATAAATGTAGGAGACATACAATGTTAGAAAAGTTAAAGGAAAAATGGGATGAAATCTTATTGAATTTAAAAGAAGAACACGAAATTACGGACGTGTCTTTTAAAACATGGCTTCTTCCGCTGAAGGTTTATTCTGTAAGCGGTGAAAAAGTCATCGTCACGGTACCGGATGTGGAATTCTTGGGATACATCCGCAAAAAATACGGATTTCTTCTAAAGATCACCATAGAAGAAGTGACTGGATTTGAGTGCAGCGTCGATTTTGTCGTTGAAAACCAGATCCAAAAGGAGGCAGCGACCACACCTGCAGGCAACACTCTTATTACAAATACCATGAATCAGGTCAGCCAGTCGGCTATCATAACCGCGAATTTAAATCCGAAATACACCTTCGATACCTTTGTGGTAGGTGCAAACAACAACCTGGCTCATGCTGCTTCATTAGCTGTTGCAGAATCTCCAGGTGAAATTTATAACCCTCTGTTCATATATGGAGGTGTTGGTCTTGGAAAAACCCACTTAATGCATTCCATCGGCCATTTTATCTTAAAAAACAATCCGGCTGCAAAGGTCCTTTACGTGACCAGCGAGAAATTCACCAATGAGCTGATCGATGCGATCCGTAACAAAAATAACTTCTCTCCTACTGAATTCCGTGAGAAGTACCGGAATAATGACGTTCTGTTAATCGATGATATTCAGTTCATCATCGGCAAGGAAAGTACCCAGGAAGAATTCTTCCATACCTTCAACGCCTTATACGAAGCCAAAAAGCAGATCATTATTTCCTCCGATAAACCACCGAAAGAAATCGAGACACTGGAAGAACGGCTCCGTTCCCGGTTTGAATGGGGCTTAACAGTGGACATACAGTCCCCAGATTATGAGACCAGGATGGCCATCCTCCGGAAAAAAGAAGAAATGGAAGGCTATAATATTGACAATGAAGTCATTAAATACATAGCAACCAATATCAAATCCAACATCCGGGAGCTGGAAGGCGCCCTGACTAAAATCGTGGCTCTCTCCCGCCTTGATAATAAGGAAATTACCGTAGAACTGGCTGAAGAAGCATTAAAGGACATTATCTCCCCCAACGATAAGCGGGAAGTCACGCCGGAACTTGTCATACAGGTGGTTGCAGATCACTACGGCATTACTCCGCTTGACATCTCTTCCCAGAAACGGAACAAGGAAATCGTTTATCCGCGTCAGATTGTCATGTATCTCTGCCGCGAAATGGTTGGAACCCCCTTGCAGATGATCGGAAAATACTTAGGAGGAAGGGACCACACCACCATCATCCATGGAATAGAAAAAATCACCGTGAACATGAGCAAAAACGAATCTTTAAGCAACACCATTGAAATTCTTAAAAAGAAAATCAATCCACAATAAGGTGTGTATTAGATGTTAATCATCTGTGGATAATTAAGGGCCTAAAACCGTTTCTCATCTCCTTGTGGATAACCTTGAAGTTTTCCTTCGTTTTTGTGGACGTTATTCACATCGTTATGAACATGGAAACATCTGCCTTTATATAGGTTATTAAGGCTTTTACACAAACCCACAGCCCCTACTACTAATACGACTAAATTTAACTATATCATCCATCTATTTATTGCAATTTCTAGAGCAAAGGAGTTATCAACAATTATGAAACTGACATTTAAACAGGATGCGATCCTAAACGGCATTAATATCGTACTGAAAGCAGTTCCCAGTAAAACCACCATGTCCATCCTGGAATGCATCTTCATCGATGCCAGCGGATCAGAGATAAAACTGACCGCCAATGATATGGAGCTGGGAATTGAAACAAAGGTAGAAGGAACCATCCTGGAGAGAGGAAAAATCGCCCTTGAGGCAAAACTGCTTTCGGAGATCGTAAGAAAACTCTCTTCTGCAGGAGATTCCCTTGTCACCATTGAAAGCGATGAGAAACTTACCACCACCATTTCCTGTGAAAACTCCGTATTCCATATCCAGGGACGGGATGGGGAGGAGTTTGCTTATCTTCCGTATATTGAACGGGATCATTATATCTGCCTTTCCCAGTTCTCTTTAAAGGAAGTTATACGCCAGACCATTTTCTCTATTGCCCCTAATGACAGCAACAAGATGATGACCGGAGAGCTTTTCCAGGTATCCGGGAACCAATTAAAGGTGGTTTCTCTGGATGGTCACAGGATTTCTATCCGGAATATTGAATTAAAAGATACTTATCATGATATAAAAGTCATTGTTCCTGGCAAGACTCTAAATGAAGTCAGCAAAATCCTGGGTGGGGACAATGAAAAGGAAGTGCTTATTTTCTTCAGCACCAATCACATTTTATTCGAATTTGATGATACCATCGTTGTTTCCCGTTTAATTGAAGGAGAATATTTCCGGATTGATCAGATGCTTTCCAGCGATTATGAGACAAAGACCGCAGTCAATAAAAGAGAGCTTTTGGACTGTCTTGACCGGGCCACCATCCTGGTGAGGGAAAATGATAAGAAGCCCCTGATCATGAACATTGAAGAACAGGAAATGCAGCTTAAGATGAATTCCAGTTTTGGTTCCATGAATGCTCAGGTTCCGATTCATAAAACAGGAAGCGACATCATGATCGGCTTTAATCCCAAGTTCCTGATTGATGCCTTAAGGATCATTGATGATGAAGAAGTAACCCTTTATATGCTGAACCCTAAATCCCCATGCTTTATCCGGGATGAAGAAGGAAAATATATTTATCTGATCCTTCCTGTCAACTTTAATGCGGCAGCTGTTTAAACTGTCCATATGCGGTGACAAAAAGAGGGGAGCTGGCATTGTGCCCTATAGACATGGGAAATAGAGAGAAACGCCCTACGGGCATACCGTAATGCCCTAAAGACATGGGAAATAGAGAGGAACGCCCTACGGGCATACCTTAATGCCCAAAAAGCATGGGCAGTAGAGAGGAAATTATGGAGACAATCAAGTTAAGGGATGAATACATCAAGCTTGGACAGGCCTTAAAGGCTGCCGGTGCGGTGGGATCAGGTGTTGATGCCAAATTTGTCATTGAGGATGGACTTGTACGCGTCAACGGCCAGGTAGAATACCAGAGAGGGAAGAAATTAAGAGCCGGAGACGTAGTCACATTTGAAGGTAATACCATCAAAATTGAGGAATAACACCATCCATGATAATTGAATCGATAGAGCTTAAGAATTACCGCAACTATGATGAATTACATATGGATTTTAGTCAGGGAACCAATATACTCTATGGGGACAATGCCCAGGGGAAAACAAATGTCTTAGAAGCAATCTATGTCTGTGCTACGACAAGATCCCACAGAGGGAGCAAGGATAAGGAAATCATACAGTTTGACAGGGATGAGTCGCATATCAAGCTAAACATCAGAAAGAAAGATATTCCATACCGGATTGACATGCATTTGAAGAAGAATAAAGCCAAAGGCGTGGCAGTGAACGGCGTTCCCATAAGGAAGGCCAGTGAATTGTTTGGAATAGTCAATGTTGTATTTTTTTCTCCGGAAGACTTAAATCTCATAAAAAATGGGCCGGCCGAAAGGCGCCGGTTCGTTGATTTAGAATTATGTCAACTAAATAAACTTTACGTCCATTCCCTTGTACAATATAACCGGATCGTGACGCAGCGCAATAAACTGTTAAAAGATATGGCTTTCCGGCCTGATTATGAGGAAACCCTGGATATATGGGACATGCAGCTGGTCCAGTATGGAAAGGAAATGATAGGGTACCGGAAAGAATTTATAGAACAGCTGGATGGAATCATCGAACCTATCCACGGTCATCTTTCCGGGGAAAAGGAAACTCTGCGCATCCTTTATGAGCCAAATGTAGAGGCGGATGCGTTTGAAGATGTCATAAGGCGAAGCAGACAGCAGGATATTAAGCAGAAAACCACACTTACCGGTCCCCACCGGGATGATTTAAGTTTCATCATCAACGGAATCGACATTCGCCGGTTCGGTTCCCAGGGGCAGCAGAGGACAGCGGCTTTATCTTTAAAGCTTGCAGAAATAGAACTGGTAGAAAAAACAGTACATGATTATCCCATCCTTCTGCTGGATGATGTATTATCAGAACTGGACAGCAGCAGACAAAATCAATTACTTGCAGGAATCAATCATATACAGACCGTGATCACTTGTACGGGGCTGGAAGAATTTGTAAGAAACCGGTTTCCCGTCGATAAGATATTCCGGGTGGTAAGCGGTACAGTAGGCAGTGAAAATTAATTCAGGAGGAAGCGTGCAAATATGAGTCAAGAATATGGTGCAGATCAAATCCAGATATTAGAGGGTCTTGAGGCAGTAAGAAAAAGACCTGGTATGTATATCGGCAGTACATCCACAAGGGGACTTCATCATCTGGTTTACGAGATCGTGGACAATGCGGTGGATGAGGCTCTGGCAGGATATTGCGACAGCATAGAGGTGATTGTCCATCCTGACAATTCCATTACAGTCGTGGATGACGGACGAGGGATCCCCGTAGGAATCCAGAAAAAGGCCGGGATACCGGCGGTAGAGGTGGCTTTTACCATTCTCCATGCCGGCGGCAAATTTGGCGGCGGGGGATACAAGGTTTCCGGCGGCCTTCATGGCGTGGGCGCTTCTGTAGTAAATGCTCTTTCCCAGTGGCTTGAGGTGGAAATCCGCCAGGATGGAAAGATCTATAAACAGCGTTATGAAAAGGGAAAGACCATGTACCCCTTAAAAGTCATAGGAGAGTGTGACCCTGCTGAGCATGGAACAAAGGTTACCTTCCTTCCCGATGATGATATTTTTGAAGAAACGGTCTTTGATTATGATACCTTAAAGATCCGTCTCCGTGAAACTGCATTTTTAACAAAAAACTTAAAGATTATTCTGAAAGATGAGAGAGAGGATAATCATGAGCACGTGTTCCATTATGAAGGGGGCATCAAGGAGTTTGTCGCCTATTTAAACAAGGGAAAAACCTTTCTTTATGATCAGGTTTTTTACTGCGAAGGGACAAAGGACGGCATCTATGTTGAGATTGCCATGCAGCACAATGATTCCTATACAGAAAATATTTATAGCTTTGTCAATAACATCAATACTCCGGAAGGAGGAACCCATCTGGCTGGCTTTAAGAATGCTCTGACAACCACCTTAAATGATTATGCCAGAAAGAACAAGCTGTTAAAGGAAAATGAAACGAACCTGTCCGGTGAGGACATCAGGGAAGGTTTGACGGCCATTATAAGTGTTAAGATCGAGGAACCTCAGTTTGAGGGCCAGACAAAGCAGAAATTAGGAAACAGCGAGGTAAGGGGGGCGGTAGATAACCTCTTAAGGGAACAGTTTACCTATTATTTAGAGCAGAATCCAAGCCTTTCAAAAATTATATGCGACAAATCCATCCTCGCTCAGCGGGCAAGAGCTGCGGCCAGAAAGGCCAGGGATTTAACCAGGAGAAAAACCGCCCTTGAGGGGATGGCCCTTCCCGGAAAGCTCGCGGACTGTTCCGATAAAAATCCGGAAAATTGCGAAATCTACATCGTAGAGGGAGACAGTGCCGGTGGTTCTGCAAAGACGGCCCGTTCCAGAAACACCCAGGCCATCCTTCCTTTGCGAGGAAAAATCCTTAACGTTGAGAAGGCAAGGCTTGACAGGATTTATGCCAATGCGGAAATAAGAGCTATGATTACCGCATTTGGAACAGGAATCCATGAGGACTTTGATTTAAGCAAATTAAGATATCATAAAATCATCATCATGACCGATGCCGACGTGGATGGTGCCCATATCAGCACCTTGCTTCTCACCTTTTTATACCGCTTCATGCCGGAACTTATCCGGGAAGGCTATGTATATCTGGCACAGCCTCCTTTATTCAAGGTGGAAAAAAATAAAAAGGTATGGTATGCCTACGACGTTGAGGAACTAAATTCCATCCTGAAGGAAATCGGCCGTGACAACAACAATAAGATCCAGCGTTATAAAGGTCTGGGAGAGATGGACGCAGAACAGCTCTGGGAAACCACCATGGATCCGGAACGAAGAGTCCTTCTGCGTGTTGTCATGAATGAGGACACCACATCCGAAATGGATTTAACCTTTACCACCTTAATGGGCGATCAGGTAGAGCCAAGACGTGAATTTATCGAAGCCAACGCCAAATACGTACAGAATCTTGATGTTTAATTGGAGGAAATAAAATGGAACCAAATATCTTTGATAAAGTTCATGATGTGGACCTAAAAAAGACCATGGAAAAATCTTATATCGATTATGCCATGAGCGTCATTGTTTCCAGAGCCCTGCCTGATGTAAGAGACGGTTTGAAGCCGGTTCAGCGTAGAGTCCTGTATTCCATGATCGAGCTCAACAACGGTCCTGATAAGCCACACCGTAAATGTGCCCGTATCGTCGGTGATACCATGGGTAAATACCATCCTCATGGCGACAGCTCCATTTACGGAGCCCTGGTTAATTTGGCACAGGAGTGGTCTACCAGATATCCGTTGGTGGATGGCCATGGAAACTTCGGTTCTGTGGATGGAGACGGAGCGGCTGCCATGCGATATACGGAAGCCCGCTTAAGTAAGATTTCCATGGAGATGCTTGCGGATATCAACAAAGATACCGTTGATTTCAGCCCTAACTTTGACGAGACAGAGAGGGAGCCGGATGTCCTTCCGTCACGTTATCCCAATCTTCTGGTAAATGGTACCTCAGGCATTGCCGTTGGTATGGCTACCAATATCCCTCCTCACAACTTGAGAGAGGTCATCAATGCGGTTGTTCATATTATTGACAATCAGGTGGAAGAAAACAGGGAAACCACCATGGAAGAAATCCTGGAAATCATCAAAGGGCCGGATTTCCCAACCGGAGCAACCATCCTGGGAAAGCGGGGAATTGAAGAAGCTTACCGCACAGGAAGGGGAAAAATCCGTGTCAGGGCTGTCAGCGACATTGAAGCCATGGCAAATGGAAAAAGCCGGATCATTGTAACCGAACTCCCATACATGGTCAATAAAGCCCGTCTCATTGAAAAGATTGCTGAGCTGGTAAAGGATAAGAAAGTAGATGGCATTACCGATTTACGGGATGAGTCCGACCGTTCCGGTATGAGGATCTGCATTGAGCTTCGCCGGGATGCAAATGCCAATGTAATACTTAATCAGCTGATCAAGCATACCCAGCTTCAGGATACCTTTGGCGTGATCATGATTGCTCTTGTTAAAAATAGTTCCGGTGTTCTGGAGCCAAAGGTCTTAAACATCCTTCAGATGTTAAATTATTATCTGGATCATCAGAAGGAAGTGGTAACCAGAAGAATCCGTTATGATTTAAATAAGGCGGAAGAGAGAGCCCATATTTTGCAAGGCTTGCTCATTGCCTTAGATAATATTGACGAAGTCATCAGGATCATCCGCGGTTCGGCAAATGTCCAGACAGCCAAGGCAGAACTCATGAGCCGTTTCGGCTTAAGCGATGTCCAGTCTCAGGCAATCGTGGATATGCGTTTGAGAGCTCTTACCGGTCTGGAAAGAGAAAAACTTGAGAACGAATACAGGGAACTGGAAGCCAGGATTGCAGAATTAAAGGCCATCCTTGCTGATGAGAAAAAGCTTTTAGCAGTGATCAAGGAGGAAATATCCATCATTTCCGCAAAATATGGAGATGACAGAAGAACCTCCATCGGCTTTGACGAATACGATATGTCCATGGAAGACTTGATTCCCGATGAAAGCACCATCGTCGCCATGACAAAACTGGGATACATTAAGAGGATGTCTATAGACAACTTCAAGAACCAGAACCGGGGCGGCAGGGGAATCAAGGGAATGCAGACCATTGACCAGGATTACATCGAGGATCTGATGATGACAACAACCCATCATTACCTGATGTTCTTTACCAATACAGGCCGTGTTTACCGGTTAAAGACCTATATGATCCCGGAAGGAAGCAGAACATCCAGAGGAACCGCCATTGTGAACCTTCTGCAGATGCTTCCAGGAGAGAGCATTACGGCTATCATCCCCATGAAAGAATACGACGATGACAAGTTCTTATTCATGGCAACCAGAAACGGAATGGTAAAGAAAACACCTATGATGGAATATGCCAATGTCCGTAAGAACGGCCTCCAGGCCATTGTCCTTCGGGAAAATGATGAACTGATTGAGGTTAAGGCAACCGACGATACAAAGGATATTTTCCTGGTAACTAGAAAGGGTCAGTGCATCCGGTTCCATGAAAAGGATGTCCGTATAACAGGCCGTGTATCCATGGGTGTTATCGGTATGAAGCTCAATGATGATGACAAGGTTGTAGGCATGCAGAAGGAATCCCAGGGACCAAAGCTTTTGATCGTATCTGCCAATGGTATGGGCAAACGTACTCCAATTGAAGAATTTACTCCTCAAAGAAGAGGCGGAAAGGGTGTTCTGTGCTATAAGATCACAGAAAAGACCGGAGATATTGTTGGAGCCAAGTTAGTTGAAGATGACCATGATCTCCTTCTGATCACAACGGAAGGCATTGTGATCCGCATTTCTGTCAATGATATCTCTGTTATCGGCAGAAACACTTCCGGAGTGAGACTGATGAACATTGACCATGATTCTGATATCAAAGTTGCCAGCATTGCAAAGGTACGGGATGACGGCAGCAAGTCCGACGGTGAAGGACTGGAAGAACTGGATATTATGGATGAAGAAATTCCGGAAGAAATCGTTGAAATCGTTGAAAGTGATGAAGCTCCGGAAGAAGAATAAAAAATTTAATACCAATAGGTATGGTAATATTTAATTTTTTATATTATAATATGTACCATCAATAATCAGCAGTAAATGACTTTGAATGCAGCAATATTAACTTTACTGCATCCAAAGTCTTTTCTTTATTGAAATTCAGCAGGAAAATCCTGCATGGACGAATGTCCTAAAAAAAGGAGGAATACCAGCTTGGACAGTGACCCAGGCGCGGCGCAGATAGCCGCACAGATATTATTATTAATTACTTTGACCTTAATGAATGCGTTCTTCGCGGGAGCAGAAATGGCTGTTGTATCAGTCAACAAAAACAGGATCCGGATGCTGGCTGACAGCGGAAATAAGAAGGCAGCCCTGATTCAAAAGCTTTCCGAGGATTCAACCGGTTTTCTTTCAACCATCCAGGTAGCCATAACCTTTGCAGGTTTCTTTTCCAGTGCATCGGCGGCAACAGGAATTTCACAGATACTGGGAGTAAAGTTGCTGGCTTTGGGAATTCCCTACAGCCGCAGTATTGCCATGGTGACAGTAACCATTATCCTGTCTTATTTTAACCTGGTATTTGGAGAACTGGTGCCTAAAAGGATTGCATTGCAAAAGGCGGAATGGTTCAGCTTATTCGCTGTACGCCCTATTTACGCCGTATCAAAAGTCATGGCTCCGTTCATAAAGCTTCTTTCAGTGTCAACCAATGGAATCTTAAAGCTTCTTGGCATGAAGACGGATAATCTGGAGGAAGAAATTTCTGAGGAAGAAATACGTTCCATGCTTCAGATGGGGCGGGAAAGCGGTGTATTCAATAAAATCGAAGAGGATATGATCACTTCTATTTTTCTCTTTGATGATAAAAGGGCCAGAGAAATCATGACCCCCAGACAGGATATGGTGGCAGTGGATATTAAAAATCCCATGGAGCTGGTCCTTAATGAAATACTGGACAGCAGACATTCCAGAATTCCGGTTTATGAAGAAGAAATTGATAATATTATCGGTATTTTGTCCATGAAGGACTTTATAATTGAAATGAATAAGTATGATCAGGCGGGTGTCGATATCCGTACCATCATGCAGAAGCCTTTTTTTATACCGGAAAATAAAAAGACAGATGATTTATTTCTGGAAATGAAAAAAAGTAAGACTAAAATGGCCATCCTGGTGGATGAGTACGGAGGAGTTTCCGGTCTTATCACCATGGAGGATTTGATAGAAGAAATTGTAGGAGATATTCCGGATGAATATGATGATTGGGAACCGGAGCTGATAGAAATGGAACCTAATGTCTATAAGGCGACAGGAAGTATATCTCTGTATGATTTGGATGAGGTGCTTCATGAAGAAATAGAAAGCTCCTGCGATACATTGTCAGGATATCTGATCGAAATACTTGGTTTTATTCCAAAGAAATCTCAGCTTCCATTGGAACTGGAGGATGAAAAAAATCTTTATACCATTTTAGAAATGGATGATAAAGTAATAAAGAATGCCATTGTCCGGATTAAGGATAAATAATTTAATATAATCATAAAAAAAGTTGTCCAGCTTAAAAAGCTAGGACAACTTTTTTTTTTGAGCGGACATGAAGTTCTGTACTAGAAGGTCACTTCCAGGTTATCGGTCAGCATTTGGATGAAAGTTTCATGGTCTTTGACCTGAATCAGTTTTTTAATGAATTCCCTGTCCGTAAGCATCATGGTGAGAGGCTCAAAGATTTCATTAAAAATATATCGGTCATTCTTGTTAAAGCACATCATGATGATCAAGTAAACAGGCTTTCCGTTCCATGAGACAGGAGAATCTGAAATCAAAATATTCAGTCCGGTTTTTTCCGCATGCATTTTTATTGCATGAGGGATTGCAAAATCATGAAAAGCGGTGGAAGATAGTTTTTCGCGCATGTAAATATCTTCCCTGAATGTTTCGTTTACATAACCCATCCGGTACATCTTGCCGGTCAGATATTCAATTGCATCCCTCTCAGTTTTTAAATCATTTCTTCTTTCAAAGAATTCAGGGATAATCAGTAATTCCAGATAATTTTTAAAGGTCGCTTTTCTTTTGTTGATTCTTACGGAAGTAATTTTATTTCTGATCACAGATATGTCCTTATCCGTAAAAAACATTCCGATATGGACGATATCCACTCCATAATAGCCGTGAAGCGGTACCGTAGACATAATAAAATCGTATTTAGGAACCTGTTCCAGTAAGGTATCATCCGTTATGATGTTGGTTATCAGCATCTCACAGGAAAAGTGCTGGTTGATGGTATCTGTCAGACGTACATTTAAATCATAATAGTTCGGGCAGTATAAAACAGCAGTCACCTTTTTATTAAGGTTTTTTTGTGCTTCCAGCGTGCTTCCTAAGTGAAAGGTGATATATGCGATTTCATCGTCATTTATGATAATCCCTGTACGGTCTTTGATAATTCCGGATAAATATACGGAGACATCATAAATTAGTGGGCAGGATGTTTTAATTTCTTCCGTTAAAGGATTTTTTGAAAATTGCTGGTTCTTTGATCTTTGAAGTAAATTTCTTATATGAATGGCAAACCGAATCAGGAATTCAGGTTCTGATAAATCAATATAGTAATAGGCATTGACTGACTGGATCATCTCCTCCACCAGGTCAAAGCATTCCTTACCGATAAAGTCCTCTAAATTAGCGGTGGTTATGCTTTTATAATCAATGGTAGTAGCTCTGGAAATCAGCAGCAGGGCAAGTTCATAAATTTCCGCCTCACTATATGTGATATGAAAATGATTTTCTAATTCGTTTGTGACCTGACTTGCCAGCTCATATTCGTGATGCCGTATCTGAGCCAGTTCCTGAACATCCTGGTTATTGACATTGTGATTTTTTATCCTGTCGATGGCTATGGTGATGTGGAGAACAATATTGATCAGAGAATAGTCATTGACAAAATACTGGTATTTATCAAAGATATTCAGCAATGTATTTTTAATATATTCAATTTCAATATCAGGAAATACATGCTGTATGGTTTTCAGGCTTACAAAGTTAATGTTGGATTCATCGTATAAAATAGAGCTTAGCAGACGGCGCTTGTTTTTTTCCAGTCCCTCAATGGACAAATTGTCCTTTTGATTCACAAGCCTTAAATCAAACGGACTCAGCTTCTTTTTTACAGCTCCCAGTTCATTTTTTAAAGTGGAGTAGCTGATGTATATGGTATCGCATAAGTCGTATGCATCAATGCCGGCTTCCTGTTTGATCAGAAGATTGATAATATAAACCAGTCTTTCCTGGGAGGACTGGGGGATGTGAGTGCCGGAATCATTTAATAATTTTCTTCCGGTCTCCGCTTGGATAGAATACCCCTTCCTGGATGAGCGGATCGTCTGAGGATGGTTGTTATTGATCTCTGAAATATAATTTTTAATGCTGCGTTCCGATACCCCCATCTCAGCAGCTAAAGCAGAAGCAGTCATTTCGTTTGTGTGCATTAGCATAATACGAATTAATTTTAATAGTTTTGGCCCCATTGTAAAATCCTCCTTCTGTCTATTATAAGAGTATAGAAAGGATTTTTCCACCAAAGTTTTGCACGCTCCATGTGCAAATGTCTGGTGGAATTGTAAGTGGAAAAAAGTCATAATGAATACATCAAAGAAATTATGAAAACTAAAAATGTTTTCAGCATCTTATGAGGGGATACAAACCGCTTCTCATAAACCATAGTATACAGATAAAGGAGGATTTTATTTATGTTAAATGTTTTACTAGTTTGCGGATCTGGTGCAAGCTCCGGGTTTATGGCAGCTAATATTAGAAAGGCAGCGGCCGCAAGAAAAATGGAGATCAGCGTAAAGGCCAGAGGGGAAAGTGAAATTGAGAATTATATTGATGAAATTGATGCTCTTATGGTAGGACCGCACCTGGCTTATATTTTGGATGAAATTGAAGAATATACGGGCGGAAAGGATGTTAAGGTGATCTTAATGAAGCCGGAATATTATTCAACATTAAATGGAGAGATGGCCTTGGATCATTTGATGAGCGAAATGAGCTGAGGGAAAAGGAGGAGAAAAATGAAACAGTTAATTCATTGGTTAGAGCACAGTTTTGCACCGAAAATGAACAAAATTAATAACAATGTCTGGGTTACCACCTTAAAAGATTCCATCATGCAGGTGCTTCCATTTATTTTGTTAGGATCAATATTTTGCTTTTTAACTGTTCCGGGAGAAGTGTTTGGCTGGCAATGGTGGCCTAATTTCTGGACTCCCTTTGGCTGGACAATGGGATTGTTATCATTGTTCATTGCATTTTTGATACCGTTTAATTTAATGGAAAAAAAGCGCCTGCGCAAACAAAGGATCATTGCGGCACTTTCCGGTGTGGTGGCATTTTTAATTATTATATCTCCCCAGGTGATCAAAGATGGTGTGCCAGGATTCCAGCATGCATCCTTAGGAGCCGGAGGCATGTTTGTTGCAATTACCGCAGGTGTGTTCTCAGGTTTTATTATGGGGATTTTCGGAAAGTTCTCATTTTTTAAGGAGACTTCCGTGATCCCAGACTTTGTAAGGGCATGGTTTGATTCCATGCTGCCGGCGGGTATCGTTGTTTGTACTCTTTGGATTTTGGTAGATTTGCTTGGAATTGATATTTATAATCTTCTTCTGGCGCTATTTATGCCGATTTCCAATGTTATGCAGACCCCCTGGGGATTTGCTCTTTCCCTTTTTCTTGTTTGTTTTTTATATTCACTTGGAATTTCAAGCTGGGTTCTTACACCGGTCTATAAACCGGCGATGCTCATGGCTATTACTGCTAATGTAAGTATGGTAGCGGCCGGAACAGCTACCCATGAGACATTGAATCTGGTCACTGATCCTACGGTATACTCTGCTTATCTATGGATCGGCGGAATCGGATGTACATTGCCGCTGGTTATTATGCTCATATTTGCAAAAAGCAATAAATTGAGGGCATTGGGACGCGCCTGTCTAGTACCTGCAATTTTTAATATTAATGAACCGGTAGTATTCGGATGTATTGCATGGAATCCGATTATGATGATTCCTATGTGGCTGATGGGAATCGTACTTCCTACGGTAGTATGGATTTTTACAAAGGTAATTCCATTCGCACCTATTCCTACAAGGGTTTTTGATATGTGGTATTGTCCTTTCCCCATTTCCACATGGCTGACAACGGGAAGTATCAAAGGTATTATTTTAATGGCCGTCTGTGCTTTGCTTTCAACCGTAATATGGTATCCATTCTTCCGTATCTATGACAGTCAAGAGACAGAAGCAGAGAAAAAAGCAGTGGAAAAGAAATAGAATAATAAGAAGGGTGATTAAAATGGATGAAAAAACACTAGAATCTGCAATGAGCATTATTATGAATGCGGGAGATGCACGCTTATTGTGCAAGGAAGCATTGACAGCCATTGCTGATCAGGATTTTATTTTGGCAAATGAAAAGATGAAGGAAGCACAGAAAAAGATTACAGAGGCACATCGGATCCAGACAGATGCCATCCAGGGAGAGACCAGAGGAGAAAAAACGGAGTATTCATTGATTTTCGCCCATGCACAGGATACGTTAATGACCATATACAGTGAAATCAATATAGCAAAACAAATGATTAAAATCTTTGAGAATTGGGAAAAGCGTTTATCACGCCTGGAAAATAAAGAATGAACCAGTAAAGTCAGGATGGAAAGGAGAACATCATGAAGAAAGTACCAAATGGTTTCCCATCAAATTTCATGTGGGGAGGCGCTGTTGCGGCAAATCAGCTGGAGGGAGCTTATGACTCTGACGGCAAGGGGCTTTGCCTGGCAGATATTAATGAGTTTCAAAAGGATCTGCCCATTGAAAAACGTTCCAACGGGGAAATAACCAGAGCATATATAGAGGAAGCCTTAGAAAACAGTGATAAAAATTTCCCAAAAAGGAGAGGCATCGATTTTTACCATACCTATCCTGAAGATTTAAAAATGCTGGCTGATCTGGGATTTAAAACATTCAGAACTTCCATTAACTGGGCCAGAATCTTTCCAAATGGAGATGATGCGCAGCCAAATGAGAAGGGACTTGAATTTTATGATAAATTATTTGATGAGATCATTAAAAACGGCATGGAGCCAATGATCACTATTTCTCATTACGAGATGCCTCTTCATCTGACCACTGCATACCAGGGCTGGTATTCCAGAGAAACCATTGATTTTTTTGTAAAGTATTGCAAAACAGTATTTGACCGGTATGCCGGTAAAGTAAAGTACTGGATCATTGTCAATCAGATTAATTTAATCGGACATGAGTCATTTAATCACCTTGGAATTGCAGAAGATACGGTTGATGATCTCTTTTCTGCAAAATATCAGGCAGTCCATCATGAGATGGTGGCATGTGCCAGGGCCACAAAGTATGCCCATGAAAAACATCCTGAAATGCAGATCGGCATGATGCTGTGCGGCGGGCCGGAATATGCTGCCACATGCAAGTCCGAGGATGTTTTAGCCACATTGAAGCATAATCAAATGGAGTATTTTTTTGCCGATGTATTGCTCCGGGGATTTTATCCAGGCTATGCGTACCGTTTCTTTGAGGACTGGAATATTAAGCTTACATTTGAAGACGGTGATGAAGAGGATTTAAATAATACGGCTGACTTTTTCTCATTCTCTTATTACTATACCCAGATATGTTCAAAGGAAAGCTATGAGACGGGAAATGAGGTATACAGGAATAAACAGCTGCCGGCAAACCCGTGGGGCTGGACCATTGATCCCATTGGGCTCAGGATCTTATTAAATGAATTTTATGACAGATACCAAAAGCCGATTTATATAACGGAAAATGGAGTAGGATACTATGATGAAGTAGAAAATGGCGAAATCCATGATTCCTACAGAGTGGATTATCTCCGGGCACATATTGAGCAGATGAAGGAAGCCATTCGTGACGGGGTGGATCTAAGAGGTTATTATGCATGGGGGCCCATTGATATTGTTTCCTGCTCTTCTTGCGAAATGAGCAAACGTTATGGTTTTATTTATGTAGATTATGACGATTATGGAAAAGGAACAGGGAAAAGAATCAAAAAGGACAGTTATGCATGGATGAAAAAAGTGATTGCATCGGGTGGTGAAGATCTGGCTTAACAGGAGGTGCTTTGTGAAGCAGTTTGAATTTATAGTACAGGATGCAATGGGGATTCATGCCAGATCGGCAGGAGATATGGCTGCGGAAGCCAAGAAATATACCTCTCATATCCTATTAATAAAAGAAAAAATGGAAGCGGACCTAAAAAATCCCCTTGCTATTATGAGATTAGCCGTCAAACAGGAAGAACGGGTGACAATAACAGTCGCTGGGGAAGATGAAAACCAGGCGATTAAAGAGTTAAAAAACCTGACAGTAAAAATTGGATTATCCAAAAACCGCTGAATTCCATGAAGTAAGGGAAGTCCGCTTGACATTGATCCGTCAAATTGATAAAATATAAACTGAAACTATATCAATTACAGATCAAGGAGGTTCGATTTGCTTAACGGCTCATCGAACGGCTGATTTTCTAAGTTCAGTCCGCACTACATTTGACTTCACTAAGAAAATTAAGCCCATGAAATAGGGGATTCGTATGACAAGTGAGTTTGCAGTAGCGGTTCATGGAATAGTTTATTTAAATCAGAGGAAGACCACCATTTCCAGTGAAGAACTGGCTTCCAATGTATGCACCAATCCTGCCCGGGTAAGAAAAGTGATGGCAAAATTAAAAAAAGCCGGAATTATCACAACAAAGGAAGGGCTGGAGGGCGGCTATCATATTGCAAAAGATTCCTCCGAAGTTAATTTAAGAAGCATTTGTGAAGCTTTGGAAGTTACCTTTGTATCTTCTTCCTGGAAATCCGGAAATGTAGATACCCCCTGTATGATTGCCTCTGGAATGTCAGGGGTCATGGATGAAATCTATGGGGATTTAAACGAGCTTTGCAGAAAAAGAATGGAAGAGATCACGATAAAAGATATTCAGGAAAAGCTGATCCGGAACCGCCTTGATTCTAAGACATGAGTTTTTAATAATAACAAATAGCTTTTGGGTGAATTTAAAGTGAACCGGTTTTCCTTTAAATAAGGCAGGGAATGATAAATAAAACATTCCCTGCCTTATTTTGTGTTTGAACTTGATTTCACAATAAGAATCATTTATGATGAAATAAAACAAAGGGCCTGCATGTATGGAGGGTTATATGATAAGAACGGTTAGAATTGAAGAAATAACGAAGAACGTGAAAGAAATGTGTATAGAAGCCAACCATGTGCTCTCAAGTGATATGGAAAGGATATTTCTTAAGGCAGTGGATGAAGAAACATCACCCCTTGGCAGACAGGTGCTCTGCCAGCTGAAGGAAAACTTAAAAATTGCGGGAGAAGATATGATTCCCATTTGCCAGGATACTGGAATGGCAGTGATTTTTGTAAAGATAGGGCAGGATGTACATATAGAAGGCGGTAATCTTACCGATGCTATAAATCAGGGAGTAAGAGAAGGATATGGAGAAGGATACTTAAGAAAATCTGTCGTGGAGCCGGTAGAGCGTGTGAACACAAAGGATAATACTCCTGCTGTCATCCATTATGAAATAGTGGACGGAGATAGGATTGATATTACAGTTGCTCCCAAAGGGTTTGGAAGTGAAAACATGAGCCGCATATTCATGTTAAAGCCTGCGGATGGCTTGGAAGGAATCAAGGATTCCATATTATCTGCCGTTAAGGAAGCCGGACCAAATGCATGCCCTCCTATGGTTGTCGGAGTGGGAATCGGCGGAACCTTTGAAAAATGTGCTCAGTTAGCAAAGCAGGCTTTGACCAGGGATGTTGAGAATCGGTCCCGGGTTCCGTATGTGAAGGAACTGGAATCAGAGATGCTTGAAAAGATCAACAAGCTTGGAATCGGACCCGGGGGTCTGGGGGGAAGGATTACCGCTCTGGCTGTAAACATTGAAACCTATCCTACCCACATAGCCGGACTGCCCGTAGCAGTCAATATCTGCTGTCATGTAAACAGACATGCACACAGAGTCTTATAATGATTGAGCATAGAATGGAGGAAACCATGGATCATCACATAAAGGTACCGATCAGCAGGGAAGATGCAAAAGGCTTAAATGCAGGGGATTACGTTTATCTGACCGGGACCATTTATACTGCCCGGGATGCCGCTCATAAAAGAATGAAAGAAGCTTTGGATCAAAAGGGAAGTCTTCCCTTTGATATAGAAGGAAACATGATCTATTACATGGGACCATCCCCGGCCAGGGAAGGACGCCCCATCGGTTCCGCAGGACCGACCACAGCCAGCCGCATGGATAAGTACACTCCCCTTCTTCTTGATATGGGAATGGGGGGAATGATAGGAAAAGGGAAAAGAAGCAAAGAAGTCATTGAAGCCATCGTAAGAAACGAATCCATTTATTTTGCGGCGGTGGGAGGGGCTGGAGCTCTTCTTTCTAAATGTATCCTTGCCTCTGAAGTAATTGCTTATGAAGATTTAGGAACAGAGGCCATAAGGCGTCTGGAAATCAAAGACTTTCCAGTGGTGGTTGTCATAGACAGCAAAGGAAACAATTTATATGAAACAGCCATAGAAAGATACAGGGAGGATTAAAGAAAAATGAATCGTATCTTTTATATGGTAATAAGAAATCTTTTTCGTGTCCCCGTATGGTTTTACCGCATATGGAGGATGGGACTTCCGAAAGATACTCATACCGATGAGGAGCGCTATGATTACCTCCGCCATGTCGTGAAAACAGTAAACAGAACAGGGCGCATTAAGGTAGAAGTTCAGGGAATTGAGAATCTGCCTTCTGATAATGGCTTCATCCTGTTTCCTAACCATCAGGGATTGTTTGACGTGCTGGCTCTTATGGAAGCCTGCCCCAACCCTTTTAGTGTGGTAGTAAAGAAAGAAGCCGCCAAGATTATTTTAGTTAAACAGGTAATCAAAGCCCTGGATGGTTTTTCCATTGACCGTCAGGACATCAGGGCTTCTATGGAAATCATAACTAAGATGGCGGAAAAGGTAAAAATGGGAAAGAATTTTGCAATCTTCCCAGAGGGGACCCGCAGCCGTGAGGGAAATAAACTCCTGGCATTTAAGGGAGGAACCTTTAAAAGTGCTGTAAATGCCAAATGTCCCATTGTGCCGGTGGCGCTGATCGACTGTTTTAAACCCTTTGATGAGAATTCATCCAGGAAACAGACCGTACAGGTTTGCTTCTTAAAGCCGCTTTATGCGGAGGATTATCAGAACATGAAAACCATCCAGATTGCGGAAATGGTACACGACAAAATACAGGAAGAAATAAATCAAAAAATAGGTTGACAAGTCGAAATATATCTTGTATAATTGTCAATGCGTCTCGAAAAGATTTTCTTTGAGAGACCCATCATATGGAAAATATGAACTACGGAGAAATACTCAAGAGGCCGAAGAGGCGCCCCTGCTAAGGGTGTAGGTCGGGTAACCGGCGCGAGGGTTCAAATCCCTCTTTCTCCGCTCATTTCCAAATGATTATTTTTTACTTCTGGGCAGTGAAAAAAGTAGTTGACATGGTAATAAAGATGTGATACTATATACCAGTTGCCGAAAAGCAGTGAAAAAAGAAAATTAAAAAAGTGTTGACAGAACAGAAACGCTGTGATAAGATAAATGAGTTGCTGTAAAGAAAGAACAACACAAAGCACTTTGAAAACAGAAGATTGAACAGTATGTAAAACCCTGAAAATTCTAATAAAA
>NZ_BAAJYQ010000019.1:0-168735 GCF_057543815.1 Lacrimispora sp. YZC11 | reverse complement strand
ATAGATATATAACAATGTGTGGTTTTGAGGGTATATGCCTCAGTAATCCTCGATAGCTCAGTTGGTAGAGCAAACGGCTGTTAACCGTTGGGTCGTAGGTTCAAGTCCTACTCGGGGAGCTTTGGCCCCATGGTCAAGCGGTTAAGACATCGCCCTTTCACGGCGGTAACACGAGTTCGAATCTCGTTGGGGTCATTTAATGCCGATGTGGCTCAATTGGCAGAGCAGCTGATTTGTAATCAGCAGGTTATCGGTTCGAGTCCGATCATCGGCTTTAAGAAAGTTTAATATATCTGAAGATTATAATGTTTAGGACCTTTAGCTCAGTTGGTTAGAGCAACCGGCTCATAACCGGTCGGTCCTGGGTTCGAGTCCCCGAAGGTCCACTGACACTGAACTAAATATTAGATAATCTGGCCTGGTGGCTCAGCTGGTTAGAGCGCCGCCCTGTCACGGCGGAGGTCGTGGGTTCGAATCCCATCCGGGTCGTTCTGTACAAAAAGTACAGGCTTTACAAACCAGCAAGTAAGTTGTATAATATTTACTGCATCGTGTATGGGATCTTAGCTCAGCTGGGAGAGCATCTGCCTTACAAGCAGAGGGTCATAGGTTCGAGCCCTATAGGTCCCATTTCCATGAGAAATCATGAGAATGCCGGCGTGGCGGAACAGGCAGACGCACAGGACTTAAAATCCTGCGGGACTTACCTCCCGTACCGGTTCGATTCCGGTCGCCGGCATTTGCCTGAAAAGGTAAAAAAGTGAATATGTGTGTGTAGCTCAGCTGGATAGAGCACTTGGCTACGGACCAAGGTGTCGGGAGTTCGAATCTTCTCACGCACGTACAGAAAACCTTTGTTTTACAAGGGTTCTCAAAATTTAAGGCATCCTGTAAAGGGTGCCTTTTTCGTACTTGACTAACATTTGACTAACGTTTTTATTTTACTTTTATATGGAATAGATTTTCCAAGGTATTAGATGCTGCTTCATCGGCCTTTTGTAAGAAGTGGCTGTATATGTCGGTAGTAGTGCTTGTCTGTGCATGACCCAGCCTTCCAGATACGGTCCGGATATCTACGTTCTGGGAAATAAGTAACGTAGCTGAAGTGTGCCTTAAGCCGTGCAAGGGTATTTCCGGAAGTTTATATTCTTCCTTGGTAACTGATTCATTATGCCACCGAATAATTTTCTTAAACATGCCATATGGAGTGCTTGGATACATTTGTCGGCCATTCCATTGAGTAAATAAGTGATTGCCGTCTTCCCAAGCACTGCCAATGTTCATACGGTATTCCAGCTGTTCTTCTCGATATAGTTTCACCTGGGCCATGATAGAAGCCGGTACAGATATTAGCCGGTTGGAAGATTCTGTTTTAGGAGGTTTGGTAAACAGTTGTCCGTCTATTATGCTTGTGCTTTTGCTAATAGATACTGTATTCTGATCAAAGTCAAAATCACTCCATTCCAGAGCGACTAATTCGCCCCGGCGCAGGCCGCAGAAGAGTGCCAGGTTGAAGAATACTTTAAATTGTGTTTGTATATCCTTATGCTCTGAATAGGCATCGATGTGATATTCTTTTCCTGTATCAACTATTCGGTCATGAGCTTTCTTCTGTATTGTTACACCATTGTTTAAATGTGCTTAAAAAGGCTTCTGTTTGCTCTAATGTGAAGCGCTTGACAGTTTTACCCTGGGTGGCTTATGGTGGCTCTACGCGGTCACAGGTTTGTCCAGGGGCCATGGTAAAGGGCCAGCAGGCGTCTGACGGCAAGTGGTATTACCTGTGGACCATGAAGGCAAGATGGCCACGGATCCGGTGATGCTCACGCCGGATCTGGACGGTGCGCTGCAGTATCCTGTATTTTAAATTGCTGCATACAATATATTGTTCAAAGCGTTTATTGTAATATATCACTCCTAATTTAACCAATGATCCGGTCTGGGGTCCATTTTCTGCCCATTCTCAATATTCACACCTTGTCTACTTGTCCCATATAATATAGTAAGTACGGCATGAAAGGAGTCAAAGTATATGAGTAGAGATACTTTTAAATGTAGATGCGAATGTTTTGAAAAGTGCGAACCCAAACGCGAATGTGAATGCGAAAAGAAACGCGAATGTGAATGCGAAAAGAAACGTGAATGCGAATGCGAAAAGAAACGTGAATGCGAAAAGAAACATGAATGCGAATGGTTCGAAAAAGCATTAAAAGAAGCTTACTGGAGAGGTTTTAAAGACGGCTGCAGAAAATGCAGACGGAAAGAAAATGAATGTGACGAACGTGAAAAGTATGATGAGTATGAAGATTACGAAGAGTATGATAGTTAGTCTTTGATATGAGCGGGCTTCGGTATTCCGGGCCCGCTTTAAAAAGCTCTTTGCAATCTGCCTGCGGTAAATGAACTTGATTACAATTCAACTTTTACTCCATAAAACAAAAGAATTCCCCCGGCAAATGAACCGGGGAAACCTCAAACACCATCAATAGACAGTAAGATTATTAATCCCTAAATACAATTGTATAATAAAGAATTATTTGTTTATTACCACAAGGGCATGTACAGCCTAAAAAAACTGTATCCTCTTGGTTGAAACAAAAACCAAAAATGTGACCAAAAAGGTTGATTAAGAACAAGAAAAAATTTAATTCTCTTTCTAATTCCATTGTGCTGCAATAAGTGAAAACTTGAGCATACCATAGTTTACATGGTCTATGATCACCACACCTAGGAATGTCCCAATCAATATCAAATTTTTTTCTCAGTATTTCCCTTTTTTCATCATCTGATTTTCCTTCTATAGATTCTAACACTTCTTCTTTTAATTCTTCTAAAACTTTTCCCTGTATATTCATAATAATATTGTGCCCCCTAAAATATTTACTTACAATATAATAATATTCAATATAATTCATTTTGACACAAGCCCTGATCCAAGGCCTTTTTTAGCAGGGATAGTGCCGGGGCTGTGAGGGGGATTAGCTTAAGAGATAAAATGTATAGGTAAGTGTTGCTAATATTAAATGGCGGGTAACCGGTTCCCCGGGCCCGCCTATAAATAATACTTTGCAATCTACCATTAGCATAGATTTTTTAATCCTTCTAGCATTGGCATTATTATATCCACATATAGGACATACAAATCTTGTTTAGATTTCAAATTCTCTAAAAAGGTTGAATGTGATGGACATTTAAAACTTCTGGATGTAATATTTAGTATTAATAACAAACCACATTTGTGCATCGAATTTCATAACAGTCCAAAAAGATAAGCCTTGGAGACCATATTCTTCTACCAGATCAGCTCTTGCGTCAAAGCTTCTTGCATCTTTAGTCCATACTACATGCAGAATCCCATCACTATCCATATAGTAGAAATAGGGTGACTGTGCTGCTTCATTAAATTGTATTGGTATACCATTTTCCGCTGCAATTTGTACTGCACTGTTATAAGATATTATAGTAGCTTCTGTGGCACCGGGAACATAGGGAAGGGTCCAATCATAACCTAGAGCAGTAACTCCTAGAAAAATTTTTTCAGGTGGAATAATACTAACCATGTAATTTAACAACTCTCTTAAGACATTAACCGGAAAAATTGCGTTTGGATAACTGTAAGACCTTGACCAATCATAAGAAGAAAATATGATTCCATCTACATATTCAGCTAATTTTGAATAGTCTATTTTTTCAAAACTAATGTTAGGGGTATTAATATTTGTAGCAGGCGTTATGGTAATTACTACCCTGAAACCTTCTGAATGAAATCTTGCAGCGGCCCTTTCCAAAAAATCTGCAAAGATATTCAGGTTATCATAGTTAATGGATTCAGTATATATGTTTATACCATAAAAACCTTTCATTTTCAGTATTTGAAGAGCATTATCAATCAGGCGCTCCTGCACAGAAGGATTACTTAAAATTACAAAGGACACTTCACGGTTAATTATTCCCTCTCCCGTCATAGTGGTAACAAACATCATGGGTGCAGTACCATAAGTTTTAGCCAGCTGGATTAGTTCAGTGTCGTCATCACTGGAGACAATTTCTCCTTCACTTGTAGCCCTATAATTAAATATGGTCAGATAAGATAAAAAAGGAAGTGTTTTTATTAAAACAGATTTATCTATATAAGGAAAGATATAGCCACTAGTGGCAATTGTTCTTGTTTTATTAGTTTGATAGCTTATAACTATGGTTTCACCGACGTACATAAATTCCCTATCGGAAAGATAGGGATTATTTCTTAATAATTCCATTGTCGTAGTACCATGCTGCTCCGCAATACTCTCCAAAGTATCGCCGGCCTGGACGACGTAGATTGTTTCCGGTTGTACAATCACAATGGTTTGACCGATTGCTAAATTGCCAGGGTTTGTAATTCCGTTTTCCAATATTAATCTGTCAACTGGGATTTTGTAATATTCTGATATTGAGTTGATGGTTTCACCGGGTTGAACAACGTGTATGATCATGGATTCCCTCAAATGACCTTATTAATACTATTATATGCTAATCTTACATGTTCATAACATCATAGTGTAGATAATAATCTATCTCAATAATCTTGCGCAATAACTGGTTTAAGCAGTTGAGATAGAAAGTCAATGATATAGGCGGGTATCCGGTATTCCGGGTCCGCCATATTTCATTAAAACACCATAATCCATTTATTCTCCAAAATATTAAAAATTAGCTTGAATCTATATAGTATACCGCAGGATATCCTGATAACTCCGATATTCCACAAGAAATGTTGTAGAATCAATCTGTAAAGTGTATTTTTATAGGTACTAAGAAAATTGGAATGTTCGAAATTTTTAATTATAAATTAATCCTATAATTTCTATGCTGAGTTGATAAAGAAACGTCCTTATTTAAAAGACGAAACAGAGAGGTTATACCAGTTTATAAAAGAATATCACGCTGTAGTTACAAAAAGATATTATGAGTACTTTGGTTTTCCTCAAATTTCTAAGAAGATTACCCCATGGCTTAATGATACATATATCAAGTATAATGTAAATTAAGCTGCTGCTAGGAAAAAGAAGTCTCTTGAAATTTTAATGATGTTTACATGGCTTGGAGAAGTTAGTGGGGAGGATGCTGAATTCTTTCAGAATTATTTGTCGGAATTTAAAGAATATCTGCTACCTACAGACCAAGGTGTCGGGAGTTCGAATCTTCTCACGCACGTACAGAAAACCTTTGTTTGACAAGGGTTATAAAAAAGGCATCCTGTAAAGGGTGCTTTTTTCGTATTAAAAGGCAATTCATCACTTTACAAATTTAGCAAATAGGTGTATATTAACCATGTATCATAAAATGCGCCGGTAGCTCAGCTGGATAGAGCGTCTGGCTACGGACCAGAAGGCCGCGAGTTCAAATCTTGTCCGGCGCATGAAAAGAACAGTTTTTTTAAATTTTGAAAACTGTTCTTTTTTCATATCTGTTTTAGGGATTTAACAGGAAGTCCGTATTTATACAAATTATAGCTTGATTTTTTTTCAGAATTTATTATACTAAACTTAGGGCTTTGGGGAAGATAGAATCAGGTGCGATGAGGTAGCTGTAGACAATAGGTGCAGTGCCTCTTTTTTTATATCAGGCTGTCAGATTTGGCCGGCAGGGAGTTTATCCATAGGTATGAAAGATGAAATAATAAAGAAGCTGGAACAGCTTCCTGGAAAAATCGGTTTTTTCTATGAAAATTTGAAAACAGGAGACGGGTTCGCTCATCACGAACAAAAACCCATGATGGCAGCCAGCGTTATCAAGCTGTTTGTTATGGCAGCTGCATTTGAAAAGGAAAAAAAGGGGACCTTCCAGATGGATGAGCTGTTTGCCGTGAAACGGGAGGACTGTGTTCCTTCCTGCGGTGCTCTTACTTATCTTCATGATGGAATTCTGGTAACAGGTATGGATCTGATCACCTTAATGATCATTTTCAGTGATAATACGGCTACCAATGTTTTGATTGATATTCTTGGAATGGATGAGATCAACGAATCGATCCGGGGGCTTGGGTTCAGGCAGACGCTTCTCCAGAGAAAAATGTATGATATGGAAAGATCAGCTCAGGGAATCCAGAACTACATAACTGCCTATGAAACAGGCAGGCTTCTGAAAATGATGTATGACGGAATTCTGATAGACCGACAGTCCAGTGAAACAATGATTTCAATTCTAAAAAATCAGCAGCTATGCAGTAAGATTCCATTTTATCTGCAAGCTCTTTCGGATAGTCCGGAGATCGCCCACAAGACCGGGGAAGATACGGGGATCACTCATGACGTGGGGATTGTTTATGGAATGGAGCCGTTTTTGATCTGCTTTTGTGGAAATGAAACGGATACTCCTGCCTTTGAAAGGATCATGGCTGAGATTTCCCTGGATTTATTCAAGCAGGTCAATAAAGAGATTTAGGAAATTGAGGGAAAATGAATGAAGATTGTAAAGATAGAAACAGCAAAGGTCAATATTCCTCTTGTAACACCGTTTAAAACGGCTTTAAGAACGGTTGACAGCGTGAATGATATTGTGGTGAGGATCACAACGTATGACGGTCAGACTGGGTTCGGTGAGGCACCTCCTACTGCCGTGATCACAGGGGATACCCATGGCTCCATTCTTTCCGCCATTGAGGAATTCATTGCCCCGGCCATAATTGGCATGGAGATTGAGAACCTGGATGGAATCATGAAAAAGCTTCATGGCTGCATCTTAAAGAATAGTTCTGCTAAGGCCGCGGTGGACATGGCTGTTTATGACCTTTTTGCAAAGTCCTGCAGGAAACCCTTATATAAGATTCTGGGAGGCGGACGAGCGGAGATCGAAACAGATCTGACCATCAGCGTCAATGGTGTTGAAGAGATGGTGGCAGACAGCCTAAAGGCGGTTTCCCAGGGCTTTCGTATCCTGAAAATCAAAGTGGGAAAAGAGAGCAGTAAGGATGTGGAGCGGATTCAGGCGATTCGTCATGCAGTGGGGCCGGATATCAAGCTGCGTATTGATGCAAATCAGGGCTGGTCTGCCAAGGATGCAGTCAGGATCATAAGGACGCTGGAAGATATGGGAATTGGCATGGATCTGGTAGAACAGCCGGTAAATGCCCATGACTTTGAGGGGATGAAGTTTGTGACCAGCCAGGTATATACGCCCATCCTGGCGGACGAGAGCGTATTTTCACCGGAGGATGCCATAAGGATTATCAGGGAACGGGCGGCGGATCTTATTAATATCAAGCTTATGAAGACCGGGGGTATCCATGAGGCCTTAAAGATCTGTGCCATTGCGGAAAGCTTTGGGATGGAGTGCATGATCGGCTGTATGCTGGAAAGTAAGATTGCCGTGAGCGCGGCAGCTCATCTGGCGGCCGGAAAAGGGATCATTACCCGGGCGGATTTAGATGGACCGTCTCTCTGCAGGGAAGATCCGTACATAGGAGGACCTGTTTTTGACGGACCTAAGATTGTTATGAATGAGGATCCTGGAATGGGAATCAGCAAAGTGGCGGCATTCTGTGACTGATGTAATGAAAAGATACTAATCCCGTTTGGGTTAGAAATATTAGGAAAATGGAGGAGAATTTATGAAGAAAAGAAGATTAATGGCTGCGATGTTATGTGCAGTTCTTGCTGCTTCCACGGCACTAAGCGGCTGTGGCGGGAAAAAGAACACAGGAGATGGTTCCCAGGCGGCAGGGAATGAAAGTGGGGCGGCAGAGAGCGGAAAGGCGGCTGTGTATACCAGGTTATATGGTTCAGAGGTTACAACTTTAAATTATCTTGTTTCCGCATCAACGGAAGACCAAAGACCTGCGGCAAACTGCGTTGACACCTTAATTGAATATGATAATAAGGGGCAGATTAAACCCGGACTTTCTACGGAATGGAGTTATGATGAAGCTTCTTTGACATGGACCTTTAAGTTACGTGAGGCCAAGTGGGTGGACAATACCGGGGCCGAGGTTGCAGACGTGACGGCCCAGGATTTTGTTGATGCCATGAAATATGAGCTGACCCCTGAGTATGAAAGTGCAAACGTACAGAACCTCTTTGGAGTGATAGCGAATGCGGAGAAATATTATAATGGATTGGCATATAAAGGCGGGGCAGATAAGGACGGGAAGGTCTGGGATCCTATTGATTTTTCAGAGGTAGGAGTAAAGGTAGTTGATGACCATACCCTTACTTATACTTTAGAAAAAGAGGTTCCATATTTTCTTTCCTCCCTGGCCTATGTAGTATATATGCCGGCTTACGGTCCGCAGCTTACGGAATTGGGAAAAGATTTTGGTACAGGTGCAGATAAGATGTATTACAACGGTGCTTTCTATCTGGAAGAATTTTCTCCCCAGGAAAAACAGGTCTATAAGAAGAACTCTTTAAATTATGATGCAAATATCGTTTATCTCGATGAAATCCAGAGGATTTATAATGCAGAATACAATACCATTGGGCCTGAGATGGTAAAACGCGGAGAGGTTGATTATGCAGAAATCTCCTCTGATATCCTGGATGATTGGTTAAAAGGAGAGGATACTAAGAATTTGATCAGCCGTGAGCGGCCAAAGACCAGCTATTCTTATTTCTACTGCTTTAATTTTAACCCGCAGTTTGATGCTCAGTATGAGCCGGATAACTGGAAAAAAGCTGTAAATAATGAAAATTTCCGCAAGGCATTGTTTGCAGGTTTAAATAAAACAAAAGAGGTATCTGTTCTGGAACCGGGTACTCCTGACGATTTTGTAATCAACTCCATTACACCGCCCAATTTTACATTCAATGCGGATGGGGCGGATTATACAACGGTCGGCGATATGGAGTCCTTAAATCAAACCTTTGATGAGACAAAAGCAAAAGAATACCGTGATCTGGCAAAGGAAGAGCTGACTGCTGAAGGTGTTACGTTCCCTATAAAGGTTCTTATGCCTTATAATCCTTCTGAAATCAACTGGGATAAGGAATGTCAGGTAGTGGAGCAGCAGATGGAAAGTCTGCTTGGCACGGATTTCATTGATATCATTGTGGAGGCCGGCCCTGCGGATGGATTCTTAACGGAAGTGCGCCGAAACGGCAAGTTTGCATTGATGAAATGTAACTGGGGCGCTGATTATGCGGACCCGGAAACCTGGACCGACCCGTTCTACCAGTCAAAGGGCGAGGAAGGATATGATCTTGGATATAAGTATGGAAATATTGCAAAGGCCATTGAAGAAGGAACCCCTTCCGCAGATGCGGCAGTGGAGTACTTTTCTCTGGTGGAGGCAGCCAAGGATATAAAGGTAGATATCAATATCCGTTATGAGGCATTTGCCAAAGCGGAAGCCAGCCTGATCAACCATGCATTTGTTCTGCCCCTTAGTATTTCAGTGAGCAGGTATGTAGCTGACAAACTGGATGTATTTGAAGGCCAGTATGCGCCCTTTGGTGTGTCAAACTTAAAATATAAGGGTCAGCATCTTCAGGACCATTACATTTCCATGGATGAGTTTAAGGCCAACAGGGAAGCGAACGAGAAATAAACGGCAGGTATATACGCCGGGCCATTGGCGGTAAAGCTTATGGTCCGGCGGAAAAATACCGTCTGAAAAGGATGTGCCGGAGGACACGTCTTGTTCCGAGAGTATTTTTAAAAGAAAACACAAAGGAGCCGAGAAACTGATGTTAAAGTATTTAGGTAAAAGAATCGCACGTTCATTTCTTACGCTGATCATCATTCTGACCGCGGTGTTCTGTTTGCTTCGCCTGATGCCCATTGAGGGATATTTCCAGAATTTTGACAAGATGACGCCTCAGCAGATCCAAGTGGGCTTAAAGGAAATGGGTCTTACGGATCCTCTTCCGGTCCAGGTGATCCATTTCTTTAAAGACCTTCTCCACGGGGATTTAGGCGTGTCCAGGATCTATCGTTCGAATGTTCCCGTATCTGATATTCTGGCGGACAAGGTCCCTGTTTCTGTGAAATTGGGTGTCTGGTCTATGGCAGTATCTCTTCTTGTAGGGCTTCCCATTGGGGCCTTGATGGCGCGGTATAAATACAGGTGGTTCGACAGAATCGGAACCTTGTTCATTGTCTGTATCCAGGCAGTTCCGGCAGCCGTTTATTTTCTCTATATCCAGCTTTACGGAACCAGGCTGATGGGAGTGGGATTGCTCTTCCAGATCGAAGATCCCAAATACTGGGTTCTTCCGGTTGTGTCCATGTCCCTTGGAAACATTGCTTTTTACGGCATGTGGCTGAGGCGGTACATGGTGGATGAAAGCAATAAGGATTATGTGAAGTTAGCCAAGGCAAAGGGGATGTCAGAGGGGGGAGTCATGTTCAAACATATCTTCCGTAATGCCTTTGTTCCTTTGGCCCAGTATATTCCCACCGCATTTTTAAACACGGTGATCGGCTCCATTTATATTGAATCCCTGTACAGCATCCCGGGTATGGGAGGGCTTCTTGTTGCGGTGATCAAAAAGCATGATAATACCATGGTCCAGGGCATTGTTTTGCTCTATGCCTGTGTAGGCGTTCTGGGGCTTTTGCTGGGTGATTTGCTGATGGTAATGCTGGATCCAAGAATTAGTCTGGGAAAGAAAGAAGGTGGCAGATGATGAAGCAATTTTCTTACCGCCATACAAAGGAAGCGGAATTTATGGAAAATATGGAGGAAGCGGAACTGTTTTCCTTTGTAGGCTTTAACCAGGAGGAAGCGGAGAAGACAGGGTACAGCAATTATTCCTACTGGTACAGCACCTTCCACGCCTTTTTAAAGAACCGGGGAGCTTTTGTACTTTTGGTGCTTTTGATCCTTCTTCTGGCATTTACCTTTATGCAGCCCTATCTGCCGGGGCAGTATGATCCTAACATGATCATCAACGATGCAAACGGGATGCAGTTTCGCAACATTCCACCTGGAAAAGAATTTATTCTGGGGACCAATTCCATTGGACAGGATTTATGGGCAAGGATCTGGGCAGGAACCAGGACTTCTTTGATCATCGGACTGTCCGTGGCCCTTGCGGAAGCGGTCATCGGCATAAGCGTTGGGGTGATCTGGGGATATGTGAGAAAGGCGGATTTCATCCTTACAGAAATTTACAATATCATTGACAATATTCCAAATACCATTATTTTGATCCTCATTTCCTATATTTTAAAGCCCAGTGTGAAAACTCTGGTATTTGCCATGTGCCTGACCGGATGGATTCAGATGGCCAGGTTTATCAGGAACCAGATTCTCATTATCAGGGACAGGGATTATAATGTCGCCAGCCGCTGTCTGGGGACACCGGTCAGCAGGATCATTGTAAAGAATCTCCTTCCTTATCTGGTGTCGGTCATTATGCTGCGCATGGCACTTACCATTCCGGCGGCCATCGGCAATGAGGTATTTATTACTTATATCGGTTTGGGACTTCCGGTAAATATTCCAAGCTTAGGCAATTTAATCAACGAAGGACGGGCCTTAATCACCAGCCCGGCTTTGCGCTACCAGCTGGTTTACCCAACGATCATTCTTTCCTTTGTCACCATATCGTTTTATATCATCGGCAATGCATTTTCAGATGCCGCTGATCCAAAGAATCACGTATAAGGAGGGGCAGTATGAACCAGGAAAAGATTTTAGAGGTAAACGATCTGGATATTAAATTTGAACTGAGGGGAAAAATCCTTCATGCCATACGTGGGATTTCCCTGGATTTATATAAGGGAGAAATTCTGTCCATTGTAGGGGAATCGGGAAGCGGAAAGTCTGTTTTCACCAAATCCTTTATGGGGCTTTTGGAGAGAAACGGGTACGTGGATGGAGGAAAGGCTGTTTATTACGGGGCTGATGACAGGAAGGAAGTGGAGCTGACCGCCGTAAAGAGGGAAAAGGACTGGCTGAGGATACGGGGTCATGAGATTGCAATGATCATGCAGGATCCCATGACCAGCTTAAATCCCTTAAAGACCATTGGGGTTCAGATCATGGAGGCCGTGCTGCTTCACCAGAGTGTGGGACGTTCGGAGGCAAAGAAGCGGACCCTGAAATATTTGGCAGATGTGGGGATCCAGGACCCGGAAAAAAGGTTTGACCAGTATCCTCACGAATTTTCCGGCGGCATGCGCCAGCGGGTGGTGATCGCCATTGCCATTGCCTGCAATCCCCAGATCCTCATTTGTGACGAGCCTACCACGGCCCTTGATGTGACTATACAGGCTCAGATCCTGGATCTCTTAAAGGAGCTGCGCCATAAATACAGACTTTCGGTGATCCTGATCACCCATGACCTGGGTGTGGTGGCCAATATTGCGGACCGGGTGGCTGTTATGTATGCAGGGGATATTGTGGAGATCGGCACCTGCGAAGATATTTTCTATGATGCAAGGCATCCTTATACCTGGGCATTGCTTTCTTCCCTGCCTCAGGTGGGAGTAAAGGGGACGGATCTGTTTTCCATTCCGGGAACTCCTCCCAATCTTTATGCGGAGATAAAAGGGGATGCTTTTGCCCCGCGTAATGCTCAGGCCCTTAAGATTGATTTTGTGAAGAGGCCCCCTTATTTTCAAGTATCCCCGACCCACAAGGCGAAAACCTGGTTGTTAGATCCCGGGGCGCCTAAAGCAGACCCGCCGCCTGTGGTCAGCAAAATCAGAAACGGAGGTCTGTTTTAATGGAACGTGAAGTGCTATTGGATGTAAGGGATTTAGATGTGACCTTTGGAGAGCGCAGAAAGAAATATGAAGCGGTGAAAAAGGTGAACTTTAAAATATATAAAGGCGAAACCTTTGGGCTGGTGGGGGAATCCGGATCAGGGAAAACCACCATTGGCCGGGCGATCATGAGGATAGTACCTAGCTCGGGAGGAGATATCCTTTATAAAGGCGATAAGATCAACGGGAAGATACGGTTAGAGCTGGACCGGAAGGTCATTAAGGAAATACAGATGATCTTTCAGGATCCACAGGCTTCCTTAAATGAAAGGGCAAAGGTGGATTATATCATCAGCGAGGGACTGATGAACATGGAAAAAGGATTAGGGGATAGGGAACGGAAAGAACGGGTAGACCAGGCTCTTCTTGATGTTGGACTACTTCCGGAATTTGCAAGCCGTTTCCCCCATGAGTTTTCCGGTGGCCAGAGGCAGAGAATCGGAATTGCCAGATCCCTTATCATGAACCCGGATTTTATCATTGCCGACGAACCGATTTCTGCTTTAGATGTATCCGTCCGGGCCCAGGTTTTAAATCTCCTTGGAGATATGAAGAAAAAACGGCAGATCACCTATCTTTTCATTGCGCATGACTTATCTGTCATGAGGTTTATCACGGACCGGATCGCAGTGATCCGCAAAGGTGAGATTGTGGAAATGGCGGAAACGGAGGAGCTGATCACCCATGCCCTCCATCCTTACACCAGGGCACTGCTTTCTGCAATCCCCATGCCTGACCCGAATCATGAGAAGGAGAAAAAGCTTCTGGTCTATGACCCTTCTATGCACGATTACTCATGGGAAAAGCCTTCCTGGAGGGAGATAAGGCCGGAGCATTTCGTGCTGGCAAACCGGAAGGAAGCGGAAGAATATAAAAAATTGTACAGAGATTAAATAAGGCGTTATCCGGAAGAAATGCTCATTTTGGGGTTTCTTCCGGATTTTTTTATATTTTGGGGCACCCCTTGTTCCGTATCATTGACATTCCACATATCTGACCATATAATAATGAAAAATACGGTACCTATCAGCAGGCTTACAGGTGTGACCGGTTTCCAAAACTGTTTGGAATGCACTGCAACGGTCCATAAAGTACCGGAAGGAATATAACAAGGAGGACAGGAGGAGATGACGATGGAATCTTATGGAATTGTAAATGTACCGGTTGCCACCATTTGGGAAGGACGGTCGGAGATAAAAGAGAACAGCTTAGGAGAATGGGTGTCAGCTATTTCGGACGAAGGGCTGTATGGTATGGGGCTCTTGATAACCGGGCCGGAGGAGCAGGGATTTTATCCGGTGCGGACCTTTTATGGCTATTCCGGCTTTATCAGGAAAGAGGATATGGAAACGGTGAGTCTTGAGGAACTGAAAAGCTGGGAAGAGGGCGGGCTTATGGTTACGGATGGAGTCTACGTGGACATTGTTTCTCTTCCAAAGGTTCAGGGGGTGCGCCTTTTAAGCCTTTTCCGGGGCTCAGTTATAAAGGTGCTTTCCTTTGACTCGGAAAAAGAGGGCTGGGCCAAGGTGGAGCTTTTGGATGGACGGGTAGGCTATATAAGGAACCAGTTTTTAAGAGCAAAGGAATTTTCACAGTCCGGACTGTGGACGGGGGAGCTTCCGCAAAAGGAGATTGTGGATGAGGCGTTATTCCGTAAGTCAGTGGTAGAGACGGCAAAGCAGTATCTGGGGATCCAGTACCGCTGGGGCGGAAGGTCCACCGCAGGCATCGATTGTTCCGGGCTGACCTCAGAAAGCTATCTTTTAAACGGGATCCTTACCTTTCGGGATGCCAGGATTGAACCGGGATTTCCGGTGCATGAGATTCCAAAGGATGAAATGCTTCCAGGGGATCTAATGTATTTTCCGGGGCATATCGCCATGTATCTGGGAAATGGGGCCTACATTCATTCTACGGGAAAAATCGGCAGCGGCGGAGTCGTGATCAACAGCTTAAATCCCCAGGCAGAGGACTACCGGGCGGATCTTGCGGAAAGCTGGTATGCGTCGGGGAGTATTTTTGTAAATTAGGAAATTCCTTTGAATTCCCTTAAAGTTAAAGAAAGGATTAGATAAAATGGATTCCAGACTTACGTTAGAGAAAAGAATTGAAGCGGAGATCATGAGTTATGACGGGAAAATGGGAATCTATCTGGATGATTTCCATGGAAATGTGATTGCCGTTCACGCAGATGAAGCATTTGAAACTGCAAGCACCATAAAAACCTACATACTGGCATGTCTGTTTGATGAGGTGGAAAAGGGAAACAAAAGCCTTGAGGACATCATTGAGTACAAGGAAGAGCATGTGGTGGATGGAAGCGGCGTGCTTGGGGCCCTGGAGCCTGGAGCAATGCTCAGGGTAAAGGATGCGGCGACCTTTATGATTATTGTAAGCGATAATATCGCAACCAATATGATGATAGACTATTTGGGGCTGGATACGATAAACCAGTGTATCAAAGCTCTTGGCTGCGGAGATACGGTACTCTATAACCCCCTTCACTTTGAGCGGTATGACGGGCTTGGGACCAGCACGCCTAGAGATTATGCCAGCATTTTTACCCGGCTGGCAAAAGGGAAGCTTATCAGCCCAAAGGCGGATGAAAAGATGCTGGAGATCTTAAAAAAGCAGCATTATAACAGCATGATCACTAAGGACTTTCCTCCATTTTACATGGACAGCGATAATACGGATGACATCCTGATTTCCGTTGCCTCTAAAAGCGGAAGCATGGATGCCTGCAGAAATGACGGCGGACTTGTGTTTACCCCTTATGGGCCTTATGCCATCGTCATGTTCCACAAGGAATTTTCTGATGCCATGTATTATCCGGCTCACCCGGCCACCGTGTTTGGGGCCAGGGTCAGCCGGATGATCCTGGATCAGTTTTTGGCATTGGAAGGAAGGTTTTTAAAGTAGAACAGTACAATTTGACTAAAAAAAGTATGAATGGGTTCAAAAATCACGACATTATTACTGGTTTTTCGGTATCCGCTCCTGGAATTTTTTGTTATGATGAAATAACAGAAAAAGAACGGAGGGATATCTATTATGAAGAAAAGAACAGCATTTTTGCTGGCGCTTACGGCGGCTCTCAGCCTGACCGCATGCGGTTCCAAGCAGGAGGCAGCGGCTACTAAGGCAGAGACTGCAGCGGAGACGCAGACGACGGCAGACGGGACAACGGCTGCTGCTGGGGAAGAGAAAAAGGACTCAGGGGAAGATGGAGATTTATCTGAACTGATCAAGGCAGCCCAGGCAGAAGGGGAATTAACTGTGTATGGCTCCTGTGAAGAGGAGCATCTGGCTGCAGTATGCCAGTATTTTGAAAAGACTTATGGTATTAAGACAAAGTTCCAGAGACTTTCTACCTCGGAGGTTTACACCAAGGTTTCTGAGGAGGGAGGAAAGCCTTCCGCAGATGTGTGGTTCGGCGGAACGACTGACCCCTATAATGAAGCGGTTGCAGCAGGGATTTTAATGCCTTATGATGCAGTAAATGCCAAGAATCTTATAGGAGACCAATATAAGGATCCTACAAACAGCTGGTATGGTATTTATAAGGGAATCCTTGGCTTCATGGTGAATACGGAAGAATTAAAGAGGCTCGGGCTGGAAGCTCCGAAAACCTGGGATGATCTGACAAAAGAAGAGTATAAAGGACTTATCATGCTGTCCAATCCCAATACGGCAGGTACGGCAAAGCTGGTGATCAATACTATGGTCCAGATGAAGGGCCACGATGCCGCAATGGAATATTTCAAAAAGCTGGACAAGAATATTGCACAGTATACTAAATCAGGTTCCGGCCCATCTAAGATGGTTGGACCTGGAGAATGCGTCATTGGAATCGGTTTCCTTCATGACGGGATTTACCAGATCCTTCAGGGGTATGACAACATTCAGCTGATTGTTCCTGAGGATGGGACCTCCTTTGAGGTAGGAGCAACTGCGATCTTTAAGGGCGCTGCTCATCCCAATGCAGCAAAGCTGTGGATCGAATATGCCCTGTCACCGGAGTGCGTGGATCTTGCTAAGGAAAACGGCGCTTATCAGTTCCTGGTTTTAAAGAACGCCAAACAGCCGGAAGAGGCTGTAAGGTTTGGCCTGGATATGAATAATACCATTGATTATGATTTTGAGGATGCAAAGGAAAACAGTGCAAAATATGTGGAAGATTTCTTTGAAGCCTTGGGAAGCTCTGCTGAAAAGGCAGATGCCAACCGTTTCCTGACACAGTAGGAGACAAAAGGCAGGAAATAAACGTCCGGCTGTATGGAGAAACATGCTGCGTAATGCGTAAGAGGCCATTACGCAGCATTTTTACATCATGGGAGCCAGGACTCCTGCCTGGAATGACGAAAGGAGGACATTTTATGGCCAGCTTGCAGAGTACCCGGCTGGAGCGGAAAAAATTTTTTTCAGATCCGGTTATGGTCAGCATGATTGCAGTTCTGCTTATTTTTCTTGCACTGTTTATTCTTTATCCTCTGTTTATGCTGTTGATAGACAGCTTTTATACGGAGGGAACTGTTACACTTGACGTGTTTAAGAGGGTTCTGAACCTGGAGCGGTTCCAGAATGCTTTTAAAAATACCCTTGTTCTTGGATTTATCACGGGGACCGCTTCCACGGCAATCGGACTGCTGTTTGCTTATGTTGAGGTGTATGTGAAGTTAAAGACCAAGGTTTTGGGAAAGCTCTTTGGGCTTGTTTCCATGCTTCCGGTGGTATCACCGCCATTTGTTTTATCCCTTTCTATGATCATGCTTTTCGGAAGGAGCGGCCTGATCAGCCGGTCCCTGCTTCAGATATACGATTCCAATGTCTATGGGCTTAAGGGAATTGCCATTGTCCAGACTCTGACATTTTTTCCCGTATGTTACTTAATGTTAAAGGGGCTTTTAAAAAACATAGATCCTTCTCTGGAGGAGGCTACCAGGGATATGGGGGCCACCAGATGGAAGGTATTTTCCAGTGTAACTTTTCCCCTTTTGCTTCCGGGACTTGGCAATGCATTCCTGGTGACCTTTATCGAGTCTGTGGCGGATTTTGCAAATCCCATGCTGATCGGAGGGTCTTATGATACCTTGGCCACCACCATTTACTTACAGGTGACGGGGGCCTATGACTCCACGGGCGCGGCGGCTATGTCGGTGGTTTTGCTTTCCCTGACAGTAGTGCTGTTCCTGATCCAGAAGTATTATCTGGAAAAGAAAACAGCAGCTACCTTAACTGGAAAGGCTTCCCGTATGAGAATGCTCATTGAGGATAAGAGTGTGACCGTCCCGCTGACTTGTTTCTGCGGCGTGATTGCGGCTTTTGTGCTGCTGATGTACATCATGGTTCCTTTTGGCGCTTTATTTACCTTGTGGGGAAGGGACTACAGCTTAAGCCTTAAGTGGTTTCACTACATGTTTAAGACCAGCGGATTAAAGGCATTTAAGGACTCCTTTGTGCTGTCCCTAATTGCTGCGCCTCTCACTGCTTTTCTTTCCATGGTCATTTCTTATCTTGTGGTTAAGAAACGGTTTAAGGCAAAGGGCTTTATTGAGTTTGTTTCCATGCTGGCCATGGCAGTTCCGGGAACGGTTCTTGGTATCGGTTATATCCGGGGTTATGCAAACGGATTGTTCCGCTCCGGATTTATGAGCGGCCTTTATGGGACCGGACTCATACTGATCATCGTATTTATTGTCCGAAGCCTTCCAACCGGTACCAGAAGCGGGATATCCGCCCTGCGCCAGATTGACAAATCCATAGAGGAATCCGCTTATGACATGGGAGCAAATTCTGCCAGGGTATTTATGTCCGTTACCCTTCCTCTAATTAAGGATTCCTTTTTCAGCGGTCTGGTAACGGCCTTTGTCCGCAGTATTACGGCCATTTCCGCCATCATTCTGCTGGTGACACCAGATTTTCTGCTGATCACCTGCCAGATCAATGAGCAGGCAGAAAAGGGAAATTACGGTGTAGCCTGCGCTTATGCAACCGTATTGATCCTCATTACCTATGGCGCGGTCCTCATTATGAATGCTATGATGAAACTCTTTGGTGTCAGCAGAGCTGTGAAGGAAGTCCAGGATTAAGTATTAACAGGAGGAAGATAACATGGAAAAACAGAAAAAAGGCGTTCGGCTGGAGCGTATTTCTAAGGTATACATTGATCCAAAGACAGGCAAGGAGTTTTATGCGGTAAAGGATACCACTCTGGATATTGAGCCGGGAACCTTTGTTACTCTTTTGGGGCCATCGGGATGCGGTAAGACGACCACCCTTCGTATGATCGCGGGCTTTGAAAGCCCTGATGAAGGGGAGATTTATCTGGGAGGAGAGGCGATCAACCATCTGACCCCCAATAAAAGGGATACTGCCATGGTGTTCCAAAGCTATGCCTTACTGCCTCATTACAATGTGTTTGACAACGTGGCTTATGGACTTAAGATCCGGAAGGTTCCAAAGGAGGAGGTCAGGGAACGGGTCATGAATATATTAAAGCTGGTGGAGATGGAGGGAATGGAATCCCGTATGACGAACCAGCTCTCCGGCGGTCAGCAGCAGCGGGTGGCATTAGCCAGAGCCCTGGTTATTGAGCCGGGAGTCTTACTTTTTGACGAGCCATTAAGCAACTTAGACGCCAAGCTGCGGGTGACCATGAGGACTGAGATCCGAAAGATTCAGCAGAAGATCGGGATTACTGCAATCTATGTGACCCACGACCAGTCAGAGGCCATGAGCATCTCCGATAAGATCATCATTATGAGCAAGGGCAAGGTAGAGCAGATCGGAAGCCCCAGGGAGATCTATTATCATCCCGCTTCCAGATTTGTGGCTGATTTTATTGGCGAAGCCAACTTCTTAAAGGCAAAGGTTTTGTCTGATGAAGGAGAAAAGGCCATGATTTCGGTGGCAGGCAAGGAGTTCAAAGTAAATAATTTTGCCGGCGCCCATGCCGGGGATGAGGCAACTTTGGTAATCCGGCCGGAGGGAGCGATCCTGGCGGAGCAGGGCATTTTGGAGGGATTGGTCACCTTATCCACCTTCATGGGGTCTTATCAGTACTATCAGGTCATGGTGGGAGATATGGAGATTCAGATTACGGATTATAATCCGGTTAACCGCAGGATTTATGAAGTAGGAGAAAAGGCTTGTCTGGATTTTGATCCAAAGGGTGTTTACATCCTGTAGTACTGTGTTAGAATGATAATAATAAGTTTGAAGGGCAGGAAACAGGGACTATGAAAGGCTGGATCGGATGTGCGGCGGCCCTTCTGTGCATTGCCAGTCTGGCAGGCTGCTCCGGCAGTTCCCAGACAGTGCCGGCGGAGTTTCATATGGATGAGGAGCTGGTGGTGTACTGCCCTCATCCCCTGGAATTTATTAATCCCATAGTATCGGAGTTTGAGGAACAGACCGGGATTAAGGTGGAGGTATGCACGGGAGGAACGGGAGAACTGCTAAAAATGGTGGAGGACAGGAAGGAACCCGGGTGTGATATTTTCTGGGGAGGCTCCCTGTCTACCACTATGGCCAAAAGTGAGCTGTTTGAGCCTTATATCAGCAAAAATGAATCCATGGTCCAGGAAGATTACAGGAATAAAGAAGGGAACATGACCCGGTTTACAGATGTTCCAAGCATTCTTATGGTGAATACCAATCTGGCAGGGGATCTTTCCATAGAAGGGTATGGGGACCTTCTGAAACCTGAACTTTCCGGTAAGATTGCCATGTGCGATCCAGCCACCTCCTCCTCGGCATTTGAGCATCTGATCAATATGCTTTATACCATGGGAAAAGGGGACCCGGAGGCAGGCTGGGATTATGTGGAGGCTTTTTGCAAAAATCTTGACGGAATGCTGCTTCAAAGCTCTTCTGAGGTATATCAGGGAGTTGCTGAGGGACGCTATACGGTGGGGCTTACCTTTGAAGAGGGGGCAGCCCATTACATTGCTTCCGGATATCCGGTCAGCGTGGTGTATATGAAAGAGGGCGTCATATCCAAACCGGATGTGGTATGTATCATCAAGGGGTCCGGCCATATGGGGCCGGCAAAGCAGTTTGTGGATTTTGTAACGGGTAAGGATGCCCAGACGGTTATCTCTGAAAGCCTTGGAAGGCGTTCCGTGAGAACGGATGTAAATGAACCGGAGTATCTGCTGGATAAGAAGGCGATCCACATCATTTATGATGAGGAAGCTGTGGTAAAGGAGAACAAACTGGAATGGCTGAGGCGTTTTTCAGAGGTTTTTCAAAGCACCCTGAATTAGAATAGGGAGGGAGCATGAAAAAGGGACGGTATTTCAAAGATGAGCTGCGCCGCCTGATCATGGGGTATGCCATCATTCCGGCCGTAGGCTTTACTCTGATCTGTACGCTGGTTTTTCTTGCGGTCCTTCTTTATGGAAAAGAAAGCGGGAATGAGTCCCACAATGCTTTCGTAGCGGAAGAACTGGAGCAAGTCCTTACAGGGTATGAGGAGAAGCTTAAGGCGCTTTCGGATTCTGACCTGATTTTTGATGTTAATTCCGGTACGGCCGGGCGGACGGCCGTGTTTGAGGAATTTTACCGGATGTCCGACCAGTTGGGATATAAGGCGGAGCTTTATGTTTTTGACGGAGAAAAGCGGTTGCTTTTATCCACCAGAAAGGATATCCCGGATTACTTATCGGGCAGAGAGGACCTTCGATGGGGGATGTTCGGGGCAATGGATGAGAATCCGGGGGAAACCAGGGTGCGTTTAATGGAAGCCTGGAAGGGTTCGGACCGGGATATTGCCATGGGCATTGCAGTGAGCCGGGGAGATAAAAAGGCGGGATATCTGGTCTTTACCATTAACAGCAGCCAGTTTAAGCCGGTACTTGACCGGTCGGAAAGCCAGACCATCATTGCGGACCGGTTTGGCTGGGTTTATTTAAGCAGCAATTATAATCTGGTGAGCAGCAGCAGCCAGGTTTTAAAGGTGCTTGAGACGGCAGGGAAGTATCTGCCTTATGAAAAGAAGATGTTTCTCATATCCGTCCATCCATCGTATCATCAAATGTTTTTGGTCTATTCTGTTACGGATATCCAGAATATCGTGTTTTCCCTGGGGCTTAGCAGCGCTCTCATTATAACGGCTCTTGTGCTGATGACCATATGGGTACTGATCAGCACGAAAAAGGTAACGGAACGGAAGACCAGGGATTTTTACCTCCTCCTTCATGTCATGGAGAAAGCCAGAGATGGGAATTTAGACGCTTCCATAGAGATAGAAAGTGAAAATGAATTCCGGATCATAGCCGATGCCTACCGGGAAACCATTGCCAGCTTAAAACTGCAGATGGAGAATAACAGAAAGATGACGGAGCTGGTGGCGGCGGCACAGAATAAGCAGCTGGAATCCCAGTTTAACCCTCATTTCCTGTTTAATACTTTGGAAAACATCCGGTATATGTGCATCATCCAGCCGGAGACAGCCGGGAAAATGGTGTTCAGCCTTTCAAACCTGCTGCGCTACAGCTTAGATGGCAGCAGGGCAGAGGTTACCTTAGAGGAGGATTTAGAGCACCTGGAGAATTATCTCACCATCTTAAAATACCGGTTTAACCGCCGGTTTTCCTATGTGGTTGACGTGGAAGCAGAGGCATTACCCTGCCGGATTCCCAGGCTGGTGCTTCAGCCCATGATCGAAAATTCAGTAAAATACGGGTTTGGCAACCAGGAATATTTAAAAGTGGAGCTTAAGGCTTATATTCACAAAGACCGGCTGATCATGATCTGCAGGGATGATGGGATCGGAATGACTCCAGGGGTTTTAAGTGACATACAGGCTCTTTTGGAGCAGGAGGAAAACAACAAAAGGCATTCCGGGCTTTATAACATACACAGGCGATGCAGAATTCTTTACGGAAGGCCGTATGGGGTGGAGATACGCAGTGCAGAAGGGCTTGGCACAACGCTTGTGGTGACCCTTCCGGCACAAAGGGAGGAATTGTGATGTTACGGGTGATGATAGCAGAAGACGAGGATATTATCCGCAAGGGGTTAATCTATACCATGGACTGGATGGGAATGGACTGCATGGTGGTAGCTGAGGCGGCCAATGGGCAGGAGGGGTTTTTAAAGATACTGGAGCATAAGCCTGATGTGGTCATTGCAGATATCTGCATGCCGTTTATGGATGGGATTGAGATGATCAAGGAAGCCTCCAGGAGCGTGAAGTTTAAAAGCATTCTTCTGACAAGCTATGCGGAATTTGAATATGCAAGAAGGGCCATATCCGCCGGGGTCAGCGAATATTTATTAAAGCCGGTGGATGAAGAGAAGCTGGCGGTTCTTATGAAAAAACTGGGAGAGGAAATCGCAAGCAGCCGCCAGGTGGAATATGTGATGGAACAGGCGGAATCAGATGCTGGTGTCATGAACCTGGAATACTATATGCAGCTGGACCTTTCAGAAAACAAGTATGTTTCCAGAGCTATCGAGGAAATCAAGTCAGGCTATGGGGATAAGCTGAGCGTGGAATCCATATCGGATAAGCTGGGAGTCAGCGCCAGTTATTTAAGCCGGAAATTTAAAGAGGTGACAGGGCAGACCTTCCTGGACTTTCTAAACAAGTACCGGATCTCCCAGGCCATTGTTCTCTTAAATACCGGGCAATACCGGATCGGCGAGGTTTCTGATGCAACAGGGTTTACGGATTACAAGCATTTTTGTGCGGTATTTAAAAAGTATACCTTGAAATCACCGTCAAAGTTCATGAAAGGGATCTGATAGAAAGCCCGGCAGCAGGTGCCGCCGGGCAATGATGAATAAAAAAGGTTAAAAGTTTAACAATTGGGAAATATCATGAATGGTATGGGTCGCGCCGGTGGGAAGTGTCTCAAGGGAGCGGTTAAAGAGACAGGAATCAATGCCGGCGTTGACTGCGCCCTGAATGTCAGAAGACAAGCTGTCTCCCACCATGATGGTCTTGTCCTTTTCAAAGTTCTGGATATTATTAAAACAGTGCTGGAAAAAATAAAGGGATGGCTTTTCATACCCCACTTGTTCCGATATGAACATTCCGTCAAAAAGATGGTAGATACCGGCGTTTTTAAGACGCTGGATCTGGGTGGAATAAACGCCGTTTGACGCGGTGTATAATTGTTTCCCCATTTGTTTCAGTTTGATCAGTGTTCCCTTGGCTCCAGGGATTAAATCGGAGTTGTTTCCAAGATGCTCACGGTAACGTCCTTCCGCCTCTTCTCCGCTAATTTCGGTGTCATAAAGGCGGAAGAATTCATGAAAGCGGGTATTAAGCAATTCCTCTCTTCCGATCTTTCCCTGCTCTAATAAGTCCCATAAATGGCGGTTCATCTTTTTATATTGGGACAGCATTTCATCATTATATTCCAAATCATAGGATTGGATCATCTTTATAAAGCCCTGCTCTTCAGCAGCATCAAAGTCCAGCAGGGTATTGTCAATATCCAGTAAAAAAATCCGGTACATGTATTTATTCCTCCATAGTTAAATGTTTTTTGAAAAATTCATAACAGATCCCCAGCAGCGGTGCCAGGAGAAGAATGCTGATTACGGTTCCTTCCCTTATTTGCAGAGGGGTATGTGATAATACGGTCAGGCATAAAGTGACGATTAAGAATATCACATCAAAGCTCATACGGACAGCGGTGAACTTCTTTTTATACGTTTCACTAATGATAAGGCACATGCTTTCCAGAGGGAATTTTACGATTCCGATTGCAAGGACGGCTCCCAGGCTGACGGAAGCGATTATAATGCCGATCAAATAAAGTATGATTCTGTAAAAATAGCTTTCAACGGTAAAGATAGAAAGTAATTGATACAGAAACAGGTTGATGATATATCCGTTTGCAATGGTTGCAATAATCTGTATTGCATCCTTATAGTTTAAACGGGAGCGTCTTAAAAGTAAATAGGAAATGAAGAACAGCGTATTGATCCCATTGAGTATGGTGCCCACCTTCATCTGTATGGTGTAAGATAATGTTACTGCCAATGCATTTAAGACGCTTTGCCCGATGGCTGCCTTTAACTGCAGCGATATCCCGAAGCCGAAAAACACAAAGGATATTATGGTTACGGCCAGGTCGTTTCTTTTTTTTCTGCTCATTGTTTTCACCTCGGGTATATGATACCATAAAATATAGGATGCCGGCTATGAGAATTATCATATGAGGAATAAAGGTTTGTGAATCAGCTGGATATGCAAGCATATCCGCTTGATTCATCAGGAGGCAAAAAATGAAAAAAAATATATATGAAATACCGGACAGCCTTGCGGCGGCCGGAGAAGAAAGACATTTTTCAGTGGGAATGAATATTTTTCATGTGGATGAGAGGATCACTCATTGCTATCTGATCCTTTCCGGAATGGTGAAAATCTATATTGATCATGAAAACGGGCGCCGGTCTATTCTTGATTTCTCAGGAAAAGGAGACTGGCTTGGAGAGCTTTCTTTATTCCGCCAAGAAGATTACATCAAGGAGAATAAGGTGATAGAGGATGTGGTCTGTCTGGAGTTTGAGCTGGACCGGTTAAAAGAAATCTGCCAAAGGGAGGCGGAAGTTTCCTATTACTTTGCGTCCTATATTTCCAATAAGCTGATGGTTAGAAGCTACCGGTTGAGTGAATACTTAAATTATTCCCTGGAAAAAAGGCTCGCTTCCTTTATTCTTAAGCATCAGCAAAATGGGAAATACACCATACCCCATACGGATGTTTCGGAGTATATGAATATCAGCTACCGCCATGTGCTCTTTATCATAAAGAAATTTTGTGATGACGGAATTCTAAAAAAGGATAAGGGGTACCGGATCATGGATTATGAAAGACTGAAAGAAATTTCCGACGGTTTCGTATCATAAGGAAGAAGGGAACCTGCCTGCCGGGTTCTCTTATTTTGCGTTTCAGGCTTTCAGATATGTATTGTTTCTTTTCCATTTATTCGCTATAATTGGGGTTACGGGTTAAGCATATGAAAGAGAGAAGAGGAAGATAAAAAGTTGGGAATCAGATATATGGAATCAGAAAATCCTGACTGCAGGAGGGAAACAGGCGTGATTTCCTTTGACCATGGAAACCCATGTTCCTATAAAATCATAAAGTCGGACAGGCGTACCATGGCTCTGCAGGTCACGAAAGAGGGAGAGGTTTTCGTAAGGCTTCCAAGGCGCCTTCCCTTCAGTGCAGGACATGAACTGGTGCACAAAAACAGAGAATGGGTCTTTGCACAGGTGGAAAAGATCCGAAGGGCGTCAGAGCAAAAGAATGCATTTCATTGGGCGGAAGGGGCTTCTGTGCTTCTTTACGGAAACAGCCGCCTCCTTCATGTGAGGCCTGATATTAAAAAGAAGGCTTTTTGTGTACAGAATACAAAGGAGAGTCTGGTGGTTTCCGGTCCAATGGCATCCATTGAGGAGAAAGAGCAGGAAGCTGCCGTGAAAGAGGCTGTGAAGCTTTGGTACAGGCGGGAAGCCAGAGGGTATCTGGAGGATAAAGCGGCCAGGTGGTCTGAAGTTATGAAGGTGGACTATGGGAAAATTGCAATACGTGATCAGGCGACCCGGTGGGGAAGCTGCAGTGCCAGGGGGAATTTAAACTTTAACTGGAGGCTTGTGCTCCTTCCTGAAGAGCTGGCAGATTATGTGGTGGTGCATGAACTGGCTCACCGCCGACAAATGAATCATTCCCATGCATTTTGGGAGGTTGTGGAAAGAGAATTACCGGATTACCGGTTAAGGAGGAGAGAATTAAAGCACTATGAAGCTGAAATTTATCAGAAATATTAACATCAAAACAAAGCTCCTGCTCTTAGGTGGGATCAGCATTATGGGACTGATTTTCATGGGAACGGAATCCGTGATAACAGCCAGGCAGATCAATGAAGCAAGTACGGAAATTTCCCAGTCCTGGGTACCGGCCATCATTATTGCCGAGGAACTGAATACCAGGACATCAGATTACCGCATTAAGGAATTTAACCACGCCATCACCGGCGATAATAAGGATATGGACCGGCTGGAGGGGGAAATGATCCAGATCCGGGAGGATATTGCCCGCGGGTTTAAGGATTATGAGCATTATATCACCAATGAATCAGACAGGAAGCTAATGGAGGAGGCAGAAGGACAATGGAATAAGTATTTAGAATACAGCGACCGTCTGCTGATCATTAGCCGTCAAAACCACGCCCAGGAAGCTTTTGATATGATCATAGGGGATTCCAGGCAGCTATTTGATGATGCCAGCAACGGGCTTTTAAAGGTTGCGGACTTTAACCGCCAAGGGTCCGAGGCGGCCAGCATTCACGGGGATAATCTTTATAAACAGCTTGCGAAGATAAAAATCATAACCATCTGCCTGATCAGCGGAATCATTTCCCTTCTGGTGATTTATATTATTACTGCCATAGACAAGCCTGTAAAGGCCCTTGTGGAAGGGACCAGGAGAGTTGCCAATGGAGATCTGGAGGTATACCTTCCCTACCGCTCCGAAGACGAGATCGGAATTCTGACCAATTCTGTCAACCAGCTGATTGAGCGGCTTAAGCACATCATTGATGATGAGAAATACCTGTTCCGGGAGATCGGAAGTGAGAATTTTGAGGTGAAATCTACTTGTGAGCAAGCGTACCGCGGTGATTTTGCCCCTATCCTCTATTCCATTACCAGCTTAATGAACCGGCTTGATGCGGCGAAAAAACGAAAGGAAGGCGGTGCGGAAGCCTGGACAGCAGAAAATGAAAAGGAAGAACTGGCTAAAAGAGCCGTTTGCAGGGAGATAACAAAACATGGCAGAAGAGAAATGGATGCTTCAGACAAAGAGGGCTGATTTTGAGGAGATGTCAAGATGCTACCACATTTCACCGGTAACTGCGAGAATCATAAGAAACCGGGATGTGATGGGTCATGAAGCAGTGGAAAAATACTTAAACGGGGGGTTAAAGGATCTATATAGCCCGCATCTTCTTAAGGATATGGACCGGACTGTGGCGATACTTAAAGAAAAGACGGAGCAGTTAAAGCCCATAAGGATTGTCGGGGATTATGACATTGACGGAGTCTGCTCCACCTATCTTTTGTATCAGGCCCTGTCCCAGGTGGGAGCTGTGGTGGACTATGAGATCCCGGACCGGCTAAAGGATGGATATGGGATCAATGAATCCATTATCCGGGCCGCTGCTGCGGATGGCATTGATACCATACTCACCTGCGATAATGGAATCGCCGCAGTGGAGCAGATCAGGCTTGCAAAGGAGCTGGGACTTACGGTTCTTATCACAGACCACCATGATATTATGAAGGACGACGGTGGTGAGATTGTGCCTCCCGCAGATGCGGTGGTAAACCCAAAGCAGGAGGAGTGCCAATATCCTTTTCCGGATATCTGCGGGGGAATGGTGGCCTATAAGCTGGTTCAGGCTCTTTATGAGGCATTCCATGTGCCTATGGAGAAATGGCTTGAGATGGTGGAGTTCGCTGCCATTGCAACAGTGGGCGATGTGATGAAGCTCCAGGATGAGAACCGGATCATCGTAAAGGAAGGGCTGAAACGGATCGGGCAGACAAAGAGCATGGGGCTGTTAAAGCTTATTGAGAGAAACGATCTGGACAAGGATCAGATAACCGCCTACCAGATCGGTTTTGTGATCGGTCCCTGTTTAAATGCGGGAGGCCGCTTGCAGACAGCCAAGCTGGCATTATCCCTGCTTCTTAGCCGGAAGGAAGAGGAAGCGGATCAAATGGCTCTGGAATTAAAGGCACTGAATGACCAGCGAAAGGACATGACAAAGCAGGGGACCAGCGAGGCAGTGGAACAGGTGGAAGCCCTTTATGGGGAGGATAAGGTTCTGGTGGTATATTTACCGGAGTGCCATGAATCCCTGGCGGGGATCATTGCAGGACGGCTGCGGGAATATTTCCAGAAGCCGGCGTTTGTCCTGACGGATGGGGAGGAGTGTGTCAAAGGCTCCGGCCGCTCCATTGATACCTACCATATGTTTGACGCCCTGGTGGGGGTGAAAGAACTGCTGTTAAAATTCGGCGGCCATCCCATGGCAGCCGGCTTATCCCTTCTTAAAGATCATGTGGATGAATTCAGGAAATGTTTAAATGAACAGGCAAGGCTGACGGAGGAGGACTTCATACGAAAGGTATGGATCGACGTTCCCATGCCCCTGGAATACATAAATGAGCCTTTGATCGAAGAACTGGAGCTCTTGGAGCCTTTCGGCCAGGGCAATGAAAAGCCTTTGTTTGCTCAAAAGGGACTAAACATCCGAAGTGTCCGTGTTTTGGGAAAAAACAGGAATGCCGTCAAATTTTCCCTTGCCACAGAACAGGGGACGCCAATGGATGCCATGCTGTTTGCTGACGGGGATTCCTTTTTGGAAGAGCTGGGAGACAGGCGGGCCCTGGATGTGATCTATTATCCTTCCGTAAATGAATACAATGGAAATAAAACACTGCAGATTGTGATAAAAAACTATAAGATTCCAAAGTGTGTATGACAGAGAAAGGGAGCATAATTTTGCGGATCATCTTCTTTACGGAAAGGAAATGGCGGAAGCCAAATCAGAAGATGAGAAATCCTTGACATTGTGAGGAAGAATGTCTTATAATCTACCACAATGGAAATGTGGTAAAAATAAATTGAAAAGTGAGGGAGTGGACATGGTAAATGAAGTAATGAAATTTATCACCGGCTACGATAAGGAAGTAGGAGAAGCCATTGAAAAAGAATGCGCAAGACAGAGAAGAAACCTGGAATTGATTGCATCGGAAAATATTGTTTCAGAACCGGTCATGATGGCAATGGGTACTGTGCTTACCAACAAGTATGCAGAAGGCTATCCGGGAAAGCGTTACTATGGCGGCTGCGAAGATGTGGATATTGTTGAAACCATTGCCATAGAGCGTGCGAAAAAGATATTTGGCTGTGATTATGCCAACGTCCAGCCTCATTCGGGGGCTCAGGCCAACATGGCGGTTTTTCTTGCCATGCTGCAGCCAGGGGATACGGTTATGGGCATGAATTTAAACCATGGCGGTCACTTAACCCATGGAAGCCCCGTCAACTTTTCCGGTTTGTATTTTAATATTGTCCCTTACGGCGTAAATGACGAGGGCTTTATTGACTATGATGAGATGGAGAGGCTTGCACTTTTGCACAAGCCCAAATTAATCGTGGCAGGTGCCAGCGCCTACGGAAGAACCATTGACTTTAAGAGATTCCGTGAGGCTGCAGACAAGGCGGGAGCCTATCTTATGGTAGATATGGCTCATATTGCCGGTCTTGTTGCGGCAGGAATCCATGAAAGCCCCATCCCATACGCGGATGTAGTGACAACGACTACTCATAAGACTCTCCGTGGACCGAGAGGCGGAATGATTTTAGCAAATCAGGAAGCTGCGGATAAATTTAACTTTAATAAGGCTATTTTCCCCGGAACCCAAGGTGGTCCTTTAGAGCATGTGATCGCCGGCAAGGCCGTCTGCTTTGGTGAAGCCTTAAAGCCTGAGTTTAAGACCTATCAGGAGCAGGTGGTAAAAAATGCAAAGGCTCTGGCTGCCGCCCTGATCAAGCAGGGATTCCACATCCTGACAGGCGGTACGGATAACCATCTCATGCTGATCGATTTAAGAGGTATGGAGGTAACCGGAAAAGAATTGCAGAACCGCTGCGATGAGGTTTATCTCACCCTGAACAAAAATGCGGTGCCAAACGATCCAAGAAGCCCGTTTGTAACTTCCGGTGTCCGTGTGGGAACACCTGCTGTTACCTCAAGAGGTTTAAAGGAAGAGGATATGGAAAAGATCGCTGAGTGTATCTGGTTGGCTGCAACGGATTTTGAAAGTAAAGCTGATTACATTAGAGGTGAAGTGACAAAGATCTGTGAAAAATATCCGCTGTATGAATAAAGGAATATAAAAAAGAGGCTGCCATGAGAGGATTTATAACGGGTATTGTGCATGAAATGGGTTATTATGCGCCGTATCTGATATAATTTCTTTCATGGCAGCTTTCTCGTTTTTTTAACATTTATTTAATACAAGAGCAGCAACAAATATATTATACTATAACGGGCTGAGCACATTGGTATTGCTGAATTCAGCCTCTTGATAACTACTAACTCGGATACACAAAGGAGAAACTATGGAATTAACTACCATCTTAGGTGTTATAGTAGGCGTTGTCGCCGTCGTCGGCGCTATGATTTTTAAGCACATTGAGTTTACTGTCCTTATTAACCCGGCAGCATTTTTTGTTATTTTTGTCGGAACTATCGCAACAATTTTGAATTCTTTTCCCGCGCAGAATATTAAATCCATCGGATCGCTGTTCAGGGTCCTTTTTACAAAACAAAAAGGATCCTCTGAAGCCGAAATGATTGAATTAATGTATGATTTATCAAAACAAGCCCGTTCGGAGGGCCTTTTGTCCCTGGAAGCCAGGGCAGAGGAACTGCAGGATCCTTTTTTAAAAAAAGGCATACGTTTGCTTGTTGACGGCGCTGGGGAAGATTTAATCGAGGAGATTTTAGAAACTGAAATTTCTGCAATGGAAAAGAGGCATGAAATCAATGCAAGTATTTTTTCATCAGCTGGTACATATGCTCCTACCCTTGGGGTTTTGGGCGCAGTTTTCGGTTTGATCGCTGCGATGTCATCCATCAATGATACGGAAAGAATGGCAGAAGCAATTGCTGCGGCGTTTATTGCAACGATTCTTGGTATTTTCACCGGCTATGTTCTTTGGAATCCATTTGCAAAAAAGCTGAAAGTGAAAAGCCAGCAGGAAGTAATGGCAAAGGAAATTATTATAAAAGGTGTATTATCCATGCAAAATGGTGATTCCCCCTTTATACTCAGGGAAAAGTTACTTGCCGCTCTTCCAAAATCATTGCAGAAAAAAATATCTGAGCAGGACAAAACATCTGATCAGGGCAAAAAGGAATAGGGTGATCACATATGTCAAAAAAGAGAGAGCATGTACATCAGGAAGAAGAAGCCGGCGAAGCTTGGCTGCTTCCATATTCAGATTTGATGACCCTGTTGCTGGCTGTTTTTATAGTACTTTTTGCTGTCAGTAAGATAGATGCCGAAAAAGCGCAGCAGATTTCCGAACAGTTTGCCGGCACTATGATGAATAAAAGCTATACTACCGGAGCGGCGTCGGGTACTGGTTCCGGAGGAGACGGAGCGGCGTCGGGTATGGGTTCCGGTGGAGACGGAGCAGCGCAGACAGGCGGTCCGCTAAATATTGAGACACAAAGTGAGCTGGAGAGCTTTATGGGAGAGTATGAACTCAAAAAGCTGGAAAACTTAAAGACTGAGCTTGATACAAAACTTCATAATCAGGGCATGGATCAATCGGTATCAACCATGATTGATATGCGAGGTCTGGTAATCAGGCTAAATAATGCAATATTCTTTGACTCTGGAAGCGCGGAAATTAAAGAACAAAGTGAGGAAACTTTGGTTGAAGTTGCAAGCATTCTCAATTCAATTGATAATTATATACGTGTTGAGGGTCATACAGACAACGTTCCGATCAGACGCAGTAACTATCCTTCTAACTGGGAATTGTCTACTGCAAGAGCTGTAAATGTTGTAAAGCTTTTTATTAATAAATGTAATTTTTCGCCGGATAAGCTTCTCGCCGTTGGCTATGGAGAGTTTAAACCTGTGGCAGACAATTCAACAGAGGAAGGAAGAGCGAAAAACAGACGTATTGATGTCATTGTCCTAAGTGCGCAATACGATAATCTGGAAGAACAGCTTGTAAAGTGAGAGCTGTAATTAGTTCAAATATAGATCATATGAAAAACTGCGCGGCAAAATAGCCGCGCAGTTTTTTCAGGAGGAAATTAAATTTGACTGTTATGCCTGGTTCTTGAAAGATTCGCAGTCAGTACACTCTTTTCTGGTAGGATTCTGTTCATGAGTTCCCACTTTGATTTTCTCCAGAGTGCAATAATCTACGCTTTTTGCATGGTAAGCGCAATTATCGATGGAGCATTGGATACATTCGTTCTTTCCGTCTACTAACATGGGTAAACCTCCTTGATTGATTATTACATCTATATTGTGGGCAGAATCAGTTGAATTATTATGGCAATTTTTTCTTAAAAAGGAGGGTGTTATATTTTTGTTAAACTAAAACTTTTTTTGTTGACCAAAATTTTTTTTTGTGCTATTCTGATTTTCGTCAAAACAGCACAAAATTCGCTGTTATCTAACTATGGAGGTATAGTATATGGGCAATTCAAAGCAATATAATCTTATTTACCAACTAGACGGCAGGCCTCCGTTAAAAGTGGCGGTTCCTCTTGGTCTTCAGCATGTCATGGCAATGTTCGTTGGTAACCTGGCTCCGATCTTTATCCTGACCGGCGCTATGAGCACACCGGAAGCTCCGTTTCCTCCGGAATTGCGGATCATGATGATTCAGTGCGCCATGTTTGTATCCGGACTTGCCACCCTTCTTCAGCTTTATCCGCTGAAACTGGGAATCATTCAGGTAGGTGCACGTCTTCCCATCGTAATGGGAACCGCTTTTGCATTCGTTCCAACCATGCAGGGGCTTGGGGCAAAGCTGCTGGCAGAACAGGTCGCTCCGGTTGAAGCCATGGGTTACGTATTGGGTGGTGTAATCGCAGGAAGCGTGATCGAGCTGATCATGGGTATTTTCTTAAAGCCGCTGAAAAGATTTTTCCCACCGCTGGTAGTTGGTGCGGTTCTTATTACCATTGGTATTAAGCTGCTTACGACTGGTGCTACCTACTTTGTAGGCGGTGCAGGTGCAAAGGATATCGGTGCAGGAAAGTACTGGCTGGTTGGCGGCATCGTGCTGCTGGTCATTGTTCTCCTTAACCATTTTGCAACCGGTATGTTAAAGGCAACTGCTATTTTAATCGGTATCGTCGTCGGCTATATCGTGGCTGCTTTTTCGGGAATGGTGAATTTCGATACTGTTACCAGTGCAGCATGGTTCAGCGTTCCGATGCCATTTATGATCAAGCCGTTGTTCCGTTCAGATATCATTTTCCCGTTCTTTGCGGTATACGTTGTTGCAGGTCTTGAGACCATGGGCAATGCAAATGGTATCACCATTTCCGCTTTTGGACGTGAAGCTACTGCAGAAGAGATTTCCGGCGGAATTATATCTGATGCTGTCAGCTGTGCATTTGCAGGTGTCTTCAATGTTCTTCCAAACACGGCTTTCGGCCAGAACGTGGGTATCATTGCAATGACTAAGGTTATTAACCGGTTCTGTATTGCTATCGGCGCTATAGTTCTGATCCTTGCAGGCCTGTTCCCTAAAATCGGCGCGATTTTCAATGCAATGCCTAACTGCGTTATGGGTGGTGCGGTAATTACTGTTTTCGCCATGATTTTCTTAAATGGTGTGAAGATGGTATTAAAGGAAGGCCTGGATGACAGAAACAGCCTGATCCTTGCTATCACGCTCGGTCTTGGCTTTGGTGTGGGGAATTTAAGCGACTCAGTGAAAGAAAACTTCCCTGCCGCTCTCCATTTTATCTTTGCGGAGCCAGTGGCTGCAGTCTGTATCGTGAGTGTTCTGGCTTGTATCTTTTTAAGGCCGGATACTACTAAAAAAGCAACAGAGAAATAAGCTGAATTCCAGCGATTATGATAGATAGCCCCGTCCGGCAGACAAGGTTCAAGCCGTCCGGGGGTTTTTTATATAGAAATCACGTTACCCACAGGTTGTTGGAGCCAGGAGAAAGATGTGGTATACTGTTAAAAAAAGGGAGGGAAAAGATGAAGAAAAAAATAATGGTCACAGGGTCAGATGGCTTCCTTGGAGGAAGAATTGCGGCATATTATGAGAGAGATTATGATGTGATCCGTGTGAGCCACGGAGACTTGGATATTACGGCTGAAGAGGCGGTAGGGGAATTTATAAAGGATAAAAGCCCTGATGTGGTGATCCATTGCGCTGCAATATCAAATACCAGGGTATGTGAGGAGAATCCGGCGCTTTCTGAGGCGGTGAACCGGAGGGGATCTGTCAATATGGCCAAAGCATGCAGGGAAAATGGCAGCAGGCTGCTTTTTATGAGCTCGGATCAGATTTATGGGGGCAGCAGGCAAAAAGGACCGAATAAAGAAACCGATGAAATCCCTCTTATCAACGTTTACGGGACTCACAAGAAGCAGGCGGAGGATGAGATTTTGGAAATCTTACCTGATGGAATCTGTCTTCGCCTTTCATGGATGTATGATTTCCCGGTCAGGGGCCTTAAAAGCAGCGCTAACTTACTGGTTAACCTGTTAAGAGCCATGGTGCAGAACCACCCCATAAAGCTTTCGGTTTCCGATTACCGCAGCATTACCTGGGTACAGGAGGTTGTGAAAAACATAGAGCCTGCCATGAGTCTGCCTGGCGGAATCTATAATTTTGGCAGTGAAAGCACCCTTTCCGTCTATGAAATAGGAAGCAGGGTCTTTCAGATGCTTGATAAAAGCGGAAACAGAGGGAATTTTGTGATTCCGGATGAAACAGGGGCCGGGAAAAATCCCAGAAACCTGACCATGGATATGGGAAAGCTTAAGGCCCATGGGATCGGTTTTTCTGAAACTGTGGAAGGATTTTCGAAATGTTTTGATGCCAGCCCGGAATATGTTCATCCCTTGATAGGAGAATCTATTGTTGAATTATGACGAATTTAATAAAAAACCCATAAATACATTGTCAAAACCGGAAGGAGTGTGATATACTCTTTTCGGTTTTTCTAATATATAACACAGTATTTATAAGACACACTAATTAATAAAAAGTGTTTTACTGATAGCTAAGGGAAAACCGGCTAGCAGACAACGATGAGAGCTTGGGAGCCAGGAGGACAGTTCCAATGATTCGATTTAAAAATTATGTAAAAGCAGAAAACCTGGAGGAGGCCTTTGCGCTGAATCAGAAGAAGAGCAGTGTCATAGGCGGAGGCATGATGTGGCTGAAGGTACAGAACCGGGTGAAGATGACGCTGGTGGACTTATCCGGGCTGGGGCTTGACGGGATTGAGGAAAGGGAAGATGAGTTTTCCATAGGCGCCATGTGTACCCTGCGCCAGCTGGAAACCCATAAAGGGCTGAACGAATGCTTTAACGGCGTTTTTAAAGCGTGCACCCGTTCTATTGTAGGAGTTCAGTTCCGCAACGGAGCGACCATAGGAGGAAGCGTGTTTGGCCGGTTTGGATTCTCCGATATCATCACCTGCCTTCTGGCCCTTGACACCTATGTGGAGCTGTACAAGGGAGGCCTGGTTCCTTTAGAAGAATTTTGCCGGATGAAGAGTGACAGGGATGTCCTGGTCCGCATCCATATAAAAAAGGATGGAAGAAAAGCGGCCTATACCTCCCAGCGCATGTCGAAGACGGATTTTCCTGTGATTGCCTGCTGTGCGGCCCGAAAGGCTGGAAAGCTTTATGTCTCAATAGGGGCGAGGCCGGCAAAGGCAGAGCTGGTTGTGCTTGAGGAAGGCCAGGATTGTCTTAAGGAAGAACTTGCGAGAAGGGCATCGGAAGGCTTTACCTACGGCACCAACATGAGGGGAAGCGGAGATTACCGGAAGCATTTGGCTGAAATATATATAAAAAGGCTTTTAGAAGCGCTGGATCAGGAGGAACGGTAAATGGAGATCGAATTTACACTGAACGGAAAAATGACGTATGAGGAAATCACAGATGATACCACCTTATTCCAGCTTCTTAGAAGGAAGGGCTGCTATAGCGTGAAATGCGGCTGTGAAACAGAAAACTGCGGACTTTGTACGGTGCTGGTCAACGGGAAGTCAAGGCTTTCCTGTTCATTTTTAGCTGCCAGGGCAAATGGCTGTGAGGTGGTGACCTTAGAAGGCGTGGAAAAGGAAGCGAAATTGTTTGGAATGTATCTTGCGGCAGAAGGAGCGGAGCAGTGCGGTTTTTGCAGCCCGGGACTTATTATGAATGTGCTGGCTATGGAAAGGGAAGAAGTCCTTGATGATGAGGGGATAAAAGAGTATCTGGCCGGGAACTTATGCCGGTGCAGCGGCTATATGGGACAGCTTCGGGCGATAAAGGAATATTTAAGCAGAGGAGAAAAAAGGGATGAATTATAAAATGCGTACGGTAAATACTTCTGTGAAAAAGAAGGATGCCATGGCCCTGGTGACCGGAAAGCCTGTGTATACCGATGACCTGGCTCCCGGAGACTGCCTCATCGTAAAGGTTCTCAGAAGCCCTCATGCCCATGCACTGATCAAGGAGATCCATAAGGAAAAGGCGGAGAAGGTAGCTGGAATCGCCTGTATCCTTACCTATAAGGATGTTCCCCGGAATCGGTTTACCATGGCGGGGCAGTCCTATCCGGAGCCGAGTCCCTATGACAGGCTGATTTTAGACCAGAGGATGCGCTTTGTGGGAGATGCGGCGGTCATCGTAGCCGGCGAGACGGAAGATGCGGTGGATCATGCCCTGCGTCTTTTAAAAGTGGAATATGAGGTTTTGGAGCCGGTACTGGATTTTAAACAGGCAAAGGATCATCCGGTGTTAGTCCATCCGGAGGAGGACTGGCTTACACTCTGCCCGGTGGGCGGGGATAATAAAAGGAATTTATGCGCTTCCGGCGGGGAAGAGCATGGCAACGTTGATGAGGTTTTAAAGCAGTGTGATTTTGTGGTGGAACAAGTTTACCATACAAAGGCAAACCAGCAGGCAATGATGGAAACCTTCCGTGCCTATTCTTACCTGGATGCTTATGGGCGTTTGAATATGGTGGCCTCCACACAGGTCACCTTCCATGTGAGGAGGATCCTGGCCCATGCCCTGGATATTCCAAAATCCAGGATCCGCATTATCAAGCCACGGATCGGCGGCGGCTTTGGTGCAAAGCAGACGGTGGTGGCTGAAGTGTATCCGGCAATCGTGACTATGAAGACCGGCAGGCCGGCCAAGATGATCTACAGCCGGTACGAGTCCCAGATCGCCTCTTCTCCCCGCCATGAGATGGAAGTCCATGTGCGTGTGGGAGCCAATAAGGAGGGAATCCTTCAGGCAATCGATGTGTATACTCTGTCAAATACAGGGGCTTACGGGGAACACGGTCCTACGACGGTAGGCTTATCCGGACATAAGTCCATCCCCCTTTACCGGACGCCCAAAGCCTTCCGCTTTACCTATGATGTGGTTTATACAAACCGCATGTCCTCAGGGGCTTACCGGGGTTACGGAGCCACCCAGGGAAACTTTGCGGTGGAATCTGCGGTCAATGAGCTGGCGGAAAAGATTGGAATGGATTCCGTAAAGCTAAGGGAATTAAACATGGTTAAGGAAGGTGATATCATGCCTGCTTACTATGGGGAAACTCTAAATAGCTGTGCCTTAGACCGGTGTATGGCCCGCGCGAAGGAGATGATCCGCTGGGATGAGAAGTATCCCAGAGTTGAAATGGGAAATGGAAAGGTACGTGGAGTAGGCGCTGCCATGTCCATGCAGGGATCCGCCATCTCCGGCGTGGATGTGGCTTCCGTGGAACTGCGCCTGAATGATGATGGCTTTTATACTCTTATGATCGGCGCTTCTGACATGGGAACGGGCTGCGACACCACCCTGGCCCAGGTGGCGGCTGATTGCCTGGAATGCGATTTAGATGAGATCGTGGTCCATGGAACGGATACGGATGTTTCCCCCTATGATTCCGGTTCTTACGCTTCCAGCACCATGTATTTAACCGGAATGGCTGTCATAAAGGCCTGCGGGGAAATGCGGGAAAAGATATTAAAAAAGGGTGCCCAGTATCTTGACTGTCCGGAGGATTCCCTGGAATTTGACGGTAAGAGGGTCTACCAGCCGTCAGGGGAGCTGGAAATATCCTTAAAGGATATAGGGAACAGGGTCATGTGCTTTAATGAAGATATGCCCTCTGCCGGTGCCTGCCACACATCTCCCGTATCGCCCCCTCCCTTTATGGTGGGAATGGCTGAGGTTGAAGTGGATAAGGAAACCGGTGAGGTAGAGCTTTTGGATTTTGTGGCGGTTGTGGACTGCGGAACAACCATTAATCCCAATCTGGCCAGGATCCAGACCGAGGGCGGAATCGCCCAGGGCATTGGCATGGCCATGTACGAAGAGATCACTTATTCTTCCAAGGGGCAGATGCTGCAGAATTCCTTTATGCAGTACAAGCTTCCCACCAGACAGGATGTGGGCGATATCCGGGTGGAATTTGAAAGCAGCTATGAACCTACAGGGCCCTTTGGAGCCAAGTCCATTGGCGAGATCGTGATCAATACGCCTTCCCCAGCAATTGCAGATGCAGTAGCCAATGCGGTAGGAGTGAGGGTAAGGGAATTGCCTGTTACGGCGGAAAAGGTGTTCTGGGGGATGAAGCGGTAATATTTAATGATAAAACATGGTCTCTGGCCATGGTGTGAAAGAAGATGGATAAAAGGAAGAGGAGTTGTTGCAAAAGTAGATGAATCATCTATTTTTGCAGCAACTCCTTTATTTATTCCGTCTATGTACTATGAATCAATAAATTTACAGTTATTCGTTTCGATTGCTTTCATAATTGGATCTGAGAAAGCGGTATTGCTGATGAGGATATCAATAGCTGAAAAGGAAGCGAGTTTAAAGTAGCCGTTGGAACTTTCTTTTGTGTTGTCGCATAGAAGAATTTTTTTGTCCGCATTTTTGATCATGCAGCGTTTGATCAGGGCCTGGGAATCATCTCCTTCGAAGATTCCGTTGGAGTTGATCGCCTTACATGAGAAGAAAACGTATTCTGCCCTGAAGTTACTTAAGAAATCGGCGGAGTATTCGCCAACAATGGAGAGGCTTTTATTCTTGAGCAGGCCGGGGCAAAGATAGCATTTCAGATTCGGAGCAGCATGTAACTGGCTTGCGATGTTTAGACCATTGGTAATGACAGTGATGTTTCTTAAAGTTTTTAACGTTGGGCACAAATAGCTGACTGTAGAGGAAGAATCCAGGAATATCACCATATTATCGTGCAGATAATTCCGGGCAATGCGGGCGATCGCGGCTTTTTTCGTCTGATTTTCCATTTTCCGCATTGTGACAGAATTTTCAGAGGCGCTGTCAATAACCAGGGAAACGCAGCCATGATGACGGTTGATAATGCCTTCCTCTTCCAAAGCGATTAGATCCCTGCGGAGAGTGGAACGGGATACATAGATTTTCTTGCTGAGTTTCTCTATACTGCATGCCCCTTCATAAGAATTTAGATAGTCAATGATCTGTAATTTTCTCTGCATATAATTCATGGCAAATATCCTCCGAAATGATCCATCGTTTTGAATAGAACATTGAACAATTTTGAATTATTATAGCATGGAAAAATAAAATATTCCAATAAAATATCCAAATATAGATGAATTTTATATATTATGCTATAGTTTGAATTACAATCATGAAAAATATGAATGATCCGGTGAACAGAGTGTGAAGTTTTGTACAACAGGTATAAAAGGAAGGGTGAGATATGAAGAAAGTGCTGGCAATTGATATGGGCGCCACCTCGATCAGAGGAGTGATTGGTTACATAGAGGCTGGATTTTTGATCACAGAAGAAGTCATGCGCATGCCCCATAAGCTGGTGAAGACAGGAGGACGTTTACGCTGGCAGTGGAAAGAACTTCTCAGTAAGGTGGAGCGTACCATACAGGATTACGCTTCTGATATCGTTTCCGTGGGAATCGATACATGGGGAGTGGATATGGGGCTTTTGGATGAAAAGGGAGAACTGGTTTCCCAACCGGTTTCCTACCGGGATCCCGAGCATGAAAGAGGTTACAGACTGGCGCTTAAGCGAATGGGGGAGAAAGATATATTTTTGAAAACAGGGACGCAGGTCATGCCCATCAATACGCTGTTTCAGTTGATTACAATGAAAGAATATTACGGAGATGAGTGGAAGAAAGCAAAAAAGATATTGATGCTGCCGGATTTATTTCACTATGAGCTGACGGGAGTCATGGCTTGCGAGGAAACGATTTTGTCCACATCCCAGCTTATGGATCTGGGACGGAAGCAGCTGAATGAATCCATGATGGAGGCCTTTGGGATCAAGCCTGAGATGTTTCCGCCGGTCATACAGGCAGGGAAAAAGCTGGGAAACACCAGGACCTCCCGTCTGGAAGGTCTTAGTGATCTGGATGTGGATGTGATTTCCGTATGCGGACATGATACGGCCAGCGCCGTGCTATTAACAGAGTCATTTAAGAATCCGGATTGTCTTTTCCTAAGCTGTGGGACATGGTCCTTATTCGGAGGCCTGACCGGTCAGGCCGTATTGACACCGGAGGCTTATGACCAGTCCCTGACCAATGAGCTGGGTTTTGATTCCAGTCATTTGTTTTTTAAAAATATTACAGGACTTTATCTGGTAGAAAAGCTGAAAGGACAGATGGAGGAAGAACAGGGGCGAAAAATAGATTATAACGAAATTACCGAGGCTGTCCGCCATTCCGGTTATACTGGGCTGATTGATGTATCTGCCCAAGAGTTCAGTGCAGAGGACCTTCTGGCAAAAGAAGCGATCGGGAATTATCTGATGCAGACAGGACAGTTGCTGCCGGATACGGATATGGATTATTTTAAGGTTATTTATGAAAGTCTTGCTGATAAGTATATGGAGGTCAGAAAAGCAATTGAAGGGATTAATGGAAAGAGGTATCAGTCCATTCACATGATCGGAGGAGGGGCTAAATCTCCACTGCTTTGCCAGATGATCGCAGACCGGCTGGATCTGCCTGTGACCGCGGGGCCCGTTGAATCGGCTGCTCTTGGAAATCTCCTCATTCAGCTAAAAGCGGCTGGGGAACTTGAAAGCATGGAAGAAGGCGTTCGTATGGCAGAACGGTCAGTCCGTAACAATCATTATAATCCCAGTTAAGAGAGGAAAACCTTCCAGGGATACCTTTATGCCCAAATAGCACGGGCGGAAAAAAGGAAAGAATTTTGGATTCAGAGCTGCAAATCCCGGCGCAGCCGGGGACAGTCTATTATTATAATCTTAAGGAGGAAGTAAAAATGAATTATCCGAAAATCGGCATCAGACCAGTTATTGATGGCCGCTGGGGCGGTGTCAGAGAATCTTTGGAGGCGCAGACCATGGGAATGGCTGAGGCGGCAAAGGAGCTTATTGAAAGAGTATTGAGATATCCGGATGGCACTCCGGCCGGCTGCGTTATATCACCGACCACCATTGGCGGAGGAGCGGAAGCCAATGTGTGCGAGGACTTTTTTTCCGGCCAGAACGTGTCCGGAACCTTAACGGTTACTCCATGCTGGTGTTATGGAACAGAAACCATGGACTTAAATCCCAATACCATAAAAGCCGTATGGGGATTTAACGGAACGGAGCGTCCGGGAGCTGTGTATCTGGCCGCGGTTATGGCCGCCTATGCTCAGCGAGGACTTCCTGCCTTTTCCATTTATGGCCAAGACGTTCAGGATATGGATGACCACGAGATCCCGGAGGATGTGGCAGAGAAAATCCTTGATTTTGCAAGAGGGGCACTTGCGGTAGGGATCATGAAAAATTGTTCCTATGTCAATATTGGTTCTGTATCCATGGGAATTGCCGGATCCGTGGCTCCTGTGGATTTCCTGCAAAAATACTTAGGCATGCGGACCGAGTGGGTGGATATGACAGAGGTCTTAAGAAGGATTGAGCTCGGGATCTATGATCAGGAGGAATATGAAAAAGCCCTTGCCTGGGTGAAAGAAAATTGCCGGGAAGGCATGGACATCAATGCTGGCAAGAAATTTGCCGAGATTGTCACAAAGAGCCGCTATATCCCGGAGGATGAGCAGTGGGAGTTTGTGGTAAAGCATGCAATCATTGTAAGAGATATTCTGAAAGGAAATCCGAAGCTGGATCAAATGGGCTGGCATGAGGAAGCTCTTGGCCGCAATGGTCTGGCAGGAGGCTTCCAGGGACAGCGGATGTGGACGGACTGGCTGCCCAATGCAGATTTTACAGAGGCAATACTGGCTTCCTCCTTTGACTGGACGGGCAGAAGAACTCCCATCCCTTTTGCAACGGAAAATGATACATTAAACGGAATTTCCATGATGTTTGGCTGGCTCCTTACCAATAAAGCTCCTATATTCAGTGATGTGCGGACCTACTGGTCCCCGGAGGCGGTAAAGAGAGTGACTGGAAAAGAATTAACAGGACGTGCTTCTGCTGGCGTGATTCATTTAATCAATTCGGGAGCCAGCTGCTTAGATGGCTCTGCCGGGGCGAAAAATGAATGGGGAGAGGGGTGCATGAAAGAATGGTGGAACATGACCGAGGAAGATATTTCGGCGTGCCTGAAAGGAACAGACTGGTGCAGAGCCAATTATGAATATTTCCGGGGTGGCGGATTCTCCTCTCATTTTAAGACAGCTGCGGAAATGCCCGTCACCATGATCCGGTGTAATATCGTGGAAGGGGTAGGCCCAACGCTCCAGATCATTGAGGGATATACCTGTGTGCTTCCTGATGAAATGCATAAGATTCTGGATGAAAGGACGGACCGCACCTGGCCGACCACCTGGTTTGCACCTGTGACCGGAATCGGAGCCGCGGACAGTGTTTATCAGGTGATGGCAAAATGGGGAGCCAATCATGCAGCCAGTGTGTATGGACATGTCGGGAACAGGCTGATCACACTGGCATCCATGCTTCGTATTCCGGTGGCATTCCATAATGTGGAGCCAGAAAGAATATACAGGCCTCATTCATTTAACGGTTTTGGAACGTCAGACTTAGAGGGACAGGACTTCCGGGCGTGTGCCTATTACGGACCTCTTTACAAATAGACATAAAAAGAAAAGGCAGGAAAAAGACATGATGATGGAAACAGAGCGGAAGCTGCTGATGGAATATGGAAAAAAACTGATCAATGCAGGCCTGACAAAGGGGACAGGTGGAAATTTAAGTATTTTTGACAGGGAACTTGGATATATGGCAATTACACCTTCAGGCATTGATTTTTTTGAAATCAGGCCAGAGGATATGGTAATCCTGGATTTGGAAGGGAATCAGATAGAGGGAGAGAGAACACCGTCCTCGGAATGGGAGATGCATTTGATTCAGTATCAAAACAGGAGAGATATCAATGCTGTGATCCATGCACATACCATGTATGCCACGGTACTTGGGTGCCTTCACTGGTCCCTTCCTGCGTCCCACTACATGATTGCGGTAGCCGGCCCAACGGTACAATGTGCTTCTTATGCGACCTATGGCACTCATGAACTGGCAGTAAATGCGGCAAAAGCCATGGAAAACAGAAATGCTGTGATTTTGGCCAATCATGGAATCCTTGCAGGATCTGGGGACCTGCTGAATGCCTTTCACATTGTGGAAGAGATTGAATATTGTTCGGAAGTTTATTGTAAGGCAAAAAGCATTGGGGACCCGGTGGTCTTGCCGGAGGAAGAAATGGCACTTATGGCAGAAAAATTCAAAACTTATGGGCAGAGAAAGAACATTCGGTAAAAACCAAAGGAGTTTTGTATGAATGAAGTGATTTTGACAATGAAGGACATCCAGAAATCCTTTTCAGGGGTTCAGGCTTTGAGGAACGGTGCCCTGGAATTAAAGTCAGGTGAGGTGCTTGCGCTGATGGGGGAAAACGGTGCCGGAAAATCCACCTTGATGAAAATTCTCACCGGCATTTACTATAAAGATTCCGGGGTTATTACTTATATGGGAAAGGAGGCTGAGTTCAAGAGTCCATCCCAGTCGGAAGAAGCAGGCATTGCCATTGTTCATCAGGAACTGAACATGATGAACGATTTGACAGTAGCCCAAAATCTGTATATTGGGAGGGAGTCCATGCATGGATTGCTGATCAATGACAGGAAAATGATCCGAAAATCAAAAGAACTGTTTGAACTTTTAAATATTGATATCGACCCCTCAGAAAAGATCGGTAATCTTACGGTGGGAAAACAGCAGATGGTGGAAATCGCAAAAGCGATTTCTGCCAATGCCAGAATCATTGTATTTGATGAACCTACTGCCGCACTGACGGATTATGAGATTGAAGAGCTATTTAAAGTGATCCGGGATTTAAAGGCAAAGGACAAAGGTATTATTTATATTTCTCACCGGATGGATGAGATCAATCTCATATCGGACCGGGTGACGGTAATGAGGGATGGAGAATTTGTAGGTACTCTGATTACCAAAGATTCAGAAAAAAACGATATTATAAAAATGATGGTGGGCAGGACCATATTCAGCGATCCGAAAACAGAATCCGGTGTAAAACCGGAAGCGCCGGTAGTATTGAAATGCGAAGATTTATGCAGGGGAAAGGCTGTACAGAATGTGAGCTTTGAATTGAGAAAGGGGGAGATCCTTGGCTTTTCCGGACTGATGGGAGCCGGCAGGACGGAGACGGCCCGTTTGCTGTTCGGAGCGGATAAGCTGGATTCAGGCAGAATCTTTGTAAAAGGAAAGGAAGTACAGATTCATTCTCCTAAGGATGCAGTGAAAGTGGGGATCGGTTATCTGTCGGAAGACAGGAAGCGGTACGGCCTGCTTGTAGAACAGTCTGTTGAGGAAAATACGGTGATTGCTTCCCTGGAGAAGTTTTCAAAGGGAGTCTTTGTCAATAAAAAGAAAGCAGCAGAGATCGCCGGGAGGTATGTGGAGGAACTGAGAACAAAAACGCCTGGAATCGGACAACAGGTAAAGAAGCTTTCCGGCGGAAACCAGCAAAAGGTAGTCATAGCAAAATGGCTGGTAAAGGATTGTGAAATCCTGATTTTTGATGAGCCGACCAGAGGAATTGACGTTGGGGCAAAGAGCGAGATCTATCATTTGATGGAAACGCTGGCCCGGTCCGGAAAGTCGATCATTATGATATCCTCGGAATTGCCCGAAGTGCTGCGCATGAGTGACCGGGTCATTATTATGTGCGAGGGCAGGATAACAGGGGAACTCTCTATTGAAGAAACAAATCAGGAAAAGATTATGGAACTTGCCACGAACCGCTGAAAGGAGAGAAAGTCATGATGAATCATTTAAAAAAGATATTTTCCAATCAACAAACCGTAGTTGTATGTGCTCTGATCATAATCGGGATCGTATTTTCCATGATGACAGATAAGTTTCTGCAGCCTACCACATTTACGAATATTGCAAAATCAGCTTATTATATTGCATTTATGGCAATCGGCGTTACCTTTGTCATCGCGACAGGGGGAATGGATCTGTCCATTGGAACCGTGGCGATCTGTTCTGTGCTGATCGGAGGAACCCTGATGGAAAAAGGCCTGCCCATGGGACTGGTGCTTCTGGTCATTTTAGCTTCCGGATGCTTATTTGGACTGATCAATGGGCTGCTGGTATCCCGTCTGGGCCTGCCGGCTTTTATTGCCACACTGGGAACGATGATGATGTCAAGGGGGCTTGGGTCCATTGTTTCAAAGACCAGGACCATATCCTACCCCCAGGGAGAAAGCAGGGGAGCGTGGTTTCGGGAACTGTTTATGATCACTGGAAATAATTCCATGCTTCCAAGGAATTTCCCTACCGGATTTGTTCTTCTTGCAATCACTGCTGTGGTGATGGCGGTCATTTTAAATAAGACAAGGGTAGGGCGCTATATTCTGTCCATCGGATCAAATAAAGAAGCAACCCGGTTATCCGGGATCGATGTGGCGAAATATGAGACCATTGCTTATGTGATATCTGGTTTTTTTGCCGCTATTGCCGGAATTGCTTATGTGGCGGTGTTTTCCACCGCTCAGCCTAACACTGGAAACGGTTTTGAACTGGATGCCATTGCGGGTGTGGTTATTGGAGGTACTTCTTTAGCCGGAGGAGTTGGCTCTGTTTTTGGGACGATTATAGGAGTCTTTATTATGACAGTATTAAAGATTGGTTTTCCTTATATCGGAGTCCAGTCTCATTATCAGCTGTTTATTACTGGGATCATCCTGGTATTTGCCGTTTATATGGATATTTTAAACCGAAAGCGCAGCAAGTAAATTTATATTTTTATAAATAAATGGAGGAGGAAACACAATGAAAGGAACAAAAAAAGGTTTTGTATATGCGGTTACAGTCTCTATGGCATTGGCAGCATTGGCAGGCTGTGCAAATACGAAACAGGAAACGGCTCAGACTGCAGCAGTTCAGAAAGAGAACGTCACAGGAGCGGTGACCGCTTCTTCTGAAAGCGGGGGACCGCTTCACATCGATGTTGTGGCAAAGGGCTTTCAGCATCAGTTTTGGAAAGCTGTGGAGCAGGGCACAAAAAAGGCTGCGGAAGAATTTGGCGTGGAAGTAACGTTTCAGGGACCGGACAATGAATCAGCCATTGCGCAGCAGGTTGAATATCTGAATGCGGCTATCGCCAATCAGCCATCAGCCATCTGTCTGGCAGCTCTGGATACCAATGCCTGTCTGGATTCCATTCAATTGGCCATGGATGCCAAAATCCCGGTCATTGGTTTTGATTCCGGAGTTCCCAATGCCCCGAAAGGAGCCATCAGGGCAAATGCATCCACCGATAATACGGCTGCCGGGCAGCTTGCAGCAGAAAAGCTTTATGAAATGATTAAGGATCAGGTAACGGATCCTCAGAAAGCTGTCCGTATCGGAGTGATTGCCCAGGAATCCAATTCTAATTCAATTGTTTCCAGAACCAGGGGATTTGTTGATAAAATGATAGAACTGGTCGGCTCTGACAAAGTATCTGTAGAAGGCCATGACAGTTTGAAAAACGAGAAAGCCGGTGCCAAGGTGATTCTGGATGTAGGAATTCCGGCAGAGGTAAAGGATGTAGATGCAGCCGCCGTTGCTTCTTCCATTTTGGAAAAGTCAGATTTAATCGCTATTTATGGTTCTAATGAGTTTGCGGCAAACGCAATCATTACAGCCAATGAAGGATTGGAGAAACTGGGAGAAGGAAAGGTGATCGCAGTTGGTTTTGATGCTGGAGCAAAGCAGCTGGATGCCATTTCTTCCGGGTTGTTTGCAGGTTCCGTCACCCAGGACCCGGTACAGATCGGATACCAGGCTGTGAAGCTGGCGGTAGAAGCCGCTAATGGAAAAGAAGTTTCCGATGTAGATACGGGTGCTTTATGGTACAACGCTTCTAACATGGCGGACGAGGCGATTGCACCTTGCCTGTATCGTTGAGATAATAAAAACAGAGAAATGAGGATAATAAAGATGTTAAAAGGAATTCCGGAAATATTATCTCCGGCTCTGCTTAAGGCTTTATGCGAAATGGGGCATTCGGACCGTCTGGTGATTGCTGACGGAAATTTTCCCGCGGAATCGGTGGGAAAGGATGCAATTGTAGTCCGGATGGATGGCCATGGAGTCCCAGAAGTACTTGCTGGGATTTTAGAGGTATTCCCTTTGGACGGCTATGTGGAAAAACCGGTTACTCTGATGGAAAAGGTGGAGGGAGACAAAGCGGAAAATCTTAAATGGAATGAATTTGAGAAGATCATAAAAAAGTATGATGCAAGAGGAAAAGACGCAATTGGATTTGCGGAGCGGTTTCGTTTTTACGAAGAAGCCGGAAAGGCGTATCTGATCATTGCTACATCGGAGCAATCCTTATATGCGAATATCATGCTTCAAAAAGGAATTGTAGCAATTACATAATAACAACAGGCTTTGTAACAAGTTCATTAATTCATTGTCAAAACCGAAAGGAGTGGGATATCCTCCTTTCGGTTTTTTATATATAAATTTTTAATATAAAGTTAACATTTATAAGATGTATTAATTAAAAAAATAACGATTTGGTCTTTGCAGTTAAATCTGCGGTCAATGAGACAGCCTGTTGATAAAAACAATCATATGGTCTATTGACGAATGGCTGCTTAGATAATAACATGAGGATATGACTAAATTAAAAAGGGGAGGATTTATGGAGACTTTAATAAGGGCGGAAGAAGTATGCAAGGATTATGAGGTGGGTGAGGTCAAGGTCCAAGCCTTAAAGCATGTATCTTTTGAGATTCTCCGAGGGGAATTTATTGTGATTTTAGGGCCAAGCGGGTCTGGGAAAAGCACCCTTTTAAATATAATGGGAGGGATTGAAACGGTTACCAGCGGGACTGTTTATTACGATGGTACGCCTCTTTCCTGGGGAGATTTAAAGAGCCTTACGGCTTATCGGCGGGCCCATGCCGGGTTTATCTTCCAGTTTTATAATTTGATGCCAGGACTAACAGCTCTGGAAAATGTGCAGTTGGCGGCGGAGCTTTCTAAGGATCCTCTGGACCCGGAAACTCTGCTTGAGCAGGTAGGGCTTTTGGACAGGGCAGGCCATTTTCCAAGCAGGCTGTCGGGAGGCCAGCAGCAGAGAGTGGCCATTGCCAGGGCCTTGTGCAAGAATCCTGATATCCTTCTCTGCGACGAACCTACGGGGGCCCTGGACAGCGGCACAGGAAGCCAGATATTAAAGCTGCTGTCGGATTTTAACAGACAGTATGAAAAGACGGTGCTTCTGATCACCCATAATGAAAACATTGCGGGGATCGCAGACCGGGTTTTTTATTTTAAGGATGGGTGTCTGGAAAGAATTCGTGTCAATGAAAAGCCCTTAAAACCGGAGGAGGTGGTCTGGTAGTGAAAAGCTTCCGCAAGAACGTGGTCCGGTGCGCCAGGCAAAATCCAGGGTCTTTTCTGGGGGCGGTTTTCATCATTGCCATCGGAATATTTATCTATGTGGCTATGATGGACACATTGAGAAACTTAGGGGACCAGGTGCAGCATTATTATGACAGCAGTGCCATGGCAGATGTATTTGCCCAGGTTTCAGGAATCTCTGAGGTGGATTTGGAACGGTTAAAGGAAATTCCCGGAATTGAAGAGGTCTCCGGGAAAATGGCCGTTGATGTCAGGCTGTTTGCCCCTTCCCAGACGGAGATCGTAACGGTGCATCTGCTGTCTCATGATTCTTCGGATTCCTTAAACAGATTAATGTTAAAAGGGACGGGGACAGGAAAGGACAGCATTTATCTGGGCAGCCGGATGGCCGGATTATACGGATACGAAAACGGAACACCTCTCACCCTCATGATCGATGGGAAAAGCGTGAGATGTGAGCTTGCCGGAACCTGTTACGGGCCGGAATACATATATGCCATCCCTCCCGGAGGAGCCATGATTCCTGATGGAGAGATTTATGACATTGCCTGCATAGAAAAAAACAGGTTGGAGGAATTGACAGGGAAACAGGATTCCATGAATGAGCTGGGATTCCGGCTGGCGAAAGGATATACCTATGAAGACGTGCGATATCAGCTGATGGACCGTCTTTCCGGGTATGGCCTGATCTCTCTCTCTTCCAAAGAAGACCAGGCCAGCTATAATATGGTAAAGGGAGAGATCGATGAGCTGTATTCTATGGGAACAGTGCTTCCCATTCTGTTTATGTCGATTTCCGTTTTCATGCTTTATGTGGTATTAAAAAAGATGATAGACAGGGATCAGAGCCTTATAGGCACCATGAAATCCTTTGGAATGAGAGATGGGGAACTGATTTTGGCATACCTTTATCAAGGTGCTGAGGTGGGTGTTTTAGGCGCTCTGGCCGGAAGCATCCTGGCGGTTCCCTTTGGCCGGTATATGTTTCTTATGTATGTGGATTTTTTTAATCTGCCGGACACGGTCTATCACAGCTATATGAATACAAGGATAAGCGGTATGGGGATCGCAGTGGGGACCGGGCTTCTGGCGGTTTATTTGGGGGTCAGGGGAATCTTAAAGATCACTCCGGCCCAGGCCATGAGGGCAAAGGCTCCTGCTGCCGCAGGGAATTTAAGGCTGCCTGCTTTTATGGCCGACAGGCTTGGCGCTATGGAAAAAATGGGGCTTCGCTCCGTGGTGAGGAACCCTTTTCGTGGTTTTTTAATTATTTTAGCTATTGCATTTCCTTTTTCCATGTCTTCCGTGCTTTTTTCCTTTAAAGGGGTAGCGGATCAGATGTATTTCGACCAGTTCAGCAAGGTGCAGACCTATGATATACAGATTTCCCTGGACCGCTATGTGTCCACCCTCCGCGGGGAATCGGCAGGGGAAGGAATCAGAGGAGTGGGGAAAAGCGAAGCAGTCATCCAGAAGGCAGTGGAATTAAAGCATGAAAATCTGTCGGAATTTGCCATGATTTACGGACTGAACCGGGGATCCGATATGTGGAGGATCATGGATCTCTATGGCCGGTTTTATGAACCGCCGGAGGATGGGATTATCATAAACAGCCGGATCGCAAAAAAGCTTCATCTGGAGGAAGGGGATGTTATGGAAGTATCAGTTCCCGGCCTGACCTCGGAATCGGTAAAGGTTCCCGTGAAAGCTGTTATAAAGGAGAGCCTGGGAGGCGGCTGTTATATGTCGGCAAAAGGATTTTCCCGTTTTTTTGCTTCTGTTCCAATGGCTGGAACCGTTCTTTTAAAGGTAGAAAAGGGAAGGCTCAAGGTCGTCCGGGAAGCGCTTCTAAAAACCAGCCGGGTGACCTGGATGGTGGATACCGGCCGCATCACCCAGAGTTACCGGGACATGATGGGCAGCATGATGGCAATGGTCCAAATGTTTTCCTTTATGGCTGTAGCGGCGGGAGGGATACTCATTTATAATATTTCCATGATCAATATCAGGGAACGGATCGCAGAGCTTGGAACGTTTATTATTATGGGAGGAACGGATAAGGAGATCGGAAGGATCCTCTTATTTGAACAGGCAGTCTACTTCATCCTGGGAATTGTTTTAGGAGTGTTTGGAAGTATTGGGGTGAAATACCTTGTGGAGCATCTGGTCATATCTGATTCCTACACCATTGATCTGGCTATACGGCCATCCTGCTATGGGATAGCATTTCTTACCTGTCTTGCAATGGCAGGGGTTTCTTTGCTGGCCCAGACGCGGTTTGTAAGAAGGATAAGACTCACGGATATTTTAAAAGAAAGGGAGTAAGCTTATGAAGATCCGAATGGATGGCAGGAAAAAGAAATTATGCTTTCTGGTTGCAGGAATTGTCCTTGTACTGGTCATAGGGAGTGCTGCAGTTAAAAGCTTTAAGGGGACCCCGGTGCAAACCGTGGCGGCTTCCTATGGGACCGTAGAAGACCGTTATACGGAGGAAGGGACCATTACGGCAGGAGGGGATTACCGCCTGGTTTCAGAGGTATCAGGACCGGTAAAGGAGGTCATGGTCAGTGAGAATGACGGGGTGAAGGCAGGAGATATCCTGTTTACCGTTGATGAAAGGGACTTATTGCATGAAAAATCCCTTTGTGAAAGTGCTCTGGCAGGGTATAAGGCTAAGCTGGAGCAGAGCCGGATCGGACAGGTGATGACGTCATCTCCGCAGGAGTATTTAGATTCCATAAGATCGGAAGTGTCAGCAAAGGAGGCGGATTATCAGGCGGCAAAAACTCTTTTTGACGCCTCCCAGTCCCTTTATTCGGCCGGCAGCATTTCCAAAGTCGAATGGGAGAAAGACAGGGCTTCTTATGAATACGCCTCCCTGTCATGGGAGCAGACAAAGAGCCGGTATGAGGAGAGCCGCCGTTTTTTAGAGAGCTTAAAGGCAGGGGGCATTGATGAAACAACTATTAACGGAAGGTTTTATGACAGCGTGGAGGAACAGTTAAAGGCCCAGATCAAATCTGAGGAAACTACCATGGAGCAGTTGGAGGACAGATTGAAAAAGTGTGTGGTGGCTGCAGACAGGGATGGGATCGTCACCTCCCTTCCGGTAAAGGATATGTCCTACATACAGGCAGGAGAAACTGCTGCGACCATAAGCGGGCGGGGAAAGGTCCAGGCAGAGTCTGACGTGCTTACCAGCATTGCGCCCTATCTTTCTCCGGGAGACAAGGTGACGGTGATCCTGCAGCTTAGGAATCAGGATCAAATGTACGGCGGAACCATAAACCAGGTCTATGATTATGCGGCCAAAGGGACCTCTGCCCTGGGAATGGATGAATACAGGGTGCACGTAAAGATCGATATGGATGAGAGTCCGGATCTGGAAGGAAAGGAAGGATATGGGGCCAACATCCGTTTCACCCTGTATCAGGGGGAAAACAAGCTGGTGATCCCTTCAAGCGCTGTTTTTGAACTGGATGACCAGAAGTATGTCTTTGTGATCAAAAACGGAAAGGCAGAAAAGCAGCCCGTGGAGATCGAATACAGGACCGCAGCCCAGGCGGTCATAAAAGAAGGGCTGACAGAGGGAGAGAAGGTCATTGACCATGTGGATTCGGAAGAGATCTATGAAGGGGCAAAGGTGTATGCAGGTTCATAAAGGATAAAAGGGGAGGCAGCATGGAATATCCCGTGCTGCCTCCTTTTTATATAGTTATTAATTTATTTAATCTTATCGTATCCGGATTCCTTGATGGTTCCGTCGCTGTTGGTCTTATAGTATTTACCGTCGCCATCCTGAATGTTTGTCTTGCTCTTTGCAAGTTTTCCGCTTGTACCGACTAAGTACTCTTTATCATTGTATTCCACTACTTTATATTTTTCATCTTTGTCAGCCTTGATCAGTCTGCCCTGTACGTAGATGCTGTCATCGGTGATGGAATTGTAGCCGGCTCCCTTGTTGCTTCCAGCCTTGCGGAAGTTGTAGGTGTATTTCTCGCCGTCAATATCAATGGTTGTCTTGCCGGTAGTCATAGCGCCTTCCTTAGGAGATGTGCCGAAGTAGTAAACCTCTGCTGCATCATCTGCTGCAGGGAAATCACTTTCTGTTTCAATCTCACTGTAGGTTGCGATCGTTTTGCCTGATTCAAAGGTCAGCTTATAAAGACCCTGAAGCATTTCACCCTTTTCATTGAATGCATAGCTTAAACCGTTAATGGACTTAATCTGGCTTGTTGTCAGCTGTCCGTTGGTGGAAGCATAGAACCAGTATTCTGTACCGTCATCATAAGCTTCTGCATCAACCTCTTCTCCGGGAACGGTCTTGAACCAGCCTTTTGCAAGCCAGCACTGTTCTGGGAGATTGTAATACTGGTTCGCAGAACTTGATGTTGAAGCGGAGGCTAAATCATACCATTCGGATTCAGCAGCTCCATTTTCATTGAAGCGGTATTTTAAGCCGTTGATGGTTTTGGTGGTATCCGTTATTTTTTTGCCGTTGGCACCGAAATAGAACCAGTAAGCTCCCTCAAAGTTGTCTTTTTCATTTTCTGAATCTTCAACTTCGACAGATTTCCAGCCGTTAGCCTGAGCGCCGTCAGAGGAATCTCCTAAGTAATAGACCCCGTCCTTCCATGCGTCGTCGCCGGTCTGGCGTGTGGATTCTTCATTGACCCAGCCAAACAGCATCCTTCCTTCTGAATCAAAGGAATAGTTATGGGATTCTCCGTTGGCAACCTTTATGGATTTAAAGGAAGTTTTGCCGGAGGTAGTAGCCTTAAAGGCTTTTCCGTTGCTGCCAAAGTAGTACCAGTAAGTATCTGGCGCATCTTCTTCATCCTGGTCGGCAGTAATTTCACGCCATTCATTTGTAACCATAGCTCCGGATGAATTTACATAAAAGTAATTGTCATCGGATTCGATTAAGCTGCTGGTAGCCATCTCGCCATCTTCATTCAGATAGAACCAGTTGTCACCGGATTTGCGCCAGGATTCGGTTGTTAAATCTCCATTGGAGTCGTGGTATACCCAGGTTTCATTTTCCTGTGCCCAACCCTGTGCTGCAAAGGAGGTCATGGATGCACCTATGGTAAATATCGCTGCGGCGCAGGGAATCAGCCATTTAAGTTTCTGTTTTCTCATGTTTGTTCTCCTTTCATAAGAACCCTTTTTGTTGCTTTGTCAGCAGGTCTTGCTGATGGAATGACTTTAAACCATGGAGTTAGTCTAAGGTCAAGTGATGTAAAAAAGGCGTAAGAATGCGTAAGAAAAGCCGTGGAATTTAAGAAAACCGTAATCTCACCATATTCTGGAAGCTGTTCCTGGGACTGGAAATAGAGAATTGGAAACAGAGATGGCTTGAGCCAAAAAGGGCAGAAAAATAAAAAAAAGAGACAGGAACTCCTATCTCTTATGCAATAATAATACCACAAAATTGACTTTTTTTCAAGTCTTGTAATTTTGCCCTATCTGGAGTAGACTTTGTATTTATCAGAAGATTGGAGGGTTTATTATGGATGATGGGAAGTGGCTACAGACTGCGAACGACGGATTTCAGATTGCCAGGGTAAAAGCGGCCAATGATTATACAAAAAAGTTTGGCCTTGCTTTAACGGATGAGGAAACAGCTCTGCTTATCGGGGAGAGGAAAGATGCATTAAAGGAACAGGAACGGGTGGAATTCGGGGAGGGAATCCTTCCGAAACTGATTTTTGCGTTTTGTGATTCCCCGTATATTTATCAGGATAATTATGTGGATTCCCTGGGAAGGCTTCAGGATATGTTCTACCTATATAAAAATGAATCATTGGATGAAATTTCCGATGATGAACTGATTGAATTCATGAAAGACCAGTTTGACGGACCGTGCCAGGGCTCTCTTGATCATCTGGAGGATACCGGATTGGAGGCCTTTGCCAGACGTGTCCGCTTTGGATCAGACCAGTATGAGGAAGAAGACGATGAATTTTGAGACGGAAGAGTTATTGCCAATCGTGGCGGAATTAGCAGATAAATATACGGGAAAGGAAAGTACCTCCATTACCTATGAAAAAGCAAGGCAGCTCATGGAAGCTGTTTTGTACTGTATCCATGAGTACGAAACTGATCCGGTAAAAAGTCAGGAACTTCTTACTATGGATGGGAAGACGGAGGCAAAAAGGATCTATAGCCTGGGATATGAGGCGGTTCTAAGGAACGTGAAGGAAGCCCAGATTCTGTATAACAAAATAATACCGGATTTTAAATATTATGAGAACTGGTGTTATTACGATACGTTTGCCAAGGGAATCCCATCCTTTTTTTTGTATTATGATCCCCGTTTCCAGCCTCAGAATCACATTCTTACACTGGATTATCCGGTTTTGTATCCAGTGAATTCTTTGAGGGGAATTGATGCCATAAGCGCCTTTGTGAAATGTGTCAGTCTGGAACAGGGATTCTTTGGAAAAATGCCGGATGAGTATGTTCTCCATGTGCTGAAAGCCTATTCCCCGGATCATGGGGAACTGATCATCAACCTTGCAGGCATTGTACTGCGGAATATTCTGGGCTGCCGGATGGCAGGTAAGAGAGTTAATACACAGGGATATACCCCCGGTGAACTGGAACGGCTGATAAATTATGTAAACCGAAACAAGACGGCTTCCTTGGAACAGGAGATGGAAGGACTGGTTGACGAACTGGTTCGGTCCGTATATGACGGACAGGACGAAATGGGAAATTATCTAAAGGCTGATCTGCATGATTATTGCTTTGAACTGAAAAATGCAGTGAAAAACCAATGCCTGGATTCTATTCTGGCCATATAATACGAGAAGCAGGGAGACAGCATTTGAAATTCCTAATACCTTAGAAGTACATTAACACCTTTTATAGGCAAAAAGGCAGGCTTTGAAGGGCATGTTCCTGCGCTGATTTACACCCTGCGGTTCCGGAAAATGACAAAAACGTCCGGCTGGTCACAACCCAGCCGGACGTTTTCCCAAATGTAGACGAAAGTTTATGCTTTTACTTCCGCTCAAGCGGAGAGCTGCTGTTCCGCATTCCACATGGAAGCATATTTTCCGTTTTTCTTAAGCAATTCTTCATGTGTGCCTGCTTCGGCGATTCTGCCGTCTGCCACCACCAAAATCTGATCTGCATGTTTCACAATGGATAGAGTGTGAGCAATCATCACGACGGTCTTTTTTGCTTTCATCAGATTAGCAATCGCCTGTTTTACCGCCAGCTCATTTTCAATATCAAGAGAGGCCGTTGCCTCGTCCAAAAGCAGGATAGGGCTGTTTTTTAATATAGCGCGGGCAATAGACAAACGTTGCCGTTCACCGCCTGAAAGCAGATTGCCGTTCTCGCCGGTAGGGGTATCATAGCCCTTTTCCATCTTTCGGATAAAGCCGTCGCAGTTGGCTTCTTTGCAGGCCGCTTCGATTTCTGCATCCGCAGCGTTTGGCCGGGCATGACGGATATTGTCACGAATGGTATCGTCAAACAGGAAGACATCCTGGTCAACCATGGAAATCTGCTCCAGAATCCTTTCTGGGGCGGCATTCTGGATGGGCTGCCCGCCAATAGAGATTGTTCCGGCCTGTGCCTCATAGTATTTCGAGATCAGATTTAAAATGGTGGATTTTCCGGAACCGGAATCTCCCACGATTGCAGTCAGCTTCTGATCCGGCACAGTAAAGCTGATTCCCTGCAGCACCGGCTCCCCTGGCACATAAGAAAATTCAACATTCTGGAATTCAATGTCATGGGTTTTTGGTGTAAACGTCTCCATACTGCCGGTTTCTTCTTTTTCTTTCATGATGTCCATAACTTTAATTTTAGAAATCATCAGATTTTTATAGCTCATCAAATCTCTTGAAATGGCATCTGCCAGCTTTGCAAGAAGCATGGGCAGAATACTGATCAACAGATAAGAAGTGGGGGTAAGAGTTCCGTTAAGCATAGGCACAGAGGCCGCCAGAATCATAATCGGCAAACCGGCCCAAATGCAAATGCATTGGACTACATTAACGGGAATTCCATGTTTTTCATATTCATAGCTCACATCGCAAAATTCTTTCATTGAGGAGGTAACTGTCTTATTCTTAGTACCTCCTACACCATAAGCCCTGAAGGTTTGGATGCCGGTAACATACTCAACAATGCTGCTTACATTTTCAGCGCATACAGCATTTTTCTCCGTACCATACTTTTTAACAACGCGGAAAGCCAGCCAAAGGGATGGAACCAGCAATAATTCAATACACGCCAGAATAATACCGCCCGGAAGCCAGATATACCCGACAAAGAGTATCAGCATGACGGAGAACGTTATATTTTTCACCAGGTTCCCGATGGTATGGGTCAAAATTTTTTCATAGCTATTAACATCGCTGGTGGCAATATTGATGTATTGACCCGTCTGCCCCTGAGTGAACCGCGACAGGGGTATTTTCTTGATCTTATCCCCAAGGAACAGACGAACCTTTTTACTGACGGCAGCGCCGCCAATCTGATTGCTGGTATATCCCAGACTGTATATCACAATGCGTGATACAAAAATGATTCCCAGGAATAATGCCAGTCTCATCATGCGGGGCAGCCCGGCATTTTCAGCCCACAGCATTTTCATAACTTCATAAAGGACAAAATAATTGCATCCGGACAGCATGCCCTCAACAACGGTCAAAATCATACCGATATAGAATTTCCTGCCCTTTTTCATTGGATTCTCATTCATGCCTCCCCACCTCCTTCCAGTTGATAGGTCAGGCTCCGGGCTGTCTCATAGTCCGACCACGCCTGATTGTAGTATTTGTTTTCCTTTCGGACATGTTCATGCGTACCCACTGAAGTAATGGTATGGTTTTCCACCACGGCGACCCGGTCACACTTGTTTAACGCGCTCAGCCGGTGTGCTACCATAATGACAGTTTTCCCTTTGCACAGGTTTTCAATGGCTTTGTCAATCTCCACCTGATTTTCCGGGTCGGCTGCACTAGTGGCTTCGTCCAGAATCAGGATAGGAGCATTTTTCAAAATGGCCCTTGCGATGGCGATCCGCTGTTTTTCGCCGCCGGAAAAACGGGTGCCGAAGCTGCCGACCTTTGTATCGTAACCATCTGGCAAAGACATGATAAAGCCGTCAATCTGGGCTTTCTTTGCCGCCGCCCTTACCTGCTCTAAACTGGCATTGCTGCCCATGCGTATATTTTCAAGAACGCTGTCACGGGTGAGAAAAGTTTTTTGAAAAACAATGGCAACATTTTGCAGGAGCGTTTCATAGTCGATTTCCTTAACATTCTTCCCGCCTATTAAAACCTCGCCCTCCTGCACATCGTAAAAGCGGGAAATCAGTTCGACAACCGTACTCTTGCCGGCGCCCGAACGTCCCATAAGTGCCATCCCTTCCCCATCTTTAATTTTCAAATTACAATTCTCCAATACATCGGTTTTTCCATCATATGAGAACCGGACATTACGAAGCTCAATATCATGACTTTTCGGGAAAGGGCCGCCTCCCTCAAACGTAGGGAGGCTCAAAATCTCCTCCGTTTTGATAACGCCGGTAAGTACCTGGGCGAAGTTACTGGAAATTTCCTGCAGGGGGCGGATCTCCGTTAAATACATGGAGCCGACAAACGCAAATAGCAGGAATACGCTTGCAGTGATGGAACTTTTCATATAGAATAAGCCGCCCAAGGGCACCAGCAGAACCATTCCACACTCAATTACAACGATAAATGCAGCAAAGAATGGCCCCAATTTTTTAGACATTAAATTCCAAACATTATTTTCCTCTTTGGCAGCCGCAGAAAATTTTTGGAAAGACTTACTTCCCATGTTGTAGGCTTTAATGAGCTTCATGCCGCTGATGTATTCCACCATGACAGAGTTTAAGTTTGCCACGGAACGGTTCGCCCTGTCCATCATCCGGCCGGCTCTTAAAAACATGAAGCACATCACAACAACGGCCAATATCAGCGGAATTAAAGAAACCAAGGCCAGCGGTACATTTACTGTCATTAAATAAAGGAAGGCAGCGACAGGGCCGATCATATAGCAGGTCAGTTCAGGCACGCTATGGGCAAGAAACAGCTCCAGCTTTTCAATATCCTCATTTAAGACGGTCTTGATCTCGCCGGTACTGTGTTCATTTAGCGCCCCCAAAGGAACCTTTGCCATGTGATCTGCCACCATGCAGCGCACCTTGAACAGTGCACGGTAAGCCCCTTTATGGGAAGCTACGCCGGAAGAGCCAAACAACAGGAAACGAATCAGTACGGCAATGGCAATGATCACCGCATTTTGCCGCGCGAATTCAGGGGTATAGGTGCGATTGTACACCGCCTCCATCAGTTGATAAATACCATAGTAGGGAATCATGGTGCAAAGGCCGCTGAAGAATGACAATACAATGGCCAGGTACATCCAATATTTTTCCCGTCCGGCCCATTGAAGCAAGAGCCTGATTGGACTTTTCTTTTTTTGCATAAAAATTTTCCTCCTTCGTTTGGAGCGCCCTATTCTTGACGCTTCCATACTGTTGTGCTATCATGATGGTTAGTGGAAACTAACTGCGTTATAACAATACACTTATCATAAATTTCTTACAATGGTTTTCGCACAGTTTTTCGCTTTCAAGGTAAAAGTTTGCGCTTTCGAGGTATGAAAGAATATGGGTGAATGATGATGAACACGATTCAGGAATATTATAAAAAGCAATTTGCGGAACATGGTTTTTTGCCGGACCGGGACAACCATATTTATTGCGGGGTTGGGTCCACGTGGAGACTATCAGATGCCATTGGCAAGGGAACCTTCTGGCTTTATGCAGAACAGGATTTGTTCTCTGTCAAAATTCACGATTTCTATTTCCATGAGGATACCGTAATGGAATTCAGCTGGCTGGAATGTTTAGGTATTATGCAGTATGATTCTATTTCTGGTGAAGAACTTTCTCCTTACCGGAGATTGGAGGCTGGAATTGTTAAGAGCTTTATTGGAGGGTATGGGACGTACAAAGTCCTGATACACAAGAAAATTCCGGTACGATCCATGGGAATTGAAATTATGCCAAGGTATTATGAGGGATACTTAAAAGAGCAGTACCCCGGAGAATATTCCAATCCCTTAAAAGCATTTGCTGCAGTGGGGCAGACGATGGATTTTCCGGAAATGGACCGGCTGTTGAAAATAGTCCGGGATTATCGTGGGAGCGGATTGGCGGCAAAGCTCTATTATCAGGGAAAAGTTGCGGAAGCAGTTTCCCTCATTGTGGAATGGAGCAAAAAGCAGGGGCAGAAGCAGGAAGTTAAAAAGAAGCTGTCTGTCCAGGATATTAAGGATTTAGACAATATCACGCTATATTTAAACGACCATTGCTTACAGGAGATTTCCCTGGACCAGATCGTGAAAGTCTCCTATATCGGGGCAAGGAGACTCCAAACCATATTTAAGGAATATCACGGCTGCACCATAACCCAATATATTCAGCAGCGCCGCATGAGCCAGGCAGAAAATCTTCTGGCAAATACAGAGCTATCTATCGGCCAGATCGCCCGGGCAGTTGGTTATTCCAATGCCAGCAGGCTTGCAGAATTGTTCTGTAAAAGTACGGGAATGCTGCCGGGAGAATATCGGAAGATGGCTCATAGAAAATAAATAAAAAGATACCGGGAAGATCGTTCGATTCTTCCCGGTATCTTTTTTTATATCGTTTCCGATGGATTTTCCCCTCTGCGCATATTTTTCTGGGCAGTGGAGAGCATCAGCTTGATGCGGTTTAACTGGTTTACCTCGCTTGCACCGGGATCATAATCCACGGCAATGATGTTGGAGTCAGGATAAGCTTTCCGCAGCTCTTTAATGACGCCCTTTCCAACGATGTGGTTGGGGAGGCAGCCAAAGGGCTGGGTGCACACGATATTGTTGGTGCCGCTGTGGATCAGCTCCAGCATTTCCCCGGTCAAAAACCAACCTTCGCCGGTCTGGTTTCCGATGGATACGAAATCCTTTGCCATATCCGCCAGATTTCCGATGTGGGACGGGGCTGTGAAGTGTTTGCTCTTTAACAGCTCCTTCTTTGCAGCCCTGCGGAAATATTCCAACAGGGATATCCCCATATTGGAAAAGGCTGCGGTGGTTTTTTTACCGCCTAAATTCCGGGCCTTAAAGTTGTTGTTGTAGAAGCAATATAAAAGGAAGTCCATCAGGTCCGGCATAACAGCTTCCGCGCCTTCTGATTCCAGAAGCTCTACAATGTGATTGTTGGCCAGAGGAGAAAACTTAACAAGGATTTCTCCTACAATTCCTACCTTGGGCTTCTGAACGGAGTTTCTTGGCAGATTGTCAAAATCCCTGATAATTTCCTTTATGTTACGGGAAAAGGTCATCATGTCCGGTGACTTCCTGGACAGGGATTCGATGCACCGTTCTTTCCATTTCTCATGAAGGGAATTGGCTGAGCCGGGCACCTTCTCATAGGGGCGGGTCGCATATAAAACCCTCATAAAGACATCGCCGTATACCACTGCCTGCATGGCCTTTGTCAGCATGGGAAGAGTGATGGTGAACCCTGGATTTGACTCCATGTTGTTTGCATTGACGGAGATAACCGGGATATGGCCCATGCCTGACTTCTCCAGGGCCCGCCTGATAAATCCGATGTAATTGGAAGCCCGGCAGCCGCCTCCGGTCTGGCTCATGAATACCGCAGTGCGGTCTAAGTCGTATTTGCCGGAAAGAAGCGCATCCATGATCTGGCCCACCACGATGAGGGACGGGTAGCAGGCATCGTTGTTCACGTATTTTAACCCCGTATCAATGGCAGAGCGGTTGTCGTTTTGAAGGACCTCCACCCGGTAACCAAAGGAACGGATGGCAGGTTCAATTAAGTCAAAATGTATGGGTGACATCTGAGGGCACAGGATGGTGTAATCTTTTTTCATCTCTTTGGTAAACATAATCCTGTGATAAGCACTGGAAACTACCTTCTGCTCGTAGTGGCGTTTGTCGCGCACCCGCAGTGCCGCAATCAGGGAGCGGATGCGGATCCTGGCGGCTCCCAGGTTATTGACCTCATCGATCTTTAAAACCGTATAGATCTTACCGGACCCGGTTAAGATGTCATTAACCTGGTCTGTGGTAACTGCATCCAGACCGCAGCCAAAGGAATTGAGCTGGATTAAGTCCAGGCGGCTCTCCTTTTTTACGAGAGCGGCGGCCCGGTAAAGCCTGGTGTGGTACATCCACTGGTCAGTAACCACCAGAGGGCGTTCGATTTCAGCCAGATGGGAAATGGAATCCTCCGTAAGCACTGCAAATCCATAGGAGGTAATAAGCTCCGGAATGCCGTGGTTGATTTCCGGATCCACGTGGTAGGGGCGTCCCGCAAGCACGATTCCATGGCGGTCGTTGTCCTCCAGCCATTTTATAGTTTCCTCGCCCTTTTTCTCCATATCGGTTCTGGAAGCCATAAGCTCCTTCCAGCCCTTCCCAGCGGCAGCAGCAACCTCAGACGCGGGGATCTGGAATTCCTTTGCAAATATCTCTGTTAAGCGTCCGGTGAGTATTTCTTCGTTGGTAAAGGCCATAAACGGGTTTAAGAAACGGATATTTTCCGTCTTAAGACCTTCTACGTTGTTCTTGATATTCTCTGCGTAGGAGGTGACAATGGGGCAGTTAAAATGGTTTCCTGCCTCAGGGGTCTCATTCCGCTCGTAGGGTATACAGGGATAAAAAATGGTTTTAATTCCCTGCTTGATCAGCCATTCAATGTGGCCGTGGGCGATCTTTGCAGGATAGCATTCCGATTCGCTCGGTATGGATTCAATGCCCAGTTCATAGATCTTTTTGCTGGACTGCGGGGAGAGCACGGTCCGGAATTTCAGTTCCTTAAAGAAAACAGCCCAGAAGGGGTAGTTTTCATACATGTTTAAGACCCTGGGAATGCCGATGGTGCCCCGATCCGCAAGATCCGGGCTAAGCGGCTCGTAATCGAACATACGGTGGTTTTTATAATCAAAGAGGTTTGGTATCTCCCTCTTTGCTTTTTCCTTGCCAAGGCCCCGTTCGCAGCGGTTTCCCGTAATGAACTGGCGGCCTCCGTCAAAGCGGTTAACGGTAAGCACACAGTTGTTGGTACAGCCCTTGCAGCGGGCCATGGAGGTTTCGTAATGCAGTCCCAGAATTTTATCCAGGCTCAGCATGGTGGTTGTTCTGGATTCCTCATAGCGTTCCCTTGCGATGAGAGCAGCACCAAAGGCTCCCATGATGCCTGCAATATCAGGGCGGATGGCTTCGCAGCCTGCAATTTTTTCAAAGCTTCTTAAAACGGCGTTGTTATAGAAGGTACCGCCCTGGACCACCACATGCTGGCCCAGATCAGAAGCATTTGTAATTTTTATTACTTTAAACAGGGCGTTTTTAATGACTGAATAAGCAAGCCCTGCAGATATATCGGATACTTCGGCCCCTTCCTTTTGGGCCTGCTTCACGTTGGAATTCATGAATACCGTGCATCTGGTCCCTAAGTCGGTGGGGTTCTTGGCAAATATGGCTTCCTGTGCAAAATTCTCTACCTGGTAATTTAAAGAGTTGGCAAAGGTTTCGATAAAGGAGCCGCAGCCCGAGGAGCATGCTTCGTTCAGCTGAACGCTGTCCACGGTTCCGTTTTTAATGCGGATGCATTTCATGTCCTGGCCGCCAATGTCCAGGATGCAGTCTACTTCCGGTTCAAAAAAGGCTGCCGCATAGTAGTGGGAGATGGTCTCCACCTCGCCCTCATCAAGCAGGAATGCTGATTTTAAGAGGGCTTCCCCGTAACCAGTGGAACAGGACCATACGATCTGGCTGTCCTTTGGCAATTGTTCCTTGATTTCGCTCATGGCCCGGATCGCTGTTGCAAGCGGGCTTCCGTTGTTGCTGCTGTAAAATTTATATAACAGGGTGCCGTCTTCACCTACAAGTGCCACCTTTGTGGTGGTGGAGCCTGCATCAATTCCTAAAAAGCATTTTCCATGATAGGAGGATAAATCGCCCTTTTTTACGCAGTGGTTGTTGTGGCGGTCTATGAATGCGTCAAAATCAGCCTGATCCGAAAACAAGGGTTCCATGCGTTTTACTTCGAATTCCATCCGGATGCCGGATGATAAACGGCCGATCATTTCCTCCAGGGAGACGTCCCCTCCCTGTGTTTCCTCTGCATTCATGGCCGCACCGATGGCGGCAAATAAGTGTGAATGCTCCGGAGCGATGATCTCCTCCCCGGATAAATGGAGGGTGCGGACAAACGCCTTCTGAAGCTCAGGAAGAAAGTGGAGAGGGCCGCCAAGGAAAGCCACATGTCCTCTGATAGGCTTTCCGCATGCCAGGCCGCTGATGGTCTGATTCACCACAGCCTGAAAAATGGAAGCCGCAAGATCTTCCCTGGTCGCCCCTTCATTGATGAGCGGCTGGATGTCTGTTTTTGCAAATACGCCGCAGCGTGCGGCAATGGGGTAAATGGCCTTATAATTGGCCGCATAATCATTTAAGCCGGAGGCATCGGTCTGTAAAAGTGCTGCCATCTGGTCGATAAAGGACCCGGTACCGCCTGCACAGATCCCGTTCATACGCTGGTCAATGCCGCCGGTGAAGTAAATAATTTTTGCATCTTCTCCGCCAAGTTCGATTGCCACGTCGGTATGCGGGGCATAATCCTTAAGAGAGGTAGCGACTGATACCACTTCCTGGACAAAAGGAACCTTTAAATGCTTGGACAGAGTTAATCCGCCGGAGCCTGTGATGGCAGGGCGTAAATCCATAGGGCCCAACTTATCATAGGCCTTCTTTAAAAGGCCTGCCAGTGTTTCCTGTATGTTTGCATAATGCCGCTCATAATCAGCGAACAAGATCTCATGGTGTTCATTTAATATAGCTATTTTAACCGTAGTGGAACCGATATCGATTCCCAATGTGTGATATGTAATCATATGTGCGGGGTCTCCCCCTGCCTCCTTTTGTGTAAAAGTAAGTTGCTGGCTCACCGAACATCAGTTTAACATAAAATAAGAAATAATACAATTGCCATAACATGCTAAAAATATGTTAATTCTAGTAAAATTTGTTTAAGTTAACGAAAAGGGGGTCCTTTTCATTTGACAAAAATGGCCTGGGAAATTATAATGTATAAGTCAAAGTCTGCCAACGTTTTTATTTAGATTTTTCAGCGAAAGAGAGAAAAGCTATGATTCAGATTTATAAAACAGAAGACGGCCTGATTCAGCAAAAGGATGAGCTTTCTCCTGGTTCCTGGATCGCCCTCACAAATCCTACTGCCACAGAGGTCCTGGAAATCGCCAACACCTGTAAAATCGATCCCGATGACTTAAGGGCTCCTCTTGATGAGGAAGAACGTTCCCGTATCCAGACGGAGGATCATTACACGCTTATCCTGGTTGACGTTCCCACCATTGAGGAACGTGGCGGCAAGGACTGGTATGTTACCATACCAATGGGTATCATTACGACTGAGGAGGCCATTATTACGGTCTGTCTGGAAGAAACCACAGTTCTCAATGCATTTATGGACGGCAGGGTGAGGGATTTCCACACGTATATGAAGACCCGTTTTATCCTGCAGATCCTGTATAAGAATGCATCTCTGTATCTGCAATATTTAAGGATCATTGACAAAAAGAGCGGGGTGGTCGAAGAGAAGCTTCACAAATCCACTAAGAACCGGGAGCTTATCGAGCTTTTGGAGCTGGAAAAGAGCCTTGTGTACTTTACCACATCCTTACGTTCCAATGAGATGGTGCTTGAAAAACTGATGAGAAATGAAAAAATCAAAAAGTACCCGGAGGATACGGAGCTTTTGGAGGACGTCATTGTAGAGAACAAGCAGGCCATCGAGATGGCCAACATCTACAGCGGGATTTTAAGCGGAACCATGGATGCCTTTGCTTCCGTCATATCCAACAACTTAAATATTGTAATGAAGTTTCTGGCAACGATCACCATTGTTATGTCCATACCGACCATGGTGGCAAGCTTTTATGGAATGAATGTTAATTCCATGGGCATGCCTTTTGCGGATAATCCTCATGGTTTTATCATTGTTTTAGGTCTGACGCTGGCTCTGACTCTGATTGTAGCGTGGATTTTTTCCAAAAAGGATCTTTTTTAATGCCCAAAGAACTTGGGTAAAAATAAGAAAAGGATGAAAGAATGAAGTTTTTTTATAATTTTGAACGCAGATTCAGAAAGTATGCGATTCCAAATCTGATGTACTATATCATCGGTATGTACGGTGTGGGGCTTATCATGGAGATGCTCACACCGGGATTTTACTGGCAGTACCTGTCTCTTGACGCCGGGAAGATACTTGGCGGCCAGGTGTGGAGGATTGCCACCTTCATGATTTACCCGCCGGGCGGCGGCGTTTTCATGAGCCTGATCAGCATGTATTTATACTATATGCTGGGAGTAAACCTAGAGAGGATCTGGGGAGCATTCCGTTTTAATGTCTATTTCTTCATGGGGGTCATCGGTCATGTGGCGGCCGCGCTGATCGTGTATATTTTCATGGGAAAGACGGTGTATCTGACGACGGAATTTCTCAATTATTCCCTGTTTTTTGCCTTTGCCGCCACATTTCCGGACTTAGAATTCCTTTTGTTTTTCGTAATTCCAATAAAAGCCAAGTGGCTGGCCATTTTTAACGGGATTTATTTCCTGTATGGCTTTATCACCGGCAATATAGCGACCAGAGTCACGATATTTATGTCCTTATTAAACTTTATCCTCTTTTTCCTTTTGACGCGGAATTTAAGTCGGTTCAATCCGAAAGAGATCAAAAGAAAACAAAATTTTCAAAAGCAGATGAAGATAAAGCCCCAGGGATGGACACATCACAGGTGCGCCGTATGCGGTCGTACCGAAAAGGACGCTCCAAACCTGGAATTCCGTTATTGCTCAAAATGCGAAGGCAGTCTTGAATACTGTTCCGAGCATTTGTATACACATAAACATGTAACACCGTCCAACCCCACAACCGGTGATACGATCAACTAGCTACGGAGGATAATAATGAAGAGAACCAAGATTATTTGCACCATGGGACCTAATACCAACGACCGCGAAATGATGAAGGCACTTGCCGAGCATGGCATGGATGTCGCCAGATTCAACTTCTCACATGGTGATTATGAAGAGCAGAAGATGCGCCTTAATTCACTTAAGAGCATCCGCGAGGAACTTGACCTTCCAATTGCAGCACTTCTTGATACAAAAGGACCGGAGATCCGTACCGGACTTTTGACGGACGGCAAAAAGGTGAATCTGAAAGAGGGAGAAATCTATATACTGACAACGGAAGAAATCGTTGGGGATGAAACAAAAGGGCATATCAACTATGATGGCCTCAATGAGGATGTAATCCCGGGAAACCGTATCCTCATTGACGATGGTCTGATCGAGCTGGAAGTCCTTGAGGTAAAGGGCAAGGAAATCACATGTAAGATTATTAACGGCGGCGAGCTGGGCGAGAGAAAAGGTGTCAACGTTCCCAATGTTAAGGTAAAGCTTCCTGCGCTTACGGATAAGGATAAAATGGATATTAAGTTCGGTATCGAACAGGGCTTTGATTTCATTGCAGCTTCCTTTGTCCGTACGGCTGATGCTATTTTAGAAATCAAGAAAATATTAGATGAGTATGGTTCCAATATGGCCGTTATCGCCAAGATTGAAAATGCGGAAGGCATTGAAAACCTGGATGATATCATCGAAGCCAGCGACGGTATCATGGTTGCCCGCGGCGACATGGGAGTTGAGATCCCGGCTCAGGAGGTACCGTTTATCCAGAAACGGATCATAGAAAAATGCAACGAAGCCTGCAAGCCTGTTATTACGGCAACCCAGATGTTAGATTCCATGATCCGCAATCCCCGCCCAACCAGAGCGGAGGTAACGGACGTGGCAAATGCAGTTTATGACGGAACAGATGCAGTAATGCTTTCCGGTGAGACCGCTATGGGTAAATATCCGATTGAAGCTCTTTCCATGATGGCTTCCATCGTAGAGGAGACAGAAAAGCACCTGGATTACAGCGCATACAGAGAGCGCAAGGTTTCTGCTGTTAATGTGCATAATGTATCCAATGCCGTATGTTATTCTTCCGTTTCCACTGCCCATGATCTGGGAGCCAGTGTGATCGTGGCGCCAAGCATCACCGGCTTCACTACAAGGATGTTATCCAAATGGAGACCGGAAAGCCTGATCATCGGCCTGTCCCCCAGCGCTTCCGCTCTTCGCCAGATGCAGTTATACTGGGGCGTAAGGCCATTACATGCAAAGCGTGCAGAATCCACTGACGTTTTAATTTATTCCTCCATGGAACTGTTAAAGACAAAAGGCATCGTAAAGGAAAATGATATGGTAGTGGTTACTGCCGGTGTGGTAAATCCGGTGAGAAAAAATGAACCGGCAGCTCATACCAACATTATGAGAGTCGTAACCGTGGATTGACATTCACGAAGGCAATGAGCAGTGTGAAATAGGACATGGGAAGGTTTTGCGAGCGCGCACTGCGGACTTACCCACCCTACTATGAATATTTATACAAAAAAATGTAGACAAAGGAGTCTATCCCCGGTACAATGTAGCTTATCAGCAAATGTGCCGGAGACAGGCTCTTTTTGCATATGGTAAGCTACGAGAGGAGAGGAAAGCTATGGACAAGAGACCATTTGTTACCAAGGATAAGTTAGAGGAAATAGTAAAGGAATATCCAACGCCTTTTCATATATACGATGAAAAAGGGATCAGAGAGAATGCCCGGAAGTTAAAGGAGGCGTTTTCCTGGAATAAAGGATTCCGGGAGTATTTTGCGGTAAAAGCCACGCCCAATCCATTTATCCTGAATATTTTAAAGGATTATGGGTGCGGAGCGGACTGTTCATCCATGACAGAGCTTATGATGTCTGATTGTCTGGGCTTTACCGGCGACCATATCATGTTTTCTTCCAATGACACGCCTGCAGAGGAATTCCAGTATGCGGACAAAATCGGCGGCATCATCAACCTGGATGACATCACCCACATTGATTTTCTTAAGAAGGCCATCGGCCATATTCCGGAGACCATCAGCTGCCGTTTTAATCCAGGCGGCATATTTAAGATCAGCAACGACATCATGGATAATCCCGGGGATTCCAAATACGGGATGACCACTGAGCAGATGTTTGAAGCCTTCCGCATATTAAAAAGCAATGGAGCCAAAAACTTCGGAATTCATGCATTTTTAGCCAGCAACACGGTGACCAATGAATATTATCCCCTTCTTGCAAAGGTGCTTTTTGAACTTGCGGTAAAGCTTAAAAAAGAGACAGGAGCCCATATTGCTTTCATCAACTTATCAGGAGGAATCGGAATTCCTTACCGTCCGGGGGAGGAGTCTAATGACATCAAGGCCATCGGAGAAGGCGTCAGAGAGGCCTATGAGGAAATTCTGGTACCGGAAGGTATGGAGGATGTGGCAATTTACACGGAACTTGGACGCTTCATGCTGGGGCCTTACGGCGGACTGGTAACAAGGGCCATCCATGAGAAGCATACCCACAAGGAATACATCGGCGTGGATGCCTGTGCGGTAAACTTAATGAGGCCGGCCATGTATGGAGCCTATCATCATATCACTGTCATGGGAAAAGAGGGAGATGTGTGCAGCCATAAATACGATGTGGTGGGATCTCTCTGTGAAAATAATGACAAATTCGCCATTGACCGGAACTTACCTGAAATATCCAGAGGTGATCTGCTTTTCATCCACGATACAGGAGCTCACGGCTATGCCATGGGGTATAATTATAACGGGAAATTAAAGTCAGCGGAACTGCTCTTAAAAGAGGACGGGGCCGTTCAGATGATCCGAAGGGCAGAGACTCCCAAAGATTATTTTGCCACCTTTGATTTCTGCGATGTGTTAAAAGATATAAAATATTAATATTTTTGTAAGAAGTTTGTAAAAACAGGAGAGGCGGCTTCCGGGAATTCCGGAAGCCGCCTCTCCTGTTTTTTAACAGAAAAATCCCTGTGCCACATGACACAGGGGTGATTTTTCTTAGGATTTTCGGATTTCAAAAAGGGTGAAAGGATATTTGATACATTGTGCATTTCTTATGACATTAGTATAGCACACCGGCTCTTGAAAAGTTTGTATATTGTTTGAATAGATTATGAAGATTTTCTTAATATCATTTTCCAGAAGAAAATATTTAAAAGACAATGGAGCGTGCCAGCCTGGTGAGCACCTCCTCACACCTCTTGATATCTTCACAGGGAACAAATTCATCCGGCTTATGGGCCAGTTCTAAATCACCGGGACCGTAGGACATGCAGTTAGGATTGTGAAGCTTTCCTGCGATGACGGCGGTGTCGGTATAACCGGGGAAAAAGGAGACAGGCACCGGTGCCCCTGTGGTTTCCTCAGCGGCATCCTTCAGTGCTTTTAATAAAGAGGAGTTATCATCCTTTTCAATATAGGGCCTGTCACCTGTGATCTCATAGGAAGCGGTGATTCCGGGGACAGCGGCGACTGCTTTTCGGATAGCCTGTTCCACTATGGAAACGGCAGCAGCCGTGTCCGTGGGAGGGACCAGGCGCATGTCGATCCAGACTTTGCAGCGGTCAGGAACCACATAGGGGCGGTATCCTCCTTCGATCTGGCCGAATGTGACGGTAGATACGCCCAAATCCTCATGGGAGGGGCATTCTCCGATTCTTCGGCGTATGAAAGAAATGATTTCGGCCATAGCGGCAATGGCGTCGGCTCCTTTCCAGGGAGTGCTTGCATGGGCGGTCACCCCGGCAACGGTGATTTCAAACCAGGTACGTCCTTTGTGAGCGACCTGTATCTGCCCGTTGGTAGGCTCTGTATCCAGAACAAAGCTTTTTTCCGTCACCCAGCCTTCTTTTATCACATCCTCAACTCCCCGCATGAAGTCCTCTTCATCAACAGTGCCAATGAAGACAAAGGAATGCTTGGGAATTTTTCCGGAAGCCGCTTCCTCTGCCATGGCCGAAAAGGCGGAAAGGGCACAGGCCAGCCCTGATTTCATGTCACAGGCTCCCCGGCCATAGATCCTTCCCTTTATAATCTCCGCTCCAAAGGGATCGGTTGTCCAGCCATCCCCAATGGTCACCGTATCCATGTGGCAGATATAAACAAGGGCTGGGTCGTCGGTTTCTCCTTTTATTTTCGCCATGATATTATAACGGCCCGGGAGGACCTCTTTTTTGATGACAGGAACGGACAGGGAAGATAGCAGGTCATAAATATATTCTCCGATATTTTTTTCGTATGCGCCGGGATCCGTACTGTCGATGCGGATCAGGTTCTGTGTCAGCAAAGTGGCATCGGATCGATGATTTTCCATGATAATAATCTCCTTAATTGTTATTTTATCTCCATTATAGGAATGGATCTGCAGAAAGTAAATGGTATTTGGCTAAAATCTTCTTTTGTATTTTTGAGGAAAAGAAACCACAAGAGCCAAACCGGAATATCCTAATAAAAAAGGAATCAGGTAATGGACTGTGAATCATGTAAGAGAAGCAATACATTGTGATGCTGCCCATCGCATGGGCTATACAGGACGTGGAATTGGAGTTGCAGTTCTCGATACGGGGATTTATCTTCATGAGGACTTTGAACATAGAATGGCGGCTTTTGTAGACATTGTACACCGCAGGAGGGATACCTATGACGATAACGGTCATGGAACCCATATTTCTGGAATCATCGGAGGGTGCGGAGGCGCTTCCGACGGAATGTATATGGGCATTGCACCAGAGTGTCATATCATTATGCTTAAGGTATTGGATAAAAAAGGAAACGGCTATGCCTCCGATGTGCTTGCCGGACTTAAATGGATTCGTGACAACAGAGAGAGGTATGGGATCAGGATTGTAAATATTTCCGTTGGTTCCTTTTCAAAAAAAGGGATGACAGAGAATTCTGTCCTAGTGCGGGGGGTAAATGCAGCATGGGATGACGGGCTGGTGGTCTGTGTGGCCGCAGGAAACATGGGGCCTGGCATGAACACGATCACAACTCCGGGAATCAGCCGGAAGGTGATCACGGTAGGGTGCTCGGACGATTATAAAGAGGTCAATGTAATGGGAAACCGGATGATCGATTATTCCGGCAGGGGTCCCACCGGTGCCTGTATCTGCAAGCCGGAAATCATCGCACCTGGGGCGGGGATCATTAGCTGTGCCAACGAAGCGGGGCAATACCTTGCCAAAAGCGGAACCTCAATGTCGACACCTTTAGTTTCAGGGGCAATTGCGCTTCTGCTTCAGAAATATCCCTATATGACCAACCGGGATGTGAAGCTGATGTTAAGGGAGCGGGCAGTGGACCTGGGGCTTCCCATAAATCAGCAAGGCTGGGGGATGCTTGATGTGGAGAGGCTTTTGATGTAAAGGGGAACGTATGAGTATTATCAGGGCCTCTGCGGGAAAATTTGACCTGTGGAGGCCCTGGTATTTTAAACGAAAGGTGAGGGACAGGCTAAGCCATCTGCTTTTTGCTTCAGACTGTTAGGCAGCGGTGTATCACGTACGGGAAATAAAACCTTGTACGAGCCATATACTATATGAGGAGTATGCATAAATTCTGCATCCCAATATTTAGGAGAGAAACAATATGAAATATAGAAAAGAACCCGAACTGACCGGGCGGATAGTTTTACCAGATGATCCGCTGTATAACTCCGCCCGTCAGGAATACAATACATTTTTCAATAAATTTCCACTGGTCATTGTTTTCGCGAAGGAAACACAGGATGTAATCAATGCAATACGCTGGGCGCGATATAACGGCGTACCACTCCGTATGCGCTCTGGCCGCCACAACTACGAGGGGGTGTCCGCGCTGAATGGCGGTCTTATTATCGACGTCAGCGAAATGAAACAACTGGAGATAAATCGCAAGCAGGGCACAGTCACACTTCAGACAGGGCTTCGGAATTTTGAAATCATAGAACAACTTGGTTCACAGGGCTTAGTCGTTCCGCCTGGTCTTTGTCCCACTCCCGGGATTGCAGGCGTTACATCAGGGGGCGGGCATAGCAGCCTTTCCCGGCCATGGGGGCTTGTTATTGACAATCTGCTGGAAGCGGAATTGGTAGATGCAGACGGCTGTGTGCTTCACGCAAGTGCCGACCGTAACGCAGACCTGTTTTGGGCTCTGCGCGGCGGCGGTGGCGGCAATTTTGGCGTTTGCACTTCTTTCTGTTTTCGTACACACGAAATCGATACGGTGGCCTACGCCTCTATCAACTGGGAACTTGAAGATTTGAAGCCGGTACTAAAAGTCTGGCAGGAATATACGCTTCCCGACGCAGACAACAGGTTTACACCGTTGCTTACGATTATTTCGGGAGCGCAATCGTTTTTGCTTGCACAAGGGGTTTTTCTCGGCTCAGCCGAAGAACTGCGGGAATTGCTTTGTCCCTTACTCCGATCCGGTTCGCCCAATCACGTTTTTATTGAGGAAATACCATGGGTAGAAGCAGCGGCCCGTATTGGCGGGTCCCAGTCCGGTAACCCGGAGCCGTTTAAAAGCGTGGGGCCTTATGTAGATGAATTGCTTCCGGATGAGGCAATTGACATCATAGAGCGTTTTATCACAAACCCGCCAACCTCTTTAGTGTATTTATTGTTTCATGGCCTGGGTGGGGCGGTAGCTGACATTCCCAGTAAAGCCACAGCGTACTTCCAACGCAAGGCGCTGTCAAATATGTCTATTTACGCCACATGGAACGAGCCTGAGGGTGCCGGTCCCGGCATTCATTGGGTGGATCAATTCCGAAGGGAAATGCAGCCATATACCAATGGTGTTTATATCAACACGCAGGATTTATCCATCGAAAACTGGCCAATGGCTTACTACGGTGGCAACTTTGAGCGTTTAACCAGAATCAAGGCGAAGTACGATCCGGATAATTTTTTTCGCTTTCCACAAAGTATACCACCGGCCTGCGGATGCCGCGAATAATGAATGAGTATCCGCACAATACAAAAGTTTAGCTAACTTATTCGGCCACTTTAGTCTATAAATAGTTTGGTAATAAAAACCGTGCTCTCTCGGATCAATTTGGGAATAGCGCGGTTTTTACCTGAATTCAGCCTAATGCAGGGTAGTTGACAAAGTAGTTTAGAACTTCCATTCACCCGTACGACCTATGAAACCTCGGAATACCGTATGAAGAGGCCTGATACGGAATAACATTATTTCAAATTAATACTTGCACCTCCATCCCTCTTATGCTATAGTAAATTAACAGTAAGAAAGCAATCTGTCTTTCTTTTCAATTTTCAGGCATTTCGCCGGAACCTCCCTATTGGATTTAAAGATGAAATTGTTTTTACCAAACAGGCCAGGAGTGTGATGTATAATGAGCTTAGAAGTATAAAATTCTGGTTGACATTTACCCGGAAATATACTATGATTATAAACAGAAAAAGAACATTTGTTCGCATCGGAGGATAATATGAATAAAGATGATAAACTAAAGGCGCTTGATGCCGCCCTTACTCAGATAGAAAAGGCATATGGGAAAGGCTCTGTCATGAAGCTTGGTGACTCAGGCACAAATATGAATGTGGAGACCATACCTACAGGGGCATTAAGCCTTGATATCGCCCTCGGCCTGGGCGGGATCCCCAGAGGAAGAGTTGTGGAAATCTATGGACCGGAGTCCAGTGGTAAGACCACCGTTGCCCTTCATATGATCGCAGAGGTTCAGAAGAGAGGCGGCATCGCAGGATTTATTGACGCGGAGCATGCCCTTGACCCTGTTTACGCCAAGAGCATTGGAGTGGATATTGATAACCTTTACATATCCCAGCCGGATAACGGGGAACAGGCATTGGAGATCACAGAAACCATGGTTCGTTCCGGGGCCGTTGACATAGTGATCGTGGACTCGGTCGCAGCCCTTGTGCCAAAGGCCGAGATCGAAGGGGATATGGGTGATTCCCATGTGGGCCTTCAGGCGCGTCTGATGTCCCAGGCTCTTAGAAAGCTTACGGCCGTCATCAGCAAGTCCAACTGTATTGTTCTCTTCATTAACCAGCTCCGTGAGAAGGTGGGAGTGATGTTTGGAAGCCCTGAGACTACCACAGGAGGACGTGCCCTTAAGTTCTACGCGTCTGTCCGCCTGGATATCCGTAAGATTGAGACTTTAAAGCAGGGCGGAGATATGGTAGGAAACCGGGTCCGCGTAAAGGTTGTGAAGAATAAGATCGCACCGCCCTTTAAAGAGGCGGAGTTTGACATCATGTTCGGTAAAGGCATTTCCAAGGAAGGAGATATCCTGGATCTGGCTGTAAAAGAGGATATCGTAGAAAAGAGCGGAGCATGGTTTGCTTATAATAACGTTAAGATCGGCCAGGGGCGTGAGAATGCCAAGATTTATCTTCTGGACAATCCGGCTGTTTGCCTGGAAGTCGAGAACAAGGTTCGCATAAAGTATGGGCTTCATGAAGAAGGCAGTGCAGCGCCAGAGGGTTCAGCAGCCCCCAAGGAAAGCAAGAGGATCAAGGCAGAAGAAAGCAAGGACGTAGCTCCTAAGGCGTGATTTCAGGCAGGAATTGGCCGGCAGGTTTATAAACGCCGGGAAAATAAGTAGAATAAGGGGCATATATGACAGTTACGGAAATAGTGCCCGTTGATAAACGCAGGAGTAAAGTCATTCTGGAGGATGACTTTACTCTTGTCCTTTATCGAGGGGAAATTAGAAAATTTGGGATTGAGGAAGGGAAGATGCTTTCCGAGGAGACTTACCAGGAGATACTTCACGAGGTTTTGTTTAAAAGGGCCAGAGAGAGGGTCCTTTTCCTTCTGAAATCCTCAGATAAGACGGAACAGGAACTGAGACGGAAGTTAAAGGACGGAGGATATCCGAAAGAGGCTGCTGATTACGCCATAGAATTTTTAAAAAAGCATAATTTCATTAATGATCAGGACTATGGACGCAGATACGTGGAATTCAATTCAAAGCGGAAAAGTGAACGGCAGATTCAGTACGAGCTGCAGAGAAAAGGGCTGGACAAAGAGGTGATCAAGGAGATCCTTAGAGAACAGCCAGTGGATGAGGTGGCACAGATACGGGCTTATATGAAAAAGAAGTGCTTAAGCCCAGAAGAAATGGACTTTAAGGAAAGCCGCAAAATGATGGCGGCATTGGGAAGAAAAGGTTTTTCCTACGATGCGATAAGCCGTGTTTTAGGCGGTATTTATAGTGATGACTGACAACAAGGAAAATGTGTATAAGTATACCGGAAACAGGGGCGAAATACTTGACATAATGTATAAAACAGTTTAAAATTGTAGTGTTGTATTGATGTACAATGAAAATCGAATAAGGAGGTGCTCCTGTGTCAGTATCAGTATTCACGGCTGCAATGATTGCAATCGTCGCATCAGTAGTAGTTGCTTTTATTGCCTGGTCTGCTGCCATCACGTATCGTAAGAATGCTTACGAAAGCAAGATTGGATCTGCAGAAGAAAAATCCCGGGAAATAATAGATGAAGCATTAAAGACCGCTGAGACAAAGAAGCGCGAAGCTCTCCTTGAGGCAAAAGAAGAGTCTTTAAAGACTAAGAACGAACTGGAGAAGGAAACCAGGGAAAGAAGAGCTGAGCTTCAACGTTATGAAAGAAGAGTATTAAACAAGGAAGAAAACCTGGACAAGAAGTCCGAGGCTATGGAAAAACGCGAAGCAGGTCTGGCTGCTCGAGAGGACGCCCTGAATAAGAGAAATGCCGAAGTGGAATCTCTTTATGAAAAAGGCATTCAGGAACTGGAGAAAATTTCCGGACTTACCTCCGAACAGGCAAAAGAATATCTTTTAAAATCTGTTGAAGATGACGTTAAACATGACACTGCGAAATTAATTAAGGAACTTGACAACAAAGCAAAAGAAGAAGCCGAGAAAAAGGCAAAAGAATACGTGGTTACAGCCATTCAGAGATGTGCTGCTGACCATGTGGCAGAAACTACGGTTTCTGTCGTGCAGCTTCCCAATGATGAGATGAAAGGAAGAATCATCGGAAGGGAAGGCCGTAACATCCGTACGTTAGAGACCCTTACGGGCGTGGAACTCATTATTGACGATACCCCGGAGGCAGTTGTTTTATCCGGATTTGATCCGGTTCGTAGAGAAGTAGCCAGAATCGCATTGGAACGCCTTATTGTGGATGGACGTATTCATCCTGCAAGAATTGAAGAAATGGTGGAAAAGGCACAAAAAGAGGTAGAAACCAATATGCGTGAAGAAGGAGAGACCGCTGCTCTTGAAGTGGGCATTCACGGACTTCATCCAGAACTCATCAGATTGCTAGGCAAACTGAAATACAGGACAAGCTACGGACAGAATGCCTTAAAGCATTCCATTGAGGTGGCCCAATTGTCAGGGCTGTTGGCCGGAGAAATCGGCCTTGATATCCGCATGGCCAAGCGTGCCGGTTTACTACATGACATCGGAAAAGCCGTTGACCATGAGATGGAAGGTTCTCATATTCAGCTGGGAGTGGAGTTGTGTAAGAAATATAAGGAATCTGCAATCGTGCTGAACACTGTGGAATCTCATCATGGCGATGTTGAACCTCAGAGCCTTATCGCTTGCATTGTCCAGGCTGCGGACACTATTTCTGCGGCAAGACCTGGAGCAAGAAGAGAGACTCTGGAGACATATACAAACAGATTAAAACAGTTAGAAGATATTACCAATTCCTTTAAGGGAGTGGACAAGTCCTTTGCCATTCAGGCAGGACGCGAAGTTCGGATTATGGTGGTTCCGGAACAGATTAACGATGACGATATGGTGCTTTTAGCCCGTGATATTTCCAAGAAGATTGAAGAATCCTTGGAATACCCGGGACAGATCAAGGTCAACGTGATCCGGGAGTCCAGAGTTACAGATTACGCAAAGTAAAATAATGCCCTAAAACCGTAGAAGTTAGTATTCATACGGGATTAGGGCATTTTTTGTTTTTTTAACTTTAATTGGCGTATTCAGATAAAGATTGGTCAGGTGAAACACAAAATTATCTGGAACTCTTTATCAGCAGCAGATCTTCTCCTGCTTTCAATTCAAATTGAAAGCAGCCGTTTTCCAACGTTTCATATTTCATCTCTTGATTTGACTCTATTACAAACCCTGCTTTGAAATTAGGACTTATAATAAGCGGTTCTCCGGCCATGCTTTTTATATATATAAATTCTGTTTCGCCATCTGTATACCTGGCTGATATCTCAAAACCGCCCTCTGCCAACAGTCCATAAAATTCTGCATTTTTCCATACATCTGGCATTGCCGGAAAAATTTTTACTTTACTTCCGTGGCACTGCATTAACATATAGTGGATGGATTCGTTCGCTGAAAGAGGTGTTTCGATAACGGGCCCGCCGCCTTCTGTGTAAAGAGTATTTGGATTTAAGAAATCTTTCAGACCGCTTAAACGCTTATATGCGTAATTGCCATCACCTAATGCTGCTAACATAGCAGCGCTTCCGGTAAAGGAATATCCTTGCAGATATTCCGGCATACTCATCCAGGTTTTTATTGACTTTTCAATAATCCTCCGTTCTGCTTCATTATCTTCGCTTACGATGTGAAGTGGGAAAAACTGTAATAAGTGAGAATAATGGCGGTGCGATACGGTAAGAGGTAAATCCTTTCCTATCGTATATCCTGTATCATCCATGGAGTAATCTGTCAGATTTTCAAGGTGTTCTATCCAGGTATCCATAAGCGGTTCGTCATCAATACCCAGTGTTTTCGCTGATTCAATCAAAGTTATAAGCGCCCATCGGAACAAAGAAAGGTCATAATTGGCATCTCTGACAGGATTGGATGTAGAATCAATGGGACCAGGATATTCTGGTGAACTGGTCATAGGCAGATGCCACTTGCCATCCTCCTTCTTATAGGCGATCCTTAAGTAACTGTTTGCGGCTTTTTTTAGCATAGGATAAAACTTTTTTAAAATGTCCTGGTCCATGGTGCTTTTATAATATCGATAGACACAATGGAGTGCCCAGGTAACATTGCCAAGCTCGAATATAATGACTCGTTCCGGATTTTCTTCCATGATATCTTCATAAGAAGGCGGATAAGATTTCATGTCGCGCCCAGCTGAACGCCCGATAAACCAGCCGTCATCGATTCCCAACGGCTTTGCATTTTCCGAAAGCGTTTCGTCATAGTGCTCCAAAGTATCTATGAGAGATTCTATCAGTTCTAAATGATTCGCTTTCTGCATTGAGGAATAAATAAGCTGGACATTTAAATTCCACCATGCAGCCGGCCATGCGCTTAGTGTTGGCCATACACCCATATTATCAATTACATGAAGGTTGCCCGGCCTGGTACAGCAGCCGAGCTTATACAGCTGCATGAGATAAAACTTTTCCCAATATTCTTCAGGTAATTTAACGATGCTTTTCCTGTAAAAATCTTCCCAATGTTTCTGGTGGCTTCTGTATATTTCTTTTAAATCAATTGTCATGACTTGTTTGATTTCTTCTTCTGCTTCTTTTTCTGATGTAAATCCATACCGGGTGAATCCTATTGATATATACCATATTTTGTGGTTATTACCTGCTTCTTTTGATGCAAGGCCGATAGAAAACTGACCTTCCGGAGCTAAGGACTCATTAAGAATTTTCTGATTATAAATTAAAGTGTTATCTGCCATTTTTCGCTCTGGCGCTGGCGGAAAACACCTATCCGGTACTTCATGAGCTTTTGCGGCATGGTGTTTTAAAGTCATGCCATGGCTTGGGACATATGACAGATCAAATTCAACTTCATCATCCCATTCTGCATCAATTATGATGCAGTCTTTTTTTGCATATGCAATACTGGAGTATTTTAGGGTTCCTTTATCTGTTTCAATCACTCCATCAACCTCTGCTTTGCGTAATGAGATGGATAAGCTTTCTTTTTTGATAGGATTTTTTACTTCAAGAATAATATCGCCAAGGGAAAGCCGTTGTTGTAAACAGCCTAACTGCGGGCAGTTGGTTGGTCCATCTATGTCACCCCGGCCGATTCCCCACTTCATGGAGGTGATGCCGTTTTTATAGATATTTGCGCCGATTAAACCGTTGCCGATTAGTCCGCCATTGCCCCAGTCTATTGGGATATTAGCGATTCTGTCATTGATTATTTCCCGTATAGTTCCTTCATGATATTTTAGATTTTCCCAAACAAAATCGTAGCTGTCTAAAAATGCCTTTAAATCCAATGTGTTTCTAAAGTCACTTATCTGCTCTCTTAACATGCATTTCTTCCTTCTTTCTTTTCTGTTTTTGCTAAGTATCTATATCTTAAGTTGACCCGGTATGCGTATGTAGAAATTACAGCCCTATATTTATAATTCCATCTCAGCTGCTTCGTACAGCTCCGGATTAATGCCGGATATGGCTGAAAGGAAAACGATAGTCTGATAGCCGGCATTTCTCCATACATAAGAGAAAACGATAACCCAGCGATAACCCAGCGATAACCCAGCGATGACCCAGCGATAACCCAACGAGAACCCAACGGGAATAAATAGGATCCCCCACAAAAAATTGGGGATCTATTCCAAATAATCCCAGAAATTAGTTGACCTCTTGATGGAGAAAGTACTTCAATAACAATTCTTGCATGGACAATCCATGATATGAAATATATATGTAATTATCTGAGCTGCCTTTTTAATTTTAACACTTTTGTCTTCGTTAAACAACAATGACAGGACTATTGGTTCGTGAAAGCCGACAATAATTTTATAAAAGCAAATAATAATGGTATTTCTGAATACAGGCCATAAATTATGGTGTTACGCCTTCTCCGTATAGGAAAGAGCATAAGAAGGCAATATAGTTTTAAATGTTTTTCTTGAATATAGTAAAGATTTGATGTATTATAATATATATGCCCTTTTTTCAGATCGGTCTGAGAAGTCTCGGGGCAAGTTATGGATTATGCGAAGTAATATAATGCCTTAAAACCGTATAATAATCTGAATGCGGCTTTAGGGCATATTTCATGTCAGGAGGTTGATACGTGAATCGGAGGATAAAAGTACTGATTAGCTGCATATTGGTCTGCCAGCTATTTCTTATGACTGTATATGGAGCACCGGACTGGCCGTCTGATACGGGTATCCAGGCGGAAGCCGGGATTGTAATAGACGGGGATTCAGGGGCCGTCATATTTGGTCAGAATATCCATGCCCCCTATCCGCCGGCCAGCATTACGAAGATTTTGACTGCTCTCATTGTTTTGGAGAACGCAAAACTTGATGATATGGTAACCTTTTCAAAGGATTCCATTTACAATGTGGAAGAGGGCAGCGGCAATAAATTAAATGTGGATACAGGAGACAAGCTTTCTGTAGAAGACTGTCTTTATTCTCTGATTCTCCATTCCTGCAATCAGGCGGCCAATGCTCTTGCGGAGCATGTAGCCGGAAGCAGGGAGGAATTTGTCCGCATGATGAATGACAGGATCAAAGAGCTTGGCTGTACGGAAAGTCATTTTGACAACCCTTCAGGCCTTAATGGAGATACCCAGTATGTGACAGCCTATGATATGGCTCTCATAGCAAAGGCGGCTTACAGCAATAAAAAACTTGTGGAGATCAGCTCTGCGATCAGCTATAATATCCCTCCCACTTCCAATAATCCGGAGGGACTTACCATTTACAACGAACATCGTTTGGTAAAGACCAAGGATCCAAAAAATGAGTTTTATTGTCCGTCGGCAGTGGCCGGAAAGACCGGATATCTGATTAAGGCCGGTAATACCCTTGTTACCTACGGGGAACAAGATGGAAAAAGGCTTATTTCCGTCATTTTAAAGGGAAGCCCAAGACAATATTTTATTGATGGAAAAGCTCTTCTGGAATTTGGCTTCAGCCGTTTTGATAATTTCCCTGTTACAGAGAATGAAACCAGCTATATATCAGGGGAAGAGCCTGTTGAAATTAACGGGACAACCTACAAGCCCTCTGACTTAGAATTGGAACCGGGCAGCGTCATAACCCTTCCTAAGGGAGCCGAGTTCTCCCAGTCGGAAAAAACTCTGGTGACCGAGCTTCCCCAGGGAAGCCCCAAAGAGGCGGTAGCCATGATCCAGTATACCTACAATGACAGAAAGGTGGGTCAGGCCTACTTAATGCAAAAGAAAGGTCCGGAGCCAACAAGTCAGGAATCGGAACAGGGATCCACAGGGGAAAAACCTTCGGAATCGGAAGCAAATTCAGGCGGTAATAAAAAGTCATCTGGAAATAAGGGAAGCAGAGTGCTTGCGATAGCAGGAATCGCGGCTTTTCTTGGACTGGCAGGCGGCGGAACCGGATTTTTTATTTATATGAAAAGGAAAGAGGCCAGAGAGGTCGCTCTACGCAGAGAAGAGAGAAGGCGGCGTTTAAAAGCGGAAGGGTCAGAAGAAGCGTTTGAGCGGATCTTAAAGCAACGCCGGAATAAAAAGGTAAAATAAGAATAAAAGTAAATGAAAAGGACCAGCTGGGGAAGCTGGTCCTTTTTCGGAGAAGGTATTTCGTTTCTTATGGGGTGTAGCAAAAACTATATAATGTATTGGGGGGGGTTACAATTAATAATATAACTCATTTTTCTAAAAAAGTGTCAACAAACATTTATAAATTTTACAATTAAAATTGTGCATTTTCTCTCTATTTACCTGGCCGGTTGTGGAAAAAATATAGAAATGGGAAGGAACACGGGTCTTCCTTGTGCGTAATCTCTCCAGTCTTTTGAGGGAGATTTTGTAAAAACTGTCTTCTGGTGGTAAAATATATAAAAACAACTTGTGCAATGGTGCGTACAAGTAATAGATTAGTAGTAAGAGAATGTTTTAGTTACTCTCACTAAAAAAGGATGTCTGTTTCATGACAGAAGGGCGGGATTATAAAAATGGCGTATCATAAAGTGAAAATGGTAATTGACAGGGAGTATCCCATTGCACAGGTGGACGAAAGGATCTATGGCTCCTTTATTGAGCACCTTGGGCGGGCAGTGTACGACGGCATCTACTGCCCGGAGCATGCATCTGCCGATGAAAACGGCTTCCGGGGTGACGTAAAGGAACTGATACGTGAATTAAATGTTCCTATTATCCGTTATCCTGGAGGCAACTTTGTATCAAACTTTAACTGGGAGGACAGTGTGGGACCTATGCAGGAACGTCCCAGGCGTCTGGATCTGGCCTGGCGAAGCATGGAAGAGAATAAGGTAGGACTGAACGAATTTACCAGATGGACCAGAAGCGCAGGTTCTGATGTAATGATGGCTGTAAATTTAGGGACCAGGGGAATTGCGGATGCATGCAATCTGCTGGAATACTGCAATCATCCCGGCAACAGCAAGTTCAGTGATTTAAGGATCAGCCACGGATATAAGGAGCCTCATAACATCAGGACCTGGTGTCTGGGAAATGAAATGGATGGCCCATGGCAGATCGGACATAAAACCATGGAGGAGTACGGCCGTCTGGCAGAAGAGACTGCAAGAGCCATGAAAATCATTGACCCTGACATTGAGCTTGTTTCCTGCGGAAGCTCATCCTTAACCATGCCCACTTTCCCGGACTGGGAGGCAGTGACTCTTTTGCATACCTATGACTATGTGGATTACATATCCATGCACCAGTACTATGGGAACCAAAAGGGGGACAGCCAGGATTTCCTTGCCTCCTCCGATGATATGGATCAGTTTATACGTACCGTCATTGCCACCTGTGATTTTGTGAAGGCTAAAAAAAGGGGCAAAAAGGATATTAAGATCAGCTTTGATGAGTGGAATGTATGGTATCACTCCAATGCGGCGGATGATGATATCACGAAAAACCACCCATGGCAGGTGGCGCCTCCCATGCTGGAGGACATTTACAACTTTGAGGATGCTCTTTTGGTAGGCCTTATGCTCATCACCTTATTAAAGCACGCAGACCGGGTGAAGATGGCATGTCTGGCCCAGCTTGTAAACGTGATTGCGCCTATTATGACGGAAGCCAAAGGCGGAAAGGCATGGAGGCAGACGATTTTTTATCCGTTCATGCATGCTTCCAGATATGGACGGGGAATGGCTCTTGTTCCGGTCATCAGCACGCCGAAATTCGACACGTCCGCCCATGAAGATGTGACTGCGGTAGAAGCTGTTTCCGTATACAATGAGGCCATTCATGAAGTGACCATTTTTGCGGTGAACAGGGATCTTAAGAATGATGCGGAGATGACCGTTGATGTGAGGAGTTTTGAAGGATACCGGGTTTTGGAGCATGTGGTTTTGGAGAGTGATGATTTAAAGGCGGAGAACGGGCCTTTCGGAGAGCGGGTAGCGCCGAAACAGACCAGTCAGTCTGCGCTTGATGGCGGTATGATGACAAGTATCTTGCACAAGGCGTCATGGAATGTGATCCGTCTTGGTAAATAATGGAGAAAAGGGGCAGTGAAAATGGTAAAAAAAGAATTTAAGTTTTGGTTTGCTACAGGCTCTCAGGATCTTTACGGTGAGGAATGCTTAAGAAATGTGGCAGAGCATTCCAGAATAATCACAGAAAGGCTTAATGCCTCCGGGGTCCTTCCCTACGAGGTGGTTTTAAAACCGGTGCTGATCGATAATGCCTCCATACGCAGGCTGTTTCATGAGGCAAACACCGATGAGGCCTGCGCCGGGGTGATCACCTGGATGCATACCTTTTCCCCTGCCAAGTCCTGGATTTTAGGGCTTCAGGAGTACCGGAAGCCTTTGCTTCATCTGCACACCCAGTTTAATATGGAGATTCCTTATGATACCATTGACATGGACTTCATGAATGAGAACCAGTCAGCCCACGGCGACCGGGAATTCGGGCATATGGTAACCAGAATGGGGATTCCGAGAAAGGTGATCGCAGGGCATTGGGATGACGAGGGGGTTCAGAGCCGGATTGGTTCCTGGATGCGGACCGCAGTGGGAATCATGGAAAGCAGCCATATCCGCGTGGTACGGATTGCGGACAATATGAGGAACGTGGCTGTTACAGAAGGGGATAAGGTAGAGGCCCAGATGAAATTCGGATGGGAAATCGATGCCTATCCTGTCAATGAAATCACGGATTATGTAAAGGACGTGGCAGCAGGTGATATCTCTTCACTGGTGGAGGAGTATTACAGCAGGTACGAGATTTTGACGGAAGGCATGGACCATGAAGAATTTAAGAACCATGTGGCTATCCAGGCCCAGATCGAACTTGGCTTTGAACGGTTTTTAAAGGATAAGGATTATCAGGCCATTGTAACTCATTTTGGAGATTTAGGCTCTTTAAAGCAGCTTCCCGGCCTTGCTATCCAGCGCCTTATGGAAAAGGGCTATGGCTTCGGGGCAGAGGGAGACTGGAAGACAGCCGCCATGGTCCGTCTGATGAAGCTCATGACAGAAGGGGCAAAGGATGCAAAAGGAACTTCCTTTATGGAAGATTACACCTACAACCTGGTTCCGGGCAAAGAAGGGATCCTGCAGGCTCACATGCTGGAGGTTTGTCCCACAATTGCAGATGGTACGGTTGGCATCAGGGTAAACCCGCTGTCCATGGGAGAGAGGGAAGCTCCTGCCCGCCTTGTATTTACGGCAAAGGAAGGAAAAGGAATTGCCACATCCCTCATTGATCTGGGCAGCCGTTTCCGTTTGATCATCAATACTGTAAACTGCAAAAAGACGGAAAAACCAATGCCAAAGCTTCCGGTTGCCACTGCGTTCTGGACGCCTGAGCCGAACCTTGCCACAGGAGCGGAAAGCTGGATCTTAGCGGGCGGTGCCCATCATACGGCATTTACCTATGATCTGACGGCGGAACAGATGGGAGACTGGGCGGAAGCTATGGGAATTGAAGCCGTTTTCATTGACGAAAAAACCACCATCAGGGATTTAAAAAATGAATTGAGATGGAATTCAGCAGCATTTCGTTAATCAAATAACAAGGTCCGCCCTTTTGGAAGGAAAGGGGCGGACATCATTCAGGAGGGGTTTCAAATGATGGAAAAACAAATAGGAGCAGCGATCCGGGAAGGGAAAACTGCCCTTGGAATCGAACTTGGCTCCACAAGAATTAAGGCCGTACTGGTAGATGAAGATCACGATCCTATCGCTTCCGGCAGTTATGACTGGGAAAACCAGTATGTAGACGGCGTCTGGACCTACTCCATACCTGATATATGGGAAGGAGTAAGGGAAAGTTATAGAAAAATGGCAGAGGAGGTGAAAGAGAGGTATGGGGAAACTCTTACCACCATCGGGGCCATCTGTTTTTCAGCCATGATGCACGGGTACATGGCATTTGACAGGGGGGGAGAGCTGCTGGTGCCTTTCCGGACCTGGAGGAACACCATGACGGAAGAGGCTTCGGAAAAACTGACGGAGTTATTTTCCTTTCAGATTCCCCAGAGATGGAGCATTGCCCATCTATATCAGGCAATCCTTAACCAGGAAGAGCACGTGCCAAAGATTGATTATCTGGTTACCCTGGAAGGCTATGTCCACTGGAAGATGACGGGAGAGCGGGTTCTTGGCATCGGAGACTGTGCAGGGATGTTTCCCGTGGACAGCGCCGCAAAGGATTTCCATGAGCGCATGGTGGAGCAGTTTGATGAGCTGGTCGCTCCCCGGCAGTTCCCATGGAAGCTTAGGGATATTATGCCCAGGGTTATGACGGCAGGAGAGAGGGCAGGAATTCTTACTGAGGAAGGGGCAAGACTTCTTGATGCCAGCGGGAATTTAAAGCCTGGAATCCCCTTATGCCCGCCGGAAGGCGATGCCGGGACAGGGATGACGGCTACCAACAGCGTGGCAAGAAGAACCGGCAATGTATCCGCCGGCACCAGCGTATTTGCAATGGTGGTGCTGGAAAAGGAGCTTTCTAAAGTTTATCCGGAAATCGACATAGTCACCACTCCGGCCGGAGATGCGGTGGCAATGGTTCACTGCAACAACTGTACCTCTGATTTAAATGCCTGGGTTTCCCTGTTTGAGGAATTTGCGGTCGCGATGGGAATGAAGATCGACAGGAATACCCTGTTTTCCACTCTTTACCAAAAGGCCCTGGAAGGGGATAAGGATGGAGGAGGCATGCTTTCCTATGGATATTTGTCCGGAGAACATATTACCCATTTTGAAGAGGGAAGGCCTGTGTTTGTCCGTACCCCGGAAAGCCGCTTCAATCTTGCGAACTTTATGAGAGTCCACCTTTATACGGCTTTGGGAGCCCTTAAGATGGGAATGGATATCCTGTTTGAGGAAGGAGTCCGGCTTAACGTGCTCTTGGGTCATGGAGGGCTTTTTAAAACTAAAGAAGTGGGACAGAGGATCATGGCTGCCGCCCTGGGCGTTCCTGTTTCCGTTATGGAGACAGCCGGTGAAGGAGGAGCCTGGGGAGCCGCACTTTTAGCCTCATACATGGTACAGAAGGAGGAGGGAGAGTCTCTGGATCATTATCTGGCTGAAAAGGTATTTAAGGATAAAGGGGGAACCAGGCTGGAGCCTGATCCTGAGGATGAAGCTGGCTTTTATGCTTTTATGGAACGGTACAGAAATGGACTTTCCATTGAGCGGGCCGCGGTGGACAGCTTAAAATAATTCCGAAAGCAAAAAGGAGGAAGCTGATATGCTGGAAGAACTGAAACGGATTGTATACGAAGCAAATATGGAATTACCGAAAAGAGGGCTTATCACTTATACCTGGGGAAATGTAAGCGGCATTGACCGGGATCAGGGGCTTTTTGTGATCAAGCCAAGTGGGGTGGATTATGAAGCGCTTGCACCTGAGGATATGGTGGTTATGGATCTTGACGGAAATCAGGTGGAAGGAAAATTAAGGCCTTCCTCGGATACTGCCACTCACCTTGAGCTTTATAAGGCATTTAAAGAAATAGGAGGCATCGTCCATACCCATTCTCCCATGGCTACCTCCTGGGCTCAGGCAGGAAGGGCCCTTCCCTGCTATGGAACTACCCATGCGGATTATTTCTACGGGGAGATTCCCTGTGCCAGAAATCTCACGGAAAAAGAGATTGAGGACGGATATGAAAAGAATACAGGAACAGTGATCATTGAAACCTTTAAGGGAAGGAATCCCATGCATGTTCCGGCGGTTTTGTGCAAAAACCACGGGCCCTTTACCTGGGGAACTGATGCGGCAAATGCGGTCCACAACGCTGTTGTGCTGGAGGAACTCGCCAGGATGAACCTTATGACCGAGCTGCTGAACCCTTCGGTTCTGCCGGCTCCTCAGTGCATGCAGGATAAGCATTTTATGCGCAAGCATGGGCCGAATGCTTATTACGGCCAGAATAAAGAATCATAAGGAGCCCCATATGGCGGAGGACAGCGGAAAAGCAAAGTATTATCTGTTAATGGAAGAACTGAAAAAAGAGATTGTTTCAGGAAGGAGGAAGCCGGGAGACCGGCTGCCTTCGGAAAATGAGCTGTCGGCCTCCTGTCATGTAAGCCGCCATACGGTGAGAAAAGCACTGTCCATTCTGGAACAGGAAGGGTTTATCGAGGCAGAGCATGGCCGGGGAACCTTTGTTTCCAGAAAGGCAGGGGGAAAAAAGGGGTCAGGAAATATCGCGGTCATCACCACCTATTTGTCGGATTACATTTTCCCCCGGCTGATCCAGGGAATCGACGGAGTGCTCACGGCAAACGGTTACAGCATTATACTGAAAAATACGGGAAACAGCAGGCTTAAGGAAAGCAGGTGCCTGGAAGAAATCCTAAAAAAAGACATTGACGGGCTTATCATAGAGCCCAGCAAAAGTGAGATCATGTGCGGCCATAAGGGGCTTTATGAGAAGCTGGATTTTTATCAGATCCCTTATGTGTTTATTCAGGGCTGTTACGCCCACATGAGAAATAAACCCCATATCCTGATGGATGACTGCATGGGCGGTTATCTGGTGACAAAGCATCTGATTGAATTAGGCCATAAGCATATTCTGGGAATATTCAAGGCTGATGACAGCCAGGGAAGGGACCGTCACAAGGGCTATGTAAAAGCTCTTCAGGAGACGGGATTTTCTTATGATCCGGATATGGTGGTCTGGTTCCACACCGAGGACCGGGTGTCAAAGCCGTCAGGCGCCTTAAGGCTTAAGCTGGAAGAAGGGGTTCGGATTGACGGAATCGTCTGCTACAATGACCAGATTGCCTTTGAGGTGATGAAAACCATTGAAAAAAGCGGGCTTTCCGTGCCTGAGGATATTTCCGTGACAGGTTACGATAATTCTTTTATCGCTGAAAATGGGATTGTCAAGCTGACTACCATCGCCCACCCCCAGGAGCGGCTGGGGGCTATGGCGGCGGAGCTTCTATTGGAAAAGATGAACAATGTGCCTGATGAAGAAAGCAGGGTGGAGCGGATCTTAAAGCCGGAACTGATTATCCGGGAATCCTGCAAAGACCGGCGGATTTAAAGAGAGACGGACCGGAGCCTTCCCATGTAAAAAACGCATCCCAGGATCAGGATCCCGGAAAGAAGGAAGAGCATCTGCATTCCGGTTATGGGAAGTCCCCCTATCTCCAGGGTAGGAAAAACCCTGAGAAGGAAGGCTCCAAGCAGGGTGGAAAGAAAGCCGCAAAGCCCTGCATAGGAGGAATTGGAGCTGACATAAAGCACCCGCTTCTCCGCAGGGGCATAGTGATACTGAAGGTTAAAGACAGATATGGCAATGCCCCCCCAGGCTGCGCCGGACAAAGCCTGTAAGACAGGCTGAAGGGTATAGCAGGTGTCCGGGGTCATGAAAAACCAGCTGGCATGGACAAGGCCCAGCATTCCCATGGAACAGCGGGCTGCCAAAAGCCAGGAGGTAGCGTCGGCCAGACGCCCCCAGAGCCAGGCCGCCAGAACACGGACGGTCGAGGAGATTAGGCCTAAAAAAGTAATGTATGTATAATCCAGCTTAAGCCCTGTGACCATGTATACGCTGAAAAAAGGACCTGCGATCTGAAGGGCCAGGTTCCAGAACATATAGGTGAGCATGACCTTCCGGTACTCCCTGTCGGCCAGGGGTTTCCATACTGCGTCCTGAAGCTTTTGGCGGTGGGGCTGGCTTTCCGGTTCGCTGATGGAGGAAAGGCACCAGAAGTCCGTACAGGCGATGAAAAAGACTACGGTACCTACCACAAGAAAACCGGTCTGTTCCATGGAAGAGCTGCGGAACCGGTCCATGACAAAGCCCATGATCAAGCTTAAAATGGTGGAAAAGGCGAACGCAAAGGAATCCTTTTTTCCCAGATAATTCCCTCTCATGTGCTGGGGAACAAGCTGCAGGATCCAGTTTCCGGTTCCGGTTCCGATAAAGGCTCCAAAAAAATGGGCGGCTCCATAGATGCCGATCACCGCTGCCAGGCGGAATCCTGGATTACTTATAAACAGGGGCACAAAAAAGACCGAAGCCAGAAGAAGCCTGTGGATAAAAGAAAAACTGGAAATCAGGCATTTTTTCCGGCAGAGGCTTTCCAGAAGAATGGAGGAAAACATCTGAAGAGTGCAAAGAAGGACCGGGATGGAACCGATGATCCCGTTTATGGAATCAGTCGCTCCCAGTGAATTGGCATAACCGGAGAGGAATGCTCCGGTGGTAAGTGTAACAATTCCGTTGGCGCAGCAGCCCTCTGCGATAAAGAGATTTCTGCCTTTGGAATAATCTGTTGCTGTCATGGTAGTACCGCTAAAATAGGTGCGGGATACTTTTTCTTTTAAGAGTAATACTGCTTCTATCATCGAACTTCTGTAGCACAACTGCCACAATCCCCTTTTCTTTTTGTTAGATATCTGCTATTCTTTTTTTAAAGGTTTTTCCTCTCTCTATATTGCCAGTATAATGGAAGGGATACAAGAGGAAAAAGAAGCGAAAAACTGGAGGATTCCGACTGGGGTGACAGGAGGTTACTTATGGAACATTACTTAAATTTAAAGGCTGTACTTCCGGTGAGAGCGTTAAATGCAGGGTATCTGGTGACTGACGGCAAGGGACGCCATGCGGACCGGGTCATGGATTCCTTTGAGATCATCTATGTAAATTCCGGGATTCTTGGAATTGCCGAGGAGGATATAACGTATAACGTGGAGGAAGGGGAAGCGCTGATCTTATTTCCCGGAAGGCATCACTGGGGGACAAGGGAATTCGAAGAAGATTTGAATTTTTACTGGCTCCATTTTCATCTGGAAGAGGAAGCGGTGAGGATCGGACGGGATATTATGTCCCTGCCCCAGCTCATCCGAATCAGAAAGCCGGAGCAGTTTGAGGAGCTTTTCCGGCGCTTCATCAAGCGTCAGAATGTCTGCAGGGATGACCGGACCATCTTAAACCTGGTGCTTTTAGAGCTGCTGTGCGAGCTCAGTGACTCCCTTTCTCCAATGGAAGTGAACGGGCAGAAGGTGCTTTTGGCAAACCAGGCGGGGCAGTATATCAGGAATCATTTTGAAGAGCCTTTATCTTCTTCCATACTGGCCGATAAGCTGGATTGCAGCCCTGACTACTTAGGGCGTGTCTACAATGCGGTTTATGGGAAGACGCTCACGGAGGGGATCCACGAGGCACGGCTTAATAAGGCGTGCAGAATGCTCATAGAGACAAACTTAACAGGAAATGAGATCGCTTACCAGTGCGGATATCAGGATGTGGATTATTTCAGAAGGATCTTTAAGAGGTATATGGGTATAACGCCAAAGGAATACCGCCAGACCTACCGTCTGGTGGGAAGATAGAAAGAGCGGCAGGGGGAGGGAAGCTCACCTTGCCGCTTTTCTGTATTCTGCGGGAGAAATGCCGGTTTGTTTTTTAAAGATCCGGCTGAAATATAAAGGATTTTCATAACCGACGATGCTGCCGATCTCTCCGATGCTGTAGTCAGTGCTTTCAAGTAGTTCCTGGGCTTTTTTTGCACGGATGGAAGTTAAGTATTTGCGGGGAGGCATTCCCGTATACTGCTTAAAGCTGCGGATAAACCAGCAGGTGCTCATATGGAGCTTTCTGGCATAATGGTCGATTTCAATATCAGTGGAAAAATTCTCATGAAAGTAATGGACCGCTTTTTCCATTTCCTTTTGGATCTCTGTTTTTTGGAATCCTCCTTCTTTCCTTTGCCGTTTTAGAAGCAGGAAAAGCTGCATTACATGAAGGGATGACAATTCTTCGAAACAGGGGCGGGGGAGCTGGAGCTCCCGAATTATGGTAAGGAATAATTCCTGGTATTTGGAAGAAACACCGGTATATAGGATCCGGCTGTCATCAAAACCTGCCTGTATGGTAAGATCTCCGGCCTCTTTGCCTGTAAAATGAAGCCAGAATACCTCTGGCTTATCTTCCAGGTAATAGGCGTACTGCTGGGGCTCGCCGGGTTTATAAAGCACCATGTTTCCGGCGGGGACCTCCACGGCCTCTTTTTGGAAGGTAAACCATGTTTTTCCTGATGCGATGTATAAAATCTGGTAATCAGGCCGTCCTAAGGGCCGTATGGTGGACATGACGGGGTGGGTGAGCAGGCGGTAGACGCCGCAGCTGTTTGCTTTTAGGGGGAGAGTGCTGTCTTCCAGTTCGTCGTCTGTTAGGTTCATGTATCCTGTGTTGGTGTACATTTATGGACTCCTTTTTCTTTGTTTATGGGGAGTGAGTGGAAGGCTTGGTGACAGGGTGCGTTGTTTGACTGTACCGTGGGTCCGCAGTGCAGCGAGGGAATCCTGCGGCTTCCTTCGCTCACGGGCTTCGCCCTATGAAACAGGGCACAGGGAAATTTTCTTATGTGCAAGCACAACGAAAATTTCTCTGTGTCCTGTTTCGCACTGCTCATTGCTTTCGTGAACATTGTATCATTTTGTGTATAGTTTGTCTATTTATCTAAAATCCTTTATTTGTGCGCCTTTAATAGGTACTATATCATCGCTTGACTGCATCGTTATTCAGGGAAAAACACCGATTCATCCTGGGAATTATCCCTAAAGGAAAATAAAGTAAAGAGATAAGCCCGGAGCTTTTGGAAAACACCAGGACCACACGAACAGTTGACATAAAAAGGGAAGGTATCTCGTAAATTGGATTTAACTTTCGGCCATTACACGGTGAATCAAAAAAACACCACATCTCAAACGAAATAAAACAACCTGAGATGTGGTGGGATATAAAAATTAAAAATAAATTTTAGGCTTCTTCACCGATAGGATCATTAATCAATGTGGCCACTCTAAAGTCATGAAAGTGACCATCGCTCACTTCTGTTACGGATTGCAGAAAATGAACATGTCTGTCCCCAACAGGAATTGCAAGCGATGTTTTGCCACGAAATTCATGAAAATGATTTTCATAAAAATCTGTTCTAAATTTTACTTCATGAAAGTGGTTCATGCCAGAAGGGATTGCTTCGCCGGAAACCGTAGCAAAACGATGATTATGGGGATCTTCTTCGCGTTCAGCTATCTCTACACTGCCTTGGACTTCATGAACGTGCGCCTGCTTATCATGGCAATCACAATGATCTTCATTAAACCAATTTTGGTTATAGTTATTCATATTGATTTACTCCTGTACTCCAATATTAGGAAACTTTGTTTCCATAATTATTATATGAAAATAATGCAATAGGGTGTTGTTTCTGAGACGGACTATCTAATGATAAGAGAAAAAAATGAAGTGAAGATTTTCAGAAGAAGACTTATAAGAGTTATTCCTCTGACAAAAGAGCAAGAGAGAACAATAAATCAGCATTGGGGCATTAACGAATTAAACTGAAAATTCACAAAGGAGGATAAGAATCACCCTGGTAGAGGCAGCCATAGCAGTATCCGGGGCTGGCGGAGTGATCAGTGGATACAAAGGGTCATTATTATAAGTATTGCATATTATATATTGTGATAATGCGATAATCATTTAGTATAACTCCTATTTTAGTGGACTCCGGTACTCTGACCTGGGGGCCACTTTCTGTGTAAGCCATTCTTAAAATATAAGCCATTCTCAAAATTCACACCTTCTCCGCTTGTCCCATATAATATTGTATAGTACGGTATGAAAGGAGTCAAAGGATATGAGTAGTAATACTATTAAATGTAGATGCAAATGTATTAAGAAGTGTGAACCCAAACGCGAATGTGAATGCAAGCCCAAACGCGAATGTGAATGTGAATGCAAGCCTAAACGCGAATGTGAATGCGAATGCAAGCCCAAACGCGAATGTGAATGCGAATGCAAGCCCAAACGCGAATGTGAATGCGAATGCAAACCCAAACGCGAATGTGAATGCAAACCAAAACGTGAATGTGAATGCAAACCAAAACGTGAATGTGAATGTGAATGCGAATGCGAATGCAAACGCGAATGTGAATGCGAATGCAAACCCAAACGTGAATGCGAATGCAAACGCGAACGCGAATGTGAATGCGAACATGAACAGGAACGTGATTGTGATAAAGAATGGTACTAATAAGAAATAAAAGAAGCTTACTGGAAAGGCCTTAAAGAAGGATGTAGCAAATACAGTCAGCGGAAAAATGAATGTGACGAGTTTGAAATATAGTCAATGATAAGGCGGGTTTCGGTAATTCGGACCCGCCTATTTATATAATTATATCATATTCTGACTGCATGATGCTCGGCTTTGACTGCTTTTAGGTGGTGATGGCTGGTGAGGTTAAAAGTCTCAATAACCTAGATTTTAAGCGGAGAAGTACGGAATTATAGGAATATGAGAAAACAACAGTATCATTTTGTGCATAGTTTGTCTAATTGGAGATATGGCTTTTCTTATCTTTCATTTTATAATGAAAGATAAGAAAAGAAGGAGGAATCAACCATGATCGTACCTAAACATTATGAAAATCTCCACTTGCTTCATGAAAATGCCATGCCAAACAGAGCCTACTACATTCCGGCTTCCAAGGCGCGGTTTGATCTGGTGGAGCATAGGGAAAATTCCGACCGGTTTATGCTTTTAAATGGGACATGGAAGTTCCGCTATTATGATAGTATTTATGATGTGAACGAGGAGTTTTTCCAGGAAGGCTATGATACTGGAAATTATGATGATATCCCGGTTCCGGGCTGTTTCCAGAACTATGGATATGATAAGCACCAGTATACCAATGTCCGCTACCCCTTCCCCATGGACCCGCCCTATGTTCCGGCAGAAAATCCATGCGGGGCTTATGTCCGCCATTTTGTCTATGAAAGGGACGAGAATGCTCCCAGGGCTTATTTAAACTTTGAAGGTGTGGATTCCTGCTTCTATGTATGGCTGAACGGAAGCTATGTGGGATACAGCCAGGTATCCCATTCTACCAGCGAGTTTGATGTGACAGGTTTAATTCGTGAGGGAGAAAATACTTTAGCTGTTCTTGTTTTAAAATGGTGTGACGGAAGCTACTTGGAAGATCAGGACAAGTTCCGCATGACCGGTATTTTCCGGGATGTGTTTCTTTTGAAGAGACCGGAAGAGGGAATCTTTGATTATTTTTTAACAACTTCTCAGGAAGAGAACCAGGCTCATATCCAGGCGGTGATCTCCTTTTTTGGAAAGGAAGTTCCGGTAAAGGCGCTGGTATTTGATTCCAATGGAAACCAGGCCGCCGGCCAGGAGGGACTCCCTCAGGATGGCAGGCTTCATTTGACCATAGAAAATCCGGTGCTTTGGAATGCAGAGCAGCCGTATCTTTATACCCTTGTCCTAGTATGCGGGAACGAGGTGATCGTGGACCGCCTGGGAATCCGGGAAATCGCCATAAGGGATGGAGTGGTTTATTTCAACGGGGAAAAGATCAAATTCCATGGCGTCAACCGCCATGACAGTGATCCGGTGACAGGGTTTGTCGTCAGCCTGGAACAGATGAAAAAGGATTTAAGTCTCATGAAAGAGCACAATGTCAATGCCATCCGCACCAGCCATTATCCGAATGGGCCTCAGTTTTACCAGTTATGCGATGAGTACGGCTTCTATGTCATTGATGAGGCGGACAATGAGAGCCACGGTACCAACAGCATCTACATGGAAGACTGTTCCACGGAGGCTGTGCATGAACGCTGGAACAGGGCTATTGCAGATAATCCGGAGTTTACCGAGGCCACGGTTGACCGTGCAAAGCTTCTGGTAGAACGGGATAAGAACCGGTCAAGCGTTGTGATCTGGTCCATGGGGAATGAATGTGCCTATGGCTGCACCTTTGAAGAAGCTTTGGCCTGGACGAAGGCCTTTGATCCTTCCAGGCTCACCCATTATGAGGCAGCCCGTTACCGTGACCGGAATAAAACCTATGATTTTTCCAATCTGGATTTATACAGCCGTATGTATCCAAAGCTGGAAGATATCCATGAATACATTGGAAGAAATGCAGGAAAGCCTTTTATCCTATGTGAGTACAGCCATGCCATGGGCAATGGACCTGGCGATCTAGAAGATTATTTTAAGGTGTTTGACCAGTATGACCAGGTCTGCGGCGGTTTTGTATGGGAGTGGTGTGATCATGCCATATATCAGGGAAGAACCTTGGATGGAAGACCCATGTACCTTTATGGAGGAGATCATGGCGAATACCCTCATGACGGCAATTTCTGCATGGATGGTCTGGTATACCCGGACCGGAGGCCACATACCGGGCTGATGGAATTTAAAAATGTATACCGCCCGGCAAGACTGGTTTCCTATGACCAGGAAAAGAAGGAACTGGTGCTTCAAAACCGCATGGATTTTACCGAACTGAGGGATTATGTGGTTATTGGGTATGAGGTGACCTGCGATGGAGCGGTCACTGGAAAGGGGATCCTTTGCGATGGGGATTTACCGGAAATAAAGCCTCATGGAAAAGGAAGCCTGACACTGGACTTTGAGGTTCCCCAAAAGGGAAAATGTTATTTAAAGATCCAGTATTTATTAAAACAGAATACAACCCTTTTAAAAGCCGGAAGCCTTTTAGGCTTTGATGAAATACTTCTTGAAAATGAAGATATGAGAAACCAGACCGGGGTATTCCTGTTAGCGGAACGGGAGACAAACGTGGGGGAAAGGGCGTGCCCTGCGATTCGGGAGGATGACCGATACCTTTTTATAGACGGGACTAATTTTGCTTATACCTATAACAAGCTGACCGGCTGCTTTGAGGATATGGTGTTTGAAAACAAAACCCTTCTGGAGCGTCCTATGGAATATAACATCTGGAGAGCGCCTACGGATAATGACAGATATATAAAGAATAAATGGATGGCGGCTCATTATGACCGGTCCATATCCAGGGCTTATGAAACCTCCTGTGAGGAAAAGGACGGACGGGTGGAAATAAGGACCATGCTGTCCGTCACTGCGGCTGTGATCCAGAGAATCCTGATGATTGAGGCCGTGTGGACCATAGGTAAGGATGGAATTTTAGATGGGAAGCTTCATGTGAAAAAGGACATGGAATTCCCGGAGCTTCCAAGGTTCGGCCTTCGCCTTTTCCTCCCAAAGACCATGGATAAGGTGACCTATTATGGTCTGGGGCCTGTAGAAAATTACATGGATAAGAAAAGGGCAAGCTATCATGGGTTATTTACTGCCGGGGTAAAAGAGATGCATGAGGATTATTTAAGGCCTCAGGAGAACGGAAGCAGGAGCGACTGTGATTTTGTGACAATAAATGGCGGGGGAGTTTCTCTTTCGGCAGTTTCAGAACGGGCATTTTCCTTTAATGCATCGGTCTATACCCAGGAGGAATTAACAGAAAAAGCCCATAACTATGAGCTGACACCATCGGGCTTTACGGTTCTTTGCCTGGATTACCGCCAGGACGGGATCGGATCCGCAAGCTGCGGACCGGATCTTCGGAAAGAATACCGGTTTGATGAAGAGAGATTTATTTTTGAAGTAAAATTGGTTCCTATTGCTCCTTCGCATTTGTAAAATAAATCTGTGTTTGGTAAATCAGGCAGGATCGTTGATGGAAAGCAGCGGTTCTGCCTGCTTTATGTTATATGGATTATGATTTAAATAGTCTTTGCTTTTGACTTGTGTTTTTTTATCATTGTCCGGAACTGGCTGACAGTGATGCCCAGCTCATTGCTTGCAGTCTCCAGGGTATAAATGCGCTGCTGCCATTTTTCGTAGACAGGGTAAAATTCATCGGGAATGGGAGTTGGAAAACGTCCCAGATGCTTTCCCTGCGCTTTTGCAAGGGCAATCCCCTCTGCCTGACGCTGTTTGATGTTTTCCCGTTCCGCCTGCGCCACATAGGAAAGGAGCTGTAAGACAATGTCGGATATCAGGGTGCCGATCAGATCTTTATTTGTTCTTGTGTCCAGAATGGGCATATCCAGGATCACAATATCAGCTTTTTTTGTTTTTACGATTTCCCGCCATTCTTCCTGTATGTCATCGTAATTTCTTCCCAGACGGTCAATGCTTTTTACAACAAGAACATCTCCTTCTTTCAGTTTCCTTTTTAACTTTTGATATTGGGGCCTGTTGAAATCTTTTCCAGACAATTTATCGCAGAATATGTTCTTGTCAATAATGCCCCAGCGCAGAAGCTCTACTTTTTGCCGCTCCGTGTTTTGTTCTAATGAGGAAACCCTCATGTATCCATAAAAATTTTTCATTAAAATAACCTCCTGTCATTCTTAATTATGGCATGAGGTCAAGGGATTATTCTACTATATTAGTATTTATGAAAACAATAGCCTTCAGGTCAAAATATAAAAATGGAAACTAGATGAGCTAGTGATGTTTGTTTTGCTGGGAATTTGCGTACAAAATGATAAATAATATCATCTGATTATTTGATAAAAAGGTACACCTTTTTATCAAATAAAAACAGCATAAAAATGCTACGTATATTATAAGCATTATTACGACAAAATACAACATATTTCGCACATATTATTCTTATTTTCTTTACATTTTGCCAGTGATACCAAGGTGTACCTTTTTGCTATTAAGGAACATGGGCTGATTACGGGGGAGGAGATGGAAAGTGGAAGTATTCAATAATAAAAGCGATTTATACGTATATGTGAAACTAAAAGACCAGATTCAATGGGTAGAATACTTAAAGAGGTCTGTACAAACGGGAGTGCCATTTCCTCTGGATAGAAAACCATAGAGACGTTTTAAAATCCGTTTCATTTAAAACATCTGAATGTTACAAAACAATGATACAAAATAATGATACGAGGAAAAGACATATGAAAAATGGAAAAGGGAACATGCATCGGAATAAATACAGAAAAATTTCAGAGAAAATTGCAATCGTGATCACAGCGGCATTGTTTATGGTTTTTGCCATTTTAAGTATTATAACCGTCAGTTTGTCAGGGCGCGAAACCGGTTCGGCAGTACGCTCTGAGCTTACGAATCTGGCACACGCAAATGGAAACCAGGTACAGGCGATCTTAAATGCCGCATCAAAACAGGCTTCAGCAATGCAGGATTATATTGGTAAGACATATGACAAGGGGACTGTGGTCATCTCTTCTCCTGAAAACGTCAAGGTAAAGAGCGCGGTATATCACACAGAAATGTCTGATTTAAGCATTGAAGTGGAAAATTATTTGATTAACAGTATGTGCTCTGCCGTTGTGGCAGATGAAGATATCGTTGGGTTCGGGATCTTTTTTGAGCCTGGCAAGTTTGATGAGAATATAAAGGATTATGCATTTTATGTAAATCGTGAGGACGCTGCCAATAAAAAGACGCAGCCTTTTGGTACATACAGCGATTACAGTGATAAGGAATATTATAAACCTGTGAAAGAAACCGGCAAGCCTTATTTTACAAAGCCTTACGAATATCAGGGCACTACCATGGTCACTGCCGCGTACCCCGTTATGTATAAAAATGAGTTTCAGGGAGTGACCGTAGCCGATATTGACGTTGGTCATTTTAATAAAATCACCACTTCATCAGAAGATTATAAAACTCTTTACGTCGGAATTCTTACGGATGATTTTACCACGGTATACGACAGCAGATTTGCTGATGATATTGGCCATAACCTTTCTGAATTTTTAAAAGATCCGGAAGATATGAAAAAGATCACAGATGGAGCAGCTTCGGGAAAGGCCTTTTTCTGTACCACTGTCCGCGAGGATGGACATAAAGTATCCCGGTTTTTCTACCCGATTGATGTGGAAGGAACCCATTGGTGGGCACAGACTGCGTTGGATACTTCTGACTTAAATAAAGATATCGAAATATTAACGGCTACAATTGTGATTGTTTCTGTTTTGTCGCTGTTGGCTGTGGTCGCCATTGTTATCATTGTTTTAAAAAAGGCGCTGAAGCCGATTAACGGCGTGGTTTCTGCCGCTGCTGAGATCGCTGCCGGTAATCTTGCGATACAGGTTGATACACAAAGCAATGATGAGATCGGGGTTCTTTCCAGAACCTTTATGGAAATGGCAGAAAACTTGAGGACCATCATTCAGGATATTAAATACTTATTAGAGGAAATGAGCGGAGGCAATTTCAGGATCGATACAAAATATGAGGAGATGTACATCGGCGATTATCAGGAGATATTAATTGCTATGAGAACCATTAACCGCAATTTAAGCGATACCCTTGCGGAAATTAATACGGCCTCTGATCAGGTATCGGCAGGATCGGGGCAGATGTCAGACAGTGCACAGACTCTAAGCCAGGGAGCGGCAGAGCAGGCAAGCTCCGTGGAAGAGCTTACGTCTACCATTACGGAAATTTCTGAAAGAATTAAAAATAATGCAGACAATGCCCAGCAGGCAAGCCGCTTATCAGAGGAATCTGGAGAGGAGGTTACACAAAGCAACCAGCAAATGCAGCAGTTGATGAAGGCAATGGAGGAAATCACCGATACCTCTCAGGAAATCGGTAAAATTATCCGGACCATTGATGACATTGCATTCCAAACGAACATCCTGGCTTTAAACGCCGCTGTGGAAGCGGCCCGTGCCGGCGAGGCGGGCAAGGGATTTTCTGTGGTGGCGGATGAGGTGCGAAACCTTGCAGGAAAATCAGCTGAGGCCGCAAAAAATACTACGGCATTGATTGAAAGCGCTGTGGAGGCAATTGAGAAGGGAAGGTTACTGGCCGATCAGGCTGCCGGATCTCTTCTTGAGGTTGTGGATACGTCTAAGAGCGTGGATGAAAGAATCCGGCAGATTGCAAAAGCTTCCGAGGAAGAGTCTTATGCTGTTACACAGATTGCAGCAGGACTTGAACAGATTTCATCAGTCGTACAAACCAACTCCGCAACATCAGAAGAAAGTGCGGCGGCAAGCGAGGAGCTTTCGGGACAGGCACAGATGTTAAAGAGTCTGGTAAACAGATTTAAGCTAAGAGATGCAGGAGAAAGGATTGCAGCTCATGGGGCTTTAAGTCCAACCGTAGATCCGGCCGATGATTATGCGGCTGGCAGTAAATATTAATAGAAATACTCGGACAGCAGTGCCGGTGCCTGGCAATTCCAGGCCTCCGGCACTGCTTTTGGGGATAAATCCATAGAAGAAGGTTCCGGCCCGCACTCTTACAATTACCAGAATTAATGTGGTAAAAATGTGAATGGAAAAATCACGCCTGCCATGTTATGCTGATAATTAGGTTTTGCGGGACAAAAAGTGCGAAGGAGACGGCTATGCTTTGGAAACAGTTGCAGGAATTGCTGATGCTCTTGAGTCAGGAAGAATACAGAACGGCTTCGACATTGGCTGAACAGCTGAAGGTCAGTGAGAAGACGGTTCGGCTGAGACTGAAGGATTTAAGCGGGCGGCTGGAAGGCCATGGGGCGGAAATAAGCTCAAAAGCGAGATTTGGATATATACTTCGGATTCATGACCAGGAGAAATTTGACGCATACATAAAGAAAGAAACGGAAAATACGGAACATTTTCCGGAGAGAGAAAATGAGAGAAGAGAATATTTGCTTGCATACTTGATAGCCAGGATGGATTATATTAAGATCGAAGAGCTTTGTGATTTTCTCTATGTTTCAAAATCCACCCTGTCCAATTCTCTTAAACCGGTGGAAGGAATATTAAAGCGCTACGGCCTTTCCATTGACCGGAAGCCTAATTACGGAATCAGGATCCAAGGCGCGGAATTTGATATCCGCAGACTGTTAAGCGACTATTTTATCAAACGTCAGGGCTTAACCGGGGTGGATATCAGCCATCAGGAAAGTGAACTGATCCATCTGGCAGAAGTGATTAAAGGTCTTTTAAAGAAGTATGGGATCCGTCTTTCCGAGATTGCCTTTGAGAATTTCGTAGAATATACTTATGTGGCCAGGAAACGGATGAAGTCAGGCTTTTATCTTCGGATGGATAAGGAAAACTTACCGGAAATAGGGGGTAAGGAATCCGCCCTCATCCGGGAGCTTATTTCTTTTGTCGGGACCCAGGAACAGATCACCTATACTGCTGATGAGGAACATTACCTCTCACTGTATCTGGCCGGAAAGAGAATGATCGGAAGCACCCTGGAAAACGATACCAATTTTGTGATCCGGGAGCAGACCGACCAGTTGGCCCTTGCCATGATGGAGCTGGTGAGCAGGGAATACGGGCTGGAAATGCATAATAATTTTGAGATACGGATGACCTTAAACCAGCATCTGGTCCCCTTTGATATCAGGATCCGGTACGATATTCCGCTGAAAAACCCCATTCTGGAAGACATTAAGCAGAGATACTGCCTGGCATATCAGATATCCTATGAAGCGGTAGGAGTTTTAAGAAAGCATTATAAAAAGGATATTTCCGAGGACGAGATCGGATATTTTGCCCTGATCTTCCAATTGGCTTTAGAAAAGGACAAGATGGATCCCTGCTCGGATATTCTTGTGGTATGCAGCACGGGAAAGGGAAGCTCCCGGTTATTAAAATACAAGTATGAAAGTGAATTTTCCGGATATTTAAGGAATATCTATGTCTGCGATCTTCTGGAGCTGGAGCATTTCGATTTCCAGAAAGTCGATTATGTCTTTTCCACCGTGCCTATCACCATGGAGGTCCCGGTGCCTATTGTAGAAGTAGGGGCATTTTTAGAAGCAGATGATATCCAGAAGATCACAAGGACCCTTAGAAGAGGCAACAGCCGGGGGATCATAAAGCGGTATTATACTCCGGAGCGGCTGCTTACTGGGGTGGAAGGAGAGCATAAGGAGGATATATTAAAGTATTTATGCGGCGTGATCCGGAAGCAGGAAAAGGTAGATGATAATTTTTATGAGCTGGTGCTTGAGCGGGAAACCTTTGCCCAGATGGATTATGGAAATTATATTACCCTCCCGCACCCAAACCAGATCGCTTCGGAGGAAACCTTTGCTTATGTGGCGGTCCTTAAAGAGCCAGTCATCTGGAACAAGCTTCCGGTCCAGATCGTCCTGCTGATTTCCATAGGAAGAAAAGAGGGCAGGAACCGTCAGACCTTTTATGAAACTACTGCCCGGTTTGCCCTTAATAAGGAAGCAGTGAAACGATTGATCCAGGAACCGGAGTATGAGATTTTATTGGATCTGCTGGAAGAATAGAGATACCGCATTCAGACTGGAGAGGAACTGCCAGATTGAATGTGGTATTTTTTTCGTTGGAGTTTTGAGCAGTCTGATGTTACCATAAAGACAAATGATTGAAGGAGGGAAACAATACGAATGCTGAGAAAAGATTTTCTGTGGGGAGGTGCAGTAGCTGCCCATCAGCTGGAAGGAGCCTGGAAAGAAGGAGGCAAAGGCGTCAGCGTTGCCGATGTGATGACAGCCGGAGCCAATGGAAAGGAACGGGAGATCACAGATGGGGTCATAGAAGGTAAATATTACCCCAACCATGAGGGCATTGATTTTTACCATCGTTATAAAGAAGATATCCTTCTTTTTGCGGAAATGGGGTTTCAGTGTTTCCGCACCTCCATTGCCTGGACCAGGATTTTTCCTACGGGGGAAGAGCCGGAACCCAATGAAGAAGGCCTCCGGTTTTATGACGACTTATTTGATGAGTGCAGAAAGCATGGGATCCAGCCGGTAGTGACCTTATCCCACTTTGAAATGCCATATGAACTGGTGGTTAAGTACGGCGGCTTCAGTAGCCACATCTGTGTGGAGCTGTTCGTGAAGTTTGCCAAAGCATGCTTTGAACGGTATAAGGACAAGGTGACCTACTGGATGACATTTAACGAGATCAATAACCAGGCAGATTATGACGGGGACTTTGCACCATTTACCAACTCAGGACTTCATTTTAAAGAAGGAGATAACCGGGAACATCTTATGTACCAGGCGGCCCATTATGAGCTGGTGGCATCAGCCCTGGCAGTAAAGGCGGGACATGAGATAAATCCTGATTTTAAGATCGGCTGTATGATGGCCATGTGCCCCATTTATCCTTACTCCTGTGATCCAAAAGATATGATGATGGCCATGTCTTCCATGCAGAAACGCTACTGGTTTGCAGATGTCCATGTAAGAGGACTATATCCGGAATACATAAAGGCATATTGGAAACGGAAGGGGCTGGCTCTGGATATCACATCGGAAGACTTGGAGGCGCTTAAAGCAGGCTGTGTGGATTATATCGGATTCAGCTATTACATGTCCTTTACTGTGAAACACAGGGACGATAATCCTGAGTATGATTACCGGGAACAAAGAGACAGGGTGGAAAATCCTTACGTGCAGGCAAGCCAGTGGGGATGGCCCATTGACCCGGAAGGGCTTCGCTACACCATGAACTGGCTGTATGACAGGTACGGACTGCCTCTGTTTATTGTGGAAAATGGCTTCGGTGCCTATGACCAGCCGGGAGATGACGGCATGATCCATGACGGGTACCGGATTGAATATTTAAAGGCACATATAGAATCAATGAAAAAATGCGTGGACCAGGATGGAGTGGATCTTATGGGATATACACCCTGGGGCTGTATTGACCTGGTATCCGCAGGGACCGGTGAGATGGAGAAGCGCTACGGGTTCATTTATGTGGATAAGGACAATCAGGGAAATGGAACAGGTGAGCGGAGCAGAAAAGAAAGCTTTTACTGGTTTAAGAAAGTGATTCAAACAAACGGAGAGGAATTATAGGAGGGTAGAGTATGTTGAAGATACGGCTATTTTGCAATCAGGGAATGTCCACAAGCCTGCTTGTGAGTAAAATGAGGGAGGCGGCGGCCCAGGAAGGACTGGAAGCAGACATCATGGCATTTCCGGTCAATGACTTAGATGAAAACCTGGCCGGAGCAGACTGCGCCCTGCTTGGTCCTCAGGTGGGATACTTAAAAGACAAGGTTTTAAAGACATGTGAAAGCCATCAGGTACCAATGGATGTGATCCCCATGATCGATTACGGCATGTGCAATGGAAAAAAGGTTCTGGAGTTTGCCCGGAAGCTGGCCGGTAAATGAGAAAAGAAAGGGAGGGACAGTGAGGATGAAAGATTTTTTAAATAGTAAAGTGGTTCCTAAAATGATGGTGTTTATCAATACAAAGGCGATTCGGGGATTAAAGGATGGTCTGCTGTATTCCATGCCAATGATGATCATCGGATCTATTTTTCTGCTTCTGGCAAATTTTCCATATACGCCTGTTGCCGACTGGCTGGGGGCAGCAGGATTTACGCCGGTGTTTAATCAGGTATTTGAAAGCACCTTCAATATCATGGCTCTTATCGCTTCCATAGGCATTGCCTATACCTATGTAAAAAATGAGGGATATAACGGAATGCCGGCAGGAGTGATTTCCCTTTGTACTTATCTGCTGTTTCAGCCTTCCCAGGTAACCAACCAGGAGGGAGCTTCCGTTGGCGTTATTTTTAAGACATGGACCGGCGGACAGGGTATGATCGGCGCTATCATTATCGGACTCATTGTAGGCTGGATCTATACTGTGTTTTTAAAGAAAAACATTACCATTAAAATGCCGGATGGAGTGCCTGACGGAGTTGCTACCTCTTTTACGGCTCTGATTCCAGGCGCGGCTGTTATTATCGCAGCTTCCATCGTTTATGCGGTTGTAAAAAATATGTTTGACACGACCCCAATGGAATGGATCTATAAAACCATTCAGATCCCGCTCCAGGGACTGACTGATTCCTTTGGCGGGGTTGTTGCCATGGGATTTTTGATTCCGTTTTTCTGGTTCTTTGGCATTCATGGATCAACCCTTGTGGGGGGAATTATGGGTCCCCTCCTTACGGCCAATACTGCCGCCAATCAGGCAATTCTTGACAGCGGACGGGAGCTTAATCTGGCAAATGGCGGTCATATTGTTACCCAGCAGTTTTTAGATCAGTTTATGACGGTTACAGGGGCAGGAATTACCATTGGACTGGTGATATATCTAATGTTTTTTGCCAAATCCAACCAGTGCAGGCAGGTGGGCAGGCTGGGGATCGGACCAGCATGCTTTAACATCAATGAGCCGGTGCTTTTTGGTACACCGGTGGTGTTGAACCCCATTATGGCAATCCCTTTCATGATCATGCCTGTTCTGTCCGGAACCATTCAGTATCTGGCAATTTATACGGGGCTTTGTCCCATGTATAAAGGAATTCTGGTGCCCTGGACCTGTCCTCCCATTATTTCGGGATTTTTGATCGGAGGCTGGAGGACGGCACTGCTTCAGGTGGTGATTCTGGCATTGTCATTCTTCGTATACTTTCCATTTATCAGGGTTATTGACAAAATGTATGAGAAGCAGGAAAATCAGACCCAGGGCTGATAATTTCTGTACAGAGAGAAAAGGTGTAAAAATGCAGGAATTGGAACTTATTTGCTTTCAGCTGATCACTGCTGCCGGCGGAGCAAAATCAAACTATATCAAAGCAGTGCAAAAGGCAAAACAAGGAAAATATGAAGAAGCGGAACATCTGATCGCTGAAGGGGACGAAATGATGAAACAAGGCCATTTGCCTCATGCGGACTTAATTCAGAGAGAAGCGGCAGGAGAGGCAGTGCCTATGGGACTTATTCTGACCCATGCGGAGGATCAGATGATGAGCGCGGAGATCTTTAAGGTCATGGCCGAAGAGATGATCGATCTTTACAGGAAACTGGAAAGCAAATAAAACGGGATTCTGCAAATGGAAATGAAAATACCGATTATGGCGGGAGCATGTAATGTTCCCGCCATAACCGGTTAAAAAGCTTTCTTTGAGTTTTTAGGTTCTCCATCCGTGCCATAAAGGCCCTCGTCCTTTTCCCAGATTTAATCTGGCTTTTAACGCTCCGTTTAGATAGGACTTTGCCATCCGGATGCTTTCTTCCAGCCCCATGCCTCCAGCCAGTCCGCAGGCAATGGCAGAAGACAGGGTGCATCCGGTTCCATGGGTATTTGGATTGTCGATACGTTCCCCTGGAAACCAGGTGAGAAATCCGTTGCAGCACAGCAGATCATCAGCTCCCTGGTCATTATGGCCTCCTTTTAAAAGGAAAGAAACTTGAAAGACATGGAAGAGCTCCATTGCGGCTTCTTCCATATCTTTTCTAGTGTATATCCGGTGCCCTTTTGTGGATAAGAGTGCTTCAGCCTCCGGGATATTGGGGGTAACTAAAGTTGCCAGGGGAAACAACCTGCTTGTTAAAGTCTTAACATCCTGCGGCTTTAAAAGAGAATGCCCGCTGGTGGATACCATGACCGGGTCCACGATCACAGGAGACCGGTTATATTCTCCTAGCTTTTCCGCAATGATTTCAATTGAACCGGAAGTCCCGGCCATGCCGATTTTTACAGCTTTCGGCGGAATATCCGTAAATACGGCATCTAACTGGGCGGCAAGCATTTCCTGACTAACTGTTTCCGTCAGAAAAACCCCAGTCGTATTTTGAGCTACCAGGGCGGTAATAACGCTGGAGCCATAGACACCCAAAGCCGCGGCAGTTTTTAAATCCGCCTGTATTCCTGCGCCGCCGCTGGGATCGGTGCCTGCAATGGTGAGGAAGGAAGGGAGAATCAGGCTCATGGGCTCACCACCTTTAAAAGCTGTTCTTTTAAGCGATGGACGGCTGCGGTTATATCCTTTTGTCCGAAGATGCCGGAAACCACCGCAGCTCCGGCCACGCCTGTTCCTCTCAGGCTGGATACATTTTCACTGTTAATTCCTCCGATGGCCGTTACCGGAATAGGAACAGAACGGCAGATCGCAGACAGTTGTTCCAGGGTTAAGGGAATGGCATCTTTTTTTGTAGGGCTTGGGAAGATAGCCCCGGATCCTATATAATCCGCCCCATCCATAAATGCCTTTTTTGCCTGACTTACGTTTTTGGCAGTAACGCCCAGAATGCGGTCCGGCCCGATTAGCCGGCGGACCTCCAAAGGAGATAAATCATCCTGTCCAACGTGTACGCCGTCCGCCCCGCACTTAAGGGTAATATCCACATCATCGTTGATGATAAGCGGGATCCCATAATGCTTCGTAAGCTCACGGACAAGTAGAGCTTCTTCCAGGAAGGCACTTTTGTCCAGACTTTTTTCACGAAGCTGGAGAAGGGTCACTCCGGCACATAGGGCTTCTTCGATCTGCTCTGTTAAGGTTTTTTCTCCTGTAAATGCCGGGTCTGTTACCCCATAGAGGAGAAGCATGTCTTTATGAAACTTCAATATTTATCCCTCCTTTTAAGGTGCTTTCTTCCAAAATGCTTACTTCGTCCAGAAAGCAGCAGCGGAAGCTTCCTGTACCGCCGGGGATCTTTTCCGCTCGTTTTGCCGCCCGCTCTCCGCAAAGACCGGCAGCAGCCGTGGCAAGAGCAGCAGCCTGGAATATGGCATGCTGTGAGGGCCTGGGCCCGATGGAGGCCGTGTAGGCGGCAATTATGCCATCCAGCATACAGCCGCTTCCTGTAATCCGGGACATTTGAGGACAGCCGTTCTTTATTAGCCAGTTCTCTTTCCCGCTTGATACAATATCAGTGGCTCCTGTCATAACAGTCACAGCACCGGTCGCAGTGCTTAATGCCCTGGCTGTTGCCTTAAGAGATTCCAGGGTTTCTTCCTTTATCTCATCAGAAAAGGAAGCATCAACTCCCCGGGCGGGAGATATAGAACCGTTTCCCACGTTCTGTCCGGTCAGCTCCTTTAATAAGACCCGCAGCTCGGAGGCATTTCCCCTGATAACGGTTACCTTCACTTCCTTTAAAAGGGAAAGAGCAGTTTCGGTCCGATAACGGGAAGCACCGATTCCCACGGGGTCAAAGATGACAGGAAGGTTTCGCCGGTTTGCTTCCTGCCCGGCCTTTATCATAGCGGCTTTCGTCGATTCTTTCGGGGTCCCAATGTTCAATAGAAGGCAGTCGGATAAGGCGGTTATCTCCGAAACCTCTTCCGGCTGGTCTGCCATAATGGGGGAGCCGCCGCAGGCCAAAATGATATTTGCTACGTCCCCTGCCGTAACATAATTGGTGATACAGTGGATGACGGGCCGCTTTTCCCTGACCAGCCCTGTCAGGAATTCATTGATTTTTATGCTCATAACAGGGTCCCCCTATTCATTGATGAGACGCTCAAAATAGGAAAAAAGGCCAAGGCGGCGCAGCATTGCCAGTAAGATTGCAGCCAATAGGGTCCCTGCCAGAGTACTCATGAAAAATGGAGCTACAAAGAAGAACACAGCCACCTCTTTTCCCATGAGAACGGCGGCCACAGGATAGCAGAGCAGCCCTCCGATCAGCCCGGTCCCAACCACTTCTCCAAGATAAGCAGGCAAAAGCTTCCTGGTTTTTTGAAACAGATAGGCGCCAAGAAACGCGCCAGCCATGCTTCCCGGAAAGGCAAGCAGGCTTCCGGTTCCCATGAGGTTTCGTATAAGTGAAGTACAAAACGCCATGGAAACACCATAGACAGGCCCTAAGAATACCCCGGCCAGAACATTTGCCAGATGCTGTACCGGAAAGCATTTGGAAGCTCCCACCGGGATGGAAAAGCCGGAAAGCGCAACGGTAAGAGCTGTCAGCATTCCGCTGATCACCAGCTTTTTCACCCGTACTCTTGAACCGGTAGAAGAGTTGCTGTAAATTGTTGATGGTATTTGATCATTCATGAAAATTCCTCCTGTATATGTAATTTTAATTTCCACAAAATATTATTCATCAAAGATATCGACGATCTCTCCCTCTAAAATCCTGTTCATATTTTTCATGGCACAGAAATTGCCGCACATGGAGCAGGTATCTTCTTTTTCCGGTTTTGACGAGGCCCGGTAGCGTCTGGCTTTTTCCGGGTCAATGGCAAGCTGGAACATGGTTTCCCAATCCAGCCGTTTTCTGGCATCGCTCATCTTATGATCCCAATCCTTAGCGCCCCTGATGCCTTTTGCAATGTCAGCTGCATGGGCCGCAATCCGGGCTGCAATGATTCCTTCCTTCACATCTGCTTCATCCGGCAGCCTCAAATGCTCCGCAGGAGTCACATAGCAGAGAAACGCCGCCCCGGCAGCAGCGGCCACCGCTCCTCCGATCGCCGCGGTGATATGGTCATATCCCGGCGCAATATCAGTGACAAGAGGTCCCAGGACATAAAAGGGCGCTCCCTTGCAGATCGTCTGCTGTATTTTCATATTGGCTGCAATCTGATCCAAAGGCATGTGGCCGGGGCCTTCAATAATGATCTGTACATTCTTCTCCCAGGCCCTTCTTGTCAGCTCTCCAAGGGTCACCAGCTCCTCTACCTGGGAAATATCAGACGCATCTTCAATGCACCCCGGCCGGCAGGCATCTCCAAGGCTTAAGGTCACGTCATGCTTCTGACAGATTTCCAGTATGCGGTCATAGTGCTCATAAAAGGGATTCTCCTCCCCGGTCATTTCCATCCAGGCAAAGATGATAGACCCTCCTCTTGATACAATGTTAGTCAGCCGTTTTGCTTCCTTGAATCTTCTGGCAGTCTGCTTGTTGATCCCAACGTGAATGGTCATGAAATCCACCCCGTCTTCCGCGTGCATTTCCACGATTTGTATCCATTCCTCGGCGGTGATTTCCCGAAGGGGTTTGTGATAATAAACCACAGCATCGTAGATAGGAACCGTACCAATCATAGCCGGACATTCTCCCGTCAGCTTCCTGCGGAATTTCCGGGTATCTCCAAAGGAGCTTAAATCCATAATGGATTCTGCCCCCATAAGAACTGCGTCCTTTACTTTCTCAAGTTCCATTTCCAGATCATTCAAGTCCCTGGATGTCCCAAGATTCACATTGATCTTTGTTCTGAGCATGGAGCCGATACCGCTGGGCTTTAAGCAGCTGTGGTTCTTATTTGCCGGAATGGCGATTTTTCCCTCCGCCACCAGCTCCCGCAGCTTTTCCGGATTCCATTGTTCGTGCTCAGCTACCGCCGTCAGTTCCTTTGTCAGAATGCCTTTTCTTGCGGCATCCATTTGTGTGGTGTAATTCATGTTTGTTCCTCCTTTTTCTCGCGAACGGAGGGATTGTAAGGACGTTTAGTAAAGACTAAGAAAAACGCGCTTTGCAGGTTTTTATTAGTCGCCGCGGCATTCACCGAATGAATATACTGCATATTCGTTTGGTTCATTACCCACGCAAAAAGAGCCCATACCAACAGGTATAGGCTCGGAAATATGCAATCATCCCATATGAATCCCTACGTTGGCATTACCCAAATCAGGTTATAAAGGTCGAAGTTGATTACTTCCTCTCAGCCCGCCTACGAGCTCCCTCTTGTGGCACTAGTGTAGCATTCCCCTTCCTGCTTGTCAAGGAAAACATCCCTTACCGGCCGTCAGCCGGAAATGGCGGACTTCATTTCCCTTACGTAGTCGCAGACAGGCCCTACACAGTCTTTTCCGTATTTTGCGGCTATTTTTACAATGGCGCTGCCAACAATGACACCGTCTGCATGTTTGCTCATCTCCCTTGCCTGCTCCGGCGTGGAGATACCAAAGCCGATGGCGCAGGGGATATCTTTTGCCTCCTTTACAAAGGAAATCATTTCACCAATGTTGGTATTGATTTCCGTTCTCACTCCGGTCACGCCCATAGAGGAAACACAGTAGATAAATCCTTCCGATCCAGATGCAATGGTCCGTATACGCTCACTGGAAGTGGGGGCGATGAGAGAGATCAGTTCGACCCCGTATTTTCTGCAAAAGGGCAGTAGTTCCTCCCTTTCCTCAAAGGGCATATCCGGCACGATCAGGGCGTCAATGCCGCACTCAGCTGCATTTTTTAAAAACCTTTCGCTTCCATACACGAAAACCGGATTGATATAAGTCATAAAAGCCAGAGGAACATCTGTTTTTTTGCGTATCCGTTTTACGGTTTCGAAAAGCTTATCCGTGGTAGTTCCTGAGGCCAAAGCCCGCATATCGGCCTCCTGGATTACGATCCCCTCTGCGATTGGGTCAGAAAAAGGGATTCCAAGCTCGATCAAATCCGCTCCGGCCTCGGCCATGGCAGGAACCAGTTCTTCGGTGGTGGCAAGGTCGGGATCTCCTGCCGTAATAAATGGGATGAATGCCTTTCCTTTGGAAAATACTTCGCTTATTCTACTCATAGATTTCAACCCCCTTGTAACGGGCAATGGCTGCCACATCCTTGTCGCCCCGCCCTGATAGATTAATGACAATGACCTCATCTTTTCCCATGGAAGGAGCGATCTTTCTGGCATAGGCTATTGCATGGGCGCTTTCTATTGCCGGAATGATCCCTTCCAGACGGGATAAGTATTCAAAAGCTTCCACGGCTTCCTGATCCGTAATGGAGACGTAGCTGGCTCTTCCTGAATCGTGAAGGGCCGCGTGCTCCGGCCCGATGCCGGGATAGTCAAGTCCTGCGGAAATGGAGAAAACAGGGGAGATCTGACCGTACTCATCCTGGCAGAAATAGGACTTCATGCCGTGGAAGATTCCAAGAGAGCCGGTAGAAATCGTAGCTGCGTGTTTTCCTGTTTCAATGCCGTGCCCAGCGGCCTCGCAGCCCACCAGCTTCACGGAAGGTTCATTTACAAATTCATGGAAGATTCCCATGGCATTGCTTCCGCCTCCCACGCAGGCGATCACCATGTCAGGAAGTTTACCCTCTGCTTCTATAAGCTGAGAGCGGACCTCTTTTCCGATGATGCTCTGAAAATCCCTGACAATAGTCGGAAAGGGATGAGGGCCCATGACAGAGCCTAAGACATAATGGGTGTCAGCCACCCGGTTGGTCCATTCCCTCATGGTCTCATTGACTGCATCCTTTAAGGTCTGGGTGCCGCTGGTGACAGCGTGAACCTTTGTGCCCAAAAGCTCCATGCGGAATACGTTTAAGGCCTGACGATCCGTATCCTCCTTGCCCATGAAAACTTCGCATTCCATTCCCATGAGAGCGGCGGCGGTAGCAGTAGCAACGCCATGCTGCCCGGCCCCTGTTTCAGCGATGACCCGGGTTTTTCCCATCTTCTTTGCAAGAAGGACCTGGCCCAGGGCATTGTTGATCTTATGGGAGCCGGTGTGGTTTAGATCCTCTCTCTTTAAATAAATCTTTGCACCGCCTAAATTCTCTGTCATCCGCTCTGCATAGTAGAGCAGAGAGGGCCTTCCGGTATATTTTTGGTGAAGGTCTGAAAGTTCGGCTAAAAACTCCTCGTCATGGCTGTACTTTTCATAAGCCTCTTCCAGCTCATTTACTGCATTCATCAGCGTTTCGGGGACAAATTGTCCGCCGTGCTGTCCAAATTTTCCTTTTGACATGGCTGTTCACTCCTTACTGTTTGTATGATTTCTTTTATTTTTGACCGGTCCTTTTTGCCCTCTGTTTCCACGGAACTGCTTAGATCCAGGCAAAAGGCATTTGTTTTCATGGCCAGCCTGATGTTTGAGGCGTCTATGCCTCCGGCCAGGAACCAGGGCTTTTTTATGTCCGGTATCATGGACCAGTCAAAGGTCTTCCCGCTGCCGCCGTAAAGTCCTTTGGTATAAGTATCAAAAAGCAGGAAATCAGCGGGAAGGTCATCTGCTTCCTTCATATCTTCCGCCTGCCGGACCCGTATGGCCTTTATGACAGGAAGGCCGGGGGACAGGCGGCTTTTTAATTCCATCATATAATCCCGGTCCTCATCGCCGTGAAGCTGGATAAGGTCAATGGTTCCATTTTCCGCAAGGGACAGGATATCTTCTATGGGGCTGTTTACAAATACTCCCACTGCCGGTATCTCCGGCAGCAGCAGCTCCTTAAGTACTTTTGCCTCTGGTCCCGTAAGGCGGCGCTTTCCGGGAGCAAATACGAATCCTGCGTAATCCGGTTTTGAGACGTTTACTGCCAGGATATCTTCCCTGCGGGTCAGTCCGCATATTTTGATCCGTTTTCCTTTCGAATTCATTGTGCCTCCCGCTTAAATCCGTTTATAACTTCCTTTTTGTCAGGGGAACGCATCAGGCTTTCCCCGATCAGGACGGCATTGACTCCGGCTTCTGACAGGAGCCTGATGTCTGTTGACCTTTTGATCCCGCTTTCCGCCACGAAAAGTACGTCAGGGGGGACCAGGCTCCTTAAGCGGAGGGAATTATTAAAATCCACCTCAAAGGTTTTTAAATTCCGGTTATTTACTCCGATGATCCTGGCTCCCGCCGAGAGGGCGGAGCGGATCTCCTCTTCATCATGGGCCTCTACAAGGGCGCTTAAGCCAAGGCTTTGGCATAGCCTTAAATCTTCTTTCAGGGCTTTTGTATCCAGGAGAGCGCAGATGAGAAGGACTGCAGCCGCGCCTATGGCCTTTGCCTCATAGATCTGGTAGGGGTCCACCGTGAAATCCTTTCTGAGAAGAGGGATATCCACCTTATGGCTGATCTCGGTCAGATAGTCGTTATTTCCGAGAAAGTATTCCGGTTCCGTAAGGACGGAAATGGCATCCGCCCCTGCAGCTTCGTAATCCTTTGCGATTTCCACATAGGGGAACTCAGGAGCAATGAGCCCCTTTGAGGGAGAGGCACGTTTTATCTCGCAGATAAAGGAAATGCCTGGAGAGGAGAGGCTGCGTTCAAAAGAAAGACCTCTGTCTTTTGTTTTTTCCAAAATTTCAAATGCCAGTTTTTCCATGGCCTTCATGGGGATTTTTTCTTTTGCCGCCTCCGCCCGTTTTTTTGAGGAGGCAGCCAGGACGTCAAGTATCATAAAACCACCTCGTTGGTCATTTTTACAAACTTATCAAGCTTACTGGCGGCTTTTCCCGAATCAATGAGATGGGCCGCTTTTTCAATACATTGGGGAATGGTGCAGTCATCGATTCCCAGGTACAGGCTTAAGGCAGAGTTTAAGATGACGATATCCCGTTTTGGTCCATGGAGTTTACCGCTTAAGATATCTCTGGTGATCTGGGCGTTCTCTGCCGGTGTGCCGCCAACCAGCTCCGCAAGGCTGCATCGTTTTAGGGAAAACTGCTCCGGCGTGATCTCATAGGGAGTAAGCTCCCCGAAACGGATTTCACATACATGGGTGGGGCCTGTGACGGTGGCTTCATCCAGTCCGTCATCTCCGCAGACCACCAGGCCCCGCCTGACTCCCAGATTGCTTAATACCTGGGCCAGAGGTTCTACCAGTTTCCTGTCATAGACCCCTAAAAGCTGCATGGTGGCTCCCGCAGGATTGGAAAGAGGGCCTAAGATATTAAAGATGGTCCGCACCCCAAGCTCTTTGCGCACCGGTCCGGCGTATTTCATGGAGGAATGGTAAGCCTGGGCGAAGAGGAAGCACATGCCTGTTTTCCTTAGTATGTCTCCCGACTGTTCCGCCGTAAGGTTTAAATTCACCCCAAGGTGCTCCAGCACATCGGCAGCCCCGCTTTTACTGGAAACGCTGCGGTTGCCATGCTTTGCCACAGGAACTCCTCCTGCAGCTACCACAAATGCGGTGGTGGTGGAAATGTTAAAGGTCCCGGCCTCGTCGCCGCCGGTGCCTACGATATCAATGACGGGAAAATCCGGCTCCAGCCTTAAGGCCTTTTCCCGCATAACCGTGGCACAGGCAGTGATCTCGTCAATGGTTTCCCCCTTCATCCGAAGTCCCGTTAAAAATGCGGCCATCTGGGCCGGGGTGGTTTCCCCGCTCATGATCTCGTTCATGACCTCTTTTGCAGCCTCAAAGCTTAAATTCTGCCCTGAGATTACTTCATGGATCGCCTGTTGAATCATTTAATCTGCCTCCTTTATATGAATGGATAAGAAATTTTTAAGTATGGTCATCCCATTTGGTGTCAGGATAGATTCCGGATGGAACTGAAGCCCGTAAAGGGGATATTCCTTATGCTTTACCGCCATGATTTCTCCCGTATCATCGGTTCCGATGATGGCCAGGCAATGAGGAAGAGAATCTTTTGCGGCGATGAGAGAGTGGTACCTGGCGGCCAGGATCTGTTCCGGAAGCCCGTGAAAGATGGGATCAGAAACATCGATTGTAAGAAGGCTCTGTTTTCCGTGCATCAGCTTCTTTGCATGAGTGATCTCTGCCCCGAATACTTCGCAGATTCCCTGGTGCCCCAGGCATACCCCAAGCATGGGAATTGTTCCGGAAAGCTTCTTCACCACGTCCTCGCACACTCCTGCATTCTTTGGATAACCGGGACCTGGGGAGAGGATGATGTGGCTGGGAGATAGATCCCTTATTTCTTCCACGGTCATCTCATCGTTTCGTATTACCCTGATATCAGGATTTAAGCCGCCGGACATCTGGACTAAGTTGTAGGAAAAGCTGTCGTAATTATCGATCAAGAGAATCATCAGTCATTTACCTCCCCTGCGGTTTCAATGGCCCGGATCACGGCCTTTGCCTTGTTTTCCGATTCTTCGTACTCCCGATCCGGAACGCTGTCGGCCACGATGCCGCCTCCTGCCTGAACGTATACCTTTCCCTGGCTTTTTACCGCCATGCGTATGGCGATACAGGTATCCATGTTTCCGGTGAAATCAATGTAGCCCAGGGCTCCTCCGTATATGCCCCTTGGCTCTGTTTCCAGTTCTTCGATGATCTCACAGGCCCGGATTTTCGGAGCACCGGAAAGGGTGCCTGCCGGAAGGACCGCCTCTATGGCATGGAAGGCATCCCGGTCAGGGGTAATATCCGCCTCCACCTGGGAGCAGATGTGCATAATCCGGGAATAACGGTGGATCATTTTATATCCTGTTACTTCTACAGTGGAAAACGCTGCTATTTTCCCCAGATCATTTCTCCCTAAGTCCACCAGCATGTTGTGCTCTGCCAGCTCCTTTTCATCTTCCAGAAGCTCTTTCGAAAGCCTGTTGTCTTCCTCTTCGTCCCTTCCCCTGGGTCTGGAACCTGCTACCGGAAAGGTGGTGAGCCGCCCGTTTTGTAAACGGACCAGGGTTTCCGGGGAAGTGCTTATGATTTCTGTATCATCCATATGGAGATATACCATGTAGGGGGACGGGTTGGTGGTCCTTAAAACCCGGTAGGCATTGAGAAGACTGTCCTGGTAATCACTTGTAAACTGCCTGGAAAGCACCGCCTGGAAAATGTCTCCGTCCACGATATAATCTTTTGCCCGCTCCACCATGGAACAGAATTCCTCCCTGGTCACGTTGCAGCGGAAGTTTGGTCTGCTGGTGACTGCGGATTTTTTTAGGGGGATATTTTCTCCGATCATGGCTGCAATGCTTTCCAGTTTTGCGCAGGCTTCCCCGTAATTTTCCATGACCTGGTCGGTTTTCATATTGACCACAAGGCTGATTTTCTGCTTTAAATGGTCATAAGCGATGACCGTATCAAAGAGCATTAAGTCAAAGTCATTGCAGGTTCCTTTTTTGATGGAGAGGACCGGTTCCGTATAGCCGATCATGCTGTATGCAAAATACCCTACAAATCCACCGGTAAAGGGGGGAAGTCCGGGAAGCTTTGGAGAACGGTAATCCTTTAAGATATCCCGCAGCACATCATAGGGCTCCCTGGTCCGGATCACCTGGCTGGCCTCCGGCTGGCCATAATGATGTACCCTTACCACATGATCCTTTAGAGTGACCTTAAGGACCGGATCATAGCCAAGGAAGGAGTAGCGTCCCCATTTTTCGCCTCCCTCAATGCTTTCAAGCAGATAATACCGGCTGCTTTTAGCTGCGATTTTTCGCAGCAGGGTAATTGGTGTGACAATGTCTGCAAAGATTTCCCTGCAGACCGGGATGACGGGATAGGAAGCGGCAAGCGCTTCGATTTCCTTACAGTCCGGCGTGATGTTCATGGTTTATTACGCTCCTTTCTTAGCTAATACTCATGTCTTTTGGCCTGACAGCCAGTAAATATCCTATAGCAAGCGGAGAGGTATAGAAGTATTTGACCCTTTCACCATTTGCCAGATACAGGAATGCCTGCATACCTGCGCCTGGCTCATTGCCTGCAGAAATAAAAAAGGCCTCCGTCCCTCCTCCATACTGCTATGGATAAGAGGGACGAAAGCCTGTAAATTACGGTTCCGTGGTACCACCCTGATTGGAGAAGATAGACTTCTCCCGCTTTATAACACACTAACATGTGCCTCCCCTTGATAACGGATAGGAAACCCGTCGACACCTACTTCCGATCATAAAATCGGTTTCAAGCCGCCCTCGCAGGTCCATTCAGACCAGACATCAACGCTTCCTCCCACCAACCGGAAGCTCTCTGTGCATGATGTTAAGTTCTTACTTACTCCTGCTCAACAGTTTATCACTTTGATTTGTTACAGTATATGAGATAAAAATTAAAATGTCAATAGAAAATTTTTTTGTAGCGGTCAAATGTATGACCGGTCATGATAAATGGAGGAAACCAGTCCGGGAATTTTTACTTGCCAAATGGTGCCTGGATCTCACAAGGAGATATTAGATTCTTTTACATATCCAGCTGCATGAAAACTGCTGTAGAAGCAGGATTATCGTTGTAGCGTTCAATTTTATAAAACCCATACCGGTAATACATCTGAATGGCAAGATCCATAAAAGGGAAAGTGTCTAAACGCATATGCTTATATCCTATCTGCCTGGCATCTGCAATTATTTGCCCGATCAAAGCGTTTCCTATTTGTTTTCCCCGATATCCAGGTCTGACATACAAACGTTTCATTTCACAATAACGATCATCCAACTGCCTCAAAGCAACACATCCAACAATATCACTGTCTAAATAAGCAAGATAGAGCCGGCCATTGGGCAAACCATACTTTACATCCAAATCTCTCACTTCATCGTCATAGTGCTGGGAATCAAGGCACTTTGCTACTTCGGTATCTTTAGAAATAATATTATCCGTATATTCAGTGAACAAGCGGATAACTTCCTGAGGCCGGTCATATGCCAGTTCAATTCTTACTTCCACCTGTATTCTCCTTATTTTTGAATTAACCCTCTGTTGGGATGTATGATTTAGCTGTGTACAGATTACCTATCAACGAGAAAATTATACCATACATCCAGGCTTATTTCCACATCACTTCGTAAATGGCATAGTGTGTGCCATTTCGGAAATGGGTACCTGCTTCCTATGTTTGACGCGGGATTTTTTACATTCAAAATTGGAGAGGGCGGGAATGAAAATGAGCGGGTAACGGCATATAACAGCTTTGGCTGTGGATTTCCAAAACCACAAGATATAGATTTATATCGAAAAGCAAAAAGACATGAAAAGATACCTGTATTTAAGCCACTTTCCAGCATCTCCTATAAATACTTAATAAGACTTATAAGCTATTTTTGTATTTAATCAATAAAAAGTAAAAGAATTTAAAAAGTATATTGACAATATTGAACAGACAATGTAAGATCTAGAACATAAACGAACAAGAATAAAGAATATAAATAAACACAAACAAACATGAATCGATTCCGGAGACAACACGTTCCCATTCCGGAACTGATGCAAAGAAGGGAGAGGAACTATGCCTCAATGTATTGTGGTAGCAGACGATTTAACCGGGGCAAATGCCACCGGGGTTCTGCTTAAGAAGATGAATTACCGGACCTACACCGTGATGAATTCGGAACGTCTGAATTTATCCCTGTTCGATCAGTGCGATTGTATCATGTATCCAACAGACAGCAGAGGGGCAAGCAGCGAAACCGCCTATAACCGGGTGTTTAACGTGACCAACCTCTTGAAAAATGAAGAAGTCAAGGTATATGCAAAGCGTATTGACAGCACTCTCAGAGGAAATGTGGGGAGGGAAACGGACGCTCTTTTAGATGCTTTGGGACCGGACTATACCGCCATATGCGCCCCATGTTTTCCAGCCTCGGGAAGGGTCGTTATCGGCGGATATATGATGGTAAAAGGGCTGCCCCTTCACAAGACGGAGGCAGCCCTGGATCCCAAGACTCCTGTGCTCTCATCGGATGTGAAGGAAATTTTTGAAATCCAGAGCAGGTATAAAGTGGGAAGCATTGAGATGAGCGGCATGATGGATGGAAAGCATGCTTTGGCAGAACGTATCAGGGAGCTTGTAAAGGAGGGGTGCAGGATCATTGTCATGGACTGTGTGACTCAGGAGGATTTAGACTTAATCGCGGATGCGGCCATTACAAGCAAAATCAAATTTGCGGCAGTAGATCCGGGAGTGTTTACCTCCACCGTTGCCAGAAAGCAGATCATTCCGCTTGATAAGGAAAGAAAGAACAAGATACTGGCCGTCGTGGGAAGCGTAAATCCTGTGACAAGAAAACAGATGGAAGAGCTGTGGCTGACCCAGCGGACTGCCCATAACATTTTTGTTTCCGCCGCAAAATTCCTGGAGAGCGAAGAAAGCCGGGAGGAGGAAATCAAACGGACGGTAAAGGAGGTTTTAGAGGCCAGTGAGTCCTATGAAATCCTTACTGTTACAGGAGATGGGATCTATCCGGAAAACAGAGTTGATTTAAAAAGGTATGAATCCGGCTTTCCCGGGGGAATGGATGAGATGACCGGGCTGATCTGTGATTCCTTTGCGGAAATCACTTGCCGGGTGTTTACATATAACAGCAGCTTTCAAGGAATCTACAGCAGCGGAGGAGATATCACGGTAGCCATCTGCCGTAAGTTCCACACTGCCGGCTTATGCCTCCTTGATGAGGTCCTTCCCCTTGCCGCCTACGGGAAATTTTTAAAGGGAGATTTTGAAGGGGTGTCCATCATAACAAAGGGAGGGATGGTAGGAGAGCCGGATGCGGCGAACCGTTGCATTACTTACTTAAAAGAGAAGTTATTTATGTAAACCATATGCAAAATTAAGAAACGGAGGAAATAAATATGAGCAAACCACTAATTGTAATACCCATCGGAGATCCGGCCGGCATTGGTCCGGAGATCGTAGCAAAGGCGCTGGCAGAGCCAAGGGTCATTGAGGCAGCCGGATGCATTGCAGTAGGAGATAAAAAGATCATGGAGCAGGCCATCAGAATTACAGGGGCGGATTTAAAAATCAAGACGGTAAAGGAGCCGGAGGAGGGGGAATTTGAAAAAGGGATATTAAACCTCATTGATCTGGATAACGTCGGCATGGACCAGTTTGCTTTCGGGGAGGTCAGCGGAATGTGCGGCAGGGCAGCTTATGAATACATTGAGGAAAGCATCAGGCTGGCAAACGAGGGAAGGGCGGATGCGGTGGCAACCACACCCATCAACAAGGAGGCCTTAAAGGCGGCAGGCATCCCATTTATCGGTCATACGGAGATATTCAGCGCCCTGACGGAAACAGAGGATCCCCTTACCATGTTTGAGACCAACGGGCTGAGGGTCTTCTTCCTCACCAGGCATGTATCCTTAAGAAAAATGCTGGATATGGTGACGAAGGAGCGGATTAAGGATTATGTGAAGCGCTGCCTTGAGGCATTGAAACGGCTGGGAGTAGAGGATGGGACCATGGCGGTTGCCGGACTGAATCCTCACTGCGGGGAACACGGCCTGTTTGGTGACGAAGAGGTGAAGGAGATCATTCCCGCCGTATTGGAATTACAGGAAGAGGGGTATCCGGTGACAGGCCCGATCGGGGCGGATTCCGTGTTCCATCAGGCAGCTCAGGGGCGGTTTAACAGCGTACTTTCCCTGTATCATGATCAGGGCCATATTGCCACAAAGACCCTGGATTTTGACCGGACCATTGCCATTACCAACGGGATGCCCATCCTGCGCACCTCGGTGGACCATGGCACGGCGTTTGACATCGCAGGGACCGGAAAGGCAAGCGCTGTCAGCATGGTTGAGGCTATTTTACTTGCGGCAAAGTATTCCCCCCGCTTTAAAAAGGCGTAACAGGGGCAGAGAAAATTATGAGGAGGGTTTCTATATGGTAGGAGGACTTAGCGGCGAAAGAATGATGATTGCTCTTGGAATCGGCATCGTGATTCTGATATTTTTGGTACTGAAAACAAAGATCCACGCTTTTCTGGCCCTGATCATGGCTTCGGTCATCATTGGTGTGGCAGGAGGCATGCCTCTTGTAAATGTAACCTTGGAAAATGGAAAGACCCTTGGTATTGTTAATTCTATAACAACCGGTTTTGGGGGAACGCTTGGGAGTATAGGAATTATCATCGGCTTTGGAGTAATGATGGGGCAGATATTTGAACGAACCGGTGCTGCCAAGCGGATGGCCCAGACGTTTTTAAAACTCTTTGGAAAAAAGAGGGAGGAAGAAGCACTTGCCCTTACTGGATTTCTGGTTTCCATTCCAATTTTCTGTGACTCCGGATTTGTGATCCTGGCCCCCATTGCAAAGGCTATTTCAAGGGTGACGAAAAAATCGGTGATTTCCCTGGGTGCGTCTCTGGCAGCAGGACTTGTGATCACCCACAGCCTTGTTCCGCCCACTCCCGGCCCTTTGGGCGTATGCGGCATCTTTGGAGTGGACGTGGGAAGATTCATACTTTATGGACTTGTCATCGCCATTCCAATGACCGTGGCCTGTACGTTTTATGCAAGATGGATCGGAAAAAAGCTTTACCAGATTCCTGATGATAAAGAAGGTTTTGTGCGCCTCCCTTATCAGGAGCCGGATTATTCCCAGGATTTCTCCATTGGTTCTGAAAGTCTGCCTTCGGCCCTGGAATCCTTTGCCCCCCTGTTCCTTCCCATCATCCTCATCCTGATCAGTACGGTTTCCAGCGCTTTGGGAAAAACCTCCGGCTTTATGATGGTATTTCAGTTTCTGGGAAGCCCCATCGTAGCGGTAGGAATCGGACTTGTGCTGGCGATCTTCACCCTGGGAAGAAGCCTGACCAGAGAAGAGGCGATCAAGGAAATGGAAAAAGGGATGGCATCTGCGGGGATCATCATGCTGGTAACCGGAGGCGGCGGTGCTCTTGGACAGATCATCAAGGACAGCGGACTTGGAACCTATATGGCAGAAGCCCTTGCCGGCACCGCGGTTCCCATTGTCATCCTTCCCTTCCTCATTGCCACGGCCATGCGCTTTATCCAGGGCTCCGGCACGGTTGCAATGACAACGGCGGCCAGCATATCAGCCCCCATCATCCTGGCTGCAGGAGTGAATCCCATCCTGGGAGCCATGGCATGCTGCGTAGGTTCCCTGTTCTTCAGCTATTTTAATGACAGCTATTTCTGGGTGGTAAACCGGACCCTGGGAGTTGGAGAAGTAAAGGACCAGATCCTCACCTATTCCGTCACGTCCACCATCGCATGGGCGGTTGGATTTGTTGAAGTTTTGATATTGAGTATTTTCCTGTAATCATTTATGATATACATAAGGGAATTTGTGCGGAAAACAGATGCCCTGCCGCCGGAGCTTCCGGCGGCAGGGATTTTTATGCTGAAACAGGTACAGGCTCTATAACAGGAGGAACAGGTCATGATGATGGCGGAAAGGCAGATTAAGATTCTGAACATGATACAGGAGGATGGAAGCGTCCAGGTTGAGGAGCTGGCAATAAAGCTGGACGTCAGCCCTATGACCATCCGCAGGGATTTGGAAAAGCTTCAAAAGGAGGGGCTGATCGAACGCTGCCACGGAGGAGCGGTAAGTAAGACCGAAGTGGCCTATGCGGATAAAAGCGTGATAAATCATGGACAGAAGGTGTTGATCGCAGAGAAATGCGTGGAATTCATCAGGGAAGGGACTACCATATATTTAGATGCCGGAACCACCACCTATGAGATCGCAAAACGGATCATGGATAAGGAAAATATGACGGTCGTTACCAATGATTTAGAAATTGCCCTTCTTATGAAAAACAGCAAGGCGGAGCTGATCCTGTGCGGCGGTTATGTCCAGAAGTCTACAGGCAGTACCTTAGGCTATTACACCACCCAGATGATCGATGATTTCCGGTTTGATTCGGGATTTTTCGGGGCTGCCGCCATAAGCGGGGAGTTCCATGTGCTGACGCCTACCACTGATAAGGCATTTCTAAAGCGCCAGCTTGTAAAGCAGTGCCAGCAGTCTTTTCTGGCAGTGGATGATTCCAAATTCAACCGGCAGGGGATGAACCGGATCAACTGCCTGGCCGATTATACCGGGATCATTACGGATCACGAATTTAAGGAGCAGGAGAAGGCTGTCCTTCGGAAGAAGGGAGTCCGGATCATTTCCGTCAATCAGGAAGATTTAGATGATTGACATTTGGAAAAATGGTGCTAGAATGATGCTGATTCATTGCAGATTTCCAAACAGAAACAGGAGGAAGAGATTATGGCGAAAATAGGAATCATCGGAATCGGAAATATGGGTTTTGCAATATTAAAGGGATTATTAAAGACATACGGGAAGGAAGACATCATTTTTACCGATGTGAATAAAGAACGTTGCGCGCAGATCAGTTCAGAAATGGGAGTGGCTTATGCTGAAAGCAATGCCCGGTGTGCGAGCCAGGCAAAATACGTGGTTCTGGCCGTGAAACCCCAGTATTTTGATCCGGTGCTGTCTGATATCCGCAATGAGGTGACAGAGGACCATGTGATCATTTCCATTGCACCCGGGATCACAACGGCCCAGTTAAAGGAAAAGCTGGGAGAAGAAAAACGGATGGTCCGCGCCATGCCTAACACCCCGGCTCTCCTTGGGGAAGGAATGACAGGAGTCTGCTACGATGAGAAGGCTTTTTCCCAGGAGGAGAAGGAGACAATCGGTGATATTTTCCGTTCTCTGGGAAGGATGCGGATCGTGGAAGAACGGCTTATGAACGCAGTAGTCTGTGCCAGCGGAAGTTCTCCTGCTTATGTTTACATGTTCATCGAGGCTCTGGCAGACGGTGCGGTAAAGTATGGACTTCCCAGGGATGCTGCCTATGAGATGGCGGCTCAGACGGTTCTTGGCAGTGCCAGGATGGTCCTGGAGACAGGGGAGCATCCGGGAGCTTTAAAGGATAAGGTGTGTTCGCCGGGAGGCACCACCATTGAGGGAGTATCGGCCCTGGAGGAATCCGGATTCCGCAGCGCGGTCATAAAGGCAGCGGATGCCTGCTTTAAAAAGTGCGAGAAACTATAATAGAATGATACCGGACATGGAGGTAAGACAATGGAACAAAAGCCTGTAAAACGACTTGACAGAGAATTAAAGTATGTGGGAAACATTTTAAAAATATACGAGGACACGGTAGATGCCAACGGCCATCTGGCCCATTGGGATTTCATCCACCATAACGGAGCAGCGGCAGTGGTTCCTGTTACGAAAAGCGGGAAGCTTCTCATGGTGCGTCAGTACCGCAATGCCTTGGACCGGTATACTTTGGAGATTCCGGCCGGAGCCCTTGACAGCCCCGATGAGCCGAAGCTCGACTGCGCCCACAGGGAGTTAGAGGAGGAGACAGGCTATAAGACGGATAAGGAAAAGATGGAGTATCTGATCAGCGTCAACACAACGGTTGCGTTCTGCGATGAAGCCATCGATATTTTTGTTGCAAGGGAATTAGAGCCTTCCAAACAGAACCTGGATGAAGACGAATACATCGAGGTGGAGGAATGGGAGTTAGGTGATTTAGAACAGAAGATCTACCGGGGGGAGATTACCGACGGCAAGACCATTGCGGCAATCCTGGCCTATGGGAGAAAGTACGGTGTAAAGTAGGAAAGCCTGTAAAACAGCAGTACCGTCTTGTTGGCTTTGCAAGAATAAATGTCCCTTTGCAGGCATAAGGTTGAAAAAAAGACGTCTTTCAACCTTGAGTTTATGAGTCAACTGGGTACGCAAGCATATCCCTTGATTCATTATGAGTCAGATTATGACAAGACCTGTAGGGGGATTTTTAATGGCCAGTTTGTTTCGTACGCTTAGATTCCGTTTGAGAAGAGGACCGGGACCAGGAGGTATGTATGCTTCCCTGGAGCGGAACCTAAGGGCAGAGGACCGCTATCTCTTTTGCTTTTTTATCGGGCTTATTGCCGGTACTGTCATGGCAAATTTCTGGTACCCGTCGTTTGTGGAGGAAGCCGGATATTATCTGGGCCTTTTGGACAGAAATATGAATCTGGACAAAGGGGAAAGGGTACAGCTTTTTTATCAGGTGTTAAGGCAGCGGGGGATAGAGGTATGGATCGCATGGCTCATCGGACTGACTGCTTATGCGGTTCCTCTGTATTGTCTGCTGACGGCAGGAATCGGATTTTCCATGGGATTTGTCCTTTCCGTCATAACGGTCCAAAAGGGGCTTATGGGGCTCCCTGTGTTCCTTATGACAGTCATGCCCCAGGGGCTGTGTTATCTTCCACTTTGGAGCATCCTTCTTTTATGGGGATTGCAAAATGGACGGCGTTTCCGGATCCCGGCCTTTTTGCTTCTTCTGTTCCTGACTGCTCTTGGGTGTGCCTGTGAGGCCTGGATTAACCCGTTTTTCTTAAAAATGGTCCTCTAATAGAGAAAGTATTAAAAAAAATAAAATGGTCCATTTCCCCATATCTTGCGAAAAAAAGTCACGCATTACCAACATCTAGTACATGTTATGTAAAGTAGTCCTAAAATGTCTTTATAGTGGGAAAAATGTGTTTGATTTTATCGAAAATAGTCTATATAATGGTAGGAAGAAGCCTTATTTTAGGGCATTTTTGAAGCCGAAAGGTCAGGGGATATTGAGATGGTAGCAGAGATCAATCATTTTATCATTTATTTGAGAGAGATTAAAAAAACGTCAAAGAACACAGAGGTATCTTATCAGAGGGATTTGATGCAGCTGGCTTCTTTTTTAGGGAAGCAGGGAATCACGGAGGTGGACAAGGTAACAAAGACCAGTCTTAATTCCTATATCCTGCATCTGGAGAAAGAGGGGAAGGCTACTACTACCATTTCACGCTGTCTGGCTTCCATGAAGGCATTCTTTCATTACGAATGCAGGGAAGGAAGAATCCAGAAGGACCCGGCAGAGCTGTTAAAGGCGCCCAAGGTAGAGAAAAAGGCGCCTACCATATTAACGGTGGATGAGGTAAACAACCTGTTAAGCCAGCCGGACGGCGAGACCCCAAAGGAGCTTCGGGACCGGGCCATGCTGGAACTGCTTTATGCCACCGGGATCCGGGTGTCGGAGCTGATTCATCTAAAGAGAACCGATGCAAACCTGTCCATAGGATATATTACCTGCCGGGATGAACACAAGGAACGTATGGTTCCTTTTGGAAAAGTGGCCAAGCTGGCCCTTTCGGCTTATATGGAGCGGGGCCGGGATTATTTGTTGAGGGGTCAGGAATCGGAGTGGCTCTTTACCAACTGCAACGGGAAATCCATGAGCCGCCAGGGATTTTGGAAGATTATAAAATTCTATGGGGATAAGGCAGGGATCAAGGCAGACATTACGCCTCACACCCTGCGCCACTCCTTTGCGGCACATTTACTCCGCAACGGAGCGGATATTCATGCGGTACAAGCCATGCTTGGACATTCCGATATGGCTACGACACAGATGTATATGAACTATACTCAGGGGGAAAATCTGCGCCGCGCCTATACGGGCGCCCATCCAAGAGGATAAGGGACGGGAATCAACTGGATATGCCTGCATATCCAGTTGATTCATCCGTAAACAAATTATGACAATACGAGGTATGACAATGAAAAGATTAGAAGACTATGTCACAAGCATTCCTGATTTTCCGGAGGAAGGTATCATTTTCCGAGATGTGACCACCATTCTGGAGGATCCGGACGGGCTTACCATAGCGGTGGATGGCATAAGGGATATGTTAAAAGGAGTGGAATATGATTCGGTAGTGGGACCGGAATCAAGGGGATTTATCTTTGGTGTTCCGGTGGCCTATGCAGAGCATAAGGGCTTTATTCCGGTGAGAAAGAAAGGCAAGCTTCCAAGGGAAGTCCTGTCTGCCGATTACGAGCTGGAATATGGCACTGCAACCGTTGAGATCCACAAGGATTCCATTAGACCAGGGCAAAAAGTGGTTATCATAGATGATTTGATTGCTACAGGCGGTACCATTGAAGCCATCATAAAACTGGTCGAGGAGCTTGGCGGCGTAGTGGTGAAAATCTGCTTTATCATGGAGCTTGCAGGATTAAATGGCAGGGAAAAGCTTGCAGGATATGATGTGGAAGCCATGATTACCTACGAAGGAAAATAATTTTAAAAACAGAGAATCCGGGATAGAGGTGTTTGGAGATACTTTTCCGCCCTTATCCTCCGGATTCTTTTTTATTTATGGAAATGGCAGAACGTCCATAATTCGATATATTTTTGACAAAATTTATTTTTTTCTGTACATAAATGCTGCCTATTGATTTTATTATTTTGAGTGTGATATGATGTGAAAAATAATAATAAAACTGTATACAATATGCAACTATCAAGTTATTGAGAGATAAAATCCATAGGTGAAGAAAGTTTGATGTACTTTGGCGCATGGAGCGGCTGATTTACGAAATTCAGGCGGCGTTTCACTTGCCTTCTTTCAGTAAATTATGCCACAGAAAAAGAGAGGAAGATAAATTATGGCTGTTCATGTAATTGATGAAGCAAACAGATGCTTAAATTGTAAGAAGCCCCTGTGCCGGCAGGGTTGTCCTGTCAATACCCCTATCCCCCAGATGATTACGGCTTTTAAAGAAGGAGGTTTAAACAAAGCAGGAGAAATGTTGTTTGAAAACAATCCCATGTCCCTGGTTTGTTCCCTTGTGTGCAATCATGAAAGACAGTGCGAGGGCCACTGCATTCTGGGCAGAAAAGGACAGCCGGTGCATATCAGCAGCATAGAAAATTATATCTCTGATACCATCTTTAACAAGATGAATGTGGAGTGCAAGCCGAAAAACGGGAAGAAGGTAGCGGTAATCGGCGCAGGTCCGGCTGGGATCACCATTGCCTTTCTTTTGACCAAAGAAGGCTACAGCGTGACAATTTTCGATGCCAAGGATAAGGTGGGAGGCGTTCTCCAGTACGGGATACCGGAATTCCGTCTTCCAAAGACTATTTTAGAGCGCTACAAAAAGAAGCTTCTGGAAATCGGGGTGAAGATCCGCCCCAATACGGCCATCGGAACAGCCTTAGAGATCAAGGATCTGATCCGTGACGGCTATCAGAGCATCTTTATCGGAACCGGAGTCTGGAGGCCGAAAACCCTGGGCGTAAAAGGGGAATCCCTGGGAAATGTTCATTATGCCATCGATTATCTGGCAAATCCCGATGCCTATGATCTGGGAGAGACGGTTGCCATCATTGGCGTTGGGAATTCCGCCATGGATGTGGCAAGGACCGTGATCCGCCACGGAGCCAGGAAGGTGACCCTTTATGCCAGAGGCTTATCAAGCAATGCCAGCGATCACGAAACAGCCTATGCAAAGCTTGATGGTGCTTACTTCCAGTTTGGGAAACAAATCGTGGAGATTACGGATGATGGTCCGTTGTTTGAAAATATCCGATATGATGGGGAAGGAAACCAGATCGGCATTGATGAAGAGCGGGAACAGATTTTTGCAGATTCCACCATCATTTCCATCAGCCAGGGGCCGAAAAGCAAGCTGGTGAATACCACCAAGGGCTTACTGGCCAGCCAGAACGGTCTTTTGATGACAGATGAGAAAGGTCAGACAACCATTCCGGGCATATTCGCTTCCGGAGATGTGGTTCTGGGAGCAAGAACTGTAGTAGAAGCCGTTGCCTATTCTAAGACAGTGGCTTTGGCAATGGATGAATATATGAAATCCAAAGAAGAGAGTTAGACATGGACTATAATCGTCTTTTAAACCTCCAGGGGATGCTGTTTCTCCTGGTGGCAGCAGGCGTTGTACTTAGAAAGAAGGGGATCCTGCCGGAAGGGGCAAAGGCCATTCTTACGGACCTGGTGATCTATTTAATCCTTCCCTGCAACATCATTCAATCATTTTTTATCGAGTTTAATCTGGATATCTTAAAGGGCTTTGCCGTGATACTTACCATTGCCGCCCTCATCCAGATGGGATGCCTTATGCTTGCAAAGGTTCTCTACAACAGGGAACCGGAAAGCCGTAAAAAAGTGCTCCAGTATGGCACGGTCTGTTCCAATGCGGGCTTTATGGGTAATCCTATCGCAGAAGGCGTCTATGGTGCGGAAGGGCTCATGTATGCTTCCATATTTCTGATCCCCCAAAGGATCGTCATGTGGTCTGCCGGGGTTTCTTATTTTACGGAAAGCCCGGACCGGAAAACCGTTGTGAAAAAGGTTTTGACTCATCCCTGCATCATAGCGGTCTATATTGGCCTGGTTCTCATGATCACCCGGCTGCCGGTGCCGGCATTTCTTCAAAACACCATCAGGAGCGTAGGAAGCTGTACCACCACCGTATCCATGGTCTTAATCGGCGCCATACTGGCGGAGGTGGAACCGGGAAGCATATTAGACTGGGGGATTATAAGGTATGCCTTCATCCGCCTGTTTTTGCTTCCTCTTCTGGTTTACTTATGCTGCCGGGCTTTCCATGTACCCCCCCTTTTGTCCGGAGTATCCGTCCTTTTGACCGGAATGCCTGCAGGAAGCACTACCGCCATATTGGCAGCCAAATATGATGGGGATTATATTTTTGCCACAAAATGCGTGGTGGTGACTACCCTGTTATCTCTGGTGACCATTCCCCTGTGGTGTATGGTCCTTTAATATACCAGATATCTTAAGTGCTGTTAAAAGCACTGCTATAACAGCTTCAGAATTTTGCTGCGTTTGCAGGTCAGAAATGTCTTATATTTACAGACATTCTGGCCTGTTTTTTTTGCAATCTTTTTCATCAGCTGCCTGCTATACAGGTGTGATTACGGTAGCTTTCATTTAACCTCATCAAGTAGCGAAGAGGATTGCATATATCCGATTGACTGGAATATTTAAAAGGAAAGAGATAAGGAGTACTTAAGTGGTTGAGACTGGAATAGAATTATACAGAACGCTATATTTCCAATTTTTACATGTTTAGCGCTTCCAGAGTATTATTTGCGAAAAATTTTGTACATGTTATCGCATAAAAGGGCTCTGAAGTGTGTCGACAATGCAACCTAATTAACTTACAAAATAAACAGGACGAAGGGCGCAGGGTTCATAACCACATTGGTGCCTTTCGCAGAAAGGTGTACTTAAAAATGAAAAATCAGAAAACACTCTGCATGAAACTTATAGCCTCATTCCTTTTCTGCATGGTATTTATAGCAATTCTCATATGGATAAATCAGCCACTGCCAGGGGAAGTGCCAACGGCGGCAAGCCAGATAAAGTTTGCCAGGGCACATGTGACTGAACTCATCAGAGACGAGGCGAAAGCAGAAGACTGGACAGAGGGACTGCGTATAGGAGTACAGGAAGTCTATGTGCAGATAGACAGCGGTGAGGACAGAGGTAAGATATTGCCAGCAGTCAATTATATGAGTGCATACAACAATGTGGACTTAAAAGTAGGTACGAAAATAATCGCCAGGATGGATATAGATGCCAATGGGCTTTCCTATATCGCATCCATACCCAATTATAACAGGGGTCCGGCATTGCTTGGATTGACGGTGATATTCGTGCTGTTTTTAGCTGTATTCGGGGGAAAAAAAGGAATAGCCGCTATATTGGGGCTTGTATTTGCTATCGTAGATATCTGGTTTTTGCTCATACCCATGATAAGGCATGGCATTAATCCTATATTGTCATCTGTTGTCATAGCAGCTGTTACCACAGCTGCTTCATTGGTACTGTTAAATGGCTTATCGATGAAAACTTTCTGTGCAACCATTGGTTGCGTGGGTGGCGTAGCGATGGCTGGGGCCGCAGCAGCTCTTACGGCAGTTGCTACACCGATAAACGGTTTTAATATGTCGGAGGCAGAAGAATTAGTTCTCCGTGCAGATAGGACAAGTCTGAATATCAGCGGATTATTGATCAGTGCCATTCTCATAGCGGCACTTGGCGCAGTCATGGATGTGGCTATGACTATTACGTCTGCAGTATTTGAGGTGCATCAGCTGAATCCGGAGCTGAACAGACAAAAACTGATTCAGTCGGGTATTAATATAGGCAGGGATGCCATGGGGACCATGGCTAACACGCTGATATTAGCGTTTGCTGGTTCGGCACTCAATATGTTGATACTGTTCAGAATCTTTGATTATCCATATTTGCAGATTTTTAACAGTGACATGATGGCGTTGGAGATTATACAGGGTATCTCGGGTTCCATAGGTATTGTAATGACTGTGCCATTAGTAGCATTCCTAAGCGCGTTTATGTGCAGCAGGAAGAATGCGGTGGACAAGCCGGTCATGGTGGTTAATGAAAAGAATAGAAAATACAGGAAAAAACAGTGACGATTTTCACATATTTTGTATTAAAAGTATATATAAAATTGGTACTTTTTTATAATTCATTATAATAAGGTTAATTAGGTGATACCATTAAAAATGGAAGGAGAAGAAAAGTTATGAACTTAAGGAAGCTGTTAAGTTTGTTTCTGTCAGTTGCCATGTGTATGAATCTGTTGGTCGTGCCTGGTTTTGCGATGAAGACAGATTCAAACCTGACAAACGGGTATGGGGCAGAAAGTTCCAGTGGGGGAGATAATAAAGCCAGCCCCAGTGAGGCAGACAAGGACACGGATACAGACATTCCAGAAAAGATGGAAGAAGATACAGGCGATAAGGGAGATACGGGGGATAAGGGAGATACAGAGGATAAGGGAGATACGGGCGCTGTGAAAGAGGAAGCCAGTGCTATGGAACCTGTAGAAGATAAGTCCGCACTTAGCGACATGAGTCTGGCAGACCACGTAGTGATCAGTCAGGTATATGGCGGCGGAGGCAATAGTAACTGTATATGGAAGAGTGATTTTATTGAATTGTACAATCCTACGGATGAAGATGTGAGCCTGGATGGGTGGTCAATACAGTGGTTGGCTAAAAACACGTTCAGCTCCTATAATCCTGTAGGCGACGGTCAGTTAACGAAACTTTCAGGGACCATCGAAGCTGGCGGCTATTACCTGATAAAGGAAGCAGACGGGACGAATAAAGATGCGCCAGAACTTCCAGAACCTGACGCTTTAGGTGTTATTGCAATGTCTGGAACAGATGGTGCAGCGGCATTGTCCAAAGACACCGTGAAGTTAACAGATAAAAGCGATGAGAATCTCGTTGATTTAGTAGGAATTGGCGCAGCGAAGGAGTATGAGACCCAACCAACCGCTGCAATGTCAAATTCTACCGCAGCTATCCGCAAGGACCCGGCAGTTGATACCGACAATAACAGCGCTGATTTCAAGATTGGAAAGCCTGAGCCGCACAACAGTTCCTATGAGGAAGGCGGGAATCAACCGGAAGAAACGAAATGCAAGACACCTATTGCAACACCGGCTGCCGGACCGGTATTGAAAGGAACACAGCTCACATTTTCTACGGCAACATCAGATGCTGTGATAGAGTACAATACGGAGTCTAATGCTGCCGATGAATGGATAATATATTCAAACGCTGACAAGCTGATGATTGATGAACCGGTTACATACTATGTGCGCGCAGTTAAGGAAGGGCTGGAGGACAGTGAAATAGCTGAGTTTTCTTATACAATCCGTGAATCCGGTAAAGTGATGACGATTAAAGATGTGCTGGCGTTGGGACAGAACACAAAAGATGTGACTGTTACAGGGGAGTTGTCATATCTGGCCACTACATATGGAAATCCGGTGCTCCAGTCCGTGATAGATGGCAGCCAGTATAGTATCTATATTTATGGAGCGGCGCCGGATGACGCCAGGATAGGTGATATACTGGAAATCACGGGAGATTACCAGATTCGCTATGGTATGCCTCAGATAACATCCACGAAAGATAAAGCAAAAATCGCTGCTAAGCAGGATGAGGCATCGATAACGCCTGTGAAGTATACCGTCAATCAGATAAAAGCCATGGCAGATACCGCTGATTTAGAGATAAGCGGACTTATTGACAGAGTTGTTCTGATAGAGGATGTCACACTTGGCAAGCTCAATACATCAGGCAGTACGCCTGTAACTGATGCAACCGGCACGATTAATATTTATCAGGCAGCTCCATATCCGGAAGGCGTCGTAGAAGGAGAGACTGTAGATCTGACTGCCATGATAGGCAGATATAATCAAACGATTCAGCTATACACCGGCACAGAAGAGAAAAATGGTTTTCCAGTCTATTATGTGAAAAATGACACCAAACCACCAGTCATTACCTTAGGCACCTATATTGATGCAAGACCGGATCAGGAGTATCCAATATCCGTCCAGGTTAAGGACAATGTGGGCGTGGCGAGTGTGGAGGTTCTTTTCGGGCCTTCAGAGGATACGCAGGGCAAGTCACTGTCCATGACATTTAATCAGGATACGAACAACTATGAGGCAGTCATTCCGGCAGAAAATTTTGCTAAAGGGCAGCAGGCCTTATACATAAAATTCAAAGCGAAAGATAAAACTGGTCTCGAAGCAGAGAGTGGGATTGTTACTATCGCTATCAATGACAAACCGCAGATACTGGCGGTTACCCCTGAGAGAAATAAAGCGACAGGAGACGTGAAAGCGCCTGAGATTTCCATCAAACTGGCTAATATTGGAAGTAACCCATCGGTAAGTCTCACTCTCAATAAGGCAGATGGCACTGCTATTTATACAGACCAGTCTATGAATCTCAAAGAGACGGCCGCTGACAGCGCAACATATGCTTTTTCGCCTAAGGTGCTGGAAGACGGCAATTATAATGCACAGGTAACGGTCGTTCGGGAAGATAAAGTGTCTTTTACCGAGAATTGGAAATTCACCATAGGCAAGACTGCTTTTACCGCGTATTTCGGACAGCTTCATGGACACACGAACTATTCGGATGGTTCCGGGTCTGTCAAAGATGGTCTTAATTATCTTGCAAATATACCGGAAGAAGACAATGTGCAATTTGTATCCTTTACAGATCATTCCAACTATTTTGATACAAAAGATGCACCCAATCCGAAAGAGGCGCTTAATGACCCGGATCTTATGACATCTGAGAGCAGGGCGATATGGGAGGAATACAGGGAGCAGACGAGAACGTTTAACGAAACCAGTTCCAGAAAGGCATTATCCGGTTTCGAGATGACATGGTCCGGCGGTCCCGGCCACATCAATACATTTGGCTCATCAGGACTGGTCAGCCGCAACAATACCACGCTCAATGACAAGAAAAATGATGCAGGTATGAAGGCGTACTATGACATTCTGACTGCTGATCCAGATCCGTTGGCGAATCTTTCACAGTTCAACCACCCGGGCAAGACGTTTGGTACATTTTCAGATTTTGCATACTATACACCGGCAAGAGACGCCAAAATGGTTTTAGTAGAAGTAGGCAACGGCGAAGGTTCTATCGGTTCAGGCGGATATTTCCCAAGTTACAGTGAATATACGAAAGCACTGGATAAGGGCTGGCATTTAGCGCCTTCCAATAATCAGGATAATCATAAAGGGCGTTGGGGCAATGCGAATACGGCCAGGACAGTCGTCATCACAGATGATTTATCTGAGACAGGGATTTTAAGTGCGCTTAAAGACTTGCGTGTATACGCGACAGAAGATAAAAACATGAATATCATGTATACTTTGAATGATGAGCTTATGGGAAGTATCTTAGATGTGTCAGATGATGTGAAAACGTTGAATATTTCTGTAAGCGTAGATGACCCAGATCCGTCAGATATCATTAAAAGTGTAGAAGTAGTGACAAATGGCGGCGCAATAGCAGGAAAAAAAGAAGGTACCGGAAATAGCGGAGAGTTCACCTTTGAGCTTCCGGCAAAGAAAGGATATTATTACATACGTGTTACTCAGGCGGATAAAAATATCGCCGTAACGGCTCCTGTGTGGTATGGTTCCGCTGCAAAAGCAGGTATATCTTCCTTCACTTGTGATACAGACGTACCAGTGACAGGCGATCCGGTGAAGTTTACAGTCACAGCTTTCAATAATGAAGAATCAGATGCCACACTTACCAGGCTGACATTTAAAACTGGTGATAAGGTGCTTGAAAGTGAAGATCTGAACGTCAATTTAAAGTCATTTGGAACTTACACTGTAAACAAAGCGTTTAAACTTGATAAGGTAGGAGTAAATGAAATAGAAGCCATCGCCCAAATGGAACTGGATGGCGATCGTAAGACATTCAGCTTTACTCTGGAAATAGAAGTACGTGACAGTTCGAAGATGAAATATTTTGGGATAGATGCCAGTCATTATAATGAATATGTGAATGGAAACTATAAGGACAGTATGGGGAATTTCACCACCTTAGCGGGGGATTACAATATCAGGATGGTCACGCTTAACACGAGCGAGGAACTAATAGCCGCTTTAAGGGACGACAAATATGTTGGACTTTTGTTAAATGCGCCTTCCAGACGCGATGGTACGAAGCTGCGGGAGGATTATAAGAACTATACTGAGGAAGAGCTTGATGCTGTCAGAGCTTTTGCTAAAAAGGGCGGCAAGACGATAATGGTCTGTGCCTGGAGCGATACCTATGAGGCATATGATGGTTTCAAAGGTGATGAGTCCAAGGCAGGGGATCATATGTCGGCTCAGCAGAACAAGATCCTGGAAGCTCTTGGAAGTGCATTCCGTTTTGCAGATGATGAGTTACAGAGCGCTGCCAGCAATGACGGCAGAGTGATTGGTATCCTGAGCACCGATTATAATCCGCTGAACCCCTATATGACCGGAGTGGAGGCAGGGCTTAAATTCAACACCTATGGCAATGCGGACATTTATGCAATCGATGAAAGTGGAAGTCCAGTCAGAGACAGCGCCATGCTTCCGTCAGGAGCGGCACCTCTGGTATACGCACCGGCAGATACGAAAAGCCTGGATAAAGACGGCGTAGGATTATCAGGAGACGCATTGGCGAAATTAGACGGACGTTTTGTATTGGCAGCTACTCAGGAGCTTTATTTTAGTGATGGCGAACCATCTACACTATATTTATCAGGATGTTCGACGATGAGCGATTTCCAGCTGACATTTGACAGTGCGGCCACCAATGATTACAGCAACTACCAGATTATGGCGAATTTATTAGATAAGACGAATCAATTGCAGATTACATCTATTAAGGAAGTGCAGGCGGCTGGTGAGGGCGAGCGGTTTATAATCGAGGGCATAGCTACATCCAACGCTTCTGGTTATGATAAAGATACTGCTTTCTTCGATAGTATCTATGTGCAGGATGAGACTGGTGGAATTAATCTTTTTCCTGTATCCGGTGACATAAGAGCGGGCCAGACCATCAGGGTATTTGGAAAAACTTCTTCTTATCAAGGAGAGAGACAGCTGGCAGTTGAGAAGCTTATGGTAATTGATACGAATATAAAGGAACTTCCGGGGCCTGTTAAGGAAACCACGCAAGAAGCTTATGAGGGCAAGAACCTTGGCAGTTTAGTCACGGTAAGTGGCAAGGTTATTTCCATTGATGCGCCGAATAATCTGGTAGAAACGATTATGCTGCAGGATCAGTCAGGGAAGCCCGCAAGAATATTCATCGACGGATATATTACTAAGGATAAGGTGATAAAGGGTCTGGAAATCGGTGCATATATGTCTGCAGAAGGACTTTCATCCAGAACTGTCATAGGTGACTCTGAGGATTCTGTGCCTCGTATACGAATTCGTGACAGAGACGATGTAAAACTTGCAGAAGAACCAGAAAATCCCGAAATTCCTGAAAATCCAGAAATTCCTGAAAAACCAGAAATTCCTGAAAAACCAGACCGCCCAAGTAACTCAGGCAGAGATAAGGATTCCGGAAGCACAGTTACACCCAATCCCAATGTAGTATGGAAACAGAATGCCAGAGGCTGGCAGGCTGTTAAGAAAGATGGAACATATGCGAAAAATGAATGGTATCAGTGTTCATATAATGGTCTGGTGTCGTGGTACCGCTTCGACACAGAAGGGCACATGATTTCGGGCTGGTATCTGGACGGAGATGGCAGCTGGTACTACATGAGCGAAAATCATGATGGCTCATACGGCGCCATGGTTATAGGCTGGAAATGGATTAATGGAAAATGTTACTACTTAAATCCGGATGTTCATGCAACGCAATACAAATATGGCGCTATGTTTAAGAGTGCCATCACCCCGGACGGTTACGCTGTCAACGCAAATGGAGAGTGGATAGTGGATGGAGTAGTACAAATCAGGTAATACAAAGCTTGGCAGGGTTAATTCCATGGTCTTGACCGGCGCCATTGCTTTTGCAGGTCAGAAATGTCTTATATTTACAGACTTTCTGACCTGCTTTTTTAATGGAACTATGAAACAAAAGATGATAAGAAGGTTCAGGCGGTGATGGAAAAAGATGTTCTTTAAGAATGCAATGATAAAAATGCGTAAGTAGAAGGGGAAATTGTAGAAAAATATGAGGGAAAATGTCGAAAATTATGGTGAAATTTGATGGATTATTTCAATGTGTGAAACAACGTTTCGTAATAATTGAAATTCTTTGACAAAAAGAATTCATAAATATATAATGGAAACAGCTTTGAGGAAAGGGAAGGAGGATACGGATGATTGATCTGTCTAATATGGTAACGGAAACCAGAAATCCAAAGACCATGAATCTGGATGAAATGCCCCCTCTGGATTTAATCCGTATTATGAATGAAGAAGACGAAATGGTAATTCAGGCAGTGAAAACCCAGCGGGAAAAAATCGCCCGGATCGTGGAATGGTGCACGGAAAGTCTTGGAGGAACCGGCCGGCTGATCTATATGGGAGCAGGCACAAGCGGAAGGCTGGGACTGCTTGATGCGGCAGAATGTCCGCCGACATTTGGAGTGGAACCGGAGAAAGTGGTAGGGCTGATTGCAGGCGGAAAAGGTGCTTTTATAAAAGCCGTTGAAGGTGCGGAAGACAGCGAGACCCTGGGAGAGGAAGATTTGAGAAATATTCATCTCACAGCGGCTGACGTGGTGATCGGCATTGCCGCAAGCGGCAGGACGCCTTATGTATTAGGAGGACTGCGGTATGCAGGAAAAACCGGATGCAGGACGGCTGCCATTGTATGCAACACCGGCTCCATTCTGGCGGTAGAAGCAGATGTCGCTGTTGAACTGGTGGTCGGTCCGGAAGTATTGACCGGCTCTACCAGGCTAAAGGCAGGTACGGCGGAAAAAATGGTCTGTAATATGATATCCACTGCAAGCATGGTGGGAATAGGAAAGGCATATCAGAACCTGATGGTGGATGTGGTACAAACAAATACAAAGCTGATAAAAAGGGCGGAAAACATCGTGATGGAGGCCACGGGATGCAGACGGAATGAGGCGCAGGATGCGCTGACTTATGCAGACGGCCATGCAAAGACAGCGATTGTATCTATTTTATCAAGATGCAGGGCCGAGGAGGCGAGGGAGAAGTTGGCAAAGGCACATGGACATGTGCGTTACGCCATAGAGCAGATATAAAAATAATGGAGGAGAAATCATGAAAAAAAGAAAACTATCCGTACTGTTGGCAGCAACCATGATCGCCGGTACACTGGCGGGCTGCGGAACTACCGCAAAGGGCACTGCGGCACAGCAAAGCAATGGAAAAGACATTGTTAAGGCATTGCTTCCGCCTGTTTCTGCATCCTATCAGGATAAACTGATGGAATATGCAAAGGAATTTAACGAAGCCAATCCTGATGTGGAGCTGCAGATCACAACGGCAAGCTGGGAAGACATTACGGAAAAGCTGGATGTTCAGGTAAATGCAGGCTCTCCGCCTGATATTGCCTTCATCGGTTCTAACGGGGTCACGAAATATCTGGACACGGAAATGCTGGTAGACATCTCCCAATATGCGGATAAGGAAATGATAGAAGATTACAACGCAGATATTATCAACTATTTCAAAAACGGCAACGGGCTTTATGGATTTCCCGCCTATGTTGAGGTACAGGCAATCGGCGGAAATAAGGCCATGCTGGAGGAAGCAGGGATTGACTGGCAGGGAGTCCAGAAAAATGGCTGGACCTATGAAGAATTTCGGGAAGCCATTAAAAAAGGAGTTGTAAAGAACGGAGACAGCTATTCCCGGTACGGCTTTGTTTTTGCCTGTTCAGGCGTAGCGGCAAAGGATTATTTTTCGATCTTTGTAAAAAATGCAGGGATGCCTGCCGCCTTTGACAAGGATTTGAAATATACATATACGAGCAGTCATATGGTTCCATTTTTAAAAGACATCAGAGCCTTAATCGATGATGGCTCCATGCCGAAAGAATTAAGCTCCGTGGATGCGGGAAAACGATGGAACATGTTCCTGACCGGGCAGACCATGATCACCGGCAAGGGACTGTCGGTTTTTGAAAAGTCTGCAACCGATAATAATAAAAAGCTGGCTGCAAATGACGGAAGTGCAGTAGAAGGAAGCCAGGAGGTGGAGTACATCGTACTGCCGGTTCCTACATTCCAGGGAAATAACCAGCAGGCACAGGGAGCGGTAGATGGTTATGTGTGTTTCCGCGGCAAGGATGAACCAAGCCCGGATCATTTAAAGAACGTAGCAAAGGCCGCCTATTTCCTGGCGAGCGGAAAAAGAGCGGCAGAAACCTGTCAGGAACTTTATATCAGCCCCGTATGTAAATCCGGAGAAGAAGCATTTGCCTCCCTTCCTTCAATGGAAGGAAAAAATGAGAACAATACAAAAGCAGTTAAAAATCTTGCCTCCCAAGTGGCGGAAGCCAGACCTGACATCCCGGCTGATTTAGGGGCAAAGGCGATAAAGATTGAGGAAGAGGTTATTTTGCCAAAATTCCAGGGGTTGTTAGCAGGAGAAATCACCCCGGAGGAGATGCACGAAGCCATTAAAAAGGCTGCAGTAGAGGCGTTTGGTGAGGAAGGCTGTGTTATGGATTAATGGGAAATGAGATCCATAGGAAATCATGATTTTCCGGGCATTGGTAATCGTAACAGGTGCCAATGCCCATTTCTTATCTGCGGGATCATTATGCTTTTTAGAAAAAAGGGAGAGGGGAAGGAGTATGCAGACAGCAAAGAAAAGAAAGCGGTTAAACAATGATGCCAAATGGGGGTATGTTTTCGTATTCGTACCCATTGTGTCATTTATTATATTTACATTATATCCGGTAGTACAGGCGGCGATTGTAAGCTTTCAATCCTATAAGCCCTTAAAAACAGAGTTCGTGGGATTGACCAATTACAGTAACACATTAAAAAACGGACTTTTCTTTAAATCCATCTGGAACACTGTCGTGTATACGGCCGTAACGGTGCCTATCTCTATCCTGGTGGCGTTCATCATCTCCATTCTGCTGGTTCCCTTTAAGAAAAGAAGCCAGTCATTTTTCAAAGCAGTATTTTATCTGCCTGGGATTGCATCGGGAGTAGCTCTCTCTTTTGTATGGAAATGGATATTTGATCCTCTGCCAAGCGGCCTGTTAAATTCGATGATCCGGGCAATCGGGATCCAGAATCAGAACTGGCTGGGCAGCTCCCAGACGGCCATGCTGTCACTGATCATCATGACAATATTCTCAGGCCTTGGTTCTACTGTCATTATATATGTGGCCGCATTGCTTGGGATTGATCCCACCTATTATGAGGTTGCCAATATTGACGGAGCGACCTTTTTGCAGAGAATCAAATACGTAGTATGGCCTATGGTAAAACCGACCACTGTTTTTCTGGCTATCACCGGAGTAATCAATGCGTTTCAGGCATTTCAGACGGCGTATTTAATGACAGGGGGCGGACCGGATCATGCCACAACCATGGTAGGATTGCTGATATTTAACAATGCTTTCAAATATTTTAACTATGGGGAAGCATGTGCACAGGCATTATTATTAGCAGGAATCATCGCGGTCTTTGCAGTCTTCCAGTTTAAGGTAATGGCTGCAGATGTTGAGTACTAGGAAGGAGGGCTGGTATGGGTTTATTCAGGCAATATGGAAACAATCAAAAATATAAATTAATGTTAAGAAACGGGGCAATGACAGCCATCCTGCTCCTCTTGGCCATCCTGACTCTGTTTCCGATTTATTACATGGTCATCTCTTCCTTTGGAGCGCCAAATGAGACTGGAGCCGCCAGTTATTCTCTGATCCCTAAATATGTAACATTGGATTCTTATAAATTCTTTTTTGGATTCAGCAAAAGCTCGTTCCGATGGATCATAAATTCTATGATCGTTGCAGGCATCGTCACAATAAGCAATGTGGTATTTGCCGGAATGGCTGGGTATGCTTTTGCAAAAATAAGGTTTCCGGGTAGTAAGATATTATTCTTCCTGCTGTTGTTTGCGATGATGGTGCCCTATCAGGTCACGCAGGTTCCATTGTACATACTGGTAGCCAATGTGCTGAAACTGACAGATACTTATACCGCATTGATCGTGCCGTCCCTGGTCACCTGCTATAACGTATTTATGGCGAAGCAGTTCTTTTCCTCCCTTCCCACCTCCATTTTGGAGGCGGCGAGAACAGAAGGCTGCAATCAGTTTCAGATCCTTATAAAAATTGTCATGCCTATTTCTAAAACAATTTTATCCGTCATGGCAATCATGACCTTTATGGGCAGCTGGAATACCTTTTTCTGGCCGTTTCTGATATGCAACAATGAGCAGATGCAAACCATTCAGGTCGGGCTTAAAAACTTCAGTTTTGCAAATACCACTTATTTTTCACCCATGATGGCAGGGGCAACGATTTCAGCATTGCCCATGTTTATTCTGTTCTTTACCTTGCAGAAATATTTTCTGGAAGGAGTAACGGTGGGTGCGGTGAAGGGATAACAGAAGGAAAAAGGGGGAAATCAATTGAACGGACCGTTTGTGATAGGAATGGATGGGGGCGGGACCGCCACCACTGTAATAGTAGCCGGACTTCATTGCGATCTTATGAAAAACTTCCGGTTAGGGCCTTTAAACATCAATGGACAGTCCAGGGAAGCGGCAGAACATACTTTGGCGGACTTAAAGATAGAACTGGAAAAGTCCGGTATGAATATGAGTGACTGCATAGGGATCTGCATTGGCGCTGCCGGAATCAGCAACCGGGATACGGCGGCATTGCTGACCCGGAAGTTAAAAGAACAGGGGATGCAGGGAGTGATAAAGCTGGTGGGAGACCATGAAACTGCCCTGGCAGGAGCGCTGGAGGAACCGGCTGGAGTGATTTTAATTGCCGGGACCGGCTCGATTTGTTACGGGATCAATGAGTCCGGAGATAAGTTCCGGGCCGGCGGTTACGGCCATATCATTGATGATGCCGGAAGTGCCTATGCCATTGGACGGGATATTTTAAAAGCAGTGGTGAGGTCATCGGATGGGAGACAGGGGCAGACCATATTGAAGGAAAAAACATTCCGCTGCTTAAAGGCGGATTCGGTGGAGGATCTTATCACCTGGCTGTATCAGCCAGGGAGAAGCAAAAAAGAGATCGCCGCCCTGGCTCCCCTGCTGGAAGAAGGGATCAGGGAGAAGGATCAGGCCTCCATCGGGATTTTGGATCATTGCGGTGAGGAACTGGCGGAGCTGGCGGGAGCCGTACTGACTCATTTTCAGTCTCCGGTCTCCCTGGTTGTAAGCGGAAGTGTATTAATGAAAAATAACGAGATATACCGCCTGTTTTGTGAAAAGGCGAAAAAAAGATTTCCCCAGCTGGAAATCATGAAGATGAGGGGAGAAGCTGCCCAGGGAGCCGTCAGGATCATATTACGGGAGACAGCGGAAAGGAACGGATATGAAACAATACCTGGCAATTGATATCGGAGGCACTTACATAAAGTACAGCCTTATGGATCCGGAATACCGGGTTCTTCATGAAGGAAGTACACCAACGGAAAAACTGCCGGCCGGGTTTCTCCGGCAGTTCATGGGGATCGTGGAAACCTATGTGGATCAGATAAGCGGCGTTGCAATCTGCATGGGCGGTTTTATCCATCCGGTAACAGGAGAAAATACGGATTTCAGCGTTGGGGCTAATTTCAGGGCGTATCGTTTAAAAGAAGAGATAAACAGGAAATATCCGATTCCCGTTGTGCTTGAAAATGACAGCAATTGTGCCGCATTGGGAGAAATGGTGCGGGGAGCGGGAAGGGGTTTTCAGGATATTTGTATGGTCACCTTTGGGACCGGGATTGGCGGTGCCATCATCATAAACCGGGAATTATACCGGGGCAGCCACTTTAAATCCGGCGAGGTGGGATTTACCAGAGTCTGCCTCCGGGATGTAGACGGAAAGCCGGCGGCGGAAGGGGCAGGAGCGACATCTCTTCTGGTCAGAAAAGTATCGGAGATCCTTGGCAGGGAGGTGGACGGAACGTATATATTCAACCATCTGGACCACCCGGACATTGACCGGGTATACCGGGAATGGCTTTACAAGGGCGCAATGGTGATCGGCAACTTTGCTGTCACGGTGGATCCTAAAATACTGCTGATCGGCGGGGGGATCAGTGAAAATGAGATATTTATAAGGGATATGAAAGAAGCGGTATATGCCCTGTATCCCCATCTGGAACCATATACGGCCATAGAGGCCTGTGAGCAGGGAAATATGGCAGGGAGAATGGGGGCCCTGTATTTATTGCTGCAAAGCGGAGAAGGAGGCGTTCAGTCATGAAAAAAGGTGTGAAAATCGTGGCAATCGGAGGAGGGTCCAGTTACACACCGGAGCTGGTGGATGGATTTTTAAAAAGGTACGAAACCTTGCCTGTAAGGGAGCTATGGCTGGTGGATATCCCTGAGGGTGAGGAAAAACTACGGATTGTAGCTGAATTTGCAAATCGTATGGTAAAAAAAGCAGGAGTTCCAATGAAGATCCATACAACCCTGGACCGGAGAGAGGCTCTTTCCAGGGCTGATTTTGTCATAACCCAACTTCGGGTGGGACAGCTGCAGGCCAGAGTGAAAGACGAAAGGATCCCCTTAAAGCACGGACTTCTTGGCCAGGAAACCAATGGTGCAGGCGGTCTGTTCAAGGGAATGAGAACCATACCGGTTATTTTGGATATCTGTAAAGACATGGAGGAACTGTGCCCGGAAGCATGGCTGATCAACTTTACAAATCCGGTGGGCATGGTCATGGAAGGAGTGAACCGTTACAGCAGCTTCCGGAAGTTCATCGGACTGTGCAACGTACCTTACGGCATGCATAAAGCGGTGGCAGATCAGCTTGGCAGGCCCATGGAAGAGGTGAAAGTCACCATGGGTGGTCTGAATCATATGGTTTACGTGACTAAAGTGGAAGCAGATGGAAAGGACATAACGGAAGACGTGGTCAGCCATTGGGGGGAAGGCGGCGTTGTGAAGAATATAAAGGCAGTCAGCTGGGACAATGATTTTATAAAAGAGCTCGGAGTGCTGCCATGCTCCTATCACAGATATTATTATATGGCGAAAGAATATCTGGAAGAAGCCCTGGAAAAATATGAAAAACATGAAACCAGAGCTGAACTTGTGGAACAGGTGGAAAAAAAGCTGTTTGAGCTTTATCAGGATCCTGGATTGGATGAAAAACCGGAATTGCTTTCCCAGCGGGGCGGTGCTTATTACAGTGATTCGGCATGCAATCTGATCCATTCCATTTATAATGACAAGGGAGATATTCAGGTGGTAAACACCGTAAACAGAGGTGCCATAAAAAATTTCAGGAATCATGAGATCGTGGAAGTCAGCTGCAGGATCACAAAGGAAGGACCGGTTCCGGTAAGCGGTGTGGAACTGCCATGGACGGTCAACGGTCTTTTGCAGCAGATCAAATCATTTGAAATAGCCGGGTGCCGTGCGGCCATAACCGGAAGCCCGCAGAAGGCCCTGCTGGCACTTATGATCAATCCCCTTGTTGGCTCCCAGAAAGAAGCAAAGGCTGTGCTTTACGAGCTGCTGGAAGCTCATAAAGAATATCTGCCTCAGTTTTTCGGCCATAAGGAGTGAATTGAATGATATTTTTGGATCTGAACAAAGAGAATGCAGGAACTGCCTATGAATTGTTTGAAGATGCGGTCCGGGCAAAAGAGGTATTGTTCCGGCCCTTTGAAAACCAGAGTGACTTTTGCAGATTTTTTATGGAAAACCAGGCAGATGAAGTACACAAAATCACCATTCTGGAGGAACATGGCTGGGGATTTGCATCCGGCTGCTTTTTAAGCGGCGAGAGCAGAGCCTATCTTTCCATGATTGCTGTAAAAAAGGAAATGCAGAGACAGGAAATCGGTAAAACAATGCTTGCCTGTCTGGAAGACAGACTACGGAAGGAAAGCGGAGTTTCCAGGATAGAAATTGTTTTTTTTAATCCCATGACCTTTTCCTGGTATATTCCAGGGAAAAAGACGGCAGATCATCCCAATGCTCCGGGAGTGGATGTGGGAAGCAATGCCTACCTTTTCTTCAAAAATTGCAGGTACCGGGATTATGCCATGCAGAACAGCTATTATCTGGCCCTTGATGACTATTCTGTGCCGGATTTTGCGGCAGTCATCGCAGAGGGGCTGGAAAAAGAGGACATTACGATTGAAGTTTATGATTCTCACAGGCATTACGGCATGGAGGCAATGATGCATAAGTTCCAGAATCCTTTGTGGGAGAGAGACATTCTGGGGGAAACGGCAAAGGGAGAAAACAGCCGTCCCATTCTGATCGCAGCACACAATGGCAAGGTGATCGGCTTTACAGGGCCGCTGGATGTAGAAGAGAGCGGAAGGGGATATTTTTGCGGAATCGGCGTGGATCCCGGCTATCGGGGGAAAAAGATATCAACGGTCCTGTTTTGCAGGTTATGCATAAGCCTGAAGGAAATGGGAGCAGATTTTATGAGTCTTTTTACCGGGGAAAATAATCCGGCAAGAAATATTTATGAAGCCGCAGGATTCCGGATCGTGAGGACCTGGGCGGATATGAGGAAGGAATGGAAAGACGGATGAACGGGAAAAGAAAGTGCATCATGGCGGTAGGAGGCCATGTGGGAGATGCGGAGCTGACAAGCGGCGGATTTCTGGCGACTATGGCATTAAAGGGTTATCAGATCGTTACCGTAGCATTGACCGGCGGGGAAAGAGGGAATCCGCCTGATATGCCAGTGGAAGAATACAGAATACAAAAAGAAAAGGAAGCCGTCTCCTTTGCCGGAATGCTGGGAGGGGAGGCAGTGGTTTTTCCTTATACAGATGGAGAATTGCCGGATAATGAAGAGGTAAGGTTTCAGCTTTGTGATACAATCCGGCAATACCGGCCCGCTGCATTGCTGACCCATTGGAAGAACAGCATGCACAAGGATCATGAAACAACCCATAGGATCGTAAAGGATGCTCAGTTTTTTGCAGGACTTTCCGGGCTTAAAAGAGAAAACAGCGCTCATTCTGCAAAAGGACCCTACTATGCGGAAAACTGGGAAGATTCGGCTGGCTTTGAAAAATATATTTATCTGGAAGTATCAAAAGAAGGATTTGAACTATGGAAAAAAGCCATTGACACCCATTGGTTTGCCGTGCATAGTCCATCTTTTCCCTATAAAGAGTATTATGAGCATCTCATGAGGGTAAACGGCTGTCTGGCAAGAACCGGGTACGCAGAGGCATTTGATGTGGATCAGGAACAAAAAAGGGTTATTCTATCAGAATTATAAAGAGGTTCAATATGGTGAAAAACGGGATCGATTGTGTGGACCGCTGGCATAGGGTCTTTGACGGGAAACGTCTGGGTCTGATCACTTCTATTTCAGGCGTTGACAGGTATTTAAATTCTACGATAGACATACTACATAAAAAATACCGGCTGACAGCCCTGTTTGGGCCGGAGCACGGAGTCAGGGGAAATGTAGGCGCAGGCGGTGATATTGAGGACTACTTGGACCCGGATACCCGATTGCCGGTATATAGCCTGTACCGGAAAAATTCAAAGAGGCTGACCAGGGAAATGTTAGATCAGGTAGATGCCGTAGTATATGATATTCAGGATCTTGGGGTCAGATATTACACCTTTATATCAACGATGATCTATGCATTGGAAGAGTGCGCAAGGCATAAAAAAGAACTTATTATACTGGACCGCTATAATCCTCTTGGGGGGCGGGTGGAGGGCAACTGCTTAAAGCCCGGATTTGAAAGCTTTATAGGGGCGTATCCCCTGTGTATGCGCTATGGGCTTACGGTTGGAGAGCTGGCCCTTATGGTAAATGCGGAGAAAAACCTTGGCTGCCGGCTGACGGTAATCCCCTGTGAGGGCTGGAACAGGCATACCATGCATCCGGAAACCGGCCATGTGTGGGTGATGCCAAGTCCGGGAATGCCAAGATATGAGACTGCCCTGGTGTATGCAGGAACCTGCCTTTTTGAAGGAACAAATATATCAGAAGGAAGGGGAACTGCGGCGCCTTTTGAAATAATCGGTGCGCCATTCATAGATGCAGGTAAGCTTGTGAAGCATATGACAGAGAAAAAGCTTCCCGGCGTGTTGTTTTCTCCGGCTTATTTCACCCCCTATTTTTCAAAGTTTAAGGGAGAAGCCTGCCAAGGAATCCATATTCACGTTACGGACAGCCAGGTCTTCCGGTCCACGGTCTGCGGTCTGGAGCTTCTTGATGCAATAAAGACAATTTATGAAGACCGCTTTGCTTTTCTGGATCCTTATGAGGGAAGCACCAGGCGAATGGAAGATCTTTTGTTCGGATCAGATCAGCTGACAGAGAAAACAGCTTCAAAAGAAGAATTGCTGGCCGGATTTGAGAGTGATGCAAAAGCGTTTTCAGAACGCAAAAAAGCATATCATCTTTATGAATGAAAGAGGTGACTTTAGTATGGGGGAAATGACATTAAAACAAAAGATCGGACAAATGATTGTGGCCGGTTTTCCATCCGGGGAATTAAGTGAAGACATGATACGGCTGGTGAGAGAGTATAAAGTTGGGAACGTTATATTGTTTTCCCATAACATTGAAAGCAGGAACCAGCTGAAGGGACTTTGTGATTCCATTCAAAAGCTGGTAAAGGAAGAAACCGGAGAATATGCCTTTATCACCATCGACCAGGAGGGAGGAGTAGTAAGAAGACTTCCGGAAGGATCGGTCAGCATACCGGGAGCAATGGCTCTTGCACAGACCGGAGATAAGGAAAACGCATATGAGGCGGCACTTCTTACAGGGCAGGAATTAAGGGAGCTGGGGATCAATTTCAATCTGGCTCCGGTTCTGGATATTAATAACAATCCGGATAATCCGGTAATCGGTGTGCGAAGCTTTGGACCGGATAAGGCCGTGGTAGCCGAATTTGGCTGTGAAATGGTGAAAGGATATTTAGATTCCAAAATCATGTGTTCGGTGAAGCATTTTCCAGGACATGGCGATACGGCAGTGGACTCCCATCTTTCCCTGCCCTGCATCCGGAAATCCTATGAAGAGCTGGAACAGGAGGAACTGATTCCGTTTAAAGAAGCCTTCCGGCGGGGAGCCACAGCAGTAACCCTTGCCCACATTCTGTTTCCAAGAATTGAAAAGGAAAATTTACCGGTTACCATGTCAGAAACCATGATCCAGGGAATACTGAGAAAAAGGCTGGGGTTTCATGGGCTTGTGATTTCCGATTGCCTGGAAATGAATGCCATTAAAGAATATTTTGGGACTGCTTCCGGAGCCAGAAAGGCCATTATGGCAGGCGTGGATCTGATCTTCATTTCCCATACGGCAGGTCTTGCAGCGGAAGCGGCCAGGGAAATAGAACAGGCAGTAGAATCCGGCGAGATTCCCATATCCCGGATAGATGATGCCGTGGAACGGATCCTTTCATACAAAAAAAGATATGCGGCACCCGATGCAGATTTAGGAAAGAAATCCCTAAAGGAACCGGGAGAGTTTGTAAAATCACTGTTTCGCTGCAGCATACGGTTTACGAACCGGGAAAGGGGATATGTCCATCTTCTGGGAGAAAATCCTGTATTTTTAAGCTGTTACGCCTATCGTTCCACTTTGGCTTCCAGCCGTGTGATGGAAGATCTGCTGTTTGCAGCATTTATGCAGGAAAGGTTTGGAGGAGATGCGTATTCTTTTTCCATAGATCCGGATTCAAGGGAAATAAACGAAATACTGGAAAAGGTAAAAAGTAAGAGATATACAAATCTTGTGCTTGGCACCTACAATGGGCATTTAAACCGTGGACAGAGTTCCCTTGCAAAAGAACTGGAAAAGTTAAATATACCAATGGTTATGGCAGCATTTCGAAATCCCTATGATCTGGACGAAGTCGGTGATGGGGTTGATAAAATTGCGGCATATGAATACAGCAGACAATCCTTTGAGGCAGTTGTGCCATTGTTTAAGCAGTGCGGCTGCAAAAGAGGAAATTCCATGGAACCGCATATGGCACCCTGAAGGCTGACATCGTGCTTCTCCTCTTAACGTATGGTTTACGTGCCCTTTTTTTATGGGGCACGTTTTTTATTTCATGAAAGCGCTTCATTTTGAGCAGGATAGTAAGATGGCCTGTTAAAAAAAGCTTCTCCTTTCAGTATAAGCATCTGGCTGATCCTCATTGCAGCATTAAGCGGAAGGAGTATATTACGAAATAATTGTTACTTTTCCTGTAATATGATAAGATATTTTTATTGAGTAAAGGAGGAATCGTTATGAAACTACTGGAAACAGACCTCCATCTGCATTTGGACGGCTCCTTATCCATTGAAACGGTAAGGCTGCTTGCAGAGCAGATCGGATATGATTTTGAAGGACAGGGCGGAAGGGAAAGCCTCATAGCAGGGGAAAACTGTGAGAGCCTTGTGGATTATTTAAAGTGCTTTGATCTGCCGGGACAGCTGCTTCAGACGGAAGAAGCACTGGAGCTGGCATCCTTTCATTTAACGGAACGGCTGGCCACCCAGGGCCTTATCCTCAGTGAGATCCGCTTCGCGCCCCAGCTTCATATGAGAAAAGGACTGACCATGGAAAGGGCGGTGGAAGCGGTAATTAGAGGAATAAATAAGGGAACAGCCAGATCCCCTATGAAGGCGGGGCTCCTTCTTTGCGCCATGGTTAACGGGCCTGACCGGGAAAATGAGGAAACCTTTGAAATTGCCAGGGCTTATCTTGGAAAGGGTGTTGTTGGGGTAGACCTTGCAGGGCCGGAAGGGCTGATCCCCATGGAACATTTTGAGCCCCTGTTTAAAGAGGCCGGCCGGAACGGCGTTCCCTTTACCATACACGCAGGAGAGTGCGGTGATTATGAAAATATCATAAAAGCGGTCCATTGCGGAGCAAAAAGAATCGGACACGGATGTGCCGCAATCAAGTCAGAGGCATGTATGGACCTTTTAAAAAAGGAAAAGATTACCTTAGAGATGTGTGTGATCAGCAACCTTCAGACAAGGGCCGTTCCCTCCATAGGGGAGCATCCCTTAAAGGCCTTTTATGACAGGGGAATCCGGGTTACATACAATACGGATAACATGACTGTTTCAGATACCACACTGGAAAAAGAGGCAGAGCTCATTAAGAAACACATGGGGTTTACAGAGGCGGATCTAAGACAAATGAACCGTTATGCGCTGGAAGGAGCTTTCCTTAATGAAGGGGAGAAAGAAAAAATATTTGCATTTTTCGACAATAATAATTATAATGAATGATAACTACGTTTAAAAATAGGTGAAAACCAGGAATGCTACAAAAAGGTGACGGCATATGGCAGATAATCCAATAATGGAAAAGAATAATTTGGCGGCTTTCGAAAAGGAACGTCCGGAGAAGCGGAAGGTGGATGTGGATCTGGAAGCTCCGGCTGATTTTACCAGCCCGGACTTACTTTATGAAGAGCTGGTCCACAGTATAAGGAGATATCACCCTTCCGATGATATCACCATGATAGAAAAAGCATATCATATTGCGGATGAAGCGCATAAGGACCAAAGGCGCAAATCGGGTGAACCGTATATCATTCACCCTCTTTGTGTTGCAATTATTCTTGCTGATTTAGAGATGGATAAAGAGACCATTGCCGCAGGGATCCTTCATGATGTGGTAGAGGACACCATTATGTCCCTAGATGAACTGAAGGCGGAATTCGGGGAAGAGGTGGCCCTTTTAGTGGATGGCGTCACCAAGCTGACCCAGATATCCTGGTCCATGGATAAGATGGAGATCCAGGCTGAGAACTTAAGGAAAATGTTTTTAGCCATGGCAAAGGATATCCGTGTCATCATCATCAAGCTGGCGGACCGCCTCCACAACATGCGGACGCTTCAGTACATGAAACCGGAAAAACAGAAGGAAAAGGCAAAGGAGACCATGGAGATCTATGCTCCCATTGCCCACCGCCTTGGTATTTCCAAAATAAAGATCGAGCTTGATGATCTGTCCTTACGATATCTGCAGCCGGAAATATATTATGAACTGGCGGAGAAGATATCTTTAAAAAAGGATGCCAGGGAATTCTTTGTAAAGAGCATTGTAGATGAGGTACAGGAACATTTAAAGACCGGCGGGATCGAAGGCCGGGTGGATGGCCGGGTGAAGCATTTTTTCAGCATCTATAAAAAGATGGTGAACCAGAACAAGACTCTGGACCAGATTTATGACTTATTTGCGGTGCGCATTATCGTTGACAGCGTAAAGGACTGCTACGCTGCCCTTGGAGTGATCCATGAGATGTATAAGCCCATTCCAGGCCGTTTCAAAGATTATATCGCAATGCCGAAACCCAACATGTACCAGTCCCTTCATACCACCCTGATCGGAAACAATGGGCAGCCCTTTGAGATCCAGATCCGTACTTATGATATGCACCGTACCGCTGAATACGGAATTGCCGCCCACTGGAAGTATAAAGAGAGCGGAAGCGGACAGGTGGCAGCAGGCAAAGAGGAAGAGAAGCTAAGCTGGCTGCGTCAGATCCTGGAATGGCAGAAGGATATGTCCGATAACAAGGAATTCTTAAACATGGTAAAAGGAGATCTGGATTTATTCTCCGACAGTGTTTACTGCTTTACCCCCTCCGGGGATGTAAAGAATCTTCCTGCTGGCTCCACGCCCATTGATTTTGCATATTCCATACACAGTGCGGTAGGCAACAAGATGGTGGGAGCCAGGGTCAATGGAAAACTGGTGAATATTGAATACGTGATTGAGAACGGCGACCAGGTGGAAGTCATCACTTCCCAGAACAGCAGGGGCCCCAGCCGTGACTGGCTGAATATAGTGAAAAGCACCCAGGCCAAGAACAAGATCAACCAATGGTTTAAGACAGAACTGAAAGAAGATAACATCCTTCGCGGCAAGGAAATGGTGGACCGCTACTGTAAGACAAAGGGAATCATTTATTCTGAGATCAGCAAGCCGGAATACCAGGAAAAGGTCATGAAGCGTTATGCGTTCCGTGACTGGGAATCCGTTCTTGCATCCATCGGACACGGGGGCCTAAAAGAGGGCCAGGTCATCAATAAGATGGTGGATGAGCGGAATAAGAAGCTTAAGAAGGACGTTACGGACAACAGTATATTAAATGACATAGAGGATATGGGCAACAGGCTGCCGGTCAAGAGGCGTTCCAGCAGCGGAATCGTGGTAAAAGGAATCCACGACCTTGCGGTCCGCTTTTCCAAGTGCTGCAGCCCGGTGCCGGGAGATGAGATCGTAGGCTTTGTGACCCGCGGACGAGGGATTTCTATCCACAGGACAGATTGCGTCAACGTCTTAAATCTTCCTGAGGACGAACGGAACCGTCTCATTGACGCGGAATGGCAGGAAGCGGAAGGCGATGACACCAAGGAGCGGTATTCCTCGGAGATCAAGATATTTGCCAATAACCGGATCGGCATGTTTGTCGACATATCCAAGGTGTTTACAGAGAGGCAGATCGATATCACCTCCATGAACTCCAGAACCAACAAGCAGGGCAAGGCAACCATTACCATGACCTTTGATATTCATGGCGTGGAGGAGCTGGGCAAACTGGTTGATAAGCTGAGACAAATCGAAGGAGTCATAGACATTGAGAGGACTGCGGGATAACGCAGTTTTCTCTTTTTGCGCGGGCACTGGGCCCAATGAATATGCTTGTTACATAAAGATAGTATAAGATAGGAGATAAAAGCATGAGTGATTTCAGAATAAAGACTTATCCTGTAGGCCAGATTGGAACCAACTGCTATGTGATATACCGGGAATCCCTTAAAAAGGCGGTAATCGTGGATCCGGGCGCAGACGGAGCATATATCCTGGATATGTGCCGGGAACTTTCTCTGGTTCCGGAAGCAATTCTACTGACCCATGGGCATTTTGACCATATTTTGGCTGTTAAGGATTTGACAGAGGCATTTCCTGAGGTGAAGATTTATGCCGGAGAAAAGGAAAAAGAGATGCTTTCCGATCCGTCTGTCAATTTGTCTTCCTCTTTTGGCAAGGCTTATACGGTTCATGCGGACGGATATGAGGAGGATGGAGCCATACTTTCCCTTGCAGGAATGACCTTTAAGGTTTTGTTTACCCCAGGCCATACCTCTGGTTCTGTCTGCTATCTGATAGAATCGGAAAACATACTCATAAGCGGGGATACTCTCTTTTTGGAGTCTTTGGGGAGAACGGACTTTCCTACGGGAGACCAGTCCATGATCTTAAGATCCATAAAGGAACGGCTTTTTGCCCTGCCTGACGATATCCTTGTTTATCCGGGCCATGGGGAAGCGACTACAATTGGTCATGAGAAAGCATACAACCCGGTGGCATTATACAGAGGATAGGAAGCATTAAGAGGAAAAAACATGATAGGATTAATATTAGACGACCAATCCTTTGAGCAGGATATCAGGGAGCTTTTAATGGCGTTTTATCCGGGTGAGAGCTTTGTCCACAAGGAAAGCCCGGAAGAGGCATACCGGCTTCTGGTCCGGGGTAAGACAGGGGAAGCTTCCTTTGAGCTGATGATCCAGGATTTTGAGACGGGGACTATAAAGTCCCGGGCCAGTTCTGTGGATTATTCTGACCGATTTGAAACCAAGAACCGGATCAAACGGATGCTTTATGGCATGGTCCGTGAGATAACGGGGAAAGAACTTCCCTGGGGAACTTTAACGGGAATCCGGCCAACCAAAATAGCTATGACAAAGCTTTCGGAAGGGTATACGGACGAGAACGCCCGCAGATACATGAAGGATACCTATTTAACCAGTGACGGAAAAGTGGATTTAAGCCTGGAGATTGCCAGGCGGGAGATGAAACTCATTTCCGCCATTGATTACAGCCGCGGCTACAGCTTGTATGTAGGTATTCCCTTCTGCCCCACTACCTGCCTTTACTGCTCTTTTACTTCTTTTCCCATCGGGCAATGGGAAAAACGCATGGAACAGTATCTGGAAGCTTTATTTAAGGAAATGGATTATACGGCAGAGAAAATGGAAGGCAGGGCCCTGGATACGGTTTATATCGGCGGTGGTACGCCTACCTCCCTTTCAGCCCTTCATCTGGATCAGCTGATAAGCAGGCTGAAAGCAACCTTTGATTTTACCGGGGTAAAGGAATTTACCGTGGAAGCCGGACGTCCGGACAGTATTACCATGGAAAAGCTTCAGGTTCTAAAAAACCATGGCGTGACCCGAATATCCATCAATCCCCAGACCATGAAGCAGGAAACTCTGGATATCATAGGACGCCGGCACACCGTGGATATGGTAAAAGACCGGTATTCCATGGCAAGGTCTTTGGGCTTTGACAATATCAACATGGACTTAATCATCGGCCTGCCGGGAGAGGATATGGATGATGTGACCCGCACCATGGAGGAAATAAAGGCTCTTGGGCCAGATGGCATTACGGTTCATTCCCTTGCCATTAAGCGTGCGGCCCGCCTTAACATGTTTAAGGATAAGTACGGGGATTTAAAAATCACCAATACCCAGGAAATGATAGATTTGACCGCTTCCTATGCCAGAAGCATGGGGCAGGAGCCGTATTACCTTTACCGTCAGAAAAACATGGCCGGAAATTTTGAAAATGTCGGCTATTCCCTTCCAGGCAAAGCCTGCATCTATAATATTTTAATTATGGAAGAAATGCAGACAATTATAGCCTGCGGGGCAGGAACCACTACAAAGGTGGTATTCCCATCAGAGAACCGTCTGGAACGGGTGGAAAATGTCAAGGATGTGGAACAGTATATAACTAGAATCGACGAAATGCTGGAAAGAAAAGAAAAAATGCTTGCAAAATTAGAAATGTAATTTACAATAGAGGCATGATTTCATAATTCCTGCCCATGCTTTTTGGGCATAGAGGTATACCCGAAGGGTGTTTCCTATATGCCCGTAGGGCATTTCCCTATAAAATTTAGAAAATAATGGAGTGAACGAGATGGCATTAAAAAAGAAACCGGTTACCGGAATGAAGGATATTCTTCCCGCCGAAATGCAGGTACGGGAATATGTGATGAACCAGATACGTGAAACCTATGGCGGCTTCGGCTTTCATTCCATCGAGACTCCCTGTGTGGAGCACATCGAGAATCTGACCAGCAAACAGGGCGGAGATAATGAAAAACTGATTTTTAAGATCATGAAGCGGGGAGAAAAGTTAAATCTGGAGACAGCACAGGCGGAAAGCGATCTGGTTGACAGCGGTCTCCGGTACGACTTAACCGTTCCCTTATCCAGATATTATTCCAATAACGCGGCGGCCCTGACCGCCCCCTTTAAATCTCTTCAGATGGGAAGCGTATGGAGGGCGGACCGTCCCCAGAAAGGGCGTTTCAGACAGTTCGTCCAATGCGACATCGACATACTGGGAGATTCCACCAGGCTTGCGGAGATCGAGCTGATCCTGGCTACCACAACCTTGCTTGGAAAGATTGGCTTTAAGGGATATACGGTAAGGATCAATGACCGGAATATCTTAAAGGGAATGGCTGCTTTCTGCGGCTTCCCGGAAGAAGCTTACGACCAGGTGTTCATCATTCTGGATAAGATGGACAAGATCGGTATGGATGGCGTGGCAAGGGAGCTGGCAGAAGCAGGTTATGATGAGGGAAAAATCAAAAAATATTTATCTCTTTTTGAGTCGGCGACCCCGGATGCTGCCGGAGTACGCAGTCTGGGCAACGTCTTAAAGGATGCGATGGATCAGGAACAGGCGGAAAACCTGGCGGCTATTATTGACAGTGTAAGCCAGATTTCCACCAGCCAGTTTCACATCGTGTTCGATCCCACCCTGGTGAGAGGAATGTCTTACTACACCGGAACCATTTTTGAGATCCAGGTAGACGGTTTTCCTGGCTCCGTAGGAGGCGGCGGCCGCTACGATAAGATGATCGGAAAATTCACAGGCATGGATACGCCTGCCTGCGGTTTTTCCATTGGATTTGAGCGGATCATCACCATCCTGATGGATGAGGGCTTTACGGTTCCCGGAAAAGAAGAAAAGGTGGCCTTTTTAATCGAAAAGGGTGTAAGTGATGATGTGATGAACGGAGCGATCAAAGAGGCAATGGAAGAACGGGCAAAAGGCGTGACCGTTCTGGTTTCCCAGATGAACAAAAATAAAAAGTTCCAGAAAGAAAGCCTTCAGAAGGAAGGTTATACGCTGTTTAAAGAGTTTTACAAGGAAGTTCGTTAAGCGATACACTTAAGTAAATATATCAGGAGGAACGCCCAAAGGGCATATTTATATGCCCTTTGGGCAGGAAAGAGGAAATTATGGCAGAGTCAATGTTAGGCTTAAAAAGATCCCATAGATGCACAGAGGTTACAAAGGCCAATGTGGGCAGTGAAATAACGGTTATGGGTTGGGTACAGAAAAGCAGAAATAAGGGAGGGATCATTTTTGTTGATTTAAGAGACCGTTCCGGAATTCTGCAGATCATTTTTGAGGAAAGCGATTGCGGAGCTGAGAGCTTTGCAAAGGCTGAAAAATTAAGAAGCGAGTTTGTCATCGCAGTGACCGGCGAAGTGGAAACAAGGGCAGGAGGCGTTAATGAAAACCTGGCTACAGGCGCCATTGAAGTACGGGCAAAGAGCTTAAGGATCCTTTCCGAATCCGAAACACCTCCCTTCCCCATCGAAGAGAACAGCAAGACAAAGGAAGAACTGAGATTAAAATACCGTTTCCTGGATCTTAGAAGGCCGGATATCCAGAAGAACATCAGGGTGAGAAGCCAGGTTGCTACCTTAACAAGGGCATTTTTGGCGGAAGAGGGCTTTTTAGAGATCGAAACACCGACTCTTATTAAGAGCACTCCGGAAGGCGCCCGGGACTATCTGGTTCCAAGCCGTGTCCACCCAGGATCTTTCTATGCACTTCCCCAGTCTCCCCAGCTTTTTAAGCAGCTGCTGATGTGTTCCGGTTATGACCGTTATTTCCAGCTGGCAAGATGCTACCGTGACGAGGACTTACGTGCTGACAGACAGCCGGAATTTACCCAGATCGATATGGAGCTTTCCTTTGTGGATGTGGAAGATGTGCTGGAAGTCAATGAAAGGCTGTTAGTGAAATTATTTAAGGAAATCACTGGATTTGATATCCAGCTTCCGATTACGAGAATAACCTGGAAAGAAGCCATGGACCGCTTTGGTTCTGACAAGCCTGATATGCGTTTCGGAATGGAACTTAAAAATGTTTCAAATGTAGTAAAGGATACGGAATTTGCAGTATTCAAAGGCGCACTTGAAAACGGCGGTTCTGTCCGCGGTATCAATGCCGAAGGACAGGGAGCTATGCCTCGTAAGAAAATCGACGCCCTGGTGGAATATGCAAAAGGCTTTGGTGCCAAGGGTCTGGCTTATCTGGCTGTAAATGAAGACGGAACCTATAAATGCTCCTTTGCAAAATTCATGTCAGAGGAAGAGCTTCACACTCTGGCAGATGCAATGGGGGCAAAGCCGGGAGACTTACTTTTATTTGCGGCAGACCGGGATAAAGTGGTATTTGACGTATTAGGCAACTTAAGGCTGGAGCTGGCAAGACAGCTTGATCTTCTGAAAAAGGATGACTTTAAGTTCTTGTGGGTAACGGAATTCCCGCTGCTTGAGTATTCCGAAGAGCAGGGCCGCTTTACTGCGATGCACCACCCATTTACCATGCCTATGGACGAAGACTGGGCGTTAATTGACAGCAATCCAGGCGCTGTCCGTGCTAAAGCATATGATATCGTGTTAAACGGTACGGAACTTGGCGGAGGTTCTGTCCGTATCCATCAGAGCGATATCCAGTCCAAGATGTTTGAAGTGCTGGGCTTTACAAAGGAACAGGCTCAGGATCAGTTCGGCTTCCTTTTGGAGGCGTTTAAATATGGAGTTCCGCCTCACGCTGGACTTGCTTACGGTCTGGACCGTGTGGTCATGCTGATGGTAGGTGCAGACAGCATCCGGGATGTGATCGCATTCCCTAAGGTAAAAGATGCTTCCTGCCTTATGACAGAAGCGCCTTCAAATGTAGATCCAAAGCAGCTTGTGGAGTTGGGAATAGAAATAAGCGAAGAAAAGGAATAATTGAGTCATGAGGGGTGCCCCTCTGCTTAAAGTGTCAGCTTAAGGCAGAGGAGGCATCCCTTTTCTGTGTTTATAATTTCGGGATTAATAAGAAACCCGTGAAAATGAATAAATAATTTTAAAATATCACAAAGATTATATACTATTTTTACATTTATCTGATATAATAGAGGAAAATGTACTTTTCAAAAGGAGGGTTTTAAAATGAAAGGAAGTAAGACAAGAAAGTTTCTGTCACTATGGCTGGCCCTGCTCATGGTCCTGTCCCTGACAACAGGCATATCCTTTTCCTCTCTGGCGGCAGACCGGGATATCGTGGTTCTCTATACCAACGATGTCCACTGCGGTGTAGACGAAAACATAGGATATGCGGGACTGGCTCTCTATAAGAAAGAGATGCAGGCCCAGACTCCTTATGTGACGCTGATTGACGCCGGAGATGCCATTCAGGGCGCACCCATTGGAACGTTGTCGGATGGAGGGTATTTGATCGACATTATGAATAAGGTCGGTTATGACTTCGCAGTGCCGGGCAACCATGAGTACGATTATGGGATGCCCCGTTTTCTGGAACTGGCAGGAAAGTTAAGCTGCGGCTACTATTCCAGCAATTTTATGGATTTAAGGACTGGTTCCACGGTATTTGCTCCCTATAAGATTTTTACATATGGAGATACCAAAGTTGCGTTTGTGGGTGCTACCACACCGGAAAGCTTTACCAAATCCACTCCAGCTTATTTCCAGGATGGAAACGGAAATTACATTTACGGTTTTTGTGAAGATGAAAATGGACAAAGACTCTATAACCAGATACAGTCTTCTGTAAACAGTGCAAAAGCGGAAGGGGCTAATTATGTAATCCTGGTAGGCCATCTGGGCGAAAACGGGACAACAGACCGCTGGACCTCTGATAACGTAATTAAGAATACCACAGGTATTGATGCATTAATCGACGGCCATTCCCATGAGGAATATGGAAAGTACTTAAAGAATAAGGATGGCCAGGATGTGCTTCTTACCCAGACAGGTACAAAGCTAAAGAACATCGGAAAACTGACACTTCACACGGATGGAACGATTTCCAGCGAACTGGTTTCCCAGGTTCCGGCAGGAGCAGGTACCAGCGCTTATACAGTAAAAAATGGAGATTCCTTAAGCCGGATCGCAAAGAGAGAATTAGGCTCCTATAACCGTTGGAATGAAATCTATGAAGCAAATAGAGATAAGATCAAGGATCCTAATGTTCTGACTGTTGGAATCCAGCTTGTAATTCCTGGAAAAAGCGCTGTCACAGTTGACGGAAAGGCCGTTGACTATGATACAGACAAATTCATTAAGGTGATTCAGGCTCAGTACAATGAGACATTAAAGACTGTGATCGGGCATACGGATGTTGAGCTTACGGTCAATGACCCTGCAACCGGAAACCGTGCGGTCAGAAGTGCGGAGACAAACCTTGGTGATCTGTCTGCGGACGCATACCGCTATGTGCTTGGAGCAGAAATCGGCCTTTCCAATGGCGGCGGCATCAGAGCCAACATTAAGGCCGGCAATATTACATACAATGATACCCTTACCGTGTTCCCATTCGGTAATATGGGTTGTGTTGTAGAGGCAACCGGCCAGCAGATCAAGGATGCCCTGGAAATGGCTTCCCGGAACTGCCCGAAGGAGAACGGTGGTTTCCTGCATGTATCAGGTCTTACCTATACCATCGATACCTCCAAGGCATCCAATGTCCAGGTAGATGAAAAAGACAATTTTGTGAAAGTAAACGGTGCATACCGGGTATCCGATATCATGGTAGGCGGCGCCCCTCTTGATGTGAACAAGACGTATACCGTAGCCTCCCATAACTACATGTTAAAGTCTGCCGGTGATGGCATGACCATGTTTAAGGGAAGCAAGGTAATCCGGGATGATGTCTTGACTGATGTAGATTTGCTTTCCACTTACATCCGCAGCAATTTAGGCGGCAATGTAGGTGCTGATTATGCAAATCCTGCAGGTCAGGGCAGAATTACTATTAAATAAAATGAAAAGCAGCCTGCCCCGGTAAGAAGGGGCAGGCTTTTCCATTGCTTCTTTTCACAGGAAATGTTACACTTAAAGGCAGAAACAATAATAGATAAAAGATTAGGAGATTGATATTATGTTGTTAAAGAACCCGCAGACCCATTTTGAGGAAATATACCATATTTATAAGGAATCATTTCCTGGTATTGAGCGCCGGACAAAAGACGATCAGAAAAGGGTTTTCGGTAATCCCTGTTATAAAGTCCGGGTAATAGAGGAGGAAGAAAAAATTGTGGCCTTTCTGGGATACTGGGATCTTCCCACCTGTGTTTTTATGGAGCATCTGGCCACAACGGAAGTATGCAGGGGAAAAGGATATGGAAAACAGTTGGTGGAAGAGGTTATGGAAGAGTCGGAAAAGCATGTGTTTCTGGAAATAGAACCAATTACGGAGAAGGATCCCATGACCAGAAGCAGGGAAGGATTTTATGAAAGGCTGGGATTTCATTCCAATTCCTTTTACTATGAGCAGATGCCATTAAAGCCTGACGATAAGCCTATTCCACTGTTGATAATGAGTTATGGAAAACTTATGACGGAAGAGGAATTCAAGCCATATAAGAAAGAAATCTATGAATTGGTATATGGCGTGGAGACTTTTGAATAATAATTGTGAGTACAGCCACGGACCGTAAGATAAGCCGGCGTAATGCCGGCTTCAGGCTGTGGGATCTTATTTTGTTGGAGTACTGGAGGTTCAGATGAAGAACATCCCTAATTTAATTACAATAGCAAGAATTTTAGGAACCTTGGTTTTGCTTGTTGTAGAACCATTTTCAGGACAATTTCTCATGATTTATTTTTTGTGCGGCATCAGTGATGTTCTGGACGGAATGATTGCGCGGAAGATGAATGCCGCAAGCAAAAATGGCCAGGTTCTGGATAGCATTGCAGATCTTTTCATGGTAACAGTTCTGTTGTCTATATTTATTCCCAATTTTAAATTGCCTTTATGGGGTATATCCTGGATAGCTGTGATTGCTGTTGTTCGCCTGGTATCGTTAGGGGTTGGCTTTGTACGCTATAAACAGCCGGCATTTTTACACACTTATGCGAATAAGCTAACAGGCATCGCTTTGTTTTCCTTTCCATTTCTTTATGTCGGATTAGGTCTATCTGCGGCGACTATTCTGGTTTGTTTTATTGCAAGTGTTTCGGCGGTAGAAGAATTAATGATCAATGCTGTTGCTAAAAAATTACGGAGAGATATTAAATCCATATTTTCATTATAAAATCCGCAACATTCACAAGCTTTCTATTTGCAGATCCGTTGAATAGGAAAAAACAAGTCAGACGTATTGCGTGGATTTCCCATTATGTTATAACACAGACCAATATTGATTTTGAAAGGTGGTATGGATATGGAAGAGAACTTATTAGTTGAAATTATAAAAGACCAGACATACCGGGCTTTATGGGAAGTGAAAAATGTAATTGATTGTGTACCAGATGAGTTATGGAATAAAGCGTATTGTGAAATGCCTTGTTGGAAACATATTTACCACATGCTTCATTCCCTGGATCTATGGTTTGTCAATCCGGGAGATAAAGACTATACAGAGCCTGATATACATGAAAAGGACTTGAACAGCTTAGATGTAATTCCAAGCAAATATCTTTTAAGAGAAGAAATAAATCATTATTTTTCTGATATTGATATAAAAATAAAAACTTACCTTTCTCAATTAACAGATGATCAACTATTGGATTCGCCGCCGGATTGTGAATATAATAGGTTTACTTTGATTTTGGCGCAGTTCAGGCATTTACATAGCCACATGGGAATGATCATGGGTTTTATTATTGATGATACAGGTTTATGGCCAAGAGTGCTGGGATTAGAAAATTCTTTTCCTATTGAAGAATACCAAAGATATTTTTAATTATAAGCTTTCAAAACAAGATAAAAATCTCAAATTGTCTATGGGGTTAAGTAAAAGTGAGAAGTTGGTGGAACTTCTCATTTTGTTTTTATATTGAATGCATGAATTGCATATTATCCATATAATGTTGAATTAAATACGATGTGTCCGCGCCTTTCCTTTGTATGTATTTGCCTTCTTTGTATTCAATTATTTATAATCACTTTGTTACACTCTGGGGCCGGCATTATACCGGCTTTTTTGTTCGCCCCACATAGACAGACACTTATGATTGAAAGTACTTGAAACACTTGCTCATAAAAGCCGTTTCATCACAGGATGGGCTGCAAGATGCATATATTGAATTTAGTAGAATAAAGTAAGGCATTAAAATGTCTGGAGGAGTCTGTGGAAGTGAGCCAATATAAAATTTGCGTATATGCAATCAGTAAAAACGAAGAACAGTTTGTAGACCGCTGGATGGATGCCGTATCCGAAGCCGATGCTGTCATTGTGACGGATACAGGCTCAACCGATCGTACGGTTGAAATGCTTCGGGAAAGAGGAGCCATCGTTTATGAAGAGACTATATCGCCATGGCGTTTTGACACGGCCCGTAATGTGGCTTTAAGCCATGTCCCCGAGGATGCGGACATCTGTGTTTCGAACGATTTGGATGAGGTCTTTGAGCCAGGTTGGCGAAAAAAACTGGAAGACCAATGGAAGCCGGAATATACTCGTGCACGATACTTATTTACATTTGCCTGTAATTCTGACGGCACCCCTCAAAAGCAGTATCCCATGGAGAAGATCCACATTCGGAATAACTACCGCTGGGTACATCCGGTTCATGAGGTCATGGAATACAGCGGTGCAGGTCCTGAACAAACTGCATGGATCAATGGATTGGTCCTCAATCATTATCCGGATTTATCAAAGCCAAGAAGCCAGTACCTTCCTCTTCTGGAATTATCAGTTCAGGAAAACCCGCTTGATGACAGATCTGTGTTCTGGCTTGGAAGAGAATATGTGTATCATGGAAATTTTGATAAGGGAATTGAAACACTGGAAAGACATCTTTCCATCCCAACGGCTAGATGGAATGAGGAGAGAAGTGCATCCATGCGCTTTATTGCACAGTGTTATGAAGAGAAGGGAAATATGAAAGAAGCCAGATCATGGCTTTTCCGGGCTTTGGCAGAATGTCCGGATGCCCGGGAGCCATATCTGGCGCTGGTAAAATCAGCCTATAAGGAAAAAAACTGGCCTCTGTCCTATGCCATGGCAGAAAAAGGATTAACAATTACGAAAAGTTCGGGCAGCTATCTGGTAGAGTCCGAAAGCTGGGGATTTGCTTTGTATGATTACGGTTCCATCGGTGCTTATAACATGGGAATGTATGAGAAAGCCAAGGACTATGCCCAGAAAGCCTTAGGCATGGACTCCTCTAACAAAAGGCTGCAAAACAACCTGCTTATGATCGAGGACAGGATCAAAAAACAGGAAAAGGCGGAGGGATCCTCATGAAACTAAAAATCTGTGTTTATGCCATTTGCAAAAATGAGGTCCGGTTTGTAGATAAGTGGATGGACTCTATGAGTGAGGCTGACTTAATTGTTGTCACTGATACCGGCTCCGATGATGGGACCGTTGAAAAATTGAAAGAACGTGGCGCGGTTGTATATGTGGATATAGTAAAGCCGTGGAGGTTCGATGCAGCGCGGAATATTTCCCTGGATCATGTCCCTGAGGATATAGACATCTGCGTCTGTACGGACTTAGATGAATTGTTTGAGCCAGGCTGGCGTAACAAGCTGGAGGAAGCGTGGCTTAATCATAGTCCGAAAAGTTCCATACCATCCGCAAAAATGGGAAGATACCTTTATAACTGGAGTCTTAAGGAAGATGGGACTCCTGACATTCAATTTTATTATTTTAAAGTGCATAGCCGGCAAGGATTCCGCTGGAAATGTCCTGTCCATGAGTTTCTCCAATATACGGGAAATTTGCCCGTTGAAACCATATATATCGAAGAAATGATTCTCAGCCATTACCCGGATCCCGAAAAATCCCGGGGTTCATATCTTCCCCTCTTGGAGCTTGCTGTGAAGGAGGCTCCGGATGATGAGAGGATGCGGTACTATCTTGGAAGAGAATATATGTATAAGAGCCAGTGGCAAGAATGCATTGATACACTTAAGGAATATCTTGCTTTGCCGGCTGCCGTATGGAATGATGAACGATGTGCCGCGATGCGCTGGATTGCAAAATCCTGCTATAAAATAGGAGACTTGAAAGGGGCTTACGCCTGGTATTATAAAGCCATTGCTGAAGTGCCGGACATTCGTGATACCTATGCGGAGTTCTCAAAAATGTGCTATGAATTAAAAGACTGGTCGATGACGTATTTTTTGACAAAAGAAGCTTTGAAAATCAAGGAAAAATCAAGGACCTTTGTCAATATGGGATATTCCTGGGATTATACTCTCGATGATTTTTGCTCCATATCTGCTTATTGGCTGGGTATGCTGGACGAATCCCTGGAACACGCAAAGAATGCTCTTAAATATGCACCCGATAATGAACGGCTAAAAAGCAATTATAACATCATTGCAGCCGCGCAAAAATCAATAGTTCCTTAAAAATGGAACGTATTATTGCTGACATTATAATATGTTCCTTTAGGAATCTTTAGAAAGGGTGTCATAATATGCAAAATGCCAGTGATAGCCATGAAGATAACCCGGCGCTGATAAAACAGGAATGCTCAGAAAAAAGTTGCAGATGCAACCGGGGCTGCTGTTCCATGGGTCCTACAGGCCCAACGGGTCCCAAGGGGGATACGGGGCGTCCAGGTCCGAAAGGTGAAATAGGTATGCAAGGTCCCAGAGGGCCAGTCGGTCCGCAAGGAGTAAGAGGCTGCCCAGGTCCAACGGGGCCAACAGGTCCGCTGGGAGCTATGGGACCAAGGGGCTGCCCTGGTCCAATGGGGCCAACTGGCCCAACGGGTCCTGCCGGCCCGTGGGGAGTGACAGGTCCAACGGGTCCTACGGGCCCGCAGGGAGTAACAGGACCAACGGGTTCACAGGGGGCGATAGGTCCAATAGGTCCAACAGGACAGCAAGGGGTAATAGGCTCAACCGGCCCACAGGGAGCTACGGGTCCACAGGGAGTGACAGGTCCAACGGGTCCGCAAGGAATTATCGGCCCAACGGGCTCTCAAGGAGCTACCGGTCCAACGGGATCACAAGGAGACACAGGTCCAACTGGCCCACAGGGAAATATCGGTCCAACCGGCTCTCAAGGGTCTACGGGCCCAATAGGTCCACAGGGAGTGACAGGTCCAACGGGTCCGCAGGGAGACACAGGCCCAATGGGTCCGCAAGGAGTAGTCGGTCCGCAGGGGTCTACGGGTCCAACGGGTCCAATCGGCCTGCAGGGAGTTACGGGTCCAACGGGTCCGCAAGGGGATATTGGTCCAACCGGACCGCAGGGAGACACGGGTTCGATCGGCCCGCAGGGAGTAACAGGCCCAACTGGTTCGCAGGGAGACATGGGACCAACCGGTTCGCAGGGAGTAACAGGCCCAACTGGTTCGCAGGGAGACATGGGACCAACCGGTTCGCAGGGGGTTACAGGTCCAACCGGTCTGCAGGGAGACACAGGTCCAACAGGCCCGCAGGGAGTAACAGGCCCAATCGGCCCACAAGGAGACATTGGTCCAACCGGTCCGACAGGTCCAACTGGCTCGCAGGGAGACACGGGTCCAATCGGCCTGCAGGGAGTTACGGGTCCAACTGGTCCTCAAGGGGATATTGGTCCAATAGGCCCGCAGGGGGTTACTGGCCCAGCTGGTCCACAGGGAGACACAGGTCCAACCGGCCCACAAGGAGACACAGGTCCAACCGGTCCGCAGGGGGTTACAGGTCCAACTGGTCCGCAGGGAGACACAGGTCCAACCGGCCTGCAAGGAGATACAGGCCCAATCGGTCCACAAGGAAACATCGGTCCAATAGGTCCGACGGGTCCAACCGGTCCGCAGGGAGATACAGGCCCAATAGGTCTACAGGGTGTAACAGGTCCAACCGGTCCACAAGGGGATATCGGTCCAATCGGCCCGCAGGGAGTAACAGGCCCAACCGGTCTGCAAGGGGACATTGGTCCAACTGGCCCGACGGGACCAATCGGCCTGCAGGGAGTTACGGGTCCAACGGGTCCGCAAGGGGATATTGGTCCAACGGGTCCGCAGGGAGATACAGGTCCAACCGGCATACAGGGAGTTACTGGACCAACCGGTCTGCAGGGAGATACGGGACCAACCGGCCCGCAGGGAGTAACAGGCCCAACCGGTCCGCAAGGAGACATTGGTCCAACTGGCCCGCAGGGAGATACAGGTCCAACTGGCCCGCAAGGAGATGTGGGTCCAATAGGTCCGACAGGTCCAACCGGTCTGCAGGGAGTTACTGGTCCAACCGGACCGCAGGGAGATACAGGTCCAACGGGCCCACAAGGGGATATCGGTCCAACCGGCCCGCAGGGAGTAACAGGCCCAACCGGTCTGCAAGGGGACATTGGTCCAACTGGTCCGACGGGACCAATCGGCCTGCAGGGAGTTACGGGTCCAACGGGTCCGCAAGGGGATATTGGTCCAACAGGTCCGCAGGGAGA